>NZ_AZDJ01000004.1 GCF_001434705.1 Lacticaseibacillus nasuensis JCM 17158
CTTGGTTAAGTCCTCGACCGATTAGTACTGGTCCGCTCCAAGCATCGCTGCTCTTCCACTTCCAGCCTATCTACCAGATCATCTCTCTGGGGTCTTACTTCCTTACGGAATGGGAAATCTCATCTCGAGGGGGGCTTCACACTTAGATGCTTTCAGCGTTTATCCCTGCCGTTCATAGCTACCCAGCGATGCGCCTGGCGGCACAACTGGTACACCAGCGGAACGTCCATCCCGGTCCTCTCGTACTAAGGACAGCTCCTCTCAAATTTCCTGCGCCCGCGACGGATAGGGACCGAACTGTCTCACGACGTTCTGAACCCAGCTCGCGTACCGCTTTAATGGGCGAACAGCCCAACCCTTGGGACCGACTACAGCCCCAGGATGCGATGAGCCGACATCGAGGTGCCAAACCTCCCCGTCGATGTGGACTCTTGGGGGAGATAAGCCTGTTATCCCCAGGGTAGCTTTTATCCGTTGAGCGATGGCCCTTCCATACGGAACCACCGGATCACTAAGCCCGACTTTCGTCCCTGCTCGACTTGTCAGTCTCGCAGTCAAGCGCCCTTATACCTTTACACTCTGCGAATGATTTCCAACCATTCTGAGGGCACCTTTGGGCGCCTCCGTTACATTTTAGGAGGCGACCGCCCCAGTCAAACTGCCTACCTGACACTGTCTCCCGCCACGCTGAGTGGCGCGGGTTAGAGTGTTCATACAGCAAGGGTAGTATCCCACCAATGCCTCCACCGAAACTAGCGTTCCGGCTTCTACGGCTCCTACCTATCCTGTACAAGCGGTACAAACACTCAATATCAAGCTACAGTAAAGCTCCATGGGGTCTTTCCGTCCTGTCGCGGGTAACCCGCTTCTTTACGGGTATCTTAATTTCACCGAGTCTCTCGTTGAGACAGTGCCCAAATCATTACGCCTTTCGTGCGGGTCGGAACTTACCCGACAAGGAATTTCGCTACCTTAGGACCGTTATAGTTACGGCCGCCGTTTACTGGGGCTTCAATTCTGGGCTTCGCTTACGCTAACTCATCCTCTTAACCTTCCAGCACCGGGCAGGCGTCAGCCCCTATACGTCATCTTACGATTTTGCAGAGACCTGTGTTTTTGATAAACAGTTGTTTGGGCCTATTCACTGCGGCTGTACTTGCGTACAGCACCCCTTCTTCCGAAGTTACGGGGTCATTTTGCCGAGTTCCTTAACGAGAGTTCGCTCGCTCACCTGAGGCTACTCGCCTCGACTACCTGTGTCGGTTTGCGGTACGGGTAGATTATTTCTCACTAGACGCTTTTCTCGGCAGTGTGACATCAGACACTTCGCTACTTAAATTTCGCTCCCCATCACAACTTGTCCTTAAAGAGGTAAGCATTTCACTCATCTCAAGACTCGTTGCTTGGACACCCGTTTCCAGCTGGGTGCTTGTCTTAGCCTCCTGCGTCCCGCCATCGCTCAAACAAAATAATCTAGTACAGGAATCTCAACCTGTTTGCCATCGACTACGCCTCTCGGCCTCGCCTTAGGTCCCGACTAACCCTGGGAGGACGAGCCTTCCCCAGGAAACCTTAGTCATACGGTGGATTGGATTCTCACCAATCTTTCGCTACTCATGCCGGCATTCTCACTTCCATACGCTCCAGCCGTCCTCACGATCGACCTTCAACGCCTATGGAACGCTCTCCTACCGCGCATCCTTACGGATGCACCCACAGTTTCGGTATTATGCTTAGCCCCGGTATATTTTCGGCGCAGTGTCACTCGACTAGTGAGCTATTACGCACTCTTTAAATGGTGGCTGCTTCTGAGCCAACATCCTAGTTGTCTGTGCAACGCCACATCCTTTTCCACTTAGCATAAATTTAGGGACCTTAACTGGTGATCTGGGCTGTTCCCCTTTCGACGATGGACCTTATCGCTCACCGTCTGACTCCCAGAGTAAGATAATTGGTATTCGGAGTTTATCTGAATTCAGTAACCCTTGACGGGCCCCTAGTCCAAACAGTGCTCTACCTCCAATATCCATCCTCTGAGGCTAGCCCTAAAGCTATTTCGGAGAGAACCAGCTATCTCCAAGTTCGTTTGGAATTTCACCGCTACCCACAACTCATCCCAGCATTTTTCAACATACACGGGTTCGGTCCTCCAGTGCGTTTTACCACACCTTCAACCTGGTCATGGGTAGGTCACTTGGTTTCGGGTCTACACCAACATACTTACGCGCCCTATTCAGACTCGCTTTCGCTACGGCTCCGGCTTTTCACCTTAACCTCGCATGTTAGCGTAACTCGCCGGTTCATTCTACAAAAGGCACGCCGTCACCCATTAACGGGCTTCGACTAATTGTAGGCACACGGTTTCAGGAACTGTTTCACTCCCCTCCCGGGGTGCTTTTCACCTTTCCCTCACGGTACTGGTTCACTATCGGTCACTAGGGAGTATTTAGCCTTGGGTGATGGTCCACCCGGATTCCGACGGAATTTCACGTGTTCCGCCGTACTCAGGATCCTGAACGGAGGAAACGTCGTTTCGCTTACAGGGCTTTCACCTTCTGTGGCGCAGCTTTCCAGCTGACTTCAACTACAACGTTTCTTGATAACTCCAATGTTCAGTCCTACAACCCCAAGAGGCAAGCCTCTTGGTTTGGGCTGTTCCCACTTCGCTCGCCGCTACTATGGGAATCGCAATTGCTTTCTCTTCCTGCAGGTACTTAGATGTTTCAGTTCCCTGCGTTTGCCTCTACTGTGCTATGTATTCACACAGAAGTAACGACCATGCGGTCGCTGGGTTCCCCCATTCGGAAATCTTCGGATCAAAGCTTACGTACAGCTCCCCGAAGCATATCGTCGTTAGTCACGTCCTTCATCGGCTCCTAGTGCCAAGGCATCCACCGTGCGCCCTTTGTAACTTAACCTTGATCTATTACTAGATCGGTTAGCGATTCGAATTTCTTTTAGAAACTCATACAAATACGCTGTGTTCTCGGCATTACTAATAAAACAATGATATCCAGTTTTCAAAGAACAAA
>NZ_AZDJ01000030.1:0-78485 GCF_001434705.1 Lacticaseibacillus nasuensis JCM 17158
CGCAGCCTTCACTGCATTTTCCAAAGCTGTGACAGCAGCTTGCTTATCTGCTGTCGCCGCATCTGCTGGCAAGCTCGTAATGGCAGTCAGGGCATCCGCAACATCAGGTTCTTGACTGTACGGGGTGGCCGTAGTTGCTGCGTTGGCTATTGCTGTATCCGCGGAATTTGCGGCATCAACTGCTTTAGTTAAATCTTGAATAGCTGTATTGATTGCGGCAGTCGTGGCTTCTTCGTTATTCACATTAGTTTGAACAGTCTTCACCGCATTCACAGCGGCCGCAATGGTCGGATTCTGAAGTAATTCCGGTGAAATCTTGCCGATTTGAGTATTCGCATCTGCATTCGCTTTATCACGTGCTGTTTTAGCAGCAGCGACGGCAGCAGTTAACTTATCCACCGCAGCTTGTTTATCCTCGGTGGAGGCATCACTCCCAAGATCAGCAATGTCTTTTAATGCATTAGCAACATCGTTTTCTTTGCTATACGGTTTGGCCGAAGTGGGCGCATTGGTAATCGATTCATTTAGCGTCTTCGCTGCTTGAATAGCACTCGTCAAATTGTCAGTCGCGGCGGTAATCTCAGCAGTCGTTCCCGTGCCGGCCGCATCCTTACTTAATGCCGTCGCCAACGCGGTTTGAGCCGCGGTAATCGCATCGCTATTCAGGCTACCAACATTGCTCTGTGCTGTCGTGGCATTTGCGATGGCAGTATCACGCGCAGTTTTTGCTGCTTCAACTGCCTTGGTGAGATTGTCAGCTGCAGCTTTGATCTGATCCGTTGTTGCTTTCGCTGGCAGTGTCGAATTGTCCAGGGCCGTTTGAACCTCAGTCTCCTGACTGTATGGTTTTGCAGTATCTTTGGCATTAGCAAGTGCCGTATTGGCGGCATTTGCTGCTTCAACAGCGTTAGTCAAAGCAGTGGTTGCAGTTGTGATAGCGCCAGTTGAACCAGTATTGTTGGCAGCAGCCGTCACAGCATCTTGCAAAGCGGTTTGGGCAACAGTCACCGTCGGATTATTGGCTAGGTCGCCAGTAACCGTGCCTGCTGCAGTCGTGGCGGCCGTATTTGCATCATCACGCAGTGGCTTTGCAGCGGTCACAGCCGCTGTGAGTGCATCAATTGCGGCTTGCTTATCAGCGTCTGTTGCAGTGCTCGGCAAATCCTTGATTTTTGCGAGTGCCCTTGCAACATCTTCTTCTTGGCTGTATGGGCTGGCAGTTGTATCCGCATTTTTAATTGCCGTATCTACAGCGCTTGAAGGCGTATATCCATCAGTAGTTACTGAAGGAACGAAGAAATTAACAGCATTATCGATTACCGACTGCGCAAGACCGGCATCAACGGCATTAGGTTCCGCGTCGGTTTTAACAGCGAACATGCCACTAACAACATTAAGAGCAGTAGTTAATGATGATGTATCCGACTTATTGGGGTCCGGATCATCGAGACGTTTAGACGCATACTGTAATGCATCAAGCAGGGCCGTTGTGTTTGGTGAAGTTGCAACATCGTACCCAGTAAAGTGAGTAGTAATCGCATTTAACTTGTCAATCAAAACATCCGCTGCATTTTTGGGATTAGTGTCGGGCGTTGTACTTTCCGAACCATCTGAATCACTAGGATCCGCCAACATAAAGTTCAGCTGTACCCCTTTGTCCAGGGTATAACCGTCGACAATTGCTTTCATGCTGGCCGCATCCGTGTCTGCAGGAAAATCAAATACGTACTGACTGCTCGTTTCCTTAAGCGTCGTGCCCTGCGGAAGTTGCTTCAGCAAATCCGCCGCGCTGATGCTCGGCTTGGCGGTTGTGTCAGTAGTCGTCTTAGTTGTGGTCTTCGACTCCGCATTAACCGCAGTTGTATTATCATTGGCCGCCGTGCTACTGGTCGCGCTAGATGAAGTTAACGGCACGGTTTGCGCTGTGACGTGCGCAGTTTGGGTGGACGCAACTTGTGCGGTCGAGCCAGCATCGGTCGCAGTCGTGTCGGCGCGAACGACATTTTGAGTTAACGCAATTTCCGTCATGCCCAACAAGGTAATGCCGGCAGTTAACCATAGCTTGCCAGCCCGGTACATCTTCTTATGTGTTGCACCGTCCATCTTGGCAATCTTTTGCTGAAATGCATTCATTTTGATAAGCTCCTTCTTTATTCAATACGCGTCTTTCGCGTATTCAGGGAAACGTCAACGAGACGCTGTATTTATAACAACTATAATGCAATTTTACTATATATTAGTACGGAAATAAAGGCTTTATAAAATTGAGTTTTACAAAATATTTGTCAAAATTAGGCGTTCTTGCGGTTTTTATGGAAAATGTTCTGTTTTAGCAACCAACTCCATTCATCAGTGACCGGTACAGTTTTCGTTGTGATATTATTTAGTTTTTGACCGCTAGTTTCAAATAAACGAATCAGATATTAATTAAACGGTTAATACTAAATATTAATTTATCTCGACCCCGCAATTTTCCTCAATGGTGATTGATCGAAATTTTTTGGACTAACCATTGTTTCCCGTTTCTCGATACTCATGTTCATTGAATAATCACCACTTCATCGGAGAGCAACAAACAAATCACCGCTGGCGACAACGAAATTCATGTATGACCGAAACAACCGCTGAATCATCTGCGAGCCTACCGAACCGTCGGGACTGATTAGAACACAGAAAAAGAACCGTTCCCGTCACTTCCAACGACAACCGTGCTGATTAAAGCTTGCAAATTTTAGAGAACTAGCAACTATTTGGTAAAAATTCAACTTGGCAACAAACAATCAAGGGATAAGTCATACTCCCCAAGAAGTCAGTCCGATCTTAATCAATCATCAACCTAACAGAACTACAACCACTTCTTGCGAAGAATATCTACTTAGCAACAACCTTTCCCGGATTGTTACCTAACCCACAACTAAATCAGTGTCTACAGCCCTCCGCAATGTAGCCTCCTCTTGTCGCATCTGACGTTGAAAATCCTCATAGTCACGAGCCACCTGGGGAACAAGGAACTTGAAGGAGAACAACTCCCCACCGCCATACAAGATCCCTAATCGCTGATATCCAGCTTGTGCCAAGTTGTCCGTGGGCTGAAGAAATCCGCCCTTTGTAGCCTTCATCAAATGGATGTAGGTGACCAGCTGATTATAATCGTTACGCTTATCAATATGCCGTTTGTACTTGGTGTCAATGGGGATACCTGCGTATTCGAAATCCGGGTAACGATGCTGCTGTCCGTCATCCCCAAACTGTTCGTAAAATGGCAGGGTCCGCAAGCCACGTTTCCTACCGTAATGCTTCCACCCCGTAATCTGCCAGATATACGCCTCCCACAACCAAGCAACGTCGATGATAATACCGTTAATCTGCCGGGCATCTCGGCCAAACCCGACACGTTTCTCCTTCAAGATCTGTAAACACAGCCGCTGTAACACGGCATACTCTTGAAAGTAACCATGCGTCACTGGATTCAATAAGTTCGTCTGCATGACATCTTGTCGATCTAATTTCTCGTATGACCCCGTTACGCGCCGAATATCTCGAACGTTCTGCTTAACCTCTTCATTTCCTGATAGGAGAAAACTTTTACCGTTTTGAATCTTCTCAATTGTATGACGAATCAGCTGCGTCACTGGGTTGTCAAAGCTGAATTCTCTCGTTCGGTAGGCCACCCGACCGATAAAGGGCATGTTGGTCTTGAGCTGTCTAGCAATCTCAATCGTTCCTTTAGCATTCGCATCGTTATATTGGCGATCCACATACTCCTTGTACAAACCCTTCCGCAACGCTTCATTCAAGTAATACGGAAACAGAAACTCAAGCAAGTCATAATAATCTGCATTATCCGTGGCGTGGCTCGTCGAACTGACAACGCGATAATTCAAAACCTCCTGCAACATATAGCGCAAAAAATAATCCTCTCGTGCATCCTGACGTGCACCGCTCGTAATGCCTGCCGTTCTCGTCGTCGCCGGTTGAATACAGGCAATAGTGCAGTAGCATCGTCCCACTGCTACGCAGTGGGACGATGGTGCCCGGGTTGCCGGCGCCACACCACTTGCATGTGTTCCCAGCCTCGCTTTCGAGATACTTGCGCTGGGCCAACTCTTCATCGGCGTTTAGGCGGAGTCCACTGCTGTCTTTCATTTGACTGCTCCTCTTCCCCACTAACGGGTCTCGATGCACACCTCGGGGCCGTCAAGGCTGACCCGGGCAATGCCATCACGATGCTTCACGCTGACCAGCTTGCCGCTATTAACGACATGGTTAACCGCCGTGGTCATCGAGCCAATCGGCAGCCGTTCGCCGGTGCGCTTGTTGTAGTCCCGGACCATCGTCTCGGCGTCTGGATAAAAATCAATGATGAATTTTTCCATTGTCGTTCTCCCTTGCTATGTGATCATTTAACAGCCTCCGCTGTATTACGCTTTTCGCGTAACCCTGTTTCAAAAAAATGGTCCAGTCAATATTCAACTTTTCCGCCATTACCTTGGCTTGGTCAACGGAAGGATCCCGCGTGCCAAGCTCATAGCCAGATAAAGTGGTTGGAGCGATTCCCAATTCCTTAGCGAGCTCCACTTGGCTCAAGTGTTTGCCATTGCGAAGTTCCTTCAACCAGATTCGCATTGTCTCACTTCATTTCTGCATGACTTTATAATGATACGCGTTAAGCGTAAGTAAACTGGAAATTACTCTATTTGTGTAAAAAGTGCGTATACGCAAGCTGCGTACTATACTCACCTTAAGGGGTTGTTAATCTTGGACACGAAAAGACTAAAGACGCTTAGAAAGATAAACCACCACATGACCCAGTCTGAGGTTGCCAAACAACTGGGGATTGCACTTACCACGTATGCCTCCTACGAGCAGGGATACCGACAACCGGACCCGGATATGCTTACCAGACTTGCCAACCTATTCAACACGTCGGTCGATTACATCCTTGGCAATTCCGACTCTAAAAACATTAACGGCAACCAGCAGGATCTAGTCATCGCTGACGATTACATCAAGGTGTACGGTGAGATACACGCGGGCGCAGTGTCGTGGGCGGAGCAAAACATAATCGGCAAGGTACCGACCACCAAGGAACAAGTGATGCGCTACGGGCGCAAGAATCTGTTTGGTTTGAAGATTGTCGGCGAGTCCATGAATCGTCGGCTGCTACCCGGTTACACGGCTGTCTTCTGCAAAGACCAACGGCCCGAACCGGGTGACATCGTGGCCGTGCTGATTGACCATGAGGACGCCACCGTCAAGGTTTATCAGGAGACATCGCTTGCCGTGATGTTTGCCCCAGCGAGCTATGACCCGACTTTTAAGCCATATGTTTTCCGCAAAGACGAGCCGCAAGATTTTGAGATTCTTGGCGTATACTTGTTTTCGACAGATCAGGATATATAGGGGGAACAATTATGGGGAAGCCGTCGCATCTTTGCCTCATTGGGGGCGAGCCGATCAAGGAAAAAATAGGGCCGACACTACATTTTCACATCGTCAACGTTGATGGAGACTGGATCTGCTATAAGCACTTTAAATCGTTGGGCTTTAACTTGATGACCGACAACACGATGTTTGGGCCTCGCATCTCCAGTGCTGACTATCTCAAAATCAGAGACGAGCACTTAAACGGCCACCAATTCGCTGTGGAATTGTTCGGGAAAGACGGTCGCAAGACGCCCGAGAGTGACAACAGAATGGCTGAGATACAGAAGCAGTTCGCCGATGCCGGTGTCTCCGACTTGTGGGGTACGAAGAAGGAAGTCAAGGCACTGCCGGAAATCTTGGGAGAGTCGGAAATCGTCAAGTACGCCACAAGCGGACTGGTAGCCGGGACCACGGTGCTGATGGTTTGCACCGACAGCCGGATCCTGTTTATTGACAAGGGCATGCTGTACGGTATCAAGTCGACCGAGATACCGCTGAACATGGTCAATGCTGTGTCTTACTCCACGGGGCTAATGTTCGGAACCATTTCCATCACTAACGGGGCGACCATTACCAAAGTCGAAAACGTCAACAAAGGGACGGCCCAGATGATGGTTGACGCAATCAATGCCAACCGATCCGCACTGAACCGCCCACAAGCACAATCGTCACCGGCACCGCAGTCGGCTCTACCGTCCGCAGCAGATCAGATTCGCGAATTCAAAGGCCTGCTAGACGACGGAATCATCACACAATCAGAGTTCGATGCTAAAAAGAAAGAACTGCTTGGTTTATAGAACTACCGCCCCGTTCGCGGGGTATTATTTTCACCGTTTAACCAAACATAGGTTCTATACATCCGCGTCTTGGTCAACACCCCGGCAAGACAAAATGGAGGTAATTTCATGCCAAAATGGACACCAATTAAAGGACACAAAGGCCTGTTCACCTATAAAACAGATGGCGGAGTGCGATATGCCGCGCGCCGCACCTACACAGACTCCCTTGGCAGACGTCATGAATGGTCGTCCGCTGGGCTAAAGCAATGGCGGGAGGCCGACCAAGCATTAAAACAGTTCGAGGCAGACTTGGCCAATGGTAAGGCTGGTCCAATTGAAAATCCGGGTATCACGGTCAGCCAATACCACGATTGCTTGGTAGAACGAAAGATAGATTTAGGCATCTGGCAGGAGTCAACCCGGGCGACACAACAAAACTACTACAACAAATACGTCGCTCCGCTTTTGGCAGCATGCGCCTGTCTGAAATCTTCCGAAGCCAGTACCAGGCATACCTTGACGGGTTGGCGACGGAATACGGTCTGGCTGCAAGCACCATCAAGACGATCGACTGTATATGAAAAGTATCATGAATGAAGCCGCCAACGAGGACGTCATCGACAAAAAACAGGCTGCGGGGCCTGCACCTCGGTGGAAAGCCAGCACGCAACAAATCGCTCACCAATCAGGAAGCTAGAAAGTGGTTAGCGACCGCGCGCAGGATCCTAGACAAAAACCAGCTTGCTTTAGTGCTGACTGACGCGCTAGGCTTGCGCAAGGGAGAGGTGATGGGACTGCGCACCAACTCAATCTCCATTACCCACGACGAAGTAAACGATCGCGATCAGGCAGCAATCAAGATTGACCTCCAGCGGACCTCAACCAAGCTAAACGGCGGCAAGCTTAAAACGCCGTCTTCATATCGCACAATCTGGGTATTTGGTGAAATGGTCGGCCTCCTAAAGTTCGCCAAGGTTACTGCCAACAATCTCCGTGCCCGCAACCATATCCAGTCGGCCAACCATTGGCTGTGGGTTGACAACAATGGAGAGCGTTTTTACCCCGACTACTTGAACCGAGTTGAGCGTAAAGTGTCCAAGGAATGCGGAATCGAGATTTATCCCCACCTGCTTCGCCACTACTTCGCGACAGCAACCATCGCCAGCGAGAAACCGCAAATCGACGTGATGCACTATCTCGGCCACAAGAATCTTCAGATGACAGCGGACTATACGCGCGCGACCAAAGAGGCCAGCCTGAACGTGTTTGAGGGCATAAATGCGTTCTTAAGAGGTTAAAATTCACCGGCAAAACGTGGGACGGATTTGGATCGGCGTTCGTCCCACGCTCGTCCCACGTTTTTCGTGGTAAACCGTTGTATTTAATGGCCAACGGTTAGCTTCAAAAATGTACAAAAAAAGGCGCCGCACGGCGTCGACGTTGACGTTATGCGGTGCCGGGAGCCTCTTCAAAATGTTATCGGTTCATTCCCACTCAACCGTTGCTGGCGGCTTGCTCGTAATATCATAGACGACGCGATTGACGTGCGCCACCTCATTGACGATCCGACTGGAGATTTCCTGCAACACTTCCCAGTCGATGCGTGCGAAGTCGGCGGTCATGCCGTCGATGCTGGTGATGGCGCGAATGGCGATGGTGTAATCATACGTGCGCCCATCCCCCATGACGCCGACGCTGCGGATGCCCGGCAGCACCGTGAAGTATTGCCAGATATCCTGGTCGAGGCCGTGGTTTTTGATCTCTTCGCGTAAAATTGCATCGGAATCGCGGACAATTTCCAGCTTGGCTGGCGTGACCTCGCCGAGCACCCGAATGCCCAGGCCAGGGCCCGGGAACGGCTGGCGCCACACGAGTGCATGCGGAATGCCGAGGCGTTCGCCGAGTTCGCGCGCTTCGTCCTTGAACAGCTTGTTCAACGGCTCGATGAGCTTAAACTGCAAGTCCTTCGGCAAGCCGCCAACGTTGTGGTGACTCTTGATGGTTTGCGCGGTATCGGTACCGGATTCGACGACATCGGTATACAGCGTGCCTTGCGCGAGGTATTCGATGCCGTGCAACTTACGCGCCTCGGCGTTGAAGACTTCGATGAAGTCGCGGCCGATGATCTTGCGCTTTTGCTCCGGGTCGGTGACGCCCTTGAGGTCACCCAAGAAGCGCTCGGCGGCGTTCACCTTGATGATCTTCACGCCCAGCCCGCGGCCGAGGCTATCCATCACCTGGTCGGCCTCGTTTTTCCGTAACAAGCCGTGGTCGACGAAAATCGCGGTGAGCTGCGAGCCAATCGCCTTGTTGAGCAGCGCGGCGACAACGGAACTGTCGACGCCGCCGGACAACCCGAGCAGCACCTGCTTGTCGCCGACTTCCGCCCGGATGGCTTCGATTTGTTGTTCGATGAAATCGCCCATGTTCCAATTGGCTTGGGCGCCGCAAACGTCGAAGGCAAAATGGTGCAGGATTTCGTGGCCATACTTGGTGTGTTGAACTTCGGCGTGGAACTGGATGCCGTAAAACTGACGGTCATCGTCGGCCATCGCCGCGATTGGGCAGTTGGCGCTGGTGGCGGTGACATGGAACCCAGCTGGGGCTTCATGCACCAAGTCGCCGTGGCTCATCCACACCGTTTGTTCACTAGGCAAATCGGCGAACAGCTTGGCCTGCGGATCCGTCACCGTGATGTCGACCTTACCGTACTCGCGGTCCTCAGCAGGCTCCACCTTGCCGCCGAGGCGCTGGGCCATCAGCTGCATGCCGTAGCACACGCCAAGAATCGGAATGCCCAGCTGGAAAATCTCGTCGTCGACGCCAAGCGCTCCGGCGTCATACACCGAGTTCGGCCCGCCGGAGAAAATGATTCCCTTTGGCGCAATCGCCCGCACCTCTGCGGCCGTGATGGTGTGCGGCTTCAACTCGGAATAGATGCCAAATTCCCGAATCCGCCGCGTGATCAATTGATTGTACTGACTGCCGTAATCCAAGACGATGATCTTGTCGTAATCGTCAGTGGTTGCCAAGTCCCCACGCTCCTTACGTTTTATGAATTGAAACAATTGTACAGATATTCCGCCGGCCGGTCAATTGACCCTGTGAAAACTCTCATGGAAGGCTTGCGTAAGTTGGCCTCAGCCAAAAAATCGCGCCACCGCTGTCGTACAACAGCGGTGGCGCGATTTTGCTTGTCAGCGTAAAACTAGGTTAAAACTGGCTGGCGACGTCGCTTGGCTTGGTTTTGCCATCGCGACTGTAGTTCTTCACCTCAGCCTGCATGCTTTCGATGAACATCTTGGTCGATTCCTCCTCGGTGTGCGTCTCGCCATACTTGCGGACGGAGACGCCGGCGTTGGCGCGTTCGGCTTCGCCGACCACCACGGTATACGGAATCTTTTGGGTTTGGGCTTCACGAATCTTGTAGCCCATCTTCTCGTTGCGCAGATCCATGTCGACGCGCAGGCCGGCCTTGAGCATCTTATCGTGCAACTCCTTGACGTAGTCGCCTTGCTCGTCGGGGTTGACCGGGATCAGCATGGCTTGCGTTGGGGCCAACCAGGTTGGGAAAGCCCCTTTGTAGATTTCCGTCAGGTAGGCGATGAAGCGCTCCATCGTGCCGACGATGCCGCGGTGAATCATGACCGGCCGGTGCTCCTGGCCGTCTTTGCCGACGTAGGTCAGCTCGAAGCGTTCTGGCAGCATGAAGTCCAGCTGAATGGTGGACATCGTTTCGTCGTTGCCCAGCGCCGTCTTGGTTTGGATATCGAGCTTCGGACCGTAAAACGCGGCTTCCCCTTCGGCTTCGTAGTAGTCCAAGCCCAAGTCGTCCATGGCGCCCTTCAGCATCGTCTGGCTCCGGTTCCACATTTCGTCGTCATCGAAGTACTTTTCAGTGTTCTTCGGGTCGCGGTAGGACAAGCGGAAGGTGTAATCGGAAATGTTGAAGTCGGCGTAAACGTCCATGATGAGGCGCAGGATCTTCTTGAATTCTTCTTGCACCTGATCCAAGGCGACGAAGGTGTGGCCGTCGTTCAAGGTCATTTCCCGCACGCGCTGCAGGCCGGACAAGGCGCCAGACTTTTCGTAGCGGTGCATCATGCCCAGTTCGGCGATACGCAGTGGCAATTCGCGATACGAGCGAATGTGGTGCTTGTAAATCTGAATGTGGCTTGGGCAGTTCATCGGCCGCAATTCAAGCATTTCGCCGTCGCCCATGTCCATTGGCGGGAACATGTCCTCGCGGTAGTGGTCCCAGTGGCCGGAGGTCTTGTACAAATCGAGGTTGGCCAAGACAGGCGTGTACACGTGCTCGTACCCGTCGGCAAGCTCCTTATCGATGATGTAGCGCTCGATCACGCGGCGAATCGTCGCGCCTTTTGGCATCCAGTATGGCAAGCCGGCGCCAACCTTCGGATCCACGAAGAACAAGTCGAGGTCGCGGCCGATGGTGCGGTGGTCGTGCTCGCGGGCTTCTTGACGGTCCTTGGCGTCTTGTTCGAGGTCGGCGGCCTTGAAGTACGCCGTGCCGTACAGCCGTTGCAGCATTGGGTTGCTGGACTTGCCTTCCCAATATGCCCCAGCCACGCTCAGCAGGTCAAAATGCTTCACGTCCTTGAGGCTCGGCAAGATGGCCCCCTCGCCGAAGTCCACGAAGTCGCCAAGCTTGAACGCCAACACGGCATCGCCGGCTTGCGCCAACAGCTTCAGCTTGTAGGGCTGAGCCTTGAACTGCGCCTTAGCATCGGCGGCGGATAATACGACGCGCTCGGCACTGCCCGCGGCTAGCTCGGCCATTTTGGCCTTCAGCGCCGGCAATTGGTCGACGGTGAGTTGGCTGCCTTGGCGGTCGGTGTCATAGTAGAAGCCGTCGTCGGTTGCCGCGCCGCCGCCGAGTTGCACGTCGGGATGCAAGGCGTGAATCGCCGCTGCCAACAAGAAGGCCCCGGTTTGGCGCAAAACGGTGAGCGCCTGGTCGTCGTCTTTGGTGAGGATGGCGATTTTGCCATCGTGAGTGATGGGTGCCTCGATGTCGATCAAGGTGTCGTCCAGCAAGCCGGCGACGGCTTTTTTGCCGAGGCTGACGCTGATGGATTGGGCCACGGCCAAAACGGTCGTGCCATCATCAAAGTTTTTGACGTTACCATCTGGAAAAGTTAAAGCAATTGCCATGATTTCTGCTCCTTTTTATTTGACGAAAATGCCATAAAAAAAATCGTCACGAATATTCTTCTAGAATATCCGGGACGATTCCTCGCGGTTCCACCCGACTTGAAAGCACAGCTTTCCACTCGTTGCCGATAACCCAGCAGTGGGTGCTTGCGCAAACAACTCGAAAGGTGGTGCGAATCAGGTCGTGTCCGGCTTTCAGCCAAGTCCGGAGCTCTCTGCAATTGATTCTTATAGCCTTCGTCTGTGTATGCCTAGATTAAACCACTTTGCCGCCAGCGACGCAAGTCACTTGCTGAAAAAATGTTCACCACCGGCCGACACCTGTCTACCCGTTGCGGCGATCGCGCCCGCCAACCACGATTTCCGTTGCGAGAAACTTGACGCGTTCCATGATGCGGCTGGCCTTCAAGCTTTCATTGTTGCCGACCTCGACGCCGGCCAGGAAATTGGTTAGCTCGGCCATGGTTTTATTCGAGCTAAACAGCGTCGGCAACTCCTCTTGCATGCGGTACTGCAAGATAATGCCGAGCACATCGTCGCGGAACCACGGGCTCAGCGACTCGGCGCCGATGTCATCGAGCATCAATACCGGCGCGCGCTTTAACGCGTTGACCTTGGCCGGCACGCCGTTGGTGGCGATGGCTGCCTTGAGCTCCACCGAATACGTCGGCACGTGGACCAAGGTCGACGCGATGCCTTGGCCGGCCAGCTCGTTGGCGATGGCCCCGAGCAGGTAGGTCTTGCCGACGCCGAACGCGCCGGTGAGGTACAGGCCCTTGTGGAATTGGTGCGGCTGTTCCAGCATCGCGCTGACAAACGCCAAGGCCGCGCTTAACGCCGCATCGCGGTCCTGCGAGTCGTATGTGGCGAAGCTGGCATTTTGGTTGGCCTTAGGCATGCTGATGGCGGTGACTAGGCTGGCGCGCTTGGCGGCGGCTTGGCTGGCCACCATGGCGGCGGTTGGCTGGTAGGTGATGTCGATCAGGCGGTTAGACACGACCAGCTGTGGCGCGTAGCCCGGCGCCACCACCGGCTTGCCGGCCGCCGCGGCGTCGCGTTGGCTGACGTATTCGTAGATTTTGGCCGCGCCGCGCGTCACCGCGTCTGGGGCGAGCGCCGCTTCGTGTTCGTGCAGCCACTGCTGCACGGCCGGATCGGCAACGGCTTGTTGCACGAGCTGCGCGTATTCGCCGGTCATTTGCCGCGCGTCCATCAGCTTCGCGATTTCTCCCCGCATGTCTTTCATGATTGCGTGCCACCTTTCTCTTGCAGCGCCTTGAGCTTCGCCATTTGTTCTGCCAGTTTAGCCTTAGACACCGCCGGCTGCTGCGGGCTGGCCGGCGCGGTGCGCTGTTTCAACCACGCCGGCACCTGTTCTTGACGCGCCGGCTTGCGCGAGCGCGGCTTGCGGTTGGCGGCCTTGGTTTGGTAGTCGCGAATCGCCAGCAACGCGCTTTGCGGGCTGTTGACCCCGGCCTTGAGCCAGGCGTTGGCCACCGAATCGAGGTAGGCCTGATTGAGGCTGTCGCGGTCGCGCAAGACGTAATCCACCAAGACGTTCAAGGTGTCGTCGTCGAACACGCCGCGGTTGGCGAGGTTGCGCAGTGCCAACGTTTCGTTGCCGGCCACAAACATTCGCGGCCCTTTTGCCTGCTTCACGGCTTCGAGAAACTGGCGCGGTGCCACGCCGTGCACGCGCTGCAGTAGCGCTTGCTCCTCCGGCGTCCAGTCGGTGTTGCCCGTGGCTGGCGCGGCCGGTTGCGCGATCGGCGCGTCAGTAAAGGCCGGCGTTTTCTTCTGGTAGGTTTGCTCGGCCAGCCGGCGCACGGAGGCGGCTGCGACTTTGCCGGTCATCACGTCGGCGGCCTTGCCGATGAGGCGGCTGAGGCTCAGCGCGTCGAGTCCGTAAAACGTGGCGATTTCCCCTAACGCGGCTTCTTGTTGCGTGATTTGCTCCGGCGAGACGCCGTAGCCTTGCGCCTGGGTTTTCACCAGCGCCCAGTCGACGCCGGGCTTGCCGAGGCTCACCTGCGGCGTTGGTTTCTGCTGGGTCGCCGCGCGCGCCGGGGCCAAGTCGGCCGGCGGCGTCACCGAGGTCAGGTGATAGACGTCGAGGAATTGGTGCGTGTCGTCTTGCCAATCCGTCCGCGATACCGGTTGCAGCGTGA
This sequence comes from Lacticaseibacillus nasuensis JCM 17158, assembly GCF_001434705.1. GTDB lineage: Bacteria > Bacillota > Bacilli > Lactobacillales > Lactobacillaceae > Lacticaseibacillus > Lacticaseibacillus nasuensis. The sequence goes on from NZ_AZDJ01000030.1 coordinate 13,550, forward strand.
AGCGCTCGGCCAACTCAACGTAGCGGTGGCCGCCGACGCGATCATACAGCAACATCCCCAACAAGTCGTCGGCAAAAAAGCGGTCGGCGGTTAGCGGCGCATACAGCTCGTAAGCGTAATAACGCCCCATCGCGTCGATGGCGGTGTAGGTTTTCAATAACCCCACGGCCTCGAGGTGCACCCGCGCGTCGTAGAGTTGATCAACTGAAATGTTCAGCACTTCCAGCAGCTGGGTTTGCGGCCGGCGCTCGGTCATGCTGGGACGGGGCGTGGCCTCTTGCCACAGCGTCAGGTATAACGCCAACGCCACCGGACCGACCAGCGGCTGGTACAGCGCAATGGCCACCTGCTGCAATTGGTCGCTAAACCAGTTGGCCTGCGCGACGAGATAGGCGTCTTGCGCCATGAAATTTGCGGGTCGCTTCATCGTGTCTCCTTTCTGCCGGCGTGCTCAAAAAAAGCCAGGCGGCCGCCTAGCTATTTTTCGGCGCATCGCCTTTGGCCATCATGTCTTGCAGCTCCTTCATGAACACGGACATGTCCTTGAATTGCCGATAAACACTGGCAAAGCGAATGTAGGCCACGTCGTCGACGTCTGCCAAGAGGCTCATCACGTATTCCCCGATGGCCTGACTGGACACCTCGTTTTCGCCAATGGCGCGCAACTTGTTCTCCACCGAATCGACGATGCCTTGCATCTGTTCCATCGTCACCGGCCGCTTTTCGGCCGCGCGAATCAGGCCCTTGAGGATCTTCTCGCGGTTGAATTCCTCGCGGGTGCCGTTCTTCTTGATGACCAACAATGGCGTCTGTTCGACGCGCTCGAAGGTCGTGAAGCGAAAACCGCAGTTCTCGCACTCCCGCCGGCGCCGAATGGCCTTGCCGCCATCGGTTGGGCGCGAATCCACGACGCGAGAGCTATTGTGATGACAATGTGGGCACTGCACGGCGCCACCTTCTTTGCATTTTTTTAGATTATAACATTAATCCCGCCGCAGTTGGGCAATCAAGGCCGCAACTTGCGCCTGCCGCACCGCGGGGCCGCGGCCGTTATCGATGACAAAATCGGCGCGCGCCACCTTATCGGCCAGCGGCAGCTGCGCGGCGATGCGCGCCTGGGCGGCCGCTGCGCTTAAGCCGTCGCGCGCCATCAAGCGCTGCTTTTGCAGCGCCTCAGGCAGCGTCACCACCGCCACGCCGTCAAACGCCGACACCCAGCCGCCTTCATACAACAATGGAATGTCGCCTACCACCAGCGGTCCGGTGGCGCTGGCCAAGGCGGCCGTGAGCGTGTCGCGCAACTCCGGTTGGTACAAGTCGTTGAGTTTTGCCAACGCCGCCGGGTCGTTAAAGACGCGCTGCGCGAGCCGCGCGCGGTCGAGTTGCCCATCGGCGCGCAGCATGGTGGGGCCAAACTGCTTGACGATTTTAGCCAGCACGGGCATCCCTGGCTGCACCAAGTCATGCGCGATGGCGTCGGCGTCGATCACCGGCACGCCGACGTCGCGAAACTGCGCCGCCACCGTGCTTTTACCGCTGGCGATGCCACCGGTGAGGCCGAGGCGATAGGTCATCGAATCACCCGCTTCCGCAACGGCTGACACTTGGGGCAATAATGCGTGCCGCGCTGGCCCACCTTAATCTTCACGATATCTGTGCCGCAGCGGTCGCAAGGCTCGCCTTGGCGCTCGTAGACGTGCAGCCGGTCTTGAAACCCGCCGCGGGCGCCGGTGGCATCGACGAAGGTGTGGACGCTGGTGCCGCCGAGTTGAATCGACTGCGCCAACACCGCGATAATCGCATCGTGAAGCGCGGCGATTTCGGTTTTTTTCAAGGTGCACGCCGGCTGTTGCGGATTGACCCGTGCCTGCCACAGCGTCTCGTCGGCGTAGATGTTGCCGACGCCGGCGACGACGGTTTGATCCAGCAGCACGGACTTAATCGGGGCCTTGCGCGCCTTGAGCTTGGCGGCAAACGCCGCCAAGTCGAATTGCGCCGGCGTCGGCTCCGGGCCGAGGCTGGACAGCCCGCTCACCAGGTACTCCTGCCCGGTGGCAATCAGCTGCATGCGCCCAAACTTGCGCATGTCGTGATAGCGCAGCTGGCTGTCGTCGCTAAAGGTGAACCACACATGGGCGAAACGCCCAAACGGCACGGTGGGATACGGCACAACTTGATACTTGCCTTCCATGCGCAGGTGGCTGACCATGGTGACGCCGTGGTCGAAGCGAAACAGCAGGTACTTGCCGCGCCGGTCGAGCCCGGTGACGGTATGCCCCACCAACGTCTGTTGAAAATGCGCCAGGCCGCCGGTGAGGATTTTCTCCCAGTTGGTGCCGATGGCGGTAATGGTTTTGCCTTGAATCAGCGGCAAGAGGCTCAGCCGCACGTTTTCGACTTCAGGTAATTCTGGCATGTGATCCTTCTTTACTTGGCTTGGAACCAATCCGGCCCGTAGGAACTTTCGACCTTCAACGGAATGGCCAGCTTGACCGCAGAGTCCATGACCTTGGGCACGAGCTTGGCCAGCGTCGCCATTTCGGCTTCGGGGCCTTCAAAAATCAGTTCATCGTGGACCTGCAGCAACATGCGCGACTGTAAATGCTCAGCCTCAAGCATTTGTTGCATGTTGATCATGGCCACCTTGATGATGTCGGCGGCGCTACCTTGAATCGGCGTGTTCATCGCGGTGCGCTCGGCGAACTGGCGCAGGTTGAAGTTGCGCGAGTGAATCTGGTTGAGGTAGCGCCGGCGGTGGAACAGCGTCTCGACGTAGCCTTGGTCGCGGGCGACTTGGACCATCTTGTCCATATAGTCGTGGACCTTGGGGTATTGCTCGAAGTAGCTGTCGATGAAGGCCTTGGCCTGCTTGCGGGAAATGCCGATGTTTTTGGCCAAGCCAAAGTCGGAGATGCCATAGACAATCCCGAAGTTGGTCGCCTTGGCCTGACGGCGCATGTCCGGGGTGACCTGGTCGGGCGAGTCGAGGTTGAAGATCTTCATCGCGGTGTTGGCGTGAATGTCGCGGTCCTCACGAAAGGCTTCTTGCATGTTTTCGTCGCCGGAAATATGGGCAAGCACGCGTAGCTCGATTTGCGAATAATCAGAGCTGAAAATCTGCCAGCCGGGTTGCGACGGCACAAAGGCGCGGCGAATCTGCTTGCCTTCATCGCGGGCGGGAATGTTTTGCATGTTCGGGTCCACCGACGACAGGCGCCCGGTTTGCGTCAGCGTCTGTAGATAGCGCGTGTGAATCTTGCCATCCGGCAGCACCGCCTTCAACAAGCCGGTGACATAAGTCGAGTTCAGCTTAGCCACGGCGCGGTAGTCGAGGATGTCTTGCACAATCGGGTGGCCGCCGCGCAGTTGGTCGAGCACCTCCACCGACGTCGAGTAGCCGGTTTTGGTTTTCTTGATCACGGGCAGGTTGAGTTTTTCGAATAAAATCTCGCCGAGCTGCTTCGGCGAATTCAGGTTGAATTTCACCCCGGCCTCACCGTAAATTTTCTCTTCGAGCACCTTGATGGTTTGGCTGAACTGCTTGCCCATGTCGCGCAAGCGGGCTTGATCCAAGGTGATGCCTTGCATTTCCATGCGCGCCAGCACCTGGGCCAGCGGCAGTTCCATGTCGGTGAACAAGTCGAATTGATTCTGGTCCTTGAGGTCGGCAATCAGGTGCGGCGTTAAGGTCGCTAGCGCCTGGGCCTTGGCGGCAAAATGGGCGAACAGCGCCGGCTGCTCCGGCACGGCGCGCTTGGCGCCTTTGCCGTAGACGTCGGCATCAAAGGCCAACTGGTAGTCGTGATCCTGCGCGATTTGGCCGAAGTCGTTGCTGTTTTGATCCGGGTTCAACAAGTACGAGGCCAACAACACGTCAAAATCGATTGGTGGTAACTCGAGGCCGAGCCGGTGCGCGGCCACTTGGTTGCGCTTGGCGTCGAACACGACCAGCGTCTGCTGGGCTAGCCAGGTCTGCAGCGTTGGGTTGGTCAAGAGCTCGGCGTCGGCCGATACATAGGTAACGTCTGCTGTGCCGAGGAAAAAGCCGATTAGCGGCGACACGTGGTAGTTGTCGTCGAGCATTTCCAGCTCGAAGCTCACCTGCCCAGGCTTGGCGGGCAGCGTCTCGAGGTTAGCCGCGGTGAGCTCAACGAAGTGCGCCGGTGCGCTGGCCTCGACCGCGGCGGCGGTAGGCGCGGCCGCCGGATCGGCGGGCAGCTTGGCGAGGGCTTGGCGCATCTCGAGTTCGGTGTACAAGTCGCGCAACGCCGGAATGTCCGGCCCACGGTAAGCCAGGTCACTCAAGCCGATGGTCACCGGCGCGTCTTGCCGAATGGTGGCGAGGTCCTTAGACATGAAGGCCTGGTCGCGGTCTTCAATCAGGTGCTCCTTCATCTTGCTGGGCTTTAACTCGTCGAGGTTGGCGTAGAGATTCTCCATGGTGCCGAACTGCTCGAGGAGCTTCAGCGCCGTTTTCTCCCCGACCTTGGTGACGCCGGGATAATTATCGGAGGTGTCGCCCATGAGGCCCTTGAGGTCGACGATTTGCGCCGGGGTGATGCCGAGTTTTTCCTGAACATGCGCCGGCGTGTAGGTTTCCAACTCGCCGACGCCCTTGACGGTGACTTGCACCGTCACGGCGGCCGTGGTGAGCTGGGTCAAGTCGCGGTCGCCGGTCACCACCGTCACCGTCCAGCCGGCTTCTTCCCCGGCCTTGGCCATGGTGCCGATGATGTCGTCGGCTTCCCAATCCGGCAACTCATAATGGGTGATGCCGTGGTCGTCCAGCAGGCGCTTGATTAACGGCAATTGTTCCAGCAGTTCGCTTGGGGTCTTGGCGCGGCCGCCTTTGTAATCGTCGAACTGCTTGGTGCGAAACGTGGTCTTGCCCGCGTCAAAGGCCACCAAGGCGGCGTCTGGTTGTTCCTTGGCCACGATGATGTCGAGCAAATTGTTGAACACGAACACGGCGTTGGTGTGCAGCCCGTCCTTGGTCGTAAACCGGTCCAGCTGGTTATACAACGCGTAAAACGACCGAAACGCGACCGAGTTGCCGTCGATCAGTAGTAATTTCTTCATCGTGGCCATCATGCCCTCCTCGAATGTGTCTACCCCTATTGTACCAAACTCCAAGGCCCCTTGCCGCGTAGCAAAAAAGGCGAGTCGCCTCGCCTTAAAACTTGCGCAGCCCCACCTCATCAATGAGATGATGTGCGGTTTTATGCAGAATCACATCCGCGCGATTTTTCGTCGGCAAGATGTATTCGTTCAGGTTCTTCAAGTTGACGTCGCGCCACACCCGCCGCGCCATCTTGAAGGCCGCCTCGCGGTCGCCGCTGGCATATCGGTAGTAGTAATTCGTCGGGTCGGTGAATGCCGTGTCCAGCAACATGCCGAAGCGCTCGAGGTACCACTGCTCGATCAACGTCGGGTCGGCGTCGATGTACACCGAGAAATCGAAGTAGTCGCTGATGTAAATCGGCTCCTGGCTCGGCAGCTGCAACACGTTGATGCCTTCGACGATGACGATGTCCGGATGGTCGATGATGTCACTTTCGCCAGGCACTACGTCGTAGATCTGGTGGGAATACTTCGGCGCGCGCACGATGCCGGAGTTGTTCTTGACGTTGTTCAGGAAGTGAATCAACAGGTTCATGTCGTAGCTTTCCGGGAACCCCTTGCGGTCTAGCAGGCCGCGCTTGATCAGCTCGGCATTGGGGTACAAGAAGCCGTCGGTGGTGATCAGCTGAATGCGCTTGTCCGGATACGCGCGAGACAACAACAGCTGCAACAGGCGCGCGGTGGTGCTTTTGCCCACCGCCACGGAACCGGCGATGCCGATGATAAACGGGTGCGGCCGCTGGCGCACGCCAAGAAACTGGCTGAGGTTGAACTCGGCCTGCAGGTAGTCGCGGTAACGAATGTGAATGAGGTGCCGCAGCGGCGAATAAATCGTCTTGACGTCATCGAGGCTGACCTCGTCGTTTAACGAGCGCAGGCTGCTCAACTCGGCATCGGTCACCGACGCGAAGTTATGCGCGTGAAACGTCGCCCACTCGGCCCGGCTAAACGTGAAGTAGTTCATTTCGGATTTCATGCGCGTTTTTGATTATTCTCCCGAATCACTTTGGCCTGATCATACAGCGGGCAGCCGACATCGGCGCAGTCGTCGCAGTGCGCGGCCTTAGTTTTGCTGAACCACTGGCGGTACACCGCCCAGCCAATCACCGCAAACGTGATTATGGCAATTATCCAAGTCATCATCGCAATCATCCTTTCTCTTCCGTGGCCAACGCGCTGGCCGCCACCGGCTTGCGCCACCACAAGCCATACAGCAACAACCCAAGCGCTGCCACCAACATCACGGCCCCACCCGCGCTGATAGTGCCCAATACCGCCTGGCTGCCTTGGTACACGATCAGCGCCAACAGGTAGGCCACGCTGGTTTGGTAGGCGATGGCGTACAGGGTCCACTTGCGCTCGCCAAACTCGCGATACATCGCCCCAATGGCGGCAAAGCACGGCGCGCACAGCAGGTTAAACACCAAAAACGCGTAGCCGGCCATCGGCGCGTAGGTTTGCCGCAACAAGTCGCCGAAGTTTCCGGGGCCAAGCGCGATGCGCAAGGTGCCCACGCAGTTTTCTTTGGCAATCAGCCCCGCCAAGGTCGCCACCGTGGCTTGCCAGTTGCCAAACCCCAGCGGCGCCAGCACCGGCGCCAATAACTCGCCCAGCCCGCGCAGCAGGCTGTCGTTTTGGCCAACCCACTTCAGGCGCCAGTTGAAGTGGCTCAGCCACCACAGCGCCACGCAGGACAGGAAAATGATGCTGCCGGCCTTGCGGACAAAGGCGCGCGCCCGCGCCCACACCGAGCGCCAGACGTTGGCCAATAGCGGCAGGTGATACGCCGGCAGCTCCATCACAAACGGCGCAGGCGGCCCGGCGAACAACCGCGTTTTCTTCAAGAAGATGCCCGAGCACACCACTGCCAAGATGCCGATGAAGTACGCGCTCGGCGCCACCCACGACTGGTGCGGGAAAAAGGTGCCGCTGACCATGGCGATGATGGCCAGCTTCGCCGAGCACGGCATGAACGTCGTCAACATGATGCTCATCTTGCGGTCCTTGCTGTTTTCAATCGTGCGCGTGGCCATGATGCCCGGCACGCCGCAGCCGGTGGCAATCAGCATCGGGATAAACGCCTTGCCCGACAGGTGAAACCGGTGAAACACGCGGTCCATGACAAAGGCGATGCGCGCCATGTAGCCGCAATCCTCCAGCAAGCCGAGACACAAGAACAGCATCATGATCTGCGGCAGAAACCCCAGCACGGCCCCGACGCCGCCGACGATGCCGTCGACCAATAGGCTTTGCAGCCAAGTGGCGACGTGCCAACTGGTCAGCGTCTGCGTCATCACGCCGGGCAGCCAGCTGCCGAACACGGTGTCGTTGAGCCAATCCGACCCCAGCGTGCCGATGGTTTGAATCGATAAATAATACACCGCCCACATCACCGCGGCAAAAATCGGTAGCGCCAAGAAGCGGTTGGTCACCACCCGATCGATGCGGTCGGATATGGAGGCCGTGAAGCTCAACTCGTCGACCACGCACATGGCCATTAACCGCGCGATGAAGTCGTAGCGGGCGTTGACGATGATGCTGTCGGCGCTGTCGGCGAAGAGCTGCTCGGCCGTGGCGCGAGTCGCGTCGATTTCCGCGGTTTGCGCCGCCGTTAACGCCAACTGCGCGCTCACCGCCTCATCGTGCTCGAAGAGTTTAATCGCATACCAGCGCCGCTGCGAAACCGGCACATCGGTGAGTTGCGCGGCAATCATTGCCAGCGCCGATTCCACCCGCGGATCGTATTCCGGATACGGATACGCCGCGGCATCCGCCGTCATGGCGGCGGTGAGGTCGGCCAGGTGCAGGTGCTGCGTGGCGCTGATGCCGATCACCGGTACCCGCAGCGCATACGCCAGCTTGGTCAGGTTGATTTCCCGACCCTGCTTGGCCAACACGTCCATCATGTTCAGCGCCACCACCAGCGGCCGCCCCGTTTCCATGACCTGCAAGGTGAGGTATAAGTTGCGCTCGAGGTTGGTGGCGTCGACGACATTGACGACGACATCGGCCTCACCGCTCAGCAAGTAATCGCGCGTGATGCGCTCCTCGGTGCTGTAAGGCGACAGCGAATAGGTGCCGGGCAAATCCTGCACCGTCACCGCCGGGTTTTGCCGCAAGGTTCCGGCCTTGCGGGCGACGGTGACACCGGGCCAGTTGCCGATCATTTGCCGCGCGCCGGTTAAGGCGTTAAACAGCGTGGTTTTGCCGCTGTTGGGGTTTCCCACTAAGGCTGCAATCGTCATGCCTCAACCTCCGCCACCTGAATGACCGCGGCTTCCGCCTTGCGCAGGCTCAACTTGTAGCCGCGCACGGCCAACTCCAAGGGATCCCCTAACGGCGCCACCTGGCGTAACTCGATTAACGTGCCACGCGTTAGCCCCATGTCCATCAGGCGCCGCCGCAATTCCGGGCGGCCGGCGATGGTCGCGACGACGGCATGGCGGTGCACCGGCAAGTCGGCGAGGCTCACCGTCGGCTGATTCGTGGTCGCGGCCACGCTTTGCACCTGCAGTTGCGCGGCGATGTCGTCGCTCATCGCCAGGCGCTGGCCTTGAAAATACACTAACAGCCCGCTGCGACCGGCGGCGGGTTGAATCACGGTGAGCCGCGAGCCGACGCGCAGCCCGAGCTCACCGAGGTGACGGGTCAAGGTGGTGCTGGCGGTAATGGCCATAATCATCACTGCGCCGGGGCGGCGCAGCTCGCTCAATGGGGTCATGGCAGCGGTCCTCCTGCATCAGACTACCGTGGGTTAACGGTTGCGTTTATTTTACTATTTTTTGCTGCGCCGTGCCGGCAAAATTCACAACCACGCAAAAGGCCGAGTCTCCACTCGGCCTGGTCGTTAATCTAGTGGGAGCGTCGGTAACGCCGCCCGCGCCGCTGCGTTAGCGGCGCGGCGCTGGGCGTAGCCGGCGTGAAGCTGGGCGCCAAAGTCGTCATCGATGGTTAAGGTTGGCAGCGCGGCAGGCTCTGGGGTGACGAAACTCAGCCAGGCGTAGCCGACGAGGTAGTGCTCGCCGGTGGCCATGCGCTCGCCGACGATGCGGGTGAACACCTCCAGCGACCGCTTGCCGGCGCCGGTAACGATGCTGTGATACATCACGGCATCCCCGATGGCTACCGGCGCGACGTACGTCATGTGGTCGACGCCGGCGGTGACCAGCGGCCGGCGCGCGAAGCGGTGCGCGCTGATGCTGGCGGCTTCGTCCAGCCAGCTCACCGTTTGCCCGCCGAACAGCGTGTGCGCCTCATTCATCTGGCCGGCAAACACGCGGTGGATGGCCAGCGACTTCGTGGCGCTCATTTTCATCGCGCTACTTCCCTTCGTATAACTCCGCCGGCACTGCCGCCAATAGCGGCGACAAGTCTGGGCTGGCCAGAATCGTCAGGCGGTGCATGGCGCGGCTGGTGATGGTGTACAACAACTCGCGCTCGTCTTCGTGGTGGAAGTTAGCGGCGTTGGCCTGCCACACGATGACCGCGTCGAATTCCAGCCCCTTGGCCAGATACGACGGCACGACGATGACCCCGGCGGCCAGCCGCTGATTCTCGCTGCGAATCAAGGTCACCGTTTCACCGGCGGCCTTCAGCGCGTCGGCTAAGGCCGTGGCCTGTTCCAAGGTCTTGGCGATGATCGCCGTACTTTGCTTGGCGGCGGTATTGATCTTGAGTTGCGCCTGCAGCGCCGTCACCAGCTCGGCCTCGCTGGCGCGCACGGTGATGGTGGGCAGCGGGCCTTGGCGGTTGAAGGCCTCGATTTGTTGCCCGGACTTCAGGATGGCCTTGGTGAAATCGGTCACCTGCGCCGTCGAGCGGTACGACCGCGTCAACTGAACGACGCGCGTCTTGTCCGGATCGAACAGCTTGGCGGTGTCTTGAATCAAGGTGTGCGAATCGGCCTTGGTGAAAATCGCCTGGTTCAAGTCCCCGAGCAGCGTGAACTTGGCCTTAGGAAAACTGATCCGCAGGTAGGCCAGCTGGTACGGCGTGTAGTCTTGAATCTCGTCGATGAAGACGTAGCGCATATCGCGCTCGCCGTGGCGGCCGGTCATCAAGTCGTAGAGATACAGGTATGGCGTCGCGTCGGCCATGGTCAGCTGGCGCGCCTTGAAGCCGGTGAGAAAATGGTCGACCTCGGCGTCCCACTCGGCGGCGGTCAGGTCAAAGTCCGCCAGGTTCAACAGCGTCGGTACGGCGCGCAAGAACGCGACGTATTGGCCGCGCACATTGAGAAAATGGTTGCGGTTGATGGCCGTACTGATGGATTGGAAGGCCTTGGTGACGATGCCGCGCGCGTAGTAGCGATACTCGCTGTCGCTATCCTTGAATTCGCCCGGCGCCTCTTGTTGCAACTGACGCAGTTGCTCTTCCGAGAGGTCCTCGACGGTTTGTTGCACCCACTTGGCCTTCATCTCGGATTCGACTTTGCGGTTCAGCATGCTCAACAGGCGATCCTTGGTGGCGCTCAGGCGATTGCCGAGGTGATAATTCTCGTTGTAACTATAGAAGATGTCGGCGATGCGCTGCTTGGAGAAAAAGACCTGGTCCTGGAAGCGAATGTCGCGGAAGCGCATCCCCGTTTGCTCGAGGCTAGCGGCGTAGTGCTCGGTGGCCTTCACAAACGCGAGGCTGCCCTTTAGCTTGGCGATTTTCTTCTGGGCCGGCGACAGCCGCGCCTCGAATTGCGAGAACAGATCCTGGACCTGAATGTTCGGCACGCGCCGGGTCACGTATTGGTAAAACGTGAACTGCACCATGTTTTGCTCGCCGAGTTCCGGCAAGACGTTGCCGATGTAGTCAGAAAACAGCTGGTTGGGGCTGAACATGATCACTTGGCTGGCGTTCAGGTTGCCGCGGTAGCGATACAGCAAATACGCCACGCGCTGTAGCACGGCGCTGGTTTTCCCGGAGCCCGCCGCGCCTTGGACGAATAACAACTCGGCGCTGGTGTCGCGGATGATCTGGTTTTGCTCGCGCTGAATCGTCGTGACGATGCTCTTCATTTGCGTGTCGGACTTTTCGCCGAGCACCTCCAGAAGCATCTGGTCGCCAATGGTTTCGGTGGTGTCATACATCGTCTCGATTTGGCCGTTTTTGATGACGAATTGGCGCTTGAGGTTCACCGTCACCACCTGCGGGCCATCCGGCGTCTGGTAAGTCACCTTGCCGAGGCCGCCGTCATAATAAATCGAGCTGATCGGCGCGCGCCAATCGTAGATCAGAAACTTGCCGTGCTCATCCGTGAAGGAGCCCAAGCCGATATAAATCGTCTCCGGGTGCTCCTGGCCTTCTTGAAAATCGATCCGGGCAAAGTAGGGATTGCCTTCCAGGCGCTTAACGGTATTGAGCTGCGCGGTGGATTGTTGCCAAGCGTGCGAGCGCTCGTCCAGCATTTGTTGTTGCTGTTGAATCGACGCCGCGGTTTCGATCGTCTCGGCGTCGTTGGATAAGTTAATGGAGAAATCGGAAAAGAAATGTTCGTTAAGGTTTTTCTCTTCGGCTTTCGTCCGCTTGATCTCCGCGGCCAGCCGCACTTCGGCTTGCCCCAGTTGCTGCACGATTTGGTCCAAATGCCCTTGCTCGCGTTGTTGTTCTTGATCCGCCACGTTACCACCCCTTCAGGTTGTGTTGGTGAAAATAATCGTTTTAATATGTTACCACAAGTCCCACCTCGTGACAATCATCAGCGGCGGTTTGTGGTATTCTAACGACAGGCAAAAGGAGGGGTTCCCATGGCCAGTGTGTCATTATTCATCGTCTTGTTCGCGGCGTTATTAATTCCATTATTCATGGCGCGGTTTCGCATCACCAGCACTCCCACCGCCGTGGCGGAAATCGTCGTCGGCATGCTGCTCGGGCCAAGCCTGTTCAACGTCGTCAACCCCGGCGGCACCTTGAGCGAGCTGTCCGACCTCGGCGTCGTCGTCTTGCTCTTCCTATCCGGGATGGAAATCGACTTCAGCCTGTTCAAGCGCGGCAGCGGCACGGCCAAGTGGGGCCCGGCCAAGCTGGCTATCCTCGGCTACGCCGGCATTGTCGGCGTGGCCTTGCTCCTCAGCTACGCCTTGAAGCTGGTTGGCTTGTTTAGTCACTTTGGCTTCACCACGATTGTCTTCATCACCGTGGCGCTGGGCGTGGTCATCGCGACCTTGAAGGAAAAAGAGCTTTTAAGCAAGCCGTTTGGGCAAACCATGCTGTTGCTGGCCGCATTCGGCGAGGTGATCCCCTTGATTGCCCTCACCGTGTACGCCGCGACGCATGGCACCACGCACCAAAGCGTGTGGCTGTTGCTCTTGATTTTCGTGGCGGCCATCGTCTTGCTGCTATGGACCCGCCGGCCGTTTTCGTTTTTCGCCCGCATCGATAAAAGCACCACGCAGCTCGACATTCGCCTCGCGTTTTTCCTGATCGTGACGCTGGTGACCATCGCCCAAAGCGTCGGCGCGGAAAATATCCTCGGCGCGTTTCTCGCCGGCATGGTGATGAAGCTGCTGCGCCCGCGCGAGGAAACCCTCGACAAACTCACCAGTCTGGGCTACGGCTTCTTCATTCCCATCTTCTTCATCATGACCGGCGTGCGCATCAACCTGCGCACCTTGCTCGCCGATCCGAGCAGCCTCGCCTTGATTCCGCTGCTGCTGATCGGCTTTCTCGCGGCCAAACTCATCCTGCTGCCAATTTTGCGTCTGCGCTTCAAGCCACGCAATGCCATTGCTGGCACCTGGCTGATTTCCACCACGATTACCCTGGTCGTGCCGGCGTTAACCGTCGGGCGCAACCTCGGCATCCTCACCACTCAGCAATCCGGTGCCTTCACGCTGGCTGCCATCATCACCTGCATCATTAGCCCAATTCTCTTCAACCGGTTTTATCAAGCCGAGCCCGACGACGTGCAGCCGACGCGCGTGCACTTCGTCGGCGCCAACCTCTTGACCGTGCCGATTGCGCAACAACTTAGCCGCGGCGCGTATGACATCACGCTGTACACCGACGACCAGGCCAAGTACAAAACCTACAACTCCGAGGCCGACGTGCGGCTGATCCCCAGTTTTTCCGAAGGCGCGCTGAACGAAGCCGGCGCCTTTGATGCCGACATCGTGATGCTGGCCTACTTCGACCACGACAAAAACGTCCGAGTCGCGCACTGGGCACTGGCCGCCAAGGTGCCGCGCATCATCGCCCGCTTCGAGGCCAAAAACGTCGAGGATTCCGCCTACGACGAACTCGCCGCGGCCGGCGTGGAAATGTACAACTCGGTGGACGCTAACATCGCCATGTTGCGCAGCCTGATTGAAACACCGTCGACGCTGAAGATGCTCAACGACTCCACCGCCGGCATCTATGAAATCGTCGTCAACAACCGCCGCTTCACCGGTTTGGAAATCAAGAACCTGCCCTTCATCGACGCCATCACCGTCAGCCAGATTTTCCGGGACAACCACTTCATCGCCCCGCATGGCGATACCCAGCTGTTGCTGGGTGATCACCTGATTTTCTCCGGTGACAAAACCGCCGTGGCGGAGATTCGCGCCGCGTTGGAAAAGCAGAATTAACTGAAGGGACACATGAATGCATGGTCACTGTTAATAGCTAAAGCTTACTGTTCGTGGCTGTGTATCAGTTCCATCCTAAGATTTCGGAAGAATGACGCCTGAAATTTCTCACATCATTATGTAGGAACAAATAAAAAAACCGACATGTGGTGCTCCTGAAGAGCACAAACATGTCGGTTTTTGAAAGCAAAGCCAAATCCCAATTGCACCCGTATCGTTCATAGTCCAGACAATAGTTTACGACGAACTCCGCCAATTAGACGAAGACACATAAGGCCGACGCTTTGGTATTGTCAGGGAATCTGCATGATGTCGCCAAAAATACCTAGATAATGCCCCAGCACTACACTAAATCCGGTCAAATATACACGTCCTAGTGCAGCGTTAAGGACCCTTTATTAGTCTTCTACCGCATCAACCAACAACCCAGTCTGACTGTCAAAAACTCCAACGTTTCCTAACAGATTGTCTGCCCCCTTTGAGCCTACCCCGCCATCAATCTGGTAACGGGGCATCTCATCTGGGTATTGGATGCTATAAATAGGACTTTTGATTGCTTGTGGATCATAAACTTTATCAGGACGACTCGCGTCTGCATATCGGCCGATTATTTCTCGTGTTGGGGTATGGCCCGTAATCAAGCTATACCTAAGCTTGTTATGGTCAAATACACGCCATTTGTGTTGCGCATACCAGTACGTATGACGAAGCCACAGCCTATCATGTGCGGTGGTATCTTCAAGCGGATTAGCCAGTGACTGATTAAGACCCGCATGTACAAAAACCAAATGATCAATCACATGCGTTAACGGCAGCTCCGCCACCCAGTCAAGGAGGTCGTTTTTTTGTTCAAGTAACCTCTCACGAGTTCGTAAGGCTAGCCGCTCCATTGGTAAGATTTCACCCTGCTCAGGAGATAATCCCAACCGGGCGGCCTCTGCCACCATCGTCTGCAAACCGCCAAAATTAAGCCAATCATCCTGAGCAGCATCCTTCATAAAATTCAGCATGCTAGCATCATGGTTCCCCATTAGGACAACAGTGTGACCTTCGTCGGCAATTTGCATTTCATGAATTTGTTCAAGGAGGGCCAAACCCGAATTGGGGCCATAGCAATCGACGTAATCGCCAATAAAAACCGTGACCGCATTAGGATATCTGGCCTGTACACTACGCAGCCGATCCAGCGTCTTCAACCGCCCATGTAAATCACCTACTGCAATTACAATCATTATCATATCTCCAATCATGACAACACTTGTCTAATTGGTACATTTCATTTCTTTGTATGCAGTTCACAATAACACTTGTCGGGATACCGGCCTAACTATTTTTCAAAAAGTCAATAACGTAAATCACTGTATTCGTACTCTCTGTGTTGACTGATTGTATGAGAACCCTTTAAAAAAGCTTGTAAGTAGCACTCCTACTAAACTACTCATCAGAAGCGACTGTTGTCATTTGCAGGTATTGCTCCAAAACAGTCGTAGCATCCCGTATTAATCTTATTGGCCATATATTCGTAAATCTTACGCCCAGACCGCCATTTTAGGACATGCACGCAAGGCAGTTCCAAGCCAAAATAAGCCACTTCTATCACGGCACCAGTCCGTGATTGGCCCGCGTGACAATGAACGACCAGATCGTGCTCATCCCGAACGGCAACTACAATGAATTCCTGGATTTTTCTGGCACCTTCAATGGTTAGAATACTAGCCGGGGGACCATCGATTGTTTGCTCAATGTCATCAGCATTAATCCGTAAAGTGCGGAATGCGAAAACGCTATTCTACTTTCATACCTGTACTTGGCTGTCCATTCACACTGATATCCTACTGCAGAGCGCCTCTAGCTCGCTGCGCTCGCGTCGAGTGGCAGTCCGTACGCTTTAAAAAGCTACGGACTGCGCACTAAAACCGCGGTTCAGTCGTCGCTGAATCGCGGATTTAATGGGAGACCTGGTCATCACCGACCGTCGCCAACCTTCAAGGCTCGCACACCCTTGGGCTGGCTTAGCTCCGCGGCAGCGGTCACCGGCTGCGTTGCGGAGATATACCTGGTGAGGCTTCTTCCTCACCTGCCGTTGGCTTACGCCGCTGGCTGTACCTTGGACGCCCTGGTATACCCCTCTACTGCAAGGGGCCATTAGCGGATATCCTGTGGAGCGCGTAACCACCGGGTGGGTATCTCTCTCACACCGATAGGTACTGGTTCTTCAATCGCATGTCCGGGGAGCAATTGGTGTGGCCTTCACCGCATCCGGCTGGCGCTCGAATCATCTGAATTCAGAATAACAGGCGTTGAAATCGGTGTCAAAGAATATGGTGAGGACTGATTCAAAATTTACCCACGGCCGTCAAATGACCGCTGCCGCGCGCTGATGCCCTGCCCCAGCTAGCACATTAAGGCAAATCAACTATAATGTCCTCAGGAATAAGCGACGCGTAAATTTTGCGGGCACTCGCCACCGCAATATGACAGAGAGGTTGTACAGCATGGATCACGTTACAGAGTTAGGACAATTAGTCACCACATATTCTGAAGCACTCCATCACCACTCGGTTCTTCACCGCTACTGGTCCGCCCTGAGCCTGGTGTTAAAGGGCAGCTATGCCCGCGGTGACGCGGATCAATATTCGGATCTTGATTTCGTGCTGGTCACAGATGCCGCCAATTTTTCTGCAATCGTGGCGGATTACCGCGCCGCCGGCCTCTCGCACCGCGCTGACGGGATATTTTTGCCCTTAGGCGACTGGGACGGGCATTATAACCTCATGACTTTCGAACAGTTGCAAGCCGCCTTGACCCCTGCCGCCACGGCCTCACTGTGGGAATATAGCAACGTGAAAATTCTGCACGACCCGAATCAACGATACGCCCGAGCCAAAACTCAGGCCTTGACGGATTTTCACCGAGCGTTGCCAAACCTGCTGCAGCAGGAATATCTCACCATGCGGTTGCAACTCGACTGGCTGCGCCAGCCGCTACGCCGGGCAGATCGGCGCGCGGCAGTACTTTACGCCACAAGTTTTTGGCGCGCCGCCTGCCGCTTGATTTTGCTGCTCCACGAGACGCCATTTCCCCCTGACAAATGGTTATTCAGGTCCTTGCAAAAGCTGGACGCTACCCCGCTGATTACCGCTGCAATGGCTTACGATGAGACCTTTTCGACACTGCCAACAATGCCTGCCGAGATCGAGTTAGCCGATTACCCCGTCTATGCAGCAGGCCTCGCCTTAACCGAACAACTGATCACCGCGCTTCAGCAACGCTTCCCTGAAGCTGAGTGGCTGGACCAATGGTATCTTTACGCTTAGCAACAACACGCCAGTTACGCACTCGTAACCAGTGCGTCACTATCATTCACTGGATATGTTATTACAGCCAATCTATTTCCGCCCGCGGCATTTCCCCACCAATTTCTTGTGCTACAATGGCAATATCCTAAGAAAGCGGTGAATTTGATGAAACAAGGCACAACGATTCTCACCTTGGATAATGGCTACCACTTGTGGACCAACACCCAAGGCACCGGCGATATCCACCTGCTTTGCCTGCACGGTGGGCCTGGCGGTAATCACGAATACTGGGAGAACTTTGGCGAACAGCTCGCCGACCTCGGCGTGCAGGTGCACATGTATGACCAGCTCGGTTCGTGGTACTCCGACCAGCCAGATTATTCTGACCCAGAAATTGCGGCAAAATATTTAACCACCGATTATTTTCTCGGCGAAGTTGAAGAAGTCCGGCAAAAACTCGGCCTCGACCATTTCTACCTGATCGGCCAAAGCTGGGGCGGCGCGCTGACGCAGTTGTACGCGTTGAAGTACGGCGAGCACCTCAAAGGCGCCATCATCTCTAGCATGATCGACAACATCGACGAATACGTCGACCACGTCAACTACGTGCGCGAGGAATGCCTGCCTCCTAAGGCCGTCAAGTACATGCAAGACATCGAAGCCAAGGGCAACTGGCAAGACGAACAATACCAAAAGTATGTCGACGTCTTGAACCGTAGCTACGTCGACCGCAAGCAGCCGCCTGCGATTTCCCACTTGATCAACACCACCGGCACCGCGGTGTACAACGCCTTCCAAGGCGACAACGAATTCGTCGTCACCGGTAAGTTGAAGGACTGGGACATTCGCGATCAGATTCACAACATCACCGTGCCGACGCTGTTGACCTTCGGCGAACATGAAACCATGCCGCTACGCTCGGCGCAACGCATGGCCGAAGACATTCCGCACGCCCGCCTGGTCACCACCCCAGACGGCGGCCACCATCACATGATCGACAACGCGCCGGTGTACTTCGCGCACTTGAAGCAATTCATCTCCGATGTTGAAAACGGCACATTTAACGATTAATCCGCGAACCGGTTACGCTGTGTAACCGGTTTTCTTGTGCTACACTGACAGTAATCATACTGGGAGGTTTGTTATGAAAACCGTCACTGTTTACCTCGTTCGCCACGGCCAAACCTGGTTCAACGTCTTTGGCAAGATGCAAGGCTGGTCGGATTCGCCGCTGACTGACAAAGGCATCGCCGACGCCCACCGCGCCGCCGCCATGCTAAGCCACATCACTTTCACCCACGCGTATTGCTCCGACACCATGCGCGCCCGCAACACCGCCGAAACCATTTTGGCCAAAAACTTCAACACCAACGTCCAACTCACCGTGACCAAGTATTTCCGCGAGCAGTTTTACGGCTCGTTTGAAGGCCTCGACTCGCTGGCCACCTGGTACGCAGTCGGCGGCAAGCACGGCGTTCACAGCTTCAAGGAAATCATCTCGAAGTTTGGCGTCGACGCCTCCAAGGACTTCATGCACGACGCCGATCCCTTCGGCGCCGCAGAAGACGCCCTCACCTACTGGAATCGCCTGCAAAAAGGCTTCAAGCAGCTGCGCGCCGACAACCGCGACGGCGACAACGTGCTCTTAGTGTCGCACGGCACGACGATTCGCAGCATTGTCGACAAGTTCGGCAAGGAAGACGGCTTTTCCGCCTTGGAAAGTCCACTCAACGGCGGCGTCACCAAGATTGCCTTGACCGATACGGGCATCAAGGTGCTTAGTTACAACCAAACCAGCGTGTAGGGCGGCGCCATGGCCAGTACAGACACCAAGCTTCGCCTCGCTCACACCTTGCGCGCCATGATGGCCACCACCGCCCTGGATCACATCACCATCAGTGCCTTGACCAAGCAAGCCGGCGTCACGCGCAACACGTTTTACTACCACTTCGAAGACATTTATTCGCTCTTGGCCTGGGTCTACGAGCAGGAAATCATCGTGCAAATGGCCAAGTACGCGCAGATCACGGAGTGGCAAAAAGCGCTGCGAATGCTGCTGGACTACATCGAAGAGAATCGCGAGTTTTGTGTCGCGTCGTTTCACTCGGTGGGCCGCGACCTCTTGGAGCAACTCCTCGCCACGGTGGCCGATGCCTTGGTGCGCGGCGTCGTCAACGACGCCGACGCCAGCCTGCCCAAGCCGCTCACCGACGATATCTGCAACTTCTACGGCCTGGCCATCGTCGCCCAGCTCATCCAATGGCTGATGCACGGGCTGGCCGAGCCGAAAACGGCCATCGTTCACCGCTGCGACATCATGCTCACCGGCGCGGTGCAAAACGCGATTCATAACGCCGCAATTTAACCGCTAGTTTTTGGGCAATCCCCTGAGGTTGCCTATTTTTTTGGGCCAATTTTCCCCCTACACTGAAAGCGTCAACAGAAAGGTGGTGCCTGTATGAAAAAGCAAACGATTCGCCTCAGCCTCATCGTCGGCGTGCTCGCCGGCGCAACCATCTACGCCATGAAGAAGCTGGATTGGTGGCACGACGACGCCAAGGATTATCGCCAATTCGAGTCACATCGCGCCTAAGCGCGAGCAGCGAGAAAGGAGTCCCATGATGATTAAACACAAGGCAATTCTCATCGGGGCCGGCCTGGCCAACTTGGCCGCGGCCGTGTACCTCATTCAAGAAGGCAAATGGGCCGGATCGGCGATCACGTTTTATAGTCTCGACGATCATGGTTCAAATGATGGCAGTCGCGCGGCGGCTCAAGCCGACGACTATTGGAACAAGGAACACCCGCTGGCCAACACCAAGGGCTACATCGCCCGCGGCGGCCGGATGCTGAATTATCGCACCTATGTGGACTTGATGGACCTGCTCAGCCGCGTGCCGTCTGCCACCGAGCCCGGCCTCACCGCCGCCGAAGACACGCGTGAATTCGACGCCAAGCACCGCACCTTCGACAAGGCCCGCCTCTTGCGCCGCGGTGATGGTATTATCAACGCCGGCCACCTCGGCTTGAATAATCAGGACCGGGCCCTGCTCACCAAGCTGGTGTTGATGCCCGACAAGGACGAGGAGCAGCTCGACAACGTGTCGATTGCCGACTACTTCAAGGACGATCCGCACATGTTCACCACCAACTTCTGGTACATGTGGGAAACCACCTTTGCCTTCCGCACGCAAAGTAGCGCCCAGGAGTTGCGGCGCTACATGCACATGATGCTGTATGAATTCACGCAAATCGAGCACCTCGTCGGCGTCAATCGCACCCGCTACAACCAGTACGAAAGCATCATGCTGCCGCTGATCGAGTACCTGAAGCAACAAGGTGTCACGATCATTTTGGACAAAATCGTGACGGATTGGACCTTTAAGGACACCGCTATGCAAGACGACATCACCGTCACCGGCCTGACCGTCACCGACGCCAACACTGGGGAAGTCGCTCAGGTGCCAGTGGATGATGACACCGCCGTGATTTTCACCAACGGGTCGATCACCGACTCCGCCACGATTGGCGACTACCACACCCCGGCGCGGGAAAACATGGACTACGGCATCGCCGCCAGCCTCTGGCAAAAAGCCTCCGAGCGCTTCTACAACCTCGGCAATCCGGACAAGTTTTTCGCCGACCGCGACGCTTCCGAGTGGGTCAGCTTCACGTTAACCACCAAGGATCACCTGCTGCTCAACGAAATCACGCGCATCACCACGCAGGTGCCCGGCAACGCGCTGAACTCGTTTTTAAGCACGGCGCCGATCACACCGCTGGGCCAACCTGACGTCAATATGTCCATCGTGGTGCACCACCAGCCGCACTTCACCACGCAAAAGCCCAACGAAAGCGTTATTTGGGGCTACTTCCTGTACCCCCGCCGCACCGGCGAGTTCGTGCAGAAGCCGTACATCGAAATGACCGGTGAGGATATGCTCAAGGAGCTGCTCGGCCAATTGGCGATGGTCGATCCCGGCCCGGTCAATATCCGCGAGCACGAAGCGGCAATCATGGCCTCGGTGGTCAACTGCATCCCCGTGTACATGCCTTACGCCTCGGCGCTGTTCAACAATCGGGCCAAGGCGGACCGCCCACTGGTCATTCCGGCACATTCGACCAACCTCGCCTTCACCGGGGAGTTCGCCGAGCAACCTTACCAGATGGTTTTCACCGAGCAAAGCGCGGTGCGCTCTGGGGAAATCGCCGCGTACCACTTTGCCGGCATTCCAATGAGTCACCTGGTCAAGACGCCGCGCTACGACAAGGACATTCCGACCTTGCTACGAGCGACCAAGAAAATGTTTGAGTAACCGCTGGAAATTTTTTGGGGGAATGCAAAACGCCAGTCACGACTGAGTCGCGACTGGCGTTTTGTTATGCAGTGACATCGCGGTGAATCACGATGCTTTCGTACAACCATACGGTCAACAGGTAATACACGACGTACAACACGATGAAGATGCTAAACGGCACCAGCAAGTTGCCATAGGGATGCCGCAACAGCCCGGTGAACATCTTCAGGCCAAACAAGACGTGCACGACCCCCAGCAAACCCGGGAACAGGAACAAGGCGCCGATTTCTTGGCGCACCGAGGCCCGCAGGAGGCGCGGCCGCACGCCGATTTTCTGCAGCATCAAGTAGCGCTTGGCGTCATAGCTGGCGCCGCTTAGGATCTTGAACATCAGCGTCGAGGCTAGCATGGCCAAAAAGGCGATGCCGAGGAAGAAGCCCATGAACGCCAAGCCGGAAAACATGCCGTTGACCAACTCATAGCTGTAAAACTTCTGGCCGGATTGGGTGGCGCTTTTGATGTCGTGTTGCTTGGCCTGGGCGGCGACGATGGCCTTGATGGGCGCATAGTTGGCGCCAAAATCCGCCACCTGATACGTCGTCACGGTGCGCATCGGCCCGGCCAGCTGGGCAAACCGCGCGGCCGGCACCAACTTAAACTGGCGGTCGGCATCGGCCGGCACCCGAAACGTGCTCAACTGCTGGGCGGCCATGTCAGCATATTTTTCCCAGTTGGCCGCCGTCACCTTCACGCGCACGGTTTTGCCGTTTTGGTAATCCATCAACTGAACCGGGTGGCGCGCCAACGCCGAGGCGTCGAGGTAGACGTAATGCCGGTCGGTTTTCTCCTGATAATGCTGCGTCGCGGTGACGCCGGTGAGCTTGGCAACTTGCCTGCGCGTCGCGGCGTTTGGCGCGACGGTCACCACGTCGTACACGGCTTGTTGGTTGACCAGCGCCGGGATCTCGGCTTGAAACCCGAGCCCCACGGTGATGGCCCCCAGCGCCAAAGCGAACAGCATCGCCACCACGGCCAGAATCCGCGTGTAGTCGCGAATGCGAAAACTCAGCTGGCTCAGCGTGAAGTTGTGCAATCCGCGCGCGGCAAAGCGCCGGCGCTTCAGCCAGGCGATCAGGGCCACGAGGCTGGCGTTAAACAGCAGGTACGTGCCCATGACGATGGTGACCAGAGCCAGGCCAATGCCCATCAGCTGCAGCGTGCCTAGCTGGGTCATCGCCCAGTAGCCGATGGCCAGCAACACGATGGCGCCAATGGCTTGAAGCACCAAGACGCTGCGCTTTTGTTGCAGCCGGTTGGGCGTGGTGTCCGCGTGCAATAGTTGCAGCACCGGCGTCTTCAAGAGCTTGCCGGCGTTGACAAAGGCCGCCAGCACGAACATGCCCAGGAAGAAGACGAAGGTCCACAGCACCGCCGGACCCCACACCGGGTTAAAGTGCGTTGCCGGCGCGTGCAACATGTTGATTAAGAGGTTCCCAGCGGCTGTCGTCAGCCCGATGCCCACGCCGGTGCCCACCACCGTCGCCAACAAGCCGACACTGACGGTTTCGATGAAGATCAGCTGGGCAATCTTGCGGCCCTTGGCGCCGAGCATCATGAACATCGCGTAGTCGCGCTGGCGCATGCTCATCAAAAATGTGTTGGCGTAGACGATATACACCACGGTGATGATGACCAGCAGCACCTCGCCGAAGTAAAACACGAAGCTGGTCAGCGCGATGAAGGAATTACTTTTCAAAAACGCGGTGTTGGTGGCAAGCGCCAGAAACATATAGAAGACGGCACTGGCAATCACCAAGCCGGAGAACAGCACCGCGTAGTCACGGAAGCGGCTGCGAATGCCGCCTAACGCTAATTTTCGTAACATGCGGGCCTCCTATTGCTGAAAGGTGCCAAGCGTCTGCAGGATTTCTTGATAAAATTCCTCCTGCGACTTGGTCCCGTGCACCAACTCCGTGCCGATTTGCCCATCTTTAATGAACATGATGCGCTGGGCGTAGCTCGCCGAAAACGGATCGTGCGTCACCAACAGAATCGCCACACCTTGCTCGCGGTTCAGGCTGGCCATCGTGTCCAACAGGTCCTTGGCGCTGGTAGAATCCAAGGCACCGGTAGGCTCGTCACCAAACAAAATCGCCGGCTCCTGCACCAAGGCGCGGGCCGCGGCGACGCGCTGTTTTTGGCCACCGGACAACTCGGTGGGATAATGGTCCAACACTTCGGCGATGCCCAAGGTGGCCGCGACGCGGTCAACGGCGTCGCGTTGCGCCTTGGTCGCCATGTTTTGTAACGCCAGCGGCAATGCGATGTTCTCCCGCGCAGTCAGGTTCTCCAACAAGTTGAAGTCTTGGAAGATGAACCCGACT
Source organism: Lacticaseibacillus nasuensis JCM 17158 (assembly GCF_001434705.1). Taxonomy (GTDB): domain Bacteria; phylum Bacillota; class Bacilli; order Lactobacillales; family Lactobacillaceae; genus Lacticaseibacillus; species Lacticaseibacillus nasuensis. Next base: position 37,210 of record NZ_AZDJ01000030.1, read on the forward strand.
TGGTGGGCGCGGAAGTCGGCCAAGGCGTTGCCGGTTAAGCCGGTGACGGCCCGGCCGTTGATGGCCACCGTGCCGCTAGTGGGCCGATCCAAGGTGCTGAGGATATTGAGCAGCGTCGTTTTGCCGGAGCCGGACGCCCCCATGATGCCGACGAATTCGCCGGGTTGCACGTCGAAGGTCACACCTTTTAAGGCCTGGAATTGCTTCTGGTTCGGCTTGCCATAAGTCTTGGTGACCGCCTTGACGCTGACGACTGGTTGAGTTTGCATAGTCTTCTCTCCTTTTAATCACTAGCCATATCTTACCGTACCCAGACAGCTTGTGAACGAACACTGACCTAACAACTCCGTAAGTTGCAACTTTTCGTTTCCAGTGGTCGGCGTTTTCGGTAAACTAGTCTCATTGAATTGAGGAGGACCTGCCATGCGCCAACGCAACAAGGCTCCCGGCTTTGCGCCGCTGACCGTCACTTAGTCAGGGAGGACAACATGGAAACCGAAAAGAAGCAATATATTCCTTGGGTCGTGGTCGGGTTGATGGACTTTGTCACCGTCATCGGCTTCGACGATATTATTTATAATTTCCAAAACCAGGGGCTGGTTGCCGTCACCAGCTGGATCTTGATGACGTTTTTCTACGTCATCCCCTACAACCTCATCGTCGCCCACATGGGGTCGACGTTTGGCGAGCGCGGCGGTGGTATCACCAGCTGGATGCGCGAAACCAACGGCGACACCGTGGGCTATTTTGCCGCGTGGTTCTACTGGATTACCGGCCTGCCTTACGTGGTCGACGTTGCCAACTCCGTGGTCATCAGCTTCGGCTGGATCGTCCAAGGCAACGGCGACATCCAGTCGTTTCTCGGCAACGCCTGGTTCAGCATCCTCACCGCCGTCATCTTCGTCGTGTTCATCTGGCTGCAACACTTCTTTAAGAACAAGTCGCTGGAAGTAATGTCGACCATTGGCGGCGGCGCGATGTTCATCATGACCGTGCTGTTCGTCGTGATGACCATCGTCGGCTTGGCCCATGGCAATCCCATCAAGACGCAACCCTTCGACATCAAAGCCTTCATGCCCAAGCACTTCGACCTCGCGTTTCTGTCGACGTTTGGCCTGTTCGTGTTTGCCATGAACGGCTCGGAACTCGCCGCGCCGTACACCGCGGACATGAAGCACCCCGGCCGCGACTTCCCGAAGGCGCTGAAGATGATTGCCATCATGACGATGTTCCTGACGTTATTCGGCACCTTCAGCCTCGGCGTCTACTTCAACGCTCACGACCTGCCCAACGACTTGAAAATGAACGGCTCGTACTACGCCTTTCAAGCGATCGGCCGCCAATTCGGCCTGGGCAACGGTTTAATGTACCTGTTTGCCGGCGTCCAAGGCATCTACATGCTCGCGCAACTGGCCGTGATCCTCGACGCGTCGACCCGCGTGTTCCTGTCTGACGTCGCCAAGCGCTTCATGCCCCGCCAGCTCACCAAGAAAAACGCGGATGGCCTGCCAATCAACGGCTACTGGCTGACGACGATCCTTTGTGCCTTGATCATGGCGCTGGGCGCGTTGCTGCCGCAAATCAACGACATCTTCAACTGGTTGTTGAACCTCAACGGCATCGTCAGTCCGTTCTCGACGTGCTTCCTGTTTTGGTCCTACCTCATGGTGCGCCGCCACGCCGACCGCTTCCCGCACGGCGACTATACCTTCATTAAAAACGACAAGCTCGGCGTCATCGTCGGCGGGTGGATGCTGGGCATCACCTTCCTGCTCGCCGTGTTAGGCTTCTTCCCCACCGACGCGTCGGCACACACCTTTGCCTTAATGCTCGCCTTGAATATCATTGTGCCAATCGGCATGGTGGTGCTCGGGTTCATGATGCCGTGGATCGCCAAGCGCCAAGCCACGGGCAACGCCTTTGGGCCAGCGACGTGGTGGTTATTCACCGCCGTGATGGGTGGCGGCTTGATTGCCGCGGCCAGCTACGGCTTGGCCGTACGGCTGTTGACCAGCCTGGTCGTGGGGTGGCGCGTTGCCATCATCGCCGTGATCGACGCCGCGATTATCGCCGTGACGCTGCACGTCACGGCCAATGGGCGCCGCGGCACGGTTGGCGCTTAACATCATCCGATCCCACAAATCACCGGATATCTGGCATTTTAATGGAAATATTTTGATCAGTTATCTCTCTTCTCACGTGCCCTTAAGGTACACTGAGGGCATCAATGGGAAAGCGAGAAAATAGGATGTTTGCATTAATCGGATTTGTCATGATTGGTGGGTTTATCGTAGCGGTTGTTGGCTTGATCATGTTGATCGTCGCAGCAGCTAAGAAACACCCAAAAAAGAAGAGCGTCATCATTTTGTTAGTCGGGCTCGTATTGAGCATTGGCGCACCAGTGTCGGCAGCGGTCCTTGGCCTTCAAGAACCAGTTGACTACACGGTCACAACAAAAGCTGAAGGTAAGGACTTCCTCGATCAATTGGACTCAGATACGATTAAGGATCAGACGCTGAAATTCAAGGTCACAGATATCGGTTCGAATGGACCGTTGATCGCGTTCCAAGCCCCAGGTGAGTTTAATGTTATGGTCCCTGCTTCAAAGGCGAGCAAGGCTGTCAAAGTTGGCGATACGATTACCGTAACGTGCAAGTCCGCGGGCAACGTATTTGGTCTACCCATGGTGACGGGAACGTTAGACGAATAACCGACTTCAATCATGGGGCGGCCGACGCAGTTAACGTCGGTTGCCCCCTTTTTTTCGTGGCAAGACTGTTCTCGGGTGGTCAGGAAGCGAAGAAGCGCTTAACGGTGGCGTTTTGCCCGGCGAGCGCGTAAACTTTGGCTGGGAGGTGCCGCATGACCGCTTATACCTTGATTTATAATCCGCATGCTGGCCACAACCATGGCCGCACCACCGCCAACCTAGTCGCCAGCGCCTTGCGTGCCGCCGGCCACACCGCGACGCTGGCTGAAACGAGTCGTGAGCGTTCGGCGACGTTGCTGGCGCAAACCGCCTTAGCCGATGTGGTCGTGGCCATCGGCGGTGATGGCACGATCAACCAAGTGGCGGCCGGTTTACTGAACCGCAAGCGGCCGCCGTTGCTGGGCTTGATTCCCGCCGGCACCGTCAACAACCTGACCAAGGGCCTAGGCATTCCCCAGCTGTTACCCGGCGCGATTCACACGCTGTTGGCCGGCCACGTGCGGCCGTTAGACGTCGGCCGGGTGAACTCGGCGGTGATGGTTAGCACGTTAACGCTCGGCGTGTTGGCCAATGCCGCCGTGGCGGTGACCCAGCGCGACAAGCAGAAGTTTGGCCCGCTGGTGTATCTGGCCAAGGGCACCAACAGTTTGGCCCGGCACCAGCACTGGCAGCTGACGCTGCACTCGCCGCACCATCAGTGGGTGCGCGATACCCAATTTGTGCTGGTGACCATGACCAACTCCGTCGGCGGCTTCACCCATTTTGCGCCGGATGCCGCGCCAGATGATGGCCATTTTCACGTGTTCGTCGCCCCGAAGCTGAACTGGCGCCAGACGCTGTTGGCGCTGCCGTATTTTCTCACCGGCAACTTCGCCAAGCTGCCGGGGATGACCTACTTCACCACCACCCGCCTCACCATTCAAGCGCCGAGTGCGCTGCAGGCGCGCATTGACGGCGACCCCAGTGTGAGCACGCCGCTGACGCTGACCATGGCGCGGCTGTCCGTCATCGCCCCTAGCACTGCGCGCGGCGGCATGGTACACTGAAGGTAACGTTTTGAAAGGAGCGATCACGATGCGCTTAAAGACAGTTGATTTACATGACTAATTGTCGCTTCACGGCGACGCTTTGCGCACGTGTCCGCTCATAAGAGCAGCTGACCGGGCTGCTCTTTTTCTGTGCAAAGCGTCCAGAAAGGACCTTTATGCAAGACAACCAACCACAATCTGAACTCGTTTTAATCGCCGGCATCTCCCGCGGCCAGGACAACTTCGACTACTCGATGACCGAACTCACCGAGCTGGCCAAGGCCCATGGTGACACGGTCGTCGCCGACGTCCGGCAAAACCTCGACCGCGCTATCGGCGCGACGTACTTCGGTAAGGGCAAGGTCGACGAAATCGCCGAGCTGGCTCGGGCCAATGACGCCACCACGGTGATCATCAACGATGAACTCTCACCGTCGCAGCTCCGCAACCTGAACAAACTGATCGGCCTGCATGTCATCGACCGCACCCAGCTGATTCTCGACATCTTCGCCGACCGCGCCAAAAGCAAGGCGGCCAAGACCCAAGTCGAAATCGCGCAGCTGCAATACGCTTTACCGCGTCTGCACCCCAGCGCCAACAAGCTGGACCAGCAAGGCGGCGGTGGCGGCCTCGCCAACCGTGGCGCCGGTGAAACCAAGTTGGAAATGGACAAGCGGGTGCTGAACAAGCGCATTGCTCGCTTGCGCCGCGAACTCAAGGAAGCCGACGTCGGCGCCCAGGTGCGGCGCGTCCAGCGCGATACCAACGCCGTGCCGGTGGTCGCCTTGGTCGGCTACACCAACGCCGGCAAGTCCACCACGATGAATGGCTTGTTGGATCTCTACGCCGATCATCCCGAAACCAAGCAGGTCTTCGAGAAAGACATGCTGTTTGCCACGCTGGATACCAGCGTGCGCCAGCTGACCCTGCCTGACAACCGCAAGTTCTTGTTAAGCGACACGGTCGGCTTTGTCAGCAAGCTGCCGCATCACCTGATCGACGCCTTCAAGGCCACCTTGGCCGAAGCCGCCAACGCCGACCTCTTGATTCAAGTGGTCGACTACTCGGATCCCCACTACCCGGAAATGATGCAGATCACCGAGCAGACGCTGAAGACCATCGGCATTCACGACATCCCGATGATCACCGCCTACAACAAGGCGGACAAGCGCCCGGATACCCACTACCCTGAGCTCAATGGCGACCAGTTTATCTACTCAGCGCAAGACCCGGCCTCCCTCCACCAGTTGGCCCGCTTGATCACCAAGCACATCTTCGCCGACGCGGAGACGCATACCTACCTCATCCCCTTTAGCGAAGGTCAGTTGGTCGACTTCATGAACCGCGAAACCGCGGTGAGTGCCACCGACTATACCGACGACGGCACCCGCATCACCGCCACCGTCAACGCCGCGCAGGCCGGGCGCCTCGCCCAGTATCTTGTTACCGAATCCTAAGTGTTTTCGCCGCAGGTCTTGACCGGCGGCGTTTTTATTTGCCCGGCACGACGCGCATCGTTTTGTTTGGGCCAAATCAACTCGCGTGCTAAGCTAAAATTATCACCGGTGAAAAATATTCTGTTGAGGCCGGGCCGGGTTGCTAACTAATCAAACTATCATTTTTAAACCCGACCTGAACCCGCATGACAAAAGTTGTGATTGGCCATTAGCGATTACACGAGAGGTTTGTGAACAAACTAATTATTAAACTTTTGGCATTTTAGTTTACGGCGATTAGGTTGTGGGCTATCATTCAAATTGTAACCGCTATCATTACACACTATAGGAGGCATTCACATGGCTGAGCAACAGTACCTACTGGCAATCGATGAAGGCACCACCAGTACCCGCGCCTTGATTATCGACCACGATGGGCAAATGGTCGCAGATTCCCAGCGCGAGTTCCCGCAGTACTTCCCGCAACCCGGCTGGGTCGAACATAACGCCAACGAGATCTGGAACGCGGTCTTATCCACCATCGCCACGGCGTTCATCAACAGTGGCATCCAACCCAAGCAAATCGTCGGCGTCGGCATCACCAACCAGCGTGAAACCACGGTGGTGTGGGACAAGGCCACCGGATTGCCGATTTATAACGCAATCGTCTGGCAATCCCGGCAAACCAACGCCATCGCCGAATCCTTGAAGCAAGCCGGCTACAGCGACTTAATTCACGAACACACCGGCCTGTTGATCGACGCGTATTTCTCCGCCACTAAGATTCGCTGGATCCTCGACCATGTGCCAGGGGCCCAGGCGCGCGCGGAAAAAGGCGAGTTGATGTTTGGCACCATCGATACCTGGATTTCTTGGAAGCTGTCCGGCGGCGCCATTCACGTCACCGACTACACCAACGCCAGCCGCACGATGTTGTTCAACATTCACACCTTGCAGTGGGACGACGAGATCCTGAAGATTTTGAACATTCCAAAGGCGATGCTGCCGGAGGTTCACAGCAATTCCGAGATCTATGGCCAAACCGCCTCGTATCACTTCTACGGCAGCAGCGTGCCAATCGCCGGGATGGCCGGGGACCAACAAAGCGCGCTGTTCGGCCAGCTGGCCCTTGAGCCTGGCATGGTGAAGAACACTTACGGCACCGGCTCCTTCATCGTGATGAACACCGGCGAAAAGCCGACCATGTCCGCCAACAACCTGCTGACGACCATCGGCTATGGCATTGACGGCAAGGTCAACTACGCGCTGGAAGGTTCCGTGTTCGTCGCCGGCAGTGCCATTCAGTGGCTGCGCGACGCCATGGAGCTCGTGCAGCACGCACCGGATTCCGAGCAAGCCGCCCTCAACTCCACCAGCCAAGATGAAGTGTATGTCGTGCCGGCCTTCACCGGCTTAGGCGCACCGTATTGGGATGCCGATGCCCGCGGCGCGGTCTTCGGCCTGACCCGCGGCACCACGCGCAACGACTTCATCAAGGCCACGCTGCAGTCGCTGGCCTACCAAAGCCGCGACGTCGTGGACACGATGTACAAGGACACCGGCATCAAGATCCCGGCCTTGCGTGTCGACGGCGGCGCCGCCAACAACGATTACCTGATGCAATTCCAGGCCGATTTGATCGGTACGCCGGTGGAACGCGCCGCTAACCTCGAAACCACCGCAATGGGTGCCGCCTTCCTCGCCGGGCTGGCTGTGGGCTTCTGGTCCAGCACCGACGAGCTGCAGCACCTCGCCAAAATCGGCAAGCGTTTTGAACCGAATATGCCGGCAGCCCGGCGCGCCAAGTTGTACAACGGCTGGCAACAAGCCGTGCAGGCGACCATGGCGTTCAAGCCGCAACTGGACAGTGAGGAGGACCCGTCATGACCTTTTCGCAAGCAACTCGACAAGCCAGCCTGACCAAGCTGGCGAACACGACCCAGGACTTATTGATTATCGGCGGCGGCATCACCGGCGCCGGCGTCGCGATTCAAGCGGCGGCTAGCGGTATCACCACCGCCTTAATTGAAATGCAGGACTTCGCCGAAGGCACCTCGTCGCGCTCGACCAAGCTGGTGCACGGCGGCATTCGCTACTTGAAGACCTTCGACGTCGGCGTCGTCAGCGACACCGTCAAGGAACGCGCCGTGGTCCAAGGCATCGCGCCGCACATTCCGCGCCCCTTCCCAATGCTGATGCCGATTTACGCCGAACCGCAGGCCACCTTCGACCTGTTCTCGGTGAAAATCGCGATGAACCTATATGACCAGCTGGCCGGCGTCGAAGCCACGCAGTACGCCAACTACACGATTAACGCCAAGGAAGTCCTGCAGCGCGAACCGGGCCTGCGCGCCGACAATCTGCAAGGCGGTGGCGTCTACCTCGACTACGTCAATAACGATGCCCGACTAGTGATCGAAAACATCAAGGAAGCCGCCGAGCTCGGCGCCACCATCGCCAGCCACGTCAAGGCCTTAAGCATCTTACACGACGACCGCGGTCAAGCCATCGGCGTCCACGCCAAAGACGAGCTCACCGAGACGGAATTCGACATTCACGCTAAGCTGGTGATCAACACCACCGGCCCCTGGGTGGATCAACTCCGGGCCAGCGACGACCGACTCAAGGCCACGCCGCTGTTGCGGCCAACCAAGGGCGTACACCTGGTCATCGATGCCAGCAAGCTCAGCGTGCCGCAGCCGACCTACTTTGACTCCGGCTTGCACGACGGACGCATGATTTTCGTCGTGCCGCGGGAAGGCAAGACGTATTTTGGCACCACCGACACCGACTACACCGGCGACTACGCGCACCCCACCGTGACCCAAGCCGACGTCGACTACCTGTTGAAGGTCCTCAATTACCGCTACCCGACCGCCGACGTCACCTTGGCCGACATCGAGGCCAGCTGGGTGGGCTTGCGGCCGCTAATTGCCAGCAACGGTAGCTCCGATTATAACGGCGGCGGCGCCAATACCGGCAAGGTCTCCGAGGCTAGCTTCACCGACTTGATCAAGACGGTCGACGCCTATGAGGACAACCAGGCCACCCGCGCCGATGTCGAAGCCGCCATTTCCAAGCTACAAACCGCCCGTGCCGAAGAGACGCTGGCACCGTCTCAGGTGTCGCGCGGCTCCCAGCTCGACGTGGAGGATGACGGTCTGTTGACCCTAGCCGGCGGGAAAATCACCGACTACCGGAAAATGGCGGCCGGCGCCATGGCCGTGATTCGTGCGGCATTGGAGGCGCAAGGCGTCACCGTGAAGGACGTGGACTCCAAGAAACTCCAAGTCTCTGGCGGCCACTTTGACCCGACCAATGTCGACGAAACCTTAGCCTTTTACACCCGCATTGCCCAAGACGCCGGCGTGCCCGAGGAAGACGCCAAGGACCTGGCCAACCGCTTCGGCAGCAATACCGGCCGCGTCGTCACCTATGCCGAGGGCGGTGCGGCGCCTGGCCTCTCGCTGAAGGAAACCATTTCCCTGCGCTACTCGGTGGCCGAGGAAATGACGCTGACGCCGGTCGATTACCTGCTGCGGCGCACCAATGCCATGTTGTTCCACGCCCATGACCTGCCGGCGCTGCGCCAACCCGTACTCACCGAAATGGCGCGCCTGCTCGGCTGGGACACCGCCACGCAAGGCGAAATGGCGGCGCAACTAGATGCCACTATTGCCGAGACGCAACTGGCAACTTTAAAGGAGGCCCATCATGACTAATTCAATCATGACCCAAGCGGTCGGAGAGTTTATCGGTACCTTGATCCTAGTATTGCTCGGTGACGGCGTCGTCGCCGGCGTTTCCCTGAACAAATCCAAGGCCAAAGACGCCGGCTGGATCGCCATTGCGCTGGGGTGGGGCCTGGCAGTAACGCTCGGGGTTTACGCCGCGTCGTTCCTCGGCCCGGCCCACCTGAATCCGGCGGTGACCGTGGGCTTTGCCGTCATCGGCCAGTTCCCATGGAGCGGCGTCTTGCCGTTCATCATCGCGCAAATGCTGGGCGCCTTCATCGGGGCCGTGCTGGTGTGGCTACACTACTACCCGCACTGGGCGGCCACGCAAGACGAAGCGGCGATTCTGGGGACCTTTGCCACCGGGCCGGCGATTCGCAGCCCGCTGGCCAACCTCTTCTCCGAATTTCTTGGCACCATCATGCTGGTGTTTGTCCTGTTAGCCTTCACCAAGGGTAAATGGACGGCGGGCTTGAATCCCATGGGCGTCGGCGCGTTGATCACCGCCATCGGCTTCTCGCTAGGGGGCACCACCGGGTATGCGATTAACCCGGCCCGGGACCTTGGCCCCCGCATCGCCCACGCGGTGCTGCCGATTGCCAACAAAGGCGGCTCCGATTGGGGCTACAGCTGGGTACCGGTGATTGGTCCCCTGCTCGGCGGCATCGTCGGGGCGTGGTTGTTCACGTTAATCTAGCCAAGACTAAGGCCTGCGCCGCGGCGCAGGCCTTTTTTCGTGCGTACGGGCAGCAAAAAAGCCGCCTTCTGTGTGAAGGCGGCTTGGATCACTAGCGCGGCGCGCGACTCATGCGCCGGTCGATCACCCGCGAGGCAATCGACAAGGCGTAGTTGACGATGAAGTACAAGGCGGCCAACGCGACGAACATCGGAATCATGTAGTTGATGTTTTGGCCGTAGATGATTTGCGCGTGGTACGTCAGCTCCGGCAGCAAGATGATCGTGGCCAGGCTGGTATCTTTGACCAGCGAAATAAACTGGCTGACGATCGGCGGGATCATCTTCTTGAAGGCTTGCGGCATGATGATCTTGGTCATCGCCTGCGTGTAGCTCAGCCCGTTGCTGCGGGCAGCCTCCATTTGGCCCACCGGCACCGCGTTGATACCGCTGCGCACGATTTCGGCCAGCATCGCCGATTCGAACACGGTCATCGCCACGATCGCCGCCGGAATCACCGGCAGCCGAATGCCGATATCCGGCAAGGCGAAGTAGGTAAAAAACAGAATCAACAGCAGCGGTAGGTTTCGAATCAAGTCGATGACAAAGCCGACGATGGCGCTGAAGTACTTGATTTTCACGTACCGGGCGACGCCTAACAACGTGCCGAGAATGAAGCTAAACAGAATCGAGACCACCGAGACTTCGACGGTCACCCATAGCCCTTGCAAGAGGTAACGAAGATTATCCCATGTGTAGGCGGCAAAGAATGATTGCATATGCCCGCCTCCCTTCTAGGCCGAGACCCAGTGTTTTTCCAGATACCGCATCAAGTAAGACAGCGGCATGGTCAACACCAGGTACAACAACCCAACGGCCAGGTATGTATCGAAGGTGGAAAACGTGGCGTTGGCGACGATTTTACCTTCATACATCAAGTCGAAGCCGGCGACGAAGGCCAGCACCGAGCTGTTCTTGACCAAGTTGATGAACTGATTGCCCAACGGTGGCACGACGATTTTGATTGCCTGGGGAAAAATGATCTGCACCATCGCCTGCGTGTAGGTCAGCCCCACCGACCGGGCGCCTTCCATCTGGCCCACGGCGACGGATTCGATGCCGGCGCGGACGGTTTCGGCGATGAAGGCGCTGGTGTAAATCGTCAAGCCAATCGTGCCGGCGGTGAAGCCATCCATCGGCATCACGTAGCGCGGCACAATCACGTAAAAGCCCAAGGCGATGACCAAGAGTGGGATGTTGCGGACCACCTCGACGTAGATACGCCCGATGATGCGCAGCCACTTGCGGTGCGAGATTTCAAATAAGGCAAATGCCGTGCCGATGACCAGACTCCCCAGCAAGGCCATCAGGCTGGCGGCAAGCGTGTAGCCCAGACCGCTTAACAGCGCCGAGCCGTGTTCAGCCAAGATTGTGAACATCTACTCCACCTCCTTCAAGCTAAAGCCAGGAATGCCCTTGAACCACTTGTTGATGAGCTTGGCGTAGGTGCCATTGGCGCGCAACTGATCGACGGCGGTATTCATGGCCTTGGTCAAGTTGTCCTGCCCCTTGTTCATCGCGATTCCGTAAGGCTCTTTGGTGAAGGTGCCGCCGACCACCACATAATCGTGGTCTTGCTCACTCATCCCGTACAGGATGCCGTTATCGGTGGTCAACGCGTCGCCTTGGCCGGACTTCAAGGCCGTGAAGGCTTGCGCGTAGTCGGATAACTGCAAGACTTGCGTTTGCGGGGCGGCTTTTTTGACGTTGTCGACGGAGTTGCTGCCTTGCACGCCAATCACCTTGGTGCCTTTCACCAGGTCCTTCACCGACTTGATGGGACTACCCTTTTTTACCAGCAAGGCCTGCCCGGCGTTGAAGTACGGCTGCGAGAAGTTCAAGACCTTCTGGCGGTCCGGCGTGATCGTCATGGTGGCGATCACCGCGTCGACGTTGCCGCCTTTTAACATCGGCACCCGGGTGTCGGAGGTGACTTGCACCAAATCCGCCTTGCCCTTGGGCCCGAGAATCTGCTTGGTGATGGCCTTGGCCATGTCGATGTCAAAGCCTTCGATTTGATCCGTTTTAATATTCATCAGCCCGAACAACCGCGTATCGGCCTTCACGCCCCAAACGAGTTTGTTGGTGGCCTTGGCGTGGGCCAAAGCGTCGCGGTCGGCGACACTCTTGCCACACCCGGCCAGCGCCAAGGCGAGAAAGGCGACGAGCAGCAGTAATGGGCGCAACCTGCGTTTTGCCATAAGCTGCCTCCTTAGTGGTTGAGAATCTTACTGATGAATTCCTGCGCGCGCGGCTCCTTAGGGTGATCGAAGAACCCGGCGACGTCGCTTTCGTCTTCCAAGATCTGCCCATCGGCCATGAACACGATGCGGTCGCCAACACGGCGGGCGAAGCCCATTTCGTGGGTGACCACAACCATGGTCATGCCTTGCTTGGCGATTGTTTGCATGACGTCCAGCACGTCGCCGATCATTTCCGGATCAAGCGCGCTGGTGGGCTCGTCAAACAGAATCGCCCGCGGGTTCATCGCCAGGCTGCGCGCAATGGCCACGCGCTGCTTTTGCCCGCCGGATAAGGCGCTGGGATACTTGGCGGCTTGGTCTTCCAAGCCGACCATCTTCAACAGCTCGCGCGCCGAGTCCTCGACCTCCGCCTTGGGCCGCTTCAAGACCATCGTCGGGCCAAGGGTGATGTTGTCGAGCACCGTCTTGTTGGCGTAGAGGTTAAAATGCTGGAACACCATCCCCACGTTTTTGCGGATCCGGTTCATGTCGGTGTTCTTGTCCGCCAAGTCGAAATCGTTGACGATCAATTGCCCGCTGGTGATGCGTTCCAGCCCGTTGATGGTGCGCAACAGCGTACTCTTCCCCGAACCGGACGGGCCAATGATGGTCACGACCTCGCCGCGATCGATGGTGAGGTTGATATTTTTGAGTGCGTGAAATTTCCCGTAATATTTTTCGACATCGTGAAACTCAATCATTGACATCGCAATCCCCCCTTAATGGCTATCCCGTGGATACAGGTGTTCACGTTTCTGGATAAAAAACGGCCTTCCCTGATAAAAGGGAAGGCCGTTGGTCGACATAAAATGAGCAGGCCCTAATTAATATCTTACCGGCTTTTCTTAATAACTGCAAATATCATTGTCGTCCGCTGACACTTTTTCTTGGCGAGTAGGCCAGCTGCACACTCAGGCTGTATGGTTCTTGGCGCGTGATCACGCCGTGGCGCCCAGGCACCTTGCTTTCGCCGCCGGTGATCACCACCTGCGCCGCGGCCAACTCGTAATCGGCGAGCGCCGCGGCCACCGGCATCAACCCGACGCGCGTGACCGTCGCCAGGCTGGCGGTGGTCAGTGCGTTCAAGCCGCCAATCACCTCGAGGCTGTCGCCGGTGCGGCGCAGCGTGTAATATGGCACCGGCACCGGCGCGCCCATGGCCGGCACGGGTTGCTTATTCTTTTGCGCCACGCGGGTCACCGCGCGGTCGTCGAGGCCTTGATAGTTCAAGGTCATCGCGCCTTGCTTGGTCAGCGCTTGGACTAAGTCGTCGAGGTGGCGCTGCTGGGCCGGGTCGATGCTGACGGCGGTGGGCAGGAGTTTATCGGCGTCGAACAACCCGCTGGCCGGGCCGCCGGCGGTGTCTTGGGCCAGCTGCTGCTCGGCGGCCTTGAGTTGCGCTTGATTGCCGCCGAGGAGTTTTTCGACCTTCGGGGAAATGTCGAACTTGGCGCGCTTGTCGGTGAAGTAATAGACGAAGTTCAACGCGATGAAGTACAGCAACACCAAGAACAACAACAGGAACAAGACACCGTATAACCGGTAGGCGGCGTAGCGCAGGTTCAAAATCGCCACGTACAACAGGTAGAAATTAGCGAGAAACGCCACGATGGTGAACGCCTTACCCTTGGCTTTGTCTTGAATATTAAAGTAGCCGAGCAGGCGGTTGAGAATATCTAATGCGGTTAACATGCACGGCCTCCTTATTCTTGATCAGACGACGATGAACTAGCGCTGCTGCTACTGCTGCTGGCGCCCGTCGTGTCACCGGTGGTCGTGCCACCGGTCGGTTTACTGCTGCTGGTGGTGGTCGTCGCTTGTTGCGCGCTGGATGAGCTGCTGCTGGCCGGGGTACTGCTGCTGGTTTGGCTGCTGCTCGAGCTTGGCGCGGTGGCGGATTGGCTGCTGCTGGAGCTAGCAGCACTTGGCTTGGCCGCGCGTTTGCTCGACGCGCTGGTGCTTTGGCCGCTAGCCTTGCGGGACAGCGACAGGCTGGCCGACTGAGCGGACTTCGGTTGACTGCTTGGGTTTACAGTATTATTGACAATATTATAGGTGCTCGCTAACAAGATGATGGAAACAATCGCCGCTGGTGAAAACAACGGCGGAGTGCGATAGGCCATGATGCTGGCTCCTTTCTCGGTGCCCTTTCAGTGTAACCCGAATCCGCCAGAACATTCAGTAAAGAAAGTCCTAAACCGCACCAATTAAAAAACGGCGACTGCTCGCCGCCTACTTGGCCCGTGCACACGCGGCGCACAAGCCATACAATTCAAAATTATGACTGGCGATTTGCGCCCCTGGTACCTGCTGCTCGAAATACCCCAGCGGGCACATCTTCAACTCCTGCACCCGGTGGCACTGCGTACAAATAAAGTGATGGTGATGCGGATGCTGAAAGTCGCACTGCAGCTTCACCGTCGCCTGCTCCCCTTGCGTCGCTTCCTCGAGAATACCCAGCGACTCGAACGCCTTCACGTTGCGGTAAATCGTGTCGTGGGATAACCCCGGGTGAACGCCCCGCAGATAGGCATCCACGGCAGTCACCGGCACGTAGCTGTCTTCATGCGTGCTGAGGTAGCCGATTAAATCGCGGCGCTGTTTGGTCAGCCGCAAGCCGCTGGCCTTGAGCCTGGCCAGCGCGATCCTCGCATTACTCATGGTGTCCTCCCTTCGGCGTAACTCACTCGATTCGTCAATTCAGTTTACCACAATTGAAATTACGCGGTGAACGTCGCTACGAATGCCGCCAAGGCGCGTTTTGTCGCCGCCCAGTCGGCGTTCACTACCACGATGGTAAACGGGGCCAGTGCGGGTGGCAGCGTCAAGTCCCGCTTCGTTTCCGCACTGGCCAGCCGTGCCGCCACCCGCGCCGGTGCGTCGCCGCGCGCCACCAAGCGATCCGCCAGGTGCGCCGCATCCGGCACGGTCAAAAATAATCCGGCGAATTGCGCCCCCAGCGCCTGCTGATAGGTCATACCGCCGGCGGTGTCGAGGATGATCGACACCAAGTCGTTTTGCGCCCAGGCGCGGGTCAACCCCTCATAGGAACTGCCGTATTGATAGCCCGAATAGGTCACGGCTTCGAGGTAATGGTTCTGGGTAAAACTCGTCGGCGTTTCAAAGTAATAATCGACGCCGCTAACCTCGCCTTGCCGCGCCGGGCGCGTCGTGTGCGTCAACACCCGCGGAATGCCAAACTGCCGGGTGAGATACGCGCTCACCGTGGACTTACCGGTACCCGATGCCCCCATAATCACAATCACTCGCTTCAAGTCATCGCCTCCGTTGACTAGTGTGCCGAAATTTGCCCGGTGGCGCAACCTTTTCCCGGGCCGCCGCTACGAGTTATTCCGCCAGAAATCCGTGTTCCAGCACCGCCAGATACTGCTGAACATCCGAAACCAGCCAGTCGAGGTCCTCGACGCGGGCATTCGGATGCGCGTCTAAAAACGGCCGCGCCTGGTCGGTCACGGTGGTGATCATGCCGCGAATCAAGGCCTGCACCACTGCCGGCGACACGCCGGGGCGTAGCGGCAGCCGCGCCAACACCGGGCCGATCAAGTCCACACTGGCCAGCTTGACCTCCGAATCAAACAAGGCCAACAATTGTGGCCGCACCGCTTCCGGCAGGTCGCTAGCGCCGTACAACGCGAGGCCAAACGCCATTTCGTCGCGGTATTCGAGTTGTAACTGAATCTTGTAGCGCAATGCCCGCGTCACCATCGTGGTCAGATCCGGGGCGTCTTGCCACACCGACCAGTCCGCCACTTGGTTCAGGCGGGCGAACACATCCTTGGCCACAGCCAGGTACAAGTTGGCCTTGTTGGTGAAGTAATGAAAAATCAGCCCCTTGGAGACCTGCGCCGTGCTGGCGATCACCGAGGTTTTGGCGGCGTGATAACCAAGCGTGGCAAATTCGTGCAGCGCCGCTTGCAAAATCCGCGCCACCTTCTCTGGGTCGCGCGGCTGGTTGGTTAACTGGTTCATCCTGATCATTCCTCAATTCATCGTTAAATCCCGGCGCCGATAACCAATGCCGGCAATCACCAGAAAGGCCACCCCAAGCGCCACCATGCCGGCCACTGGCGGCCAGGCCACGGCGTGTTGTGGCACCGCATTGACCCACCCATAAGGCGTTAGGCGTTGCGCCCAGTCGGGAAAATTCAGCATCGGCCCAAGGTACTTCGACAACACGCCATACACCGGCACGAGCCAAATCAGCCGCTGCCAGCGCGGCCAGCACCCCACCAGCAGCGCGGCCAGCCCGCACACCACGAGAAGTGCCGGCCAATAGCCGACAAAGCCGCGCATGAACCGGGCTAAGCTGATGGGACTGGTCATGACGGCATTGCCCGCCACCGCCATGCCCAGCACGCCGAGGGCCAACGCCGCGGTGCCGCTGACCAGCGCCTGGATGACGGTGGCACTAAATAAGCGCAGCCGCGACACCGGCGCCGCGTGTAGCAGCTCGAGGCGGCCCTGCCGCTCTTCGGTATTCAGCCGCAGCAACGTGGTCACGGCAGGAATCGTCGCCACCACGGCGAAAATCACGGTGAGCGTGTTGGCCAGGCTCAAGATCACCGCGTGGTTGGCGGCGGTGACCCCGCTATTACCCAGGAGTTTGGCCAGCATGGGATTGCTTTTTACCAAGTCGCCAACTGTGCCGAAAATTGACCCGTAAGCCGCGCCGAGAATGAATAAGCCTAGCCACCAAATCAAGGTGCTGGTGCGCTCCAGGCGCACCAAAAGCGTCAGCGGCCCCTGCAGCCAGGCTCTGGCCGTGCGGCGGCCGGGGCGCGGCGAAACGATCCCAGCGCCGATATCGCGCGTGGCCGCGACGGTCACGGCGATGGCCAGCACCACCACGCTGAAGCCGAGCATCAACCCCACCGGTAGCCAACGGTTGGTGGTGTACAGACCCATTTTTTCGATCCAGCCAAAAAATGTCCACCAGGTCCAGTCGGGATTGGCCACGTCTGTCGCCATGCGCGCGATGAACGTCACGCCTAGCCACCCGTAACTCAAAGTGGTGGCCCCGCGCGCCGAGCTCATCACCTGAGCCGCCAACAAGGCCGCCGCGCCAAACATCAACCCGAATGCGGCTAGGCCGAGGCCGAACAGCCAGTCACCGGCGGCATTGCTACCGGCCATATTGGCTGCCTGCAAGCCGAGGGCCTCGAGGCAGCCGGCAGCCACATTAATCAGCACCAACTCGAGCATCGCCGCGGCCAATTGACTCTGGCGCCCAACCGCGCGCGCCAAGATCAACTCCGCGGTGCCACTGTCTTCTTCGGCGCGCGTGGCGTGCACAGCAAAATACACGTTCATCATCGCCGCAAACAGCCCCATGAACACCATCATTTCGGCGCCATAAATCACCGCAACGGCGTAGGGCGGCGTGGCCGTGAATGGCCCAAACAACGCCACCATCGCCGGTGTCTTCAGCGTTTCGGCAATCGACACCAGCGCCTGTTGCGTGCTGTAAATGCCGCCGAACTTGCCCGCGGCAATCACCATCAACCCCGCGAGTCCGCCGATCCACAACGTGATTTTCAGCCAATCGTGGCGCAGGTCGAGCCGCAAAATAGCCCAGGTATTAGCGAAGCGATTCGTCATCATGCCCCGCCTCCGAATTGTAATAGCGCAAGAACAAGTCCTCCAACGTCGGTGGCGTCGTGGTCAGCGCAACGATGCCGAGCTGACTCAGCGTCGCCATCACCTGCCCCATCGCCTCCGCATCGACGGCAAACACCGCCTGAGTCGGCGTCGAAGCGGTGAACTGATGCACCGTTGGCCAATCGGCGATGGCGGCAAGCGGCTGCTGAGTCGTCACGTGCACCGTGCTGCGGCTGAGCTGCCGCATTTCGGAGAGGGAGCCGACTTCGATGATGGTCCCTTGGCGAATGATGGCGATCCGATCGCACATTCGCTCGACTTCGCTGAGAATGTGCGAAGAAAGCAGCACGCTTTTGCCGGCCTGCTTCAAGGCCAGCACCTGTTGCTGGAAGACTTCTTCCATTAAGGGATCCAAGCCGCTGGTGGGTTCATCGAAAATGTACAGTTCGGCGTCGCTGGAAAAAGCCGCAATCAGCGCGACCTTTTGCCGGTTGCCCTTGGAGTAGGTACGGGCTTTTTTCGCCGGATCCAACTCGAATTGCTGGATCAAGGCATCGGTGCGGGCGCTGTGCTGTTGACCGTTGAGTCGCAACAAGAAGTCGATCACCTCGCCGCCGGTTAAATTCGGCCACAGGTTCACGTCGCCTGGCACATAAGCGAGGCGCCGGTGAATCTTGACGGCATCGCGCCACGCGTCCAGGCCAAAGATGGTGGCGTGCCCGGCAGTCGGCCGCAAAATGCCCAGCAAGGTGCGAATCGTCGTCGACTTGCCCGCGCCATTCGGCCCGATAAAGCCGAAGACCTCCCCTGCGTGAATCGTCAAGCTAATGTCTTTTAGCGCCTGAAACTGACCAAAACGTTTTTGCAGATGGTCAACGGTTAACACCTCTGTCATCGTGTTCGCCTCCCGAATTGATAAGCAAAGTGTAGGGCCTGCTGACTGGCGGGTCAATGACTTTCGGGTCAACGGGGCGGCGGCTGAGCGTCGTGCGCCACAGGGGCTGCGCGAGGCGCCTAGTGGCGGGTCAATGGGTTGGCCTTAACAATGCCGTTGCAGGCACCAAAAAAGCCGGCGATGCCGGCTTCAGATTATTTTAGAGGCGACGAGCAAAACTTGGCCCGTAACTGCCCATGCTTTGAATGCGAACGGATTGGCCCGGTTGCGGCGAATGGATGTAACGCCCACCACCGATGTAAATGGCCACGTGATAGGCGGACCCCACGCCACCCCAGAAGAGCAGGTCGCCCGCTTTGAGGTGGCTGAGACTCACGGCTTGGCCGCGGGTGCTCATGCCACCGGCAGTCCGAGGCAAGCTCACGCCTATTTGCTTAGCGGCGTACCACACCAGCCCGGAACAATCGAACCCGGCTGGCGAGGCGCCACCGGCGCGATACGGCGTGCCGAGGTACTTCGCCGCGGCGGCGCCGATACCGGTTAAGGAACCAGTCGCCACAGTCGCCGACTTGGCAGGAGTTGCGGCCTTAGCCTTCGTGGCCACCTTGGTGGTGCGAGCAGCGGCAGCCGCCGTTGTCACCTTCGTCTGCAAGGTCGTGACCTGTTGCTTCGTGGCGGCCACTTGGGCGCTAAGTGTCTTGACCGTTTTCTGCAAGGCGGCGGCTTGGGCCTTCAGCTTGGCAGAAGCGGCTTGAGCGGCCACTTCGTCGCGCGCGGCGGCAGCTTGTTGGCTGGTGATGGCGTCACGCTTGGCCACAGTGACCGGTGCGGCCAGCTCGGCTTCGTTCGCACGAGCCGTGGCTTCGCGTTGCTTCAACGTGAGCTGCTTGGTCGCCTCACGCATCGCGGCCTGCTTGGCGGCGAGGGTCTTGGCGAGGCTCGTGTGCTTCGTGGTGGCGGCGGTGAGTTGGCTCTTGGCCGTGGTCGTTGGCGCGGCGGCAACCGGGGCGCCGGCCACGAGGCTAAATCCCATGATTAATGCGGCAATGCCTGTAATTCCCTTACTCCGTTTCATGCATACACTCCTTGTGATGATTTAAACACAGTGTAGCAATCGGAGTTTACAGAATCGTGACGGGAACGTTAAAGTCGTGCGTCCATCTCGCGTCTAAATGGGAACAATTTCCAAATGCAGCTGGTAAGTCTCCGTGTCATCCATCACCGCCAGCAGGCAGTGATCCTGTCCTAGCCAACTGATGACCAGGCCCTCCGGCAGGTGCAACGGCAGTTTGCGCAAGTCGCCTCGCACCGCCTGCAGCTCCGGAATGATGGCATCCGTCAAGGTGTGCAACGCCGGTAGCGTGGCGCCGGATAATTCTGTGATCAATAGACTGATGGCCTTCAGCTCGGCATCCTTGAAGCTCGTTAATTTTTCACCATCTAATCCGCCATACGCCAGACTCAACGTCTTGTCTTGCATGCTGGCGGCAATCACCGCATAAGCCATCGCGCCCTCTCTTTCTGCGACTCCCCGTCGCGTCCCGTTAATTCGAGTATACCATGTTCCACCCCGGCCGCCGCGACAAATCGGGTTGGCGTTTGGCCCCTGCGCGCGGCATAATAAAAGGAACATTGTAAAGAAGGTGACATCATCAATTCTCCCACTGCTGCCCGCCGCCTCGGCCAGGGGCTGCTATTAGGCACCCTGTCGGCATTCGGCCCGCTGTCCATGGATATGTATCTGCCGGCGCTGCCCGCCTTGCAAACGGCGCTGGGCACCACCACCGCCTTGGCGCAACTCACCATCACCGCCAGCCTCGTGGGCATGGCGGCAGGCCAGCTGGTAATCGGCCCGCTGTCGGATCGCTACGGCCGCCGCTTGCCTCTGCAAGCCGGATTATGGCTGTTCATCCTCACCTCGCTCTTAATCGCCTGGGTGCCCAATATCTGGCTGTTGTTGCTGTTGCGTCTCGTGCAAGGCATCGGCGGCGCCGCCGGGCAGGTGCTGTCGCGTTCGATTGCCCGCGATTTATACGGCGGCCCGGCACTGACCAAATTCTTGGCGCTACTGATGGCGGTAAACGGGATTTTCCCGATTATTTCGCCTAGCATCGGCAGCCTGGTGCTGATGGCCACCGATTGGCAAGGCATCTTCTTGTTGCTGGCCGCCATCGGCTTATTGCTGAGTCTGGCTAGCTGGCGGTACCTGCCGGAAACCTTGCCGACGACCGCCCGTGGCCACAGCGCCGGGGCCGCGTTCAAACAAATGGCCAGCCTCGTGGCCAATCGGCGGTTTATGACCTACGTGATCGCACAAGGCTTCGCGTATGGCGCTTTATTCTCCTACATCAGCGGCTCGCCGTTTGTGTTTCAACGGTATTACCACCTGCCCGCCTTCGCCTTTGCGCTGGTTTACGCGCTGATTGGGCTGGGCATCATCGTCGGCACCGCCTTGGTCAACCGGCTGGTCAGCTTCACCGACACGCGGCACCTGTTGTTTGCCGGCCTCACCGGCGGCATCGGCACCGCGCTGCTGTTGCTGCTCAATGCGGTTACCCTAGATTCGGTGGCCGTCGTGGTCATCGCCTGCTTCGGGTTACAAGTTTGTTTCGCGATGGTCAACGCCACGGCCACCAGCCTCGGCATGGGCGTGGATGCCGCCAAGGCCGGCGGCGCCAGCGCGTTACTGGGCCTCGGCAGCAACGCCGTCGCCGGCATTTTTTCGCCGCTAGTCGGCCTGTTTGCGGCCACCAACACCCTGCCGATGAGCGGCCTGATTCTGGTGGCGGATGGCTTGGCCTTCGCCACCGCCTGGCTCGGCCGCCGAGCGTAAGGCACAACAAAGCCGCCTCGCATGTGCGAGGCGGCTTTGTTGTGACACGAAAAGCTTATTTGTGAATGTAATCGTAGCTGCTGGCGTTACCGATAGTTTCGGTGTTCGGGCCGGCTGGACTGGAGAAGCCCATGCCGCCTTGTTGGATGGTGATGGAGTTGCCATTCACCGCAGTCACATACGCAACGTGCCCGTATGTCGGGTCAGCCGTCCAGCTGCCGACGCTTTGGCCGCCGTGGAAAACGACGACGGCGCCGACTGCTGGCGTGTGGTTAACGGTGAAGCCTTCAGCCGCGGCGGAACTGCTCCACTGCGTGCCGTTGCCCCAGTAGTTGCCGACCCAAGGCGCAACCTGCTTGACGTACCAGGTGCACTGGCCCCAAGGATAGGTGTTGCCTTCGCCGGTGTGGTTCTTGTGGTTACCAGAGGTCGTGGTGCTGGTCTTGGTCAGCTTCGCGGCCTTGGCGGCGGCTTGCTGCTTGGCAAACGTGGCTTGCAAGGCCTTTAACTTCGACTTGTTGGCGTTGATCTTCTTGTTCAGCGCAGTTTGCTTGGCCTTAGCGGTGCTCTTCAGCTTGACCAGCTTGGCCTTGTCGGCAACCAAGGTGTTCTTGGCAGCCACTTGCTTGGCTTTCGTCGCTTCAAGGGTCTTCTTTTGCTTACCCAGTTGAATCTTGGTGTCCTTGATTTCCTTGACGGCTTCGGCGTTAGCCTTGGATAAGCCGTTAACGGTTTTGACCCGGCCCAAGGCGTCGGACAGGTTCTTGGCCTTCAACAGGAAATCGACGTAGGCGTTACCGGTGACGGAATCGCCGGCTTTCTTCTGCAGGGACTTCAGCTGCTCACGCATGGTGTTGGTGCGGGCGGCGAGTTCCTTCTTGGACTTAGCCACCGACGCCTTCAACCCGGTGATCTTGGTTTGGGTGCTGGCGATTTCAGTGGTGGTATCGGTGATGGCCGTGTTCTTGGCGGTGATCTGGTCGTCGAGCTTGATCACCTCGGCGTTGGCGGTTTTCAACTGCGCCAGCAGCTTCTGCGTGCTGGTTTGGGTGGCGCTAATATCGGTTTTGGTAGTTGCGGTCACTGGTAGGAATGAGGTGCCGGTAGCGCCGATGGTTGCGGCAGCAATGGCAACGGTCACGATTTTCGTTAACTTGTTCATGCGGAATCCCCCGTCTATTTTCACTATTGACGAGTGTACTCCCGAAAGATTACACGCTTGTTACAGGCGATTTACGCTCGTTAGACAAAACACGTGTCCGTTCATTTTCTCACAAGTTCTCGCAAATATATTGGTAAAAAAGCAGGTCTATGCCGATTCGCCGACGCGCACGAGGAAATACTTCTTCTTCCCGCGACGCACAATCACGAACCGGCCGTCGAACATCGCCGTCGGGTCCACGGTAAACTCGAGGTCGCGCTGCTTGGTACCGTTGATGGTAATGGCGCCGTTTTGCACGTCTTCGCGCGCTTGCCGCCGCGACGATTCGATGCCGGTGGTGTCCACCAGCCAGGTGACGATGTTTTCAGGCGCACGCGGCGCTGTCACGGTTGGAAACTGCTTGAAGCCCTGCTCGATCTCGGCGGCGGTCAGGTCCTGCACCTCGCCGGAAAACAGCGCGGCGGTAATGGCCTCAGCCTGGGTCACCGCGGCCGGACCGTGGACGAAGGTCGTGACCTCTTGGGCCAAGCGGCGCTGGGCCTCGCGGCGTTCCGGGTGGGCCTTGGTGGCCGCCACCAGGTCGGCGATGTCCGCTTGCGACAAGAATGTGAAGAACTTCAGGAACTTCTCGACATCCGCGTCGTCTTGGTTGAACCAGAACTGATAGAACTCGTAGGGACTCGTCTTCTCGGGGTCGAGGTACACGGCGCCGCCGGCAGACTTGCCGAACTTGGTGCCATCGCTTTTCAGCATCAGCGGGTTGGTCAAGCCGTAAACTTCAGCGTCGGCCCCCAGCACCTTGTGGATCAAGTCGATGCCGGCGGTGATGTTGCCCCACTGGTCGGCGCCGCCCAGTTGCACCTGCACGTCTTCGTGCTGATACAAATGCAGAAAGTCGATGCTTTGCAGAATCTGGTAGGTGAATTCGGTGTAGGAGATCCCGTCTTTCAAGCGGCTGGCGACGACTTCCTTAGCCAGCATCTGGTTGACCGGGAAGAGCTTGCCGTAATCGCGCAGAAAGTCTAGCATCGACAGCTTGGACAGCCAGGAATAATTGTCGACGATGCGGAAATTATCCGTGCCGAAAAGCCGCTCCATTTGCGCGGTGAGCTTCTTTTTGTTCTGGTCGATGGTGGCCATGGTTTGCAGCACCCGCTCGGAGTTGCGCCCGGACGGATCGCCGATCGAGCCCGTGCCGCCGCCGATGACAATCACCGGCTTGTGGCCCATGAGCTGGAACCGCTTGAGCATCATGAACGGAATCAGGTGGCCGACGTGTAGCGAGTCGCCGGTCGGGTCGGTGCCGACATAGATGCCGACGTGTTTTTCCGTGGTTAACTTGCGCAGCCCCGCCTCATCAGTGAGTTGGTTCAACGCCCCGCGCCAAGCGAGTTCATCCAAAATATTCGTCATGTTTCTCCCTCCGTTAGTCGTTGCACAAAAAAAGTCCCCGATCCATCTGATCAGGGACGACAGCGCCGCGGTACCACCCAGGTTGCAGCCGAAGCTGCCACTTCTCGATGCGTAACGGCATCACCCGGTGGTTTCTACGGCGCCGTAATTCGGGGTCAAGCTCGGGAAGGCTCGCAGCAACCGCCTTCTTTCTGCACCGACGACTTGACGCCTACTTCAACGCGCAACCAATTGCTCAAAGTATCGCACAACCCCCGCCGCGACGCAAGCTACTTGCTGTTGGCTTGGCGCTTCAAGGCGTCGGTGAGGCGCTCGAGGCGGGCGATGGTGTCGTCGAGCGTCAGGTAATAGTAAACAATATTGCCCACTTGCTTGCTGCCGACCATGCCGATTTCCTTCAATAACTTCAGGTGGTGCGAGGTCGCCGGTTGCGACAACCCAATGGCCGCGGCCAGGTCGTTGACCATGATGCCGTGCTCGGCGGTCACAGTACCAAGCATCATAATTAGTTTTTGCCGGCTCGCATTTGCCAGCGCATTCAAGTGGCCAATGTCTAGTTTGAATTCAGTCAAGGCGTCTTGTTGCGCCTTGGAATACTTTGTGTCGATCATACTTGCCTCCTGCTGTCTCGCATTTATCTCTTAACAGTCTATACCTCTGACAATTGAATGGGCCCAAACTTGTCAAGACAGAAACATTGCCGGGCAAAAAGAAAACGATTACACTAGAATTGACACAATTAGGAGGTGAACCATGACCGATTCCCTACACTTTACCGCCCTTGGTGGCGACAACGTCTTAACCGTCACCAGCGACTACCCCACCGGCTTGTACGACCAAAGCATCGCCTTGGTGTCGGCGTACTCGCACCTGTTGTCGTTTTACGATGACCAATCTTTGTTGAGCGAACTCAATGCCAACGCCGGCGAGTCCCGCGTCCACATTCCGGTCCGCCCGATTTTCAACCTCATCGCCACGGCGCTTGATTGGAGCAAGCGCGGGCTGGGGTTCAACGTGCTCATGGGGCCACTGACGCGCTTGTGGCGCGAGGCGCAAGCCAAGGCCACTGCGCCTAGCGACGCCGCTATTGCTGCAGCGCTGGCCTTAAGCGACCCCAACTTAGTCGACCTCGACTCCGATTCGCAAACCGTGTTGCTGACCAAGCCGGGCATGGCCATGGACCTCGGTGCCATTGCCAAGGGCTTCATTCTCGATCAGCTCACCGCCTTGTGGGCCACGCACCACGCCACCGGCCAAATCGACCTGGCCGGGAACATGGCCCTGATTGGCAATAGCCCCGCCGGCGTGCCGCTGTGGCAGGTGCCGGTAAGCGACGGCCACACCGTGCGCGCCACGGTGGCCAGCGAGCCCGGGGCGGTGATGACTTCTAGCATTCACACCCGAGAATTTAAGGCCAATGGCACGCCGTATCACCACCTGCTGGACCCGGCGACCGGGCGGCCGATTCAAAGCACCATGGCCAGCATCACGGTGTTCACCAAAACCGCGACGCTGGGTGATATCTTGTCCAGTATCGGGTTTTACGCCGGCGTGCCGGCCGGCTACGACGTCATCGACGCCGCCGACTCCGCTTCAGAAGCCGTGTTCATCACGCAAGACACCCGCGTTTACCCGACCAGCGGCCTGCGCGAGCGCATCGTGATGGCCTGATTATCCCACGTAAAAACGGACCGATCCTGAGGATCAGTCCGTTTTTGCGTGCCCGCAGTCATTCCCGCGGCGGGTGGGTCGGCCGCACGTCCCAGATTTCGCGGCCGTAGTTGGCCACGGTGAAGTCGGCGGCAAATTGGCCGGCCGCGGCGATGTTGATGGCCATGGTTTGCGCCCAGCCGGCGGGATCGGCGTAGCGCTGCTCGACGCGCCGGCTGGCGGCTTGGTACGCCGCAAAATCCGCCAGCACGAAATACTCATCGTTGCCCAGCACCAGCGAGTCGACGATTTGCCGCCCTTCGAGTTGGATATCGGGAATGCTGCCATCCGTCAGCATGGCGACGACGCGTTTTAACAGCGGCGACTCGGCCAGCACCGCGCTGGCCGAATAGTTGCCGACTTGCTGATAGGCGCGCACCTGAGTGGCAGTCAGGCCGAAGGTTTCGATATTCGCCGCCCCCACCGCGTCGCGAATCTCGATGTTCGCCCCGTCGAGCGTCGCCAAAGTCAACGCGCCGTTAGCCATCAGCTTCATGTTGCTGGTGCCGCTGGCCTCGGTACCGGCCAGCGAGATCTGCTCGGACACGTCGGCGGCGGGAATGATGCGACTGGCCAGGCTCACGTTGTAATTCGGCAGGAAAATCAGCTGCAGGCGCCCACTCACCCGCGGATCGTGGTTGATCACGCCGGCCGCGGCGTTCATCACCTTGATGATCGACTTGGCGTAGGCGTAACTCGGCGCGGCCTTGGCGGCAAAAATGTGCACACGCGGCGGCAGGTCCCCGCCATCCAGCAGCGTCAGGTAATCTGCCAAAATTCCTAACAGGTGCAGCAACTGCCGCTTGTAGGCGTGCAGACGCTTGATTTGCACGTCGAACAACGCCTGCGGATTGACCGTTTCGTGCAGCGTGGCCAGAATGTAATCGGCGAGTGCTTGCTTGTTGGCCAGCTTCACCGCCTGCAGCTGCTTGGCCAGCCCCGGCTGTTGCGCCGCGGCGGCAAAGCCGCGGGCGGCTAACGGGGCGCGGTGCCACGCCGGCCCCACCGCCAGATCCAGCAGCTGCGTCAAGCCGGGATTAGCCAGCAACACCCAGCGGCGCATGGTGATGCCGTTAGTTTCGTTCAGCAGCTTGCGCGGATACAAGGTGACCAGGTCCTTCAACACGCTTTCCCCCAGCAGTTGCGTGTGCAGCTTGGCCACGCCGTTAACGGCGTGGCTGCCGATTACCGCGAGGTTGGCCATCCGCACGCGCCCGTTCCCCAACGGCGCGGCCCGGTTGACCAACAGCTCCCCGTAGCGCCGGGTAAAGCGCGCCCGAAAGCGCCGGTCGATTTCGCCAATCAATTGCGCCAGGCGCGGTACCACCCGGGCAAACAGTTGCTGGTCCCAGCTTTCCAGCGCCTCTTGCATCAAGGTGTGGTTGGTGTAGCTCAGCGTGGCTTCGGTGAGTCGCCACGCCGGCTCCCAGTTTAACCCGAAGTCGTCGAGCAACACCCGCATCAACTCGGCGACGGCCATGGCCGGATGCGTGTCGTTGATGTGAATGGCGACGAATTCCGGCAGGCGCATGATGTCTTGGTGGAACCTCAGGTAATGGTGGACGACGCTTTGCACGCCGGCCGACACGAGAAAATACTCTTGGCGTAGCCGCAGTTCCTGCCCCGCCACCTGGGAATCGTCTGGATACAGGATGCGGGTGATTTCATCCGCCCGCGCCTTATCGGCCATCGTAAAGGCGTGGTTGGGATCGTTCACCGGCTCGGCCGACCACAGGCGCATCGTGTTCACCACGCCGTCGTGGTAGCCGGGAATCGCGGTATCGTAAGGCACCGCCAGAATTTCTTGGGCGCCTTGATACTCCGGCTGCAGCTGGCCGGTGGCGTCTGGGCGCAGCCACACCTGGCCGCCGAAACGCACAATCACCGCGCGGTTTTCCTTGCGCACCTCCCAGACGTTAGTGTCGCGCAACCAGTCGTCGGGCAGCTCGACTTGGTAGCCGTCGACGAAACGCTGGCGAAATAAGCCGTAGCGGTAGCGAATACCGTTGCCGTTGCCCGGCATGCCGACGCTGGCCATGGCGTCGAGAAACGCCGACCCTAAGCGGCCCAGCCCGCCATTGCCCAGCGCCGGCTCGGCTTCTGCTTCGTACAACAAGGCCGAGTCGACGCCATACGCCGTCAAGGCCGCCTCCATGTCGGCCTTGATGCCGAGGTTCAACAAGTTGCTCGCTAGCAGTCGGCCCGGCAGGAACTCGATGGCAAAATAATACACCTGCTTTTGCCCGGAGCGGTCCACCGCTGCCTTGGTCTTGGCCCAATTCGGCGCGATCATCCCCCGGGTGACAAAGGCCACGGTGCGAAACTGCTGGGCGAGATCCAAGTGGGTAAAGTCATCGGCAAACAGTTGCATCGCCGTGGTTTGTAACGCGCGCTTCAAGTCTTTCATGATGCCCCCAGCAGGCGCGCGTAGCCGGCCAAATACTGCTTGGCTGCGTGGCGCCAGTCAAAATCCGCCGCCATCGCCGCTTGTTGCAACTTGGCGTAGGCCTTCGGTTCGGTGGTGTACACGCCACTGGCCATGGCCAAGATGTTGGCCAAGACGCCCGGCTGGTACTCCCAGAAACTAAAGCCCGTGCCGGCGCCGGTCGTGGCATCGTATGGCGTCACCGAATCGCGTAGGCCCCCGGTTTCATGCACCACCGGCAGGCTGCCGTAGCGCATCGCCATCATTTGGGCCAAGCCGCTGGGCTCAAAGGCGCTGGGCATGACGAAGAAATCGCTGCCGGCGTAAATGCGCTGCGCCAAGCCGACATCGAAGCGAATCGCCACCGCTAGCTGCCCTGGATAACGCTCGTGCAGTGCCGTCAGCGCCGCCTCGAGGTCCGCGTCGCCGGTGCCCAGAATGGCGACTTGAATATTTTCGTGCGCCAACACCTGCCCCAAGGCTGCCACCAGCAAGTCGCTGCCTTTTTGCCGAGTCAGGCGGCTCACCACGCCAAACAACGGATCCGGCCGCTTGGGCAACCCGAGCTCGCGCTGCAAGGCCTGCTTGTCCTTCGCCTTGCCGGCTAGGTGCTTGGCGTCGTAGGTTTTGGCCAGATACTGGTCGGTGGCCGGATTATACAGCGCGGTGTCGATGCCGTTCAAAATGCCCACCAGTTTACCCGCGTTTTTGCGGAGAGTGCCATCGAGGTGCTCGCCAAACGCCGGGGTTTGAATCTCGCCGGCGTAGGTCGGACTCACCGTCGACACCAAGTCGGCGAAGTTGATGCCGCCTTTCATGAAGTTGACGCTGTTGTCCTGGGCGAAGCCGTCGTCGTTGAAGTACTGGCGGCCGATGCCAAAGACGGTGTCGAGAATCGACGGCGGAAACCAGCCTTGAAACTGCAAATTATGAATCGTCAGCTGCGTGCGGATGCCTTGGTAGGCACTCACCCAATGATATTTGTCGTGCAACAACACCGGAATCATCGCCGTGTGCCAGTCGTTGACGTGCAAAATGTCCGGAATGAAGTCGATCACCTGCAGCATCTCCAGCACCGCCAGCTGAAAGAACCCGAAGCGCCCGCCGTCGTCCCAGTCGCCATACAGGTGGTCGCGGCCGAAGTACTCCTGATTGTCGATAAAATAAATCGGCACCGCCCCCAAGGTCAACTGCTTGACGCCGACGTATTTCGCCTGGCCGCCAACCTGCACGGTAAACTGCGCGACTTCCCGCAGCTGATTGAGGTAGGCCTCGGGAAACAGCCGGGCGTAATACGGCAGTGCCACGCGAATGTCGACGCCGGCCTTGGCCAGCGCCTGCGGCAAGGCGTAGACGACATCCCCAAGCCCGCCGGTTTTGTAAAATGGCGCGCTTTCCGCCGCCACGAAGAGCACCTTGGTCATGCCGGCACCTCCTCAATCGACTGGTACACCGTCGCGTTTTTCGGCACAACCACCGGGTGCTCCGGCGTACCCGCCACAGTGACGTTCGGGCCAATCACCACGCCTTTGTCGAGGATGGCGTTGCGGACGCTGGCCCCGATCGAGAGCTTGGTGCCTTGCATGATCACCGAATCCACCACCTCCGCGTCGCGGTGCACCAAGACGTTGCGCGAAATCACCGAATGCGTGATGCTGCCTTCGATGTACGCGCCGGTGCCCAAGATGGTGTTAACGACATGCGAATCCCGGGCAAAAAAGGTCGGGATCTCATTTTTACTCTTGGTCAGAATCGGAATCGAGCTGTACAGCAACGCCTGATAGCTGGCATCGTCTAACATGGCCAAGTTGGCGGCGAAGTATTGCTGAATGCCCGTCACCCGCGCCAAGAACCCGGTGTATTCAAAGGCGTTGGCGTTATTGGCCAGCACCGCGTCGCGCAGCAACTCCGGCATCCGCCGAAAACTCGCCCCGTTACTGGCAGCGTCCAAGAGTTCAATTAACATCGGCGTGTCGATCAAATAGCCATCCATAAACGCCGCCACCTTCGCCGCGTCGCCGAGGTGGCGGGCAGATAACGGCAGCACCGAACTGGCCGTGCCCAGCTCGGACAACGACAGCGTCAACTCCTGTGCGCCCAGCTCCGTCACCGGCAGCGTCTTATAAATCGCGGTGATTGGGCTGTCGCCGGCGCGGTGATAATCGAGCACCGCGTTCAAGTCGATGTTGGCAATGTTTTTCGCCCCGAGAATTACGGTGTAGCGCGAGCCGGACATGCGCAGAAACTGCATGTAGTCTTCGTAATACCGGGCACGCAGGCTGGCGTCGTTGTAATCGCGCGTGGCCACATACGGGAACATGAACACGCCGCCTTGAATCAAGTCGAGGTTCCAAGTCGCCCCGCTTCTCAGGTGGTCTTGCACCGAACGCGCCGAGCGCGGCATGAAGATTGCCACGCTGTGAATATCCGCGGCGCTAATCGCCGACAACGGAAAATCGATCAGGCGGTAGCGCCCGGCAAACGGTAGCGTGCCAATCGGTCGACCCGTCGTCAACGGTGCCAACGCCGCATCGTCTTCGTTCAAGTCGATAATGGCACTTAATTCCCCTTTTCTCATGCCTTCTCCTTTCTGCCAATGGCCTCGCCGTAGCCGACCACGGCAATGTCATCCGCCGTGCCGACCACCTCGCCGTTATCCCCCACGATGGCGTCTTCGCCGATGATGGCGTGATCGATGCGCACATTTTTCCCGATCACGGCATTGGGCATGACCATCGAATCCGTCACCACCGACCCCGGCCCAATCTTCACGCTTTGCGACAAGATGCTGTGATCCACCGTGCCGGCGACATAGGAGCCGTCGACAATCATCGCCCGCGTCACCTTGGCCGTGCTGGTCAGCATCATCGGCGGCAAGGCCTCGGCCTGCGAATAAATCCGCCAGTTGCGGTTGGTGATGTTCAGCGGGTTGTTCGGCGACAGGAATTCCATGTTCGCCTCCCACAGGCTTTGAATCGTGCCGACGTCTTTCCAGTAACCGTGAAACGCGTAGGCGTAGGTCGGCTCGTTGTGCGCCAGGTAGGCGGGAATGACGTCGTGACCGAAGTCTTCCAGGTTGCCGTCGGTGGCGTTGGAGTCGGCGAGATACTTGCGCAACGTCGCCCAGTTGAAAATATAAATGCCCATCGAGGCGTTATTACTTTTCGGCGCCGCGGGTTTCTCCTCGAACTCGATGATGCGATCCGTGTCGTCGGTATTCATGATGCCAAAGCGGCTGGCCTCGCTTTTGCTAACGGGCATCACCGCCACGGTCAACGCCGCCTTCTTGCTTTCGTGAAACGCCAGCATCCGCCGGTAGTCCATCTTGTATATGTGGTCACCGGATAGCACCAACAAGTACTTCGGGTTGTACGAGTCGATGTACGCCATGTTTTGGAAAATGGCGTGGGCCGTGCCTTCAAAAAACTTCTCGCCGTCGCTGGCGGCATACGGCTGCAAAATCGTCACCCCGGCCGAACGCTCGTTGAGCCCCCAGCTGGCCCCGTTTTGCACGTGGCGGTTGAGCTCCAGCGGCTGGTATTGGGTGATCACACCCACCGTGTTGACGCCTGAGTTGCTGAGGTTGCTCAAGGTGAAGTCGATAATCCGATACCGCCCGCCAAATGGCACCGAAGGCTTCGCGGTCGTCCGCGTCAACTTCCCCAACCGAGTCCCCTGCCCCCCAGCCAGAATCATCCCTAACATTTCTGTCGTCATGATAGTCCTCCATATTAATGACAAGTTGTGAGCGAGCCCGCTTAAGGGACGGAACGTAGGCGCCGCCTGAGGGGTGACTCGCGGGTTTTGCGAGTCGGCCATCAGGTGGTCCTCTGTGTAGCCTCATGGGCTCGCGAACACGATTAGACAAGTTGTGAGCGAGCCCGCTTATGAGGCGGAGCAGATGCGCCGCCTGAGGGGTGACTTGCGCACTTTGCAAGTCGGCCATCAGGTGGTCATCTGTGTAGCCTCATGGGCTCGCGAACACGATTAAGTTGTGAGCCGGGCGGCGTGATAAACATGTTGCGTTTCCTCTTTACCCCTCAGCCGGCTCCGGCACAATCAACAACGCCCCCATCGCCGGTAAAATCACGTCGAGGCTGTCGGCTTGTCCATTGGCTGGTACCGCGGTGGCGACGTAATGGCGCGGCACGTGCGTCCAGGTCCCACCGGCGGCAATGGCCTCGGTGTTCAAGATCACGCGGTAGTGGCCGCCATGCGGCACCGGCACACGGAAGTGATCGCGCTGCTTGGTCACCAGATTCAACACGACGATCACCGGCAACTCGCCCGGCGAGCGGCGAATATAACTCAAGGCATCCGGGTTGTCCCCGATCGTCACCAGCATTCCGGTTTCATCGTGATCCCCACGCCACAACGCCGGATAACGGCGATATAAATGCATCAAGTTGGTGGTGAAGGACTGCATTTTGGCGTTCAGCGGATCGGCCAAATCGCGCCATTCCAGCTGCGTCCAGTCACGCCACTCGAGGAATTGCCCCCATTCGCTGCCCATAAACAACAGCTTTTTCCCCGGGTGGGTCAGCCACCAGACGTACATCACCCGCAAATTGGCGAATTGGTTGTAGCGGTCGCCGGGCATCTTGTGCATCAGCGACTTCTTCCCGTGCACCACCTCGTCGTGGGAAAACGGCAAGATGAATTGCTCATCGCGCAGGTAAACAAACGAGAAGGTCAGCTTGTGCACGTCGCGCTGCCCCGGCGCCCGGCTGAAGTAGGCCAGCGTATCGTTCATCCAGCCCATGTTCCACTTGTAGTTGAAGCCCAAGCCGCCGAGGTACACCGGCTTGGTGACGCCGGGATAGGCGGAACTTTCCTCGGCAATCATCAGCGGATTCACCACGGCACTGAAGGCCACGCGGTTGAGTTTTTGTAAAAATGCGATGCCTTCCAGATTCTCTCGCCCGCCGTTGCGGTTGCGGTCATGCTCCTTGCCGGCGTCGTAATCCATGTACAACATGTTCGACACGGCATCGACCCGCAAGCCGTCGAGGTGGCACTCCTTCAGCCAAAACGTGGCGCTGCTTAACAGAAAACTTTGCACCTGCGCGCGCCCGAGGTCGAAATTCCATGAGCCCCAGCGGACGTTATCGGCGCGGTGCGCGTCGGCATACTCGAAGGTCGGCGTACCGTCAAAGCGGGCCAAGGCGTCGGCGTTGCGAATGAAATGCCCCGGCACCCAGTCCATGATCACGCCCAGCCCCGCCTGGTGGGCCGCGTCGATGAACCCCAGCAACTCGCCAGGCGGCCCGAAGCGACTCGTCGGGGCAAAATACCCCATCAGCTGATACCCCCAAGATTTATCCAGCGGGTGCTCCATCAGCGGCATCAATTCGATGTGCGTGAAGCCCAGCTTCTTCACATAAGGGATCACCACCTTGGCCGCCTCGGCGTATGTCAAATAAGCGTCATTCATGTGCCGGCGAAACGAGCCGAGGTGCAGCTCGTAAATGCTGATGGGCCGCTGATACGGCGGAAACGCTTCGCGGTCCTTGAGCCAACGGGTGTCGTGCCAGTCATGCGCGGGCAAATCCGCCAACAACGCCGCCGTCCCCGGCTTGCGTTCAAACGCAAAGGCGAAGGGATCGATTTTCTCCCGGGTCACGCCATCGGGGCCCGTGAGCCGAAACTTATAATGCTGCCCGGCCAGCGCCTTGGCCGCCCCGCGCCACACGCCGGTATCGCCAATCGGACTCAGCGGGGCCGGCTGCCAGTCGTTCCAGTCGCCAACCACCGCCACGCCTTGCGCATGCGGCGCCCACACCAGAAACTCCCAGTGGTCCCCCACCTGGTGGGCTCCGAAGCGATGATAAGCCTCGAAGTCTTCTCCTCGGTTAAACAAATACAGCCATTGGTCTAAGTCATTTGCCACCACGGCCACCTCCTGCCACCCTCATCTACCTTGAGTGTAACAGCTTTCCAACAGAAAGCGAGAAATATGGTGAGGTCCTAATCCAACAAGTGTTTGCGAACATTTGTGTGAATATTTGGAGCGGACTGGTTGCCAGGCGAGACAAAATTAAAAATACTGGGATAACCATAAGCGTCACGATTGGTATAGGTAAATTATCGAGAAAATTCGGCATGGTTGATGTAAGCGAATTCATTTTTGCTCACACGAATACTTAATCTCGGCGATAAATTCTCGCCGCCCACCGCATGAATAGGCATTGCAATTAAGGCCAAGCTCTTCTAATATTGTTCTAATGAAATGTAGGCGCAACCAAAGGAGAATAACGATGACAGTGAATATCGATTGGGACAACCTTGGCTTCGATTATATGAATCTCCCGTACCGCTTCCTCGCCCACTGGCAGGACGGGCAGTGGGACGCCGGCGCACTCACCAGCAACAACATGCTGACCATCAACGAAAGCTCGCCGATTTTGCATTACGGGCAAGGCGCGTTTGAAGGCATGAAAGCTTACCGCACGAAAAGCGGTCAGATTCAACTGTTCCGCCCGGATCGCAACGCCAAGCGCATGCAAGACTCCGCGGATAAACTGCTGATGCCGCAGGTACCAACTGAAATGTTCCTCGACGCCGTCAAACAAGTCGTCGCCGCCAACCACGACTACGTGCCGCCTTATGGTACCGGCGCCACGCTGTACATCCGACCGATTCTCATCGGCGTCGGCGAAAATATCGGCGTTGCACCGGCCAAGGAGTACCTGTTCACCGTGTTTGCCATGCCGGTGGGGCCATATTTCAAAGGCGGCATGGTGCCAACCAAGTTCATCGTCGCCGATGCCTTCGACCGCGCCGCCCATTATGGTACCGGTCAGGCCAAGGTCGGCGGCAACTACGCCGCCTCGCTGCAAGCCGGCAAGTATGCGCATGAACACGGCTACGGCGACGCCATTTACCTCGACCCGCTGGAACACAAATACATCGAAGAAGTCGGTAGTGCGAACTTTTTTGCCATCACCAAGGATCACAAGCAACTTCAAACGCCGAAGTCCCCGTCGATTCTGCCAAGTATCACGAAGTTCTCGATTCTCGACTTGGCCCGCGACCGCTTCGGGCTCGAACCCGTCCAAACGCCGATTGCCATCTCAGACCTTGACCAGTTCAGCGAAGCCGGCGCCTGTGGCACGGCGGCGGTGATCACGCCAATTCAAAGCATCACCTATGGCGACACCGTGCATACCTTCGGTGACGGCAGCACCGGTGAATACACCGCCAAGCTTTACAACGAACTCACCGGGATTCAATTCGGCGACGTCGAAGCCCCAGCTGGCTGGATTGTGCCAGTCGAAGTGTAACCAAACGCAAACGTGGCAGTGTGAGCGACTCACACTGCCACGTTTTTTAGTCTTCGGCAAAACTGCCGCCATGCACAGCCGTGGCCTCCACCACCAGCACAAAGGCGGCGGCGTCGACTTGGTGCACGCGCCGCACCAGCGCCTTGAGGTCCGGTTGGGCGACGACAATCAGCAACATCCCCGTTTCGGTGTTGGCGTAGCCGCCGCGCGCCGGCAAGCGCGTCAGGCCGTAATCGGCTTGGAGCCGGGCTTGAATCATCTTCAACTGCGGGCTCATCACGTACACGGCCTTCTTGCGGTCCAGACCCGTTTCAATCACGTTCATCAGCCAGCTACTGATGGCCACGGCGAACACCGCCAGCAAAAACGCCTCGACGCCGCTCACCGGAATGTTCAACAGACACACGACAAAATCGATCCCGAATAAGCCTAATGACGGTTTGATGCCGAAGTATTTTTTGAAAATCAGCGGCGGGACCGTGGTGCCCCCGCTCGACGCGTCGATGCGATAGTTCAGCGCCACGCCGACGGCAAAAATCACGCTGCCCACGATGACGGCTAACATCCGGTCGTTAACCAGCCGCAGCTGCGGCGTCACCGCCAGCAATAAGGGCAACAACATGCTGCCGGCCAAAATTCGGCGGGTGGTCCCGCGGTCCAGCAGCCACCAGGCCAAGGCCAGCATGCCGAGATTAATTAGTAAAGTGGTCAAGCCCAGCGGCACGCCGAAGCTTTCTTGGACGATGATGGCCAGCCCCGTGGCGCCGCCGGCTGCGACGCGGTGCGGGGCGTAAAACCAGTTGATGCTAATGGCGATCAGCTCTAGGGCCAGCAGCATCAAGCCGCCGCGCACCCAGGAAATCGGCTTAGGCAAACGCATAAGTCACCTCGCTAAATGTCATTTGTTTACTAATAGTATACCATAGTTTACTCAGCCAAATGAATGCGGCCACTTGTGCTTTTTAAAACAACATGTTACATTAATCAGCACAGGTTCCAAAAATAAAGGAGAATATAAAATATGACAACTTACGCAATTACAGGCGCCACCGGCCACTTCGGTCAGCGCGCGCTTCAATACTTAGCCGCCAAGGTGCCGGCCACGGAAATCTTGGCCTTGGCCCGCAACGTCGAGAAGGCCAAGCAGGTCCTGCCCGCCGGTATCGCCATTCGCCAAGCCGACTACAGCGACCCGGCGCAGATGACGACGGCGTTAACCGGCGTGGACCGGTTACTGTTTGTTTCTTCTTTGCCAGGCGGCGCCGTTTCCCGCGCCGAACAACACGCCAACGTGGTGACGGCCGCCAAGCGCGCCGGGGTGCAGTTTATCGCCTACACTAGTTTTCCAATGGCCGATCGCACCACGGCGGCGCTGGCAGCCGATCACCAGGCGACTGAACACGCCATTCTCGACGCCGGCCTCCCCCACAGCTTCCTGCGCAACAACTGGTACTTGGAAAACGAACTCGCCACGCTCCGGCCTGCTGCCGCTGGCAAAGATTTCCTCTATTCCGCCGGCGCGGGTCAAGTTGGCTGGGCATTAGAGCGCGAATACGCCGAAGCCGCGGTAAATGTCTTGCTCACCGCTGCGCCAAAAGCCGTGTATGAATTTGCCGGCCCCGCCCGCACCTACCGCGACTTGGCAGAAGCCATAAGCGGTCACTTCGCCATCAAGAGCCTCACCGATGCCGACTACCAACAGGCCTTGATCGCCAATGGCGTGGCGGCTGGCTTGGCTGGATTCTTGACCGGCAGCATGGCGATGATTCGCAACGGGGCCTTGGCAGAGCACACCACGGATCTGCCGGATGTGTTGGGTCACGACTTGACGCCACTGCCAGCCGCCATCCAAGAAGTGCTAAACTAATTTTAGCTTGAAATAAGGTAAGGTGACCATTGTGCACTATTCACACAAGTTAAGCGACGCTATTCACGTCCTTGCCTATGTCCAAATCGGCGCGGGTTGGGACTTAGCCAGCAAAGAAATTGCCGCCAGCATCAACGCTAATCCTAGCGTCGTGCGGCGGCTCATGGCCCAATTGGTCAAAGGCGGCCTCTTGACCAGTCAGCCCGGCGCCGTGCGACCGGCACTCGCCCGCTCCGCCGAATCGATTAGCCTGCTCGACATTTATCGCGTCGTGGCCGGCACCGGGCCCTTGTTGCATCTCGATGAGCAAACCAGCCCAGCGTGTCCAGTCGGCGGGAACATTCAAGACACGTTGAGCGCGGTGTATGATTCGGTGCAAGCCGCCGCCGAGGCTCGCATGGCCGCCATTTCCCTACAACAAATCAGCGATGACATCGTAGCCCGGGCCAAAGCCAGACAGATGCTCGCCTAAATTTGGCCACAAAAATACGCGCCCACCGGCTGGTGAGCGCGTATTTGTGTAGTCCTATGAGCTCACCGCGTTAATCGCCACTTAAATCGGCATTACGAGATTCCTCTTGCGCCCACTTGTGATAAGCCTTGAGCTGCCGGGCCGTGAGCATGAGCGAGCGGCGGTGCCCGGTCGAATCGGTGACCATGACCGGCCCTCGGGTTTGGCCAAAATGGTGCTTGCACCAGGCGACCACGGGTTTGGTCAGCACCGCTTCTGCCGGATCCAAATTATATTTCTTGCCGTTTAGAATCAGCCACTCATCCCCATCCGCCACCGGTGCTTCAAAAGTCACCAGCGCGGAGTGCAAGCCCTTGGTCCGCCAGGCGTAATCGGTATCGGCATACTCGCTGATGACGCCAAAAATTCCCATCCCCTGAATTTCAATGACACTGCCGTCTGTGAGGGTCACGCGCACGTCGGCAGTTTCTTCATAATCATCCGGCAGCCGGACATCAGACATCGGCAATGTGTCTTCGGATTTCGTCAACTCCGGGTGGCTCACCGTGATGCTTTGGACGCCGGTGAGGCTGGCCATCAAGTTACGCGCCTCAACGCGCTCCGCCGCACCCATTTCGCCTCGCGTTGGCTTATCGCGACATCCCGCCAGCGCCAACAGCCCGCCGACAATCAGGCTGGCGACTAGGAAGCGGCTGCGCCTCATGATTGGCCCGCCTGCTTGGCGCGCCGCTTGGCTAAGTGCTTAGCCTTCAACCACCCGTACCACAACTTGTCACTGATGTGGTAGTCGGCTTGGTACAAGTGACCATATTTCCATAAGTAAAAATTCGAGACGATTTGCGCAAATAGCGCGCGGATCAGCAAGGCAAACAACGCGAAATAAAAGATTGGCACCAGCCCCACCAGCAGCGTCCAGAAATTGCTGGTGGCGGGACGCGGGAAGCCGAGCCTGAACGTGAACCCGTTGATCAGGCTGACCACCAACAGGCCGCCGCCGATACGCCACGTCCAGTAGTCGAACGGGCCGAAATTTAGCTGCCTGGTGCCGGTTTTGCCGTATAGTTGCACGCGCGTGTCTTGCGCGCCCTTCATGAGTTGGACGACCAGAAAAATCACCCCGAGGAGCACCACGACCACGGCGCCGAGCCACCCCAGGCTGACCAACGTGCCGCCGAGGCTCAACGGCAAAATAATAATCGTCAGCATTGGTAGCATCACCACCATCATCAGCACCTGCACAAACAGCAACTGCATCGGTAGCGGCTTGGGCCACAGCACGTTGATGACGAGCATGGCTTCAAACATCACGAACCAGACTTTAAACACCGGCACCATGAACCCGCTGCAGCGGCCCATCCAAATGGCGCAACTGTTGGTAATGTAATGAACATCGCCGGGATGGGCCGCGGCATCCGTTGCCATGCCGCCAAGCTCGCTCCCAAACATCCAAATCATCACGCTGAAGAACATCCCGACGCTGAGCAGGATCCACACCCGGTAGCGCAATTCTACGCGGCCGGCTTGGCCAAAACCGCCGCCATCTTTGAGGTTGTCTAAGCTAAAAATCTGGCGCGATTGTTGATACGTCGCGCCGAATAATGAGTCCGTTTTTGCCATGTGAAGCTCTCCCAATCTATGCTAAATTGTCGACTCATCAGCATCGCAAGCGGGGCTCCACGTAACCAGTCTTCTGCGAATATCATACATTAGTTTCAGCAGCGGCTCAATGCTTGGCTGGCCGCGTCGTCCAGCCGTAACTCAGCCCCAACACCACCAGCATCGCCGCGATGACAACCATTAGCGCTACCACCGACACCACCGGCGGGAAAAAGAGGCTGCCCAGCAGAACTACCCCGCCGCCGAC
Source organism: Lacticaseibacillus nasuensis JCM 17158 (assembly GCF_001434705.1). GTDB lineage: Bacteria > Bacillota > Bacilli > Lactobacillales > Lactobacillaceae > Lacticaseibacillus > Lacticaseibacillus nasuensis. The sequence continues at coordinate 76,639 of NZ_AZDJ01000030.1, forward strand.
CATCACCTGGCCCAGCCGCCGCATCGTTTTCAATGCGCCGGCAAGGTTCGTGACTGGCCACGGCACGTGATAGCCAAACCCTGACCAGCCTTTGTGCACCAGGGTCGCCGGCGTCGTTGGCAAATAGTTGCCCAGCGCGATGAACACCGCGGCCACCACGACCAGGGCCCACAGGCGAATGTTCACCGGCTGGCCTTGCGCGTAACGAATCGTGACCACGTACAGGACCACCGTGACCACAGGAAAAATCCACGCGGTAATCCGTTCTAATCGCGGTGCCCGGTTGCCCCGGTGGCTGGCCCGCATGGCGCTGCCAACGGTGATCCAGTGCAACACCAGCATGATCAGCGGGATGCCGTAAACGGCCAGCGCCTTTGGCATCCACCCATTCGGTTGATTGTTCACGCCCCAGTGGGTGACCACGGTGGCTGGGAGCGACGCGTATTGACTCATGCCATACAACATCGTCGCCAAAATGATGGCGCTCGTGATAATCAGTGTTCGCCAGTTAGTTTTTGTCATGTGAATCTGCTCCAATCCCTAGACTATAAATCCAACTCAATACTTCTTCGAAGACACTGGCATTCAAGTCGTAATAGATAAAATTCTTCTCGCGCCGCTCCGTGATCAGGTGCGCCTGCTTCAATAGTTTCAGGTGATACGAAACCGTCGCCGCCGTTAGGTCGAATTGCGCCGCGATTGCGCCGGCGGGCTTGGGCTCTTCCTTCAACAGGTTCAGAATCTGGCGGCGCACCGGATCAGAGATGGCCTTTAGGGTGTCAGACATTGCCATGGCTGTCGTCCTTTCTAGTTAGACGTTTGTCTAAATAGAAGATACTGCCGTTGGTGGGTGGGGTCAAGGAGTAATTTGAATAATTTCGAAATAGTTGGGAACAACTACGCTATCGCTCCGCGGCAAATTTTTGGCACGCAAATAGCCCGTCACCGAGAAATTGCTTCTCAGCGGCGGGCTATTCGTGCGTTCAAACCATTATTGATGTCTAGATCATCATGCCTCGCGGGCAACCGGCGCATGCAGCCGATTGTCACCACCAGAGTTGCGGACGTCTCCGCGCCCCGGTGTCGCCTCCATCTTGCAAGTATGGAGCGAATCGAAGCGATGGTTTGAAGCTGGGCGAATGGTGCTGGCGGCCCGCAGCCTGTGCGAGAATCTCGCACATTTTGTGATTCAACAACCGACGGATCCGCTAGGCACGGCAAGCCCTGAGCGAATGGTGAGGAGAAACGCAATGTTCTCACTCATGTCCGCGTGGCGAGATGCGCAGTTGGTCCAAAGTGGTCGTTGAATCACGGGCCTGTTGGTCTCGAGCTGCGCGGGCTTGCGCCGATAATGCACGGTCAGGAGATTCACAGGTCAGTGGGCGAGTGGTGCTGGCGGCCCGAAGCCTGGACGAAATATTGCTGACTGCCCAAGTCTGTGCGGCATCACCGGCCGGCGAATCTCGCACATTTGGTGATTCAACAACCGAAGGATCCGCTAGGCACGGCAAGCCCTGAGCGAATGGTGAGGAGAAACGCAATGTTCTCACTCATGTCCGCGTGGCGAGATGCGCAGTTGGTCCAAAGTGGTCGTTGAATCACGGGCCTGTTGGTCTCGAGCTGCGCGGGCTTACGCCGTTAATGCACGGTCGGGAGATTCACAGGTCATTGGGCGGATAATGCTGGCGGCCCGAAGCCTGGACGACTAAAGCTGACGGTCCGAGTCTGAGCGCAAATGTTGCCGGCGTGCTCGCACCTGAGTCAATGAAGCTGGCGACTCCCACCTGAGTGAATCTTGCTGGCGCTCCCGCCTGGACGAAATGGTGCTGACTGCCCGAGTCTGTGTG
>NZ_AZDJ01000030.1:78495-174605 GCF_001434705.1 Lacticaseibacillus nasuensis JCM 17158
TGCCGGCCGGTGATGACCCTTACACCTATAAATGTCATTGAGATCGCCAAATGTTAAGGTCGCAAATTCAAGAAATTTCAAAAGACTATTGTACCAAGGGTTACAGGCACTTATTTTGATGAGAGTTTCCTCATTTTCCCTGTAACGGTACCTTCTCATTAAATCGACCGCCATTTTTCCGTTTAAATGGATAAAAGCCGAAATTCAAAATATTGCCAAAATAGAAATGCTGTTACACCGGGGCTAATTGGCCAAAAACTTAACATTTTGGATTCTCAATGACATTTATCTGTGTAGGGTAGTTGCCCTAACAAATTCCGAAAGGAGGTGCAGCACATGCCACGCGGATTGCTGATTCACTTCAGCGCATGCCCGTTGCAGATCACCTACCGAGTCGAAGCCTGCCCGCTACGAGTAACTCCAGCTTGAATGGGGTTACCATCGCCATATCACCTTAATGGACTGCAGGCCTTGTTGACTGACTGGGCAACAGCGCAATCACTAGAATTGAAATGCTCACAATGCCACTCACCAGCAACCGAAGCGAATGCAACTGAGGCGGGATCAGATAATCGGCCCAGCTAATGATGAACAGTCCGGCATACCAGCCCCAGTGAATCCCAACATCAGCGAAGCGTCGCACATTCAGACTGGCTGTTGGCACTAACAACAGGATAAAAATGGCGACCGCAAGAATTTTGAGCCATAAGCTATCACCAAAAAACATCGTCAAGATGTCTTGGTGGGCCGTGCGTTGAATAATTTCAGCTTGAGTCAAACCTTGGTTGACCAGGCGTACCGTGTTAAACGCGGAGCGATAGGCCATTGTCATGCTCATCACGATGCCGCAGACGCCGGGAATAATCTGCCACCACCAATACTCACTGCGCGTACTTCGACCTGTAAAATTAAAATAGTTGGCGAAAAAGCCCTTAATGGCACGGAATCCGCGAGCAGCATAATAACGATTGTTCATTTCTTCTTTCATTGTCTCTCCCCTGCAACTCAGTAGTTGCGGTAAATGATTGGACTTTTAATTTACTGACAGTCTCCACCACGATGACTCAATTTGAGCCTAGCGTGCTTGTGGCATTGCCCTCGTGAATGAGTTCGCAGGACTAATAACAAATGATACAACTTCTTCACACTGACAACGTGAAGACATTCGTATTTTTTGCCTAGCGTATTTCTCTTATCCAACCTTAACGGCACGAAGCTTCCCGCAATTAGCTATTGAGCGGTGACTTAGGATAGCTTGGCGTGCGATTGGAAGCTCATCAGCATATCAAAAATTCATGTTATCTATGATTGGTAAAAGAATAACGCAATTGTACGCACTAAGCGAATAATCTTGGTGCACATTAAACTGATTTGTGCATCATGCTGCCAGCACCAGTATCACGCTTAAACAAATCGTGATATACCAAAATAGCTTCATTCCAAATGGGAATGAAGCTATTTGTGTGGCCAAAAACTAATTCATGTTACCACATCAATTTACTACCCCGCTTTGCGTCTAGGTTAGTTAACCTTCGCCCAGTCAGTAGCAAATTTTTCGATGCTGTCCGTGGTGATCTGATCAGCCATCATCCCCGTCAACAAATCATAAGGCATGGCAATTGCATCGACGCCCAAATCAATCACCGCGTTAAGCTGATCAGAGTTGCGAACACTTGCCGCCATGACCTGCGTTTCTAGCCCATTGTCCTTAATGTACTGTAGCACCTTCTTGAGAAAACCCAGCCCGTCGCGACCATGGTCGTTCAGTCGCGCCACGTAGATTGAAACGAATTGGATACCAGCTTCCAGCGCCAACACTGCTTGTTGCATGTTGCACACAGCGGTGACGTTAATGGCAAATCCTTCTGCCTTCAACCGCGGAATTGCTTTGAGGCCTCCCAGTGACATTGGAATTTTGACAATCAAACGAGATTTATCAACGTACTGCTCAAACCAAGCAACTTCTTGATAAATCTTCTTTTCATCGGTAGTAACCACCTGGAGGTGCACTCGGTCGTTCGGATAAGCAGCAAAGGTACTGAAAGTTTCTTCCCATGGTTGCTGTTCCTGAGCGATAACAGTCGGATTAGTGATGATACCCGATAAGGGGTAAGCATGCGCCGCAGTCAACACCTTTTGATTTGCGCTTGCAATCCAAATATCCATGAAGCCTTACCATTCCTTCCATGCTAACATAATCAGATTATACCCTGGGCCCGGTAGTCCGCGACCACCTGACCAATGTCTGCTGCCAACTTTGAACCCTCTTCTGGCATTAACGCAGGCCGCCGCGCCGGACCAACAGCTACACCGGCGGCTGTCAACGCAGCCTTCAACGATACTGGGATGGTTGCTTCATGCAAGACGTCACGTAACGGTTCGACTTGCCCCTGATACTTCTTTGCAGCTTCAAGATCACCTGCTTTAAATGCATGGTAAATATTGACTGCCGAAGCCGTCAACAAGTTTCCCGTCCCAGTAATTGCGGCATCCCCGCCGTGCTGAAGGGCTTCAAGTATTTTCCCATCTGATCCCATAATCACCGTAAAGTCGTCATCCTTACGATTAGCCAAATAACCATCAAAGTTATCCCAGCTACCCGAAGAATCTTTGATTCCAATGATGTTTGGATGTTGTGACAATATTTTGATTGACGATGGGTCAATATTGATCCCGGTTTTTGCCGGCATGTTATACAGGACGCATGGAACGCTTACCACATCGGCAATGGCCTGATAATGCGCGATTAATTCAGTTTGACTCGGTGCGACAAACGACGGCGAAACCAGTGAAATCGCATCCGGTTGCAACTGGGCAATCCGCTGCGAGAAAGTTATCGTCTCTTTGGTACTGTTCAACCCGGTCCCGACAATCACCTTGGTCCGCCCAGCAACCACCTGGATCACAGATTCGGCAAAGCGAAACTTCTCTTCTTCCGTCATGGTATATGCTTCACCATTGGTACCGAGAATGAACAACCCAGCAATATCGAACTGTAGCAAGTACTCAATTAATTGTTTAGTCCGCGGTAAACTGACATTTTCATCGTCATCAAACGGCGTGACCATAGCGACTAATATTCCTGAAAATGGCGTCATGAATGCACTGCTTCCTTTCAGTTTGATTGCTTAACGTAACGACGATAGCTTGCTTTGCCATTCTATTAAACAATTCGTTAACCAACTACACAAATCATACTGTTCCAATTAAGCCAACACCAGCTTATAGTTCTAATGTATGCGGTTCATGATGGCAACTCAAGCTGGATTGGTGCCAGTTTTTGTTCAGATGGTCACAAACAGTATGGACATGCATGATTGATGCTGAAAACTGCTTCTTAACTCCGAATTGCCAGAAGAAATAACCAATCCCCCATCACGGTGAGCATCAACGCTCACTTGAATGAGAAGCTTTTTTCACACCGACTGAACAGCTTTTACTGGCAGCCATTCAAGCAAGCAAAAATCTGTGTAACCGCCACGCCTTTCTGACTAGTATCTTGCTCAAAACTAAATTTCCGCAACGACAAGCTTGCCGTTGCCGAGTTGGTAAGAGCGATGGTGCAGAAGAGAAATGATTCTCGCAGACTGTACGGCAATATCACCCAGACCATAATTCTTAGCTGGGTGGATTCTTTTACTCAGAAAGGAGCACCATCTCATCTTCAACTCGTATGTCGAAGTCAAGTAGATCAGTTTCCCAATATGAAGACATTGTGTTAATTCTTCCACGTAAACGGGATCCACTTTGGTTGGGTTTAATGAATCTTAGGAAGAATAATACAAAGCTGGTTCATGGCGGCATAGATTCCAATAATGACTGTTTTCTTATTCCGAGGCCTCTAATCCATTTCTTCTCATGACATAATTACATCTAGCTGTCATATAGCGATAAAAGACAACTTTTGTGTAGCCAAAACTCCGCCTACAACAATGAAAGATATAGAACATCATTCAACCGGAACGTTCAATATATCCCTGCTTTTGGTAGATAAGCAATTTCTCATGTACAATTCGAGTAAACCGGCTATTGCCGTACTTTCCGGACAGATCCTGCCTACCGGAGCTGGTATTATGCTGAACTTTAATCACCTCATCGACAAGAGTGCCATGAAATTGAATATCACGTGCAGGATCATACAATTTTCCTCTTCGTCTGATAAGTCCCAACAAAACACCATATCGCCCACCGGCAGCGATCGATTCATATACTCTCGTAAACAACGAGGACATTACTGAGACATAGGCGTCATAGTCGCCAATGGAGGAGATGTCATGAACGTACTTCTTTCCTCGAAATTTGGCGTAATCTATCATGTTCCAATACGGCGGGTGTGCAAACACTAAATCCGCACCTTGAGGAACTTCATCATTAAGTGCATCCCAGCCGTTGTTTATATCTAAGTGCACTGACGTAACGATACCCATCTCACGAGCAACATCCCTTCCAGTCCCGCCACCTGAAAAAAGTTCCACAAACAAGTTTGGGGGTGCCACTGGGTAATATTGACTGATGAAATCGTATATCAAGTATCCAGAAGTATTCCCGGGATAATCAGCTCTCCCCCAATGCCCCCGTTGCGGGTACGAGACAATAGAAGTCTGAAACCCTTTTCCAGTGATGTACTGAGAATCTTCCCTGTTCATCTTTCTCACTCCTTTAGCATGTCAAAACAGATTTCGCAGTATCTCCTCAAACTTACCCGGACGTTCTTCGAGGCGATACATTACCCCGTTTTCACGTCCTCAAACGGAACGAAAATCATTTCATCGCAACGCAACGGCTCAAAGAAATATTTGCTATAATGTCGTGAGGAATGGAGTGAGGTCATGTTCAACAAAAATAATGCGTTTATCCGTCCGTTCGTTAAATGGGCTGGCGGCAAACGCCAGTTAATCGGCGAAATTCAAAAGCAAATGCCAGCTCACTTCAATACATATTACGAGCCGTTTGTTGGTGGAGGAGCAGTTTTATTTAGCATAAAACCCAAGCACGCTGTAATTAACGATTTTAATACTCAGTTGATTAATACATATAATGCTGTCATGAACAATCCCGAACAACTCCTAGCAGAGCTCTCACTTCATGAACAACAGAACTCCAAGGAGCACTATTACGAAGTTCGCGCCTATGACCGAGATGGCACGATTGATCACCTTTCTTCGACCCAACTCGCAGCTAGAATGATCTACCTAAACAAAACTGGATTTAACGGACTCTTTCGAGTTAATTCAAAGAATCAGATAAACGTTCCTTATGGGTTTTACAAACATCCCGCGATTGTTAACGAAAGCGTCATTAATGCAGACTCCAGTTACCTGAATTGGGCAAATATAAAAATTCTAAGTGGAGATTTTGAAGACGCGGTAAGGGATGTCAAACGCCACGATTTTGTTTACTTTGATCCGCCCTATGCTCCCATTACGAGTGATAGCGAGAGCTTTGTTAGCTACACACTTAACGGTTTTAATGAAGACTCACAAGTTCGTCTTCACGATGTGGTTGTACGTTTGGCTAAACTAGGAGCATACGTCATGGTCTCGAATTCTGACGTGCCTTTTATTCGGGACCTTTATAGTGATTTTGCCTCAGGAATTCATTCTGTCCAAGCATCCCGGAACATCAACGCCAACGCCGCTGGGCGTGGAAAAGTTGGTGAAGTTATTATATGCACCTACCCTAGTGATGGAGAATGAAATGGGTAAAAAAAATAACGCAAATGAAACAAAAAATCAGGTTGCATGGGAATCTCTATTTGATAAGTTAGATATTCTAACCGCAATAGAGAGAGACCAATATTTTGTATTAACGGCTGAACAAATTAACAAAATTAGTCATCGAGAGGCGCGCCTGATGACAAAGTTTGATTGGCCAGACAGCCGTCCGGATATCTTAATACAAAATGGAATCTCCATTCTGCCAATTAATCGCGGTACTTATATTCTTGGAACATTCAATCCATACAGTTCTTTAAAAATAGCAAAGCCCAAACCAATTACAGCCACAATTCCAAACTTCATTCAGAGCTTCGATACCGGAAATATTAGTTCAGAATCAGTTGCGTTAAATATTGCCGAAGCCAGCGGCATGATTAATCAAGTGCTCGGGGAAAGTGGCCCGATTTATTCAACGTTAACTGGTCGAATGTCGTCAGACAATTTCAAATTTCGAATCGATGGTCTTGAAAAACCACTGGCTATAAATGCTGCTCAGATTGAAATTGACGCCACGTACGAAAGCGCTGAAAACATAGCGATTATCGAAGCAAAGCGACATGTACCAGAACAGTTTATGGTCCGTCAGCTTTACTACCCGTACCGTGCTTTCTTAGCGAGAGGGATAACTAAGCCTCTGATTCCTATTTACTTTACGATAATTAATGGGTTATTTTCTTTCCACGTATATGAGTTCAAAGATCCTAATAACTATTCGTCCATTCACGAAGTAAAACAACTAGATTTTATTTTGAATGAACGCCTAACGATCACAGTTGATGATATTCAGCGTTTATTGCACAATGCGGAAATCAAACCTGATAAGGTTACAATCCCTCAGGCGGATACCCTCGCTCGTTCGTTAGACATGATTCATCTCCTGGCAACGCCGCAAACCAAATTTGATATTGCTGAGCATTATGGATTCGCGATTCGTCAATCTGATTACTATTTTAAATCATTGGAATATTTAGGAATTGCAGAAAGATCTAGCGATCGAAAGTATCAGCTCACCAAATACGGGATCGGCATTGATAACGAGCCAAATTTACAGCTCAGATATTTGGCAATTATGAAGGTAATGTTTACACACGAAGTTATTAACAAGGTTGCAAACTATTACCTGAAAACCGCCGGGAATGTAGAGTCATCTGAAATTGCGAAAATTGTTTACCACGCAAATAAAGCAGTTCCGCTTAACGAAGTCACCAGTCAGAGGCGGGCTAGCACAATCCTAAGCTGGGTAAGATGGATTTTCAATCTGATTGATGAGTGAAACAGCCCAAAACACGGCGCAACCTGAAGTAATTCACTCCGGTTGCGCCGTGTTTTTGCCTAATTAAATTGAATCCCTTCATCGAAGAGTCTACTTAGCGCCTTGATATGAAGAAAGTAGGAGGCACAAAAATCTTCAGAGTAGAATGCCCTCATCATCGACACTTTCTGCACCATGACTGATTTCGCCACTCATTATTTCCCATATCACGATAACCAAATTCGAACATTGGTTTCTCTTCACCACAGTGAGGGCACACACGCATTATTTCCTGGCCATCTATGGAACTTGCTTGAATTATTGGCTCCAGAATATTTCTATCATCATGTTTACTATTCATTCCACACCTCCATCGTGGAAAGAATTATAACCGAGTATTGGGGATGTGATCAATAATTTTTTAACAAACTTGCGACTCCCTTTATTTTAAAAGTAAATAATCACATATCAGAATGTATAAATACCTCTTGGAGAGCTCGCAACGACTCACCCGATCGCTTAAATGTCCCCTCCTTGACGCGGGTTATTCCCCTTGCAACCGCGCCAACCGCTTCTCCAGCGTGGCAATCTGCCCGGCCAGCTGCCTACCAACATCCGTTTCGGCCACCGTGCGCCGCTTGGCCTCGGTTTCCACCACGCGCTTCGTCGAGACGATATCTGTCAGGTGGGCCAGCGCGTCCGCCTTGGAGGTAAAGGGTTGGTGCGTCACCAGCTGCATGCCATTGGAATTATCCAACAAGGTGTAGCCGCCGATGCCGGTGGTCGCCTGGTACGGGCGGGAGAAGCCGCCGTCGATGACGAACATTTTGCCATCGGCGAGAATCGGCGACTTGCCTTTTTTCACCGGGGTGTGGCCATTGATAACGTGATCGGTCGCCGGGTCCATGCCAAACGCCGTCAACAACTGCCGCACAAAATCCGCCGAGTGCCGCAGCTGATAATACGGATTCGGGTGCTCGTCGTGCGTCTCGGGTGCATCAATAAAGTAGCGCTCGAAGGTGGTCATGTCGTGCTTACCAAACAAGGGCGAGTTCGGGCCGGTCCACAGGTACCACAACAGGTCGGTGGCCAGATCCGCGCGCTGCTCAGGATGCGCGTAGGCCGTCCGCAGATTTTCCTCCAACAAGTCGAACAGCGCTGGCCCGCGATAGGTTTTGCCCTGCAGGGTCAGGCCGACGAACTCGCCTGCCGTATCCACTGGCACGCAGCCGTGAATCAGCAGATTGTGATTATACCGGCGATACATGCTGCCGTGACTGACGAGAAAATCCATGTGCCGGTGCAGCCGCTCGGAATGCGTGAACGCGGTCACGAGCTGGCTGATGACCGCCTGCTCCTCATCGTTTAACGCGTAGGGGTCGGTCGGGTCAACCGTGGCAAAACAGCCATCGTGAATCGGATAGGTGTGGCCATTTAAGGTAATGTGGGTTTGCGCGGCGTCCAGCTTGTCGAGCAACAGCCGGTGAGCCATGCCAAATTCCGGCCGGCGCTTGATCACCGGGCCTTCCAGCTTGAACTGAATGATGGCGATGGCCTGATGAATCCGGGTGATGTCTAACGCTTCATCAGCCGCCAGCTCATCCCCAGTGGCCACCTTAGGCCGAAACGCCGGATTATCACCGTAATACCGCGCGGCCAGCTGGGCGAGGTGGCGCAGGTTGATGCCATAAGTGTCTTCGAGGATATCGAGATTATTATAGCGGGCAGAAATCCGTACGAGGTTGGCGATGCACAACGCCGACCCGGCGGCGCCCCCGAGCCAGAGAATGTCGTGGTTGCCCCACTGGATATCCACGCCGCCGCGGGCCATCAACGCCTCGACGACTTTATCCGGCGCGGGACCACGGTCGTAAATATCGCCGACGATGTGAATTCGATCGACGGTGAGGCGCTGAATGGTGTCGCAGGTGGCGGCAATCCAGGCGTCGACTTGGCGCAAGCCGATTAAGTGCTGAATAATCGCCCAGTAATAGGCTTGTTTGTCGGCAGTGCGGTCATCGTTATACAGCAATTCTTCGGTGATATAGGCAAAATTTGGCGCCATCGCCTTGCGGACCTTGGAACGCGAATACTTCGTCGCGGTGAAGGCCAATAGCCGCACAAGCCGCTGGACGTTATCGAGGTACCACTGCTGCAACTCGTCCCCGGTTTCGTGCTGATGCAAGTAGGCCAATCGCTCCTCTGGGTAATACACGAGAAACGCGAAGCGCTGGAGCGTCGCCTCGTTAAGTTCGCCGGCAAAACAGTCGCGGATTTTCTGCTTCACATTGCCGCTGCCGTTGCGTAGCACGTGCTGGAACGCGTCGTACTCGCCGTGGATGTCGCTCATGAACGCCTCGGTGGGCTTGGGCAGGTGCATAATCGCATTCAGATTGATCAATTCGGTGGTAATCGCCGGAATCGTTTGAAACTTTGCTGTTGGGTCTGCCATGATAATCCCCCATAGACCAATTTTGGTAAAATTGTTGCATGCGTCCATGGTAGCACAGGGATGCCCGCGACGCCAATGATTCGATTTACGTCTATACCAGTTTTCCAGACACAAAAAAGCCACCCGAGTCAATGACTCGAGTGGTTAAGCAGATTAGTCGGCCGCCCCGACGACAACCGGCGCCGCGCTAATCTTGATTTGCCCATCTTCAACGGTGGCCTGCAGGTGCTTTGCGTCGAGGTGTTCCAGATAGTAATCCGTCACCTCGTCGCGGATATTGGTTTCAATCACGCGACGCAACGGCCGCGCGCCCATCGCCTCGTCAAAGCCTTGCGTGATCAGCCACTGCTTGGCCTCAGGGGTGACGGTGAGCGTCAAGCCCTTCTTGGCCAGCGTCGCGTTGACATCCGTCAGCATCAAGTCGACGATTTTGCCGAGGTCTGCCTTGGTCAAATGGCTGAACTCAACAATGCCGTTGAACCGGTTGAGAAATTCCGGCCGGAAGTATGGCGCCAGCCGACTCATCAAGTCGTGATCCTTGGCCGAATCGCCGGTGAGCGCCTCGTTGCCAAAGCCCGCGTTACTGGTAGCGATGATCACGGTATTCTTGAAGTCAACCACGTTGCCTTGGCCATCCGTCAGCCGCCCGTCGTCCATCACCTGCAACAGCAGCGTGAGCACTTGCGGGTCGGCTTTTTCAATTTCATCCAGCAACACGATGGCATACGGATTGCGACGCACCTGCTCGGTGAGCGTGTTGCCGTTGTCGCCATAGCCCACGTAGCCGGCGCTGGTGCCAATCAGCTTAGACACCGCGGTGCGGTCGGCGTATTCGGACATATCCAGGCGAATAATCGCGTCCTTGCTGCCAAATAGATCCAGCGCCAGCTGCTTAGCCAGCTCCGTCTTGCCGACGCCGGTTGGCCCGACGAATAGGAAGCTGCCAATTGGGCGGTTGCCTTCATCAAAGCCGGCGCGGTTCCGGCGAATCGCCCGGGCAACCATGTCGACGGCTTCATCCTGGCCGATTACCTTGCCCTTCAGGCGCTTACCGATATCGCGCAGGCGCTCGATATCGTTGGCGCCGAGTTTGGCCACCGGAATCCCGGTGAGCCGCTCGACGGCTTGCGCGACGTCATCCGGCGTCGCCACCACCGGCTTGGCCTCTGGCGTATCATCGGCGTGCGCCAAATCATCTTCGACCTTGGCCAGCTCCGCCTTTAACTTGGCGGCGCGCTCGAAGTCTTCGGTTTTGGCCGCTTCGTCTTTTTCGTGCGTCAGCGCTTGTTGCCGCTTCTCCAAGGCCACCTTATCGGCCACTGGATGTTGCGCGGCCAAGTGCGCCGCGGTCATGTCCAGCAAGTCGATGGCCTTATCTGGCAACCGGCGCTGCGGAATGTACTGCATCGCGTAATCCACCGCGGCCTTCAACACGTTGTCCGGCAAGGTGACGTGATGGTGCTCTTCGTACAGCTTGCGCACGCCCTTCAAAATCTCCAGTGTCGTTTCCGGGCTTGGCTCGTTGACGGTGACATCGTTAAACCGCCGCGCCAAGGCGCCATCCTTCATGATGGTATTGCGATATTCATCTTGGGTCGTGGCGCCGATGACGGTGATTTCACCACGCGACAGCGCCGGCTTGATGATGTCGGCTAAGCCCTTGCCGCCGTCTTCGCCACCGGTGCTGCCGGTGCCGAGAATCTGCTGGATTTCGTCGAAGAACAGGATGACATTGCCGGCCTTTTTGACTTCGGCGACTAGTTGCTGAATGTTCTGTTCAAAGGAGCCGCGGTATTGCGTGCCGGCTTCCAGGCTGGACAAGTCGATGGAAATAATCTGCTTATCCTTCACCGCCGCCGGGACGTTACCAGCGACAATGGCTTGGGCCAAGCCTTCGACCACCGCCGTTTTACCAACGCCGGCATCCCCGACGAGAATCGGGTTGTTCTTCGTGCGCCGACTCAAGATTTCGGCAGTTTGTTGAATCTCGGCGTCGCGGCCGATGACCGGATCGAGCTCGCCTTTTTCAGCCGCGGCCGTTAAATTCCGCCCCAACTTGGCGAGAATGCCGCCGGTTTTTGGTTGTGGCTGAGTCTGTTCGCCGTCGATCGGAATCTCACGGGCGTTCGACGCCTCCAGCCGCCCAGATTGTTGCAGCTGCGCGACTTGTTCCGGCGTCAGTTCGTGGCCGTTGACCACATACCGCGTCGACCCGTCACTGCCCATGCGGCGCATGAGCTGCGAGAAAAAGTCATCCATATTGGAACTGAAGAATGGATCATTAAATTGTGCCATCAGCATTCCCTCCTATTGTAAGTTGTGAGCGAGCCCGCTTAAGGTGCGGAGCACAAGCGCCGCCTGGGTGTTGAGTCGCGCACTTTGCGACCCGGCGACCAGGTGGACTTGTGTGCAGCACCTTGGGCTCACGAACACGATTAAGTTGTGAGCAAAGGCGCTTAGCAGGCGGAGCGTAGGCGCCGCCTGGTGCTTGAAAGGCGCTTTTTGCCTTTCGAGTGCCAGGTGGACCTACGTGCAGCCCGCTGCCTTTACGAGCACGATTATCGTCTAACCTAAACCATCATTCTCTTTTGTCTTGCGTTAAAGTTCCTCCGTATTAATGCTTCCTCATCTGTAAACCAGATGGGCGCTAAAAAAGGCACCGCATTGCTGTGCCTCACCGCCCTTTCCTTGTTTACATAATGTATTATACCACGTTTATTAGCACTATTTCAAGTAGAGTGCTAATACGTGATGAAATGTACTTCGTCATATTAAGTTGTCCAACAAGCTCTCACGTTAATGAAAGTCGCTGCTCCTGAATCAAATTGATTTTAAAGTACAAAATAAAAATCGCAACCACACAAGGATTGCGATTAATGAATTGTACAACTTAGTCAACTAATGCTACTTAAACACACTATATTCTTTAGTGTCATAGGGTGCTGTTTGAAAGTATAATTTTACTTTTTTCTTTTGAATCGCGCGAATGTCTTGCACTTCTGTAGGTGAGAAGTAATCATCGAGCCTTTTAAGTAGATATCTACTAGCGGGATAAGGAAACTGGACTTCTTTCACCTTCAATCCCAAATCTATCGCTTGGCGCAATGCATGAACATTTTCAAACACGATCATAAGATTCAGCGTCTCCTCCTCTCTGGGTGTATTGATAAACTCAATAAGATCTTCCACCGAGAAAAACTCAACACGGTGATTATCAGGGAAACTTAATTTCATCACTTTGGTAAAAAACGGATCATCTGTGTGGGCAGGATCTACTACCGCAATAAAGTTTGCATTTACAAAGCTGTTCCAATTTAGCGCTACTGTAGCATGTAACAGTCTGCTATCCACTCGCACAAGCCTAATCTTTACACTCATTTATCCTTCACCTGCCGCTTCTCTGCTAGTGTACGGCTAAATAAATCCGCGATGAGATAGAACATCAACTTCCCCTGAGAACTTCCACGGATATCGAGACCAAAATTTGTCTCATAACGCTTCAGCTTATACAATAGCGTATTTTTATGAAGAAACAAGTGATCTGCCGTTTGTTTTAAGTTGAAATTATTGGCGAAGAATGCGTTTGCAATTTCCGACATTTCGTCGGGGTCAATCTTGTCCATTCGCTTTAAGTAAAAGTCAAACAAATTATTGATGTCTTCCCGAGATAACTTCGTCCGATAATAACTAACTAAGTAATCCGTGAAGAAGTAAGGCCGGTCTTTTTTCATTTCAACATTTCGCATCAGCCATAAGCAACTCGAGTAACTTTCACCATATAACTTAAGGTCAGACTGCGGGGTCCCCACCGCATAATAGGTATTAGTAATACCCCAGTCTACGAGTTCGGATATAAAGGCTGAGACACCCGAATGAAAGGATTCCTCTTTTAATATTGGCTTGATGTTTTTATAAATCAGAAGAGATTGATCATCAACCAAAGAATAGAATGTGTTCCGATCGTTAATTTTATACTTAAGGTTGGTAACCTCTGTACGATCAAATCCATCATTACTAAACAAGTACACTGCAACCCTTGGTAATTCGGAATCGAGCTTTAATTGTTTCACTAAATCCTGAATATAATTTACATCACTTGGGCCTTGCTTAGTGAGCTCCTTGATTAACTGATCATCACGAGATAACCGCTCCAGGGCACTTTCTTGATTAACTTCATATTGAATTCTCGTTGACAAGGAATCGTAAAGCAGTTTACTAACCATATCAATACTGGAGTCAGCGCTTTTAACCCACAGATAACCCCGTAATTTACCATTCACTTGCAGCGGATATACACGACTGCTCTTAGCATCAGCATCATCGCCAACAGGTTTCCCAATCATTGATTTGTCATTAGAAGATATGATTATTTTTCCCGCATCAAGTAGTCCAATAACGTAATCTGGATTCTCTTCTACCACATGCACAAATTCATTAAAAATCTGGTCTAATCGCATACTAACACCCCAGTCCGTACCGAGACTCTGCAGTACTACTCAAAGACCAGTTTACCAGTTTTATGCTCATTACGACCAATCTTACTATTGTTATTTCAGCCCGTAATGTTTGAGCATCATCAGAATCTGTTTATCTGTGTCAGCATCTGGCTGATGAGCGGGTAACCGTGCAGGGCCTACGGGAGCAATTCCTGATAACTCAATTGCCCGCTTCAGAATAGAAGGCACTGTGCCTAGCTTCAATGCTGCACGTAGCGGCTCTAACTCAGCCTGTAGTTCCTTTGCGCGCTCTTTATCACCAGAACGTAAAGCATGATCCAACCCAACAACGACGTCAGTTATCAAATTACTCGTACCGGCGATGGCTCCACTTGCGCCCATTTCATATGCCTGTGAAATCTTCGAATCAGACCCAATAAGAACGTGAAGGCCTGTAGCTTCAGCCACGTCAATATAGCTTTGAAGATTCTCAAGATTACCGCTGCTATCCTTTATTCCCTGAATATTGTCGATCCTTGCAAGCTTCTCGACAACCGTCGCAGGAATATTACACCCGGTGCTCTTCGGAATATTGTAGAGAATAATTGGAATGTGGACACTCGCGGCAACAGTACTGAAATAATCAACAAGCTCATCATCCGTTGGCTTAATAAAGTATGGCGTGATGACAGAAAGCGCATCCGCTCCGGCAGCTTCTGCTCGTTGTGACATGGACACTGCTGCCCCGGTTGAACATGCACCTGTTCCGACATAAACAGGCACCCGATGATCAACATATTGAATCACAGCGCTTGCAAATGCAATTCGTTCATCATCAGACACAACATGGAACTCTCCATTGCTGCCAAGAGGGAAAATACCAGAAACACCATGTGTAATTAAATGATCAACTAGAAGATGCATGGCATTCAGGTTAATGGTCTGCGCATTATCTCGATGAAACGGTGTCACGATTGGTGTAATAATCCCTGTAAACACTATTATTTACCTCCTTGTAATGCATTACTCTCCGTCCAGCTTGTCGTTAGTAAACACTGCACTTTCTTTCACGGTTTCAATGACATGAGGAACCAACTCGTCAATATCTGAATCCGAATCCATCGAGACTTTAAGATACAAGTCAATGAAAGCTGGTAAGTTTAATCCAGTGATTACTTTATGATCATATTTTCGCGTCAGTGCGGTCATCACATTGGATGGCGTACCACCAAAAAGATCGACAAAAACTAAGGTCTGTCCCTTCAAGCTGCTTAGCAGATCAGTAGCTTCTTTAGTAAACTGTTCAAACGATTCTCCGGGTATTAGAGATAAGTTGTATACATTTTCCGTCTTTCCAACAATCATCTCAGCTGATTTCACAAGCTCAACCCCGAAGTGTCCATGTGTTGCAACCACAATATTTACTGTCGACATACTTTACCCCCTAAGCCAATCCTAACTGTTTGAGCACAATGCCAGTAGAAATCTCACATGTACGAACGTCAGATTCGACTGTCCGTGCAGCAGTATGTGACGTCAGGAAGAAATTATCTAACTGAAGTAAAGGCTCATTAGCGGCAGGGGGCTCGGTTGTAAACACGTCGAAGCATGCCGCACTTATCTCATGGTTCTTCAAAGCTTCATACAATGCGCCTTCATCCACAATGCCACCTCGAGCGGCATTAATCAAAACTGCACTTTCCTTCATTTCTTCTAACTGTTTTTTCCCCACGGTATTGCGTGTGCTCTCCAGGAGAGGAAGATGAAGTGAAACATAGTCCGCCGTCTGGTAGATATCATCAGGAGTAGTACTCGTAACATGATATTCATTTAGTATATCTTGAGGAATATCGAACACATCGTTCACCTTGACAGTCATACCTACACCGACAGCCTGACGTGCCAGATGCTTCCCAATAGCGCCAAAACCAATAATCCCTAAAGTTTTCCCAAATAATTCAGAACCTGTCGGTTTATCCCAACGGCCTTCTTTTACTTCCTTAATAGTAGCGTATAGATTCTTGGCTGTGGCATACATGAATGCCATTACGTGTTCAGCTACTGCCAACGAGTTCGATCCAACTGTACGGCCAACGTAAATGTTCTTCTGGTTAGCATATTCAACGTCAATGTTATCCGTTCCAACGCCAAACTTGCATACGACTTTTAACTTAGGACACTGATCAATCAGGGCCTTGTCAACCTTATCTACACCAACAATAATGGCGGAGGCATCCTTAGCTTTCTCCAAAAATACTTCAGGACTGTATGGCAACCCGGTATCATTATAGTCAACGGTCAAACCAGCAGCCTTCATTTTGGCAACCTGATTCAATCCATTATTAGCAAACCCTCGAGGGGTAATTAATACTTTCAACATAATTCTCCTTTACATAATTCCCAAGAATGTCAGCGCAATCGCCAATACCATCGTTGCGATGATGATCCCAAGATAATGAGGACCCTTCTTAACGATAAAGAAATACATTCCTAATACTAAGGCGAACGGTAATAAGTCAGGTAACATTCCATCTAAAATCTTCTGAACATTTACGGTACTATTGCTATTCTTGAACTGTAATGCAATTGGAAATTTCACATAAGCAGCTGACAGACACCCAATCATATACAATCCAACAATGCTGGCAATATCGATAACCTTTTTAATCGCACCAGAATGCAGAATACTTAAAACGGAACTTTTCCCGAGTGAGTATCCTTTATTGAAAAGGAACCATGACCATCCATACGACCAAGCAATATAGATTAAGCCTGGAATGAAAGCTGCGAGAATCGATCCCTTCAGTGCCATTGGCACAAAAATTGCGAGAGGAATCGTAGCAACAATACCTTGATCGACACTGTCACCAATACCGGCCAACGGTCCCATAAGGCCAATCTTTAAGGAATTAATAATCTCAGGAGTTACCTCCTCATTACCCATAGCCCGTTGCTCTTCCAACGAAATAGTAATACCGTGGATGATACTCCCCCAGTCGCAATTGGTGTTAAACATTTGCACATGACGCGCCATGGCAGCTTCAAGTTCTTCTGGCTGATCCTTATAAACCTTGCGTAGAATCTTATTCAATGAAAAGCTAAAAGCAAGCGCTTGCATCCGATCAAAACTAACGGGAACTTCAACGGCAGTTGTCCATTTCAACCATGCCCAGAACAAGTCACGCTTGGTCACCTTTTTAGTTGGAGCCTTCGTTACCTTTTGTGACGTTTCTGGTGTCATTACTTCTTCACTCATGCGTAATCCTCCTCATCATCATCATGTTGCTTAAACAGCGACGAAATCATTGCGAAGCAGACAGCGAACACCGCCCCAGTCAGCATTGAGAAGCCCATTACTGCATACATGTAGAAGCCAAGTGCGAAGAACGGAATGTACTGCTTTTTCCCCATGACTACAAGTGTGAGAGCAAACCCTAACGCTGGCAACATATTACCAGCGTTTGCCAGACCATCCATCGCCCAGGTCGGGATCGCATTAATGAATGCCTTAACTAATCCGGAACCGAAGTAGGTTGCGACGAAAACAGGCGTAAAATAAAGTACGAAGTTCGTTGCCCAAGGAATAAGGAATGAGAAATACGATAAAGTGCGATATTTATGTTCCTTTACCAACTTGTCCGAATACGTTGTATAGAAAGAATTAAATGTGCGACGTACATTATTCAGCATGACGCCCAATACACCGAATGGAACAGCTAATGCAACAGCTGCAGAGGGATTCAAATTGCTCATTAACGCAGCGGGAATCGCAATACAGGCAGCCAATCCTTGGTCACTTGGAATATTCCCCCCGGCTTCAATCCCGCCCATATATAGCAACTGGATTGTCGCTCCGTAAAGCAGCCCTTTTTGTACATCCCCAAACACCAATCCGATGAACACCCCTAGAACAACAGGCTTACGGAACGCGAAAGAAACGAAATACGCAGTCCGACCCATCGACAACCAATAAATGATGCCGACTAAAAATGCTTTGAATAGCATGGCTCATCCTCCAATTATTAATCTAACTTTGCAACAGCATTTGCCAACGACTCAGATGGATAATCAGGAGTAGTCTGCAGATAGACTTTTATTCCTTTGGATTCAATTTCCAAAAGATCATCTGCATCCTTTCTGTCAAGCGTAATTGCATTGTTAACCGCCTTGCGACCTGGTCCACCTCCCAATCCACCAATTTGTACTTCCTGCAACGAAAGACCACCCATCACAGCTTTATGAATCTGCTCCACACTCTTGAACAGTAACATTACGTGAGCCTTATCGAAGTCTCCATTTTTCTGAGCGGCGATTCCTTGCTCAACAGTTAAAATTTTGATTTTAACACCTTTAGGTGCTGCCATCTTAAAGACATCGACCATGAATTCATCCTTCGCTGTAACATCATCAATCGTCACGATTTCATTGATGTCACACTGTTTAACCCAACGCGTGATAACCTGACCGTGGATTAGTCGAAAGTCGACACGTGTTAATTCAATTGACATATGTATCTCCCCTTTCTGCTTTCAACAACGACTTCATTCTGACATCGCTTTCATTTTTTAGCCATAGTACAAGAGAACAAAAAGCGCTTCCAAATTTGTACGGTTTGAAGTATTGAGCAAATTATCACTTTTTCATTTCATAATATCCCCAGGATTTTGCACATGTGAAACACTTGTCGCATCAGGCATAAGGCCCAAAATCCGTTGTAAAGTTCAGAAAATTTTTGAAAGAATACTAAACGGAATGTCCATCTGTGTAAGCGCTGTATTCAAACATACAATAATCTGCTTATCTTTTGTTCCAAATGACCATGGTGGCAAAAATGCGCAGGTGGGATGATACTAGTGGAGGTGAAAGTAGTATGAAAAAATTTGAAAACACAAAACGTATTCTTGATAGTGGAGCATTGGCAGTTGTCAGGGCAAAACCTGAACGAGTACTAGAAATTGCAGAAGGCATCCTAAAGGGCGGCGTCCCAGTAATGGAAATTAGCTATACTAACTCTGACGCACCTATGGCGATTGATGCTGTACATCAAAAATTTGGAGACAAATTGCTGGTCGGTGCTGGTACTGTGAATAATGGAGCTACAGCTAAGGATGCAATTTCCCATGGCGCTGGATTTATCTATTCGCCAATTTTTGATCAAGATGTTATGTCGCTTGCTAACGAATACCAGATTCCGTACGCACCCGGATGCAGTACAGTAACTGAGGCAATGCATGCGCTTCGTGCTGGTGCTACATTTATTAAGTACTTCCCATATGGTGGGCTTCTCGGTCCAGAAATTATTAAAACAATTAAAACTCCAATTCCTGATTTGCCAATGCTGGAGTCGGGCGGCGTTAATGCCAGCAATATCACAGCTTGGTTCGAAGCAGGTGTTGAGGTTGTCGGCATTGGCGGTGCTCTTTCGAAGGGGACCCCTGAGGACATTGCAAAGAGTGCGTCTGAGATCCGAGCAAAGATTGACGCATTCCGGGCGAAATAATATGAAAGAAGCACATACATCAACTCGGGATGACGTTCAAGAATTCATGACCCGTGAACTTTCTGCTGTCAAATACGCCGTAGAAAATGTGGATCCGAACGTTGAAGAAGTTGTTAAAGTAATTGAACAGTGCCAGGGTAGAGTAATCTTCTCAGGTGTCGGCAAAACTGGTCATATAGGGGCTAAATTAGCTGCAACTTTTGCAAGCCTTGGCACTCCTGCCTTCTTCGTACACGCAACAGAAGCAATGCATGGCGACATGGGAATGATTAAACGAGAAGACGTTGTAATTTTGATCAGTAATTCTGGCGAAACGAAAGAGTCACTGGCACCTATTCCCAGTATCCGCCGGATTGGCGCGACAATCGTTTCCATATCACGCTCATCAAACTCTAGCCTTGCAAAATTAAGCGATATCGCAATCGTGCTTCCCGTCACTGATGAAGCAGATGATCTCGGTTTGGCGCCAACGAGTAGCTCAACTGAAGCACTGGTTCTTGGAGATGCAATCGCCTTAACAATAGCTCGCCAAGAAGGCTTTACTCGACGAGACTTTGCAGGATTTCACCCTGGAGGTGCTTTAGGTAAACAGCTGTTGAACGGCGAAACTGCAGTTTAAAGTATTCAGTAACCAACTGCTCAGATATACCCAATACAGAAACCTATCATCACAACATAGACTAACCAGAAAGAACTCATGATTAGAGTTCTTTCTGGCTTTTTTATAATGATCCATGGCCACCTCATCAAATTAACGAAAACTATTAAACTGCTAAAGTACAATCTGATCGAATTCAAAAAAAGTGATCGCATTCTGCGATCACCTTATATAACAAAATGTACGACTTAGCCCGGTTAAGCCGTTACCGCTTGACTCGCAATATACGCCTTGGCGTTCATTGCGGCGTGCCGGCCAGAGTTGACGTCATGCGCACAGGCAGAACCACCAAGCGTGATGGTATAAACGTCACGATACTGCATGGTGCTGTCCATACCAGCGACATACAAACCAGGAATTTTCTCGAAGTCGTCAGTGATGACTTCAAACTTCCGGTTAGAGCCGACCCCGCCGATGCCAATCAGGTTCGACGGATCCAACCGTGCAATGTAGAATGGGCCTTCATCCAAGGCCACCAGCATATCGGCATCCTTGTTGAATTCCTCATCTTTCCCGTTGGCGGCAAACCGGTTGTATTGCTTCAAGGTGTCGACCACGGCATCAACTGGTAAATCGACTGCCTTGGCGAGGTCCGCAAAGTTATCCGCCTTGAACAGCGAGTTGCCTTCGTTAGTTTCGACCGCCTTGGCCAGGACCTCATCGGCCCCATCGACCCCAGCCGTGATTTGGTCATAAATCTTCTGGCTGAAGATTTCATAGGTGACTTTGGTCGACTTGATCGCCATCCGCTGATACAACAAGTTGTCCTTCTTGACGTTTTCATTGACGAACCGCGCGCCGTCCTGGTTGACGAAGACCACTGGGCCACCGCTTGGCAATGACATGAAGCCATTAATCGGATCGATGTACAGGTGCACGCCTTCATGCGGCAAGGCCTGAATGTAGTTCATCATGAACTCTGGCGATTCCAGCAACATATCCTTGGCCCCTAACGACATGGCCATTTGATAGCCATCGCCAGTATTACTTGGCATCGAGCAGTAATGCAGGTTCTTAGTTTGCCAGCCTTGCTTGGCAATCAGTTCAGCATTGTGGCCGACCCCACCAGTGGCCAGCAACGTCGCCTTAGCGTTAATCTGCAGCGTTCCATCTGGACTATCGGCGTAAACGCCAGCGACACGCTCGCCGTCGCGAATAATGCTCGTAGCACTGGTGTCGAGGATAAATTTGACCCCAAGTTCATCAGCGCGCGCCTTCATATAAGGCACGTAGCCGATAGAGGCAAAGCCACCCTTGAACCAGTGGAACGTTGGGAACATGCAGGTGTCGTGATAACGATCCACATGCGTCAGTTGTACGCCCTGCTTAACCAGCCAGTCGATGTTTTCAGCCGAGTTGTTGACCAGGTCGACCCAAAATGAGCCATCAGCCCGGTATTGGCCTAGTTCCATTTCCCGAGAGATAATGTCTTCTTTTTCGGCGTGGATGCCGGCCGCTTTTTGCATGTCGGTATTAATCCCGAAGATGCCTTCAACACCGCCGCCATTCCCGGCAACAAAGGCGTTCTTCTCGAGGACGGTAACTTTGACGCCATCTTGTGCCGCCTGCACGGCAGCGGCTAACCCGGCGATACCAGCACCGATAATCAAAAATTCAGTGTCGATGACCTTGTCGACTTTCGCCGGAGCCTGCCGCCAATTTTGATAATCATCGTTAGCAGTCGCTGCTACGGTCGTGGTGGTCGATGCCGTCTTCGGCGCTGCGGTCCGCTGATGATAGTCCGCAACATTTCCGCCGGCTTGTTTAACCGCCTCACCAACCGCGTTCAAGAGGCCCTTGCTGGAATATGACGCGCCAGTCAGCGCATCGATATCTAACGTTTGGTCCTTGATAATCTTCTCGGGAATCTGCGTGAACACGGCGTCTTCTAGCGTATTCGGCACAATCTCTTTTTCCGCTGTAATTTTTTCAATGCGGTTATGATCAATGTCGACACGTAACTTGGTCGAATTGTTCTCGTAGCCTTGCGCCACAACGTGATACGTACCAGACTTCAAATTAGCCATAAAGTTTTCCTCCTATACTGAACAGGTATGGGGTACCTGTGAATCTATGAACAGCGTAGCACATAAACCGCTTTCAATATAATTGAATAATGTTATGATTAATAACGGAAGCTTATGAGAAGAAGGCGTTCACGATGAACATGGATCATTTGAAACTCTTCACGAATTTGGCGGAGACACTGAATTTTTCGCAAACCGCCAAGAACTTGCACCTCACCCAACCGGCCGTCACCCAAGCCATCAACTCACTGGAGCAAGAAGTCGGGTTCAAACTCTTTAAACGCACGAAACGCCAAGTCTCCCTGACGAAAGGTGGCCACGTCCTCTACACCAACGTTCAGCCATTGCTGATCAAGTTTACCACCGCCGTGGAAACCGCGCGGGTCGCCCAGGAGCGTGACGTCGCCACCTTATCCATCGGCTACACGGAGACCTATTACGAGTTGCAGCAATTTCCTAAACTTATCAAGGAATTCAATAAGTTGCATCCTGCTTCGCATGTGTACCTCGAGAACTTTGATCACAATTTATTGCGGCAACATCTGCTTAATCAGGAGTGCGATGTGACTTTTCCGATGCAGGACAGCATTCAAGACGACCAAAATATTGCCTTCATCCCCTTGATTACCGGCCGGTTTGCCTGCATCGTGCCCACCAGCAATCCCCTGGCCAACCACACCACCATCGACATCACTGAACTGGCTGACCAGACACTGATTTTTCTCAACGCCAACCAATGCCCGCCACGCCAGTTTGCCATTCAGCAACTCCTGCAAAAAGCCTGCCCTAACGCCAACTATCTGTACTCGGACTCCATCATGTTGGATCATACGCTGGTGAAAGGCGGCTTAGGCATCGCCATCATGGTGACGGCCGCCAGCCGCGCCGATGCGCCGGACTTTCGTGTGATTCCGCTGGATTACCCAGGTTGGCGCCCTTACACCTATGGCATGGCGGTGTTGAAGCCCATCGACGATCCGGTGCTGAAGCAATTCATCGCCTGCGCTCAGCGCATTTTTCACTAATCAAAAAATGAGGTGAGCCAACTTCGCGTTGGCTCACCTCATTTATCGTTTAACTCAGCAGCACCGCATCATCGGTCAGCTCGCTGCCACTTTGTTCCTTAAACATCCGCATCAGATCCGGTACGGTGAGGCCTTGCTTCTCGGCCCCGCCGACGTCGACGACGATGCGGCCGTGGTCCAGCATGATCAGCCGGGTGCCGTACTTGATCGCGTCTTGCATGTTGTGGGTAATCATCAGCGTGGTGATGGACTGCGCACGCACCAGTTGGTCGGTCAGCTGCATCACCGTGGCACTGGTTTGCGGGTCAAGCGCCGCGGTATGTTCGTCCAGCAGCAATAATTCGGGCATTTGTAGCGTCGCCATCAGGAGGGTAATGGCTTGGCGCTGGCCGCCGGACAAGAGGCCGATTTCCGCGCTCAACCGGTCTTCCAAACCGAGGTTGAGGCTGGCGAGTTTTTCCTTGAACAAGGCGCGGTCGCTTTTCTTCACGCCGGGCCGCCAGAAGTTGCGCCAAGCCCCGCGCCGCAGCGCGAGACTCAGATTTTCTTCTACCGTCAGCAACGGGGCGGTGCCGGATTTGGGATCCTGGAACACCCGGGAAATTAGCTTGGCGCGCTTGGCGACGGTTTGGTAGGTGACGTCGTGGTCGGCGATTTTGATTTGGCCGTGGGTCACCGGCAGCGACCCGGCGATGCTGTTAAGCAGCGTCGACTTGCCGGCGCCGTTCCCACCGATGATGGTCAGGAATTCGCCGGGCTCAAGCGTCAGGT
Organism: Lacticaseibacillus nasuensis JCM 17158; assembly: GCF_001434705.1. GTDB lineage: Bacteria > Bacillota > Bacilli > Lactobacillales > Lactobacillaceae > Lacticaseibacillus > Lacticaseibacillus nasuensis. Next base: position 102,334 of record NZ_AZDJ01000030.1, read on the forward strand.
CGATGCCTTGCAGCGCGTGGTTTTCGTTGACGGTTCCTTGTTCAAAATACTGATGCAGTGCTTTGATTTCTAAGGCTGGCATGTTAATCCTCCGACATCCGTTTGCGATTGGCCTGGCGCTGTTCCCACTGGCGGAAGCGATTCTGCACGGTTGGAATAGCCAGGAACAACACGAGCATCAACGCGTAGAACAGGCGCAGGTAGTTCGGGTCGACTCCCAGTTCCAGCACCAGCGCGATGATCAGGCGGTAAATAATCGCGCCGCCGATAATGGTGACGAGGCGCATCCCGAAGCTCAAGTTGTGCAGGAAGATTTCGGCGATGATGATGGCAGACAAGGCGATGACCAAGGTGCCGATCCCCATGCTGACGTCGGCGTAGCCATTGGACTGGGCCATGAGGCTGCCGGCCAAGGCAATCAAGCCGTTCGACACCATGTAGACGATGATTTTCATGTTGTCGTTGTTGATGCCGTTGGCGGCGCTCATCGCCTGGTTGTTGCCGACGGCGCGAGCGGCCAGCCCCATTTCGGTGTTGAAGAACATGACCAGCAAGGCGATGACGATCACCACAATGATGGCGCCGATGACGATCACCGTCGTGGTGTCATCCCCCACTGGGAAGCGCGAGAAAATCGTCTTGAGCTTCGGGTCGGTGGTCAACGACAGGTTCGACGTCAGGCCCATGACCCAGAGGTTAATGGAATATAACCCGGTCATGGTCAAAATCCCAGTTAACAGATCTGGAATTTTCAGCTTGGTGTGCAACAACCCGGAGACTAACCCCGCCAGCGCCCCGGCGATAAAGCCGTAAAGCGTGGCGGCAATCGGGCCGTGACCGGTGGTTAAGGCGCGGGCCGTCACCGCAGCGCCGAGAGGAAAACTCCCTTCAGCCGTCATGTCGGCGATGTCCAAAATCCGAAACGTCAGGTACACGCCAATCGCCATGATTGACCATAAGAATCCTTGTGACACACTCGAGGTGATAATACTCATCATGTCCTCCAACTATTGGTTTGCGGGTTACTCGACGTCTGCGTCAGAGAGCCCAAACAACTGCATCATTTTTTCGTTCTTGATCACCGTGACCTTGGCCGGGGTTTCGACCGGCAGGTTGCTGACCTTTTTACCTTTGAGAATCTTGATGGCCAGCTTGGCGGTTTGCACCCCGAGGTCCTTGTAGTTAATCCCTTGGGTGACGACCCCGCCGGCTTCGACCATCGTGCCGGCGCCGGCCACGACTGGCACCTTGGTTTGCTTAGACACCTTGCCGACGGTGCTCATCGCCGCGGCCATGGTGTTATCCGTCGGCAGGTAAATCGCGTCGCTTGCCCGCGCGACCGACAGCGTGGCTTGCTCGACGTCGTTGGTCGAGCTCACCGTGCGCGTCACGACCTTGAGCCCAAGTTGCTTGCAGGCTTTCTTGGCGTCCTTGATTTGCACGATGGAGTTTTGCTCGGAGGCGTTATACACCATGCCGATGGTCTTGGCCTTGGGGAAAACGCGGTGCATGTACTTGACTTGCTTAGCGATGTTGACCAGATCGACGACGCCGGTGGCATTGGTGCGGGTGTGGCTCATGGACTTGACGACGCCGGCGGCCACCGGATCGGTGACGGCGGTAAAGACCAGTGGCGTCTTGGCGTCAGCCTTTTGCATGGCCTGAGCCGCCGGCGTCGCGATGGCTAAGTTGACATCGTTGTCGTCTTTGGCAAGGCGCTGGGCCATGGTGCTTAAGTTGGCCTGATCCCCGTTGGCATTCACGTAATCGATTTTGATCTTGTTGCCCTTGTAGCCTTGGCGCGCCAGTTCTTGGGTGAAGCCCTTGCGCGCATCATCCAGCGCGGTTTGGTTGATCAACTGCAGAATGCCGACCTTGACGGTATCGTCTTTGGCGGCGGCCTGCTTGGCACAGCCGGCCAGCCCCAAGGCGGCAACGGCGGCGACGGCAACAAGTACACGAGATAGTTTCATTTTTTTACTCCCAGAAATTGTCTAATCAATGGCCAACAGAAAAGCCAGTCACTGGATGCCTCCACGTGACTGGCTTGTCAATTCCCGGGAAAAGAAAAGCCACATGGAGAAAATCCCTGTCCATGTGGCGTGATTGCACGTTAAGTGGTGCCGGCCATCATGGATGTAGACCCGCGGTCCACATCCATGATGCGAACCGCTATCCGAAGAAAAAGCCGGCGAAAAAGGTGCGATTTAGTTGTGTTGGCTGAGTTCGATTCATGTTCAACACTCCTTCGACAAACTAAGCGGTTCTGATTGTCTCTGAGATTACACTCACCTATTTCTCATGTCAAGCACAGTTTGAGAAAACTTGGTCGCACGACCGGCGATTCTTCACTTCTGGGAGCACTAAAAGCCTATTGCACCGCCTTTGCTGCGGCTTCCACTTGGGCTTGGGTCAGGCCAAATAATTTCATCCGGGAAGCGTCGGTGACCAGGCGAGTCTTGGCTGGCTTCTCGATAGCCATGCTGCTGACCTTCTTGCCCTTGAGAATCTTGACGGCCATCTTGGCGGTTTGCTTGCCGAGGTCGTGGTAGTTGATGCCGACGGTGGCGACACCGGCGAGTTTGATCATCGTGGCGTCGGCGTTCACAACCGGCGTCTTGGTTTTCTCGGAGACCTTGCCGACTGTGGCCATCGCCGCGGCCGCGGTGTTATCGGTTGGGATGTAAATGGCGTCACTCTTGGCGGCTAAGGCTTCGGTTGCTTGTTGCACGTCGTTGGTGGTGGCGGCAGTCTTTTCAACCACCTTCAGGCCCAGCTTCTTGATTTCGGCCTTCGCAATCTTGATTTGGAACACAGAGTTGGCTTCGGCAGCGTTGTACAAGAGCCCAATCGTCTTGGCCTTGGGGAACAGCTTGTGGGTGAAGTCGATTTGGCCTTTGACGTCGACCATGTCGGTGACCCCGGTGGCATTTTTATCCGGCTTGGTGACGTTGCTGGTGAGGCCGGCCGACTTCGGGTCGGTGATGGCGGTGAAGACCATCGGCGTGTCCTTGTCCGCGTTTTGCAGCGCCTGGGCGGCCGGGGTGGCGATGGCCAGGTTCAAGTCGTTTTTGTCCGACTTGAGGCGGTCGCTCATCGACTTGAGGTTACTTTGGTCGCCGTTGGCATTGAGAAAATCAATCTTAATTTTCTTGCCGGTGTACCCTTCTGCCTTAAGTTCGCTCATGAAGCCGTTCTTGGCGTCTTTCAAGGCGCTTTGGTCGATGAGTTGCAGGATGCCGACCTTAACGGTGTCGGACTTGGCGGCGGTTTTCTTACCGCAGGCGGCGAGGCTTAAAACGGCGGCAGTAGCGATTAACAAAGTGCTCAATTTTTTCATTTTCATGGTAATACCCTCCTGGTGGTTGCGCGATTGCGCGATGATTGGTTGTCGTTGGTTTCGGCTTGCGCGGTTGGCCGTCCGCGGTTGCCCCAAAACAAAAGCCGGCCACTAGATTGCTCCAGTGGCCGGCAATTTCTTTTCCGGAAAAGAAAAACGCCACATGGAGGAATCTACGTTCATCCATGTGGCGGTTAATGTCAGCTTAAAGTGCTACGCCTATCATGGATGCAAACCTGCGCTGGTTTGCATCCAAGCAAACCAGCTATCCGTAATAGCCGTAGTAATAGGCGTTATTCAAATGGGTTTGGCGGAATCGTAACATCGTCAACACTCCTTTTGTTTGCACTGACCAGTTGAACTGGTATGTGATGAGAATACCGTTAGTGTTTTCTCATGTCAAGCTTAATTTCAAATTATTTCGCAGCGGGCACGGTGAAGTCCGCTGGGTCGACATCCCAGGCTCCCTTGGCAAAATGCTGACCGTCGCGCGTGGTGAAGGTGGTAATCGTCGCGTTGCGCATGATGTCCCCGACCTTCGCCTCGGGCCAAGTGCGGCCTTGCAAGGCGTTGAGCAACATGCGGAACACCAAGCCGTGGGCGACCACGAGAATCGTCCCGGTGGGATGCGCCGCCACCGCCGTTTGGATTACCGGTAGCGTCCGCTCGGCGACGTGTTGGAAAGGTTCGGCCCCGATGCGCGGCGCGACCTCGGCATCAAATCGCGGAAAATCATTGAAGAACAGGTCTAACCCGGCCGGATCGTTGTTTTCCTCGGCGGTTTTGCCTTCCCAGCTGCCGAGCACCATTTCCCGCAGGGCGTTGACCGGTTGCACCGGCGTCTGCGTTGCATAGTGATTCTCCTGCATGATGAGCGCCGTCGTGGTCAACGTCCGCGGCATGTTGCTGGTTAAGACCTGCGTAAAGCGCACCTGGCTTAACGCGTGACCCACCGCCTTGGCGCCGCTGACCCCCAGCGCCGTCAAGGGCTTATCGATGATGCCACCATTAAAGCCATTATTCACATTCACCAGTGTTTGCCCGTGTCGCACAAAGTAAAAAGTCGTCATGATGTCCTCCGTTTCTGCATCCTAGTATACACGAAACAGCCGGCGGAAAAAGGCGGACAAACAAACGGGACTGGCCGCAGGCCAATCCCGTTTGTCGGTAGGGCACCGCGCTTACGCGTCGGTGACCACCAGATATGTCATGTCTAACGGCCCGTGCACGCCGACGACCAGCACCATTTCGATATCACCGGAATTCGACGGCCCGGTGATGAAGTTGATGTTCGACGTGGTCAACCGGCCGGCCTTGAGCTCGGCGTCGTAATAATCCATCGCCTGGCGCGACCGCGGCACGATGCGACTGGCCGGCACCAGCGCCAGGTAATGCGTCGGCAGGAAGTGAAACGCCCGGCCCTGCCCCGGCGTGGTGGCAACGGTGATCGTCCCGGATTCCGCCAGCAACATATCGGCGCAGCCGATCGCCACATCCGCCGTTGCCGCGGCGTTGAGATTATCCTCGCGGCTCGCCCCTGGCACCCAGTATTGCGGCGTAGGCGTCACCTGTTTCACCCAGTCGCTTAAGCCGTATTGCGCCAGCCGCTCATCGGTGGGTAACAATAAGGTCTTGGGCTGTTGATTGGCTAAGTAGGCAGACAGCGCCGCCGGTAAGTCCGCCTGCGCACTGGTGAGAAACGTCACGTGCACGGCTTCGCTGTTTTGCTTGGCCAACGCCAAGAGCTCCGCCGGCGACTTCCCCGCCAGCGTGGTTTCCGGCAAATCATTTAACGGCTGAAACGGGTGGTCCTGCAACTGGTGCCGCGGCCGCCCAGATTTTTCGGCAATGGCGTTTAAAAACGCCTCTCGATTGTCATTCATCGGCCCGCCTCCTGCAATTGCTTGTGCTGCTTGAACCAGCTGCGGAAGTTATCCTTGGCCCGCGGCGGCCGCGGCATGTCGCGAATCACCGTCCAGCCACCGAGAATAAACGGCAGCTTGGACATGATGCCGTCGCCCATGAAGTAATTCTGCGCGGTTGGCTCCTGATGGTGGCTCAACAGCGCGGTCATGCTGTGGTCGACGCTGATGCCCATGTGGAAAATCGCCGGCGTCCCCGTCGCCAGCCCGAGCGCCTTGTAGGTCACCTTGTTCAGCCCGGTGTCCATGTGCAGCTCATTCATCATCACTTCGCGGTGTTTGATCAACAGCGAATGAAGCGGGATTTTCACCGGACAGGTTTCCGTGCAGGCACCACACAGGCTAGAAGCAAACGGCAAGTCGCCGAATTGCTTGTAGCCCCGCAGCACCGGCGACAGCACCGCCCCGATTGGCCCTGGATAAATCGAACCGTAGCCATGGCCGCCGATGTGGCGATACACCGGGCAGACATTGAGGCAGGCACCGCAGCGAATGCACTGCAGGACTTCCTCGAATGGCCCGCCGAGCGCGTTCATGCGCCCGTTGTCGACGATGACGATGTGATACTCCGTCGGCCCGTCGCTTTCCCCCGTCGCGGCCACGCTACTAAACGAGCAATAACTGGTGAGTTTTTGGCCCACCGCCGAGCGCGCCAGCATGTTGTCGAGCACCTCGGCCTCTTTCAGGCTAGGCACGAGGCGTTCCATCCCCATGACCACCACCTGCGTCGGCGGAATGGCCATCGTCAAATCGCCGTTGCCTTCGTTGGTCACGAGGTTCACCATGCCAGTGTCGGCGACGGCGAAGTTGCAGCCGGTGATGCCCATGTCGGCCTTGAGGAACGACGCGCGCAGATATTCCCGGGCAAACCGGGCCATGTGTTGCGGATCATTATCGCCTTTGTAGCCAATCTTGGCGAAAATCTCGTGAATCTGGTCGCGGTTCTTGTGCAAGGTCGGGAACACGATGTGCGTCGGCTCGTCCCAGTCGTCTTCTTGCAGGATGAACTCGGCGAGGTCGGTTTCCAGCAGCGACAGCCCCGGAATCTTCAGCAATTCCTGGTCGAGGTCGATTTCGGTGGTGACCATCGACTTGCTTTTGACGACATGCTGCACGTGCTTGCGCTCGGCCAACTCGCGAATGTAGGCCGCGGCTTCTTTGTCGGTGCGGGCAAAATAGACATGCGCGCCGCGCTTTTCCGCGTTGTCGGCGAATTCTTCGAGGTAATCGGGCAAGTAGCGCACCACGTGTTGGCGAATCTGCTGGCCGAGCTCACGCCACTGCTCCCAGTGGCCAAGCTCGTTGCGCGAGGCGGTCCGTTTCGTCCACTGCGCGTCTTGGGCCTTGGCCACCGCTTTTTGCATGAAGGTGTCCTGTTCGGATTCGGCGAGGCGCACCTTGAACGGTTTATCGGAATATGCGATTGCCATGTTACGCCTCCTTGATCAATTCTGCGGTCATCCCCGCGTCATGCGGCCACTCGGCAAGCGTCAGCGGGTCGTCTTTGACGTAGGTCACACGGCTCATGTCAACGTTGTGGTTCAACACCTCGGCCAGATGCATGATGGTGATCTTTTCGCCGCGCCGGTTGAAGCGCCCGCCGATGTTCATCAGGCACGCCGGATCGCAGGAAATCAGGACCTGCGCGTTGGTGGCCAAGACGGAATCGACTTTTTCGTCGACCATTTGCTTAGAAATCTCGGGCTCCTTCATCGAAAACATGCCGCCGAAGCCGCAACAATTCTCCAGATTCGGCAACGGCAAAAGCTTCAGGCCCTTCACCCGCGCCAACAAGGCATACGGGCTGTGGCGCTCACCCAACAGGCGCGTCATGTGGCAGGAGCGGTGATACGTCGCCGTCGCGTCGAGCTCAGCGCCGGCATTGGAGACGCCCAGCACATAATAGAGAAACTGGGAGAACTCGTAGGTCTTGGCCGCCAGCACCTTGGCCTTTTCCAGGTACACCGGGTCGTCTCTCAGGCGCACCACGTATTCCTTCAACATGTTGACGCAGGAGCCGGCCGGCCCGACGATATAATCGGCGTCGATGCTGAGCAGCGAATCGACTTCGTTGCGCATGACCTTCTGGCTTTCGCGCACGTAGCCGGAATTATTGGTAATTTGGCTACAACAAATCTGCCGGCTGGGCAATTCGGTGTCGCAGCCGAAGCGCTCCAACACCTCTACCATCGCCTTGCCAACGTTTGGAAAGACGAGGTCGACCACGCAGGTGGAAAAAATAACCACTTTCATTGGCTTATCCTCCAGATTAGAATAATGACGGTTTGATATTCATTCTAATGTGAGTATAACGCAAACAAGCAGTTAAAGTAAGCGGTTGCGGCAAAATCGCGCAGAAAAAAAGCCACCGTCTCCGGTGGTTCGCTTAAGCGAGGATGCCCTTAAATGTGCCTTCATCCAGCCACGACTGAATGAGCTCCGCCGCCATATTCTCCGAATCCGCGTCGGGCAGCTGCGGGTGCACGGCCTGCAACAGGCGCGCCAAGGTGGCCGGGGACACCGCGGTATCCGCCAGCATTTGCCGCATCATGAACTGATTAATCTGATCGATTTCTGCCGCAGTGAATTGGTGGTTCAAAAACGCCAGCGAACTCGAATGAATCTTGAGTTGCCCACAAATGCGCGTCAAGACATCCCCAATCAAGGCCACGTCGTTATCAGTCATGTCATCACTCCCCCTGTGATGTTAGTATACGCTACCCCGGCCAAAAACCGGCACAAAAAAACACCAACCGGTCAGCGGTTGGTGTCTGCAGGCAATTACTTGCCCAGCTTAGTCTTGTCCGTGACTGCCAGCTTGTCGTCAAACGTGTAAACGACAGGTTCGCCGGTCGCCATTTCCAAGTTGATGATGTCTTCGTCGGAAATGTTCTCGATGTACTTCGTCAAGGCGCGCAGAGAGTTACCATGCGCCGCGATGATGACGTTCTTGCCGGCCAGCAGGTCTGGGGCAATGTGGTCTTCCCAGAATGGGATAACCCGTTCCAAGGTGACCTTGAGGTTTTCACCACCTGGCACGATGCGTGGGTCCAGGTTGGCGTAACGCCGATCTTGGGCCGCAGAGCCTTCGTCGTTAGCGTCCAAAAGGGGTGGCAACGTGTCGTAAGACCGACGCCAGATGTGCACCTGTTCGTCGCCCCACTTCTTCGCTGCTTCAGCCTTGTTTTGGCCCTGCAATGCGCCATAGTGGCGTTCGTTCAGGCGCCAAGTCTTCGTTTCAGGAATCCAGAGCTGGCCGGATTCTTCAAGCGCGTAGTGCAGCGTCTTGATCGCGCGGGTCAAAACGGAAGTGTATGCCTGGTCGAATTCCAAACCGGCTTCTTTGAGCTTGCGCCCAGCCGCCTTGGCCTCTTCAACCCCTTTTTCGCTCAGGTCGACATCCACCCAACCAGTGAACTGGTTGGACAAGTTCCATTCACTTTGACCGTGACGGATCAGCACTAATTTTGCCATTCGAGAATTACCTCACTTTTATAATTTGCCAGCTAGTGACAGTTTTTACAACTCCTCAGTCTACTATACTTTCAGAAAAAACGCGACTGCTTTCAGCCACTTCGTTATAATGGACGCAAAGCGGAAAAGAGGACCCCCATGAAAAAAATTTGGCCCACCATCACGGTGCTGTGGCTTGCCAGCATCGCCTATTTTCTGATTTACGCCAACTCCCCGGCCCTGCGCGCCACCGTCAACGGCTCTGGTGCTTGGTCGATCGTGCACGGCATCATGGATCTCGTGCTATTCGGCGGCGCCTTGGCGCTAATTCTGCACCTCATCGACCGGATTCGGCACCCGCGGGGATAGCCCGCGAATGCTGGCCAAACAAAAACGGCACCGGAAGCGGTGCCGTCGTGCATTAGTCCTTCGGCTTGGCAATCTTTTTCACACCCAGCACATCCAACAGGAACGTAAAAATCGGGATCCCGACGATCAGCCCCCAAATCCCAAACAGCTCCTCGCTCAGCATCAACACCACAAAGGTGAAGAACACGGGCAGCTGGGTGCGGCTGCTCATAAACTTGGGGTTCAGGACATACGCCTCAAGAATATGAATGACGATAATCATGATGATCAACACCGCCACGTTTTGCCAGCCGCCGACGGTATACCCGATCAGGGTCAACGGCACCACGGAAATGATGGCGCCAGCCACCGGAATGAGCGACAGGATGAACACCATAACCGCCAGTGACGGCAGGTTCGGCATCTTCAAGATGATCAAGGTAATGGTCGTGATGGCCGTGTTGACTAAGGCGATGAAGATCTGCGCCTCGATGACCACCCCAAAAGTATTGATGAATTTATCGGCGAAGTATTTGAGGTCGGCGAAGTACCAGCCAAACGGCGAATCAAGGAAGCTTTGGCCGAAGGTTTTCAGCGAATCGATTTCCAGCGAGAAGAAGAAGCTGAGAATCAGCGAAATGACCAGCGTGACGCCCATGGCCCCGATGCTCCCCGCATAGGCGAGGATGGTCGACACGCCGCTTTGAATCTGCTCCTTGAGGTTCATCTGGTTGAACTGGGTGAGCGCCCACTGCATGATTTGGTTGTGCGCGAATTCCTGGCTGTTATAGAACCGCAATACCGAGTTGAACAGGTTGGTGGTGCCCTTGACGATGGCCGGCACGTAATGGACGACCACGTAGAACATGCCCAACAACACTAACAAATACAGCGGCGCAACCACCGCGACAGCCGGGACGTGAAAATGCCGACGCACCAGTTTGATGACCCGCGTCACCAAAAACGCAAAGATGAAGGTCAACAGAATTGAGCTCATGATGCTGCGCGCCAGCCATAACACCAGCACCACGCTGGCCAACACGCACCAGCGGCGAATGGGCACATTGGCGACAAATTTTTCGTAACGAGACATGGTTTCCTCCTCCGCGGACTTCGGAGTTATTTTAACACATGACAACGGTTGCGGCCCGTTGCCCAAGAAAAGGGCGCGATTTTAAATCGCGCCCTGTTTCGTTTGCCTGTTGCCCAATCCGGTTACTTGAACAGCTTCTCCGTTTGCGCCGTAATCGGCTTGGCGCTAGTCAGCGCACCGCGGATGAAGATGCGATTGGTTTCGCCCTCGGTAGCCGACGCGCAGGTGATCAGCGTAATCAGCTTTTTGCCTGGCACGTCGTCGATGACCTCGACGTGACTTTCGTAAATCACGGCCTTACTGGTGACCTTGTATGTGTACACCTTGGTCAAGTCGGTGATGTAGACGTTATCGCCGCGCGTGACGCCTTTCAGCGGGGAAAAGAGAATCCCCTTGTTGGTCATGTAGTGCCCGGCCAGCGCGTAGTTGCCTTCACCCATTTTCTGATCCGGCTTCATCGTCCCGGCGCCGGCAGACAGATTGCTGTTGGCCAAGCCCTTGAAAATCGGCAGCTTCATCTTGACGCTGGGCACGGCAATCATGCCGATGGGCTTCAGGTTAGCCCCGGCGGCCTTGCCCACGGTGGTCAGGTCCAAGGCGTTGACGGCATCGAAGTCGAAGCTACCCTTGACCTTTTCGTTTTGCTTAATGGTGTCCGCATCGAGGTGTTGGCTGGCGCGATTACCTAATAAATCGACAACCCACAGCTTGATGGGCTCGTTGAACACCAGCGCTAGGCCAATTAATAACCCCAGCGTGAGAAAAATCCGCCAGGCCCAGACGCGCCCGCGATGCGGTGACTTGGTGCCCTTTTGCTTCGCCATGTCTTACCTCCATACCTGTTTTGTCGATTATACCACGTCTACCTCGGTGAACGGCAGGGTCTCATCAAACCCCAATGGCGCCGCTAAGTCGATAAAGTCGGGACCGGTGGCACAGCCTAGCGCCAACACCCGCACCCCGGCCGCTTTGGCCTGGGTGATCGCCGGAGCCAATTCCGGAAAGCGCTCATGATAAATGGTCATGCGGGTGATGCCTGGCAGTTGCACGATAAATAACAGATAGGCCTGATAGCCCGCCTGCTGCGCGAGCGTCAGCGTGTGCACATGCTTGAGCCCGCGGGTGGTCGGCGCGTCAGGAAACGCCGCCAGCGTCCCGTTGGCCAAGGTCACGCCTTTGGTTTCGGCAAACCACTTGGTGCCCCCGGCGTCGCTGCCGGCAAAATCCAGCCGCGAATCGCCATAGGTCGTTTCCGGATGCACGACATACGGTTCGCGGCAGCCCGGCAACTGCAGGCTGCCGTCTTGAAGCGCCGCCCGCACGACGCGGTTCGGCGCCAGACTATCGATATTGATCCAGCGGCCGTCGCGTTGCACCGCTAGCACATCGAAAGGCGTCTTCCGCTCGGGGTTGGCCGCCCGACGAATACTAATGGGGTTGCCCGCCACCAACAACTCCTTGTTCCGCCCGGTGTTGCTGAGGTGAGCGGCGACCGCGGTGCCGTCTTGCCGCAACACGGTCACCGTGAAGCGACTGACGCGCGCCACGACCGAACCGATTTCGCACTGACCATAATCCATGTCTGCCTCCAAAAGAAAAAGGGCGTTCCCGCCCTTTGCTGCCTACCTGACGACAATCACCGAGCACTCCGCCTCGCGGACAATTTCCGCGGCGACGTGGCCCAGCCGATTGCGCCCGTGTTTCGTGTGGGAGCCAATGATGATGAGATCCGGCCGAAACTCTGGCGCGATATCTTCGAGAATCACCCGCGCCGGCTTACCTTCGCCGATCAACGGCTGGACGTCGGTGGCGCCAAACGCCTCCGCCTTGTCGACATAGGTGTTGAGGTGCTCGGACATCTGGGCGCGACGCGTGCTCAATAGATCCGGCGATAAGGATTGATAGATGTTGAGGTCCCCGGTTTCCAACACGGACACGATGCCCAGCGGGATGCCGTACACCTTGGCCAAGGTCGTCGCGTAGTTAAACGCTTTTTGGGATGATTCGTCGTCATCGTCATCGACCGCCAACAACAGGCGGTTGTAATGCATGGATTCAACTTCAAAGTCGTTTTCTGTCACCATGATGGCTGCCTCCTAGTTTTCGGTGTCGCCTTTGTTCTCTGCGAAGTACTGCTTGTAGCGCCCAATGTAGCCGAAGAACGCGTATTGCATCAGCGCCCAGCGCTTGAGGTTCATGTCCTGGTCGTAAAACACGGTGGTGCCGGTACGGTGCTGGCGAATCAGCTCCAAAGCCGTTTGCTTCTCGGCGTTTTCGCGGGCGTATTGCTTGAACACACGCTTCGGGACGCCGAGCCACAACTTGTGCTGGCTGTCGTCTTTGTTGCCATACACCGGCTCAGCGTCGGCCAAGTCGCCGACGATGTAGTCGCGCATCGGCCACTGCGCCAGGTTGTAGCCGTTCAAGGTGACGAAGAAGCTGCTGCGGCCCTGGCGAATGTTGATTTCAAACAGCTTGAAGGTATCGTCGCGCCGGTCGTATTTCATGTCGAAGTTGGCAAACCCGGTGAACTTGATGTCCTCCAGGAACTTTTGCATGCGTTGGTACAACCCGGCGTTATACTCTGGCAAAATCGCCACATAGTTGCCGATGGCCGCCGGCGTCGGGTCTTCCAGTAAGGGGTGACCCAGGCACATCATCTTGACGTGGTGATGCTGGTCAACATAGGCGTTGAGCACGCGCATGTTGCTGTCGTCGCCGGGAATGAAGTCCTGCAAGATAATGTCGCTGGTGTAGCCATTATCGTAAATCTTGCCGATGACGTCGTTGAGTTCCACCTGCGAGTGAATCGTGAAGGCCTTCTTGCGACCTTCGAAGTGAATGTTCAGCCACTCGACGGAGTTCGTCGGCTTCAAGGCAATTGGAAATTCAAACGGCGCAGAAATCGCCACGCCACTTTCATACATCGCCTTGGTGACAATCTTGGTCGCCGGGTACGGCAAGTCATACTCGTCGCAGACCTGATAGAAGCTTTCCTTGTTGTTCAAGCGCCGCAACAAGTCGTAATCGACATAGGGACAGATGAAATGCGCGGATAACTCCGGCTTGTGCTTGGACACCAGCTCGGCGTAGGTGTCCCCGCAGGCGATGATCAACAACTTGCCGGGATAATCGCGGTTGGCCTCGGCCACCTGGTTCATGCCGTTGATAAATGCCGGGTCGGAATCAAAATCAGGAATCAAATGTACGTTGACAATTTTCGAAAACCGGGTCGGTGCCAGCGGAGCCCGGGCGTATAGATCAACGACGCCACCAGTCAGCTCATGAAACGAGCGGGCCATGCCGTACGCGTTGATATCGCTCCCCAAAACGATTGGTTTAAAGTCAGGTATTGCTGTCATCAATTAACTCTCCTCTACCATTGCCCGCAAGCCGGGCAAAGCACTGGAGCCATTATACCACAGCCACTGCGGCCGCAAAAAAACAGGACCCGCCGGTTATGTTCCGCGGCGAATCCCTAAGTTAAGGTAGCACTCGGTGTTGCGTTTACTACTAATTGTTTGTTGGTAATACTGCGACACCTCTACTACTTTATTCACTTGTACGGGTTCAACGAGTGTTGGTTACATTGATGTTGCCAGATAACTTGGCGTTGTGTGGTGGTAATCTCACCCGATAAACATCTATTCGAAACTCATTGTCCCGTTTGGATGCTGAAGTCTTGTTATTAGACTCATACCTCCAGTTGTTCATCTAGGTTGCTTACTCTGTGATGCTGTGGTGGCACAGTATTGATACTGCTGTCACCGGTCTCTAGTCGTTTCTGCGGGTACCAAATGTGTTGAACTCACATGCACTTTCGAGCGGGTTGATCTTGAATCGTGGTGCGTGTTGCTTTGTTCTCACCGAGTAGCGCTTCCTTAACTTTGATTAAAGTATAGCATGGCCTCCCCAGTTTTGCAAGCGCTTACTAAATAACAAAATTTAAACCGCATTTGTTATTCTATTGCGGTGCTACGCATACAAAAAAAGGCGATTTCTCGCCTCAATCGACTCCCCGCGCCAGCCTTAAACATTTCTTAATATTCGAACTGCCGATGCCGACTGGCGGCGCCGTAACCAAACAGGTGCAACCGCCGCCGCTGCGCGTCAATGCTAACGATGTAACCCGCGTATTCGCTCGGCGTGTTCAACAGGCGGTCCTGCCGCCGGTTGTAATTACTGGTCAGCGCGTGGTACCGGCCCATGAGCGCCGAGCAATTCAGCATGGCGTACAAGATGCCGTTGACGCGGTAGTTGACCTCTTCGTGCCAGTGGCCGGCCAAATACGCGATAATGCCGCCTTGCGCCGCAGTAAAATCAAACTGCACCAAGCCACCAAAATCCGTACCGCCTGCCGCAGTCAACGTCCCGGCGGTGTGGGCATTAAACGCCCGCAGCAACTCGTGGAGCTGCTGGCCATTAAAGCGCAACCCGCTGCGATTTTGATGCACCATCGCCGGGGCGTGCGCCATGATCAAGACCTCGCGCGTCGCCGCCGTCGCCAAAATATCGGCCAGTTCTTGCAGCTGACCGGCGGTGACGGCCAGCGTTTTTTTCACGTCGTAATTCTTGCGGCCATGCTGCCAGCGCACCGGCACGTCGCTAGTGTTGAGCGTGATGACCCGCACAGTTGGCGTGTCGAACCACTGCAAGCCGTGGCGCGTGATGTGCGGCCCGGCCGGCTGCGCCGCCACGGGCTGATACACGAGGTCGTTAAACACCCAAGGGTGAAAACTGCCGGAAAAGCGCGCGTTGCGCTCGGCAAACTTGTCGTTGTCGTCGTGGTTCCCCTTGGCGATGACAAACGGCACGCTGTCCGCCACATAGTCGTTGACCAGGTTGCGCAGCCGCCACATCGTCAAGAAATTGGGCTCCGAGCCGTCGACTAAATCGCCGAGGTGGACGCGCCAATCGATGGGCAACTCGCCGGCCAGCCAGTGCTGCTCTTGAGTGTGCCACAACCCGTTTGGCCCGTAAAAGGTCCGGGACCATTGCGTACGGTCGTGGGTGTCGGTGATCACCGCCAGGTTCAAGTCGGCGGCGACGATTTGCGGCCGCACCCAAGCGGCAAAGCGGCCCAAATCCTGCTTGGCAAACCGCCGAATCGTGATGTTACGCGAATGTCGTGTCATCGTTTTTCCCTTCTCCCACCACGGGATCAAACATGAAGTGCGACGCCGAGCGCCATGAATACCACTTGCGCCAAGGTCGTGACGAACAGATTCTGAATGGCGAGTTTAAACGTCAGCCGCTTCACCGGCTTAGCCGCAAAGCCGCGCACGTTGCGCCACACCAGCGGCACCGTCACCAGCGTCAACAGGCTCAGGCGCGGCAACCAGCCCACCACCGCCGCCACAATCAACGCGAGGAAGCCAACGGTGTACAGCGCGGCGAAGAAGCGCAACGACCGCTGGCGGCCCAGGTAGTAAACAATTGTGCGCCGCTTGAGTTGCTTGTCTTCTGCCTCATCGGCGATGTTGTTGGCCAAGAGTAACGCCGCGATGGCGCCTTGAGCCAGGCCGCTGGCGACAAACACGCGGCCCACTAGCGCCCAGTCGAAGGCGGCGACGTCAAAGACGTTGACGTAAACGGCAATCAGCCAAATCACAAAGCCCATCGTGAAGCCCGAGAAGAACTCTCCCACCGGCGTCGTGGAAATCGGCCGCGGCCCACCGGCGTAACAATACCCGACAGCAAAGCTGAACAGCCCCATCACCAGCAACGGCCAGCCGGTGCGACTGACCATCCACAGCCCCAAGGCGCCACTGACCGTCATCATCCCCACGATGAGCCACCCAATCAGGCTGGGGTTCAGGTGCTCGCGCCCGATGATGTTGGTTTGCTCGCGAAACTGCAGCGCCGTGGTGCGCGTGGCGCGCCGGTAGTCTTGGTAGTTATCGTTGGCGTCGACGGCCATGTTGAACAGCAGCATCGCCACAAAAAACACCACCAGCTCCAGCCAGTGCAGCTGATGCCAATGATACCACGCATACAAGGTCCCCATGAGAAAAGGAAACACGGATGCGGTTTTGGCTTTGATTTCGACGAGTTCAAAAAACACTGAGGGCTTCACGAAAGTTCATCTCCTGCGCGTTGACACGCGTTTTTCATTCAAGTAAGGTTGGTTGAGTGGGAAAGTGAGGGCATCGGCATGATTCATCCGTTATGGCAACGCTATCCAGACGTGCACCGCCAGCTCGAGGCCACCCAGGCCTTGTTGCAGGCGCGCACCCAGTTGCGTGATCCGCAAATCAACGCCTTGGTGCAGGCGCAAGTCACCGCCGGTGGTAAGATGCTGCGCAGCGGCCTTATGTTCATGCTAGCGCGTTTGCATCACGTTGACAATCGCCAGTTGATCCACGCCGCGGCGGCCATCGAGGCGCTGCATTTGGCGACCTTGGTGCACGACGACGTGCTCGACGGCGCGGCCACGCGGCGGGGCCAAGCGACGGTGCACCCGAGTGCCGGCAACCGCAGCGCCATCTATGCCGGCGACTTTCTCTTTTCGGTGTACTTCGACCTCTTGGCCGATGCCGCGCCGGATGTCGCCGACGTCGGCGTCAACGCCCGCGCCATGCGCCGGATTTTTCTCGGCGAGCTCGACCAAAACTCAGCCCCGCGCGGCGCGGCGTTAACGATTCACCAATACCTGCGGCAAATCGCCGGCAAAACCGCGGCGCTCTTCGCCTTGGCCACATATCAAGGCATGCGGCTGGCTGATGGCACCGAAGCCGAGCTGGTCGCCAGCTACCGCTATGGTCGCCTGTTGGGCATGGCCTTTCAGCTCCAAGACGACTTGTTGGACTTCACCGGCGATCACCGCCTGGCCAAGCCGCGCCTCGAGGACCTCGAAAATGGCATCTACACCCTGCCGGTGCTGTATGCGTTGCAGGCCAAGCCGGCATTGGCCACCACCTTCGCCGCGGCGCAACATGACCCCGCGGCCAAAGCCACGGCCGCCCGCGAGATTCGCGCACTAGGCGTCCCGCAGGCCTTACAGCTGGCCACGCGCTACACCCAAAAGGCCGAAGCGGCGTTGCAGGCGTTTCCGGCCAGCCCGGAGCGCGCCGACTTGGTGCACCTGACGCACGCGCTTTTGAATCGCCACCAATAATTGACGCAAAATCCCGCTCACTCGAGCGGGATTTTTTTGGTTGTATCTAACCCTTCATCCCGGCATCCAGCGCATAGAGCCGCCGATAGCGGGCGTCGGTTTTAGCCAATTCCTGCGGCGCGCCATCCATCGTCAACCGGCCGGCTTCGAGGAACAAGACGCGGTCGGTGCGGTGCACGCCTTGCAGGTGATGCGTGACCCACAGCACGGTTTTATCCGCCAGCACGGTGAACATCGTATTGATTAGCGCGGCTTCGGTAATGGGATCGAGGCCAACGGTTGGTTCATCGAGCAGCACGATGGGCGCATCTTGCAACAGCACCCGGGCCAGCGCCAGGCGTTGGCGCTCGCCGCCGGAAAAATCGAAGCCAGCTTCGGCCACCGGCGTGTCGAGCCCTTGCGGCAGCTGGGCAATTAAATCGGTCAGCTGCACGGCGTCAATGGCCTTGGCCACCGCGGCGTCGCTGGCCGCTTCGTTCCCCAGCCGCACATTGTTTTTCACCGACGTGTTGAATAGAAATGGGCTTTGGTCCAGCACGGCGAAGAGATTGTTGCGCTGCTCCTGATACGCCAGCACCGGCGTGTCATCCACCAGGACCTGACCGGTGGTTGGCGTCAAGTCACCCAGCACCAGCTGCAGCAACGTGGTTTTGCCCATGCCGCTGGGCCCCAACAGCGCCACCTTGTCGCCGCGGTGTAGCGTCAGGCTGGTGTCGTGAATCAATTCCGGCGCGCTCGCCGAATAGGCAAAGCTCACGTGATCCAGCGTCAACGTCTGAAACTCCTGCGGCGTCGGCAGCTGCTTGGGCAGCGTCCGCGTCGTTGGTTGCAGCTGATTCAAGCGCATGACGGCGCCTTTGTACGTCGGCCACTCGCCGATGCCTTGCGCCACCCCGGAAAACGCCATGTCTAACGGGAAAATCACCAGGACGAAGGCGCCAACCCAATTGGCCATGCCGGCCGTTTGCGTCCAGTACTGCCCCACCCACACCATCAGGCTGACGGGAATCAAGCCGAACAGGAGCTGGGCGACGAAGTTTCGCACCCATTCAAACCGGGCAGAGGCGTGCAGCGACTGGCTTAGCGCGTGCGGCGCGGCAGTGGCCTGCGCCACAAAGTCGGCTTCGCGGTGGGTGATCACCCAGTCGCTTAACCCCAAGACGCTGTCGGTGAGGTCGACATAGGCGGTTTGGTTAAGTTGCTTTTGCTGCAACTTGCGCCGCTTGTCGACCACCAGGCTCCAGGCCGGCACCAACACGATTTGCGCCAGCAACAACACGCATAGCCACAAGGCAAAGCCCCAGTCGAACCACCCCAACAGTAACGTGGCAATGAGGGTCAAGCCCCCGGCCACCACCGTAGGAAAAATGGTGCGCAGGTACAGGTTTTGAATGTGGCCAATATCGTCGGCCAACATGCCCAGCACGTCGCCGGTTTGGTGATGTTCCGAGACAAACGCGGCGTCGCTTTCAAGCACCCGGTACAGCTTGCGCCGCATGTGACTCGTGATGCGCAGCACCCAGTTGTGGCTGGTCAGGCGTTCCAGGTATTGGAACACCGGCCGGCCGATCCCGAAGGCCCGCGTCAGCACCACCGGCACATAAATCGCGGCAAACAGCGGCTGCGTGGCCGAAAAGTCGATCAGATACCCTGAGGTGAACATCAACGCGCCGGCGCAGATGAACGTCAACATCCCCAACACCAGTGACCAAAACAGCAGGCCCTTATAGCGCTTGAGGTCGGGACGTAACCATTGTTCATTCCGCCACTTCATCGAATTCACCTCGCATTTTGTGAACCAGTTCCTGGTAGGCCGCCGAATTGGCCGCCAGGTCGGTTGGCGTGCCTTGCGCCACGATGCGCCCGGCTTGCACGACGATCACCCAGTCCATTTCGTTGAGCCAATGCAGCCGGTGGGTGGCAAACAACACCAGCCGGTTGGCAAACAGCGGTACCAGCGTTTCCTTCAACGCCGCCTCGGTTTCGATGTCCAGGTGGGCAGTCGGCTCGTCGAATAACCAAACGTCGCGCTTTTCATCCAATAGCGTCCGGGCCAGCGCAATCCGCTGGGCCTGGCCGCCACTGATGCCGCGCCCGCCTTCACCAATGCGCGTGGCCAAGCCGTCCGGCAGCTCCGCCACCCAATCGGCTAAGCCCGCCGCGGCCACGGCGCGCGTAACGGCTGCCGCCGATGCTGTCGGCTGATAGAAACGCACGTTGGCATCAATGCTGGCCGCAAAGATGTACGGCGTCTGCGGAATGTAACTTAGGTGCGCCTGCCACGCCGGCTCCGCCAGGTGCGGCAACGCCGTCCCATTAAGCGTAAACGGCGTGCCGGCCTCAGGCTGCAGAAAGCCCCCCAGCAGGTTTAACAACGTCGACTTACCGGACCCGCTGGCGCCAATGATCGCCACTTTCTGCGGACCATGCAGCGTCAAGCTCACGTCACTGATGGCTTGGCGGTCGCCGTAGCGAAAGTCCAACTGGTTAACGCTCAGCGTACTCTCCGCCGTCCACGGCCCCACCGTCAACCCGGTTTGACTCGGCTGCGCCACCGGCTTGGCCAACACGGCCAAAATCGCGCTTAACGCATTTTTCCCGTTCAAGGTAGCGTGGTAGTCGCTGCCGAATTCACGAATGGGCATGAAGTATTCCGGCGCCAAGATCAAACTGACCATCGCCGGGTACAGCGGCACCTTGCCGTTGAGCAAGTCGATGCCCAAGAACACGGCGACGACGGCAATCGACAACGTCGCAAAGAAGTCCATGGCAAAACTCGACAACATCGCGATGCGCAAGACGCTCATGGTTTGCTTGCGGTAGTTCTCCGAGACGGCATAGACGTTATCGGCGTATTGCTTGGACACGCCCATTAACTGCAGGGTTTTCAAGCCGCGCAACGAGTCGATGAAGTGGTTGCTCATCAGCTGGAAGCCGGCGTATTGCTGCTCGGACTGATCGCGTGCCGCGTACCCCAAGATGATCATGAACAAGATGATGACCGGGAACATCAGCAGCAACATCAAGCCGGCCAACCAGTGCTGCATGGCAATGTAGATCAGCAACACCCAGGGAATGATGGCCATGTTCAAAATCTTGTTGAGGATCAGCTCGATATAGTTTTGCGTCTCAGGAATGCCGTCCAGCGCCATGGTGACGAGGTTGCCGGTGCCTTCATCGGCGACGGTCGCCGGCCCTAACGCAAATAGATGCTGCAACAATTGTTGCTGCATGTCGCCGGCAGTGCGTCGCGCGGCGTGCTCAGCCATGGCGTTGCGCAGCCAAGTAATCGCTTGGCGCAACGCGAAAGCCGCCGCGAAGGCCCAGATGAATGGCCACAACCCGGCCATCGGTTTGCGCGCCCAGGCGTGGACGATGGCTTGGGCCAGAAATTTACCCTGGAACAAAATAACAAATGCTTGCACGAGCGCCAGCCCGGCAAGCATTGTCAAGACGCGGTTCATTCCGGGTAAACGCATTAAGCGTTTATCGATCATACGAACTCTCTCCTCAATTGCCTCGAATTAGAGGCGGAAACTTGCAGATTCCTAAGCCTTGGCCGGAATCCGCTTGTGGAATACCGTGTAGGACCAGATGAAGTAGGCCAACGCAATCGGCAACAGAATGCAGGCGACCACGGTCATGATAGTCAAGGTCAGCGGGCTGGCCGAGGCCGTCTTGATCAGCAGCGAATGCGCCGGATTGTCGGCAATCAATACCCGCGGGAACAAGCCATTGAAGATCAAGGCCACCACTAAGGTCAACCCGAGCCCGCTGCCGATAAACGACATCAGCTCGTTGTTCTTCAACGTGCCTACCTGGTTGATCACGGCGGCGCAAACAATCAGTGCGATAATCAGCGTCGTTGACACCGGGCGTTCCTTGAAGAAGTCGGTGTAGACGAAGACCAAGATGGCAAAGACTACTTCACCAGCATACAACACCCAGGACAAAATGGCATTCCATTGCCGCGCCCGTTCGCGCAGCGGGCCCACCGTCTTGAGCCGAATGAAGTTCAGCCCGTGCATGAAGCACATCAAGGTCACGGCCACCCCACCCACAATCGTCAGCAGGTTGATTTGGTCGCCTAGCGTCGCGTAGATATCCATGTTTTTATCGATTGGCAGCGGCTGAATGATTGCGGTAAAAATCATCCCCAGCACGAATGGCGGCAAGACGCTGCCGATAAACAGGGCCCAGCGCCAAATGCTGCGGCCGCCTGGCGTCTCGGCATGCGCCGCAAACTCAAACGACACGCCGCGCAGAATCAGGCCCATCAACACGATGAAGAACATGATGTAGAACCCGGAAAACAGGCTGGCATACCACAGTGGGTAAGAGGCGAACATCGCCCCGCCGGCGGTGATCAACCAGACTTCATTGGCATCCCAGTGCGGGCCAATCGTGGCCACCAGCTGGTCGCGTTCGTCCTCGTTATGAGCGAGCAGGCGCGTGGCCATGCCGACGCCGAAGTCGAAGCCTTCCAGGAAGAAGAAGCCGATGAACAACACGGCTAACAGTAAGAACCAAAGAATTTGCAGGAAACTCATGACTTAAACGCCTCCTTCGCAAACGGATCGCCGGCCAGGCCGTAATTGCTTTGGTCTAAGTCGACTGGTCCCTTCTTGAGCACCCGGTGTGAGTAGTAAACCATGACGCCACCCAGCAGCGTGAAGATCAAGAAGTAAGCGATGTTGGTAAACAGCAACTGCCCCGCCGTCGTGGTTGGCGACACGGCATCGGCGATAGTGTACAAGCCGTAAACGACCCATGGGTAGCGGCCCAGTTCGGTGACGAACCAGCCGGCAGTGTTGAGGATGAATGGCAGCCATAGGCACAGCCCCAACAGCCACAACAACCAACGTTTGTTTTCAATCGTATCGTGCTTGGCCCGGGAGAACCACAAGCCGAGAATTCCCAGCAAGGCTAAGAAGACCCCGCCGCCGGACATGATCCGGAACGACCAGAACAAGGTCTTCACCGGCACGTAATAGTTCTTGTCTTTGCCGTACTTGGCTTCCATCTCCTTGTTGACGGTATCCATGCCTTTGACCGCCCCGTGGGTTTGGTGGAAGGACATGATACTCAGCAAGTACGGAATCTCGATGTTGCCGGACACGGTGTGGTCCTTGGTGTTGATCAATTCGACCAACGTCCATGGCGCCGGGTCCTTGGTGTCCTTGTAAATCCCTTCAGTCGCAGCAAACTTCATCGGTTGTTCATTGATGATGTAGCGCGTCTGCAAGTCGCCGACGAAAATCGCCCCGACGACAGAAATCGTGCCGACTAATAAGCCGATGCGCAGCGACTTCTTAAAGAACTCCGGCTCGCGGTGCTTCCACAGCTGCCACGCCGCCATCCCCGCCACGGCGAACCCGGCGGTGGTAAAGGCGCCGAAAACGACATGCGGAAACTCGACCCAAAGTTGCGGGTTGGTGATGACCTGGGCGAAGTCGACCAACTTCACGCGGCCAGTCGCCTGGTTAATGGCGAAACCAGTCGGGTGCTGCATGAAGGAATTGGCGCTTAAGATCCAAATCGCCGACAGCGTCGTGCCAAGCCACACCAGCCAAATCATGGCCGCGTGCAGCGCCGGCTTGAAGCGATTCCAGGTAAACATCCACAGGCCGATGAACGTGGACTCCATGAAAAATGCCAGTAAGGCTTCGACGGCCAGCGGCGCGCCGAAAATGTCACCCATGAAGCGAGAATAATTAGACCAGTTCATCCCAAATTGGAATTCCTGAATAATACCGGTGACGACCCCGACGGCGAAGCTCAGCAGGAAGATTTTTCCCCAGAACTTCGTCATCCGTTTGTACACGTCTTTGTGCGTCCGCACGTAACAAGTTTCCATAATTGCGGTGACCAGCGCCATGCCGATAGAAAACGGCACGAAGAAGAAATGGAACACGGTGGTCATGGCGAATTGGAACCGCGCGAGTGACAAGACGTCAAACCCTTGCAGTAAAGCCATAGCTTTTCCCTCCTCATCCATTGATACGCTTTCATTATAGCGCAACTGAGCCCCATCTAGAATAGAAACATTATAAACTGATAGATTTTCTCAACGATTGGGCTGGTTACGCACCCCGTCGCCGGTAAGTCACGCGCAAAAAAGGCGAAGGGTCACCCCTTCGCCTCACTATTAATCTTGCCGTAACACCTGTCGAATCAGCGGTTGCGGCGTTGGGGCCGTGGCACCGATGGTGAACGCGGCTGCTACCTGCGCCACCTGTGCCGCCGGATCGGGTTGATTCGCGTGCAACGTGGCTAAGGTGTCCCCCACCGCCACCGGGGTGCCAAGCTTCTTGTGCATCACCAGGCCCACCGCGTGATCAAGGGCATCGCCTTGCTTGGCGCGCCCGCCGCCGAGTTGCATCACGGCGACACCCAGCGCGCGGGTATCGATGGCCGTGACCACGCCGGCCGACTTGGCGCGCACCGGAATCTGGTATGCGGCTTTGGGTAAGGTTTGTGGCGCGTCCAGCACCCGCACGTCGCCCCCTTGAGCGGCGACCAGTTGCTTAAAGGCGCGCCAAGCGCGGCCATCGCGCAAGGCGTCTTCCGCCATGCCGGTGGCCACTTCCAACGAATTGGTTTTGCCGCCTAACACCAGCATGTGCGCGGCTTCGGCAATGGTCAGCTGGCGCACGTCTTGCGGCCCGCGGTTGTGCAAAATGGCAATAGCTTCGGCGACCTCGAGGCTGTTGCCGATGGTAATGCCCAGCGGCTGATCCATACCGGTCAACAAGGCCACGGCCCGCACCCCGGCCGCCTGGCTGATTGCCAGTAACGCCTGGGCCAACTTGCTGGCTTGCGCCTGCGTCTGCATAAAGGCCCCATTGCCCACCTTGACGTCAAACACCAAGGCGTTGGTGCCGCTAGCCAGTTTTTTACTCATGATGGAGCTGGCAATCAAGGGAATCGACTCGACGGTACCGGTGACGTCGCGCAAGGCGTATAACTTACGGTCCGCCGGCGCCAAGTCGCCACTAGCGCTGACAATGGCCTGGTGAATCTCCTTCACCTGGGCACGGAACTCGGCCTCGCTAAGGTCGACGCGAAACCCTGGGATACTTTCGAGTTTGTCCAAGGTGCCGCCGGTGTGGCCGAGCCCGCGGCCGGAAATCATCGGCACCGGCACACCCAGGCTAGCCACCAGCGGCGCTAGGGGCAAGCTGACCTTATCCCCCACCCCGCCGGTCGAGTGCTTATCGACCTTGATGCCGGGAATGTCGCTGAGGTCCAACACGTCGCCGGAATGCAGCATCGCCATGGCCAAGGCGGATTGCTCCGCGGCGGTCATGCCGGTGAAATAAGTCGCCATCAGCCACGCGCTCATTTGGTAATCGGGGACGTCGCCTGCCACATAGGCCTGAATCAGCCAGTCGAGCTCGGCTGGCGTCAGTTCCTGGTTGTCCCGTTTTTTCGTCAGCAGATCCACCATGCGCATCGTCGTCGCCTACTTTCTCAAGATTAATCTCATTTTAACACGGCGGCTTCGCGCAGCGTGCTATACTACGAATCAAACTCACCTCAGGAGGCCAATTGTGAACGCTACGTTGCTGCACCACCTCGCCAAAGTCGAACTGCACTGCCACCTCGATGGCTCGCTGTCACTGCCCATGATTCGCCGGCTCGCCGCGCGCATTGGCCAGCCCCTGCCGGCCGCCGACGCCGATTTGGCCAAGCTCGTGCAGGCCCCGGCAACCGCCACGAACCTGATGGATTACCTGCGCCCCTTCGACTTCATTCGCCCGTTGTTGCAAGACCATGATGCGTTAGCCATGGCGGCCCACGACGTCGCCGCTCAAGCCGCCGCGGAAAACGTGCGCTACATCGAGCTTCGGTTTGCCCCGGAATTCTCCATGGACCGGGGGTTGACGGCAACGCAGGCGATTGAAGCCGTCGTGGACGGCTTGGCCCAGGCGCAAGCCGATTTTGACCTGACCGCCAACGTCTTGGTGTGCGCCATGCGGCAAAGCGCCGGCGCCATGAACCAGCAGGTCTTCGCCGCCGCGGTGCCATTGCTTGGTCGCGGGGTGGTTGGCGGCGACTTTGCCGGCAACGAAGCCGACTTCCCGCCGAGTACGTTCACGGCCACCATTGCTTACGCGCAGTCACGGCACGTGCCGCTGACGTTGCACGCCGGGGAGTGCCACTGCGCGCAAAACATCGCCGAAACCTTGGCGGCCGGCGTCACCCGGATTGGCCACGCCACCGCGATCCAAAACCACCCCGACTTAATCCAGCAATTCGTCACCGCTGGCGCCACGGCTGAGCTGTGCCTCACCAGCAACCTGCAAACCCGCGCCGCCGCAGACCTCAGCGAGTACCCCTACGCGCAGTTACGCGCAGCCGGGGCCAAGCTGACCATCAACACGGACAACCGCACCGTTTCTAACGTCGATTTGACCCACGAGTACGGCGAATTCGTCCGCGCGTTTGGCGTCACCGCGGCCGACTTCTTAACCTTCAATCAAGATGCCGCGCGCGCCGCCTTCATCAGCCAGGCCGACCAAGCCGCGCTGGTGCAGCGACTGGCCACGGAGTACG
The DNA here is from genome assembly GCF_001434705.1 of Lacticaseibacillus nasuensis JCM 17158. Taxonomy (GTDB): domain Bacteria; phylum Bacillota; class Bacilli; order Lactobacillales; family Lactobacillaceae; genus Lacticaseibacillus; species Lacticaseibacillus nasuensis. The sequence goes on from NZ_AZDJ01000030.1 coordinate 128,166, forward strand.
CGCCATACGTGTAACCGGCTGGCCACTCGTCTAAATGGCACAAAATCATCACACATTCCGCACGGTCTCATCACCGGCGCCGATTATGCTTGAATCATTCAGAAAGGATGACCCCTATGATGAACGATCAAGCCGTCTTCACCGCGCAACTGGAAATGATTGCTTACCCCAACATCACGGCCCGCACCGAAACCGGCGCGCCGTTGACCATTGAAACCAACGAAAAACAACGCACTGACCCCGCCTTTTGGGCGTCCGTCAGTGCGATTTTGAAAGCGAAATTATGGGTACCGGTGTCCAAACGCCTGCACCAGCTGCTCGACAGCGACTGGCTGGCCGTGCAAACGCCAGCGCCGCAGTTACGGCTAGGTTAAGCCTTTTGCCATTGCGCAAAGGTGTGCGCCGCCACCAGTAACGTCAGCACGGCGTCCGGCGACAACGCCGCCGTCACCGTTTGCAGGTGCCCGGTGGTGGCCACGGCGCCAATGACTTCCAGGCCATACTTGACGATGTTCAAGTCGACGGCCGCAGCGTACTCCCCGTCAAACACAGGCTCGTGATTATACGTGAAGTTCAGCTTGTCTTCGGTAATCGAGCCGTCCACGTGGTTGACCATGATGCGGTCTTCCAGCTTGGCCACCGGTGCCTTGTCATCCAACAGGTTCAACTTGTGGTCCGATTCTTCGCGGAAGTAGTTGCCTTGTAACATGTTCAGATAATCTGCCGCCGGGTGCGCCAACACCTTGAGGTAATCAACCGCAGCGGCGACCTTGGCTTCTGGGAGCAGGGTCGTTTTGGCTAACAATGCATCGTGATTCGCTTCAAGCCAGTCGGCCAGTTCACTGATTTCAAATTGATCCATGATATCCTCCGTCAACAATTGTCGCAGTACCTGGCTATTGTATCATTTTTCCCCTGGCCGTGCCGCTGGTGGCTTTAACACAGTGGACACTCAACTGTAACGTCACCGTAACCGAACCCGCCTTATAATAAGAGTAGGGAAAAAGTAAGAGCTTACTTTCCCCGCTGCTCATGATGAAAAGGAGGGAGAATATGGCACAGACACTACCAATGGTTGACGCTTTTGGCCGGGTCACAACATTACAACCGCAAGTCACGTACAAGTTGCGCGTAAAAAACGGCTATATTCTTGTCTTGCGGCCCAATCAGGAGCAATACCGCTTACCGAATTTGTTGACGTTGAACCGTTCGGCGTAGTCAGCGCCGTGGAATCAGGCGCTGAGCAAGCGAACCGGCACCTGACTGGAACATTTAAAAATCAAGCAGGGAGTGCGACGAATCTCGCACTCCCCTTTGTTACTCCGGTGCCTGCGGGCCGGCTAGCGCCATTAAGCCCACGCAGGCGATGATCAGCGCCCCACCGGCCAGCTCGGCCCCGCTGACGGCAAAGCCCAAGAACACCACCGAGGTCACGGTTGCCCCCAGCGGCTCGAAGGCATCCAGCAGGCTCGCCGCGGTCGGCGAGATGTACTGCAAACTGGCGAGATACACCAGGTACGCGACGATTGTGCCGAAAATCACGACAAAAGCATATGCCGCCCAGCCTGACGCGGGGAGGTGCGGGACGCCCACCCAAAACGGGTGCACCACCGTCATCACCAAGCCGCCTAATAACTGCGCCCAGCCGGTCACGACTAGCGGCGAGTACACCGCCAGCAGGCTGGCCGGCAACAGCGTGTACACGGCCGCGGCCACAGCGGCGAGAATGCCCCACAGCAAGGCCTGAGGGGTAATCGCCAGCTGGGTAAAATGCCCCTTGGTGACCACCATTGCCGTCCCCACCATGGCCAAGGCGATGATGACCACGTCGAGCCGACGCGGCAATTCCCGAGCGCGGAAGGCAAGCCACACCAAGACCAGCACCGGCGACAAGTATTGCAAGATGGTCGCAGTCGGCGCGCCGGCCACCGCCACGGCCTTGAAGTAGATGTACTGCATGGCAATCATGCCAAATAAGATGAAGGCAATCATCTGCCCCGCGCTGTGGGCCTGCCGCCAAGGCGCCAGCACCGCGCGCCGTTGCGTCACCAGCGCAATGGCCAGCGTGACGACCCCGGCAATCAGCATCTTCGAGCTAATTAGCCACGACACCGTCACCCCGAGGCCGAAGAGGTAATCACTCGCCGGACCCGAAATCCCCCATAATAATGATCCTAGGATCGCCATTGCGATGCCTGCCATGCGCTTGCCTTGCATGTTGCCTCCGTTATGCCTCCGGCTGTTGCCAGCCGGCTAAGTGATCGTCGATGATGCCTGCGCCTTGCAAGAAACTATAAATCGTCGTCGGGCCGACAAATTGAAACCCGCGTGTCTTCATGTCCTTGGCCACGCGCTGCGACAAGTCGCTTTGCGCGGGAATCTCGGCGCTGGTGCGCGGCCGGGTTACGATTTGCCGGCCGCCCGTGAACCCCCAGATGTACGCATCAAACGAGCCGATTGCCGCTTGGACGCGCTGCACCGCCTGGGCGTTATTGCGAATCGCCCATAACTTGCGGCGGTTGCGGATGATGGCGGGATTTTGCATCGCCGCTTCGAGGGCCGGGTCCGGCATTGCCGCCACCACGTCGATGGCAAAATCGGCAAACTGCGCGCGAAACGCCGCGCGTTTTTTCAACACCGTCACCCAGCTCAGCCCCGCCTGCAAGGTTTCCAGACTTAACAGCTCGAACAACTGCTGGTCGGCGTGCTGCGGTCGGCCCCACTCGTGATCATGATACGCCTGTAACAACGGATCGCTTTGCCACCATTCAGTCATGACTATCCCTTCTTTCCTCACTAGATTACGCCAAGTGCGGTCGGGAGCCCAAAAAAATGGACACGATCGGCATCGTGTCCAAACAATTCTCACGAGTGGTTACTTCGTCTTGACGATCAACACGTCGCAAGGTGCCGTGCGGTTGACGTATTCGGTCACTGACCCCACCAGCATGCGCTCCATGGCGTTCAAGCCCGTCGCGCCAATCATAATCAAGTCGGTGTGGTGATCATGCGGAAAATCGGTGGCGATGACCGTCTTTGGGTTACCGAACCGCACGTGAATGTCCACGTCGGTCAAGCCGGCTGCCTTCGCCCGGTCCGCCAAGCCATTCAAATATTCCTCAGCGTCTTGGGTCAATTGGTACACAGCATCACCAGAAATCATGCCACCGTAGCCACCAATAAATTGTTTGGTATCCAGCACATTCAGGATGTCGAGGTGCGCGTGGTTGGCCCCGGCCACCTTGACCGCCTTTTGAAACGCAAGCTCTGCTTCATCCGAACCATCCACTGGCACAAGGAGTTGGTTATACTCTTGATCCATGTTGATCACATCCTTTTCTAAGTACCTTAAGCGTAAGCCATTCCACCGGTGAAAACAAGTCTGAACCCGATTGGTCTTGGTCAAAGGCTCGACACATCTCTTATGATTAATATTCGTAAACGTCTAGAATTTGTTCATTAATTTTGAACGGGTGTCCCCGCCTAAAAAGATATTAAGTTCTAATATATTTGTTGAATCATGTTGCAATTATCGCATTAAAACGCTAGATTATTAGTTAGACATAAGTCTAGTTGTAAACTCATACAATAGTGAGAATCCAGAGAAACGTGGTGAATATTAATGACAGAAACAGTTGGTAGTGCCCTGCGCCACATTCGCAAGGGGCGTGGCGAATCAATCGTGGCCGTCGCCAAGGCGACCCATACCTCCCCAGCCAGCTTTACGAAGTGGGAAAACGACCAAACCGTCCCGAGTGAACGCAGCATTCGCAAGCTCGCCGATTATTATGACATGGCGCCAACCAGCTTGTTGGCCCTCGCGTATCCCACGAAGTACGCGACCCCCACTGAGCAGCTCAGTATGGCCGGCAAGACGCTGATTCGGGCCGAAGACCTCTTCAGCTCAGACACCGTCCTCACCTATGACGGTCATGCCTTGCCAGATGATCGCAAGCAGTTGATTGCCGCCTTTACCGCCGGGTTATTCCTGCGCAGCAAGCAAAGCAATTAACCTCAACGCTCACTGATTTCAACTAACTTGATTACACATGAAAGGGCCGATGACAGATACTGTCATCGGCCTTTTCATGTTTGGCGGACTGTCAAACTAAGTGCAACACTTTATCAAAGAACACCTCGGACGGGGTTTGATAGTCTAAAACCCTTCTAGGACGTCGATTTAGATCAACTTGACACTTGTGGACTTCTTCATCGGAATGGCCTCGTATCAATATATTTCGCGGAAAATAATCTCGAATTAGTCCATTTGTATTCTCGTTGGTGTCGCGTTCGTGTGGTGAATACGGTTTTGGCCAATAAACTGTGATCGCCAACTCATCTGCGACTTCCTCAAAATAAAGAAATTCGACTCCGTGATCTGGTGTAATGGAATGCACAAATACTTTTGGCATCGAACGTAGGAGTATTAATACGGTAGTATTGATTGACTCCGCGTCTTTGTGCTTAGCTTCCGCAATCAATGAATACCTGGTTTTGCGTTCTACCAGGGTTACAAGTACTTCCTCATTGACCTTACCTAAAACCGTATCTAGTGCCCAATCTCCAATTCGTGAGCGATTATTAATGAAATTGGGTCGCTCAGATGTTGGAATATAAGGAACTTGTGGCGTCGCATGTTTACGAACCCCTTTGGGATACTTCTTGTGTCCCTTGCGTCGCGAGGAGCGCCTAATACCCGTATCTCCTTTAGATGTAAACGGCAAGCCTAAGTTATTGTGCTCAATATCTCGATAGATGGTATTGAAGCTGATATTCGCAATATGCTCACTTTTCAAACGAGCAACGATTTGTTCTGGCGACCAATGATGCTCAATGATTAAGTTGACCATTTTAGTTCGCAAGGCCGGTGCATTCGAAAGAATACTAGGCTTGTGTGAACGCAACCTCGCAGCTTAATAATCGGCTTGTGCTTCACAGGCTTTGTATTCACCTGTGCAAAACTAAGATACTTTCTCGTTCAGCTAGGGTAAGATCGTGATGGCTCATGACGAGTACGCCTTAATGTTTTTCTTGGTCGTTAAACATTGTACTCGTCATGGGTTTCTTCGTATTCATAAAGTGTTGCACTTGAATTGTAAATCCGCCCAACACAAAAACGGTCACACGTTGCGTGCAACCGCCAGATGTTTGCCGCTATTGGCTAGGCCTCAGCCTCTGCTTCAGTCGGCGCCGCCGGCTTTTCGCCGACTGTCACCTCGAACCAAGTGGGAAAGCCCCGCTCAAAGTCGGTGACGGTAAACTTGTACCGCTCCAAACTGACGCTGTCACCTTTTTGTAGGTCCGGGTGGTCTTCCATCAAGAAGCCGGCAATCGTGACAATATCGGACTCCTGAAACTCGGCCAACTTGGTGCGGAAGAACCGCTCGAAATCATACAGCGTCGTCTTGCCGCTGACCTTGAAGACTTTCGGGTCATGGGTTTTGATGATGTACTCGTCGGACACGTCGTCGATTTCATCCTTGACGGTCCCGAAGAGTTCCTCATAAATATCTTTATCGGTGACGATCCCACTCGTCCCGCCGTATTCATCGACGACGGTGACGATTGGGGTTTGTTTTTGGATCATGCGTTGTAGAATTGTATGAATCGGCGTCACTTCCGGCACGGTGATCATCGCGCGCAACAGCTTGGACACCCGCACGGAATCATCGATGCGAGACTGGCGGACCAAGTCATAGATGTAGACGTAGCCGAGAATCTTGTCCTTGTCCCCATCGGCCACCACCGGGAAGCGGCTGTAACCTTCTTGCAGGTAATCGCGAATGACTTCCTTAACGGTGGCAGTGATATCGACCACCACCAGGCTGGTGCGGTCGACCATGATGTCGTGCGCCGTCTTGTCGTTGAGGTCAAAGGCGCGCTGCATGTAGGTGACATCGTTTTGGTCCATTTCGCCGGTGGTAATGGCGGCCTTGCTGAGGTTCAAGATCTCGGCTTGGGTGAAGGCCTCGTTGCCTTCATCGGCCGGCTTCATCCCCATCAGGCGCACCAGACCAGTGGCCGAGTGGTTCAGCAACCACACGAACGGGAAGAAGACGATGTGGAAATAATGTAGCGGCGTGACGACGAACATCAGCACCTTCACGGGAAAATCGATGGCGATATTCTTCGGGACGATTTCGGTGAGGACCACTTCCAGGTAAGTCAGCAAAATCACCCCGGCAATGGCACCGACGATGTGCAAACCGCCGCCAGCTAGTTGCAGGTGGGTCAGCTTGAGCAAATCGACCAGCAGAAACTCGACCGTTTCTTCCCCAATCCAGCCTAAGACGATCCCCGCGACGGACACGCCAACCTGGGTGGTCGACAGGTATTCATTCAGGTTATGCACCATTTTCAAGGCGCGCTTCAACTTCACTTGCTTGCCGGTGCTTTGCTTGAGGAGCTCCTCAAGCGCACTCGGCCGGCTTTGCACCAGCGCAAATTCGCTGGCCACAAAGAAGGCAGCAAACAAAAACGTGATGACCATCACCAAAAGATTGCCGGCGACTTGGCCACTATTCATATTTTATTCCCCATTTCACAACTATTGAGATATGAACTAGTTTATCATTATCACCAGGTGAATAACAGTTCACCCCGCAACCCGGTCAGCAATCACGAAAGGTCCAACCATGCTCACGCAATCTCAACTCTTCGCCGCAACGATGGCGGCATATGCTGCCCACCCCGAACCGCCAGTCAGCGAGTTACTGAACCACCCGTTACCGGCCACGCCACCAGTCGGCCAGCAACCCCCGGCCTGGCGGGTCGAAAACATCGATGTCGTCGCTGCCATGAGCCACCTACCGCTACCCGTAGGCGTCATGAATTTTGCCAGCCCAGTGGTGCCAGGCGGCAGCGTCGAAGCGGGGATCAAAGCCCAAGAAGAAAGCATTGCCAAGGGCACCTACCTGGTCCCGGCACTGCGCGAGTTCGAGGCTAGTTATTACCAGCCGAATCGCGCCAACCCCAACCACGGCCTGTACTCGCGCCGCTTGATCTATTCCGCTCATGTGCGGCAGCTCTTCGACGAACACCAAGAGCGCCTGGCGAACCGGTACTTAGACATTGTCACGGTGGCAGCGCCGAACCGCACGCGCGGCACCATCACCGATAGCGTGGCCCTCGCCGACATTCAAGCCAAGATCAGCCAGACATTGCGCGCCTTTAAGGCTCATGCCTGCCGCCACCTCGTACTCGGGGCATTCGGCACCGGGGTCTTCAAAAACCCACCGCAACCAGTCGGCCGGTTGTTTGGCCAGGCAATCGCGGCGCCTGAGTTTGCCGGCGCCTTTACCACAATTATCTTCGCTGTTTATGACCCTCGTGGCGAAACCTTGCCGCCATTTCAGGCAGGGCTCACCGCTGGTTTTCAGGAGGCACACCATGCTCACCCTTGACGTATTTCAACACGCAGATTCAGAAGGCCCCGGTAGCATCACCGCCTGGGCCGAGGCCAATGACGTGACCTTGCGCCTGCATCGCCCCGACCTTGGCGCTCGAATTCAGCTCCTGAACCCCGCCGACTTAGACGGCGTCATCGTTCTCGGCGGCCCGCAAAGCGTCAATGATGATGACGCCTGGCTGGCCGCGGAGCGCATCATCATTCGCAGCCTGATCAAACTGGGCCGGCCAGTGGTGGGAATTTGCCTCGGCGCCCAACAAATCGTCCGCGCGCTGGGCGCCGCGGTCACCCCGCTGGCTGCCGGTGAATACGGGCGGACCTTGGTCGCAGATGAAGCCGGCAACTCAATCCCAGTCTTCCAGTGGCACGGCGAAGGCATGGCCAGCCTGCCCGGCAGCACGCCTTTATTCCACAACGCCGCGCAAGCCAACCAAGGCTTCACCTACCACAAGCGCACCCTTGGCCTCCAGTTTCACTTGGAGTGGTCCCGAGCCGACCAGGCGGCACTAGCCGCCACGCGCCCAGGCACGGCCGCGTTAAGTGCCGCCGAAACCGAAGCAGCCGCCGCGCTATTGAATCAGCTCCTCACGGCCACGATTTTATAAAAAAAGCCGCCAGCTGACGGTAAGTCAGTGGCGACGGCGGGGTTTGCTCGGTTCGCCCGCGGTGGCACTGAGGAAAAAGTGCACCGATTGGCTTGGCAAGCGCGGATCGGCGATTTGATCCAGGGCCTGCAGCGTCAGCGCAGCGGGAATGAGTTGCGTGAAGGCCAGGTGCGTGTCGGCGCTAGCCGGCACCACCGGCGAACTCAAGGTGGCTAACAACGTGCCGCCTGGCCGCAACCGTTTGCCCAAGAGCGACACAATGCCGGCCACATCGTCGGCGTTAGTGTCGAAGGTAGCGGCAATCACATCATACGGCCCCGTCAGCAGCTTCAGCTGATTATCCGGCATGATGCGGTAGCGCAGGCGATCGGAGCTGGCCGTGGCGCGGGCGGCACTGACGGCTTCACCATCGGCATCGACGCCGAGCACCGCCACGGCACCATGATTCACCGCGTAGCGACAAAACCACCCATCCCCGGCCCGCAAGGCAAGCACCCGCTTGCCGCGCAGCTCCGGGGCTTTTTTTGCGATGGCTTGCCACAGCGGCTGGCGGTTGCCGGTATTGGTCGGCAACGGGTGGGCGGTGTCTGGTTTCATTGTGGGATAAGGTTCGTCCATGGGGCATCCTTTCTAGTCAACAAACAACAGTTGGAACTCGTGGTGCGCCGTATCGATATTCACCGACACGTGCCGGTTCAAGTCCGCCACCACCGCCCGGGCAAAGTTCATTTTCTGTTCAAAATCGGTGAGTTTGGCCGTCAGCGGTGTGCTGGTGTAATCGTAATTCTCGCCGATAAACGCCGGGTCGGTCACGAATTTCAAGTTATTCTGGTCGTGGCGCGAACCAGGCTTCAACACGCTATCGACGTACCGATACAAATCGGAAGGGCTGAAGTTCAGTGGCTTGCTCAGCTCCGTCGTAATCGTAAACGTCGTATCGTCGGCCATTTCATCGTCGACTTGCACTTGGGTCAATCCTTGGTAGAGCTTCATCTTCTTCACTTCCTCTTGTGAGCTTAACTCCATTATACCGCCGTTATCGACGCGTGACGAATCTTACTCGAGGTATAACGCCTGCAAGTCGCGTTGTTGCGCCGGCGTCACCCCAATCACCGTGGCCAAATAATGCGGCAGTGACCCGTAGTCGTGGTTGATCAACAACATCGCCGCGTCGAGGTATTCGTTGGTCACACTGCACAGCGACCGCGTCGTCGCCACGAGCTCCGGCGTGCCGCCGGCGGCCTTGGCTTCGTTGGTCATCCGTAAGATCTCGCCGGTGAGGTAGTTATTCGAGGCCAGGTAGTCTTGGCGAATCGTGACCGGATCCACCCCAAGCACCGTCAGCAGGTACACCGCCCCCATGCCCGTGCGATCCTTGCCGGCGGCGCAGTGAAACAACAAGGCGCCGGTTTCGTTAGCCAACAGCTGGTCGAAGAAATGGCGGTACGCCTGCTGGGCGGTGGGTTCCTGCACGAGGTTGTGATACGTGTTGATCATATTCTTAAACCCGGCGAGCGGATCGGTCGAGTAGTGCTTGCGCAGCTCGACGATGTTGGCGCTGATCTTGGTTTCATCGTCCACAAACACCGGGGTGTGATCATAGGTCACGCCAGCGGGCAGCCGGTCTGGCGCGGTGACGGTTTCGGCTTGCGAGCGAAAATCGAGATCAAGCCGCAGCCCATAGCGCGCCAAATAATCCTGGTCGCGCTCGGACAGGTCGTTCATGCGCCCGGAACGCAGCACGCGGTGTGAGCGCACCGTTTTGCCAGCCATGGTTGGGTAGCCGCCGAGGTCACGAAAATTAAAGCCGTGGTGAATGTCGAGTAATTGCGGGGTCACAGACCCACCTCCTTATCGTCTGCAGTCCAGTATACGGGAAATCCCCAGAATTGTGAATGCGATACCAGCCAAGCGCACAAAAAGCGCCTGCTCACCGTGAGCAGGCACATTCAGTGCTCGATTAACGGCTGGGTTGGCGTTCCCAGCTGACGGTGCGGCTAGCCAAGCGCAAGACGGCATCGCACTGGGCGGCTACCGCCTCTTCGTGGGTGACGATGATGACCGCTTTGCCAAGGTCTTGGGCCAACTGGCGGAACAAGTCGACGACCGCTTGCGTGTTGGCTTCATCGAGATTGCCGGTGGGTTCGTCTGCCACCACAAGCTCGGCATCACACACCATGCTTCGCGCAATGGCGACGCGTTGCTGCTGACCCCCTGACAGGCGGGCAACAGTTTGGCGCATCTGCGCGGCAGTAAGCCCCAGCTTACCCAGCATCTGGTTGGCGTAGTCCGCGTCGCCGCGGTGCGCACTTTGCGTGATCGCCATGGCGGTGAGGAGATTCTGCCTGGCCGACATGTAGGTGAACAAGTTATACGCCTGGAAAATGGTGGACACGTGGTGGCGTCGAAAATTGGTCAGCCCCAGCTTGGCAATATCTTCGTCCCGAAACGCGATGGTCCCGGCGCGCGGCTTATCCAACCCGGCCAACAGGGACAGCATGGTGGTTTTTCCCGCGCCGCTTTGGCCAACAATGGCGGTCATGACGCCGGCATCAAAGTGCAAGTTCACATCCTTGAACAAATAGTCTTCGGGATTGGCGTACCAATACCCGAGTCCCTTCGTGGTTAACATGGCGTTCCTCCTATTCGATGAGTACGTTCTTCGGTTGCAAGCGCAAAATGCCCGCCGCGGCAATGAGAATCGCCACTAGGATAATGCCTAGGCCTAACGCAAAGAGTAAGGCTAAGGCCTGCACGGTGACGTGCGTCGCCAGTTTCGTTTGCTTAGCCGCCTGGTTAGTCTTGGCGGTTTGCTGTCCACCGCCAGGCAACTGCTTGCCTTGACCGCTTGGGCCACCTGGCCGGCCGAATTGACCAGTCGTCGCCGACTGCGTCGTTTGGGTCGCCACCACCTGCTGGGCCAGCTGATCCCCGACGACCTTGCCGCCGGCAGCAGCGAGGCCAATGCCCACCAGCAACACCACGAATAATTCTGTCAAGAACTGGCCGATAATTTTCCACCGGGCTTCACCTAAGGCTAACAAGACGCCGATTTCATGCCGCCGCTCGCGAATCATCAAAATGACGATTAACGCCAAGATAATCGTCCCGGCAATCGCGACTAACCACACGATTTTGTTGGCAAAACCGCTGACGGTGGCCATCGAGGATTTCACCAGCTGATAATTCTGGTCGTCGCTGGTGATGCTGTACTTGCTCGTGTTAATCAACTGCTTGGCCGCTTTTTTCACGGCAGCCACCTGACTCGGCGCGCTCACCGTGAACGTGACGTTATCGGCAGTGTTGACGTACTTGCTGCCCTTAACCTGATTGGCCAGGCCATATCCGGTGTACACCGTGTTTGCCGGATCACTTTCCCCCGGCATGCCAGTACTGGTCGATTTTGCCTTGTAAATCCCCACGATGGTCAAGGTCGTGGTGGCTTTGCTGCCCGTCGTGGCCTTCAGCTTGATGGTGTCGCCGACGCTCAGCGAATTCTGCTTGGCCAGTTCGCTTTCGATGACGACGTTGTGCGAGTTGGCATCGGCTTTCGTCAAGCCGCGGCCCTGTGTGATCGAGGCCGTTTTTTGGTTAAACGCGGTGGCACTGGCGGTGCTGGTGACGCCGCTGATGGTGATGTCACCGCTGGTCGTGGCCGGGCCCCGGCCACCGAAGCCGCCGGTGGTGCCTCTGGTGGTGATGGCGTCAAAACCACTCGCATTGGCGCTAGTGGTGACCGTCACCGCGTAGCTAGCGACGTGCTGAATGCGCGCAATTTGCTTGGCCAGACTTAGTTTCACCGGGGTCTGCGTCAACGTCGGCTTGCTGCCAGACTGACTGCTGCTACGCATGGTTTTAAATGCAGCGGCGCGGTTCTGGCTCAGGGTCAAGGTGGCCCCAACATTCGCCTTTGCTGTGGCGGTGGCCGTATTCGCCGCATTGCGAATCAAGAGCCCGGCGAGTACGAATAACATAATGGCAGTCGTCACCAAGACCAGTAATGCGGTGCGCCCCTTTTTCGCCACCAAGGTCAATCCGGCGCGTTTGATAAAGTTCACGTGGATCACATCCATCCATAAGAGATTCACCATAATTGGTTAAAATTAGATTAATGAAAAAGCATGTCTATTTTGCTGTCGCCAAATGGTGAAAACTGGGTGAAACTGTGAAAAAACCATGTTGTGCCACACAAAAAAAGCGTGAGTCACCTCACGCTTGATCATGCTCGGCTGAAGTTGATGGCGCTTCGGGTCGCGTGGGCAGGGCTGGCGGCCGCAGAACATCCGCTACTAACGCCAACACCAAGCCCACCACCACCGTGATCCCGGCAACGCGTTGCCAAGTCGGCGAAAATTGTTGCAGCACCGACACGAACACGGCTGGCGGTAACCCGCCAATGTGAAACCCGCGCAAAATGCTAGGCTGGCCGAGGACAATGGCCGCGATACCGCCGAGGAAGCCGCAGGCATAAGTCAGCCGCCCGGTGACCCGTAGCCACCGCCGCCAGCTGTGACTGCTTAGGCGCATCAATACCACCACCAGTAGACCGAGAATCCCGCTGACAATGGTCGCCGTTTGTAAGACCAAGACAATCATCGGGTAAGCGGCACCCCAGCCGTCGCGCATCAATTCGGTGTTCACGCTGCGGGCTAGGCGCTGGCGCACCGCTTGGGCCACTGCCGCGCGCACGGTGGCATCGGCACTGACGTGTTGGGCCGCATTGGCCTGGGTTAGCCAGTGGGTCACCGCACGTTGCAACGGCGCCACGTCGAGTTGGTGCTGAAAGTCACCGGCGGCCTTCACGCCGGTAGTCACCAGCTGCTTCACCGCGGCTGGTGGCACCAGTGAGGTGGTCGGCGCGTACACAATCCCGGCGCGATTAGCCGTCACGAGCACGGTCCGGTTTGCCGCCGCAGTGATGCGCTTCAGATTGGCAGGTGTCGTAGCGGTTTCGGCCACGCGGTTGGGGGTGCCCACGGTTAACGTGAGTCCCAAGGCACTGGCGAACATCACCAACAACACAACGTAGATTAAACTGAAAAATGCCAACCAGCCGTGGCTGGGGCGTGATGCTTGTGTTTGTTTTTCCATAACTGTAGTATACCGCAATCGCCTATCTCGTAGGGCCACGCCGACCAACCACTACCGCTGGTGGTCGCTTCGTGGTACATTAGACTCATTCAAGCGAAAGAAGGCTCACCATGGCTCCCATCAATGTCTTATTCATCTCGATTTCTGGCAATACGCGCGCGTTTGCCAAGCGCCTGCAGGCCTATGCCGCCGCGGCGCAGGCGCAGGATCCCACCAAGCCACTGATCACCTTGAAGGAAATCAGCGACGCCAGCCTTGATACTGGCGAAACCGCGCCGTTTTTCGTCATGGTGCCAACTTATCTCGACGGAGGCAACGGCATCGATAACGGGGTCAAGGAGCTGATGACTAACGCCATGGGAGACTACCTCGCCGAACCCGGCAACGCCGAGCTCTGTCGCGGCATTATCGGCAGCGGCAACCGCAACTTCAATGAACAGTACTGTTTGACGGCCAAGCGCTACGCCAAGGAATTCAACGCGCCGTTTCTCGGCGATTACGAGTTACGCGGCACGGCCCGCGACGCCGAGCGCATCTACGGCCTGTTGTTGGCCGCTACAAGTAACGCTTCAGCCAAGCCTTGACCAGTTTCGTATATTTGACCTGATTTTTCTCATAGCTTTGGGCGTGGCCGGCATTCGGCACGATCCAAAGCTTTTTTGGTGCCGACGTGGCCCGGTAGTTCTCATAGGCCATCTTGGTCGGCACGAACTTGTCCTTGGCGCCGTGGATGAAGAGAATCGGCAGGTGGTTCTTGGCCAGTTGCTTCGGGGCGCTGGCGGCAAACACGTTATATCCCGTGCGGACCGTGGCCACGGCGGCCACCACCGGCACCAACGGATACTTCGGAATGCCGAACTGGGCCTTGGCCTGGTAGGCTAACTCGTCCACAATATTCGTGTAGCCGCAGTCTTCGATGATGGCCCGGACCTGCTTGGGGAGGCGCTCCCCACTCATGTACATCACGGTGGCCCCACCCATCGACACACCGTACAACGCGATTTGCTGATGGCTGCCTTCGCGCTTCAGTAGTTGCTTAATCCACTTCACGTAGTCGAGTCGATCCGGCCAGCCGTAGCCGATGTAGTTGCCTTGCGACTGGCCATGGCCGCGGTCGTCTGGCGCCAACACGTTGTAGCCCAGTTGGTGGAACAGACGAATCTTGTCAGCCTGCGACTCTTTGGTGTTCATGTAACCATGGGCAATCACCACGGTGCGGGTGGTCGGCTTGGCGGCCGGGACATAATCCGCCACCAGGCGCAGCTTGGCGCCAGCCGCCGTTTCGTGCCAGGTTTCTTTAGGGACGGTGCTGAGCCACTGCCGGGCGCGTTGCTGCACCTGTGGCTCGTGACTACTTAAGAATGTTTTTTTACTTGGAACGAAGGCGTATTGATAAAAATAAAGGCTAATCCCGAGTAAGCTAACGATCAGGAGCCCCCCAATAATCACCAAGGCTCTCCACAGGCGCCGGTGCGACCGCTTTTTTTGCATTTATGTTACCCCCTTAACAATGTCAGAACATCATCCCATATTTTACTTGTCGCGTCCAGCCAATTAGCCTAAAATGAGGTTAGAAAGCCTGGAGGAGGCGTTGGGTATGCCTGAAAACCGCTTATTACCGGCGTTTATCGACGTTTACTTTGCCGCGATTCGCAACATTGACGCAGTGATTACGAAACCGCTAACAATTTATCGCCTATCATTTGCCCAATATCAAATTCTTTATGACATTGCGCGCTCCCTGAGGTCACGCTCACCGGCATCATGGAGGCGCGCGGGGTGTCCAAACCGGCAATTTCACGGCAGCTTGCCGTCTTGCGCCAACTCGGCTACGTCAGCCAGAAAACCGTGCAGGCAGACAAGCGCCGCCACATTTTGTTGCTGACGCCACTCGGCAAACAAACCGAGCGTGCCGCCACTGAGGCATTAGGCACAGAGTTGGAGCACTGGGCGACGGCCCTGGGCCACGCCTCGTTCACCAACCTGTTGGACTTGCTCCGCCAAGTGGGCGAATTACGCCAACAGGCCAAAGTCGAAGCCGACGAATGAAACAGGCAAGCGCCTCTGGTCAACCTACTGGGTTGACTAGAGGCGCTTTTGTTAGCCCAGCAATTGCTGGATGCCGGCCATGAGCTCCTTGGGCGTCGCCACGATGGCATCGGCGTGAGCGGCGGCGAGCTCGGCACGATCGCCGAAGCCATACAATACGCCCAGCGTCGTAACGTGATTGGCGCTGCCGCCAACCATGTCGCTGGCGCGGTCGCCGACCATCACGCTTTGTGCCGGGTCGGCTTGGCTTTGCGTCAACCCATAAGCCAGCACCTGGGTCTTACTGCTGCGAATCGATTCATCTAGCGTCGCGCCGTACACGCCCGAAAAGTACTGATCCAGCTGAAAATGCGGCAGCAACTTGTGCAGCATCACCTCCGGCTTGGCCGAGGCGACGTTCAGCGAATACCCCGCCGCTTGCAGTTGCGCCAAGGCCGCCGGAATCCCGGGATAAATCGTCGTGTGCTGCCACCCTTCGCGGCCGTAGTAATCTTGAAACGCCAGCACGGTTTGTTGCACCGCCGCAGCCGACAGTGTCGGGTAATACTCATGCAGGCTCGTGGTCATCACCGGGCCGATAAAGCGGCGGTACACCGCATCGCCAAGGTCGGGTAATCCCATCTTCTTGGCCGCCACGTGTAAGCCACCAATAATGCCGGCGGCCGAGTCTGCCAAGGTGCCATCGAAATCAAAGAAAATCGTTTTGGTCATGCATCCGTCTCCGTTGGTTGTGTCGTTGTGCGTAGGGCCGCTTTTAACATGAATGGGGCAATCAAGGTGGTCAAGATGATGACCACGATGACCGACGAGTAGAAGTCGCGGTGCAACAGGTGCGCGTCAAACCCGATTTGGGCAACAATCAGCGCCATTTCGCCGCGAGACACCATACCTGCGCCGACCACGTTGCCTTCGTGGCGCGATAATCCGGCCAACATCGCCCCACCGCCACAGCCGATCCACTTGGTGGCCAAGGCCAGCACCGTCATAATGACGATAAACCAAAAGTCCTGCAACAAGCCGGTAAAGCGCATGTTTAACCCGATGCTCACGAAGAACACCGGAATGAATACGGCATAACCGATCGCCTCGAGGCTCGCATCGACCTCGCGGCGATACGGCGTCTGGGCAATGGCGACGCCGGCGAAAAACGCGCCGATCACCGCCGACAGTCCCAGCACATCGGCCAAATACGCCATGCCCAAGCAGACAAGCAGCGACATGATGGTCACGGCACTGGCCGGGTACAGCCGCTCGGCTAGGTGCATCAAGTAAGGCGCGGCAAACCGCACCACCAGGTAGATGACGACAAAGTAGGCGACTTGTTCCACCAGCGTCAGCCACAACGGGAGATTGCCCGCCGCTTCCCCGGTGCCAAACATTCCCACTGCCACGCTTAAGATGATCACCGTCAGAATATCATCCACCACCGCGGCGCCGAGAATCGTGGCGCCGCCGCTGGTGTCCAGCGCGTCGAGTTCCTTGAGCACCTCGACTGAAATCGACACGGACGTCGCCGCAAAGGTGATGCCCAGAAAACTGGCCGCGGTAAAGTTGAAGCCCCACCAAGTGGCAAAGGCCCAAATCGTCACCACCGGCACGATGACCCCGATGACAGCCACCAACACGCCGGGGCGAAAATAGCGCTTAAGCATCACCAAGTCGCTTTCCAAGCCGGCGATAAACATCAAGGCGATGACGCCAATTTCGGCGAATTCGCTGATCATATGCGTCGGCTGCACCCAGTTCAACAAGGTCGGTCCGAGCAACACCCCGGCCAGCAGTTGCCCAATCACCGCGGGGATCCCCAGCTGCTGGCTAAAGTGGCTGAGCAGTAACGTGGTCACAAGAATTAACGCCAGCGTCCCCAAGTATCCCATCGCGCCCTCCTTAGTCGAGTAGCAGTTGATACGCCATTCGTTCCGGCACCGGTTCGTCGAGGTAGACGATGCCCCGGTACGTGAAGCCATTGCTTTCGGCCACGTGCTGCATGATCTTGTTCTCGGCGTGCGTATCGATGCGCACGTCGCGGTAGCCTTGCGCGTAAACCTCACTAAATAGATTACTCAAAAACACCCGGGTTAACCCGTGGCCGCGCACCGTAGCACTCATGGCAAAGCGATGAATCGCCACATACGGCCGCTCCCCGATCCAACCGGCGCCGTCGATCCGGTGGTAAAACGGATCCGGGCCAGGCAAGAGGTTGGCGTTGCCCGCCACTTGGCCGTCGACAATTAACAGGCGATTGGTGCCAGCCTTGATATCGGCCTCCACTGCCGCTTGATCCGGGTAGGTCCCTTGCCACTGGTCGATGTGCTGGGCACCGAGAAACGCGCGGGCCGCTTCGATAATTTCCATAATCGCGGGCACGTCCGCCATTTGTCCTGGTCGTACAAAAATCTTGGTCATACCTTGCCTCCGACAAAAAATGTATTGCGTCTATCTTGCCGCAAAATGGGCAAAAACTCAATCCTCTCGACCCGACCAGAAAAAAAGATTGCGACAACCTGGTTGTCGCAATCTGTCGCCAAGCGCCGCCCGCTTACGCCAGTGGCAATTCATCGTGATGCACAAACTTAGGGTGGTGACCATGCGGGCCGCGCGGGCCATGGTGCCCGTGATGGCAGCCGTGAGCCGCCCGCAACTTGGCTTGCTTGGTGCGCTCTTTTTCAATGCGCACCTGCTGGCCACCGCGAATCACGACCACGGTGCCGACAATCGTTAAGGCCACGGGGATCAGGTGAATCACCGCCAACGGGATGAGCTCTTCGGGGTGTTCACGCAGGGACTGATCAAAGGTTTCAATCGGTCCAGCGGCGGTATCGACCACCTTATTCACAATTGTTTTCACATCTTTGAACATTGCCGACCCTTCCTTTCCAGTCGCAGTCGCCGCACACGACCACGCATCACGTTAAGTGTAACCGGTTTCTTCTATTAAAGCTAGCGCGCCGCTTGCTGCGTCAGCCACTCGCCCAGCGCGGCGAAGTAATCCGCCGGGTTATCGAGCATCTGGCCATGGCCGGCGCCTGGGGTGATGTGTAGCGTTGCGTCTGGAATCGTGGCCGCCATGCGCTTGGCCGCCGTGAGCGGCATCGTTTCGTGGGCGCCGAAGGTCAGATAAGTCGGCACCTGAATCTTGCCGATGTCGGCGCGGCGGTCCCAGTCCTTCAACGCGCCGACCATGACAAACTCGTTGTCCCCTTGGAAATAGTTGTATACCGGCGTCGCCATCGTGTTGATCAAGTGTCGCACCTGTGGATCGCTTTGGTGATGCAGGTAGTGTTCACCAAGCTCGGCGACCAAGGCCTGGTAATGTGCATCACGAAAGTCGTGTCGCGCCTCAACGTCTTTCATGTACGCGACTTCTGCCGGCGTGAACATCGACTCGCGAATCGCGTTGATGTTGGTGATGTATTCGGCCAAGTTGTCGATCATGCTGGATAACACGACGCCGGCTAGGTGCTCCGGGTAGCGCAACGCGTATTCAATCGCCAACACGCCGCCCCAGGACTGCCCCAGTAAATAGAAGTGGTCCAAGCCGAGTTGCTGCCGCACCTCTTCAACTTCGCTGACGTAGTAGTCAATGGTCAAAAACCGCTCGCGATTTTGCGGATCGGTGAAGTCCGGTTGGTCGGAATACCACGAACCCAGCTGGTCGTAACGCGCCACCTGCACGTGGTACGGGGCCAAGCGCGCCGCGAAGTTTTCAAACACCTCGTTGGTGCCGCCGGGGCCACCGTGTAAGGTCAACAGTTGAATCGGGCCGTCGCCGACCGTTTGAGTCCACAGGTGATAGCCATTCTTCAAGGTGATAAAATGTGTGCCATTTGGTGCCGTTTTTGCCATATGAGTCGCCCTCCATTTTCGTCTATTATGCGACAAACCCCAAACCCTGACAAATTTACTAAGTCCACCCCTAGCCTGAGCCATTCTCGGCAGTTTTCTCGTATAATATGACTAAATGCAGCAAAGGAGGGCATGCGTGTGGCACAACCCGATCCCACCACTGGCCTATCGCAGGCCGACGTCGCGGCAAAAATTGCCGCCGGCGAACATAACGAACCACTTAAGCCGCTGACGCGCAGCATCGGCCAGATTATTGCGGGCAATACCTTCACGCTGTTTAACGCCGTCAACTTGGCGCTTGGCGCGTTGATTTTCACCACCGGTTCCTACCGCAATCTCCTGTTTCTCGGCGTGGCCATCGTCAATACCGCCATCGGCACCTTCCAAGAAATCCGGGCCAAACGCCAAATCGATCACCTCAGCATTCTGGCGGCCACGCCGGTGACGGTACGCCGTGCCGGGTCCGACCAGCAGATTCCCCAAGAAGGCATCGTTCGCGATGATATCTTGCAGTTGCGGCGCGGCGACCAAGTGCCCGTCGACGGTGAAGTCGTCGCCGGCCCCGGCCTAGAAGCCGATGAAAGCCCGCTCACCGGCGAGGCCAACGCGATTGCCAAGCCGATTGGCAGCACCGTGTTGTCCGGTAGCTTCATCGTCGCCGGCAGCGCCAGCGTGCACGTGACGAAAATCGGCAGCGAAACCTTCGCCGCCGGCCTCGCCCTCGAGGCCAAGGCGGAAAAAGCGGCGCCGTCGCAGCTGCTCAACACGATTAATCGGATCATTCAGGTGCTGACTTGGGTGCTGATTCCCTTGGGCCTCGCCTTGTTCACCGTGTCGATGGTGCGCCGCGGCAATTACAATCGCGCCATTCTCACCACCAGTGCCGCGGTGATTGGCATGATTCCCGAGGGCCTGGTGTTGCTGACCAACGTGGCCTTAGCCGTATCAGCCCGCCACCTCGCCGCAAAGAAAGTCTTGGTGCGGGCGTTGCCGGCCATCGAGGCGTTGGCCCGCGTCGATGTCATATGTCTGGATAAAACCGGGACGATCACCAGCGGCGAACTGCGCGTGGCGGCCGTCCAACCCGAACCAGGCCATACTGAAGCCGCAGTCACCCAGGCCGCCGCGGCAGTGGTGGCCGCGTTAAATGACGACAACGAAACCGCCCGGGCCATCAAGGCGCATGGCTCAACGCCGCCGAGCTTGGTGGCCACCGCCACGATGCCGTTTTCCTCGGCGCGTAAATGGTCCGGGGCGAGCTTCGGCAACGGCCAAACTTACATCATGGGGGCGCCGGAATTCACCTTCGGAGCACAATTGACCGCGGCGCAACAACAAACCATTGCGCAAGCCACCGGCGCCGGCTACCGCGTCTTGGCCGTGGGCACCGCGCCGAGTCTGGCCCTACCGCTGCACGACTTGACCATGCTGGGTCTAATTCTGATTGCCGATACGGTACGGCCGACAGCCAAGGCCACCTTTGCCTTCTTCGGCACGCAAGACGTCGCGCTGAAGGTGATTTCTGGGGACAATCCCATCACCGTCGCCAACGTGGCCAAGCAAGCCGGCCTGCCCGGGGCTGAGCGCGCCATCGACATGACCACGGTCGCCCCGGATGCCGATTTCGCCGCCTTGGCGGAACGTTACACCGTCTTCGGCCGCGTCACCCCGGCCCAAAAAAAACAGCTGATCAGCGGGCTCCAAGCCCGTGACCATACCGTGGCGATGACCGGCGACGGCGTCAACGACGTGTTGGCGCTCCGCCAATCCGACTGCAGCATCGCGATGGCCACCGGCAGCGAGGCGGCGAAGTCGATTTCGGACTTTGTCTTGCTCGACAGCAACTTCGCCGCGATGACCGGCGTGTTAAACGAAGGGCGCCGCGTCATCAACAACATCGAACGCGTGGCCTCGCTGTTTCTAGTCAAAACGATTTTCTCCGTCGTCTTAACCGCGATTTTTGTCTTCTTGCCCTTCGATTACCCCATCGTGCCGATTAACCTCACGCCGGTGTCGGCCTTGATGGTGGCCGTGCCGGGGTTTCTGTTGACGCTGGAGCCAAACTTCCAGCGGGTGACCGGGCGCTTCTTGCAAAAAGTCATGACGATCGCCGCCCCGGCGGCGGTGGCCATCATTGGTTACACGATGGTGCTGACCGCGTTTGAGGCGGTGTTCCACTGGTCGTTTGCCGTGACGTCGACGATGGTGGTGTTGCTGATTGCCGTCATCGAATGGCACGTGCTGTTCATCGTGGCGCGGCCGTTCAACCGCTACAAACTCGCCATGCTGGTGGCGCTTTTGGGGGCCGTATTCTACCTGTTCTTCCTGGTCGGCCGACCGTTTTCGCTGGCCAACCTGTGGCGCTGGCCGCTACTGTTGGTGTACGGGCCGCTGGTCGCCTCCACGCCGGTGGTCTACGCGTTCTTGCAGGAATTTCTGGGCAAACGCATCTTGGCGCGGATTCGCTGGCGGACCTAACCTGCCGTGCCGCCTTCCTGCCGGAACTTTCGAGCCAAAAAAACTGCCGAGCAAGGTTGCTCGGCAGTTATTGGCTTAGTAGTACCGGCTGTGGTTATGGAAGTTCAACCGGGCGACGACGGTGTTCGGGTCGCTTTCTTCGAGCGGTTGGATCCACAAGCCTAGCGAGTCGATGGTTTTCAGCACGTAGTTTAACGTGGCGACTTCTGCTTCGGCCGGGTCGAGGGTGACCCCCGAGGCGGCCCCGGCGGCCATCGCGTCGTCTAGCGCAAACGTGACGCTGTCGACGAAGGTGGTTTTCAGTTGCGCGTATAAGTCGTCCACCCGCCCGTAAACATAGGCTTCGACGGCCTTAAAGTACTTGTTGTTCTTGGCTTGCAGGTCGTAATACCGCGTCACCAATTGATTGTTGTTGATCCCCATGAAGTGCCTCCTTGTTGGTGTTTGGACAATTGTACCATGTGCCCGTGAAAAAAACTCGCACACCAAAAGTAAGTTGTGTATAATTGAACTCGGACGTTTTTTGCCGGGACTCCCGAGCTACGCCCCAAGGAGGATTCACATGAAAAAATTTGCCATTGCGTTTGTTTCACTTGTACTCGTCGGGGTCCTCGCGGCTTGCGGGCAGTCCAGCAAAACGAGCAAAACCGATTCCATCAATAGCGAGCTGTCCACCAAGGGCACGCTGACGATTGGCCTGGAAGGCACGTACCAGCCGTACAGCTACCACAACGACGGCAAGCTGACCGGCTACGAGGTCGAACTCGGCCGCGCCATCGCTAAGGAAATGAAGTTGAAGCCGAAGTTTGTCGAGACGAAATGGGATTCCCTGATTGCCGGCATCGACGTCAACAAATACGACGTGATCTTGAACAACGTCGCCAAGACCCCGGAGCGCGCCGCGAAGTATCGCTTCACCACCGCCTACACCTCGGGCAAGTCTCAGCTGGCCGTGTTGAAAACCAACAAGACCATCAAGTCGATCAAGGACATCAAGGGCAAGAAAATGGCCCAATCCGTAACCTCGAACAACGCCGCCAACGTGAAAAAGCTCGGCGGCACCATCGTTCCGGTCGACGGCTTCGCCCAGTCGATTTCGCTCATCGAGCAAGGACGCGCGGATGGCACCGTCAACGATGCGGCGTCGTTTTACAGCTACCTGCAACAAAAACCCGACGCGCCAATCAAGCTCATCGCGGTGGGCAACGCCATCACGCCAACCCCGGCCCGCGGCCTGCTGCGCAAAGACGACACGGCCTTGCAACAAGGTGTCGACAAGGCGCTGGCCAAGTTGCGCGCCGATGGTACGCTATCGAAGTTGTCCAAGCAGTTCTTCGGCGGCGACGTCACCAAATAACCGGAAGAGTGCGGCTGCGGCCGGACTCTTTTGCTGTATAATTGGTCATCATACACCACCGCGGTTCGCCCGCACGAGGAGGATATCTTGAGTACTTGGACCATCATCGAAAAGTCGCTACCGAGCCTGCTGGTGGCGATGCTGAAATACACCATTCCGTTAACGCTGATTTCGTTTGCGCTCGGGCTGATTCTGGCTGTGCTGGTCGCCTTGATCCGCATCTCGGAGAGTCACAACCCGCTGATGCGCGGACTGAAGGGGCTGGCCTGGTTTTACGTGTGGATCTTCCGCGGCACCCCGCTGTTGGTCCAGTTATTCATTGTGTTCTTCGGCCTGCCTGCCTTAAAGGTCAACGGCCACGCCTTGATTGAACTCAACGCCTGGACCGCCGGCATCTTGACCTTTTCGCTGAACACCGGCGCGTATGCCTCCGAAACGATTCGCGCGTCGATTCAATCGATTCCGCAACCGCAGTGGGAAGCCGCGTACGCGCTGGGCATGACCCGGCCGAAGGTGCTGTGGCGCATCATCTTGCCGCAAGCTGCCCGCGTCTCACTGCCGCCGCTGTCCAACAGCTTCATCAGCTTGGTGAAGGACACCAGCCTGGCCAGTGGCATCACGATCATCGAGATGTTTCAGGTCAGTCAGCAATTCGCCGCGCTGTATTACAACCCACTGGTGAGCTACAGCCTAGTGGCGTTCTTGTACCTGATGCTCTCGACGCTGTTGACCGTGTTACAGTCCTACCTGGAGCGGCGCACCAGTCGCTACGTCCGGGTCGGGCAGCAATTCTAAGGAGGCCGCGATGTTATCTGTTGACCATTTAACCAAAGACTTCGGCAACGGCCGCGGCCTGCATGACGTGTCGGTGCAGTTTCCTGCCGAACAAACCACGGTGATCGTCGGCCCCAGCGGCTCCGGGAAAACGACGCTGCTGCGCCACCTCGATTTTCTCGAAACCGCCGACGCCGGCCGCTACCGGTTCGACGACTTGGACTACGACTTGAGCCAGCCGCTCACCAAACAAGAGGTCTTGGCCGCCCGGCAAAAGCTTGGCATCGTGTTTCAAAGCTATAACCTGTTCCCGCATCTCACGGTGCTGGGCAACATTATCGAAGGCCCGGTGCACGTGCGCCACATGGCCAAGGCAGAGGCTGTCACTCAGGCCACCACGTTGCTCGCACAAGTCGGCTTGGCCGACAAGGCAAGCGCCTATCCGGATGAACTCTCCGGCGGCCAGCAACAGCGCATCGCCATCGCGCGCATGATGGCGATGCAGCCGGAGTACATGCTGTTCGACGAGCCCACCAGCGCGCTAGACCCCGAGTTGGAAGTCGAGGTGCTGCGCGTGATTCAGCAGCTGGCCACGGCGCATAATTCGCTGATTATCGTCACGCACAACATGGCGTTTGCCGAAAGCGTCGCCGATCACATCGTCTTTGTCGAAGACGGCACCATCGGCTACGACGGCGATCCGCACACATTCTTCGCCCAGCCGACCGACCGCATCCGGCGCTTTTTGGCCGCCGGCACCTTTACCGCGTAACTTAACCCTCGCCCAGCCGGCGAGGGTTTTTCTGTGCTACACTGAGGCCAAAAGGAGGAATTGCCATGACCCAACGAACCGTTTTGATTACTGGTGCTTCTAGTGGCATGGGTGCGGCGGCCGCGCGCCTGTTTGCCGCCCGCGGGTGGCGCGTGTACGGCGGCGCGCGCCGCGAAACGCTGATTCCCACCGCGCCTAACATCACGGCGCTGCACCTCGACGTGACGGTGCACAGCGACAACGTGCGCTTCGTCAGCCAGGTGATGACCGACCAGCCGCGCATCGATGTGTTGATCAATAATGCCGGCTACGGCGAGTTCGGGCCCCTGGAAGAGGTACCGCTCAGCGCCGTTCACCAACAGCTGGCGACCAACCTGCTCGGGGCCGCCGATTTGACGCAGCTGGTCATCCCCATCATGCGCCGGCAGCGCAGCGGGCGCATCGTCAACATCTCGTCGATTGCCGGGGATATTTACACTCCGCTAGGCGGCTGGTATTACGTCTCCAAGCACGCCTTAAACGTGTGGTCAGACACACTTGACGTCGAGCTTCGCCAATTCGGCCTGCGCTCGGTGGTGGTCGCCCCTGGCGATACCGCCTCGAGCTGGTCGGCCATCGCCTTGCAGCACGCCGCCGCCAATCTCACCACCGATTCGCCGTACCGCGGCTTGTTGACGGCGATGCAAGGCGTGTTAACCACCGGCGAGCGCGTCAGCGGCGCGACCAGCGCCGACTTGGCGACGGTTTTTTATCGCGCCGCCACCGCCCCGCATCCCCGCCGGCGGTACTACCACTCACCGCTGGATCAATTCCTGACGCACGTTGCTCGCGCCCACCCCACCTTGTACCACCAGGCGATGGTGGCCGGCACCCGCTTCATCATGCGCCACCCGCACTAAAAACAGCCAACTGTCGCCATCACCGAGTCACATCGGTCTGGCCAACAGTTGGCTGTTTTGTGGTTAACGCCTGTTGCACCGGCGCGGGCAGTTGCGAAAATGCCACGCGAGTCGGGCGGCCAACAACGACTGAATGCGCCTGGTTCGCCCAGCACGCCGCGGCCACGGGCTGTCCACCGGCGAGCCACGCCAACCCGATGCCGATCAATGCCGCGCCGAGCACGGCCAGTCCCCACTTCACCAATTGTTTCATTACACCGCCTCCTCATGGCTTCATCATGCCGCAAATTGGCGGCACTTGCCTCAAGCTTTAGTCTGAATCTGAGTGTGGTATGCTGAGGCCAATGTCAAATCTGGCGAGGGGTCAAAATGAAATATTCCTTAACTGCACCAACCGTGGCGGAATTCAACGATTTGTATGCGGCCGTCGGCTGGGGCCGCTTACCCGAGGCGCAAGTGGCCCACGCCTTGGCGCACACGGCTTACGCCATCACGGTGCGCGCCGGTGCCGGGGCCGTGGGCATGGCGCGCTTGATTGGCGATGGCGCGTTTTGTTACGAACTCGTCGATGTCATCACCCGGCCGGATTACCAAGGCCAAGGCATCGGCAAGCACATGTGTCAGCAGCTGATTGATGCGGCGCGCGCCGCCAAGGCCCCGAGTTGGGGGCTGGCGATTGACGTCTTTAGCGCCGCGGGCAAGGAAGGCTTCTACCAGTCGCTGGGCTTTACGTTGCGCCCAGCCGGTCCGCATGGCGCGGGCCTCACCCTCGTGACGCGATAAAAAAAGGCCAAGCTGATGTGAACCCCCAAGATTGTTGTCCAATCCTGGGGGTTCACATCAAGCGGCCTTTTTTTAGTTAAAGCTGTTCGTCACGACTGACGACTTTGCCTTGAACCGCCCAGCTAATGCCAAACGCAACTAAGGCAAGGATGAGCACGAAGGCGAACCCGAAGTGGGAACCCAGCGTCTGGCCAGCCACGCCGCTTTGCTGCGCGGTACCAACGGCGACCATGCTGGTGGCAATGGCAGTCGCCACGGCCCCGACGATTTGTTGCAAAGTGTTCAAAATCGCGGACCCATCCGCGCTTTCGGCCCCACTGAGGCTATTCAACGCGTAAGTCTGGGCTGGCGACATGGCCAGCGGCGCACCAATCATCAAGATGACGTGGCCGGCGATGACTTGGACCAAAGAGCTGTGCGCATTGGTGGCCAACAGCAACACGACGCCGACCATGGCAATGATGAAGCCAATGCGCGTCAGCCATTTGGCGCCGTAACGGTCATACGAGCGACCGGCGATGGCGGAGACGGCCGCATTCACGACGCCGCCGGGCAACATGATTAGCCCAGTCATCGCCACCGGCAGCCCCATGGTGCGTTGCAGATAACTTGGCAACAGGTACATCGCCGCCAAAATGACGCCGAAGTCCAGCATGACCAGCAAGGTCCCGGTGGTAAAGGCGCGATTATTGAACACGCGCAGGTTGAGCATCGGCGTTTCGGTGTGCAGCTGACGCAAGGCGTAAGCCACCAAGCCGATGATCCCAACGATCAAGGCGAACAAGACAGGTAAGGCCAACCAGCCGGCATCGGAGGCCATCGAGGTCCCGATGACGATGCCGCCAAAGCCCACGGTCGATTCGAGAATCGATAACCAGTCAATCTTCTGACCGGTTTGCGGATAAATGTTTTCCATGGCGATCGCCGTCAGCACAAAGGCGATGGCCAACACCGGCACGAACATCCAGAAAATGGTGTGCCACGTGGATACCGCCAGCACGAGCCCAGTTAACGTCGGGCCGATGGCAGGGGCAAACATGATGACCAAGGCCGCCATCCCCATGACGGTCCCGAGTTGATACGGCGGGAAAATCTGCATGGCAACGGAAAACATTAACGGCAAAACGAGCCCGGTGCCGATGCCCTGAATCATCCGGCCGATCAAGACGACTGGAAAGACGGTCCCGACGGCAGAAATGATGGCGCCGACCATGAAGGCCCCCAAGGCGAACAAAACGATGGGCTTGGTGGTGAAGCGGCGCGTCAACAGGCTCGACAGCGGCATGCAGATACCGATCACCAACATGTAGCCGGTAACCAGCCACTGCACAGTGCCTTGGGTGACGCCGAGGCTCCCCATTAAGCTTGGCAGCGCGATGTTCAGCGCGGTTTCGGAGAACATGCCGACGAAGCTGCCGATCATGAGTCCCAAGATGGCCAAGGCGGGGTGCGCGATTTGCACCCGCGCTTTTGGCATTGATTGTGATAATTCCATGTTATTCCTCCATTTCTTAGCAAAAAAAAACACCGGCACACTGGCCGGTGAGAGTTCAGCCTAGCGCTGGTTGGCGCGACGCTAGGCGATCGAATTTATTGCAACGTGTGTTAGTATACCAGGATATTTTCAGTAAAGTCAACCGTCAATTTCGATTTGACCCTGACCCGGCCAGCAACTAACATAGAATTACCGTGTTTAATTGGTAAAATGATTCGTGAAAGCAGGTCGCTCGTTTGTCCAAAACCAAATCCAACCCCATGCTGGTCGTCGCCACCGTCGGGCTCATGTCCTTTCTCGGCGTCACCACCGAAACCTCGATGAACGTCACCTTTCCCACGTTAATGCGTACCTTTCACGTCAGCATGAGCACCATCCAATGGGTGACCGCCGGGTACTTGCTGGCCGCCGCCTTGGTGATGCTGACCAGCGCTTATATGAAACATCGCTTCACCAACCGCGCCCTATTCATGAGCGGCGCGGCCTTATTCATCCTCGGCGACGTCGTTTGCGCCACGGCGCTGAGTTTTCCCCAGTTGCTGATTGGGCGCTTGATTCAAGCCGGGTGCGTGGGCCTGTGCACGCCGCTGATGGTGAACATCATCTTGGATGTCGTGCCGCGGGCGAAACTCGGCTTTTACATCGGCATCGCCAACATGATCGTGATGATTGCCCCGGCGCTTGGCCCGACTTTCGGCGGCGCGGTGGTGGCGGTGGCCAGCTGGCGGATGATTTTCTGGTCGACGCTGCCGGTGGCGGTGGTGTTGCTGGTGCTCGGCGCCACCACGATTCGCCAATATACCCCCACCACGCCATACGCCTTTGACTGGTTGCGCTACGGCGTGCTGGCCGCCAGCCTGATTGCCTTCATCGTCGGCTTGAACACGTTGAGTAGCGGTCACTGGGGCCTGATTCTTGGCCTTCTCGTCGTCACGGTAATCGGCCTGGTCAGCTTCGTGTGGCTGTCGCGTCACGCGACGCGGCACCTGTTTTCTTTGGCCGTGTTTCGCCAGCCGGCGTTTTTGCTGAGCTTCCTGCCGTACATCATGCTGCAATTCGCCAACGTTGGCATCAACTTTCTGTTGCCGAATTATGTGCAAACGGTATTTGCCGCCTCGAGTCTGGCCGGCGGGTTGATCCTCTTGCCAGGCAGCCTGTTCAACGGCTTCGGCCAGCCGGTGTACGGCTGGCTACTCGACAAGTTTGGGGGCCGCCTGCCCTTGTACCTCGGCGACTTGCTGTTCACTGTTGCCGTGCTGGTGCTGGCCGGCTTCGGTAATCGGCTCGGGGTGGTCGGCGTCACGGTGGTGTACCTCGTGTTTGCCATCGGCCGCTCGATGGCCTTTGGCAACACGGTGGCGTATGGGTTAAAGCTGTTGCCTGCGAGCTACCAACAAGACGCTAACGCCTTGTACAACACCGGCCAGCAAGTCGCCGGTGCGGTGGGCACCACCGTATTGGCGTTAATGATGAACATGATCCACACCCCAGGAGCCACCGCCGCGCAAAATGTGGCCGCCGGCAGCCAGTTGGCCTTCGTCTTACTGGTGTTGCTCGGTGTCGGCATCGCCTGGCTCTTTCGCCGCCTCTTGCACCTGCCGGCCCCAACTGAAAAACTCCCGACGCGTTAACGTCGGGAGTTTTTGCTACCAGAGATAGTGCACTGGATTTTTAATCTGTTCATCGTAGACATTTTGCACAATCTGCATCTGCGCCTGGCTCAGCGGCGGCAAGTCGCTGGCGCGGGTGTTGCGCGCGATTTGTTGCGGGTTGCTGGCGCCGGGAATCACCGCCGACACCGCGTCGTACATCAGAATGTAGCGCAGCGCCAAGCCGGCTAAGTCGCTAGTGCCCAGGCGCTTGGTCAACGCCTGCGCGGCTTTAACGCCGGTGAGGTAATCGACGCCGGAGAAGGTTTCGCCTTTGTCGAACAGCTCGCCGTGGCGGTTGTTGCTGCGCTGATCCGTTGGGGCAAAGGTGGTGTCCGCCGTGAACTTCCCGGTTAACAACCCACTGGCCAGCGGCACGCGGGCCAAGATGCCAACGTTGCGCTGCTTGGCTAACGGGAAAAATAGCTCGGCCGGACGCAACCGGAACATGTTGAAGATGATTTCCACAGCGCTGATGTCGTAATCCAGCGCCTTAATCGCCTCTTCCACACGCTCCACCGACACGCCGTAATGGCGAATCTTGCCGGCTTTTTTCAGTTCGTCCAGCGTCCAAAACATTTCGGGCTGATAATAGGTGGCCATCGGTGGGCAGTGCAGCAACACGCAATCCAAGGCGTCCACGCCCATGTTGGCCAGCGACTCGTCGACGTACCGCCGCAGGTGCGCCGGGTTGAAGTGTTCAGCCGACAGCTCGGGTTCCTTGCGGCCAATTTTCGTGGTGAAGTGCACGTCGGGGTGGGCCTTCACGAATTCCCCCACCGCGCGTTCGCTGGCGCCGTTTTGGTAACCATCGGCGGTGTCAAAGAAGTTCACGCCTTGGTCGTAAGCTTCGGCCAGCGTCTCGCGGGCGGTGGCGGGGTCATAAGGCGCGCCCCACTTGCCCCCGAGCTGCCAAGTGCCCAGCGACACTTCAGAAATGGTGTAGCCAGTATTGCCAAACGTTCTATATTTCAATCGTGTCTCCTTTGCATCAAGGCAGGTCGTGACCGGCAGAATAGTACAAATCGTACCAATCCTGCGCAGCCAGGTCGATGTCGGCGCCGTCGATGGTTTCCTGCAAGTGAGCCTGATTCATCGTCCCCGCAATCACCTGGGTGCTGACCGGCAACCGCAAAATCCACGCCGCCGCGATGGCACTCTTGCTGGTGTGGTACTTGTCGGCCATTTCCTGCAACTTGGCGTTAACTTCTGGATACTTCGGGTTGTCGAGGAAGACGCCTTCGAAGAACCCGGCTTGGTATGGACTCCAAGCTTGAATCGTCATGTGGTGTAGCTGCGAATATTCATAGATACCGCCGTCGTGGCTGACGCTGGCGGGGTCGGTCATGTTGACGTGAATGCCGCGGTCGATCATCCCCGTGTGCATCAAGCCCAGTTGCAACTGGTTCGCGACCAGCGGTGCGCCGTATGCCTGTTGCACCAGCTCGACTTGCAGCGGGTTAAAGTTGGACACCCCGAACTCGCGCACCTTGCCAGCAGCGCGCAGCGTGTTGAACGCGTCACCGACCTCTGCTGCGTCCATCAGCGGATCCGGCCGGTGCACCAGCACGATATCCGCGTAATCCATGTCCAGGCGCTTGAGGCTGGCGTCCACGGCCGCAATCAGGTGCGCCTTGGAAAAGTCATAGCGATGATTCTCTTCGTCGTTGCGAATGCCAACCTTGGTTTGGACAATCACCTTGTCCCGCGCAATGCCGGCTTCGCGCAGCGCGGCGCCGAAGATTTCTTCGCACTTGCCGCCGCCATAAATATCGGCGTTATCAAAAAAGTTAATGCCTCGGTCAACCGCAAACTGCAACAGCTTGGCAATTTCACTGACCGGATGCGAATCAGCACGCATAATGCCCAGGGCGATTTGACTGCCCACAAACGCACTGGTTCCGATTTGAGTTGTTTTCATCATGCACCTCCATGCAAATTGTTAGGGTACAAGCTCTATTTTAACCTTTGCCGGAAACCGATTCCAGCCCCGGTCGGCCGCCCCTCACCCGCTGGCCACATTTTCCGCTCGCCGGCTTGGCCTGGCATGGTACAATGAGCCCATCATGAGAAAGAAAAGAGGATTTTGCCATGCCAACTGCCTTACCACCACGGTCAACGGTTGATCCCGCCACCACCTGGGACCTGACCGCCATTTATCCCACTCCCGCCGACTTTCGGCGCGACCAAACGGAGGTGGCCGACCTCACGCGCGATTTTGCCCGCATGTACACCGGCCGCCTGCATGAGGTGCCGGTGATTCTCGACGCCTTAAGCGACTTGGAGAATATCCTCACTCGGGCCAATCACCTCTCGAGCTACGCCTACTTCAGCTATTCGGTTGACACCACCGACACCGCCAGCACCGCGCAGCTGAACACCGTGTCGACCGTGTTGGCCAAAACCGATGCGCAGCTGAGCTTCGTCGACGCGGAGTTGCAGGCTTGCAGCGATGAGACCTTGGCGGCGGTCGCGGCGACTGACGCCGACCACGCGGCCTACATTCGCCACGTGAAGGCGCGCAAGGCGCAGGCCTTGCCGCTGGCCGCAGAAAAAGCCATCGCCGAGCTCGGCCCGGCGCTCGATGCCCCAAGTAACATCCGCGACCACACCATTTTCGGCGACATGGACTTCGGCACCTTCACCGCACATGGCAAGGAATACCCCTTGTCCTTCGTGTTGTACGAAGAGGAATACCAGAAGCACCCGGACACCGAGATTCGTCGCGCCGCTTACCACCAGTTCTGCGACACCTTGGCCAAGTACCAAGAAACCATGGCCGCCGGGTACTATAACCAAGTTGCCAAAGAAAAAACCATGGCGACGATGCGTGGGTATGATTCCGTCATCGACTACCTGTTGGCCCCGCAAGAATCTAACCGCACCTTGTTCAACCGGCAAATCGATTTGATCATGAACGAGCTGGCGCCAGTGATGCGCCGCTACGTCACCCACATCAAAAACCTGTGGGGGCTGGATCACATCGGCTACACCGACTTGCAAATCGATTTGGATCCCGAATTTTCGCCTAAGGTCACCTTGGATCAGGCTTCAGAATACATCAGCCGCGCCATTGCGCCGATGGGTCAGGCCTACCACGACCGCATCATGCGCGCCTTTCCTGAGCGGTGGGTCGATTTTGCCGCCAACGCCGGGAAGGACTCCGGCGCCTATGCCGATTGTCCTTACGGCACGCACCCCTATGTCATGATGAGCTGGAGCAACACCTTGCCGGCGATTTACACCTTGGTGCACGAGCTGGGGCACACCGGCCAAATGAGTATCGCTAACGAGCACCACTCGATTCTCGCCAACGAACCGTCGACTTACATCGTCGAAGGTCCGTCCACGTTCCACGAGCTGTTGTTGACTCACAGCCTGATCGAAACCGCCGATTCCAAGCGTCTGCAGCGCTTCGCCTTAAGCCGCCTGCTGTCTGACACCTACTTCCACAACTGTGTGACCCACCTGCTGGAAGCCGCGTTTCAGCGGGAGGTGTACACGCTGATTGACGCCGGGGAGTCCTTTGACGCCGCCAAGCTCAACGAACTCAAGCGCGGCGTCTTGCACAAGTTCTGGGGCGATGCCGTCGACCTCGACGACGGCCGGCCGGAATTGACCTGGATGCGCCAAAGCCACTACTACATGGGCCTGTATTCCTACACGTATTCGGCCTCGATGGTCGTGTCTACCGGCGCCTACCTGCGCGTGCGTGATGAGGGCCAACCCGCCATCGCCGACTGGCAGAAGTTCCTGGCGCTGGGCGACAGCCTGCCGCCAATCGAATCCGCCGCCGTGGCCGGCGTGGACATCACCACCGACGCCGCATTGAAGCAAATGATCGCGTTTCTCGCTGACACCGAGCAGCAAATCGAGGCACTCAGCGCGGCAATTCAATAACCCACCAACCGGGCACTGCGAGGCAGTGCCCGGTTTGCTTGCGCCCAAGGTAAATTTATGCGAGAATCACGCTAAACTGGAGGTTGTGACATGCTCACGTTAACGCTATTGTTGCTTGCCTTACTCATCACCTGCGGCGTGCGCTGGTGGCTCGACCAACACCAAATTCACGCCCAATTGGCCACGCATAAAATGATGTTGCCCGTGCAGATTCGCGGGGCGCGCCGCGTTTACGTGCGCGGCTTGTACCGCCAAACGCCGCGGGTCAACCACTGGCGCTATGCGGCCATGGCCTTGTGGGTCTTGGCCGGTTTGCTGGCGTTTTACGGGGCCATGGGGCTTCTGGAACAGGCCAATCAAACCAGCGGGTTGCTTCCTCTGACCTTTGGCACCGGCAGCGCCGATGCGGCATCAATTGGCTGGTGGGGGGCTGTGGTCACCGGCCTGCCCGCCGCCTTGATTCAAGCCTATCTGGTGGGCTGGCGCACCCGCACCTTAATCGCCGCGAACCAAACCGCCGGCGAAACGCCCACGGATTTGTACTGGACCCCAACGCCGGTGCTGATTCGCCTCGAACGGCTGGATTGGCTCGCCTTGGGGTGGCTGGTCGCCTGCCTACTAACCGCGGCCATCGGCACCCAGCTCGGGTGGTTCACGCCACTGGGCTAGGCCATGTCGGCTTCGTCCACATACATCCGCACCGCGGCCAGCAGCGGCGCAATTTCGCCGGTTTCCGAGCAAGCCGGCTGGTGGTTGCGGCGACTTTGCCAGGCGGCGACGAGCTTCAGCCGCAGCGGCAGCGTCCGCGGATCGATGTGCCCGTGAAAATAAAAGAACTGCGGCTTGCCTTGGCAATCCACGAAGCAGCGGCGGCGCACCGCGTTGTAATCGATTTGGCCACTGGCCTCCACCCCGGTGCCAAACACCAATAACCGGCTGGGCAAGACGGCCTTAAACTGGCGATAAAACGCGCGAAACCCGCCGACGCGGCCGGCCCACATGTGCCCGCCGTACACCACTAGCTGCGCCTCGGTGAGATCCCTTGGCGTCACGAATTTAATATCCAACACTGGGCAATGCATGCGCTTGGCGATTTGCATGGCAAAGCGCTGCGTGAAGCCCGTTTGCGACGTATATACCACGACGGCATCTGCCATTTTGCTCCCGCCTTTCTAGTCCTAACTCAATTGTAGCAAGGCGGCAACGGCGGACTCAAGCTTGGCACGCGGCGATGTGGTAAACTAAACCTACACGCGAAAGGGAGGTCTTTCAGATGGAAATCACACGACACGGCACGGTTTTGCACACGAATGGCGAGCCGCCAAAGCTCGAGCATTCCCTGCCGGACTTCACCGTTTTGACCGCCTCTGGCAGCCAACTGACGCCGGCGCAAATGACTGGCAAACTCACGCTCATCAGCGTGGTCCCAGACATCAACACCCGGGTGTGCAGCCTGTCCACCAAGACGTTTAACCAAGCCATGGATCAATTCCAAGGCATCAACTTCTATACCATTTCGACCAACACGATTGCCCAGCAACAAGACTGGTGCGCCGCAGAAGGCGTGACCCACATGCAGTTGCTCGCCGACCCCGACGGTCAGTTCGGCACGGCCATGGGCTTGTTTGTCGCCGATAACAACACCGACGCCCGTAGCGTCTGGATCCTGTCGCCGACCGGCAAAATCGTTTACCGCGAATTGATTCTCGAGCAAACCGATGAACCGGATTACGCCAGTGCCTTGGCCTACCTTGAGGCCCACCAACCACACGGCGTCGACGAGGACTAACGAATTGGCCGCCTGCGCGGCCTTTTTTCTTTTTCGTTAAGGCACCGGCAAAACTGCCGCTGCTGGGCCCAATTGGACTAAATTAAAGGCAGCAATGGTGAGGTGTGGGCAATGAACCCGAAACTAGAACGGTTTTTCCGGTATTACAACCTAGTGTTAACTATCGTCTCGGTGCTGGCCATCGTGACGGTCGGCCTCGATTGGCTGAACCTGATTAGCCTCAACACATTAGTCGGCCGACTGATGGTTTCCATTCTCCTGGTGGTGTTCGCCGCCGACTACCTGATGCGCCTGATCATGGCGCATGGCAAGGCGCGGATGCTGGCAACCAACACCTTCCGCTTATCGGCGCTGGTGCCAACCGATAGCGTGATTTCCCCCGAGCACGTCCGCGGCATCTGGCGTGACGTGCGCGCCCAGCAGCGCCGGCTACACGCGCGGTGGCACCACGCCACGGCAAAGTTTCGCGGTCGCTTGATGCGCTTTTTGCGTGGCGGCGGGTTAATTTATTACTTGGGGCTGTCGGCCACGTTGATTCTCATCGCGTCGGCCATTTATGCCTATGCCGAGCACACCGATTTTGCTAACGGCTTGTGGTGGGCCATCGTCACGGCGACCACCGTGGGCTACGGCGACATCGCCCCGCACACCTTGCTGGGCCGCACCGTCGCCGTCGTCTTGATGTTCACTGGGATTGGGTTGATTGGTACGTTGACCAGTTCCATCACGGCCTACTTCACCGCCACGCCGCCGACGGTCACCACCCCCGCCGACGAACTGCTCAAGTACGAGCAGCTGCGCCAAGCCGGTGTGATCAGTAAGCAAGAGCTCACCCAACAGAAAAATAAATTGCTTCACTAGCAAAATACCGGCACCCGCAAATTGCGAGTGCCGGTATTTTGTGTTAAGCA
This sequence comes from Lacticaseibacillus nasuensis JCM 17158, assembly GCF_001434705.1. Taxonomy (GTDB): domain Bacteria; phylum Bacillota; class Bacilli; order Lactobacillales; family Lactobacillaceae; genus Lacticaseibacillus; species Lacticaseibacillus nasuensis. The sequence continues at coordinate 163,972 of NZ_AZDJ01000030.1, forward strand.
CTTTGCTTGGTCAGCACGCCGTCTTCCATGCGGTACAGCTCATCGGCAAAGGCGGTGAGGCGCGCGTCATGGGTGACAATCACCACGGCTTTGTCATGCGTCGTGGCCAAGTCCTTGAACAGCTGGCCGACGATTTTGACCCGGTCGCTGTCTAACGCCGCGGTGGGTTCGTCGGCGAGGATGATCGTCGGGTCCGGGTACAACGCACGGGCAATGGCCACGCGTTGTTGTTGGCCGCCGGATAATTCCGCCGGATACTTGTCCAGCAAGTCCGCGATGCCCAGTTGCGTCAGGACCTCATGCAAGGTCTCCGGCGGCAGGTTGCCGCCGCGCTTGACCCGGTCGACCAGCTTAAACTGATCGGCCACCGTTAGATACGGCAACAAATGGTACGCCTGCAAGACAAACCCGATGGCGTCGAGGCGCAAGGCATCACGTTGCTTGGCGGTGCGCTGCGCGTAACTTTTGCCCCCGACGGTCACGGTGCCGCTGGTTGGCGTCAACAAGCCGCCGGCAATCGTCAAGAACGTGCTTTTGCCGGAACCAGAGGGACCCATGATCAGGCTCAACGTGCCGGGTTCGGCCGCGAAGTTGACATCGTGAAGCACCTGGACGCGCGCGGTGCCCGTGCCAAACACCTGATTGACGTGTTCAATTTCAAATGCACTCATGGTTAACCTCCTATGACTGAAACGGGATCGACGTGTAAGACGGCCCGCACCGGAATCAAACTACCTAACAACGCCATCACCAGCAGCCCGGCCGCCACGGCGGTCAGCAGCGGCAGGTCAAACGCCATCGGCACGGCGGCAGGTAAAATGGCGGCAGTACCGATGGTGAAGAGCGCCGCAATCACCAACCCGGCCACCACTAGCAACAACGATTGGCCAATGGTGGCGCGCACCAAGACGCCGCTGGGAATGCCTTGTGCGCGCAACACGGCGTAATTCGGCAGCTTTTGCATGGTGAGAATATACAAGAACACGGCGATGATCACCAGTGAAATCACCATCAAAAAGCCGATCATCATGCCAAACGTCAGGTTTTGCGCGGAGTATCCCGGCAATTTCTCGATCACTTGCTGGGTGTCGTAGGTCTTGGTACCGCTAGCCGGGTTGGTGTAGCCGGCGCGCTTAGACACCACGGCGCTGGCCACCGTGCCCACCGCGCCGCGAATCTGTTGGGCGGTGGCGAACTGGCCGTACAGCACCGGCGCGATGTTTAACTTGGCGTGGTCGGTGAAGCCGACGATGGTGTAGGCCTGCTTGGCACTGCCGAGCTTCACGGTGCTGCCCAGCTTGTAGCCGCCCTGCTGAAACGCCATATCGGCCACCACCTCGTGGGCCGCCTGCGCACGCCGGCCGCTGGTGAGCTTGAGGTTCTGGTAGATAAACTCCCCTTTGCGGATGCCGATGAAGACGGCGGACTGCTGCTTCTTCCCGCTGGCCTTGGCCACCACCGACACCTCATTCAGCGCGGCCTCTTTGCTGGTTAAGTCCGCGATTTGGGCGCTGGTCAGCGTGGATTGCCGCATGTCCGTATTTGCCGTCGCGTTCAACGTGATGCGCTGCACGTGCCAGGAGTTAATGGCGTCGGTGTTTTCATGGGCGAGCCCGAGGGCCAACCCGGTCAGAATAAAAATCAGGTAGCCAATCAAGGCAATCATGGCGATGATTAACCCCGAGCGTAATTTTTCTTTCTTAATTTCTTTTAAGGCTAAAAACATGGTGCCCTCCTACTCCGCTAAGGCGGCTTCAAGCTGCGCGAGGCGCGCGTCCAAGGTGTCCGGCGCCAACAACACGTCCCGCAAGGTTTGGTGATACAGCGTCGTGAACGCCCAGGTCTTCGGCGCCGCGATGCGCGACGGCTGCACGCCGAGGAACCCTTCGTTATAGCGGTAGTGCATCACAATCAGCGCCTGGTAGCCGCAAGCATCGGCGGCGCCGACAAATTGCCGAATCGCATCGATGTACACCGCGGTGTTGTGGGGGGTGGGGCGCTGCGGCAACTGGCTGTGGATCTCGCGCATGGCCTGCTGAAACACGTATTGATACGCATCGGTCAGGTCTTGAAAATACTTATAAAACGCGCCGCGCGCGATGTCGGCGGCCGTGACGATGCGGGCGACTTGCGCCTGGGCCAAGGGGTAGTGGCTAAACTCGGCCAATAACGCGGCCGTCACCCGCGCCTGCTTGGCTTCGGGTAAGTGTTCAAATGTCGGCAGGACCATGATGAGATCTCCTTCAGGTGGGTGACACGGTGTCACCAAAATTAAGCATGCGGTTAGCATACCGCCAGGGTGACACCGTGTCAACATTTTGCGTTCACTTTTTTCTGAAAATCGGCTAAACTGAATGCAGCAGGAGGTGCTGTATGCATACTGAACATGATGCACTCGGGGCAGTTTCGGTCCCCGATGACGTGGACTGGGGCGCCCAAACCGAACGCTCCCGCCACCATTTTCCGGTTGGCCCGCGGATGCCGCTGGCGGTAGTGCGTGGCTTAATTACCATTAAGCTTGCCGCTGCCCAAGCCGCCCCGGCTGCGCCCAAGCGCGACGCCATCGTGGCGGCGGCGCAGGCCTTACTCGAGAGTCCCGACGCCGAGCTGGCCCAGCATTTTCCCTTGCACGTGTACCAAACCGGGTCCGGCACGCAAACCAACATGAACGTCAACGAGGTCATCGCCCACCGCGCCAGTCAACTGGCGGGCGTGGCGGTGCACCCCAACGACGACGTCAACGCCGGCCAGAGCTCCAACGACGACTTCCCCACCGCGATGAACCTCGCCGCCTACCCCGCCGTCTCCGCGCTGATCACGGCGGTCACCCGGCTCACCGCCACGCTGGCCCAAAAAGCTGCCGACTACGCGCAGGTGGTGAAGCTGGGGCGGACCCATCTGCAAGACGCCACCCCGCTCACGCTTGGCCAAGAAATCAGTGGCTGGCAGGCCACGCTGGCCGGTGACGCCGCCACCCTCACCAGTTTGCAGTCACAATTGTTGGCGTTACCGCTGGGCGGCACGGCCGTGGGCACCGGCTTGAACACCACGCCGGCCCGCACGGCGACCATCATCGCCAACATCGCCGCCATCACTGGCACCCCATATGTCGAAATGCCCAACAAGTTCCACGGCCTCACCGCGCACAGCGAGCTCACCACGGTGCACGGCGCCGTGCGCACCTTGGCCACGGACTTAATTAAAATCGCCAACGACCTGCGCTTTTTGGCCAGCGGACCGCGGGGCGGCTATGGCGAGCTGACGATTCCCGCGAACGAACCCGGCAGCTCGATCATGCCGGGCAAGGTGAATCCCACGCAAGCCGAGGCCCTCACCATGATTGGCGCGCGCGTCATCGGCAACGATGCCACCATCGGGTTTGCAAACAGCCAAGGCAACTTCGAGCTCAATGTCTACAAGCCCATCATCATCAGCGCCTTTCTCGACTCGTGTACGCTACTCGCCAGCGGCATCACGCAATTCACGCAGCTGTTGGTCGCCGGCTTCACCGCCAACGTTGACCACATGCAAGCTGTCGTCGCCAATTCGTTGATGCTGGTGACGGCGCTAGCGCCACACATCGGCTACGAAAAAGCCGCGCAGCTGGCGCAACAAGCCCAGGCCAGCGGCGCCAGCCTGAAAGAAACGGCGTTAGCGTCTGGGTGGGTCAGTGCCGCCGACTTCGCCAAGTGGGTCGATCCGCTAGCCATGACCAACCCGCAAGCCTTACAATAGGCCTATCACTTGGAGGTGATCTCATGGAATTTCTGCCTGTTCGTATTTATGCGCATGACGCCCCAAGCGGCTATCGCCTGTTGGTCGACCGCGTGTGGCCGCGCGGCATCAGCAAGGAACACGCCGCGTTAGATGACTGGGCCAAGGCGCTGGCGCCAACCACCGAATTACGCAAATGGTTCGGCCATGATCCGGCAAAGTTTACCGAGTTTCAGCAGCGCTACTTGGCTGAACTTGACGCCAATCCGGCGGTGGCGACGGTCGTCACCGAGCTCCGCCAGGCGGCTCCGGCACGCGTCTTGGTGCTGTATGGCGCCAAAGATGAAACCCACAACAACGCCGTGATTCTCGCGCCGTATTTGGCTGCTAAGGTGAACGCATGACAAAAGCCGCCTTCCGCCGCGCCCAGCTCAGCCGTGTGAAAGCTGCCGCAGCCGCCACTACCGCGGCGGCCCCGGCGTTAATTGCCCGCTTGCAAGCCACCGCAGTTTGGCAAGCCGCGCACACCGTGGCCACAACCGTCAGCGGCCCCGGCGAGGTGCCAACGGCGGCGCTGATGGCCGCCGCTCACGCCGCCGGGAAAACAGTGCTGTTGCCGCGCACCATGCCTGAGCATCGGCTGGCGTTTCTCCCCGACCCGGGCCCCACACACCGCGAAATCAGCGCCTTCGGGATTCCGGAGCCGCCATATGTGGCTAGTGCCGTGGTGCCAGTGCCGGATCTCATCATCGTGCCCGGGCTGGCCTTTGCCCAAGATACCGGCGCCCGCGTCGGGTTTGGCGGCGGGTATTACGACCGCTTCTTGGCTCACTACCCCGGCCCCACCGTGGCCTTGGTGCCGCCGGTGATGACTTTTGCCACGGCGCAGTGGCCCGTGTTCAAGCACGATATGCTGATTGGCCAGCTGATTTTCTGAAAATTGCTTGGAGCCAAGCCCAAACTTGCGCTACACTAACCATAAATGATGTGAACCTGCTGCTGAGGCGGCAGGTTTTCTGTTAGAAAGAAGCCTACTTTTGTTCACTGCGTTTACCTCTAGTGTCGCCGGCGTCACCGAAATCTTGATTCTCATTGCCATTGGCTATTGGCTCACCGCCCGCGGCTGGTTTACCGACCGCTCCAGCAAAATCATCGCCAAGGTGGTCACGCAAGTCGCCTTGCCCGCCTACATGATTGTCACCATCGGCGAAAAGTTCACCGCCAAGCAGCTGTTGACGCTCTTGCCGGACCTGCGCTTTCCCTTGCTGTTGATGGTGATTCTGTTCGCCATTTCGTTTGCCATGTGCGCGGCCTTACAAGTGCCCAAGGGCCGGCGTGGCTTGTTCAAGTCGATGTTTTTCAACTCCAATACGGTGTTCATCGGCCTGCCGGTGAACATGGCCTTGTTCGGCCCCAAGAGCCTGCCGTATGTCTTGGTGTATTACATGGCCAACACGACGGTTTTCTGGACCATCGGCGTCTACCTGATTCAAAACGACGGCCCACGCGCGGCGAAGTTTAACCTGCGGCAAACGTTAGGAAAAATCTTCTCGCCGCCGCTGCTCGGTTTCATCGTCGGGGTCATTCTCGTCTTATTGCGCATTAAGTTGCCGAACTTCCTGCTCAGCGACCTAACCTATGTCGGCGACCTGACGATTCCCGGGTCGATGTTTTTCATCGGCATCGCCATGCACCAGGCGGGCCTGGCGCACCTGCACGTCGATCGCGAAATGCTTGGAATCTTCAGCGGCCGCTTCTTATTTGGCCCGATTGTGATGTGGCTCTTGGTCTTCGCCGCGCCGGTACCGGCCATCATGAAGCAGGTCTTCTTCCTGCAGTCGGCGATGCCGGTCATGACCAACGCGCCGGTGGTCGCCAAGCTATATGGGGCCGACGCTGGTAACGCCGCGATTACCGTCGCCGCCACCACGTTGTTCAGCATGATTGTCATCCCGATCATCATGGTGATCGGCCAAGGCTTGCACTAAAAAGCGCCGGTGAACAATGACTTGTTCACCGACGCTTTTGCGTTAGGCCAGCGACGGCCGGTACAAAGACACGACCTCGCCGAGGATGACGACACTATCAAAATACATATCCGCCATATCGTCGTTTTCGGGATGCAGGCGCACCCCGTTTTGTTCCCGGTAGAAGCGCTTGACGGTGGCTTCATCGTCTTCGGTCATCGCCACCACGACCGCGCCATTTTCAGCATCTGACTGCTTGTGGACGATGATCTCGTCCCCATTCAAGATGCCAATCTTAATCATCGAATTCCCTTGCACGCGCAACATAAAGAGCTCGTCGGTTTTATACGGCACGTCGTCGGGCAACGGGAAGTAATCGTCAATATTCTCAATCGCGGTAATCGGAACGCCGGCTGCGACCGTGCCGACAATCGGAATGCCGCCTTGACCCACGCCGATGAAGTCGCGACCCGCTGGCGTGATCTCCAGCGTCCGCGGCTTGGCGGGGTCCTTGGCGATCAGGCCTTCCGACTGCAGCCGATCCAGATACGCCGCCACGGTGCTTGAACTCGATAAGCCCACTGCTTTGCCAATTTCGCGGACCGTAGGCGGAAAGCCTCGGTCTGAAATGTGATCATAAATGGTTTGCAAAATCTGGCGCCACCGTTCTTGGTTCGCTTGCATTGCCATTTTCACACCGCCTCTACTAAGTTTAGCTTTATTGTACCAAGCCGAACGCATGTTTGCAAAATAATTTGGTGCGCGTCGGGCAAAATAAAAACACATCGCCGTTACAGGCGATGTGTGACTGGGATATGGTGCATCTGCCGGCGATCGCACGCCGTCTTGCGCATTTCGTAAATCACGCCGAGCACCACGTCGACGGCCATCAAGCCGATGCCGATTGCGGCAAAATTCGTCACCAGCAACCCGGCGGTCACGATGACCATGACGCGCAGTGCCCACTGCATCACTTTCGTTTCTCGCATGTGCTGGCCTCCTTTGCAAATATCTGTGCTTAAGTATACAGAATTTCGCGCGTTTGTAAAGGCCACTTTTACATAACTTTTACAAATGAGGCCGTGCTGCCGGGCTTCGCCGCGATATGCCCGTCAGCCTAAAGTCGCATCTTTACATTTCTAGGGACTAAAGGTCGCTTGCCCGCCGTGAATTCGGTATCATGAAGGTAAACGCGAAAGGAGCTGGCCCATGAAACAAAATTGGTTTTATCGCCGTTTTTTAGATAACCACTTTGCGGTGATCATGTTTGATTTGTTGTTGGTCCTGCTGGCCATTTTTGTCTTCACCAAAATCGCCTGGGTCTTCCAGCCGGTGTGGGCCTTTCTCGGCATCGTGGCGCCGCCGTTTATTTTCGCCGGCATCCTTTATTACTTATTGGTGCCCATCGTCAATTGGCTGGAACGTCACCACGTCCCGCGCCTGGCCGCCACAATTGGGTTACTGCTCGGGTTGCTGGCGCTACTGATTTTCGGCATCGCGCGGTTCGTCCCGGCGGTGGAAGCACAGGTCACCAGCATCGTCACCGGCTGGCCGACGATTTGGCGCCAATTCACGAACTGGCTGATGCGCTTGAATGAACACCAGACGCTGATTTCGCAAGCCGACTTGAATAAACTCGGCAACGAACTCGTCAGCCTGGTCGCCGGGAAAAAAGGCTCGCTGCTGACGGGCACGGTGAGCCAGCTGCAAAATCTGGTCGGCATCGTCGGCAACGTCGTGATCACCATCGCCACCGCCCCGATCATCCTGTTCTTCATGCTGAAGGACGGCGCCCGGTTCCCGCAACTCTTCGTCAACCTGTTTCCGGTGCGCATGCGCCAAGACTTGCGCGAAATGCTCACCGAGATGAACGACAAGGTTGGCTCCTATGTGCAAGGCCAAATCACGGTGGCCATTGCGGTCGGCATCATGTTCATGACTGGCTACAGCATCATTGGCTTGAAGTACGCCTTGATTCTCGGCTTAATTGCCACCCCGCTGAACCTGATTCCCTACTTTGGTTCGGCCTTGGCGATGGTGCCAAGCCTCGTGATGGGCGCGATGACCAGCCCGAAAATGTTGATCGGCGTGATCATCGTCTTCTTCATCGAATGGCTGCTGGAGACCCAGGTCATTTCGCCGCTAGTCATGGGCAGCAAGCTCGAATTACACCCCATCACGATTGTGGTGGTATTATTAACCGCAGGCAACCTGTTTGGGTTGGTCGGCGTGATTCTCGGCATTCCGGGATTCGCCGTCATTAAAATTATCGTGACGCGGCTGTTTGCCTGGTACCGGCAGGTGTCGGGACTTTACGACGAGCCAAAGGAGTCCAAGTTATGAACGCATTTTTAATTGCCCTCGACGCCGGGTTACTCGGGTTAGGCGCCTTCTTCATTTACTGGCACGGCCAAATCGATGTCCGTGCCGGTTACAGCACCTTCCAGATCCTGTTCGCGGCGATCTTCGGGTTCTGGTTCATCACCACCGGGATCACAAATTTTCCGTATATCGTGTTTGTTGCCGCCTTTATGACGCTGGCCATCATGGGTGGCGCCAGCGGCTTAACGCCGACGCGGGTCATCGCCACCGGCATGTTTTCCCGGGTGATCCCCTACACGAAACTCGTCGGCGTCACCCTGACCCCGCTCTCGCTGCCCAACGGTCGCTCCGTGATTGTCGCCGTGTTCAGCCTCGGGCCACACCGCTTCGTGCGTATGACCTTCAGCGCCGGCCTCGAAGAATTACTCACCATTCTCCGGCCGCGCGTCCCAGAAGCAATTACGATTACTATTCAAAAAGTTCAATAGCATCAAAAAAGCTCGCAAATTTGCGAGCTTTTTTAGCGGGAAATGCGCTGGTATTGCGGATGCTTGCGTAAGGCGAACAGTGCGGCCAAGACGAGCACCACGGCTGCACCGGCCATGATGAAAAACGGTTCAAAGACAAAGCCGAGCATGTACAAGTAGATGAACGCCATCAGCAGCCAGCCGATGCCTAAATCGATGCCGAACCGGCTCAAGCGCGTGCGGGCGCGGCCGTCTGCATACGCCAACCAATAAATGCCTAACGTGAGGCCGAGCCCGAAGCTCAAGGTGCTGATGATTGCCACGACGGTGGTTGGATGCAACACGAACCAGCCAAACCAAGTAAAGATGGCAAACGAAATAATCAGGACAATCAGCATTCCCCAATGTAACTGTGGTTTCTTGACGTGTGACATGGCCGGCTCCTTTGCTAGTTTTGACCATTATACCGAAAAAGTGCACACTTGACGATAACTAATCGCATCACAGGAGGCACCTGATGGAAAACTTACAATTTTTCGCCACCCCAGCCGGCTTCACCACCACGCGCGGCGACGTGCCGAACCCAGAACCGCACGACCTATTGGTGGCAGTCGCCGGAATTGCGGTCAATCCCATCGACTTAAAGTTACGCGCCGGGTTGCTGCAACCCACCGTTTTGGGCTTCGACGCCGTGGGCAAGGTGGTCAGCACCGGGGCCGCGGTCACCGATTTTTACCCCGGCGACCGCGTCATTTACGCCGGCACGACCAAACGGCCCGGCAGCAATCAACAATTCCAATTAGTCGATGCGCACCTCGCCGCCTTAGCCCCAGCCGACTTGCCGACCGCCACCTTGGCCGCCTTGCCGCTGGTCGGCCTCACCGCCTGGGAATTATTATTTGAAAAACTCGGCTTCACGCCGGCAGCGAATGCCAACCCTGGCACCTCGCTGCTGATTATCAACGGCGCTGGCGGCGTCGGCACCACGCTCGCGCAACTGGCTCAATGGGCGGGGATCACCGTCTTCGCCACGGCGAGTCCGACGCACCACGCGTGGTTGCGTCAGCACGGCGTCACCTATCCACTCGATTATCATCAAGACTTGGTGGCAGCAGTGACGGCGTCCGGGCACGCCGCCGTGAACGCCGTGGCGATTTTGTACGCACCGGAAGCCTATCTGGCAACCGCCAGTGCGTTGATTGCGCCGCTGGGTCACATTGCATCGATTGTGACCCCGAGTGAGCCCCTCGACTTGGCGCCACTCAAGCCCAAGTCGGCGAGCTTCGCCCAGGAGTATATGTTTACGAAGTCTGATTTTGGGGTAGCCATGGCGAGTCAGGGTGAAATTCTGGCTCGCCTGGTGGCCTTGGTGGCGGCCGGCCAACTGGATCCCGGGGTCAGCGAAACATTTACCGCCATCACCAGCGAGAACCTGGCCCGAGCCAGTGAGCTCGTTAAATCTGGCCACACCGTGGGGAAAATCGTGCTGACCGGTGAGTTTGCCGAGTGACGGCGTAGCTTCCGCCAAATCGGTTCGTCAGCCTACGCCAAATAACCCGCACTAGCAATTATTAATGCCGGTACGGGTTATTTGTTTACCTTAGCTTGCGCTTGAACGTCAGGTCATGATTCTGCGTCCAAGTCCCGCGCTCCCTTGTCATGAACCGGGCGGGCAACACTGGCCCTCGTACGTCTACGAATTGCCAGTGGCAGTTTTGTCTTGCAAGTAGGCCCAAAACTGCTGCGAGAAGCTAAAGCAATGGGCGAATGATGCTGGCGGCCCGCAGCCTGTGCGAGAATCTCGCACACTTGGTGATTCAATGACCGACGGATCCACTAGGCACGGCAAGCCCTGAGCGAATGGTGAGGAGAAACGCAATGTTCTCACTCATGTCCGCGTGGCGAGATGCGCAGTTGGTCCAAAAATAGTCATCGAATCACGAACCTGTTCATCTGGAGCTGCGCGGGCTTGCGCCGATAATGCACGGTCAGGAGATTCACAGGTCATTGGGCGACTAAAGCTGGCGGCCCGCAGCCTAGACGAAGTATTGCTGACTGCCCAAGTCTGTGCGGCATCACCGGCCGGCGAATCTCGCACGCATGGTGACTCAACAACCGAAGGATCCGCTAGGCACGGCAAGCCCTGAGCGAATGGTGAGGAGAA
>NZ_AZDJ01000030.1:174694-332606 GCF_001434705.1 Lacticaseibacillus nasuensis JCM 17158
ACGCCGTTAATGCACGGTCAGGAGATTCACAGGTATGGGCGATTGAAGCTGGCGGCCCGAGGCCTGGACGATTAAAGCTGACGGTCCCAGTCTGAGCGCAGAGGTTGCCGGCGTGCTCGCGCCTGAATCGATGAAGCTGGCGACTCCCACCTGAGTAATTGATGCTGGCGCTCCCGCCTGGACGAACTGGTGCTGACTGTCCGAGTCTGTGCGAGACTTTTTTCCCGGCCGGTGATGACCCTTACACCTATAAATGTCATTGAGATCGCCAAATGTTAAGGTCGCAAATTCAACAAAATTCAAAAGCCTATTGTACCAGGGGTTACAGCCACTGATTTTGATGAGAATTTTCTCATTTTTCCCGGAGCGGTCCTTCCCGTCAAGTCGACCGCCATTTTTTCGTATAAATGGATAAAAGCCGAAATCCAAAATATTGCCAAAATAGAAATGCTGTTACACCGGGGCTAATTAGCCAAAAACTTAACATTTTGGATTCTCAATGACATTTATCTGTGTAGAGGTACGCAACGTCCCGGCTAACCCGCCAAGAAAAAAAGAGGCCGCAGCCCCTCATTCAATCATTTATGATACCCCAGCGCTTGGCGTAAATTCCGTTTGGCGTCGGCCTCAGTGAGTTGCTTGGGATCGTAAATAATCACCCCGTCACCGGAATAATAGTGAAACAATTGCAACTTAGCGCGGGCGGCGACGGTCCGCAGGCGGAGCTCATCGTTGATCTGCTCCAGAAACGGTGCGCACCATGCCTTGTCCATCATCGCCGGCTCATCGTGCTCGGTGATGTACCCTTTGTCCATGATGGCATCTGCGCCTTCGATTTTTTGCTCGCGAGTCACGTCTTCTGTTGGCTTCATCGCTGCACCTCCACGTACTCTTACTTTACCACGAAAAAATGCCGCATTGAATGCGACATTTCGCTTAATATTTCGGCTCCAACAACCGGCGCGGCCGCACGTAAGCGGTGAAGTCCGCCTGCGTATCTGGCTCGAAGCCAGCGGCAGTGTAAAAATCATGCAACGCGGGGTCATTGCACAAGGCAACGATACGGCTGACTTGTTTGAAGTAATCGTCAAACTCGCCGAGCAACTCGCGGCCGATGCCTTGGTGTTGATATTCGGGTAACACCAATAGATCTTGAATAAAGACCACGGTGTGCATATCGCTTAAGCCGCGAATCAAGCCGACCAGCTTCTCGCCATCGCGAGCCGTCAACAGTGTCGAATTGGCAATCCCGCGCGCGGTTTCGGCGGCATCTTGGAGATAATGCTGCCAGCCCACGGCGCCATATAGTGCGGTGATTTCATGAATCGTTAATCCTTGTTCAAACCGGTATTCCAAAACGGCCCCTCCTGTTAATAACAGGATGATTTTACACCAGCTGAACCGCGGACTAAAGAGTTTTCAATGAATTTCCATTATTTTTGTTGCTGAGTGAAATCAATCAGACCAACATTGCCATCGATCAGACCACCGTCGCCACTCAAGGTGAAGACGTCCATGTTAGCTTTGAAACGTAGCGTCAAGTGCTCATCGAGATCCTCTTGCGAATACCCTTTGATTCGCACCGGGCCGAGGTTGCTGGCTAAAGCCACATCGTAGTCGGCCGGCGTCACGTTAGCCGGGATGATGTTCAGCGTAAATTGCACCTGCATGTGAATCATGGCGTGCTGTGAGTATGGCCCGACCCCATCTTCAAAGGTCAGCAATAATTGCCGATCCGGGCCGAGCATTGGCGACAATTTGGCGATTGCAGCGTCATCAAAAGTCAGTTCCATGATTATCTCCTCCTTTGGTTTCGAGATAACCATATGCGCAAATCATTTGATTAGCAAGAAATATGGTGGCCTAGCAGAAGGTTAAATATTTCGTCACAAAATCTTCACAAACCCGGTTTATAGTAACCAACATAGAAATGAGTTACCCGCTCATTTCCATACCCATACCCAACTTTTTCATTTTTACTCCTCCAAGTAAAAATCGCGTCGAGTCACCCGCTCGACGCCAATCCTTACTCCTTTGGCCGCCTTTTCCCGAGGCGGCTATTTGTTTGGCCCAAAAAAAATCGGCGCAGCCTCGCTGCGCCAATTCTTACTGGCCAATTTGATGCTCCGGCGCCAACTGTGCCGCCAGGGCCGCAAGGTTGCGGGCAAATTGCTTGCGGTGCTTCATGTCGCTAGCAGCCAGTTGTTCCTGCCACCACGCCGTCAACTCGGCATCGGCGGCCTGCTGAGCACTGGCGCCAGCCTGAGTCAGCCGCAACGCCACGCGACCGGCGACGCGGCGCTTAGTCACCAACTTGGCGGCAACAAGTTGACTGAGCCCGCGACTGACAAGCCCCTTGTTGATGGCCAAGCCATCGGCAGCTTCTTGCGCGGTGCAGTCCGGATGTGCTGCAATATACGTGAGAATCGGTGCCGTGCTAATGGTCACGCCGGGCACGGTTAACAATCGGCTTTGCGCCGCAGCAGCCGTCCGGTGAATCAGTCCGATGAGTTGTCCCAGTTCTAATGCAGTCGGCTTTGCCATCCGCACACCTCCGTAATGTCATCACCTTATTTTATCACGACGCGTCGACGGGACTCAAAAAACCCGAGCAACTGCTCGGGTTTCCCGTTAGGCCTGGCCGGCCAGGTGGTCGTTGCCCAGACTCATATGCTTTTTGCGGTGAATGATTTCTTCTTGGCGTCCATGAACCATTGGCCGCTTATTTGGATTGCCGAGGTAGCCGCACAACCGCTTGACGACATCGCAGGTGTCCGGATTATGGTTGCCACACTGTGGGCACTCATAGCCCTTAGCCGTCGCCTTGAATTCGCCCTTGAAGCCGCATTCGAAGCACTGGTCGATTGGCGTGTTGGTGCCGAGGTAGCCGACACGATCATAACCATAATCCCACACGGCCTCTAGCGCCTTCGGGTTTTGCTTCAGGTTCGGGTACTCGCAGTAGTGAATGAACCCGCCGGAGCAATACTTTGGATAATCTTTTTCGAAGTCGAGCTTCTCAAACGGGGTCGGCTGCTTGCGCACGTCGTAGTGGAACGAGTTGGTGTAGTAGTCCTTGTCCGTGATGTCCTTGACGACGCCGAAGCGCTTCTTGTCGGCGCGGGCAAAGGTGTCGGTCAGCGATTCGCTTGGGGTGGAGTAAACGGAGAAATGATAGCCGTATTCCTTTTCCCAAGCCACACAGTGATCATACAAGTCCTTGACGACGGCAACGCTGAACTTTTTGGCTTCCGGGTTGGTTTCCCAATCGGAACCGTAGAACACCGTGCCGACTTCATACAAGCCGATGTAGCCAAGGCTAACCGTGGCCCGGGAATTCTTGAACAACTCGTCGACTTTCTGATCGTCATTGAGCCGCTTGCCGAATGCGCCGTACTTGTAGAGAATCGGCGCGCTTTCCGGCGTGGCTTCCTTGGCGCGTTCCACCTTGTACACGAGCCCTTGCTTACAAATGGCGAGGCGTTGCTCCAAAATGTCCCAGAAGCGTTCCTTATCACCCTTAGATTCCATGGCAATGCGTGGCAGGTTGACGGTAATGACGCCGAGGTTCATGCGCCCGGCGTTCACTTCTTCGCCGGTGTCTGGATCGGTCCAGCCTTGCAGGAAGCTGCGGCAACCCATCGGCGCCTTGAAGCTACCGGTGAGCTCGACGATTTTGTCGTAGGACAAGACGTCTGGATACATGCGCTTGGTGGCGCACTCCACGGCCAGTTCCTTGATGTCGTAATTCGGGTCGCTTGGCGCGAGGTTCAAGCCGCGCTTCAAGGTGAACACCAGCTTCGGGAAGATAGCCGTGCGGCGTTCCTTGCCCAGCCCCTTGATGCGAATCTTCAGAATGTCTTGTTGAATTTCGCGCTCGATCCAGTTGGTCCCCAAGCCAAACCCAACCGTCACAAAAGGCGTTTGCCCTTGCGTCGAATACAAGGTGTTGACTTGATATTCCAGAGTTTGTAAGGCATCATAAATGTCTTTTTTCGTGCGGTCCTTGGCGTATTTCTCCGCCGTGGCCGCATCAAGTGGCAACCCCTGCGCTTCCTCGAGGTGCTTCTCGTAGTTCTTCTGGGCAAACGGCGCCAAGACCTCGTCGGTGCGATCCGACGAGCAGCCGCCGTATTGCGAGCTGGCCACATTCGCGATGATTTGCGTCATTTGGGTGACGGCTACTTGAATCGAATGGGCCGGCTCCACTTCGGCGTTGCCGATAACGAAGCCATGATTCAACATTTCCTTGAAGTCGATCAAGCAGCAGTTAGTTTCTGCCATGAACGGGGTGTAGTCCAAGTCATGCCAATGAATGTCGCCGCGCATGTGCGCGTTGGCCACGGCAGGCGGCAACATTTGCAACCCCACCGCCTTGGCCACGGCGCCGGCGGTTAAGTCGCGCTGCGTGGAAAACACGCGGCTGTCCTTGTTGGCATTTTCGTGCACGACGGACGAATCGCGGTCCAGCAACTTCTGGACGTTATAGTTCACGTCGGTTTTCTTGGCGCGCAAGATGTCCTGCTGCAGGCGGTAATCGGTGTAGGCCTTGGCCCAGTCGTAGCGGTGGGCATTCAAAATCGCCTCTTCGACGATGCTTTGCACCTCCGCAATGCGGACGTCTTGCTTGAAGCGCTCGGTAATCGTGGCGACGGCGTCATCGGAAATATGCTCGATGTCAGTATAATCCGTCGGTGCCAAGGTGCCGTCGACCGCGACGGCCGCCTTGGTAATCGCGCGCGTAATCTTGGCCTGATCAAAATTGACGATGCGGCCATCCCGTTTTTTCACATTAATCTTAACTTGGAGATCAATCATGGCAGTTCACTCCTCTATGTAATGTATCTATCATAGCACGAGTGCCACTATATATTGTATGAAAATCTCAATGTAAGCGTAAAATTTCTATATGTTGTGTCATTCAATTGTACGCAAGGAGTTGGTAACCCGGGGCTGCTTGCGGTATGATGCAATCATTCTATAGTGAAAGAAGCCCTGCTTGTGTTAGCCAATCAAACTTTTAATCCTTATCCGCGCTCCCGCAAGGCGGTATATGCCAAAAACGGGATGGTGGCCACCGGCTCCGTCACGGCCAGTCAGGCGGGCCTCGCCATTTTACGCCAAGGCGGCAACGCCATCGACGCCGCCGTCGCCACTGCCGCGACCCTCACCGTGGTGGAACCTACCAGTAACGGCCTCGGCGCCGATGCGTTCGCCATCATTCACCGCGCCGGCGACAATCAGCTTTATGGCCTCAATAGTAGTGGCCCGGCGCCGCGCGGCTTGGCGGCCGAGTCACTCACCAGCCGCGGCCTCACCAGCATGCCCACGTTCGGCTGGACGCCAGTCGACGTACCCGGCGCCCCGGCGGCCTGGGCGGCGCTGGTGCAGCGCTTTGGTAAGCTCAGCCTGGCCGAGGACCTTGCGCCTGCCATCGCCTACGCCAAGCAAGGCTACGCGATTTCTCAAGTCTTGGGCTTTTACTGGCAGCGGGCGGCGTTAAGTTATCGCCGGGCGGCCGCGAAGGATCCCGCCTTTGCCAAATTATTCGCCGAATGGGAGCGCGTCTTCGCCCCTGGTGGCCACACGCCAGCCACCGGGGACATTTGGCGCAGCCCGGATCACGCCGCCACGCTGCAAGCCATCGCGGATTCCAACGCCGAAGCCATGTACCGCGGCGCGCTGGCCAAGCGCATCGCCGAGTTCAGCGAAGCTACCGGTGGCTATCTGCGCGCCGACGACCTCGCCGCGTTTCAACCGGAATGGGTGACGCCGCTATCCGTGCGCTACCACGGCTACGATGTGTTCGAGCTGCCGCCAAACGGCCAAGGCATCGCGGCGCTAGAGGCGTTGGGAATTCTCGACGGGTTCGAGTTTGCCGGGCGCGATAACTTTGCCACGACGCACCGCCAAATCGAAGCCATCAAGCTCGGTTTTGCCGATTTATTCGCGCATGTCGGTGACCCCGCCGCGATGACGCTGGACCCGGCGGCATTGCTCAGCCCGCAGTATCTCGCCAGCCAGCGGGCCCGCATCGGGGCCAGCGCCATGACGCCGGCCCCAAGCGACCCAAATACCGCCGGCACCGTGTACTTGTGCGCCGCAGACGGCGACGGCAACATGATTTCCTACATTCAAAGCAACTACATGGGCTTTGGCAGCGGCATCGTGGTGCCCGGCACCGGCATCGCCTTGAACAACCGCGGCAACAATTTCTCGCTGACCCCAAGCAGCCCCAACTACCTGCAAGGCGGCAAGCGGCCGTTGAACACCATCATCCCCGGCTTTTTGACTAAAGACGGTCAGCCGGTGGGGCCGTTTGGCGTGATGGGCGGCTTCATGCAGCCGCAGGGCCACGTCCAAGTCTTGATGAACGCCATCGACTTCGGCCTCGATCCGCAAGGCGCCCTCGATGCACCGCGGTGGCAGTGGTATGCCGACAAACACGTCGACTTTGAGCCCGAGTTTAGCACCAGCCTCTTGGCCCAATTGCGCGCAGCCGGCCATGACGTCACCGTCAATCCCGAACCGAATACCTTTGGCCGCGGGCAAATCATCTGGCGCAACCCCGAGACTGGCACCTTAGTCGGCGGCTCGGAATCCCGCACGGATGGCGCAATTGCCGCGTGGTAACCCAAGCAAACCAGGAGAAACGCGATGCAAGAAGCGCAAGACCTACGCTATTTCGTCACTGCTCAGCAACGCTTTAACGTCCGCGCGGCGGTGATTCTCACCCACGCCGGTCAGGTGTTGGTCACCCCCACCACCACGCCGGCTGGGGTCCCTGCAGTCCTCGTGCCTGGTGGCGCCGTGAAGTTTGGTGAAACCGGCGAAGCGGCCGCCTTGCGCGAACTGCAAGAAGAACTCGGCCTTTGCCTGCCGGCGCTGAATTTTACCGGCATCATCGAAGCCTTCTTCACGCGTGACGCAATCGACTATCAGCAATTGTTGCTGGTGTATCAAGCGGCAGTCGATGTGGCGACGGCCCAACGACTAGCGTGCCTAGACGCGACGACGCACGACTTGCCAGCCGGCACGACATTTTCTTGGCAACCCGAGGCGCAAGTCGCCACTACCATCCTGCCGGCGGCGCTTGGCCAGTGCCTGCGACCCGGAGTATTTCACCACCTGATCGACCGGCGTGGCTAACTTTAGCCAGCAAAATACCCCACCCTGTTTAGGGTGGGGTATTTGCGTTGGCTTAAACCAGTTTGCCGCTGTCCATCAAGGCTTGGACTTCAGGTTGCACGTGGCCGTATTGCGCCACGGTGTCGTCGAATTGCCGGAAGAACATCTTGTACCACACCAGGAAGGTGTAGACGGTCCAGACTTGGCGGCGGCCGTCGACCTTGTCTTCCTGGTTATCCTTCAACAACTGCAAGAGCTTTGGCTGGTCGAAGAATTCGCTGACCCAGTCTTCGCTGAACAAGGCCCGCACGACGCTGACGTATTGCTCCTCATGCAGCCAGGTTTTCACCGGCACCGGGAAGCCGAGCTTCGGGCGCTTGGCAAAATCGCTGGGCAAATGCTTTTCGGCCGCCTGGCGGAAGGCCCACTTGCTGCCCTTGCTGTTCAACAACATGGAAGACGGAATGGTGTTGGCCAATTCGGCGACTTTCACGTCGAGGTACGGCACGCGCAGCTCCAGCGAATGCGCCATGGAGATCTTATCGGCTTTTTGCAAAATGTCGTTGAGCATGAAGTGGTGCAAGTCGATGTATTGCATCTGCTTGACCTCTTCGGCCGACGCCACCTTCTTGAAGTCGCGCTGGTAGATGCCGTTGACGGTGAGGTCATTTTGGTAAGTCGGCTGCAACAAGCCGTTCGCCTGAGCGCTGGTGAAAATCGTCGGCTGCGCCGGGTCGTAAATGAACGCCTCGCCGACGTAAAACTCGCTTGGCTTAGCGGTGCGGGTGTACAGGTGCACCTTGCCCGGGAAGTTTGGCAGCTTCTTGATGCCGCGGCCTAGCGAATAGCGCACGCCGCGTGGCAGCTTGCTCAAGGCGTTGGCGAACACCTTGATGACCTCTTTTTTCGTGTGCATGCCGTAGTTGACGTAGCCGGCGAATAATTCGTCGGCGCCTTCCCCGGACAGCGCCACGGTGACCTTGCGGCGCGCCATGCGGCACAGGTACCACAGCGGAATCACGGAAGGATTGGCGTCGGGTTCATCGAGGTGGTATTGCATCTCGGCAAAATCATGGAAGGCCTCGTCGCCGTCGACGGTTTCGACGTTGAAGTTCAAGCCTTTCTCGTCTGCCAGCTCCTTAGCCACGCTGGCCTCATCGAAGGGGCCGTTGGCGAAGTTCACTGAGAAGACTTCCTTGGGCTTGAGCACCGCGGTGACATACGACGAATCAACGCCTTCGGACAGGAAGCTGCCCACCGGGACGTCGGCGACGTTATGGAGGCGAATCGATTCCGTGACCGTTTCGTCAATGGCCTTCACCGTATCGACCTCGCTGCGCGAATAATCGATGTTGTAGCTGGCGTCCCAGTATTGATGGGTGGCCAGCTTGTGATCCTTGAATTCAAACCAGTGCCCCGCCGGAAAACGGTAGACATTTTTGAAAAAAGTCTCGGGTAAATCGTTATATTGATTCATCAGGTACGGCTTCAAGGCCTGCCGGTTCAATTCTAGCTTGAAGTTCGGGTGCTTCAAGAAGGCCTTGATTTCGCTGCCGACGATGAAGGTGTCGCCATCTTGATAGTAATACATCGGCTTGATGCCGAAGAAATCCCGGGCGCCGTACAGCGTCTGCTTGTGTTCATCGTAAAGCAGGTAGGCAAACATCCCGCGGACCTTGGCCAAGGTGCCGGCCATGCCCCATTCTTCGTAGCCGTGTAAGAGGACTTCGGTATCGGCCTTCGTGGTGAACACGTGACCGGCCGCCTGCAACTCCGAGCGCAGTGCCTTGTAGTTATAGATTTCGCCGTTAAAGGTGATGACCACCGTGCGGTCTTCGTTGTACAGGGGTTGCGCGCCGCCGTTCAAATCGATGATACTTAGCCGCTGAAAGCCTAACGCGACGTCGTCATGGATGTATTGGCCGCCGCCGTGAATACTGTTGGGACCGCGGTGCTTAATCATCGCCATCATCGCCTTGATGGTGGTTTCCTTATCGAGCACGCTTGGATCCGAAAATGCAATGATGCCACACATACCGTTAGTTCCTCCTCATTCGCCACTACCGTTCAATCGACACTCGGTCTTTGTCTAGTTTACTCGACTTTGCAGGCCTTGGCGAGAGGCACTCGACCACGAAAAAAGTGGGCGCGCTGGCCCACTTTTTCCTACCGCCGGACTAACTCCCCGACTTCGCCGACAAAATCGCTGCGATACGTGCCGTCGGTGTTCAGTGGCGTGAGGTCTAACCCCACCTGCATCAACACCTCGCCGCTTATCGTTACGGTTTGCCCAAACAGCGTGCAGTCGTATTGCGCCGCCGGGTCGAGCCCGACTAGCCGCAGCCGATGATAGGCAAAATCGATTTGATTCAACGGCTTGAAAATCCCGATCACCGCCGCACTCGCGTCTGGCGCCACGGTTTCCCAGGCATACAACGCCGCTTCCCCCGCCAGGCCCAGCCGGTTGAAGTGGCCGGTGCGCAACAGTTCGGCGTGCGCCTTGAACCAGGCGTTGGCCTGCTTGATTTGTTCGCGCGCGTCGCCGTCTAGCTTAGCCAAGTCCAGCTCGTAGCCAAACGTGCCAAACATGGCCGTGGCGATGCGGCTGCGCAGCGGACTGGTGCGGCCGGTTTGCGCATTCGGCACCGCGGACACATGGGCGCCGAAAGCAAACGGCGGATAGGCGTAACTGGCGCCGCTTTGAATCAGCTGGCGCGAATACGCGTCGGTGTTATCGCTGAGCCAGCCTTGCGGTGCGTAGTACAACATCCCCGCGTCCCAGCGGTCGCCGCCGGAGGCACAACTTTCAAATAATACATCCGGGTACGCCGCCTGCAGCCGCCGGTATAATTCATATACCCCAAGCATGTAGCGGTGATAGAACTCACCCATTTTGCCTTGGGCCGCCAGGTAATGCGAATATGGCTCGGTGAGGTTGCGGTTCATGTCCCACTTGACGTAATCGGCGTTGGCGTCGGCCAGCACCGCCAGCAACTTCGTCGTCAAGTCGTCAATCACCGCCGGGTTGGCCATATCCAGCAGGTACTGCGTGCGGGTGATGGAATGCGGCCGCTTGAGATCGGTCGCCACCCATTCCGGATGCGCGCGGTACAAGTCGGAATTCGGATTGATGCTTTCCGGCTCGATCCAGATGCCCATTTGGCCACCCAGCTCGTGCAAGGCGTCGCTCACCGCACGCAACCCATGCGGAAACTTCTCCCGGTCGATCACCCAGTCGCCAAGCCCCGCATCGTCGCGGTGTCGGCGCGTGAACCAGCCGTCGTCAATCACCACCAGGTTGCACCCGAGGCTGAAGGCGTCTCGGCCAAAATCGATGACCCGCTGCTCATTGATGTCCATGTAAAAGGCTTCCCAGGTGTTGGCCAACACCGGCCGTGGCCCCTTCACGAAGCGTGGCGGCATCACGTGCAGGCGGTAATAATCGCTGAAAGCCTGGCTCAACCCAATCAGCCCCGCGTCCGAGCGGGCCAACAGCGCCACCGGCGTCTGAAAACTGGCATCAGGCGCCAGCGCCCAGCTGAAGGTGTCGTGATTAATCCCGGTGGCGACGCGGGTGACAGCGTAGGGATCGGTTTGCGCAAAGGTTTCAAAGTTGCCGCTATACATCAGATTCTGGCCGAAGACGCGGCCGGTGGTTTCTGTGGTGGTGGCCGGCGCCAAGGCGACGAATGGATTCTGGTCGCAAGAACTATCGCCTTTCACCGATGCCACCCGCACCGTGCCGCGGCTCAACGACTGCCAATGCGGCTGAAATTCCGCCATGCCGCTGCCTTGCAGGCTGAGCAGCCGCAGCTGCGACTCGGCGAGGTCGATGCTACTACTCAAGGCGCGGTCAAGCGTCAGCGGCGTGGTGCCCAAGTTACGCACGCGGTAGCTGCGGGCAATCACCGGACTATCGGCATACAGCAAATACGTTAAGTCGACGGCCACGCCCATGTCGGCGTCGCGTAATTGAATCGTCAACGCCTCCTCGGCTTGGCGCGGATGCGGCAAGCCGCCCCAGTCCGCCGGCACCGAGGTCGTGTAGCCTTGGTACTGCAACTGCAGCACCAGCGGCTGACCCGCGCGACTGACGGCCAAGGCCGGTTCGCGAAAATCGTTGCCAAATGCCGTCGGTAACTCCTGCCGCAACCGCTCGTTAGACCAGTGCTCGCCATCGATATCTTGGTGCATCGTCCAGTTGAGCCACTGGCGATTCGTCAGCTGTGCCAACGGTGGCACCTGGTGCAACCGCGGGCCGTAGTAGACGTGTTCGAGATTCCCGGTGGGCAGCACGTGAATCAGGTAACTCACCGCGGCATTGGCCAGGTGAAACACCTGAGTGCTTTCGTCATAACTAATCATCTGAATACTCCCTTCGCGTTTGGCTTCGTCAACATGTTAGCGCTTGCGCGAGGAATTGTCAGTGCATTTTCGTCAGATTTGGTCGGGAATGTTGACCAAACGATGAGCTTCCATTTTGGGTTGGCCCACTAATCTGCTTGCATGACATATTGTTACCAACGGGTGCACAATGGCATTACAAAAGAAAGGTGGATGAATATGCCAACCAAAGAAAATAACGGCCGGATTAACGCACGAATCGATCCTGAACTCAAAGCTGAAGGCGACGCGGTCCTTAACGAACTTGGCTACACACCAAGTACACTCATTACCGTGCTGTATAAGACGTTAGTGCGGAATAAGGCCATCCCGCGGGAGATGACGATGCTGGATCCCTTAGATATCGCCACCGCCCAGGCGCATGATGAAATTGCCAATGGTGAGGATAAAGAATTCAGCAACGTCGATGCGTTGATGAAGGACTTGCACGATGCAAATTAAGCGTGCCAAATCATTCAAAAAACAGTATCGGGCCTGCCTCCGTCGCGGCTATAACATGTCCCTCCTGGATGCTGCAATCATCGCCATCGTCACCCACCGCGAAGTACTCGGCGTCGAATAACCGCGAGTGTGTCCCAGCAGGTGCGTATGAGTTGACTGCTGATCGGTTCAGCACCCCATCCCGTCCAATTACAAAAACGCCGGCGCAATCAGCTTAACAACTGCTAATCACACCGGCGTTTTCATCGTATGGATCCTACGTGACTTGAACACGCGACCTCCTGCATGCCATGCAGGCGCTCTCCCAGCTGAGCTAAGGACCCGAAACAATTTAATTTGGAAAAAATGGATCCGACGTGATTCGAACACGCGACCTCTGCCATGCGAAGGCAGCGCTCTCCCAACTGAGCTACGGACCCAAAGCACGAATACTATAATATCATATTCGGCCGGACTGTAAACCCCTTTTTCCGCTAGTCTAGTCGGCAAACGTGGTGTTGGCTGCCTTCCAGTCCTCAAGCTTGATGAACACCCAAAAACTATAAATCCCCAGCGTGATCACCGACAACAGGAACCAGATAATCCAGTGCCCGAATAAATCGATGGCGCTGCCGGTGAAGTGGAGCCGGCGGCCTTCGATGACGGTGTGGTTGATTTTCCAGCCGTACAGCATCGTTAACGCCCAGGGAAAACAAATCCCCAACGTCACCACTGTGATGATCGTGCCGAGCATCACCCAGCCGATGTAACTCAATAAGCCCCCATCAAAAAATGAATAGCGGCCATTCCGCATCTCCATGCTCCCCACCTCCTGCCGTGAGTATGCCAATCGCCTGCCCCAGCGTCAAGCACCGGGCAAAAAAAAGACCGCCATGGGATGGGTGGCGGTCCGGAGTAAGGGTTGGCGTCGGGTGGGAGGCCCGACGCGATTTATACTTGGAGGAGTATAAATGAAAAAGTTGGATATGGGTATGGAAATGAGTGGGTAGCTCATCTCAATGTTTCTTATATTAACAATTAGTTGTGAAGAAAGTGTGAACAAATTCTTCGGATTTTATTAATGCCGTAATTGCGCCTTGCTGGCGAACCAGCTAAACGTTGCCACGGCTACCGCCAGGACCGCCACGAGGCTGATGAATAACACGCGATAACTGGTGGCTTCAATGATTAATGCGCCGATTAATGGGCCCACCGCGCGCCCGGCGCTGGCAAACATCTGCACGTAACCTTGGTAGCGGCCTTGCTGCCCGGTTGGCGAATACAAATCCACGTAAGTCGACACCGCCGGCAACGCCAGCACCTCGCCGCAGGTCAAGATCCCCATGGCTAACACGAACACCGCATAGTGCCGCGCCACCAGCAACAACAAGAACGACCCGGCAAACAACGTAAACCCGACACCGAGGCGCAGGCGAATGTGCACCAGCAGCCAGTCGTCAAAGGCCGTCAGCACCGGCTGCAAAATGACGATCAACACGGCGTTAAACGTCCACAGAAAACTGTAATCCCGCACGGTCATCCCCAGCTGCAGCATGAACGTGGAGATGTTACTTTGCCACTGTTCGTAGGTCACCCAGGTCAAAAACAGCGTCAGCAGAATCAAGGCGACGTTCAACCGGTACGGATTGGCGGTGGCCACCTGCTTGGGCGCGTGGCCGGCCGCATGCGCCGGCTGCGGCAAGTTGAAGTGACGTAAGGCCACAAAGAAAAAAACAACAAATAACGCAAAGGCTAAACCGAAGACATAGGTGATGCCCAGCGGCAAGACGAAGCCGACAATTAGCGTGCCGATGACCAGCCCGAGGTTGGCCATAAAGTACAACACGTTAAACACGTAGCTGGCTTTTTTCGTGGTGACCTTGGTGGCATAGGCGTTGATGCCAGTGGCGACGATGCCGTTGCCAAAGCCTAGCCCGACTAACAGCAAAGGGTAAGCCGGCCAGCCGTGCCAAACCACCAGCGCGCCGGTGGTGACGACGTCGATGCCGATGCCCAGCAACATCGTTGGGTACGGCCGCCAGCGGTCAAACAGCCGCCCGCCCACTGCGTTGCCGACCATCGTCGCCAGCGAGTTGAGGAATAACACGATGCCCGACGTGGTCAGCGGCTCGTGCAGATACTCGTGCATATAAATCGTGGTCAGCGGCCAGATGAAGCTGATGCCGGTATTGGTGATCAGACTCCCCACCAGCAACCACGGTAATTTTAATGTCCGCTTAGTCATCCCGCTCCTCCTTTCGCGTCACAACTTATCCATTTTACCCAAGCGCACCAGAGAATGCAGGGAAAATGGCCGCTTTCTTAGCAAATTCTCGGGAAGGATTCATTGATTTTCCGCAAAACCTTCGAGAATCCGCCCGGAAGCGCCGTCAATGCGGTAAACTAATGATAATTGCAAAGAATGCGAGAGGTATCCCCATGACAATACAATCAAGCTTAGATTATCAAACCAAATTCTTTACCGATTTCGCCAAGGCCTGGGCGGATCACTCCACCTTCCGGCTGTACCAAGGCATCGATACCACCGCGGAGAACCTGCGCCTGGAGCTGTCGGATGCGCCAGGGTACATCCTCGCCTACGACAAATCCGCCCAGCGCGAGTTGGCCGACTTTCTGGCCGGCGACTTGATCAAGTTCCTGCGCGAGCACATTCCATTTTTTGAGGTGACCGACGACGGCCGCGTCTTCTTCGGCGACTGGTACCACCGCCGCGAATTCGGCCAGCTGTCCGTGTTTGCGCGCACGATCAACCAGGTGACGCCTGAACAACAGGTGATCCTGCCGCAGCTGGAAGCCTTCGCCGCCGATCCCGACAACTACCTCGATCACCAAGTCGACGCCTTACAAAAAAAACTTTACCAAGAAGTCAACCGCCTGCACGCCAAGCTCGAATCGGCGCAGGCCGAACCAGTGGCGGCGCCGCAGCCAAGTTCCGGCAGCACCTTGCGCGGGTTGTTCAAGAACTTCATCGACCCCGGCGATGACACGGAAGACGCCGCGCCAAGCGCCGCCCAGCCTCAGGTCCCAACCGACACCGCGGCGTTACAAAGCCAGTTTGCCGCGGCCAAGGCCGAAGCCGACGCCCAGTTCGACACCCAAAAGCGCGAGCTGCAAGTCAGTGCCGCCATCACCCGCTATGAATACGCCGCGGTGATGAACACCTACAGCTCGGTGGAACAATTCGAAAACGTGCTGGCCAACTTGCCAACCGATTTCATGCACGCGCTGGATGCCAAGGGAGGTCGCGCCAATGCTTAATTTTCATGATGATGCCTTACAAAAAATCGTCACCAGTGCGCTGAGCCTGCCCGAGGCCCGCACGACCTTGACGGCGCATTACGCCAAGCGCGCCCACGCCTTGCAAACCGATCCGGTGTGGGGGCTCAACGACGCGTTTTTGACGCAAAACTTGGCCAGCTACACGAATCTGTTGGCGGATAAGTTCTATGAGGCCTTGCGCGCGGACGACTCGGTGCCGCAAGATTTCGCCGCTCGGGTGTGGTTAGGCACGGAAGCCACCCAGCCCGACCGCTCGACCATCGTGTTCAACTACGCCACTAGCGACGGCAACACGGTGTTGTTGACCATCGTCGACCCGTTGAGCAAGGAAGCCAAGCTCACCGCCGATGGCCTGCCGACCTT
This sequence comes from Lacticaseibacillus nasuensis JCM 17158, assembly GCF_001434705.1. Lineage (GTDB taxonomy): Bacteria > Bacillota > Bacilli > Lactobacillales > Lactobacillaceae > Lacticaseibacillus > Lacticaseibacillus nasuensis. The sequence continues at coordinate 190,310 of NZ_AZDJ01000030.1, forward strand.
GGCGCAGGTACGGCCAGACGCCGCAGAGCCGACGCCGTATGACGCCGACACCTTGGTGGCCATCGCGGCGTTGACGAAACTGCTGGCGACGGCCGGCTACGAATTCGCCAGCATCGACGACACCGTGATGCAGCCAGTCGCCGATTTGACCTTTGCCACCAAGTACGACAACAGCAAGGTCCTGTCCGGCTCGGCCGTCGTGCAAACCGCCGGCGACATCACGCTGACCGCGCCGTTGAATGGCGCCACCCCGCTGGCCTATCACGTCAAAGACGACGCGGGCCACGACTGGCTGGACCTCGGCACAGACGAGCACGACGCCAACACCTTCTCCTGGTCCTCGACCACGATTCCCGAGGAGCTGGTCGGCCACACCTTGACCCTGGCGGTCACGGTGCGCGCGCTGGATAACGCCCCGGCACTGGATGCCTTGTTCGTCATCGCCAGCAACAACGCGATTTTGATGAAACAAAGCACCACGCCAGGCGAATACGCCTTGCCGCTGCCGAACCACCAGACGCTCACCGTCACCATCAACAGCGACGCCGACACGATCACGCTGGGTTATCCCGACCCCGAGGTCCAGCTGTACGAGCTGGTCGTCACCTACCCGTTCATCGGCGATTGGCTGCGTGAGGTGTTGCCGAACAAGCGCGCCTTCAACTAGGTGAACCGATTTTACGTTAGCGGCCGAATTATTCACGCTTAATCGCGTGCAATAATTCGGCTTTTCTTGTATGATAGAGCCACATTGCGCCGAGTTGCCCGCCTTTTGGGTCGGCCGGCGCCCACAAAGGAGTCTTGATTGATGGCAAACGAATTTATCCAAGTCGCCACAATTGCCGGCGTCGACAGCGACGGTTCCGCCGGCGCGCAGGCTGACTTGCACAGTTTCTTCATGCGTGGCACTTATGGCACGCTGATTCTCACCGCCGCGGTAGCGGGGAATTCTTACGGCATTCACGCCGCCCACATCATCCCCGACGACTTCATCGACGCGCAGTTCAAAGCGGTTGGTGAAGACCTGCAGATCCGCGCCTGCAAAACCGGCATGCTGGCCAACGCCACGGTGATGGAAAACGTCGCCAAGAACCTGCGCCAGTATGACTTCGGCCCGCTGGTGCTCGATCCCGTGATTTCGACGAAGCACGGCAATTTGTTGATGGAACAATCCGCCTTTGAGACCTTGAAGCGCGTGTTGATCCCGATGGCCACCGTGATCACGCCGAACTTTTACGAAGCCGAGCACATCACCGGCCAAACCCTCGACACGAAGGAAAAAATCGTCGCCGCCGCCGCCGAGATTCACGCACTTGGCGCCAAAAACGTGATGCTCAAGGGGCGCCACGACTCGCCGGAGCAAACCACCGTCGCCGATTATGTCTTGTTGGAATCCGGTAAGTCCTTCTGGCTCACCGGTCCCTACTACCCGACGGAACGCAAAAACGGCACCGGGGATACCCTCAGTGCCGTAATTACCGCCGAGCTGGGCAAGGGCGCCGCGGTCGAAGACGCGATTCGCACCGCCAAGACCTTTGTCGACACGGCCATCAGCCACGAGATTCAAGTGGGTCACAAGTTTGGCCCGATCAACCACTGGGCCAACCCCATCGTCACCCCGGAATACTGAACAGCCAACAGGCCTCGCCAATGGCGAGGCCTGTTTTTGCGCTAGCGGCGGTCGCTGCCTGCCACCGCACGAATCACCCGGGCGGGATTGCCCACCGCTAGGCTGTTGGCCGGTAGGTTCTTGGTGACGACGCTGCCCGCCCCCACCACGGTATTCTCGCCGATGGTCACGCCGGGCAGCACCAACACGTTGGTGCACAGCCAGACGTTGTCGCCAAGCGTAATCGGATGCGCGTACTCCAACGCCTGGTTACGAGTGGCGGCATCTTGCGGGTGCTCCTCGGTGATCAGCGAGACGTTCGGCGCCAGCATCACGTTGTTGCCGATGGTGATCTTGCCGCTATCCATCAGCTTCCCGTTGACGTTCATGTAGAAGTTATCGCCCACCGTGGTATTGCTGCCATAGGTGCAAAACAGCGGCTGCTCGATCACGCAATTGGCCCCCATGCCGCCCAGCAAATCGCGCAGCGCCGCGGTGCGTTCCTCGCGCTTCAGCGGGTAGAGGTGATTGTAATCCCACAGTTTGTGAATGGTGACGTCGCGCGCGGCGACCAGCGCCGGGTCGTAGGGTTGATACAACTCACCGGCAAACGATTTTTCCTGTTCTGTCTTGGTCATGATGTGTCCTCCTAGAGCCATCCTATCATGTCCACCCTGGCCGGGCCACGGCGCGCACGAGGAAGTTGGTATCGCCCCAGAGACCAGCAAAAAACCGACCGTCAGTGGCGGTCGGTTGCTTATCACGTTCCGAAAGGCTAGGTTCGAACAGCTAGCTACGCCAGTCATCCGGTCCAGAGTTCGGACCTGACACCTGGCTAGGCTATCTGTCGAACCCAAACCGCCTTTCTCCACAGCATGCCTTATGCCCGCCGACCGCGCATGCCGTCGAGGACTTCACAGATCCCCATCACGAGCATCACGCCGCCAACGATGCGTAGCGTCAGCAGAATCGCGCCGAACGGGTTAAACATCAAGACGATGCCGACCAAGGTCACCAACACGCCATACGCGATGCTGGGAACCACGGAGACGTTGACGTATTGCTTGCGCGCCCGGGCGCCGGCAATGGCATTGATGCCGTATAGCACCAACAAGATGCCCAGCATCAACGGGACAAAGCTCAACAGCGACCGGAACAGCACCAAGACCACGAGGGCCGCCACCAACAACCCCAAGCCGCGGCTTAAGGCGAAGCGGTCGTCGCGGTTACGCAGACCTTGCACCAGCGGCGGTAGCGCCATCAGCACGATGGCGATGACGATCACCCACTTCAGCAAGTGGGATACCGAACCTGGCGCAATCAGGAACCAGGCGCCTAACAATATGAGCCACACCGCGTAGGGAATGGCAAAACCATGACCATTTTTCATTTGCTTAACCTCTCTTATCATGACCAGTTTAGCGAATTCCCCGCTGGGCCTCATCGGTCTCAAGGGGGATTCTTACCACGCCTCATGGTCCCAGGTGCGCCCGTCGAGCTCACCGGCGGCCAACTCCACGCGGTGCGCCTGTTCGCGCAAAAAATCCTGCAGCGCGACGTAAAACGCGCGGTCTTCGTAGCTCGGCGCCGCGTCAGCCGCCGCCTGAGCAGAGGCGATGGCCCATTCAAGTTCACTCATCCGTCATCCTCCGCCTTGAGTTCCCGCAGCGTGTCTTGCAGCCGCTCGTATTCCTCGGCCTGGTTGGCCACGTATTCGGCCAGCGCGGGTTGCTCGGGCGTCGCCTGCGCTAGTCGCGCCTGCCACCACGCCTGCCGGTCGGTAAAATGCTGGCTGGCGGCGGTGAGGTATTGCTGATAGCGAATCAACAGCCGCTGGTGGGCAAGTTCAGTTTGGTAACTGAACTGGGCAATCGGCAACGGCGGCAGCAAGGTCATCCCCGTGCGGCGCGCCAGCGCGGCATAAGGCGCCAGCAAGGTACTGAGACTCACGCCGACCGCACCGCCGAGTTGAAACGCGGCCGCGGGTTGCCCAAGGCTAACCACCAGCCCCAGCTGCTTGCCGCGCAGCCGCCCGCCACGCGCAGCATCGACTAAGTGCGCCTGCCACACGGTGTCCAGCCACGCCTTCAGCGCAGCCGGCGCCGCGTACCAATACAAGGGAAACTGCAACACGATGCGGTCGGCGCCAAAGAGTAATGCCTGTTCCGCAGCCAAATCGAGATGCGCGGGCAACGCGTGCCAGGTGACATTGGTCAACGGCGCGGCGCTGGCCTGCAGAAACTGCTGCGTCGCAGACGTCGCCAGCTGCGGATGGGCGACGATAATCAGTGTCTTCATGCTTGCCCCTCCTGGATGGCTTGGGTGAGCTTTTTTTGCACCGTCGGCAGCGCCAAGTTCGTCGCCGAAAGCGAAGGCACCCATTGCGCCGGCAGAAAATCGAGGGCAAACGCCTTTGTCTCGGCGGTGAGGATCGTCAGTTGCCACTGGCGGTGCGTGAAGGTATGGCGCACCAGCGGCAACCCGGCGGCGCGCAGCGTCACAGTGTGGCCGGCGCGCTGACTAAACTCGGCGGCCGCTAACGTAATTTGTTCGGCCAGTGGCTGCTTGACCCACGCCGCTCTCGCCACCAGCGGCATCAGCCACAGATTCGCCAACAACCCCGTGCTCGGCCGCTGTTCAAGCAACCACCCGGCCGGGCTGTGAATCGCCAAGGCGAAATACTGCACGACCTGGGGCTTAGCCTTCTTAGTTTTCACCGGATAGGCCAGCACGGTATCGGTGCGCAGGCTTTCGTCAAACGCCGCCACCGGGGAATGCGCCGCATCGGGATCCTTGGCGCGCATGTAGCTGCTACCCAGATCCATCACGGCCTGATTGAAGTCGCCGGGACGCTGGGGGTCAATCAGCTGGCGAATCAAGTCGGCGAAGAGCTGGCGCGTGGCGGGCTTGGTGATGTCCGCGTCGATGCAAAACAGCCGCGCAAACACGCGAAACGCGTTGCCGTCGATGGCCGGCTCCGGCTGGTTAAAGGCGATGCTGGCGATGGCGCCGGCCGTGTATGGCCCGATGCCGGCAAGCTCGCGCAACCCGGCGGCGGTGGTGGGCCACTGGCCGCCATAATCGGCCATCAGTTGCTTGGCCGCGCGGTGCAAGTTGCGGGCCCGCGAATAATAGCCCAGCCCTTCCCAGGCCTTTAACACCGCGGACTCGGGGGCTGCGGCCAAGGCCGCCACCGTGGGAAAAGCGGCCATGAACCGCTGGTAATAAGGAATCACCGTATTCACTTGCGTTTGTTGCAGCATCAATTCGCTAACCATCACGTGATACGGATCGTGATCAACCCGCCACGGCAAGTTGCGGCGGTTGGCGTCGTACCAGGTTAATAGGGCCTGGCGGAAGGCTTTGATTTTAGTAGGAGACCAAGTGAGTAAAGTTGTCATGCTTTGATTATACGAGAAATAATTGGGCAAAACAAAACGCCTAGATCGAGACGTTGCCTTCGTTCAGGTCAACCTGGGTCAAATAGGCGGTTTGGTTGTAGGCATCCACGCCGCAGCCGTGAGGCGTTGCGGCGATGATCGACGTCGATAAGTTTTTCAGCCCCAGCAGCCCCTCGCAGCCGGTGAGCTCGCGCATCCCCAGCTGGCTGATGCCGCCGTGGCTGAACACCAAGGCATTCTCGTCGGGGCCAAGCGTCGCGAGAATGTCCCGACAGGCGGCCGCAAAGCGCCGCCGCGCCGCGGCAAAATCCTCCACGCCAAGCTCGGCCAACGCCGGCGAGTACTCGCGGCGCGACAACTGGCCGAATAATTCCGGCGTCTGCGCAATCAACTCGGCACGAGCGCGCCCCTCCCACTGGCCAAACGACAGCTCACGCAGCCCAGAATGCACCTGTAAGGCCGGCGCCGGGTGCCGGGTGAAATACCCCAGGGTGAGCGTTGCCGTGTCGTAAGCGCGCGTGAGCGGGCTCGTATAGGCAGCCGCAAAGGCGTATTGATCCAAATAGCCGGCCAGCTGCTGAAAGGGCTGCGGGTCATTGGTCAATAACGGGCTGTCTGCCCCGGCGCCTTGCAACCGGTGGGCCAAGTTCCACTGGGTTTTGCCGTGGCGAATAATGAATAAGCGCCGCATCACAGGCGCCCCACTGTGTCGCCGCGCAGGCCGCGCCGCAAGGTTTCTAGCGCCGTGACCTCATCGTGGGCGATGTTGCCGAGGTTGACCTGCGGCCCAAACTGCAGAATCAACGCGACTTGTTGCGCCTTCAAGGGGGCCTCGAAAATCAACTGGTCGATGCCGTTGGCCGTCAGCGCCGCCAACATGTCTTTTTTGATGTTGCCGGCTTCGTCGTAGATGCCGATGTTCTTGCCGGCTTCGCGCGCCTCCAGCAACACGTAATGCGCACCGTGGTCGAGGTCGGCTTGAATTTGCGCCATTCGGTCCGAAGCGGTTAACGCGTGATCCAGCGCTGGGTTCTTCTTGCCGACCTCGGAGATGACGAAGAAACCGGCTTCACGAGCCTGGCTCAACACCTGTGCCCGGACGGCCGGGGCCACGGTGGTCGAGCCGTCGCTGACCTCGATGCCAGTGAAGCCCAACGCCTTAGCCTCCGTGAAAAACTCGGCGAGCTTCCCTGCGGCCAACGCCACTTCGAGTAAGGTGCCACCGGGATACGTGGTGATGCCGTGCCGCGCGTACAGCGCCGTTTTGGCCGCGATCACGTCTTGCTCCGACGTCGCCGCCGTGCCCCAGCCGAACTTGGCAAAGGTGATGTGGGCCCCGGCCACGCTCAGCAAGTCGCTAACGGCATTGAGCCCCAGCCCCTTGTCCAACATCATCGTCTTGCCTTGATCGGCTTTGCCGCCGAGTTCCTGAAATGCTAACATTCGTGCCTACCTCGTTTTCACTGATTAATAGCAATCATTATAGCGCGAAAATAAGGTGAAAATGTGAATGGCGTGAGAAAAACTAGCGCGCCGCCCAGCGCCGCCAACCCCAAATCGCCATGGTGGCCACGAGGCTCACGACCAGCCAGCCGGCCGCAATCACCAAAACGCCCAGGCCAATCGCCGAAAGTGTACCGTAACCCGCATGGCGAAACTGCACCACCGGCAAACGGCTCGGCTGCGCGATGGCTGCAATCAGTAGCCGCAATGCCACCAACCCCGCCCCGGTGAGCGCGCCGAGCTGCCAAGCCGGCCGCGGTGCCCAGTCGGCCGTAAAATCGTCGTCATCCGCCGCGCCAAGCAGCTCCCGGGCAAACAATTCCGTGGTGGTGGCGTTAGGCGTTTGCCACCGCGCCCAAGCGTAGGCCCAGCGCGCGGTGGCCGTGGCGTTCAACTGGCCGGCGAGGTCGCGCTGTAGCAACGCGTTTTGCAGCGTCACCTTCAACGTTGCTTCCACTGGCCAGTCGCTAGCGGCCAGAAAATCCATCGCCAGCTGCAACCCCTCCTCGCGGGTGACCGCCGTCGGGTCGGCGGCGCTAGCGGCGACAACGTGTTGCCACTGCGCGGCCAATTCGTCGTCCCCATCGGTTTGCCAGCGCTCGAGATCCTCAACGTAGTCGCCAACTTCAAACGGATCCTCTGCCGTGTCGTATTCGGTGAAGAAGATCCACAAGACACCGGCCACCGCGGTGGCCGGTAAGGTGGCCGGCGCCGGTGGTGGCGTCATACTTTGCCGGTGCTGCGCCCAGCGCACGGCCGCCGCCCCGGTGGGGTGGGCGGCCAGGCGCTTGCCAAAGGAAATCAACTCAAGCGGCGTTTGCGCTTGTAAAAACAGCGCCAAGGCGGCCAGGCCCTGCTCGTCGCTAACGGGTTGCCCCGCCGGCACCACCTGGCGCAGCGCTTGCTGCCACAGCTGCCATGGCACCGCGTCGCTGGCCGGTTGCGCAATGGCCAGCGGGTGCAACTCGTCTAACCACGCACTTAGCGTGTCGCTGAGCTGCTCGGGAGCTTCCCCACCCAAGTCATCGTCGGCTAGCCACGCACCGGTGAGCCAGTAATATGCCGTTTGCCATGCTTCAAAGTCCGTCAATTCTACGCCTCCAATGTTAAACCGGTCCAGTGTACCAAACCCCGGACACCGAATGGCGGATTATTGCAGGGCTGCTTGCCGGCGCTCCGAGCGTAAGGCCACCAGCCCCAGCACGACGGCCACCAGCATCAGGCCCAACCCCACCAGCATGATGCGATGCAAGCCGGTAAACATGATGGCCCGCATCCGCGGCAACAAGCGCACTGGCAAGAAGCGATTGCTGGCGGCATTAGACAGATTGTTCATCATTTTCATCGTGATGTGCGGCGAATGGGCGATGCCGGCGCGCAAGGCAGCGTTCATGACCAGGCCATACACCGCCGTGGTCAGCGTCTGGCTGAGCATGCGAATCAAGAAGCTAAAGCTCGTGGCCACCGGCACATCCGCCGGCGCCGCGTCGGTTTGCACCTTGACCTGTAGCTCGGAGAAGCACAGCCCGTTGCCATAGCCTTGAAACGCGCCGGCCACCATGATCAGCCAAAACGGCGCGTGCGCCGACACCAGCACCATGATTAAAAACGTGATGGTCAGCGTCACGATCCCCACCAGCACCACCTGATACGGCGAGAGGTGCCGCCGCAGCGGCGCTGCGGAGCCGGAGCCGAGGAAGTTGGTGACCGAGCCGGGAATCTGCGTGCAGCCGCCAATCAGCGCCGACACGCCAAGCATCGCCTGCACCCACATCGGCGCGTAGACGATATAGGCCATAAAGGCGCCCCAAATCACCGTAAACAAGGCGAAGTCCAGCACCAAGGCGGAGTTGGCAAACAAGCGGCCCGGAATCACCGGATCCGCAGCGCGCCGCTCGACTTGCGTCAACGCCGCCAAGCAGACGACGGCCACCACCGCCAAGCCCGCCAACAACCCGACTTGCGGCGTTCCAATCAATTCGATGGCCGCCAACAGCGCCGTGAGGCCAATCGTTAACAGCCAGGCGCCGAGGTGATCCACCGGGGCGTGCCGCGGCGCCACGGGCCGTTCCTTGAAGTCCAGCTGCACCAGCACCGCCGAAATGATCCCAATCGGCACGTTCAGGTAAAACACCCAGTGCCAAGACCAGGCGTCGACGATGGCGCCGCCGACCAGCGGGCCGATAATGGTGGCCGTCGCGTAGCTGGCAGACACGAAGCCGAGAATCTGCAGCCGGCGCCGTGGATTCTCATACAGCTGGGCGTAAATGATGTACGGCAAGGACACCATGCCGCCGTTGCCGATTCCAGCCACCGCGCGGGCGATGATCAAGGTCAGCATGTTTGGCGCCAGCCCCTGCAACAGGCTGCCCAGCACAAAGGCCAAGGCCGACAGCTGATAGGCGCGCTTGTTGCCGATGCGCTCGCCGAGTTTGCTCCACAGCGGCGTCGACACGGCGGTTCCCAACAGGAAAATGGCGACGATCCAGCCCATTAATTCCAACCCGTGCAGGTCGGCGATGATGGCCGGCAAGGCGGTATTCACAATGGTGTTATCCAGTCCACTCATGGCGTTTGATAACACCAGCGCGAAGGTGACAATGAAAATAGCGTGTTTATTCAAGGCGACTTCTTTCCAAACGATTTATAGTACAGTATAGCGCAAGCAAAAAGCCCCGCGAAGCCGCGGGGCCTGGTGCCTACTCGGTGGCCTTTAAGGCGCCGACCATATCGATGTGCTGCAGGCGCTTGTGCGTTACCAGCATCACGATGCCGGTGAACGCCGCCATCAACACGGCGGCGACCACGTAACCCGGCCAGTGAATCACTAATGGAAACATGACCTGTGCGGTGCTGGCTTGCTGAAGGATGTACCACAACAAGCCGTTGCCGACGAAGAAGCCGGCAAGCACCCCGACGATGGTCAGCACGATGTTTTCACGGGCGACATACATCGTCACTTCCCGGTCGTAGAACCCGAGCACCTTCACCGTCGACAACTCGCGAATCCGTTCGGACACGTTGATGTTGGTCAGGTTATACATCACGATGAAGGACAACAGCCCGGACATGATGATAAAAATCAACACCACCGGCGTCATCATGGTGCCCATCTTGTTCACCGTGGTGCGCTGATCGGCGGTAAAACTGGTCCCCAACACGCCGCCGGTGGCCAACAGGCGATGCGCCAGCCGCTGGCGCTGGCCCTTGGATTGCGCGGCCAGCCGCACCAGGTAGGCGTTCGGCGTCGCCGCCTGCCCCCAGGCGTGACGGTAGGCGGCGGGGCTGAGGTAGAGGTAATCGCCCATGTAGTTACGGGTGATGGCGGCCAGGCGCAGCCGCACCGTTTTGCCACTGGTCAGGCGGACTTGGATGCGGTCGCCGACGTCGGCCGCCAAGAGCTTGGCGGTTTTCTGACTGACCACGGCCCCGCGGCTAGGCAAGTGAATCGCTTGGCCGGCCGGCGTCGCCAGGTGGATGTACTGGTCAAACGCGCCGGTTTGCGGGGTGAACACATTCACCGCCGCCACACTGTGCGCGCCGTGGCGCACCGTGGCGGTATTTGCAGCAATTTTGGTACTGCTGCGGTACTGCTTGGTCGCCGTTAACTCCCGGTGGGCCGCGTCATGCTGGTGGTCCGCCAGCTGTACCAAGGCGTCGTAGGTGATGATTTGCGAATACTGACGCGTACCGGCCGCGGCAATCGAATCGCGCAGGCCAAACCCCGTCAGCAGCAACGCACACCCGCCGGCGATGCCGACAATCGACATGATCATGCGGCTCTTGTAGCGGAATAAGTTGCGGTAGGACACTTTTTGGTTAAAGTTCAGCCGCGACCACAGTGGCGTGATGCGTTCCAGCAAGATGCGCTTGGCGGACTTTGGTGGCTTCGGCAGCAATAACGCCGCCGGGCCTTCCTGCAGCTCGCGCCGCACCACGATGACCGCCGCGCCGACCGTGGCCAGTAACGACGCGACCAGCGCCAGGCTAAACGCACCCCACTGGAAGCGCACGGTGGTGGTCAGCGGCAGGTACTGGTCGTACATCATCAGGATAAACCGCGGCAGGGTCAAGTTACCCAGCACGCTCCCTAACCCGCTGCCGATGATTGCCGCGGAACAGGCATAAATCAAGTAATTGCGCGCGATGGCCCACTTGCCGTAGCCCAAGGCCTTAAACGTGCCGATTTGCCCGCGCGCCTCTTCGACCATGCGGGTGATCGTGGTAAAGGTGATCAGCGCCGCAATCAGGAAGAAGAACACGGGAAAGACGTTGGCAATGGCGGCGATGCGCTTGGAGCTGTCGCCGTATGCCGCAAACCCAGGCAGATCCGAGCGGTCCTGCCAGGTGTAGGTGGTGACGCTAGCGGCCTTGGCCTGCTGGCGCGCGGCGGTGAGCTTGGCGGTCGCGGATTTGAGCTGCGCGGCTTGGGCTTCGATGGCAGGCGTCGTGGTGACGGTGCCGTGGCTAGCGGCGGCCACTTGCGCCTTGGCAGTAGCGAGCTGACGCTGCGCCGCGGCCAGCTTGGCCGCCTGCGCAGCGATCGGCTTCACGGCCGAGTCGTAAACTTCCCGGCTGCGCGCCTTGGCCCGGGTGGCAAAGACGCGTTTTAACGCCCGCAGCTTGCGGTTGCGCGCGGTGTCATACGCCTTGGCAAAGGTGTTGTGCCCCTGCAAGCTGGCGAAGCGAATATTGAGCAGGGTCGCCACCGGCACGTCGAGCTGGCTGGCCGGCACCGCGGTGAACCAATCCACCGTGCCGTCGCCGACGTTGGCCGCCCCGCGCAGGCTGTTGTCGATATACAAAGGCGAGTTGGCGAAGCCGACGATGGTAAACCGGCGCCGCTTGACTTGTGCGCCTCGATCGAAGCTGAACGTTTGGCCGAGGCGATAGCCGGCGCTTTTGGCCTGGGCGTCGAGGACGATTTGGTTGGCGGCTTGAGGCAAGTGGCCGCTGACCAGGCGCAGCCGATTGATCTGCTGGCCCGCCTGATAGCCATAAAGCGCCACGACATTGGCGTTCTTGCCGCCGGTGGCATAGGTGAACTTCACCGCCTCGGCGCGCGCACCGCTGACCTTGGCCGCGGTGGTGACGTCTTCATGCGTGAAGCCGGTGGTGCTCATCAGCTGCACGTCGCTGAGGTGCAGGTCTTGCACCGTGGTGGTCAGCGACTCGTTGAGCCCCGGCCCCGCCGCGCGCACGCCGACGAAGGTCAAACACCCCAACAGGATAATTAAAATAATGGCGATGAAGCGGCCGCGACTGGCCCGAATCTCACGCCACAAGTTCTTGGTCATCGGTTTCATGCGCTCACCATTCGATTTCTGCCACCGGCGTCGGCGTCGGGTTGTCTACCACTTCGCGCACGCGGGCGTCGTTGATGCGAATCACGCGGTCGGCCATTTTCGCCAGCGCCGCGTTGTGGGTGATGATCAGCACGGTTTTATTCGCCTTGCGTGAGGCGTCTTGCAGCAGCTGCAAGACCTGCTTGCCGGTTTCGTAGTCCAAGGCCCCGGTCGGCTCGTCGCACAACAACAGCTTCGGGTTCTTCGCCAGCGCGCGGGCGATGGCCACGCGCTGCTGTTCGCCGCCGGACAGTTGCGACGGGAAATTATCCAACCGCGCCCCGAGCCCGACTTGGCGCAACGTCTCGGTGGCGTCTAAGGCGTCGGGCACGATGGAATTGGCCAGCTCGACGTTTTCCTTGGTGGTGAGGTTCGGCACCAGGTTATAAAACTGGAAGACAAAGCCGACGTCGCTGCGCCGGTATTGGGTCAGCTGCTTGTCGGAAAACTGCGCGATGTCCACCCCGTCGATCAGCACCTCCCCTTTGGTTGGCGTGTCCATGCCGCCGAGGATGTTCAGCACGGTCGATTTGCCCGCGCCGCTGGGGCCCAGGATCACGGTGAGTTGGCCTTGTTCGCATTCAAAGCTCAAGTCGTGATTGGCGTCGATTTGCGTTTCGCCCATTTGGTACGTTTTGTATTCGTGTTTGACTTCGATATAGGCCACGGCTTGCCTCCTGAAAAAATTGATTGCTATTATTATCGCGCATTGCGAGCGGCGTCGCCAGCCACAAAAAAACCCACCTCAGTCGCAACAGACTTGGTGGGATTCTCGATTACAAGTTAGTGTCAGCCTAGTTCTCACTTTCGAGCTTTTCGGCTTCCTTGTCGATTGTGGCAAACCCTGACTCGGTCTTCTTTTGGGGATGCTCGGCCCGCTTCTTTTCAACTTCTTGGATCAGTGCCTTGCGTTCCTGTTTACTGAGCTTTCCTGCCATGGTTCTCGCCTCTTTTATGGTGATTTGAGGGGAGGGCGATCGGGCTCTTCCGACGTCATTAGTGTAGCACAATCCAACCGACTTAGCACATGCGATTGGCGGTTGCCAATTACGCGCCGCGATGCACGACGGTCAGCGTGCTGTCGCCGGCGCCGGTGGTGCTGACGCGCAATTGATCGGCAATGCCGTCGCGCAGCTCGCTGACGTGGCTGATGATGCCGATCATGCGGTCGCCGTCGATGGTTTCTAGCGCCTGTAACGCCGCGTTGAGGCTGGCGGTATCCAGCGACCCGAAGCCTTCGTCGACGAACAGTGCGTCGATGGTGATGCCCCCGCTTTCGCGCTGAATCACGGTGCCGAGCGCCAAGGCAAGGCATAACGCAGCGATGAAGCTCTCCCCGCCGGACAAGGTGTGCACGGAGCGGGTGGCGCCGACTTGATCGTCGTAAACGTCGATTTCCAAGCCGGTATCATTCTTGTGGCTGCCTTTTTCCTGGTGGAGGCTGAACTGGTAACGCCCACCGGTGAGCTGGTGCAGCCGCGGATTGGCCACGCTGAGCACCGAATCGAGGTAGGCGCGCAGCACATAGCGCTCGAGGCTGAGCTTCTCCGGGTTGTCGCCGGCCAACACGGCGGCCAAGTTGGTGATGGCCGCGGCTTCGGCCAAGGCGGCCTGGTTCTGCGCGGCGAGCTTGGTCACTTTGGCCACCAAGTCTTGGTTGCGCAAGACGCGGTCGCGCGCCGCCACGGCCGCCTTCAGCGCCGCGGTGGCCGCTTCGGCCGCTTGCGCAGCGGCGGCTTGCAACGCCGGCAAATCCGGCGCGCCGGCCGCGCCAATCGTCGCCGTGGCCTTGGCCAGCAGCGCCTTGGCGGCAGCGACGGCTTCGTTGTAGACGGTGACCTGCGCGGCCAAGTCCGGCAGCTCGCCGAGGTGGGCCTGCAGTTCGGTGAACGACGCCGAGTCGGCGGTGCCGAAAAACGCCGTTAACTCAGCCTCAAACTTGGCCTGCACCGCGGCCGCGGCAGTCGTGGCCGCCGCCAGTTCCGTCTTGGCGTGCCGCCAGTCGGCCGCCACGGTGGTGACCTGAGTTTGCGCGGCGGTTAACGCCGCCGCCGCTGCGTCTTGCGCCGTCGTCAGCTGGTGAATCTTGGCGGTTAAGTCGTGCTCGCTGGCCTCGGCCGCCGCCAAGTCCGGCAACGTTGCCGGCAGGCTGGCCTGCTTGGTGGTGTAGGCCGTTTGCGCCGCGGTGGCGGCGTGATCGGCTGCCATGCGCTGGTCGGCCGCCGTCGCCACCGCGGCACTGGCCGCTTGGCGCTCGGTGGCCAAGGTCTCGGCCGCGGCGGTCAACTGCTTAGCCTGTTTCGTTTCTGCCGCCACGGTGGCCTTAAGCGTGGCCACCTGAGCCTTCAGCGTCGCGACGTCGCTCACCTTGGCGGCGGCCAAGGCGGCACTTAGCGCGGACGTGGCCGTCGCTTGCGCGGCCGTGGCGGCGTCGAGTTGAGCGGCCAAACCGGCACGTTTTTGGACGGCGGCGGCCGCCGCCTTGGCAGTGCGTTGCCGAGCATCATCGGCCGCTTGTAAGGCCGCGGCGCTCACCGACTGGGTGGCCACGGCTTGGTGCGGCGCCGGATGCTCCAAGCTGCCACACACCGGGCACGGCTGCCCCGGCGATAGCTGCGCCACCAAGCCGGCGATTTGATCCTGCAGGCTGGCGTCGTGTAGCGTCGTGTAGGCCTGCTCGGCGGCACTCGCCGCTTGGTGTGCCGTTGTTTCCGCGGCAGCGGCCGCAGCCGCATCCGCAGTGAGCTGGGTGACTTGCCGGCTACCGGCGGCCTGTTGCTCGGCCAGCGGTGTGATGGCCGCCAGCTGGCGATCGGCGGCAGTGTATGCCGCAGCGTGACTGGCCGCCTGCAAGTCGACTTGCGCCTGCTGATTGGCGGCAAGCTTGGTCGCCAGCGCGGCCTGTTTACTCTGCGCCGCGGCTTCTGCCTCTTGGGCGGTGGTCAAGGTTGCGGCGGCCTGCGCCGCCGCAGCTTTCAACTTCGCCACTGCAGTCAAGGTCTCCTTCACCTGGCCGAGCTCAGCCAGCTGTTGCTTGGCCGCGTCGAGCTGTGGGGCCTGCGCCTGCGTGGCAGCGACTTGTTGCTGCGCCTCAGCCAAGGCCGCGACGGCCGGCTGCTTGGCCGCGGTCGCCGCGGTGAGGCGCGCTTGCCAGTCCGCCTGGCGGGCTTGAGCAGCAGTCACCCCGGCTGCCGCGTCGCGATGCGCCTGAACCCACCGCAGCTGCGTGACGCGCTGCGTCGTGTCGGCCATTGCAGTGGCTTGGTGCTGCAAGTCGTCGAGTTGGCGTTGGGCCTGCGCGCGGTCGGTGAAGGCCGCAGCCAGCGTCTCACCGGCCGTTTGAGCGGCCTGCGCCTGGTCACGTTGCTGCGCCGCTGCCGTGGCCGCCGCCTCTGCGGTGGTCGCGGCCTGGTCTTGGGTGGCCACGGCGGCCTGCATCGCCGCCAAGGCATCGGCGGTCAGCGTCGACTCTGGCGCCTCGCGCTCCCCCCAATCAAATTGGGCGATCGTCGCGGTGAGCTCGGCGGCTTGCGCGGCGGTTTTGGCGGAAGCCGCCTTGGCGCGCTGGCGCAAGGCGTCTTGCCAGCGCCCGTACAGCCCGGTGTTGAACAGGTGGCGCAACAACGCCGCCTTGTCGTCGCTGGAGGCGTCGAGAAACTGGCGGAACTGCCCTTGCGGCAACAACACCATTTGCCGAAACTGGTCGGCATCGAGGTGCAGCAAGTCTTGAATCCGCGGCCGCACGTCGCGTTCCTTGGTCCATTCCGCCGTCTCGTGCCCGTCAATCGCCACGTTCAAGGCGACGCTGGCCGGCCGGTTGGTCAGCCCGGTACCGCTTTTCTTGGCCAACAGCTGCCGGGGTTCGCGAGTGATGCGATAATCCTTGCCGGCGTGAGTGAAGGTCAAGGTCACCCGCGTCGGCGCGTCAGGCGCGGCAAACTTGCTGCGCATCTCCTCGCCGGAGCGCTCGCCGCCGGTGGTTTGGCCGTACAAGGCGTACACCATCGCGTCAAAAATCGTCGTCTTGCCGCTGCCGGTGTTGCCGCTGATGAGAAACACCGACGCGCGGTCGAATGCCGTAAAGTCCACCGCCGCATCGCGATACGGCCCGAAGTTTTCCATGTGCAAGGTCAATAAGCGCATTAGTCATCCTCCTTGGCCGCAGCCAGCGCCGCATCCGCCCACGCCTGCTGCTCAGCCGTTAATTCTGCGCCGGTGACGTCGTGGTAAAACTGCGCCAATAACTCCTGTGGCGACAGGTGCCGCACCTGCTTGGCCGTGGCTGTCGCGCCGGTGACGCCATGCGCGCGGTCGAGGCTAATCAAATAGGGAAACGCCTCGCGCAACGCCGCCATGACATTCGGGATCGCCTCGGTGTCCGTCAGCGTCACGGCCGTAAAGGCGTCGCGGTCCGGCTGGTCCGGGGCGGTCAGCTCGGCGTAGCTGGCCGTGCGGTGAATCAACTCCCGCCGCGGCGCCAGCGCCACAAACTTGCGCGTCAACGTCTCGGTGTCGACGATGTACACGCCTTTTTCCTGATTGGCTTCGCTCACCGAGAACTTCAGCAGCGACCCGGCGTATTGCACCTTGGTAGCTTGCAGCGCGTGGCGGTTGTGCAAGTGGCCCAGCGCCACGTAGTCGAACGGCGCCAAGTCGCTCACCGCCACGGCGTCCAGGCCGCCGACGTTCACCAGCGTCTCGGAGTCGGAGTGCTCGCTGCCCGCGGCAAAAAAGTGCGCCACCAACACGTGCCGCTTAGCCGGGTCAAACAGTGCCTGCATCGCCGCCACCACTCGCGGCATGGCGAGGTTCAGGTTGGTCAGCGAGTCGTCGTTGAAATACTGCCGCGCGGCAATCGGCTCGAAGTATGGCAGCAGGAAAAACTGCGTGTCGCCTAACGTCACCGGGGTGAACGCCTGGGCTAGCTGCGTGTTGAGGTACAGTTGCGTGCCGGCAAACCACTCGCGGCCGGTGTTCAACCGCACCGCCGAGTCGTGGTTGCCGCTAATGGCCAACACCGGATAGCCGAGCTCGCGGTTGAGCTTGGTGAGCATGGCGTTGACCATGGTGACGGCGTCTTCGTTGGCCAGCGCACGGTCGTATAAGTCCCCGGCGATGACGATGGCGTCGACCTGCTCAGCTTTGGCCGTGGCCACCAGCCGGTCGAATACGGCTTGCTGATCCTCCGCCAGGTTAAACCCCGCCAACGTCCGCCCAATATGCCAATCTGCGGTATGTAAAAAGCGCATCATGATCCCTCCCGAAAGTCGTTAGGGTCATTATGCGCCGCAGGGTGAAGCGGGTCAAAACCAGCTCCCACTGGCGGGCTGACCCGGAAAAAAATGCCCGCACGCGGCGGGCACTCAAACCTAATAAATATTTTGCACTTGCTGCTGGGCGACTTCATGCGCCATGAACTCGTCATAGCTGGTGCCGGCCCGGTCGACAATGCCTTTCGGGCCGACTTCGATGATGTGGTCGGCAATGGTTTGAATGAATTGGTGATCGTGGCTGGTGAAAATCAAGCCGCCGGTAAAATCGATCAGCGCGTCGTTCAGTGCCGTGATGCTTTCCAGATCCAGATGGTTGGTCGGGTCGTCAAACAGCAAGACGTTGGCCTTACTCAGCATCATCTTCGCCAGGTACGCGCGGACCTTTTCGCCCCCGGACATCACCGGCGTCTGCTTCAACACGTCGTCGCCGCGGAACAGCATCTGACCGAGGAACCCGCGCAGGAAGGTGTTGTCGCTTTCTTCCTTGCTGGCAAACTGGCGCAGCCATTCGAGGATATCGAGGCGCTCGTCGGCAAATTCCGGGTTGAGGTCACGCGGCATGCTGGCGCGGCTGGTGGTCACGCCCCAGGTCACACTGCCGGTGTCCGGCTGCATCGTCCCGGCCAGAATCTGCATCAAGATGCTGGCGGTGACGTCGGAGCGCGAAATAATCGCCGTTTTCTCGCCTGGGCGCAGGATGAAGCTGACGTTATCGAGCACCGGCACGCCATCGATGGTTTTGCTGACGTTGGCCACACGCACCAAGTCGTTACCCAGCTCGCGCTCCGGCGTGAACTTGATGAACGGGTACTTGCGGGAGCTTGGTTTGATGTCGTCCAGCGTAATCTTATCCAACTGCTTCTTGCGGCTCGTCGCCTGCTTGGACTTGGAGGCGTTGGCCGAAAACCGCGCGATAAATTCCTGCAGTTGCTTGATCTGTTCTTCTTTTTTGGCGTTTTGCTGGCTGCGTAACTGTAACGCCAGTTGCGAGCTTTGCAGCCAAAAATCATAGTTGCCGACGAACAGCTCGATTTTGCCAAAGTCGACATCGCACATCATCGTGCACACCGCGTTCAAGAAGTGACGGTCATGGCTGACCACCAGCACGGTATTTTCGTAGTCGGCCAGGAAATCTTCCAGCCAAGAAATGGTTTGCGGATCCAGCCCATTGGTCGGCTCGTCCAAGAGCAATACGTCGGGCTTGCCAAACAACGCCTGCGCCAGCAGCACCTTGACCTTTTCCCCTTCCGGCAAATCGCCCATCATGGCGGTTTGCTGATCGGCGGTGATGCCGAGGCTTTGCAACAGCTGCGCCGCATCGGCTTCGGCGTTCCAGCCGTCCATTTCGGCGAATTCGGCCTCAAGCTTCCCGGCCTCGACCCCGTCTGCCTCGGAAAAATCGGCCTTGGCGTACAATGCATCCTTGGCGGTCATCACCTCATACAGGCGCTGGTAGCCTTGGAGCACGGTGTTCATCACCGTTTGGTCGTCGAAGGCAAAGTGATCCTGGCGCAGCGAGCTCATGCGCTCGTGCGGATCCATTGTCACCGTCCCCGTCGTCGGAGATAGCTTGCCTTCCAGAATCTTCAGGAACGTCGACTTGCCTGCCCCGTTGGCGCCAATGATGCCGTAGCAATTGCCCGGCGTGAACTTGAGATTAACATCTTCATAAAGCTTGCGGTCCGAGAACTGCATCGACACATTGTTGACTGTTAACAATTCGGTTTCCTCCGTAACGCGTATTAGCTTACATAATATCAGACTCGCGCAAACTCCACAATCACGGTAGAATACAAGGTGCGCAGTGGGGCGGTTAGACGGCGTAGGTGACACTCAAGGTGGCAATGGTCCGGGCTTTGGACCAATGACAGCTTGACTGTCACCCTAGCCGTCTGCCCCACGCAGTCCGATTAGGTGCGCAGTGGGGCGCTCAGGCGGCGTAGGTGACGTGGCCACATGGTGGTGGGCCCGGGCTTTGGGCCCGCTGCCAGGCGGTTCGTCACCCTAGCCGCCTGCCCCACGTAGCCCGATTAGGTGCGCAGTGGGGCGATCAGGCGGCGTAGGTGACGTGGCCACATGGTGGTGGGCCCCGGGCTTTGGGTCCACTGCCAGGTGGTTCGTCACCCTAGCCGCCTGCCCCAACGCCCCTGTCTCGTGAAAGGA
Organism: Lacticaseibacillus nasuensis JCM 17158; assembly: GCF_001434705.1. GTDB lineage: Bacteria > Bacillota > Bacilli > Lactobacillales > Lactobacillaceae > Lacticaseibacillus > Lacticaseibacillus nasuensis. The sequence continues at coordinate 209,604 of NZ_AZDJ01000030.1, forward strand.
AGTTACCCATGCCAGTCAATTTAATCCTCGGCATCATCTTGTTAGCCGGCGCCGCGGCCATGTTGATGCGCAAGCCGCCGCGGGCCAAGCGCAAGCGCACCCAGCGCAACCGCCGGGCGGCCAGCTTGGTCGTCATCGCGCTGTTGCTGCTCGCCGGGCCGACCGCCAAGCAACACCTCGCGCCGTCGCATGAGCCGCCGACCAGCCAGGCCAAGCCCGCCGGCGGTACCACCTCGCAGCAGCCACTGGCTAAACTCGCCCAGCTCAATTACAGCAATGATCAAGAAATTACCATTAACAACAACGATCCCGGGTTTACCAAAACCGAGCTGGCCACCAACAAAGGCGGCTGGACGCGCTTCAGTGATTTGGACAGCCAAAATCGCGTGGGCGTGGCCGAGGCCATGCTGAACCAGCGCCTCATGCCCCACGCCGAACGCGAGCGGTTGACTTGGGACCCCACCGGCTGGCACAACAAGAAGGTCCACGGTGAGTGGCTCTATAATCGCTCGCACCTGATCGGCTACCAGCTGTCGGGGGAAAACAACAACCCGAAAAACTTGATGACCGGCACGCGCTCGCTGAACTCACCGCTGATGCAGGCACATGAAGACGACATCGCCGCCTACCTCAAGCAAAACGCGAACCATTTTGTCCGCTATGAGGTGCAGCCGGTGTTTCGCGGCAACGAGTTGCTGGCGCGCGGTGTGGCGATGCGCGCCCAGTCGATTGGCGACAACACGATCCACTTTAACGTCTATATATTTAATGTCGAAGCCGGCGTGACCTTGAACTACGCCGATGGCACCAGCCACCTCAATTAATCCACGCAAAAGGCGCCTCGTTTTAGCTAACGAGGCGCCTTTTGCATGAATGGCTAGTTGAGGGTGACACTGCCGTCGCCGGTTTTAGCCGTCACCGTGTAAGCTGGCGTCCCCACGTTACCTGCTTGGTGATGCGCAGAATCGCGGGTCAAGGTGGCGGCTTGTGGGCCGTGCAGGTGCCCATCGCCGGTGCTCAAGGCAAACGCATAACCCGGCGTTGCCGGCAACTGCAGCCGGATGCGGCCGCTACTGGTCACTGCGGCGAGGTCGCCGGTGACAGCCGTCCAGGCGGCGTCAATGCTGCCATCCGCACTGCGCAGGCTACCGGCGCCGCCTAAGTCGCTGGCGGTAATGCGGCCGTCGCTGGTTGCCGCCGTGAGCGCCGGCGCGCTCACCGTCGTCAGGCTCAGCGGGCCATCATCACTGGTGGCGCGCAGTTCCCCAGCGACGCGCACCTGGTCTAAGGTCACCCGACCATCCCCCGAATGCGCGGTGAGGCGCTGGCTGCGTACCTCCTGCAGGCGCACGCTACCATCTGCCGTGGTCACCGCCACCGCATCAATGTCGCTACTGGTCAGCGAGACGCGGCCGTCTTGCGTGCTGCCGGTGAAGGCTGACAGCTTTAAATTCGTCCCCGTGAGGCTGCCGTCTTGCGTGCTGAGCATCAGCGCCACGTGCTGCTGCAGGTCCTTGGCCACCAGCGTTCCGGAGGTCACGCTTGCCTGCAGACTGCCGGTAAACTGCGCGGGCACGGCGACTTCGATCGTCGACCAAAAGCCCATGCGCTTGCCGCCGATGGCCAAGCGTAGAAAACTCTTGGGCCGCTTGCCGGCCTTCACCACCACGGTGTCGCCATCAACGGTGAGACTGCCGGCGTAATCGGGCCGGCCATTGATGAACGTTTCCCGCACGATCAGCTCGCTGCCGGCGGTCGGCACGAGCGTCACGTCGTCGCTGGCGTAATCCAGCAGCAGCTTGGTAATGCCGGTCAATTCGCGGCGCAACTCGTGGGCCGGGGCTTCGGTCGCCGCCTCCGGGAGCTTGCCGGTGACGTTAAGCCCCGTCAAGTCGCCGTTGATGATTACACGATGGTTGCCCGTGTCGCTGACGTCGATGGTCGTCGTGCTTTTGCCTGTGGTGATGGTCATCGTGTCGGCGGTGCCGGCTTCGCGCCGCCGGGCGGCCGCCTCAGCCTTGGCCCGCGCAGCTTCAGCCTTGGCTTTGGCGGCAGTGGCCTTGGCTTGCGCCGCGGCCGCCTTCGCCGCGACTGCCTGTGGCGTCGTCGAATCGGCGTGGCTGCGCTTGGCCACGCCGGCGTCTTTGGCGACGTCGGCGATTAAACCGGCAATGTCGCCGAATTCCTGCCAGGCCTGCGCCACCGCCGCTTCCGGGGTGGCCCCACTGGCCGCAAGATCTTGCACCGCCGCCAGCAAGTTGCCGGCGATTTCTTGCCGCAGCTCCGTCAGCGGTGGGGCCGCCGGATACCGGGCAAACGCGGCGTCGAGTCGCGCGTTGATTGCTGCTGAAAATGCTTCGTTAGTCGCCATTGATCAATTCCTCCAAAGTTTGCTGCGCCAGCGTCCAGTTGGCCCGCTCCGCGGCGAGTAGCGCCTGGCCAGAGGCGGTGATGGCGTAATACTTACGCCGCCCGCCTTGGCTTTCGTCGCCCCAGCGGCCCGAGATGCAGCCGCCTTTTTCTAAGCGTTTGAACACGGTGTACAATGTCGCCTCGTTGATCGTGTATGCCCCGTGAGCGGCCGCGTTGATATCCTTGGTCACCTGATAGCCGTAGCTTTCGCCGCGGCGCAACACATTGAGCACGATGGCGTCGAGGTACCCGCGCATCACGTCTTTTGCTAAAGTTGCCATGCCTGCGCCTCCTTGGCTGTATACTACACCTTAATTACTTTTTTGAAAATAGTAATTTGGCAAAAGTAGTAGCACAGCCACAATCTCCGCCTCCAGGCCGACCGCAACGCCGCGGCAATGCGGTAAAATACGGGTATCATGCTTGGAGGCAGAGACTATGGATACCGTAGAACACCATCTCGAGACGCTGTTTGCAAACGAGCCAGAGACGCCGGCAGTGGCGCAGGCCAAAAAAGAAGCCGCCGACCGGCTGAATCAGTTGTTCAATGATTGGACGGATAATGGCGCCACGCCCAGCGCGGCGGCCAGCGAGGTGATCGCCCACACCCCCACCATCGCCAGCATTTTGCCCCATTACGATCCGGCGGTGCGCCCGGTAACCGGGCTGGACGTGCCCACCGTCTCGGCGTACTGGCAACGCCGCGCCGTGTACGCGCGCGGCCTGGCCACCGGCGTCGGCCTCATCATCATGGCCACCGGCGTGGTGCCGGCCATGATGGCGCTTGGCGCGCGGCTGGGGATTCACGCGGAGGGGCTGAGTGCCATCGGCTTTTTCGGCACCTTAGCCGCGGGCATCGTCACCATCGTGCGCCACCGCAGCTTATTTGCCCCGCTGGAGCGCAAGGTGCGGCGCGCACGGGTGTCGCTGGCGGCCAAAAAACTCGCGCGCCGGCGCCTGGCCAGCTACCGCGTGCCCTTCACCTACGCGCTGTGCGGCGGCATCTCGTTGTTTTTCCTGAGCCTAATCGTGCCAATGCTGTGTTCAGGCGTGCCGCGCGTCGGCGACGAGCTAGGCGGCACCTTGTTGTTCGCCTGCGTGGCGCTTGGCGTCGGCCTAATCGTTTACGCCAGCACGATTCGCCACGGCTACCAACACCTGATGCGCTAAGCGCCGCGGCAGATTCTTTGCCAAAATTGACGACACCGTGTACCCTTGCGGTAACGCAATGTTTCCGTCTAGGAGGTAAGTCATGCGCGCATTTGGCTTAACGCAACCCGGCGGCCCCGAGGTCCTGACCGCCGTCGACATCCCGACGCCGATCGTGGGCGCCGGCGACATTTTGATTGAAACCATGGCGGTGGGCCTCAACAACCGCGAGCGCCTCACCCGCCAAACCGCACCGGCCGGGCCGCTGACCTTGCCCGGCGCCGACGTGGCCGGCATCGTCCGCAACTTGGGGACCGACATTGCCAACGTTGCGGTAGGCGACCGCGTGGTGGCGCACACCAGCCACGCTTACGCCGAATGGGCGGTGAGTCGGCAAACCGATACGGTGGTGCTACCATCGACTGTCGATTTTGTCACCGCCGCCAGCGTCGTCACCACCGGCATCACCGCCTACCGCGCCGTGACGGATTACGCGCACCTGCGCGCCGGCGAAACGCTAATCGTCCGCGGGGCCAGTGGCGGTGTGGGCAATCTCATCGTGCAACTGGCCGCCAGCCTCGGCGTGAAGGTGATCGGCGTGGCCAGCGCGGCGCATCAAGCCACGGTGCTCGCCGCCGGTGCGCAAGAATTCGTCGCCTATGACCGGCAAAACGTCACGGCTGCGCTACGCGGTCGCGCCGACGTCGTGATCAACGTCGCGGCGGAAGGCACCGGCGCCGACAGCGATGCCGCCTTGGTCACCCCGGCCGGGCGCGTCGTCACCGTGGCCCATGGCACGCCGCGCTTCGCCAATGGCATCCCCATCACCCACTTGCGACCAGGCGGACCCACCAGCGACGCTGCGGCGCTTGGGGCCATCATCGCGTTGGTGGCGGCCGGGAAGCTTCACCAACCGATTGCGCAAGTGCTACCCTTTACGCTTGCCGGCTTTCGCGCCGGCCATCACCTGCTCGATGCCCCGCCAGGTGGGCGCATCGTCATCAGCCGCGCCGCGCAATCGTGAAAAATCGCCGTCACCACATGGTGACGGCGATTTATTTTGGCGTTTGAGTGAGCAAGGCGGCAAAGACCGCGCGGCGGTTGCTGGGCGGCAAGCCGGTGACCGGGTCTGGCCCTTCAACGACGGTCGGCACCAGCACCATGACCGCCTGCGCGGCCGCGGCGAGGGTGGCTTGAGCCGCCGCCCAAGCCTGAGCCTGTTGGGCCTGGCGGTGTGCCCACTGCGGCGCCACGGCCGCGTGATGGGTCAGCAAGCGCAGCTGTGTGGCCTGCAGGTCAGCAAACGCCAGGCGCCCCGCCAAAAACGCCTCGGTGGCGTGGCTGAATTCGCTTTGCCGCGCGTGCGCCACCCGGGCCAACCAGTTGCGACTGATCCCGCCAATCTGGCGCACGGCGCGGCGATAATTGCGCAGCGTAGCCCCCGCGGGAATCACCCGGGTGGCGCGCAGGTGGCCGGTCACGGCAATGTCGGCGCCGATGCTGAGCCCCGCGCCGGCAAGTAGGCTGGTGAACGCCACAGACAATGGCTCGCCGCCTACCGGCACGACCGCCGCGTTGACCGTCAACTGGCGCGGCGTCACCCGCAACATTTCCTCCGTCACGACGCGCCCGTCGCCAAGCCACGTCGCCACCCGCACGGCCCCCACCAAGGTGCCGGTGGCCACGGCCAAGTCCCCTGCGGCACGCATCACTGCGCCTCCTGCGGCTCGGCCGCTAGCGCCCGGTACACGGCATCGGGTTGCCAGTGGTTGTCGCGTAATTCTTCCGGCAATGCCGCGGGGAAAAATGGCCGGTGGGACGCGCGAGCCGCGGCGGCTTGCGCTTGCAAGGCGTGCCACAGCGTCGCCCGGTATTGCCCCTCGACCCGCCGCGCCGGGTCGATTGCGGTGGGCGCAACCGCGTCGGCTGCCGCCAACATCTTCTTGGCATACCGCGGGTGCGCCAACAGGTAAATCGGCGGCAGGTCCGCCCGCGCAGCTTGTTCCAAGGCGCTTTGCCGCACCGCCAACAAGCCAAACGCGTGCTGGTCGGCCGGCGCCAGCTGGCTGACGAACCACTGTTGGTGCTGATGCAGCTGAGCCAGCGTCAACATTTGGGCTTGGTAGCCGGTCAACAACTGACTCAAGCGCGCCACGACATTGTCGGCAATCTCGTGTTGCGCCAGCCAGTGATACTCGGCTTGGACCACCGTCACCCGGGCCTTGGCCGCCTTCTGCCGCAAGTCCTGCGCCAGCGCCGGCGTCGCAACCAGCTTGGCGCGCGCCAGCCGCCCGTAAAACCGCGCCCGGTCACCGACTTGCCAGTAATCCCCACTGGTTGGCAAGGCGCCGGCGGTGTGACTCACCAGAATCGTGGTCGGCTGCACGATCCGTGGTGGCGCCTTGCGCTCGCGTGTGCGGTCGACGCCAACCACCAAGCCACTGCGTTGCACCACCGTCCCGTCGGCCAGCGCCAAGGTCACGCGCCGCGCGTCCCACACCCAGCCGAAGAACCATTTTGCTTGCTGTTGCATGCGATCACCTCCATTTGCCGCTAGTATACCCGGCAAGCGATAAAAAGTAACGTCAGACGATTGGTGGAGACGAAATCATCATTGTTATCATCATGCCGCCGACCGAACATATCCCAAACACAATGTAAAAGTTTTGTTTCGGCGGATGTTAACGCTTGCGTCAACGGTCAGTTGCTGATATATTGTCAGCAAGATCTTCTCAAGTCGGCCTAGCGGACAGTGCACGGTGCGCGCACCCGGTTGACTTGCCTAGACAAAGGGAAGCCCCGACCTAGCCAGGTCGGCCTTTCGAAACATCCAGAAGGCAGCCTTATGAAGCCGTTCCGCTGGGAATTGGCAATATACAGGATGTGCAGGCGGCTAGTCCAACAGCGCAAGCTCGAGGCAGGTGATCACGTAAGCACCGGCAATCCCCCACATAGTACGGGATGTGGGCGCTCCACCTGGCAGAACGACGGCCAGCCATTGATCTCGCCGTTCGGTCATGACCCTTACACCGCGCCTGGGCTGGCTAGGCGCAACGCACCAAGCCAAGGCCACCGCACGAGACCGGCGCGGTGGTCTTGGTGTGCCTTCAGTCAAATATTCGGGCGGTGTCGCGACGGTGCCGCCTTTTTTGTGGAATGGCGAAAAACGGTGGACGCGCGGGCAAAACATTCTTATGATTAGGGCTAACCATTCGTTTTTGCCTAGGAGGCCTGCAGATGCACTTCGATAAAACTCTAGTGTGGCGCTACGGGATTTTAGCCGTGGTGGTCCTTGCCGTTCTCATCTACCCCGCCGCGGTGTGGCATGGCCTACTCGCCTTGGTTGGCATTGGGTTGCCGCTGATTCTCGGCGCGGCCATCGCCTACTGCGTCAACATCTTGTGCCGGCTCTTGGAGCGCCTGTTGTGCCCGCACACCACCAACAAGCTGGCCCGCGGCTTGCGGCGCCCGGTGGCCATCGTCGCCAGCTTCGCCATCATCGTCTTGGTGCTGGCGGGCGTGTTGCACCTCGTGTTGCCGCAGTTCATCGACGCCATCAACAACTTCTTGACCCAGTTGCCGAAGGTGTTAAGCGACCTCAACCGCTGGCTGACGCATTCCGATCAGGCCAGCGCGATTGCCAAGCAGCTTAACGCGCTGAAAATCGATTGGACCAGCCTGCAAGGCAAGCTCACGAAGTATGTGTCGGCCGGTGCCTCAGGGGTCTTGGCCTCAACCGTGTCGATTTTTGGCAACATCACCTCCGGCATCATCAACTTGGTGCTGGCGCTGACCTTTGCCATTTACCTCATTGCCGGTAAGGAACGCATCGGCAACCGGTTGAACCGCGTGCTTGATGCGTTCGTGCCCGCCAAGCCGCTGGCCAAGTTCCGCTACGTCGTCGGGGTCACCGACAGCGTGTTTTCCAGCTTCATCGCCGGCCAGGTCACTGAAGCCGTGATTCTCGGGACGCTGTGCACGCTGGGCATGTTGCTGTTTCGGTTCCCGGATGCCTTATCCGTCGGGGCGTTAATCGGTATTACCGGCCTGATTCCCATGGTGGGCGCCTGGATTGGCGGCACCATCGGCTTCGTGTTGATTGCCGTCACCAACCCACTGCAAGGCGTACTGTTCATTATTTTTATCATCATTTTGCAGCAGCTGGAAGGTAACATCGTCTATCCGCGCGTCGTCGGCACCTCGATTGGCCTGCCTGGCGTGGCGGTGCTGGCCGCCGTCACCATCGGCAGCGGGCTCGGCGGGGTGTTAGGCATGCTGTTCGGCGTGCCCGTCGCCGCCACGATTTACAAATTGATTGCCAACGCCACCCACCGGCGGGAAGCAGGAAAGGCCAAGGCATGATTTCACTTGGAGGCATCATCGGCGTCATTTGGACGCTGAATATTATCGCCGCATTGTTCACCGTGTTTCGGGAAAAACGCGACATCGCCGCCACCTGGGCGTGGCTGTTGGTGCTGAGTTTTCTGCCGCTGATTGGCTTCATCCTGTACGCATTCTTCGGCCGCCAGCTGTCGCACCGCCAACTGGCCAAGTTCACCACCACGCCGGATGCCACTTTGACGCGCGTCTTGACGCAACAGCGCCAGTTGCATCCCGCCTATTCGCCGACGGACACGCATACCCAAGCCGCGGTGAAACACATGCTGGGCATGTTCCTGAACACCGCCAACGCGCCGGTGACCGTGCATAATTCCGTGCAGCTGTTCACCAGCGGCCGCGCGTTGTTCGACGACATCATCGCCACGGCCAACCAGGCCCAGCACAGCATCTACATCGAGTTTTACACCTTTGCCGCCGACGCTCTGGGCAAGGAAATGCGCGACGTGTTGATTGCCCGCGCCAAGGCTGGCGTGGCCGTGTATGTCTTGTATGACGCCTGGGGCTCGATGGGCACGCGGCCCGAGTTTTTCGCCGAGTTGCGGGCCGCCGGCGGTCACGCCGAGCCGTTTTTGGGGATTCATTCCAACTTGGTGGATTTCCGGTTGAACTTCCGCAACCACCGCAAAATCGTCACCATCGACGGCACCACCAGCTACATCGGCGGCTTTAACATCGGCGACCAATACGTCGACCAGTCGGCCAAGTTCGGCCACTGGCGCGACACCCACCTGCGGATTCTCGGTGAGGCCAGCTTAAGCCTGCAGCACCGCTTCGTCACCGACTGGAACACCACCGTGCCGGAGACGCCGCTCAGTGCTGACTTGACCCCATTGGCCCACGCCACGACAATCGGCGAAGAAACCGCGATTCAACTGGTCGCCAGCGGGCCGAACACCAACCTCGAGCAAATCAAGCTTGGCTACCTGCAGCTGATCAACCTGGCGCGGCAAAAGCTCTATATTCAAACGCCTTACCTGATCCCTGACCAAAGCGTGCTGGACGCCTTGCGTAGCGCGATTCGCGCCGGCGTCGACGTGCGCATCATGGTGCCGCACATGCCCGATCACGCCTTCGTCTACCGCGCCACTCAGTATTACGCGCACCTGCTGGCCGAGGAAGGCGCCAAGATCTACTTCTATCAGGACGGCTTTATTCACGCCAAAACCATCACCGTCGACGACGCGCTGGCCTCGGTTGGCTCCGCCAACCTCGACTTCCGCAGTCTGCAGTTGAACTTCGAGGCCAACGCCTTTATCTACAACGCGGATTTGGCCAAGCAACTCGCCGCGATTTTTGAGGCAGACATCGCCGATAGCACCTTGGTCACCGCCGCCGATTTTCGCCAGATGTCGCTGTGGCTGCGCTTCAAGCAGGCCTTTTCGCGCCTCTTGTCCCCGATTCTCTAACCTGCGCCCGCCACTCCTGGCGGGCTTTTTTTCACGAAAAAACCCGCGGCCAGCCGGTCGCGGGTTGATTCAATTCAAGCTAGTCGTCCACTTGGGTAAAGCTGGCGATGCGTTCGGGCGTCATGTCGGCGATCAAGGCCGCGGCGAGCTTCGTGGCGGCTTGAAAATCGCTCAGCGCCGTCCAGTTGAACGCGGTGTGCTCGTACCGCACCGGGATGCCGATGACGATGGTCGGCGCGCCTTGCCAATAGGTGATCGCCGCGCCGTCGACGCCGCCACCGGTGCGCACCGCGCGGGTATACGGAATGCCGATGCGCTCGGCCGTATCCGCGGCAAACTGCTCAAACAACGGGTTAGCGATGAAACTCGTGTCCATGTCCCGCAGCATCGGGCCACCCTTGACGCGCGTTTGGCTCAGCCAATCCGGCTCGAAGGTGTCATCGGCTGGGCAGCCTTCAAACACGATGGCCAGGTCGGGGTTCACTTTCCGCGCGGTGACATACGCGCCGCGCAGGCCGACTTCCTCCTGCGCAGACAGCGAGGCCACGACGTCCACGGCGAGGTCGGCTTGGCTGAGCTGATCGAAGGTCTCCACCAGCGCAGCGGCGCCGACACGGTTATCGAAGTCCTTACCGAAAAACATCCCCTGGTTGGGCAAGTATTCGCATTCCACCGCTGGGAAAATCGGGCAGCCCGTGTTGATGTGCAGCTGGTTGATGGTTTCCTCGCGGCTGCTGGTGCCGACGTCGATGGACATGTCGGCGACGGTCGGCACCTGTTTGCGCTCCTCGGCGGTCATGAAGTGCGGCGGCTTCGTGGCCACCACGCCGGTGACGTATTCACCCAGCTGGTTGCGCACTTGCACCTTCATTGCCGGAATGTTGGTCGGCACCCAGCCGCCCAGCGTGACGAACTTGATCAAGCCGTTGGGGCGAATCGCCTGCACCAACAACCCCACAGAATCGGAATGCGCGTCGAGTTGAATCACCGGGCGCTTGCCGGTGTTGCCGGCGCGCGCCGTCAACGCGTTAAACATGCCATCCACCGTGGTATCGCCGCGGCCGGCCATTTGCTGCTTGAACAACTTCACGACTTCGCGTTCGAACCCCGGCGCCCCATGCGCGTTGCTAAACGCCTTGACGAGTTCAATTTGTGCTTGTTCTTCCATCTTCTGACCACCTTTACTTGTTTCGACTAGTGTAGACACCGAATTTCCTCGGGTCAAGCCACGAAAAAACGCGTGACCAGCTGGTCACGCGTGACGGGTTCAAGCCGGAAACAGCCGCGCTACGATAGCCTTCACCGGTTCGATGGCGGTGATGGCCCCGGCGATTTGCCCGGCCATCAAGGTGCCGCGCTCGACATCGCCGGCAATCGCGCGGGTCAAGCTGCCGTCGACGATTTGGTGTAGGCTGGCCACGCTGGCCCCATCGGCTTCGGCCGCTAGATATTCGGCCGTTAACGGATTGGCGAGGCTGCGCACGGCATCGCCGAGCCGCCGCCCGGTGACCACCGTTCCGGTGTCGCCGGCGGCAACCACGGCCGCCTTGTACGCGGGACTAATCGGCGTTTCTTCAGCCGCCAGCCAGGCGGTGCCGACTTGCACGCCCACCGCGCCAAGCGCCGTAGCGGCCGCGACGCCACGGGCATCACAAATCCCGCCGGCGGCATACACGGGCAAGTCGACGGCGGCGGTCACCTGTTGCACCAGACTCATCGTCGTTTCGGTGCCGATGTGGCCGCCGGATTCCATGCCTTCTGCCACCACGGCGTCGACGCCGAGCGCCGCCATCTTGCGCGCCACGGTGACGTTAGGAATCACCGCCACCACCTTCGTGCCCACGGCTTGTAGGGCGGCCGCGAAACGTTTCGGGGAGCCCGCGCTGGTCGTTACCACCGGCACGGGATGCGCCAGCAAGTATGGCACCAGCTCAGCGACATTGGGTTGTTGCAGCATCAAGTTGACGCCAAAGGGCTGCGTCGTGGCCGCTTGCACCGCCGCAATCGCCGCGGCTAACGTTGCCGGGGTCAGGCCCACCGTGGTCAACACCCCCAGCCCGCCGGCGTTGCTGACGGCGCTGACCAAGGGCGGCAGGGAAATCTGCGCCAAGGCGCCTTGAATCAACGGCAGTCTCGTACCAAGTTGTGTCGTCATGTCGTCACCTCCGCCTCTAGCTTACCGAAGCTCGGGTGAAAACGCCACCAAAACCGGGTCGCTAGTCGCTTTTGGTCGGGATGAACGGCCGGACTAGCTCGGCCAAGGCTCTAACGTTGCGCGTTTGAATATAGATGCGGCCGCTGCCGGTAAAGCGATTGACGAAGCCTTCGCCGGTGGTGAGCCCAAAGGCCCCGCTGGCCACTTCGATGTGGTAGTCGAGGCTACTGGACCAGGCTACGACATGGTTATTGTCGATGACGTAATCGTGGCGGCCGTCCAGGTCGATGGACAGCAGGTCCCCATACGCGCTGGCCAGCATCGTCCCGGTGCCGACAGATTCCATCACGAAGAAGCCGCCGGTGCCGCCGAGCAAGGCTTTACCCACTTTTTGCCGGACCATCTGATACGTCGCGGTGCTGTCCGCGGCGAGAAAGGCCCCAGTGTTCAGGCGCCACTGGTTAGTCTCATCCACCGTCAAGGCGATGATCTTGCCGGGGTTTGCCGGCGCGATGCCCAGCGTGGCCCCCGCCGCCATTCCCGTGGCCGTGGTCATGAACACCGCCTCACCAGAGGCCATCGAACGCCCCATCGCGTTCAACATGCCGCCCAGGCCCGTTTTGCCGTTACTATTCATCTTGCCTTCAAGGTTCACGCGGCCGTCGTGGTAAATCATTGCCCCACGCTCCAACTGCACGCTTTCCCCCGCGCCCAAGGTGATCTGGACGATGGGAAAGGTGTCACTGCCTAGCATTTGATAGTTCATTGCACTTCCTCCTTGTTGGCTTGGAGTATAGCATAAGGCGCGGCTGGCGAACCGCGACCCGTCAGTTGTGCGGCCCTGGGTGGACACGTTTTCAAACCGCGCCTATAATAGGGGACACTCACCACTTGAGCAAAAAAGGAGTCGTTATGCAGCATATTCCCGGATTACCACTCGGCGTCGGCACCTGGGGCCTCGGCCTCGGCACGCCGGCGCAAGCCGAAAGCGAACGCGCCGCGTTGACCTACGCCCTCGACCACGGCATCACGACCATCGACACCGCGGAGATGTATGGCGACGGCGCCGCCGAAACGCTGGTCGGGGCAACGATTGCCGATCGTTCGCGCAACGAGTTGTTTCTGATTTCAAAATTCTACCCCTGGCACGCCACGCCGGCGTTGATGCGCAAGGCATTGGTCGCTAGCCTGCGCCGGTTGCGCACGGACTACCTGGACTTGTACCTGTTGCACTGGCCCGGCGACACGCCGCTAGCCGACACCATGGCCGGCCTGGCCGCCTTGCAAGACGAAGGGCTGATCCGCGCGTATGGCGTCTCGAATTTTAACGTCGAAGACCTCAAGGCCGCCCGGGCTGTTCCCGGCGGTGACCAGCTGGTGGCTAACGAGGTGTTGTACAACGTCCAATCGCGCGGCATCGAATACGATTTGCAGCCGTACCAAGACGTAGCCGGCATCGACCTGATTGGCTATTCGCCCTTCGGCTCCGGTAACGGCCGCGCCATCACCATTCCCAACGCGGTGCAGGCCTTGGCCGCGGCCAAGGGCGTGTCCGCCCACCAGTTGCTACTGGCGTGGACCATGCGCAGCGGCCGCGTCTTAAGCATTCCCAAGGCCGCCAGCCTCGCGCACATGCGCGCCAACCTCGCCGCCGCGCGCCTCACGTTGACGCCGGCCGACTTAGCCGTCATCGATGCCGCCTGGCCGGCCCCGACGCACCCCGTCCCACTCGAATCAATTTAAGGAGGCTTCATCATGAAAATTTTCGTCATTGGTGCCCATGGCCAAGTTGGGCAATTATTGGTCAACACGTTAAGCGAAAACGATTTTCAAGTCATCGGCGGCTACCGCGACCCGGCGACTCAGGCGCCGCAAGCCACCACCGAGTTCACCCCGGTGGCCTTTGACCTCAACGCGCCGATTGCCACCCTCGCCGCAAAAATGCAAGGCGCAGACGCGGTGATTTTTGCCGCGGGCTCGCAAGGCAAAGCGCTCTTGGCCGTCGACCTCGATGGCGCGGTGAAGGCCATGCTGGCCGCCGAAGCCGCCGGCATCAAGCGCTTCATTCAGCTGTCGGCCTTTCACGCCGACGACCGCGTGCACTGGCCGGATAGCCTGCACGATTATTACATCGCCAAGTATTACGCCGACGAGTGGCTGCGCCACCGCACCCAGCTGGATTACGTCATCGTCGCGCCCACCACGTTGACCAACGGCGAGGCCACCGGCACGCTCACCACCGAACCGACAGCGACCAGCACCATTACCCGCCAAGACGTCGCCTCGGTGTTGGCCCGCGCCGTCACCAGCGACCTGCACCGCGAAACGCTGAATATTGCTAACGGTGCCGTGCCGATCGCCCAGTGCCTGTAAAAATTTGGCGTGCATGTCGCGATTAATTCTGTTATTGTAGAACCAACAATTAACGAAACGGAAGTGAAGCCAGTGAAGTAAGCCAGTGAAAATCGTCAGCAACCCGCGCAAGAATTGGCGGAGTCTGGACTGTTTTCACTGACTGCTTCCTGGGTTCACCCAAGGAGCCAGTCTCAACTCGACTGGCTTTTTGTGTGGACTGGCAGTCTCCGGTCCCCCTTCGCCACTGAAAGGATGATCCTTCAATGGCTACGATTACCCTGCACCACCTCAGCTTTGGCTACGACGGCCAGGCGCCGCTGTTTACCGACGTCAACCTCAATCTCGACGCCGCTTGGCACCTCGCACTCGTGGGTCGCAACGGCCGCGGCAAAACTACGCTGTTGCGCCTGCTGCAACACCAGCTGCCCTTTACCGGCACGATCACGGCGCCGCCCACGCATTATTTTCCCCAACCGATTCCCGATCCGGATCAGCTCACGCTTTACGCGATGCAAGCCGTCAGCCCCGCCGAGCAGTGGGAGCTGGAACGCGAGCTCAACTTGCTGCACGTCGACCCTGACGTGTTGTGGCGGCCTTACGCCACACTGTCCGGCGGCGAGCAAACCAAGGTGCGCCTGGCCTTGCTGTTCGTCGATGCGGACCAGTTCGCCTTGATCGACGAGCCGACCAACCACCTCGATGCCGCCAGTCGCGAGCAAGTCGCCGCTTATCTCCAAAAGAAAAACGGCTTCATCGTCGTCAGCCACGACCGCCACTTCCTCGATGCCGTCAGTGACCACACGCTGGCCATCAACAAGCAAACCATCAGCCTCACCCAAGGCAATTACAGCACCTATGCGGCCGCCAAGGCACAACAAGACGCCTTTGAACAGGCGGAAAACGCGCGCTTGAAAACGGATATCGCCCGCCTGCAAGCCACGGCCCGCGAAAAGCAGCGCTGGTCCACCGCCCGCGAAGGCGACAAGCACGGCAATCGCCACGTGCCCGGCTCCGGCGCCGTAGCGGACAAGGGCTTCGTCGGCGCTCGCGCCGCCCGCGTGATGCAAAAGGCCAAGAACCTCGAGCACCGCATGGACGCGCAACTGGCCACCAAGCAAACCTTGCTCAAGGACATCGAGGACATTCCCAGCTTGACCATCAACACCACGCCGGATCACCACCGCGTGTATTGGCACGTCACTGACCTGCAACTGGCCTATGACCGGCCACTATTTGCCCCGGTGAGTTTTGACCTCGAAGCCGGCGAGCGCATCGCGCTGGTCGGCCCGAATGGCAGCGGCAAGTCGTCGCTGTTGGCCGCCTTGTTCGGCGAATTCTCCGGCAGCCAAACCGGTGAGATTCACCGGCCAGCCAGCGTCACCTGGAGTCGCGTGCGCCAGGCTTACGCCGATCTCCAAGGCAACCTGCAAAGCTTCGCGGCGGCCCGCCACCTACCCTACCAAGACCTGTTGAACAATCTCAAAAAGCTCGGCTTAGAACGCGCCTCGTTCACCACGCCGATCACCGCGATGTCGCAGGGCCAGCAGAAAAAAGTCGAAGTCGCCGCCAGCCTCGTCACGCCCGCCAACGTCTTGGTGTGGGACGAGCCGACCAATTACCTAGACATCGATAACCAAACCCAGCTGATTCAGGCGATTCAAGCTAACCAGCCGACAATGCTTTTTGTCGAACACGACCAAGCCTTCATCGACCAAGTCGCGACGAAAATTATTCGCCTAAGGCCGGCGTGATCGGCGCAAAAAAAGGCTCCGCATACCGCGACGCCGGTCACATCCTAATCTAGGAGTACTCCGCCAGTCACCTGGCCACGTTTTTTGGGGGAACGCTTCGGAGTGCGAGCAGCGACCAACCGCTCTTATGGTTAAGTATACCGGACCACAACGCCTGCAACGAAAAGTGGGCACATCTGACCCCTTCATTTACGCCTACCGCAAACCGGCCCGTCTCATAGTTGAGGCGGGCCGTTGCCGTTACTCGAAGCGTCGAGCCTTCACCATGCCGATGCCGCTACCCAGTAACAACATTGTCACCGCGACAACAAACAGCAACTGGCTATGGCCCCCGGCTGCTGGGAACTGCGAATTGATTTCCTTATCGACTACCAAGGTAACCGCACCATCCTTGCCATTAATCGACGTCGAGTCGGTGCCCTTAATAATCATGTGATCCGCATCCACGCCGCCGGTAATCTGCACGGTATAATCACCCGCCACCGAATTAATCGGTAGCGTCACGGTGCCATCCGCGCCGGTGGTGCCGGTCAGCACGACGGTCCCCGCCGCGTTCGTTACCGTGAGCTTGACACCAGCCAACGCCACCGGATCGCCGCTACTGTCGACCAGTTTGGCCTGAATATCCCAGGCGAAGCGATAAGTGTCGCCGGCGGTGCCAGTGGTTGCCGGGGTATAGGTCTCGTTTACCTTGCCCGCGTTGGTCACCTGAGTCTTATCCGTCTTGACGCCGCGCCAAACGCCATAGGTCCCGCTAGCAATTGTAAATTGTGGAAACGCGATTTTTGCGGTCATCTTCGGGCCAAACGTAATCGATTGTAGCTTAGACTGCGCCGCTGGGTTCGCGTAATTGTACGTTGGGAAGACCATTTCTTTGAGCGGCCAGGAGTCTCCTAACCGCCAGTTAGAGAGGTCAAGTGTCGTCAAAGCATAATCGCCGTTGAACAGCTGGGTCACGTTGGCGTTAGAACGGACCGCCCACTTGGCAACATCGAGCGCTTTGACGTTGGTCATGTTTTCAAACATGTTGTTCATCGCAGTCACATTCGCCATGCTCCAGCCGCTGACATCCAAACTGGTCAGGCCAGCGTCCTCCGCAAACATGAACGACGTGGTGTCCGCATTGGCCATTTGCCAATTGGCGACATCCAGGTTTGTCAGCTTGCTGTCATCCTGAAACATCGACATGAAGTTCACCCCTGCGGTAGGTTGCCAGCCGGTAAGGTTCAACGTGGTCAACGCCGCGTTGTTGCGAAACATGCTATCAAACTTAGTGGCTGCACTGACGTCCCAATCATGTAAATCAAGCGAGGTTAAGCCGGTATCATTTTCAAACATTGACGTGAAGTCATCCGCTTTAGCTGGTTGCCAAGGCTGGAGGTTAATTGCCGCTAACGCAGGATCTTCGGCAAACATATACTGAAATTTTTCGCCGTTACCGACGTCCCACTTGTCCAAACCGCTAAGCGTCGTCAGTGCGGTCATTTTGTAGAATGAAAAAGAAAAATCCGTGACATGGCTGGTGTCCCACTTACTCAAATCCGGCAAGGTCTGAATGGCCGCGTCTTCCGCGAACATATGGTTCATGTCGGTGAGCCGACTCGTTTCCCACTGATCCAAGCCGCTGACGGTCGTGAGATTTGTGTCTTTCCAAAACATGTCCGCCATCGTCGTCACGTGGCTCACATCCCAGTTACCTAAGCCCTCAATCGTGGTCAGCTTCGTCATCGTGGGGATCCCATTATCTTTCGTGGCAACCGCAAACAAGAATGACATGTCTGTCATCTGACTCACATCGACATTTTCTAAGCCAGTAATGGATTCAAGATTATGAAACTGCTGAAAGATGCCTCTGGTCCCATTCAACCCATTCGGTCCATCCGTAAACTGGGTCTTTCCTTCAAAACTAATTTGCTTAACCGAATCCATCGTACTGGTTAACGTCGTGCGCCCGTTATCGACCCAACCGGAACTGGACAGCGGCTTGGTTGAGGAATTGAAGTGCAACGTCCCATTGGCATCCAGGTAGAACTGCGAGCCACCGTCTGTACCCCCATCAGTCGTACTGGTTGACCCGACGACCTTCCACACCCCTTTGACCGTGGCCCGCTGGTATGCGGCGGCATCCCAGGTGGCGGCTTGGGCTTTTTTTGGCGCACTGAACCAGACCCCCGCAACGAGTGCGACAGCCATGACTACCCATGATAATCGGTGCCACCAATCAGTCCGCCAAATTCTCATCGTTTACCCCTCTTGCCGCGTTCGCATCGTCAGGCCGAAAGCTACGACCAACCCGCCGAGCATCACCGCGGCAACCAAACCAAGCGGCCACCGAAGCTGGCCGCCTGTTTGCACAATTTTCGCAGGTTGCTTCGTGTCCGGCAATACCGGTGCACTTTCCAGCAACCCCGACTTCGGCGTGTACGTATACCGCGTCCGCGTCGGCGAAAAACGAATCAAGACCGGGGCGGCTGGCGTCTTCACGCCTGCCCCAGGTAATTCGCGCAACAAATAATCCGCACCAATGGCGAGGCCAGTAATCGTCGCCTCGCCATTCGCATCGGTGTTTACAACCACGTGGTACGCAGCAGGCCCGGTCAATGTGCGATACGTGTGCGCATCCGTGGCCGTGATTGGCCCGGCAATCGCGTGAATGCGCGTCAGTTCGTAACGCGCCCCTGCCAATGGCCGAGTCTGCTGAGTAGAGGCAGCACTTTTGACGCTGACGCGCTTTTCAATTGTCAACGTGCCGTTACCGGCAGCGTGGACGGGTTGGGTCGCTGCGCTCACCGCCAAGGCGATCAGCGCGGCCATCAAAACCAGCCACTTTCTCATTGTTGTCCCTCATTTCCACTTCTTCGGTCTCTCCTCACAAGCGGCGAAGTTCGCCACCTCTGAGGCAAGACCGAAGCCTTGTCCTTGAATCAATTAGGCGTTTTGCCGACGCTTGATGATGTAAACACCGGCGGCGCCAACCACAATCAGCCCAGTGGTCATGGCATAGAACAGAATCCGTGCTTGCGAACCAGTCAGTGGCAGGTTCGGCAGCATGTTGTCGTGATCGACGACGGTCACATCCGGGGTCGAATCTTGCGTTGCGGTCACTTCATGAATCTTCCCATCCACATCGTAACCGGCAGGCGCGTCGGTTTCGACCAGGTAGTACTTTTGAGTCTTGGTGTCGGGGTCAACTTCCAAGCCGGTAAATTCAACTTTACCATTGGCATCGGACTTGGCCGTCAGCGTGTTCCCATCTTTATCAGTAACAGGCGTCTTGGCGTCGGCATCACTGTACAGCGTGAAGACGGCATCTGGCACAGCCTTACCATCTTCATCGGTCTTATCGGCGTCGATATTACCAAAGTAAACAGTTGGCTTTTGGTCAGGCACTGTCGTTTGAGTTTGTGTCTGATCTGGGGTAATCGTCCCTTTGTAATTCGTCTTGAACGTGTTGGAAACTTCGGCGTCTTTTTGGGCATTCACCGTCGTGCTCAAGGTGGCAACCAACTTGCTACCCTTGTCGGCGGCCGCAAACTTGGCAATCCCGGCAGCCGTTAATGAAACAGTCACGGTGTTCGTCTTGTTCGTGGTGTCTTCCTCGGTTGTCACCTTGTAATCGGTGTCCTCGGTCAACGGTACTGACACCATCTTCGTCGGATCACTGGTACTTGGCGAGGAAATCACAACTTTGGTAATCTTGGCATCGCCCATCTTCGTCGTGTCCAGCACATCGACCATGTTCAATTCACTGGCGTATGTCTTCCACTTCGTCGTTGTGGTCGTCACGGTGTTGCCATCTTTATCCGGAGCTGACGTTTCGGTGGTACCTTCAGTTTCGACACCCGACCCGTGGATATCGGCTGGCCGGTTGATGGTCATATCCCAATAAACTGTCGAACCCGTCTTCACACTATCGGCAGTCACTTCTTTGCCGTCATCGAACAAGGTCTTGGTTGGGTTTAATTGCAGGTTAGCTTCGTCGATTTCGTTCTTCGGGAAGATATTAACGTCATAGGTCAGCGTCTGTGTGTTCGTGCTGGCATCCGTCGTGGTCAGCGGCACGTGCACGATGAATGGCGCCGCAGCCGTCTTCACCGCGTCACTTGGTTGCTCGACAACGAGGTAATAACCATCGCCGGTTGTCCCGGCACCGAGGTCGGCTTTGGCCGTCCCTTTATCATCGGTCGTAACCGTTTGGGCAGCGAAGCTGGCATCCGTCGTATAAGAAGAAGTATCACTGGCGCTAAGTGTCTTGCCGGCCACCTTGGCGACCTTGGTGATCTTAAAACTAATGCCGCCTAATGCCTTCGCGCCGGTTGGGACATCCGATGCATCTGGCACCTTCGAGTTGTCGCCACTCGTCGCCGGTGTACCAGCGTACTTGTGTAAGGTGATGCTACGCATCGTCGTATCATCTTCGACCGTGCTGGCAGTCACACTGCTAGGCGTGGACCGGGTAAAGGCTGGTGTGGCCACGGCGCCAAGTGCACCGAGGGCGAGGCCGCACACCCCAATCACATGCCCTAATTTTGCTTTATTCATTTGCGATTCCTCCTCGAATCAGTCCAAAATTTTGCGTGTTCTGTCGGCTCCGGACTCCAACGTGAACATCGACACAAGTCTAACTTAACATCAAAGATACAAGCCCGCGGAAAAGGGGACACTTTTGACCTGGCCAGAAGTGTCCCCTTATGAGTCGTTAACTCATGCTAGTATCATCTTGATGAATCAGGAAAGGTGGGGCTGATCATGCGCACTCGCTCACGCACTCGCTTGCGGCACTATCGGCGCCGCTATCATTTATTTCTCACGTTGTTCACCATTGGCGCGATTCTATTGATTGCCCCCATTGTTTACAGCCAGTCGGTGCAACACCGCGAGCTCACCTTGGCCAGGCAATACGCCCGCGCCCCGCACGCCAGCGCCGCGATCAAGGCCGCGCGCCGTTACAACGCCGACATCTTTGCCCACCAACGGCATCAGGCTTTGCCCTATCACCAGCAAATGACCCAGGTGCAACGTCAGCTCAGCAAGCCAATCGGGTTTGTCCGCGTGCCCGCCATCAACTTGGCCAGCACCCCGATTTACTACGGCGATTCCGATCAAGTCCTCGCTAAAGGCACCGGCACCATGACCGGCACCAGCCTACCGATTGGCGGCAAGAATTCGCTGGCCGTCGTTTCTGGGCACACGGGCCTGGCCAACCGCGTGATCTTCGACAACATCCGCTACCTGAAGAAAGGCGACGTGTTCTACTTCACCACGTTGGGCCAAGCAGAGATTGCCTACCGCGTTTACAAAACCATCGTGGTGGATCCCGCCAAACCGCACGCCACTGCCGTCGTCAATGTGCAACCCGGGAAAGACCGGGCAGTGTTGTTGACCTGCACGCCGATTTTCATCAACTCCCACCGGCTGTTGGTGTTCGGTAAGCGCGTGCCGATCAAGACCGCCAAGCTGACGCCAACGCGCCCGCGCGCGACGTTTTCGCCGCTGAACCTGTGGCTGTATGCCGTGTCGGCGTTGATGCTGGTGTTCCTGATTTGGTTTGCCGCTACCGAGTGGCGCTACCGGCACCCGAAAGGAGTCAAGCGTTATGACCCACGCGAAGAAGAAGACCTCTCACGCTAATGTGCTGAAGTGGGTGTTTGGCACCTTGCTGGTGATCGGCGCGATTTTCCTGTTGGCGCCGTTGGTGTACGACCACCTGCAGACCCAACACGAGATGCAACTGGCGCGGACCTACCGCAAGCACCTGTACCCGGCCGATGAAAAACGCGACGCCTTGATTCGCCAATACAACGCCAACCGCGACGCCGAGCAGCACCACCGCCGCATCCCCTACCCCAAGGCGACGATTCAAACGATCGTCAAGGATCAACGCATTCCCATCGGCAATATCACCATTCCCAGCATCAGCCTCAACGTCATGCCGATTTACTTCGGCGACTCCGATGAGGTGCTCGCTAAAGGCACCGGCGTCATGCCCTTCACGTCCCTGCCGGCGCCGGGCCACCGGGTCACCAGTAGCGTCACCGGCCACACCGGGATGGCCAACCGGATCTTTTTCGACAACATTCGCTACATGAAGCCGGGCGACGTCTTCTACCTCGACGTCTTCGCGCACCGCTTAGCCTACAAAATGACCAAGCGCGTCGTCATCGATCCGGCTAAGCCTGACGCCGTGCAGCATTTTTACGTGAAGGACAACGGTAACCACGCCATTCTCATGACCTGCACGCCCATTGGCATCAACGACCACCGGCTGTTGATCTACGGCAAACGGATTTCCTTGAAGGCCGCCGCGGCGACCAAGACGCACCCACGGGCAATTTTCAGCCTGTTTAACCTGTGGCTGTACGCCATGATTCTGTTGTTGATCATCGTCGTGTTGTGGTGGCTGTGGCGCTGGCACAAGGACCGCCAGGCCAAGCGCCGCGCCCAGGAGGCTGAAGCATGAAAACTTTTCTGCGCGCCTTTTGGCCGGCTTGCTTGTTTGTCGTCGTCATCGCCGTGCTCGCCGGCACCGGCTACATCGCCGTGACCACCAACATCAGCACCGCCGGCGACTGGCGCACCCACGCGCAAGCCAATGCCCAGCGTCCTGCCGGCCACCCCGCCAAGATTCGAGACACCACGGTGCAGGCGCTGGCCACCGCCAAGCGCCAAGCCATCGCCACGCAGCGCCAACACGGGATTGGCCTGTTGCGCGTGCCGAGTCAACACATCGAGTTGACGATTTTCGGCACGATGACCAACACCACGTTGTCGCTTGGCGTGGCGCGCTATTTTCCCAGCCGGACCATGGGCGACGGCAACAACGTCTACGCCGCGCATAACCTTGCGGCGGCCAACTTGTTGCTGACGCGCACGGCCCACTTGCAACACGGGGCGGCCATTACTCAAACCGATTTCGTGCACACCTACCACTACCGCGTGGTGTATAACCGCGTGGTCAAGGCCACCGAGGTCGCGGTGCTGAAGCAAACCAAGGAGGACCGGTTGACGCTGATTCGCTGCGAAGGCGACGTCGGCACGAACTTCCGCCGCGTGATTATTGCGCGCAAAACCGCCGTCACGCCTTACGTAGCCACCCCAGCTGCGCCGCATCGCCTCACCCAACGCCTCGCGCCGCTGGTGCCCGTATTGCTGACGCCATGGTTTAACCTCGCCGTGTTGCTGTGCTTCAGCGGCCTCTTGTACCTCGGTTCGCGCCGGTATCGCCAACTTCAGGAGGAACATCATGAAAACCTTTGATCTCACCAATCAACGCTTTGGCCGGCTGGTGGCGCTTCATCAAGTCGGCCATGCCGCTAACGGCAACGCCTTGTGGCAATGTCAGTGCGATTGCGGTAATGTGATCGTCACCGATGGCTACCGGCTGCGGCGTGGCAATGTGCGCTCCTGTGGCTGCTTGCGGCGCGAGCGCTCGCGCCAGCGCCTCTTGCAGCAGCCTGAAACCGTGGCGAAAATGAACGCGCCAATCACCGCCAGCATCAATCGCAATATCCCCCAACACGTCAGCGCCCGGAATCGCTCCGGCGTCACCGGCGTCAGCTGGGACGCGCAGGCCGACCGCTGGCTGGCGCGGCTGATGATTC
Source organism: Lacticaseibacillus nasuensis JCM 17158 (assembly GCF_001434705.1). Lineage (GTDB taxonomy): Bacteria > Bacillota > Bacilli > Lactobacillales > Lactobacillaceae > Lacticaseibacillus > Lacticaseibacillus nasuensis. The sequence continues at coordinate 232,834 of NZ_AZDJ01000030.1, forward strand.
ACGGACAGCTGGTGTTGAATCGTCACTACCCGTCGCTGGTCGAAGCCGCCGCGGCGCGGCGGCGCGCCGAACGCGAATATGGCATTCCGGCCCGCATTCCGCGCATGAAAAAGCGAGACTGAAAAATTTCAGTCTCGCTTTTATTTTGCCCACCTAGTGGACGTTGGCCAATTCGGTGAAGAGTTTGCGCAAGCCTTGCGCGTCATTGTCGAGCACCCGCGCGGGAATGAACACCCCGGCGGCGGTGAGCACCTGTTCCAACAAATGCTCACCCTCACCCGTATGGCCGTCGAGCACCAACTCGATGCCATCGCAAATCCTTTTGTACATCCGGAAGTAGTAATTGCTGCCAAGCACGACGCGGTTGCGAATCAAGGTCGTAACCTCGCGCACCGCGCTGGCCTTGCCGGTGGCCACGGCGCTATCGAGCAGGCTGACGTAAAACGTGTCGAGCACGGCCTCGGCCTGCGCGGTGGTATTCGACCAGCCGGCATCCCCGGCCGGACTCAGCACCCGCGAGAACAAGACGCGCAGCTGATCATAGGGAATGTAGCCGACCACCCGCGTCACCATGCGAAAATCGCCGGTGGTCAAGCGATCATAGTCGACGTACTGCGAGAACAACAACCGGGCGATGCGGGTGGCCTTGGCGTCATCGTGAGCCAGCTCCGCCAGCATCAACTGGCAAAATAGCGCGTAGTGATGCGCCCACGGCAGATGATACTGGTTGAAATAGGCCTCGAGTTGATGTTGCAGCTGGGCTAAGGCGACATCATCGTGCTGCGCGCCGGCGCGCAGGCACAGCGTTTCCATCACCGCCGCAGACGGCAGCGGCATGCTGGAATGGCTCACCACATCGTGCAACGTGACGTTCAGGTAGCTCATGATGCTGAGAAATTGGCTCAGCTTCATGTCGACATCGCCCAGCGCGATGCGTTGCAGCGTCTTCTCGGACCAGCCGAGGTGGCGAGCCAGCTGAGCACGACTAATATGTTTGGCCTGGCGCACAGAATCTAGATATTCGCCAATTGCCTTGAGCTCTGCATCAATTCCCGTCATGCCCAACGTTCCCCCAATTATGCCAGAATAACTTTATTGTAGCGATAAACTTCGACATAAAACGGGAACAGGTCACTTCTGTCCTCATCTTTTGTGCGGCCTTGCGCGCCAAGGGCAAACAAAATGCCATTCCTCACATTTGATGATGAAGGAATGGCAAGCCCATGACTATTTTGTTAATAAATCGTTGATGCTGTTAATCTTTTTCATATACGTCGGTACGGCCAGCCCGACTCGCGCCCCTTTGAGGTTCTCGCCGAGATCGGTGAACTTGCCCTTGTAGTCGGCGTAATACTTGCCGCTGGTGTTCGGCAGCCAGGCGCACACCATGGCGTCTGCCGCCCCGGTGGCGACGGATGCCCACAGCGGCTGAATCTCCATCGGCCGAATCGACACATCGTAGCCGACCTGCCGCAGGGCTTCGGCCACGACATTGGTCGAGGCAATTTCGGAATCCCACGCCACATAGGTCAGCGTCAGCTGGCCATGCGCCTTGGCAACACCCTTGGTCCAAGTCTTGAGGCTGGCCGGATGCTGGCGTAGCCACTGCTTGGCCGCTTGCTTCGGGTCGACGCCGTTATTGACCTGCAGCATCACCGCCGACATGTCCTTGGGCGTCCAGTGGAAGCGATCAAGCACGGTATAGGCTTGCGGCTTGGCCTGTTTCAGCCCAAGGCGCGCGATGGTGTGGATGCTTTCGGCATGGCCGTAGACGTTCTTAGGATCCTTCAAGAACTTCAGGTGATACTTGGTAAACATCCAATGTGGCTGCCAGCCGGTCACGACGATGGGCTGCTTGTGCTTGATGGCCTTGCCCAGCGTCGAGGTCATCGCCGCTGTCGAACTCGTTTGCAGCTGCCACTTGCCCTTCGTTAAGTCATACGCGGCAAGCGCCTTGGTGGTGCTACTCATCACCCCGGCGCCGGCGTCGATGCCGGTGATCGTGTAATTGATTTGCGGCCCCAACGGCTGGTTGGCCAGGTAAGCGGCCGGGCGCGTTCTGCAGGCGGTGAGCACCAAGGCCACTGCCGTCAGCAATAGAAATTTTATTTTGCGCATGGGCCCCTCCTTACTTGCGGTGGTTCAACGCCTGGGTCACCCGGTCGAGAATAATCGCCAAGATGACGATGGCTAACCCGGCGGCGAACCCGCTGCCGGCTTCGTTACGCCCGACGGCAAAATACACCTGGGTGCCTAGCCCCATCGCGCCAATCATCGAGGCGATGACGACCATCGACAATGCCAGCATCATGCTTTGGTTCACGCCGGCCATGATGGTCGGTAGCGCCCCGGGCAGCTGCACCTTAACGAGGCGCTGCCAGCCGGTGGCACCGAAGCTGTCAGCGGCTTCAATCAATTCGCTTGGCACCTGCTGAATCCCCAGTTGCGTCATGCGCACGGTTGGTGGCATCGCGAAGATCACAGACGCCACGACGCCGGGCACCATGCCGATGCCGAAAAACGCCACGGCGGGAATCAGGTAAACAAAGGCGGGCATGGTTTGCATGAAGTCCATCAAGGGCTTCACCACCGTTGCCACGGGCTTGCTGGTGGCGGCCCACAGCCCGAGCGGAATGCCGATGATGATTGCCAACAAGCTGGCGGTCAAGACCAACGTCAGCGTCTGGGTCATGTCACGCCAGTAGCCTTGGTTCCAAATGTACAATAGGCCGATGAATTCAAACACCAACAGGCCATAGCGGTGCGTGTTGCGCGTCAGCCACCAGGTGCCGGCAATGACAATCACCATGAACACCGGAATCGGCAAGGCGTCAAACACCCACTGAAAGGCATTGACGATAGCGCCTAAGAAGTTGGTTACGGCGTAAAAGAAGCCTTCAAAATGGCCCAGCCAGTTGACCAAGGCGTCGATCCAATCGGCTAAGGGGAGTTTTGGTAGATTAAACATTCACGTTCACCTCGTTTCCTGACAAGGCACCGAGCACGGCACCGCGGATGATAATACCCAGTAGGCGATTGTCGTCGTCGACCACGGCGTACGGCACCGGCGTACTCGACACAGCATCCATCAAATCGGCCAAGGGGGTGTCGACATGGGTGGTCGGCACAATGTCTTGGACCAGCGGGCGGATGTCCTCAGAGCCACTAGCGATGGCCTGACGCACGTCTTTGGCGTCGATGATACCCAGGAGGTGCCGGGCGTTATCGACCGCGTAGACGCTACTAATTTCGTTCTCACGCATGCGCCGGGCAGCCAAGCGCGGCCCACCCTTTTGGATGTTGACGGTGGTTGGACGCACCATAACGTTGCCAGCGGTATAAACCTGTGACCGGTCGACGCCTTCGATGAAGCGCTCGACGTAATCATCCGCCGGCGCGCTCAGGATTTCTTCAGGCGTGCCGATTTGCACGACCTCGCCGTCCTTCATGATCATGATGTGGTCGCCGATGTGCAGCGCCTCGTTCAGGTCATGGGAGATGAAGATGATGGTTTTGTGCAGGTTTTCCTGAAGGTCCAACAACTCGTCTTGCATGTCGCGGCGGTTCAGCGGATCCAGCGCAGAAAACGCCTCGTCCATCAATAAGACTTCCGGGTCGTTCGCAAACGCGCGGGCTAAGCCAACGCGCTGCTGCATCCCGCCGGACAACTGATCCGGATGCTGGTCGGCGTAATCGGTCAACCCAACCAGGCCGAGCGCATCAAGGGCCTGCTTGGCGCGGGTGGCCTTATCGACGCCTTGAATCTCCAAGCCGAACTCGACGTTTTGTTGAACGGTGCGGTTAGGCAACAAGGCGAAGCTTTGGAACACCATGCTCATTTTCTGCCGACGGACCGCTTGCAATTGGGCCTTATCCATTTTGGCAATGTCTTCGCCGTCGATTAGCACGCTGCCGCTGGTCGGGTTGATCAGCCGGTTGAGCATGCGAATCGTCGTCGACTTGCCCGAACCGGACAACCCCATGATGACGAAAATTTCGCCTTCTTCGACTTGGAAGTTGGCGCGGTCGACCCCCACCGTCGCCCCGGTGGCCGCTAGAATCTCGGCCTTGGTGTGGCCTTGCTTCAGCATTTCCTGTGCGGCTTTCACGCGCTTGCCGAAGATTTTTGTCAGTGCTTTGACCTCTACTTTGGTAGGCATAGGCTCCTCCTAGAGTTCTCGATTTGTAAACAACGGAATTAATGTTACGCGCCTTTTCTGAAATTTACAAACTTGGTGGTCCAGCCTCTCATTATTTCGCAGCCGGGTTGACCGCCAAATCAAAATGCCCGATTACCGGCAACTAGGCATGTGGCGTGGGCTGCCTGGCAGGTGGCGCCGACACGATCAGCAAAATTGGTTTAGTCTCATTCTGGTGAAAACGGCGTGGCAGTTTTCTCATTATCTCGCGAAAGTGTTCGCCACTGGCAGTCACGTGAGGCGTTTAAAGGCAAACAAAAAGCCCCGCCGAAGCGGGGCTTTTCGCGACTAGCAACGAATTAAAGCTTCGTTACATTAGCAGCCTGAGGGCCGCGGTCGCTTTGTTCAACGTCGTAGGAAACAGCTTGGCCTTCATCGAGGGTCTTGAAGCCGTCGCCTTGGATGGCGGAGAAGTGAACGAATACGTCGTTGCCGTCTTCACCAGTGATGAAGCCGAAACCTTTATCAGCGTTAAACCATTTAACAGTACCTTGTTGCATGTGTGAATCTCCTTTTCAAAAACATAGTGACAATCAACTGGTAATCTCTGAAAAGAAAAATCCATCATGCGAAACAAAATAGTTTTCAGTTCATAAATTACGTTAAGGTCAGTATACCACGGTTCGCTCCAGATGCCTAATTTATTTGTGAACGGTTTATCTGGTGGCGTCAAGGCCCGACAGCTAGCGTCCAATCGATGTTGGCCGTGTACTTCTGGTTAGCCTTGATCTGCGGGTACGCTGCGAGATCCAACGATACATCAGTCACCTTGCTGTTTGGTACCGTCGGCGGGTTGCGGAACAAAGACTGGGCTGTGCCATTATCAGCTAGATGGTACGGCTTGCCATTGTACGTGAAGTTAATTGTTGCGCTGCCCGGCGTATAGCCGGTTCCTAAGTTAAACGACTGCACCGCGGCAGTGAGCTGATAGTCTTTACCTAACGGGAATTTGGTATAGATACCAGTGGTATTTGTCGCGCCACTCTCATCTGTTAGTTTTCCGGGCAGCCCCTTCACGCCTTGAGTGATTTGGCCGACGCTTAACGTCCCAAAATTGAAGTAAGGGGGCGTCATTTCTACCGGATTAGGGATGACGGCAGGAACACTTACCTCACCTTTGTACTGGGCGTTATTCCCGACGATGACCCCCGCGTTAGCAGAGGCATCGGCAGCACCAAGCGTCGTTGCCACAATCGGTGCGGTTATCGTCATCTTCTGCCCATCACCTTTGGCCTTATCGAAGCCTTTCAGCCCAGACAATTTGACGCGGTTTGCAACGGTAACCAGCTTGCCAGCCAGAGTCGGTGTAGTCACTGGATCAGTCACGTGCTCCCCCTTAACATGCTGCGTAGTGCCATCTGAATATTTAACGGTGACATCGATTTGGCCTTGATCATCAACGATGAAGCCGTAATTACTACCAGTTTGCAACTGAACATCAAGCGTCCCAGCGCCATTATTCCCAGGAGTCGGGAAGCTTTGCTTACTACCTGACCCATCATAGGTCAATGTATAACTCTGATTTAACGTGGCCCCTTGATACACGCTGGCCCCGGTCGCCTTGCCGTCCGGATCGGTGACCTTGGTGGCCAAGTTGGCATCGACTAACCCTGGGATGCTTTCGAAGACGACGACGCCCTGCTCTTTGTTGTCCCCGGTCGCCCCGGTGAAGCCCCAGTAGACGTTGGGGCCACCAAACGCTTTTGTGACATCTGCGGCCGTCCAGGTTAGGGTTTTGGTCAGGACGCTACCACTGGCAGCTTCAAAACTAAATGTGAGTTGGCCCCCGCCATCATGGCTACTGTTAGCCACCCAATCGACCGTGAAGGAATGCCATTTACCATCGGTCATACTTTGATCAGCGGCTAAGGCCATATTGCCACCTAAACCTGCATCTGAGAAACCATTCGTGACAGCATCACTAATACCACCATCTTGTGCAGAATTATTCCAGATGATCTTAGGTGTTGTGGGTGCTGGAGAAGCAGCCGTGCTATGGTCGTATTGAGTACGAAACTGGGAAGGAAAGCCCCATCCAACATATTGCCCACCGTGGGTCGTGGGATATGAAACATTCTTATCCCACGAATCCCCGTTACGATAAGTATCGAATGTCACGACAAAACTCTGGGGTAGTGAAGTTTTACCGTCTCTAATGTCAGTTGTCCAGACCCCGAGTGACCCACCATTACCATAAACCTGTTTAATTTTTGATCCAGTTAAGGCAAACGCCATGCCATCGGCTGGATCAGTTTCGTTACCAAAATAAAGATTCATCTTGGCGTGGAAACTATTTTTCAGGTTAAGCGTATCTACACTCCAAATCGATCCTGATTGTTTAATGTCCTTCGTAACTTTGGTGCCGACGTTATTCCCGTTGCTGTTGGTCAACAGCTCACTTGACGTGCCTGGAATTCCGGCGGTCGTAAGTACCTGATCAAAAGGCACGTAAGCTGGCAACCCAGTTTCCTGATCGATTGGCTCCGGAATCTCACTGCCGGTCGGCCAGGTGACTTGAGCCTCTGCCGACGTGGCCACCAAAGGCTGAACCAGTGTGGCCAGACTGAACATGGCAGCGACGACAAGCGTACGCGTAAGTACTTTATGCTGATGCTTCTTCATCGCTGTCCTCCTTTCGCCGCCAAGCGACCCAACTCATCCCAACCATCACCGCAATTCCGGCCAGTGACCACCAAGCATTTCCTTGGTCGCCAGTCTGCGGCAGATGTCGCGGCACCACGCCTTGCGTGCCAGGCAGCCGGTCTCCCGCCGGTCGCCGCGGTGGCAACACAGTCGGCTCAGGTTTTGGCCGCTTGCCAGTCACCTTGAATTCAGCGATGGTCGAGCCGGTCGCAGACTCGCTTGCCGCTACCGGTACGACCGGCACGGCAAGTAAAACGGCAACCCCCGCTAGGGCAATCCCAACTTTACTAAATTTCATGTTGCCCCCTCCTTACCGTTGATGCTGATGCCGGCCACGCCGGGTGGTTGGCTCCTCGTCGTCATCCCGACGACGGCGTTTCCAGAGAAAAATGATTAGCCAAATCAAGCCTGCCAGGGCCAACCCAATCAGAAGCCAAGCCCACCATGGTAACGTGAACGACCGCTTCAGCCCCAATTTCTTGTTAATCTGGTTGGCCTGCTCGGTGAGAATCGAGAAATTGCGCTTGAAGTGCCAGCGGCCATGCGGTCCGGTGATCAGCAAGTCCAGTGTGTAGTCGCCCGGATCCAAGGCCTTTTTTTGCAAAATGCCGAAGTCCAGATGCGAACTTGGCGCCACGGCGTAATTCGTCGTCGTGCGACGCATGATGACCTTCTTGCTGTCACGACGGTAAACGCGCGCCCGCCACTTCATCTTGCCCCAGTACGTCGGCATCGGGTTCTGCACGGTGGCAATCACGCCGGGTTGGCCGGTTTGAATGCCCGCGCTCACGCCGGCTAGCTTCAAGTTGGGCTTAATCTCGTTAAACGCACCCGTCTTGGTTTGGAGCTGCACCCCAACCAATGTCGCGAACCGGTTCTTCAACTTGACGCCGGACTTGGTGCCGCCGTTCGTTTTTTTCTGGTCGTACATGTACAACCCACCCAACAAGACCCCTTTGAAGCCAGATTGCGGAATCTTGATGGGCGTCGACACCCGCTTCGTTTCATTGGGTGACAACGTGATGGTTTGCGTTTTTGGCCCGAGGTCGCTCAGCCGGTATTCCGCGCTGCTATCCTTTGGTCCATTCGGCGTGTAGCCGATTTGGCCATTGGGTTGCGACCAGGCCGTCGTGAGATCAAGGGTCAAGTGGCGCGTAACACCGGTTTTATTGACGATAGCTAACGTGAGGTTTTGCGTCGTCCCCGGCTTCACCACCAAGTCAAAATAGCTCGACACGCTGGTGCGCTGGTTGTCCGGAATGACCGGGCTCACCGTATACTGCGCGCCGTCTGCGGCGTGAACGGGTGTATTGTTGGCAAAACCGAGACCGAGCAACGCGAGCGCGCCGACCAGCCAAATCTTAATTCGCGTCATAATGATCCTTTCTTACGACAAAAGCGACCGAAGGGAGCGGCCCCGCGATCGCTAGTTATCGATGCCATCGAGACCGGACAGCATCCTTAAAATACTTAGTTAGGCGTTACCGTGCTGCCCAGCGTCCAAGTTACCGTGGCGTCATAAGTGCCGGCAGTCACACCAGGATTGGCAAAAATATCAAACGTAGTCTTGTCAGGGTCGACCGTTGCGGTGTTATCCCCTTGACCAGACTTCGCCGCGGCCGTCCAAACTGTGGCGGTAGTGCCTTTCGTGGACAATGTAGCCGTTTGTGGCGCAGCGGTTGCAGGAAGATCTGGTGTGCCATCGTCATTTGTGGTCCCAACAAAGTCACTCTTTGCGTCTTTGAAAGCTAAGTGCAGTGTCCCATCAAGCTTACTGTCACCCAGAGTTGGCTGGTTGACGCTCGCAGTCAGCGTCCAGCCAGCACCGGTACCACGAAGGTCAGTAATTTGCAAAGCTCCATCTTGGTTCTCTGCCGCATCACCAGTTTTGGTATCGGTAGCACCGCTCTGATAGTGCACTGTCGTGCCAGAAATGATGTCAGCGACAGTAGCATTTGTGAATAACAAATCAGGTGCTTTAACCAGCCACAGGTTGGCATTTTCACCACTACCGTTATCACCGCCAGGATTGTCCTTACCATCCCCAGCTTCTACCTTAAACTCAGCGGTCGTTGTCCCTTGGGCGGAGCCATCGGGCGTCGCAGCAGACACTGCGGCCGGCGCAATTGCTGCGGCTGCAGCCAACGCCAATGCGGCTGCACTAGCAATTAAAGTCTTCTTCATAAGAAATCCTCCTAAAGTTTGTTCGCCGCCTGGTCGCAACGACTTGTCGGCGAGAGCTATTTAACAAGTTAAATATAAGGGGGAATAGGTGGGTCGTCAACCACTAAATAATAATGGTTATTAATACATATTCATGATATTTAGTGTGTTTTTATCGAATATTTGTTTCTCCTCCTCGTTCCCGGTCTAGCCCAGCTTGATGACAATTTTGGTGGGTAAGTCAGCACGACCAAAAATGGCCGCAACGTGACGCGACTTTTGCAAAAATTATGGGGGTACATACAGTTCCGGAAAGTGTGGGTATAATTTTTCCGTCGAATTTGAAATTAGGAATTATTTTGACAAAATAACTCAATCTGTTCAGAGGAAAAATTTAAAGGTTTCATCACTTTCACGGCACAAAAATATCGCCGGCAATCATTTGCCGACGATACCTGGTGTCTCTTGAATTGGTTTACCAGCCTTGCGCGGTCATCGCATCCGCCACCTTCGTGAAGCCGGCGATGTTAGCGCCGGCGAGGTAGTCTCCGGCCACACCATATTCCTTCGCCGCGGCGACGGAATTGGCAAATAATGTTTCCATGATTGACTTCAGCTGGCCATCCACCGTGGCGAAACTGTCGCTTAACCGGCGGGAATTCTGGCTCATTTCCAGCGCGGAAACCGCTACGCCGCCGGCATTGGCCGCTTTGGCCGGGCCATAGTAAACGCCGTTGCTTTGGTACTCGGCAATCGCTTCCGGCGTCGACGGCATGTTAGCCCCTTCGGCCACGGCTTTGACGCCGGCAGCCACGAGCCGCTTGGCCTGTGCGGCGTCGATTTCGTTTTGCGTCGCGCAAGGCAAGGCGACGTCATAGGTCAATTCGGCGTCCCACACCGAGCCTTCATGGTACTCGGCATTTGGCCGCGCCGTCGCGTATTCGGTCATCCGCGCGCGCCGCACTTCCTTGACGTCCTTCAACGTCGCGACATCGATGCCATCCGGGTCGATGACGTAACCATTGGAATCTGAAGCCGTGATCACCTTGGCCCCATATTCCTGCGCCTTTTCGATGGCGTAAATCGCGACGTTACCAGCGCCGGAAACGACGACAGTTTTGTCCTTCAGCGTGTCGCCGTTGTCTTCCAGCATGGCCTGGGTGTAATAGATCAAGCCGTAACCGGTGGCCTCGGTGCGGGCCAGCGAGCCACCGTAACTTAGGCCCTTACCAGTAAGGATACCCCGCTCGGCCCCGTGCAGCCGCTTGTATTGGCCATAAAGATAGCCAATCTCGCGGCCGCCGACGCCGATGTCCCCGGCCGGCACGTCGAGGTCCAAGCCGATGTGCTTCTGCAGCTCGGTCATGAAGCTTTGACAAAAGCGCATGATCTCGGCGTCGGATTTGCCCTTGGGGTTAAAATCCGCACCGCCCTTGCCCCCACCGATCGGCAAGCCGGTCAGCGAGTTCTTGAAGACCTGCTCGAAGCCTAGGAACTTCACAATCGACAAGTTGACGCTGGGATGCAGGCGCAAGCCGCCTTTGTACGGGCCGATGGCAGAGTTGAACTGCACGCGAAAACCGCGATTGACCTGCATGGTGCCGTGATCGTCTTGCCACGGCACCTGGAACTGAATGGCGCGGTCGGGCTCGACGAGGCGAGCCAAGACGTTAGCCGCAATGTACTCAGGGTGTTGCTCAAACACGGGCGTGATGGTGCGCAAGAAGTTCGTGACCGCCTCTTGGAACTCGGGTTGATGCGGATCACGTGCGGCCACGGTGGCGGCCACGTCAGCAATGTAATCAGTCGCTTTTGTCATGTGTTCACCTATCCTTTATTTTAATCTGTAGACAGTTTAGCACACGCTTTCACGAGATGATGAGATTTCAGTAAATATTCTTATTATTTTTTCATGACATTCGACTTGGGCTGATTCAGGGCCGAGTGGCGGATGCCATAGGTCAAGTACACGACCAGTCCAATCAGGAACCAAATGCCGGAGTACACCTTCGCTTGGATGTCGAGGCCGAGGAACACGCCGAGCGCGCCGAGAAACGCCAGCGCCGGCAGCACCGGGTACCACGGCATCTTAAACGCGGGGTCGGCGATGTCCTTACCTTCGCGTTGGCGCAGGCGATAAATCCCCAACGCGACAAACATAAACGCAATTAAGGTGCCGGCGGAAATCAGCTGGGCGAGAAACTTGAACGGAAACAGCGCACCGATGACTACGCCGACGACCGTCAACGTCCACAATGCGTGGTTCGGCAGGTGCTGCGTCGTACTGAGTTTGCCGAGGTACCGCGGCAACATGCCGTCGCGCCCGAAGCTATACAACAGACGCGAGCCCGCCATCATCATGCCAATCAGTGCGGTGAACATGCCGACCACGGCGACGCCTTGAATCACCGTGGCCGCGACGGGATGGCCGGCGTGGCGCAACGCCCAGCCGACTGGCTCGGCGTTGTCGGTATAGTGCGTGTACTTGAACATCCCCACCAGCACCAACGCCACGGCCATGAACAGCAACACGGCGATGATCAGCGAGCCGATGATCCCCCGCGGCATGGTTTTCTCCGGGTCCTTGGCCTCAGCAGAGTTGGCGGCAATGGAATCAAAGCCGATGTAGGCCAGAAAAATCATCGACACGCCGGCGTAGATACCTTGCCAGCCGCCGAATGCCGTGCCGTCTGCGCGCACGTGATACGCGGGAATGAACGGGTGGTAGTTGGCCGGGTGGATGGCGGTGAGGCCGATTGCCACAAAGGCCAGAATCGCGATGACCTTGAGTACGACCAAGACGTTTTCCACCCGATCCGCATCGGACACGCCGCGCGACAACAGAAAGGCCACGAGCACCACGGCAATCACCGCCACGATGTCGACAATGCCGCCGTTGGTGCCTAGCGGGTTGGCTAAGGCGTTCGGTAACACTGCACCGAAACTGGCCAACAGCCCGCGGAAGTTGGCCGACAGCCCCGAGGCGACGAAGGCCACGGCAATAAAATACTCGGCGAGCAGCGCCCAGCCAGCGATCCAACCGAAGACCTCACCGAAGATGACGTTGATCCAGGAATACGCGGACCCGGCAAACGGCATCGCCGCCGCCATTTCCGCATAGGCGAAGGCGACGAGCCCCGCTACCACCGCCGCCAGCAAGCAGGATAACGCAACAGCCGGGCCGGCATGGTCGGCGGCCACGACCCCGGGCAAAGTAAAAATCGTCGTCGACACGATGGTCCCCACGCCCAGCGCCAAGAAGTCCTTGACAGTGAGCACACGCGGGAGGTGCGAGTCCTTGTCTTCATATACGCTAGGGTCTTCCTTGCGGGTCATGCGGCGCCAAAATGCGGGCATAAAATGTCCTCCTTAAAAAATCACTCGATCTAGCTTAGCACATTCCCCGCCGTCTGCACTAGACCGAGTGCCCGCAAAAAAATTCCCCCGCCTCCGTTAAGAGGCAGAGGAATCAAGCTGAGGTTAATCGCTCACTTCGATGGTTTGGCTCGCGGCCTTAGCGACTTTCGCCGGTTTGCCCGTGGCGGCTCGCACCGCGGCAGCAATGTCAACGGGGTGCCCGCTGCGCCGCGCGTCGCGGTATTCGGCAGTGGCTGTGAACAAGAGGTCCGACGCCGAGTTCACCGCGGTTTCCACGGAATCTTGAATGACGCCGATGATGAAGCCGATGCCGACGACTTGCATGGCGATGTCATTGCTGATGCCAAACAGGCTGGCGGCCATTGGAATGATCAACAGCGAACCACCGGCGATCCCAGACGCCCCGGTGGCGGCCAAGGCCGTCAGGAAGCACAGAATGAAGGCCAAGATGAAGGACACATGAATCCCCATCGTGTAGGCGGCGGCCAGCGTCATCACGGTCACGGTAATCGCTGCACCGCCGGAATTGGCGGAGCCCCCTAACGGAATCGACACGGAATAGGATTCCTCGTTCAACCCGAGGTCACGGCAAGCTTGCAGGTTAATGGGAATGTTCACGGCGCTACTGCGGGTGAAAAAGGCCGGGATGCCGGACACCTTCAGCGTCCAGAACGTCAGCGGGTATGGATTCTGGTGCGTCATCGCCCACACCATCAACGGGTAAACGACCAGGTAGACGAAGGCCATCGTCCCCACTAGCAGCAACACCAGCTGCCCGTAATGGGCGATGCCGGCAAAGCCGGTTTCGCTAATCGTCGTGTAAATCAACCCGGTGATCCCGAACGGCGCAAACTCGATGACGAGCTGGGCGACACTGGTGATGGCCCCAGAGATTTCCGTGATGACCTTGCGCGTGGCCGGGCTGGTGAGGCGGAGCGCGAACCCAATCATCAACGCCCAAAACAGAATCGACAGGTAATTCGCGTTTACGATGGCCGCTAACGGGTTGCCCACCGCGTTCGTCAGCAAATCGCTGATGACTTTGGTTAAACTCTTCGGCGCAGCAGCGGCGACATGAACGCTTTTCGGCAAGACGAGGTGCACCTTGAATAGGAACGAGGCAACGACAGCGGCAAAGGCCGATAACAGGGTCGCCCCGAGGTACATAACGATCACGGAGCCGAAGTGATTCTTGGCGCCTTGTTGGTAAGCAGAAATCGCGGACATAATCAGGAAAAAGACCATCACCGGCGCGATGCCCTTCAGCGCGCCGACAAACAGTGTGCCGAGGATGCCGATCACCGACCAGCTCGGGACGACGACGGCCAGCGCTGCGCCGACGAGTAGGCCAATCAAGATGCGCAGAATCAACGAGACTTTCTTATATTTGGCAAACATGGGAATTCCTCCTACCAAGTTGTGCACCGTCCGCAGACAGGCGTACACGATTAGTGAATGAAGTTATTGTACGCTTCACGTAGACACGTGTCTACCCTTTTTGAACATAGATTCAGTTTTTGGCAAAAGGTGGGTTCCCTTGACGCAAAAAAGCAGCCGGCTTACGCCGACTGTGCCTTACTCAAACACCATTTGATTGTGATACAACTCGGCGTAAAAGCCATTTTCCGCCAACAGCTCGTCATGCGTGCCTTGCTCGATGATCTTACCCGCCTGCAGGACGACGATTTTATCGGCGTTCAAAATGGTCTTCAGGCGGTGCGCAATGACGAAGCTGGTGCGGCCTTGGATGACGTTATCCATCGCCGCTTGAATCTTGGCCTCGGTCACGGTATCGACGTTGCTGGTGGCTTCATCGAGAATCAACAGCTTCGGATTGGTGAGAATCGTGCGGGCAATCGACATCAACTGCTTTTGCCCGGCGGAGAACACCGACTGTTCATCTGAAACCGGCGTGTCGTAACCTGCCGGCAGGCTGGCGATGAAGTCGTGGATGTTGGCCTGTTTGGCTGCGGCAATCACCGCGGTCATGTCCGCCTCGGGGTCGCCGAAGCGAATATTATCGGCGATGGTGCCGGAAAACAGCTGCGGGTCCTGCAACACGATGCCGACATGCGCGCGCAAAGCCGGCAAGGCGAAGTCGCGAATGTCGGTGCCATCAAAGGTCACGCTGCCGGCGTCCACATCGTAGAAGCGATTCAGCAGGTTCATCACCGTCGTTTTGCCGGAGCCGGTGGGGCCGACCAAGGCGACCATTTCGCCGGTGTGCACGGTGATGTCCACGCCGTGCAGGATCTCCTTGCCCGGCAGGTAGCTGAAGTGGACGTCGTTAAGCTGAATGGCGTCGTGAATTTGCGTCAGCGGCAAGCCGGGTTGCGGCGAAATTTCGTCAGGTTGGTTGCGTACTTCGTCGATGCGCCGCGCGCCGGTAATCGCCAGTTGAATCATGCTGTACAGACTGGTGAAGGAAATCAAGGGCTGGTAATACTGCTGCGCGTAATTGACGAAGACAACAACCAAGGCCAACGCGGCGCCTTGGCTCATGCTACCGGACACCGCCAGCCACGAGCCGAAGAAGATCACGATGGCGGTATTTAACAGCGACATGCCGCCCATCAAGGGGTTCAACACCCCGGACCAAATCTGGCCACGCAAAGCGGTTTGCCGCCACTTGGCGTTTAACGCATCGAACCCGCGAATCGAATCCGCCTGCAAGCCGTTGGTGATGATCACCTTTTGGCCGGTGACCTGCTCGTTGATGTAGCCGTTCAGCCGGCCGATGTCGTCTTGTTGGGCGTTGACGCTGACGCTGGCCTGGTGAATCACCCAGCCGGCAATCACCAGCGCCACCGGTGTCGAGGCCATCGTCACCCACGCCAGCTGCACGTTTTGGTTGAACATCATCAACAAGATGCCGACGAATTGGGCGATGGCCAGGAACAATTCCAACAACGCCTGGTTCATCGCGTTAAAAATATTGTCGAGGTCTGACGTATACCGCGCCAAGATGTCGCCGTCGCTGTGCTGGTCGAAGTATTGCACCTGCATGCGTTGCATCTTGCGAAACAGCCCGACGCGCATCGTGCCGGTGGAAAAACTTGCCACCCGCGCCAGAATCAGCGAAGCGAACAGGATGGTGCTGGCGTCGCCGAAATACAATAGGATGTAAATGATGATCGTGCGGTCGAATTGGGCGAAGCTAGCCTGCCCGCGGGTGGCGGGGTTAGCCCAGTGCTGCAGATAAGTGGTGAGTTCCTCAATGGCGCGGCCCAGGTAAGTCGGCGCTACGACGATACACCACGTCGAGATGCTAATCAGCACCATGGCCACCAGCATCCCCAGCCAGTAGCGGCGCAAGTAATGGGCGTAGTAGCGGCCGGCATTCTTCAAGTCTGTCATTGCGCCGCCTCCTTCGCCTTTTGCGTGCGGTAGATTTCCTGATACGTCGGGTTATTGGCGACGAGCTCGCGGTGGGTGCCGTGGCCGACCAGGCGACCGTCTGCCAGCACGAGAATCTCGTCGGCGTGGATGATCGAGCTGATCTTTTCGGCGATGATCACCGTGGTGGTGTGCGCCAGGTGCTTACCCAGCGCCTCTTGCACCAGCTTTTCGCTGCGGGCATCTAAGGCGCTGGTGGCGTCGTCGAGGATCAACACCTTCGGCTCAGCGATGACGCCGCGGGTGATGGCGAGACGCTGTTTTTGCCCGCCGGAGAAATTGGCGGAGCGCTCCTCCACCGGCGCGTCGTAGCGCTCCGGCAGCCGCTCGATGAACTCGGCGGCCTGGGCGATGCCCGCGGCGCGCTCCATTTGCGGCAAGGCGGCGCTTGGTTGCGCCTGGCGGAGGTTGGCCGCGATGGTGCCGGAAAACAGCGTGCTGCGCTGCAAGACGAAGCTGACGGTGTCGCGAATCGTCGCCTGGCTGAGCTCGCGCAGGTCCACGCCCCCCAGCGTCACGGTGCCGGTGTCGGGGTCGAACAGCCGCGGAATCAGCTGGGCCAGCGTCGTTTTGCCCGACCCGGTGGCGCCGACGATGCCCACCTGGGCACCGGCCGGCACGGTGAAGCTGATGTCGCGCAAGGTCGGCTGGTCGTCGCCGGGATAGGTGAAGCTGACGTGGTCGAAGGCGATGCTGCCGCCCACCGGCTGGCTCGGCCCGGCGACGAAGTGCATGCTCGGCGCGTGAGTCATCACCGTTTCGAGCCGGCCGATGGAAATCATCGCGCGGGCGGCGAAGGTGGTCATGAAGCCGGCATTGATGACGGCAAACATGATTTGGAACAGGTAGCTCGTGTAGGAACTAATCGCCGCCAGGTACGCCGGGTGCGCGGTGATGTTGCGGCCAATCAGGAACACCGAGACGCCGATGGCCAGGTTGCACGCCAAGAAAAACGCCGGCATTAAAATGGCAAACAAGTCGCCGATTTTCGTGTTGACGTCGCGCATGGCGTCGGAGGCCTTGGCGAAGGTCTTGATCTGGTTATCTTCTTGCACGAAGGACTTGACCACCCGAATGCCCATCAGGTTCTCCCGGGCGATGGTGTTCACCCGCTCCACCAGCTTCTGGGTGCGGCCAAACAGCTTGCCCATTTTCTGGAAGGCAAACCAGCTGACGCCGATGATGGCCGCCATCATCACCAAGATGATCCACCACAGGCTGGGAATGGTCACCAAGGCCAGCACCAAGGCCCCGAAAAACAGCAGCGGAATGCGCGTCACCTGCTGGAACACGGCCATCAAGACTTGCTGAATCTGGTTGATGTCGTTGGTCATGCGCACGACCAAGTTAGACGGCGAGAACTGCTCGACGTCGGCGTAGGCGAAGGTTTGCACGTGGCGGTAGACGTCGGCGCGCAGGTTGGTGGCGACGTTTAAGGCGATGCGCGCCGAATACACCGTGTTGATGACGCCGGCGCCGATGCCGATGACGCCAAGCGCCACCAGCCACAAGCCGAGGCGAAACACGGTCGCTTTATCATTGGCGATAATAGCGGTCATGATTTGCTGCAAGACGCGCGGCTGCCACAAGGTGGCAAAGGCCACCACCGCCACGGACACAATGGCCCACCACACGTCGCCTTTGAAGCGCGCCAGGTAGGGTTTCAATAATTTCATTTGGGGCTCCGATCATAAACGTAATTATTTTCAGCTTACCGAAAAGAATGGCTGAACGCAATCGCGTGGACTTTGATAGAATGACTAAGGACACAAAGGAGGGCGCAGATGGATTACATCACGCGGAAAAAAATCGCCACGGCGTTTCACACCGCGGTGATCCAACGCGACTTCACCCACACGTCGGTCACCACCATCATGGATCTGGCCTGCATGCGACGCCAAACGTTTTATGATTACTTTCAAGATAAATACGAGCTGCTGGTGTGGTTCGTCGCCGATTCTCTCGGCGAAACCATCGAGGCCAACTTCGGTTACCTGCCGTGGCGCGAAATCGTGCAGCTGACCATGTTCGAGCTCGACGCCCAGCGGCCCTTTTACGCCAGCGTCATGCGCGACCAGCAGGAAGTCGACTTGGTGGATTTATTTGCCGCGCACCTGCAGGATTTGGTGCAGCATTATGCCACGAGCTGGACGCAAAACACCACTAGCCAACGGCACGTGACCGAGCTGGTGGTGCTAGGCATTAGCTACCGCATCATGCGCAACCTGACGGCGGTGAACCCCATCGATTATGAAATTATCGGCGCCGATGCGATCAAGTCGCTGGCCGAAATCATCGACCAGCCGCACCCGTGACCTACCACGCCGGCACCGCCACCGGCGCCTGCAGCGCGGTGAGCCATGCCGGATCCGCCAGGCGCATCAGCGTCAGCGACAGCCCGTGCATGCCATTGGCCGACATGAAGTTGCCGACATGATTGAAGGCCACAGTGATCGGCTGCAGCGCCAACAGCTCGCGGACGTCGCGGTTAAACACGAGATTTTCCATCACGGTGGTGCCGCCCAGCGAGTTCACCAACACGGCGTATTGCTCGCCGGCCTGCCAGCGAAACGCCTGGCGCAACTTGGTGATGAGCTCGCGGGCCAGGAGCTCGGCCGATTGAAACGGCTCAGTGCGATACCCTGGCTCGCCGTGAATCCCGACGCCATAGGCCACCGAATGCGGCGGCAGCGTGAAGCTTGGTGCCTCTTGGCCGGGCACCACGGCCCCGGCCAGCGAAAAGCCAATCGTCTTGATGCACGGGGCGAGTTGCTGGGCCAAGGCCGTCAGCGCGGGCACCGAGGCCCCAGCCGCGGCGGCCGCGCCGAGCACCTTGTGCACCAGAATCGTCCCGGCCACGCCGCGCTTGCGCGTTGCTAGCGCCGGCCCTTCAACCGAAATATCATCGGCGACGATGGTCATCCCCACCTCGTACCCGGCTGCCTCCAGCCGGGTTTTTGCTACGGTGAAACTGGTGACGTCGGCCACGAAGTTCTTCACGATGAAAAACACACGGTGCTGCTTGGCGACCACGCGGGTCACGGCCACGATGTCATCGGCGGTCGGCGGCACAAACATCTCGCCCATCACCGCCGCGGCCAACATGCCACGACCCACGTAGCCCCAATGCGCCGGGTCGTGGCCGGAGCCGCCACCACCAATCAGCGGCACCAACTGCTCATCGTGTTGCGGCCAATAAAAGCCGCGCGTGTTGGGCACGCGCGCCAGTTGCGGATACGTCCACAAAATCCCAGCGGCCAAGTCGTCGAGCACACGGGTAGGTTCGTCGATGAGCTGCATGTGACCACCTCCAGATGAAATCGGTTACTAGCTTCTATTATACCTGCGCGCCAGTGCCCGCACCCCGGACAATTTTCAGAACCTGTCCGTGGCATTCCAACCGGTGGCCGGGTTACAATGAGAACGGATTCAAAAATAAGAAAGGATCGTGTTTGTTCATGAAAAAGATTATTAATGATCCCCATGACGTCGTCCCAGAAATGGTTGATGGCCTCGTGCGCTCCTACCCAAGCATCTTGGAGCAGGTGCCAGATACGCTGGCCATGGTGCGTGCTGATAAAGATTCAATGAAGGGCAAAGTCGGCATCGTGTCCGGCGGGGGCTCCGGCCACGAGCCGACTCACGCGGGCTTTGTCGGCAAGGGCATGTTGTCCGGCGCCGTGGCCGGGCAAGTCTTCACCTCCCCGACCCCGGATCAGATTTACGCCGCCATCAAGGCCGTCGATCAAGGCAAGGGCGTGTTCTTGGTCGTCAAGAACTACTCCGGTGACGTGATGAACTTCGACATGGCCAAGGACATGGCGGAAATGGACGATATCGAAGTGCGGCGCATCGTCGTCGATGACGACATCGCCGTGAAGGATTCCCTGTACACGCAAGGCCGGCGCGGCGTGGCCGGCACAATCTTCATGCACAAGGTCCTCGGCGCCGCGGCGCAAGAAGGCGCCAGCCTCGACGACTTGGAGAAACTCGCCAACGCCGTTTTGCCAAACATCAAGACCATCGCCGTTGCCTTGTCTGCCGCCACGGTCCCAGAAGCCGGCAAGCCAGGGTTTGAACTGGCCGAAGACGAAATCGAATTCGGCGTCGGCATTCACAGCGAACCCGGCTACCGCCGCGAAAAGCTGCGTCCAAGCAAGGAGCTCGTTGAGGAATTACTCGGCAAGCTGGATGACGAAATGCACCTGGACCCTAACAAGCAGTATGCGATGCTGGTCAACGGCATGGGCGCCACACCGTTGATGGAACAATACATCTTTGCGCATGACACCCTCGACCAACTGAAGGCCAAGAACATCACCCCGGCCTTCACCAAGGTCGGCAACTACATGACCAGTATCGACATGGCCGGCATCAGCTTGACCTTGTTCGAACTGGCCGACCCGGCTTGGCTGAAAGCCTTGAACTACCCGGTCGAAACTGTCGCCTGGTAGACCGTTGGGGACGGATGGGAATGTGGACGCGTTTTAGAAAGGACCAGATTGATGTTTACAGCAGAAAATACGACCGCGTGGTTAACCAACTTCGCGGGTAAAATCGAAGCCAATGCGGCTTACCTCAGCGACCTCGATACACCGATTGGCGATGCCGATCACGGCAACAACATGGCGCGCGGCGTCACCGCCGTTACCGAAGCGCTGGGCAAACTCAGCGACCCGGACCTCGTCACCGTGTTGAAAACCACGGCGATGGCCTTGATTAGCAAGGTCGGCGGCGCCAGTGGCCCGTTATACGGCACGGCCTTCTTGGAAATGGCCAAGGCCGCCAAGGATGCCAACGACACCGCGACGTTGCTCGATGCGGCGCTAGCCGGGATCGAAAAGCGCGGCGGCGCCACCACTGGCGACAAAACGATGGTCGACGTGTGGGTGCCACTGGTCGCTGACGTCAAGGCCGGGAGCCTGACCAAGGACCAAATCAAGGCCGCGGTTGAAGCCACCAAGGACATCGAGGCCAAAAAAGGCCGCGCGTCGTACCTCGGCGAGCGGTCCGTCGGCCATATCGACCCGGGTTCGCAAAGCTCCGGCTACTTGTTTGAAGCCTTAATCGAAACGGAGGGGATTTTGTGAGTTTAGGCATCGTTGTTGTCTCACACGTACCAGAAGTCGCCCAAGGCATCACGCGCTTGATCAAGCAAGTCGCCGCCAACACCCCACTGACCTACGCCGGTGGTACCGATGATAACGACATCGGCACCAGCATGGCCAAAATCAGCCAGGCGTTTGAAGATAACTCGGCCGACGAGCTGCTGGCGTTTTACGATTTGGGCAGCGCCAAGATGAACCTCGAAATGGCCATCGAAATGACCGATAAAAAGGTGCACCTGTATGACGTCGCCTTGATCGAAGGCGCATATACGGCGGCCTCGCTGGTGGAAGCCGGCGTCGATTTAGCCGCCGTTGAAGCGCAACTGGCACCACTGAAAATCAAATAATTCCCGCGGCGCATTGGCGTCGCCGCCATTATTAATCAAAATTATTGGAGGGTATATCATGCAAGGATTTTTAGGAGAATTTCTCGGGACCATGGTCCTCATCGTTTTCGGTGTCGGCTGTGGGGCCGGCAATAGCTTGAAGAAAACCTACGCCCATGGTTCCAACTGGACGTTTGTCTCCCTGGCCTGGGGTTTGGCCGTAACCTTTGGCGTCTACGTCGCGGCGACCTTCGGCTCTGACGGCCACCTGAACCCAGCGGTCACCTTGGGCTTTGCCGCATTCGGCTTCTTCCCATGGAGCCAAGTTGGCGGCTACCTGCTCGGCCAGTTCCTCGGCGCCTTCGTCGGGGCGTTGATCGTCATGGTTCAATACTACCCACACTTCAAGGCGGCCAAGACGCCTGAGGACGGGAACAACGTCGGCATCTTCGCCACTGGTCCAGCGATTCCAAATCCGCTGTTCAACTTCCTGTCAGAAACCATTGCCACCTTCTTCTTCGTCTTCACCCTGTTGAACTTGGGTGACTTTACCAAGGGCTTGAAGCCATTGATCGTCGGCTTGCTGATTGTCGTCGTTGGCCAAACGCTTGGTGGGACCACGGGCTTCGCCATCAACCCTGCCCGTGACTTCTCGCCGCGCCTGGCTTACGCTGTCATGCCAGTGCCGAACAAGAGTGACGCCAACTGGGGTTACGCTTGGGTGCCGATTTGCGGCCCAATCGCCGGCGGCTTGTTGGCTGGCTTCCTGCAGTTCTTATTGGTTTAAGTTCAATCTATTGCTCGGCGGTGTGGCGCAAGCCACACCGCTTTTTTTGCGGGCAAATTCATGAGTGTGACGCGTCAGGCGTCAGACTACTTGGCGCTTGCCTGGTGCGTAGCGGCTGTCGGCCTAGCGGATACGAATCTGACGCGTCAAGCGTCAGACTTTTATAGCGGGACATATCCTGGCTGGGTCCTGCCTTCTACATTGTGAGGCGATGTGATGCGTGACGCGTCACATTACTCGGAGCGGCAATTTAAGAGATGCATCATATTCCAGAAGTTGTGTAAGTCTGACGCGTGACGCGTCACATTGCCTCATCCGTTGATCAACTGGATTAATCCCAAGTATCAACCTGAACCAAATCCGACGCGCTGTGCGTCACATCACTGCGTCATGCCGACAACGACGACAACCCCGCATTCGATATCCTTCAGCTTGTGACGCACAATGCGTCAGATTACTACCGCATTCAAAACCACGCCACAGCTTGCTCCCGACATTCTTTGGCATCTGACGCGTGACGCGTCACATTGCTTTCGCATTTAAAACTACGCCACATCTTGCTCCCGACATTCTTCGGCATCTGACGCGTCATGCGTCACATTGCTTCCGCATTCAAATCCACCGCACAGCCTGGAGCAGAATTTTTGGATCATGTGACTCCTTACGCGTCACATTCAACCCGTCGGCGTGCCTTCAACCGGTTCGACAATCTGTACTAATCTTTAGCCACAGTTCCCACTTATCAATAATTAGGTGTTGCAACCGATTTCATTCCATGATACATTGTGGACGTGATAGTTGTTGCCAATTTTAATTCATGACTAAAGGAAGTGTGCATATGTTGACCACAGTACCAGCCAGTGTCGCCATGTTGAAGGTCCTCGAAGCCTGGGGCGTCAAGCACGTCTACGGGTATCCCGGCGGCTCGTTTAACTCAACCATGTCGGCGCTTGAAGTCGAGCAGGATAATATTCAATACATTCAGGTGCGGCACGAACAAGTCGGCGCGCTGGCGGCTGCCGCCGAGGCCAAGCTCACCGGCAAAATTGCCGTGACGTTTGGCTCCGCCGGCCCAGGCGCCACCAACCTCTTGACGGGCCTGTATGATGCCCGCGAAGATCACGCGCCGGTGCTGGCGCTGGTGGGTCAAGTGCCGCACACCAACATGAACTACAACTTCTTCCAGGAATTCGACGAAGGCCCGATGTTTGCCGATGTCGCCTGCTACTGCCGCACGGTAATGACCGGCGAAAGCCTGCCTTACGTTGTCGACAAGGCGATTCGCGAAGCGTACCGGCACCAAGGCGTGGCCGTCGTGATCATTCCCAACGATTTTGGTTACGTGCAGATTCCCGATGTGCCATACAAGAGCAGCAGCCCAAGCGACAACAAGCCGACCCCGCTGCCCGAAGCCACGCCGGCTGAAATCGACCAGGTGCTGGCCATGATCAGTGCGGCCAAGCGACCAGTCTTTCACGTCGGCCGAGGCATTCGCCAAGGTGGGGAGCAGTTAATCGCGTTATCTAAGAAGCTCCAGATCCCTATCATCATGACCGGGCTCACCAAGGGCCTAATCGACGAAGATTACCCGGGAAATCTTGGCTTCGTTAACCGCGTCGGGTCCAAGTCCGCCAACGAAATCATGGACATTGCCGACCTCGTCATTGCCATCGGCGCCGACTTCCCGTTTGCCAATAACGTCTACACGCGCCACGACTTCAAGTTTATCCAGGTCGACGCCGACGCCGCGCAATTCGGCCGGCACCACTACCTCGACCTCGGGGTGTGGAGCGACGCCACCTACTTCGTCGAGCAGCTGCTGGCCAAGGCCACCCCGGCCGCGCCAAGCCAGTTCTTCCAAGCGGCGGTGGCCGACCACCAAAACTGGCGCGACTATCAGGCCAGCCTGGTGGATAACCCCAGCGAACCTCTGGCACTCGAGCCGCTGTACCATGCGTTGAACGGCATCATCGACCCGGATGCGATCATCGCCTTAGACGTCGGCGACAACACCATCAGCCTGTTGCGCTACCTCAGCCTCAAGCCGACCAACAAATGGGTGGTGTCTGCCTTGTTTGCCTCGATGGGCGTCGGCATCCCCGAGGCGATCGCCGCCAAGCTGAACTACCCGGACCGCCAGGTGATTTCGATTTCCGGCGACGGCGCGTTTTCCATGGTGATGCAGGACCTAATCACGGAGAAAAAGTATCACCTGCCGATTCTCAACATCGTCACCAGCAACACCACGCTGGGCTTCATTCGCGATGAGCAGGCCGACATTCCAGGCATGAACGATTACTCCGGTATTGACTTGGAAGACCAAGACTTCGTGAAAATTGCTGAAGGCATGGGCATCGCCGGCGCCACGGTGACCAAACCCGCCGACTTGCCGGCGGCCTTGGCTCAGGCCCAAGCCACCATCGCCGCGGGCCAACCCTTTTTGCTCGAAGCCAAGGTGACCAAGAAGCGCGCCTTCCCGGTGGAGGCGCTCAAGGTGAAGATCGTCGACGGCCGCGTCGAGGAAACCGTCAGTCCGACCTACAACGTCAACCGTGCCTTGCAGGCCCCGGCGACGCTGAGCGACTTCTTCGCCGAATATGACGGTCAGTCCCTGCGCCCGCTGCAAAGCTTCCTCGATGACGCCGGCGTCGTCCTCGACTAATTTCAGTGTGTCACCCGCCTACCCCTGCTCCGGTAGGCGGTTTTTTTGTTTGATTGCCTTTTGCTGTGGAAACGACTAGATTTTAACTAGGCATTATGAAAAGAGGCAAATTTATGGACAAGGCAACAGCATTATTGCAGGAACTGGTTCAAACCAACACCGCTAACGGCAACGAAGCGGCGGCGGCAGCAATCTTACAACGGGAATTTGAGGCGGCGGGTATCGCCACCAAACTGGTCGAATACGCCCCGGGCCGCGCCAATCTGGTGGCGGAGTTTGGCGACGGCGACGATTTGCTGGCGTTCACCGGGCACGAAGACGTGGTGGCCACCGGTGACGAATCCGCCTGGACGCACCCGCCGTTTGCCGCGGAGATTCACGACGGTAAGCTCTACGGCCGCGGCGCCAGCGACATGAAAAACGGCTTGGCGGCGATGGCGTTGGCCTTCATCGCCTTGCACAACAGCGGCTTTGACCACCACATGCGCTTCATGGCCACGGTCGGCGAGCCCACCGGTGGCAAGCTGATTTATGGGCACTCGGGATCCTACAATTATAAGGTCAAAAGTTATGGTAAGTCCGTGCACAGCTCGATGCCGGCCACGGGAATCAACGCCTTGGAGCCGCTGCTGGACTTCGGCGTCACCGAGCGCACCTTGTTTGATGACGCCCCAGCTGATCCGATCATCGGCAAGCTCGAGCACAGCGTCACGGTGATGAAAGCCGGCGAGCAGGTCAACACCATTCCCGATTACGCGGAGCTCGCCGGGAACATTCGGCCGGTGCCGACGTTTAACAACGCCGCGGTAACCGAGCGCCTGCAGCAAACCGTCGCGGCGTTAAACGCGAGAAGCGCCGGCCGCGTCGAGTTCGAGCTGACTCACAGCTTCTTCCCGGTGTTGACCCCCACCGACGCCAAGCTGGTGACGGCCACCCAAGCCGCGGTGGCGCAAGTCAGCGGCACCGCACCAGCGTTGGCCATCATCCACGCCGCCACAGACGCGTCGGAATTCACCAAGAGTGCCAACCATTTTGACACGATTATCTTCGGCCACGGCGATGACACCGAGAACATGTCGCACCGGTTGAATGAATACGTCGACTTGGCCCAGTATCAGCTGGCTGTTCAAGAATACGAGGCAATCGCGCGGCGCTATTTCGCCTAGGAGCGGAGTTTGCTAAAATAGACTGCATAGTTACGCAATAATTATCCAAAGGAGTGCACAATGGAATATTTGAAACTACTTGGGATTGTCATCATCGTGATTGGCTTCGCCTTCAAATGGGAAACCACCGCGGTGGTCGTCATTGCCGCCATCGTTACCGCCTTGTTCTCCGGCATGAGCATCCCCGACTTGCTGACGACGCTGGGCCAAAGCTTCGTCGATAATCGCATGGTCACGCTGTTCTTCCTGACCCTGCCGATGATTGGCCTGGTGGAACGCTCCGGCTTGAAGGAAGTCGCCGTCAATGGCATCAAAAAGCTCAAGCACCTGACGCCGGGCTGGATCTTGAATATTTATCTGGCCATTCGTGAACTCACCGGGGTCTTCGGCATCAACCTGCAAGGCCAAGTCCAATTCGTGCGGCCGATTATCGCGCCGATGACGACCGCCGCCGCGGAGGTGCAGCGCAAGCTCACCGCCAAGGACGAAGACGTCTTGAAGGGCCGCGCCGCCGCCGTGGACAACTTCGGGAACTTCTTCGCCCAAAACTTGTTCGTCGCTTCGGCTGGTGTGTTGTTGATCGCCAGCACGATGAAGTCGCTGAAGCACACCGTCACGCCGACGCAAATCGTCACCTACACCATTCCGATTGCCATCATCACGCTGATCATCGTGGGCGTGTACAACTTGTGGTTCGATCGGCGCTTTAAGCGGGAGGGCAAATAATCATGGTGGATACCTTACTCTTAGTCATGTACGTGTTGATTGGGGTCGTGATGGCCATCGCCGGCATCGAATCCTTCCGCGATCACACCAACCCCGCCCGCATCGGCACCGGGTTGTTCTGGATTTTACTGGCCATCAGTTTTGCCTTCGGGACCTTGATTCCGCCGATGGCCACCGGCGTGTTGATTGTCATCATCGGCTTGCTGGCGGCGTTCAAACAGATTCGCGTCGGCACCCTGCCTAAAGTCGATAGTGCCTACGCCGAAGTCGCCGCCAAGAAACTCGGCTTCTGGGTTTACGCGCCTAGTATTGTGCTGGCAATCGTCTCCGTGGCCATCGCCCAAACCAAGCTCGGCGGCCAAGTCGGCATCGGGATCGGGGCCGTCGTGTCCTTCATCTTCGCCTGGCTGTTGACCAAGGCCAGCCCTAAGGTGGCTTACGCCGAAACCCAGCGCATGGTGCGCTCGGTTGGCGCCGCCGGGATCTTGCCGCAACTGTTAGCCACCTTAGGCGCGGTGTTCACCGCCGCCGGGGTCGGCACACTGACCGCCAAGCTGATTGCCGGCGTCTTTCCTGCCGGGAGCCACCTCGGCGGGGTCATCTTATACTGTGTGGCCATGGCGCTGTTCACGGCAATCATGGGTAACGCGTTTGCGGCCTTTGCCGTCATCACCGCCGCCGTGGGGATTCCCTTCGTCGTCGCGGTTGGCGGCAACCCCGCCGTCGTCGCCGCTATCGGCATGACCAGCGGCTATTGTGGCACCTTGCTGACGCCGATGGCCGCCAACTTCAACAGCCTGCCGGTGGCCTTGATGGAAATGGATGATCCCATGGGTGTCATCAAACAGCAGGCCCCCGTCTCTGTGGTATTATTAATTGTGCAGATCGCGTTGATGTACGTCTTGGCATTTTAATTCCACAGGGCGCCGCAGCGCGGTTAAGCGGCGTAGCAGAGGTGCCGCCGCGTGGTGTAGCCCGCTTTTGGCTACAGCACGCGGTGGTCCTCTGCCTAGCCGCTTGCGCTGCGGCGCCCGACTATGACACCTCTAGTTCCGTATCAGCACCAAGAAAGGAAGCATCCTGATGAAAATTCTAGTCACGGGGTTTGACCCGTTTGGCGACGACAAAATCAATCCGGCCATCGAGGCGGTCAAGCGCCTGCCGGCTGAGATTCACGGCGCCCAAATCGTGAAGCAAGAAATTCCGACCAAGTTCGGCGTATCCGCCGAGGTCACGCATGACGCCATCGTGCGCGAACAACCTGATTACGTCTTAAGCGTCGGCCAAGCCGGCGGTCGCTTCGGCCTGACGCCGGAACGCGTCGCCATCAACCTGGACGACGGCCGCATCAAGGATAACGCCGGCTACCAGCCGCTGAATCACACGATTCACGACGACGGCGCCCCTGCCTACTTCGCGCAGCTGCCGATCAAGGCGATGGCCCGCGCGATTCGCGACGCCGGCTTGCCGAGCACGGTGTCTAACTCCGCTGGTACCTACGTCTGCAACCACATCTTTTATCAGGTGCAATACATGCGCGACAAGGAGTTCCCGAATATCAAGGCCGGGTTCATCCACATTCCGTTCCTGCCTGAACAAGTCGTGGCACGGCCGGAAACCCCGGCGCTGTCACTGGCCGATGACGTCCGCGGCCTCACCGCAGCCATCGGCGCCATCGTCGACCGCGACGGCAAAGGTGACATCGAAACCATCGAAGGCACGATTGCCTAACCTCAACCAAAAAAACAGCGATTCGCCAGGCGGCGGATCGCTGTTTTCGTGTCTCTAGTCGTTATTGCCTTTGACGGCTTTAATCACGGCTTGAATCTGGGCGGCTTGATACGCCGCGGTGACCTGCTTGGTCACCGTGGCCGCATCCGCCTTGGGATTCTTCGCCAAGGCGGCGGCCACTTGCTTCTCGATGGCCGCGGCGGCCTTCGCCTTTTGCGCGGCGGTCGGCTGCTGCATGGCCTTTATGCGCTTGGCCAACTGCTTGGCCTGCTGGGTGGTTAACGCCGTCCAGGTCTTCGGCAGCTGGAACGTGTTGGTCACCCGAATCACCGCGTGGTTGTTCTCGTTGTTGAACAACGCGCGGTAGAAGCCGGACTTGTAGACCCATTCCTTGCGGGTGGTGGTGACTTGCGCCGTGGTCGGTTGGGCCTTGGCCACGAGGTTGGTCACGGTGTAATCTGCCTTGGTGTGCGTCGCCTTGCCCTTAGCGCTGGTTTTGTAAATATACACCGTGTGCTTGCCGCTGGTGCCGACGTTTTGGTACAGCAACAACGGCAGCTGCTTGCTTGGGCTGGCGGAGTAGATCACCTGCGTCGTGCTTTTGGTGACTTGCTTCATGCCAAAGTGGTTAGAGTCGTTGAAGTGCAGCAGCGCGAGGCTACCCACCAACACGACCAGGCTGAGGCCGACCCATAACGAGCGCCAGGCACCATTTTTCATCAAGATAAAACTAAGATACAACGCCAAGGTGGCGAGGCCTAATATCCATAAAATCATTTTGCCGCCTCCTTAGAGTCCATCACGACTTTGCCGCTGGGCATCTTCGTGTTAAGGAAGAAGGCCAACAGCCAGCCGACGGTCGAAAAGCCCACGGCGATCCAAAACGCTGCGTGGTAGCCGGACAAGGTCGCGTTGAAGAATGCGTGCTTGTAGGCCAGCGGGTCGCTAGCCAGTAACGCGTGCGCCGGTTTGTTGGCGTTGGTGACATCGGTCAACACCGACACCATGACCGCCGTCGTGATCGACGTGGCAATCTGGCGCAGCGTGTTGTTGACAGCCGTGCCATGCGCCACCATGTCTTGGGACAAGGCGTTCATGCCGTTGGTGGTCACCGGCATGTTGACCATGGAGATGCCAAACATCCGCACCGCGTAAATCACGGTGATGTAAATCGACGGCGTCGTCGCGGTGATGAACGCGTAAGGCACGGTGGCCACGGCTAGGATGCCGAGGCCGAGTTGAGCCAGGCGCTTGGCGCCGATGCGGTCAAAGACGATCCCAGTAATCGGGCTCATGATCGCGATCAACAGGGCCCCAGGCAGTAACGTGAGCCCGGATTCCAGCGCCGTTTTGCCGTGAATGATCTGCAGGTACATCGGAATGACCATTTCGGCGCCGACCATCGCCATGTTGGAGATCGAGCCGAGGATACTCGACAAGGTGAAGATGCCCGTCTTGAACACACGCAGCTCGAGGAAGGGTTTCTCCAGGTGCAACTGGCGATAGCTGAACAAGGCAATCACGATAACGCCGACGAGAATCGCGCCGTACACAACCGGGCTACCCCAACCCTTGTCGCCGACTTCGGAGAAGCCATACAGCAAGGAGCCAAACCCGATGGAGGATTCGATCAACGACGGCACGTCCAGCGTCGGGTGCCGATCCGGCAAGACGTCGGCCATGAAAAACAGCGAGGCGATGAGTACCAGCACGACGATGGGAATAATCATGCCGAACAGCGTGCGCCAGCCAAAGTTATCGATGACCCACCCAGACAAGGTCGGGCCGATGGCAGGCGCCACCCCAATGGCGATGCCGGCCACACCCATGGCCGCCCCGCGCTTGTTCGGCGGGAAAATCGTCAGCATGATGTTTTGCAGCAGCGGCATGGTGATCCCCACGCCGACCGCCTGCACCAGTCGGCCGACCAGCAGCATCGCAAAGCCGTTGGCGGTAAAGGCGACGGTGGTCCCGATCAGGAACACGGTCATCGCCATGAGATATAGGCGCTTGGTGGGCACCTTGCCGACCAGGTAAGCCGTGACGGGAATCATGATCCCGTTGACTAACAGGAACCCGGTGGTCAGCCACTGCACCGTGGCCGTGGAAATGTTGAACGTCGTCATCAACGTTGGAAACGCGGTCGACAGAATCGTCTGGTTCAACACGGTGGTGAACACCCCGATGATCAGGGTCAACACCAGCATGATCACGTTCACTGGTTTGCCATGTGTATCCTTGATATTGCTAAAATCCATTCTGTCACCCTCTGATTATCTTGTGTTCTTATCACATTATGTTACAATAGCCACAGATAACCTTACGAGTATCGCACCAGAAAGTCAATGGATTTTCTGAAAGGAGCACGAGATGGACCGCCGATTCACTGAAAAATTGCAAGACCTGGATCTCTCGATGGGGATTGGGGAAACCTCCCGCGTCACCGGCGCCAGCCAGGCGCAGATCCGCTACTGGGAGAAAAAAGGCATCATCACCTCGTTTCGCCGCGAGGATGGCGGCAACAAACGCTTCAATCTGAACAATGTCGCCACCATCATCTTCGTGCAAACCATGGTCGAGGAAGGCTACACCCTCGCCAAGGCCGCGGCGCTGGCGCGCCAGCGCCTCGCCCAACACGATGTGATCAAGCACTTCATTCGCGAGCGCCTGCAGGAATACGACGAGACCGGCACCGGCGTCCGCGCCAACTTGGGGCCACTGGCCAACGATCCAGGTTACGACGTAGTGGCCACAATTGGCGAGCACGTCACGATCGAGAAAGTGAAGCGGGCACAGGAAAAGGGTTGAGCACATGCTCAACCCTTTTTACGTCCGCGTTAACGCTTGCGGTCTTCAATCGTGCCGTCGCTATGGGCGATCAGCACCTCATCGCACAAGTTCAGGAATAACCCGTGCTCGACGACGCCGACGGTATGGTCGAGGTAATCGGCCAACCCCGCCGGAATCGGTAGCGGCGACACGCCGAGGTCGATGATGTAATTGCCATAATGCGTGATGTACTTGCTGCCATCGGCTTGGGTGCGGTACGCCGGCTCGAGCCCGGCCGCCTCAAACTTGGTGAACAGGTGGCTGGCACTGATTGGCAGCACCTCGACCGGCAGCGGGAAGCCGGACAGGTGGGTCACGACTTTGCTTTCGTCGACGATCCAGACGTTTTTCTTGCAGTTCACCGCGACGTTTTTCTCCAGCGTCAGCGCCCCGCCGCCGCCTTTGATGCCGTCGAGGTTAGCGTCAACGCGGTCGGCGCCGTCGACGATTAAGTCGGCTTGGCCGATGTCGGCCAGCTCGCTCACCGTAAAGCCATAGCCTTCCAGCTGCTTTTGGCTGCGGCTGGACGTGGTGACGATTGCCTTGAGGTGCAAGCCTTCGCTTTGTTCCCGCGCCGCCAGCGCATCGATGAAAAACTTCACCGTCGAGCCGGTGCCGACGCCAAGCACACTGCCTGGTTGCACCATGGCCGCCGCCTGCTTGGCCGCTTCTTGCTTCAATTCGTCTTGTTGCTGCTTGGTCATTCCTTTTGGCGCCTTTAATTCATCTGGTGTCATTGTTAGCCCCCATTCATCCGTTTAGCTTCACTGTAAAGGGTTGCATTTGGCGTGTCAAGCGCCGCGCCAACCAAAAAGGCGCGGTTGCCCGCGCCCTTCAGCTTACTTGTTCGTGACGGTCAACACCGGCGCACCGAGGTCAACGGTGCCATCGGCGTAGGTGCCGAAGCTGGCCACGGCGTCCATGTTGGTGACCACCGTGATCACCGTTGGCGCCTTGCCCGCCGCGGCAATTTGCTTGAGGTCCATCAACCCCATTTGCTGACCGGCGGTGACGTGATCGCCCACGGCCACGTCATAGGAGAATGGCTTGCCGCCGAGTTCGACGGTATCCAGCCCGAGGTGCACCAGAATCTCCAAGCCGGAGTCGGCCTTCAAGGTGAAGGCGTGCTTGGTGTCGGAAATGGAGATGATCGTCCCGGTCGCCGGGGCGACAATGGTTTCGATGCTTGGCTCGATGGCATAGCCGTCACCAAGCATTTTTTGTGAAAACGCGTCGTCTTTAACGGCACTCAGTTGTTCCAAGGTCCCCGCCACCGTGGCCACGAAGTCCGTGGTCGCACCGGCGACAGGCGCAGCGGTCATAATGTCATCAATGCTTGGTGCGGCAGCAGGCGCTGCAGTCGCCACCGCGGTGTTATCAAGCAGGTTGCCTTCCTCGTCTTTAGCGACCATCGCGTCCTTCGGCACCCCGAAGAAGTAAGTGGCCACAAACCCGCCGGCATACGCTGCCAGCAAGCCGAAGACATAACCCATGGCGTTGCCGAAACCACCGTGAATCAGTGGAATCAAGGCGACCCCGGACGGGCCGATGGACGTCGCGCCGATGCCACCGATGGCCCCGATCACGGCACCACCGACACCACCGCCGACACAGGCGGTCAGGAACGGCCGACCTAGTGGCAGCGAAACCCCGTAAATCAGCGGCTCGCCGACACCGAGGATGCCGACTGGCAAGGCCCCTTTGATCATGTTGGTGAGTTGCTTATTCTTGCGGCAGCGAATCCACAGCGCAATCGCCGTGCCGACCTGGCCGGCGCCAGCCATCGCCAGAATCGGCAACAGCGGCGTCATGCCAAGGTCCTTGATCATTTCTAGGTGAATTGGGGTGAGAATCTGGTGCAACCCCAACATGA
Organism: Lacticaseibacillus nasuensis JCM 17158; assembly: GCF_001434705.1. Taxonomy (GTDB): domain Bacteria; phylum Bacillota; class Bacilli; order Lactobacillales; family Lactobacillaceae; genus Lacticaseibacillus; species Lacticaseibacillus nasuensis. The sequence goes on from NZ_AZDJ01000030.1 coordinate 265,821, forward strand.
CCATTGGCAGGAAGACCAGCCCCAAGACGAACCCGGAGAAGGCCCCGCCGACGTTCAAGACCCAGTTGATGGCGCCAACCAGCGAGGCGGACACCCAACCAGCCGCTGGCATGACCAGGAAGATCGTGAAGATGCCCATGATGAGCAACGTGAAGAATGGCGAGAAAATAATGTCGACGGAATCAGGAATATGCTTGTGGAACCATTTTTCCACGTAGCTCATGACCCACACGGCAAACAGGACCCCGATGATGCCACCGGAACCGGCGACCAGGGGCTTGCCGGTAAAGATGTTCGGCAAGGATAGCGGCGCAACGACGCCAGGCAGGTAAATCAACCCGGCGATGATGCCACCCAGTCCAGGGGTCGCGCGGAATTCCGTCGCGGCGTTGATGCCGACGTAGATGTTCAGGTAGGTGAACAGCCCGGCGTTGATGACCTTCATCGTCAAGATGGCCGTGCCCCAGCCAGCGCCGATCACGCCGGCGGTTTGCAAGTTGCCCAGCACCCCGGCGATCCCGGAAATCAACCCGGCACCGACGAAGGCTGGAATCAACGGAATGAAAATCGAGCTAATGTGCTTCAAGGCGGCGCGCCACCAGGTTTGCTTCTGGGCGGCCTTGTGCGCGGCATGGACCTCGGCGGCTTTTTCCTCAACCGCCGTCTTGCCGCTTTGGTAGCTACTGGTGGCCGCGGTGGTGGCGCCGCTTGGGAATGGTTCCCCGAGGTTGACGCCCACTTCGTCGACCATGTTTTGGGCGACCTTGTTCACGACGCCGGGGCCGAGGATGACCTGCAAGGTATCCTCCTGTGCGACGCCTAAGACCCCAGGCACCTTCTTCAAGCCTTCGAGGTCGACCTTGCCGTCGTCCTTGATGGTCATGCGGACCCGCGTCATACAATGAATCAACTTCGCGACGTTGGTTGGACCACCCACGTGATCGTAAATCCCGTCGCCAATGGTTTTGTACTTGTCTTCAGCCATGGTTACACTCCTTTCATTGTTCCCTACTGGATTGCCCGGGCAATAAAGCCGTTGGCCGCGGTCAACCGTTGTTGCGCGGCGGCCGCCGAATCGCCGGTCAGCGTCATCACGATGGCCAGCTTGACGTCATGCCCGGCGGCCTCGAAGTTGGTCGCCGCGGTGGCGGCGTCACAGTCGGTGGCCTGCTGGATGATGCGCTTGGCGCGCGCCACCAGTTTCTCGTTGGTCGGTTTGACGTCGACCATGAGGTTCTTGTAAACCTTGCCCAGGCCTACCATCGCGCCGGTGCTCAACATGTTCAGCACCAACTTCTGGGCGGTGCCGGCCTTCAGCCGCGTCGAGCCGGTGAGCACTTCTGGGCCCACCGGTACTTCGATTTGAATCTCGGCGTGCGCGGAGATTGCGGCGTTGGCGTTGCACGCCAGGCTGATGGTGACGGCGCCGACACTTTTGGCGTAGTCCAGCCCGCCGATGACATATGGCGTGCGGCCAGACGCGGCGATGCCAACCACGGTGTCGTTGGCGGTGAGCTGATGGTCGCGCAGGTCTTGCGCACCCAGCTCGGCGTTGTCCTCAGCGCCTTCCACCGCCACGGTCATCGCCGGCATCCCACCGGCAATCAACCCCTGCACCATTTCCGGGTCGGTGCCAAACGTTGGCACACACTCGGCGGCATCGAGCACGCCGAGCCGACCGCTGGTGCCGGCACCGGTGTAAAACAGCCGCCCGCCTTTGTTGAACTGGGCGGTGATAGCGGTGATGGCCGCCGTGATGGCCGGCAAGGCGTGACTCACGCTCACCGGCACGGTTTGGTCCTCGGCGTTCATCACCTGAGCAAATTCTGCGACACTTAACGTATCCAGGTGCATCGTTTTCGGGTTACGAGTTTCGGTAGTTAATGAAGAAAGATCCATAGTGACCTCCAATTAATAATGGCGTGACGCTGTAACAAAACGAATCGGTGTATTGGCCCCAATCAGATTCAGCAACGGACGGTCGGCGGCGATCACGCGGCCCAGCACATTGACCCCGGCATTGGCGGGCAAGTCCACCTTGGTCACCTGCAGCTCCCCGGCATAGCGGCCGTACTGGTCGTTATCCACGGTCAGCGTACCCAGGGGCCGGGCCTGCGCCGGCTGCGGCGCAGTTGGCAACAGCTGGCGCTTGCGCCCTTCAACCAGGCGCACCACTTGCGCGGCGACGTCGGGCCGGTTGTGCCACAACTCGCCGGTTAAGGCCGCGGGCGCCGCCGTCACGTGTAAGGTGATCGTGCCGGTGGCGCAATAAGCGGCAATGGCGGCCTGGGCGGCAGGCGTGATGGTGTTGTCCCCGATATAGATCCGGCCGGTGTGCAACTGCGCCAAGTCGACCAAGGCGGCCAGCGGCGACCAGCCGCGGTGGGATTCTAATGTCGGCAACTGCTGCTGCAACGGCCCGCGCAGCTCGCCGTCCCCTGGCACAAAGGCCATGGTGGTGAACCCCAACTTGGTCAGCCAGGCGTTTTTCTCGGCGTACCAGTCGCGAGCCAGCCCGGTTTCCGGCCGCGGGTAGTAGTTGTGCCAAGCTTCCAGGTGCGACCAGTCGGCCTCGTTGGCGCGCAAGGTGGCAACATCATCACTCGTCAAGGTGCTGGCGTTTAACGCCACCGGCATGACGTGCGACAACTTCGCCACGGCGGCCAAGTCGATGCCGTCGTCAATGCGCAACCCGGTGAGTCCCGTGGCCAAGATGGCCTGCGGGGCCGCAAGGGTCCACCCTAAGGCGGCCAGCCCGCGGTCTGAGATGTCGGCGATGAGCTCGAGGTGCAGCTCGCGGCACCACGCCGCCAGCTGCGTCACGCGCTGCGCCAACACGTCAGCGTCATCTTCTGGAATGTGCAGCGAGGTGAAGACCCCACTGAACCCGGCGGCTTGCATCGCCTGCATGTAGGCGCGCGTCGCCGCGGTGAGCGGGGCGCTGAGATAAACGGAAAAACCGACCATGTGCTCCTCCAATCGAATAGACCAATTCGCCGATGAAAATGGTGTAACCCTTTTCAACGACAAGTAAAGTGTAGCATGGTGGAAAAACGGTTTCAACCTTTTATGTTAGATAATGAAACATCATTTCGATTTTTTCGCAAAAAAAAGACGCACCAGGCGTCTAACTTTAATGCCGACCGCGAAATCCGGCGCGAAAGACATTCTTGTAATCATCGACGATTTTGCGGCTGGCCACGATGGCCCCCTTGGCCTGGGGATAGTTGCGGCTGACATAGGCGTAATAGATGATATCCACCAGCATCAACTGGGCGTGCAGCGACTGGGTGGCGGCAAAGCGCACGTTGGCCTCTAGCGGCGCCGAGGTGGTCATCACGATGTCGGCGCGGCGGCTGAGCGAGTTGGCCCCTAGCGTGGTCAATGCCACCACCTTGCCGCCGGCTTCTTGCACCAGGCGGCTGCCAATCAACACCTCGGGGGTTTCACCGGAGTTGGACACGAACCAAAACAGTTTCTTCTCCCCATCGCGCGCGGCGGCTAGCGGCAACAGCTGATTCAAGTCGTCGGTGGCCAGACAGTTGACGCCGAGGCGCGACCATTTTTGCACGATGTCTTGGGCGACCAGATACGAGGCGCTCATGCCAAAGCAGACGACCTGTTCGGCGCGTTTCAACCAGCGCAATAGCTTGGCCAGCTCGTCTGGTTGCACGGCCTCGACGGTTTCGTGCAGCGAGCGGTCGGCGTTTTGCAGCAGCTTGGCTTCAATGTTGCTCAGCGTTTCGTTGGCCTTGATCTCTGGGTCGATGGTGACGGCAGTACTGGGGTTGTTGCGGTCAAACGACAGCTGCAGCTTCAGCTCGTTGTAGCCCGGAAACTGCACGCGGCGCGCAAAGCGGCTCACCGTGCTGGGACTGGTGCCGGCAGCTTTGGCCAGTTGCTTGACGTTCATCCCCAACACCAGGTCGGGATGCGCCAGCACATAAGTCGCCAGCCGGTCCTCGGCCTCACTCAACTCGGCGCGGGCACTGAGAATGTTACCTTCAACAGACATCTGCCTCACTTCTTTCTCTTACTGTCTATAGGATAGCGGTTTCTGCCATGAATGAAAAGTTATTTCACCAGAAATGATGAACCGTTTCACCAGGGACTGGCGAAATCGCCTAGACCAATTTCAACTCGAAAATTGTGGTTGACACCCCGAGTTCTCATGCTATACTCATAATCAATTAATGCGTTGAGAAAGACCAGTAACCGTGACCGGTCTGCAAGCGAGCGTCGGCAGGTGTGAGGACGCGAGGCAGTCATGGCGAATATCCCTTTTGAGCAGGACACCGAATTGAGTAACGTGTCATGGGGACACCCATTATCGTGTGCGCGTATCGCTTTTTTGCCGTACGCAGTGAGGCTTGCCCGGTGACGGGCTGGCGACTTAAGGTGGTACCGCGCGCATGCGCCCTTAGCAAGATTTTTGCTGAGGGCGTTTTTTCGTGCCTCAGCCAATGAAGGAGGTGGTGGCCGTGGCCAGTGGTATTTGCACAATTAATCAATTGACCGACAACGGCACCCTAATCAAGGAGAGCACAAATGCTAGAAGAAAAACACTTAACCACTAAAGATTACTTAGTCATCGGCTCGATGCTATTCGGGTTATTTTTCGGCGCGGGGAACTTAATTTTCCCGCTGCACCTCGGGCAAATCGCCGGCGGCCACTGGGTCACCGCGGCCCTGGGCTTTCTCGTCACCGCCGTGGTGCTGCCCCTGCTGTCAGTACTGGCGGTTTCGCTGATGCACGCGGAAGGCGTCTATGACATCGGCCGGCCGCTGGGCAAATGGTTCGCCTTGACCTTCATGGTGTTGATCCACGCCACCATCGGCCCGCTGTTTGGCACCCCGCGGACGGCCACGGTCAGCTTTACCACCGGCGTCGCCCCGCTGTTGCCCAAGAGTTGGCAAACTGGCGGCTTGCTGGTGTTCTCCGCCTTGTTTTTCCTGGCGGCGTTTCTGCTGTCGTATAAGGAGCGCAAAATCACCAGCGCCGTGGGCAAGGTCTTAAACCCGTTATTCCTCTTGCTGCTGGCCGTCGTATTCTTCGTCGGCTTCCTGCACCCGCTTGGTTCAGCCGGCGCCCAAGCTGCCACGACCGGTTACCACACCAGCGGGGCGAGCTTCTTCAACGGCTTTTTGCAAGGCTACAACACGATGGACGCCTTGGCCGGCCTGGCCTTCGGGGTCACCGTCGTCACCGCCGTGCGGGGGTTGGGGCTCCACCGCGACACCTCGGTGGCTAAGGTCACCGCCAAAGCCGGCGTCATCGCCACCAGTGCCATCGGCGTGGTCTATCTGTTGTTGATTGTCCTCGGGGCGACTTCCGTAGCTAAGTTTGCGCCGAGCGCAGAAGGCGGCACGGCGTTTAATCAAATCGTCACCCATTACTTCGGCGCGGCCGGGCACGCGTTATTGGCGACGTTACTCACCGTGACCTGCCTGACCACGGCGGTGGGCCTGGTTGCCGCGTTTGCCCAGGACTTCCATAAGCATTTTCCCGTCTTGTCTTACGTGCAGTGGCTGGGGCTGATGAGCTTCGCCTCGTTTCTAACGGCCAACTTCGGGCTGGCAACCATCATCGAGTGGTCCACGCCGATGCTGATGTTCCTGTACCCGTTCTCGATGGTCTTGATCCTGTTATCCGTCACCAACCACCTGTTCCACCGCGACCCGGTGGTGTACGGCTTCACGGTGGCCTTCACCACCCTGCCGGCGCTGGGCGACATGATCAGCTCGTTTCCGCCGGTGGTCAGCCAAAGCAGCTTCGGCCTGGCGGTCACGAATTTCTACCATAGCTACCTGCCGTTTAGCACTTTGGGTATGGGCTGGGTCGTTCCGGCCTTGGTGGGGCTGGCCTTAGGGCTGGTCTGCCACGTCTGGCGGGTGCGCGCTGCGGCCAGTGCCGAAGCGTAGCTCACCACATTTCTTGCACCGGTTCACAGATGCGGCTATCCTCAAGAGGTAGCCGTTTTTTGTTGAGCGAAGGAGGCGCGAAATGTCCGATTCCCTGCTTGATCTGCCTTACCATTCCGACACGAACCTCACGGCAGATGTGTATCTGCCCACCAACTCGCCGCGCGCGACCATCATCGATATCCACGGTGGCGGCTGGTTTCGCGGCGATAAGGCCAAAGACGCCGACTGGGCGCAGCGCCTCACCGCCGCCGGTTACGCTGCGGTGGTCCCCAACTACCGCATCGGCAAGGCCGGCGTTTACCCCGCGCCGTTGTGCGACATGACGGCCCTGGTGAAGTGGCTGCGCGGGTCCGACTTGCCGCTGCCCACCGACCGGCTAGCCGCGGTCGGCGGCTCCGCCGGCGGCAACATGGCCGTGGAGCTGGCGATTGCCTACGGGATGCCTGCGGTGTCACTGTCTGGTATTTTTGACATCGAGGCCTGGCTCGCCGCACACCCCACTGTGATTCCAAACGCCGGCGACACCAGCGACTTTAACCAGCGTGCCAGCGCCACCATTAACCAAGACGGCGCCAACGACGCGTTTTACAAGTGGTTCGTCTTGAATTATCTGGCCGACGATCCGACCATGGCGCATAACGCTACGCCGGCTTACCACGTCACGACCACCACCGGGCCGCTGTTTCTCGCCAACTCCCTGCACGAATTCGTGCCGACCAGCGGCATGATGCAAATGGCGGCGGCGCTGACGGCCAAGCGCGTGCCGTTTACCATGCAGCTATTAACCGGGACCCGCCACGCCAAGGGCTATCTCGACGACGTGTGGCCGGCAATGTTGTTGTGGCTCAATGGGCAGTTTCAGTGATGCAGGGTCTGACGCGTAACGCGTCAGACTTTTTTCTTGGCCGGGCCTATGCTGGCAATGTGACGCATGACGCGTCGGACTGCAGACGCTGTTGCTGTTACCGAACTCAAATGAGTGAGCGCGATTGGCGGGTCTGACGCAGCAGGCGTCAGACTTTTGTTGTCGGTAAGGACCCGCGCTGGGAATGTGACGCGTGACGCGTCAGACCCACCACGTATCGTCACCGCAGGCAGCTTCCGTACATCAGGAACCAAGCCAGTCTGACGCGTCGCGCGTCAGACCACCCACCGCCCGCCTGCAAATCGTGTTTCTACTATTAAATAGTAACCAAAAACGGCCACCCGCATTTCTGCAGGTGGCCGCCGTTATCGACTAGTAATCAAACAAATCGGTGGACAGGTACCGATCGCCGCCATCCGGCGCAATGGTCACAACGACGTGGCCGGTGCCGAGCTGTTTGGCTAATTCGATGGCACCGTAGATGTTGGCGCCGGCGGAAATGCCAGGCAGGAAGCCTTCTTTGTGCCCCACGGCCTTGGCCGTGGCAATGGCATCAGCACTCGTGACCTCGAGGATGCCATCATACAAGTCGGTATCCAACACGCTTGGGATAAACCCGGCGGAGATGCCTTGAATCTTGTGCTTGCCGCCGTGGCCATCCTTGAGCATCGGGCTTTCAGCCGCCTCCAAGGCGTACACCTTGGCTGCAGGATCCAGCTTACGTAGCGCGCGGCCCACGCCCGTCAAGGTGCCACCGGTGCCGACGCCGGCCACAAACGCATCCGGCACCTTGTCGCCGAGATCGGCGATGATTTCCGCACCGGTGGTCAGCTCATGAATCTCCGGGTTAGCCGGATTGTCGAATTGCATCGGCAGGAAGTAGCCCTTTTCTGCGGCCAACGCCTTGGCGCGCTTGATCGCCCCTGGCATGCCTTCCGCGCCTGGCGTCAGCTGCAGCTCGGCGCCATAGCCTTGCATCAGCTTGCGCCGCTCCACGCTCATCGTGTCGGGCATCAAAATAATCAGGTGATACCCCTTGGCGGCGGCCACGGCGGCCAGGCCGATGCCGGTGTTGCCGGAGGTCGGCTCGATGATGGTGCCGCCTGGCTTCAGGCTGCCATCTGCCTCGGCGCGGGCAATCATCGCCAGGCCGATGCGGTCCTTCACGGAACCGGCGGGATTGAAGAATTCCAACTTGACGAACACGTCCGCGGCGCCGGCTGGCACGACGCGGTTCAACCGCACCATCGGGGTGTGGCCGATTAATTCAGTAATATTATTGGCAACAGTCATATGCTTTTCCTCCTTAATTCGTTGACGACAACCGATTGGCGGCGACGCGGCGCACCCACTGCGAGAAAAACGTGGCCTGCGTGTCCGCCCAATTAAACACCGGCCCGCCGAAGTGTGCGGGGTCGGCGAAGACCTGCTCGGGGCGGCGATAGTGGCGCTCGGGGTGCGCCGCGATTTCTCGTTGGTACTCATGGGCGAGCCCCAGCGGCCCGTATTCTAAGTGGGCAAACATGAAGGTCTGATGCGCCGCAGCATTTTCCACCAAAAACAGGTGGTGCGCCGGCGTCTCACTCACCAGCGTCAACGCCGAGGTGGCCTGCACCTGCGCGCGGTCCATTTCGGCGTACCGCGCATGCGGCGCCATGAACCCAGCCGGCAACCCGGTCAACAGGTCCGACGCGGCGAGCTGCTCGTGGGGATACACGCCAAACAGCTTATGCGGCAACATGTGCTTGGCGATGCCGTACTGGTGCGCCAACGCCGCCATGCCACCCCAACACAGGTACAGCTGCTCACGCCCACCTGCCGCCAGCGCGTCAAGCAAGGCGTTCACCTCGGCGATGTAGGTGACATCGGCAAAGGCGAACTGCTCCACCGGTGCCCCGGTAATGATGAACGCGTCGAGCGCCGCGGCCTCGTCAATGCGTAGCGGCGCCAAAATTGCGCTCACCGCGCTGGGCACGGCGCGCCCAGCGTAATGGCTGACGGGATAATAAAAATGGGGCACGATGGGCAAGCCGGCCAGGCGCAAGACGCGGTTGAACCGGGCGTTGGTGTCGGCCTTATCGTGCATAACATTCAAGATCCCGATGTGCAGGGGTCGCATAGTTGCCTCCTTTTGGCAGCGCTTAATCGCACTACTAATTTAAGTTTAGCACATTCATAATCAATCGGGAACTCGCGCTTTTTCTCGATTGTTAAACAAGTTTCGCAAGCCAACGCAAAAACACCGCGGCGCTTCAGCAAGCGTCGCGGTGTTGCTGCTCATTAATGATCATCGTGCTTGCGGCCCCAGCCGAAGAGCCCGTGGCGCTTCGGTGGTGTCGTGGTGCTGGCTTCCTCTGCGCGCCGGCGCTCAGCCCGCGAGCGCGGCTCAGCCGATTGCGGCGTCGGTGCCGGTGCGGTGCTGGCAGACGTTGACGCTGGCAGCGCGGCGCTGGCAGACGTTGGCGTCGGCGCATTCGGCGTGACCGATTGCGGCACGACTCGCCGCCGGGCGCGCCCGGTGGCATCGGCGGTGGCCGATTCCACGAGCTGGCCAACCGCGGTTTGGCTTGGATCGCCGGCCGCACTGGCGGCCGGTGGCACCGTCAGCGCCACCGGTGCACTGGCGGTGGCATCCGGCACCTGTTGGGTGATGCTGAGGCGCTCGCCCGCGGCGGTCAGCGGCACGCTGATCATCCACTGCCCGGCGCCGCTGACATCGGTGGTCAGCGTTTCGGTGCCAGTCACGGTAATCGTGGCGTGCGGCTCACCTTCCCCGGCCAGAGCCAACATCGTCCCGGTGTTGAAGGCATAGCCCACACTCGGTTGCGGCGTTTGCGTGGCGCTTGGCACGCTGGCGGTGACCGGCGTGCTGGTCGGCCGATCGCCGATGGTTTGGGTGACGCTCAGCATATCGCCGGCGTCTGGATCCAAGGCGGCGACTTGCCAATTGCCGTCGCGGTCGACGCGGCCCATGTAGCTGCTGCCATCGGCCAAGACGGTGATGCGCGCCCCGCGCTCGCCGGTGCCGACCAGGTTAGTGCGGTTGCCGGTGTTTTGAATGGTGGTGATCACCGGTTGCGGCGAGCGGTGCGGTTCGAGCTCGGCCAGCGATTCACTGGTGCGGACCTGCACCACCGCAGCGGTTTCTGCGGCTTCGCTGGTGGCCAAATCGGTGACGGTTTGCAAGGCGGCCTTGGCGCTTTCGGCCAGCATGATGCTGAGACTAGCGGTGGCCGAGGCCATCAGGCTCATCGACTGACTGCGGTGGGCGGTATCCGTTGTCCACAGGAACGTCGAGGCGCTTTCGCTAATTTGGTTGCTGGTCATGACGCTGGTCGACTCGGCCTGACTCAGCGTGAGGCTGGTGCTGGCACTGAGACTCGTCAGGTAACTTTGACTTTGGGCCAGGCGCAGGCGCTCGCTTTCACTCAGCGATAACCCGATGGCGTCGCTGGCACTGGCGTATTCGCTCAGCGAATGGATTTGGCTGGCATCGAGGCTGGCCGACTGGCTGGCGGACACATCCGTCGAGCGCGTCAGACTGGCGTCGATCGCCGCGCTGGCACTCGCCGCCAGAGACACGGCGATGCGGGTGCTTTGCGACTGCCGCAAGCTGAAGGCGACGCTGGTCGAGGCACTGGCGCTCACGCGCTGACTCGCGCTGGTGCTGGTGCTGGTTTGGGTGCTGACGGCCACGCTGAGCTCGGTCGACGCCGACTGCGACCAGGTCACGGATTGGGCCAAGCTGCCACTGGTGGATAGCGACTGCGCGCGGTGCTCGCTGAGGCTCAACGCGGTGCTAGCACTGGTGAAGACGCTTTGGCTCAGCCAGACTTGGGTGCTCGTCGACTGCGACGCGCTACCGCTGGTGCTGAGACTCATGGCCACCGCTTCGCTGAGGCTCATGCTGGTGCTGGCCTGCGTGCTGGCGATTTCGCTTAACAACGCGGAGAAGCTGGCGGATTCACTGAGGCTAGCGATGCGGCTTTGCGAGTCGTACTCGCTTAAGCGCAGGCTCAGCAACAGGCTTTGGCTGCCGCTGGTGCTCAGGCTGCCCACCGTCGAGACACTGGCGCTGGCACTGCCACTGGCGCTGGTGCTGGCTTGGGTGCTCCCAACCAGGGACACGGCGACGCTGGTACTTTGACTCACCGCGGCACTGGCGCTGGCGCTTTGCGACTGGCTGGCACTGGCCGAATTCGACGCGCTGGCGCTGGTACTGCCGCTGGTGCGCAGCGAAGCGGCCACGCTGAAGACGGTACTCTGGCTCGCGCTTTGACTCGTACTGGTGCTGGCCACGAGGCTGGCTTGCGTGGAGACGCTGGCGCTGCCCACAGCGCTGACACTGGCGGAATCACTGCCACTAACGCTGGCGCTGTCGAGGCGGCTGAGGAAAATGGCGAAGCGAAGCGAGTCGCTGGCACTAGCCGAGGTACTGGTGCTGGCACTGAGCGATTGGTGAATAGCCTGCGAGACGCTGGTCGACGCACTGGCGCTGACGAAGGCACTGGTGCTGGCCGATGCGGAAGTCGACTGCGACGCACTGGTGCTGGAACTGCCACTCAGTGACGTTTGCACGCTGAAGAATTGCGACTGCGAAGCCGATGCCGAAAGCACGGCACTGGCGCTCGCACTGCCACTGGCGCTGGTGCTCAGCGACACTGCCGTCGACGCGCTGGCGCTGGCCGAACCGCTGACGCTGGTGCTCAACGAGGCCACCACGGAACCGCTGGTCGACGCGCTGGCGCTAACCGAACCACTCACGGAACTCGATGCGGAAACCACGGCAGATTGGCTGCCGCTGGTGGACAATGACTGGGCCAGACTGTGACTGCCGCTGGCGCTGACGCTGCCACTGACCGAATCCGACGCGCTGGCGCTAGCCGATTGCGACCACGCCACGCTTCGGCTGGTCGAGGCGGATTGCGACCAGGCGACACTGGTGCTGGCGCTGGCCGAGCCACTCAGGGAAACCGACTGACTCGCCGCGAGGCTGAAGGCGACGCTGGTGCTGACCGAAGCCGACCCGCTCATGCTGGTGGACACGGAAGTCAACGCACTCAGCACCGTGCTGGCGCTGGCCGAAGCCGAGGCACTGCCACTAGTGCTGGCGCTGGCCGACCCACTTAGGCTCAGTTGCTGCGACTGGCTGGCGCTGGCGCTGCCACTCAGCGAGCCGGCAGTCGAAGTGCTAAGGCTCAAACTGTGGCCGGCACTGACACTGGCGCTAGCGCTCAGCGACGCCGAAGTCGATCCGCTGAGGCTCAAACTAGTGGCGAGACTCCCACTGACACTGCCGCTGACGCTGGTGGACGCGCTGGCGCTCAAGGCCGCACTGACACTGGCACTGGCGCTCGCACTGCCACTGGTGCTTTCACTCAAGCTGGCAGAATAGCTGGTCGACGTCACGGCACTGGCGCTCCCAGAAGTACTCAAGCTGGTGCTGGCCTGATTGCTCAGGTATTCGCTGACCAGCAGCGAGAAGCTATGCGACTCGCTGAGACTCAGCGTCTGGCTGGCCACTGTGGAAACGGCGATGCTGGTACTGTTGCTGGCACTCGCACTGGCGCTGCCACTGGTGCTTAGGCTCAATGCGGTGCTGAAGCTGGTGCTGGCACTGGTCGAATTGAGCAGCGAGAAGCTGGTCGACTGGCTGGTGCTGGTTTGCGTCGAGGTCGATTGCGACAACGACGTGTGCAAACTCGTCGAGTCGCTGGCGCTGAAGCTGCCACTGGTCGAGGTGCTTTGACTGGCGGCGGTGCTTAGCCGGGTGCTGGCGGCATTGCTCAGGCGCAGCGAGAAGCTGGTCGATTCGCTGAGGCTGCCAAGTAAACTGGTGTGCTGACTGGCGAGTAGCGACAGCGACTGCGAGGCGCTCGCGCTGCCGCTTTGACTGCCGACCAGCGATAGCGTCTGGCTGGCTTGCAGGCTGACAGCCGTGCTGGCACTGGCCGAAGTCGAGGTAGCGTGGCTGACACTGCCGCTCGTCGACTGGCTGGTGCTCGTGCTGTCGCTGGCGATTTGACTCAGCAACAACGAGAAGCTCGTCGAGTTGCTTGCACTCAACAACGCACTGGCGGATTGACTCAGGCTGGTCGCCAGGCTGGCGCTGGCACTGACGCTGGTGGCCAGGCTCACGCTGAGGCTTTCGCTGTGGCTTTGACTCTGAGAAAACGCCAGGGATTCGGATACCGATTCGCTGATATCCGTCGAATCCAGCTGGCTGAAGAACAACGACGTCTTCAACGCGCGGGCAGCGGATTGCGACGCGGCGTGGCTGGCTTCGACGCTGGCCACATACGCTGCCTGGCTGAGACTGGCGGCCGTTTGCCGCGCTTGGGCGGCGGACTCGCTGGCTTGCTGGCTGGCGGCCGCACCCGAAAGACTCGCAGATGCGCTGGCACTGGTGCTGGCCGCGGCAGATTCGGCCACATCGGTGGAACTGGCGGCCTGTAAGGCGATGGATTCCGAACGCTGGGCGGACAACCAGGCGGCGGCCGTCGCACTGTCGGCGACACTCACAGAGGTCACCGCACTGGTGCTAGCAGAAGCACTCGCCTGCTGGGCGGTGTGCAAGGCGGCCACGGCGGTTGATGCCACGGCACTGGCCGATTCGCTGGTCGCCACACTGGCCGCCACAGCCGCGCTGGCGGTGAGGCTGGCGCGCAGGTCGGCTTGTTGGCTGGCGGCCACCGCGGCGGCATTGCTGGCAGCCGTTGCGGCTGCTTGCGCGGCGGCGGTGCTAGCCGCCAGTTCTGCGCTGGCTTGTTGTGCGGCCGCTGCGCTTTGACTGGTGGCGGCTGCGGTTTCGCTGGCCTGCTCGGCTTGTTCGGCAGCCGCGGCGTCACGCTGGGCGCGGCGCTCGGCGCGAGTCATCGCAAGCGAAGCCGCGGCAGAATGCGGCGTCGGCGTGGCGATAACGGCGGCCTTGGCGGTCACGGCTTGCGGCACACCGGTTAAGGCCTGCACTTGCGCACCAAAGGCCCGGCCGACGGTAATCGGCTGGGCCATGTTGGCAGTATCGGTGTAGGTGACGACGGTTTCCTGCCCGCGGCTGGTAATTTGCGCATCAGGCAGCGTGAGGTTCAAGGCTAAATCCTGCGCCACAATAAAGCTGGCCAGGTTGGCAAGCGTGGCGGTATTCAAACTTTCTGGCGTCGCCTTGACCACCAGCGCTTGGCCGGTGATCGTTGCGGTGCCTTGCAGGCCGAGTTGTTCGGCCAGCCCACTGGCCGCCGCGGCTGGTGCCGGCTGGTCAGTTGGCGTCGTGGTCACCGCCGCGCTGACACTTTGCGTGGCGGCTTGGCTGGCACTGGCGGCAAAGCTGGCGCTGACGCTTAGCGACCGCGCCAGGCGTTGACTTTCGGTGTTCGAAGCGGCGTCCCCGCCTGGAATCCGCACGCGGCTTTTCGTCGCCAAAACGGCGTCTTTGCCCACGCGCAAGGCGTCCAGCGGCTGGGTCGCATCTAGCGGCCAGCGCTTGTCGTCTTGAAACAGGCCAAAGCCGACTTTTTTGTTATTCTTGGCGGATGGTGCGTATTCATTCGAGTCGAACTTACTCATCGTTTGCCTCCTGTGCCGGTAACGTCTCTAGTTTAGTATAAGCCGCCACCGGTGAGATTCAATGCACCCGGGCCAAAATTTATTCGGCGTGCACCGTCACCTTGGTCATCGGCATGCCGGCGTTTTTCAATGTCGCCGCCGCCGCGGGGCTCATGACGACTTCTTGGACATAATCGATGGTGTCAGTCAGCACCGCCGCCAAGTTGCCGCGCACCGCCCCGTCGTCGGTCAGCGGCGGCTCGCTGAGCACCAAGCGGTTGTGCGACTGACTCCCCACCAACACGCTGAGCTCGATGCCCAGGTAGTTGATGGTCACGGTGTCTTGCGGCGTCACCAGCGCGGCCAGCTGCGCGGCCAAGAAGGCGTTAAGCGTGTCGTAGCGCGCCGTGACCGCATGGGTCTGCGGATCCTCCAACGTGATCAAGTTGACGGCACCTTGGTACAGGAAGTAGCGCACGACGACTTGCTCGTCAGCGTTGAAAAACGCCATTTCCTGCATGTCGCCCTTGGTGTAAAACAAATTGCTAAACACCGAGCCGTCGCTGGCGTATTCCTCGATGTAATCAAGCGAGCCGTCGGGATTGGTGAAGCGCACATCCTGTGCGGCGCGGCGGGTATTGGGGAATAAATACTCGCGCCCGATGTCAGCCCCTTGGTGCAACACGGAGATGCTGCCGTTTTCGTTCATGTCGATTTTGGCCAGGCTCGGCACCCGCACCCGGTTGAAAAACCGGTACTGATCGGCGTGATATTCGCGGCCGGTGGCGCGATCCAATAAGTTCACGCCAGGCAGGCCGACCTGTTGCAGCAAGCCGCCGTAATTCGGCGTCGCCGCCAGTGTAATCAAGGTGGCGTGCACCGCCTGCGCCCGGGCCTGTACCACCGGGAAAATCGCGGCGGTGGGCGCCAAGGTATTCAAGAGTTCATAATGCATCGATTAAGGTCCTCCACTTGGCGGCAATCACGTGATCCTGATAATTGGCGACGCTGGCCCGCGTCGCCATGCCGGCTAGGTCGCTAGCCGCGGCGCGGGTCAGGCCGGCTTGCAGCTGGGCGACGGTGTAATCCGCGTCGTCGCGCTTGAAGTCCTGCAAGAAGCCGTTGACCCCGTCTTGAATCAACGCCAAGGCGCCAAACCGCGCCTTCAGCGTAATCACCGGCAACCCGGCGTTGAGCGCCTCGATGTAGGTCAGGCCAAAGCCTTCGGAAAACGACGCGGAGATAAAGGCATCGTATTGCGGGTACACGGTGGCCAAGGTGTTCGAGAGGCCCTTGAGTTGAATGTAGTCGTCTGCCTTCAGTTCCTTGATCAAGTCTCGCAGCTTGCTTTCCTCGCCGCCGGCCCCATAAATATCAAACGTCACCGCCTGCCCGCTGTCGTGCTGGGCGGCCACGGCGCGAATGGCGAGGTCGATGTGCTTTTCGCTGGCCAGGCGCGACGCGGTGATCAAGCGCAGCGGCCCTGCCGCACGCGCCGGTCGCGGCGCCGGTGCGGCGTCGCTGACGCCGCCGACGGGAATGGCGACGACGCGCGCGCCAGCGGTCGGGAAGTCCACCAGCAGGTCTTGGCGCTGCAACTCGGTGGCGACCACCACCCGGTCGAATTCGGTTAGGTGGTCTAGCAAGTATTCGTAATGATTATTCCACAACGGGTAGCGGACATCGTCGCGGTCGGCCAGCTGGTCAGCGTGCACCATGTAAAGCAGGTGGCTATTCGCCGGCCGCGCGCTGACCAAGGCCTCATCGGTGTTTTCCCCGCGGTCGATGAGCCAGTTGCTTGGGCCTGGATACGCCGCGGCCAGCTGGGCGAAGAAGTATTGGTAAAGCGTCACCGCGTTTTGGAAGAAGCGGTGCTGGCCGCGCTCGGCAAACAGGTGGATATTCGTCAACACGCTGCCGCGGTTCACGTCGTCGAGCAGCTCAAACATCACCTTGCGCTCGCCGTTCGGGGCGAACAGCTCGATGCGGCTGGTGCCCACCAGCAACACCGGGTTGTCCGGGTGGTGCTGGTCGGGATACTTCACCAGGTGCTCAACGATGCGCATCCCCGTGTCGGTGACGGTGGTGCGCAGGCGGTGGGTGTCGGTGTTGTCGATGATCAGGTCGCTGGTTTCCGCCTGGGTGGGCGCCGCGCCGGTAGTCAGGTAGTCGCCGCCGAAGACGCAGTACTCCCACAGGTTTAACACGCGCTCATCGGCGAGCTGCCACTTGGCCGTGGCCGCCCGCAGCTCCTTGATCAGATCCAAGAACACGAAGCGGTACGGTAGCTTGGCTTGCTCAAAGCGGGCGGCGCGGTAGAACTCCGCGTGCTCGACGCCGGAATTGCCCAGCCCCATGGCAGCATTGACGAAAAAATTCATAACGACTCCTTTGCGATTATCCTAACACCTTGGCGATGGCCTCAATGGCCCCTTCCGCCTCGGCGGTTTCCGCGCGCAGCGTGAGGTCCACCTGGCGCCGGCCGAACTTCTTGTGCAAGTGCTTACCCAGTTTTTCCGCGTACAACTCCAGCCACTCCGGGTCGCTGAGCTGGGCGTGGGTGAAGCGCAGGAAGTACTGGTCGGCTTGGCCGCTGAGCCACAGCGGCTCGGCGATGGCGCGCCGGCGCATGGCCACGACGTCGACGGCGGCGCTGTGCTGGTCGCCGTCATGGGCGTGGACGAGGTTCAAGTCCGTGGCCTCGGTGACCATCAGCTTGGCCAAGGTCGGCGACTCGGCCAGGTACAAGGAGCGAAAATTCAGCCGCTCGTTGTTCATGTTCAACAACTCGATGCGATAATCCGCAGCATTTTCCGGAAAGGTGAACTCGCCTTTGCGCTCGGGCTGCAGCACCTCGCCCACGGTGGCCCCGGCCGCGTCGAGAAACTGGATGTTGACGCCGGTGGTGCCCACCGGGTGCACGGCAGCGTTGAGCTGGTAGCCATAGGTGTGGCCGCGCTGCAGCAACGGCAAGGTCGGGTGCGGCTTGTGCAGCGCACCCACCGGCAGGTTTTCCCAAGTGTGGATCACCGCACCAGGCGTCTGGCGGCGGTTGCTAAAACTGACCGTGCCATCCGGGGCATGCGTCAGCGTCGACCCGTAAAGCATGGTCGTTTGCGGGGTGCTAACCCAATGTAATAAATACAGATACATGTGGGCCTCCTACTCGAACTTGCGGTCAAACTGCTGCGCCAACAAATGCCGGTACTGCGCGACGAACCAGTTGACGATGCCGTTGGTGTCATCGTTGTGCCGCCCCGGCAAGGCCTTGGTCAACACCCGCGCCGCCGGGAAGCGGTCGCGTAACCCGGCGCGCAGCTGCGAATAGGCCTGCGGGTCGTAGTCGTCGTCTTGCATGTAGGCGATGGCAAAGGTGGTGTGGCTAAAATCGCCGCGGTTGAACACCCGCCAGAAGCGGTCGTTCAGCGAATCGGCGCGCCCGGCGTCGCCTTCGTACAGCAACACCATGTCCAGACTCGTCGCAAACTCGGCGGGCCGAATCAGCCGCGCACCGGCGGCCACGGTGCCGATGTTGACCAGCGGCTTGCCGACGATGATGGCGCTGGGGTTGAGCTTGGCGCCGTAATACAGCGCGCCAAACGTCCCCATCGACAGGCCCGACAAGATCAAGTCGCTGGGCTTAAAGTGCAGGCGCTCCAGGGTTTGGCGAATCGTGGCGACCACTTCTTGTTGCAAGGCGTCGCTGCCGAGGTAAAACGCGCCGCCTTCCAGCCGGGAATCGGCGAACACAAGAAACGGCGCGCCGAAACTCTTCATCATGCCGGTGCCTTCAAAGCCCTCGGCCGAGCGGTAACCGGAAAAATACACCGTCAACGGCGGCTGCATGTCGCCGGCGTCGAAGTACACGGACAAATCGCTGTTCATGCCCTTAGGCTCGACCAGGCGCCGGTCGTTGACCATGAACTCGCCGAACTCACCGCGCGAACGCCGCATGTGAATCGCGCCGAGGCGCAACTGCCCTTGACCCTTGGCGGCGACGATCACCTGCACGTTGCACCCCGTGGCGCTGGCCGGAATGGTGAAACCGCCGCGCAAGGCCGGGGCCTCCAGCACCAAGTCGTCGAGGTGGGCGTTGGTGTCCGGATGGTACAAGCCCAGCGTCACGCGCACGCTGGCTGCCCCCGCCACCTGATACTCGACGCGGACATGTTTTTCCTCACCGGCCGGCACCCACTGGGCGTAATTCGGGTAGGCAACGACTTGCCAGTCGGGGGCGTCGATGGCGAGTTCCTGATACACGTGCCCCATCGTTTTTACCGTGCCGGTAAAGTCTGGCGCCAGGGTGAAGCTGTCGGGATCCAGCCGCCAGCCGTCTTGCCCGGGCCAAAACCCGATGGCAATCGTGTTGGCCAGGGCCGCCGCGTCGGAGAAGTTCAGCCGGTGCGCGCCCTTAAGCGCCAAGACCTCCTTGGCCGCCGTAGAAAACTGGGCGCGGGTGTCGACGAGAATTGCGTTGGCCGGCAGCGCCGCTAAGCGCTGCGGCGCATCTCGCCACGGGCTGGTGTCGTCGAGCAAAAATACGGCGGTGGCAAACGGCCAATTCAAGTCGTCGCCGACAAACAACGGGCCTTCGCTGAGGTTCTCGCTGGCACTGGCCGCCCATTCGTATTGAAAATCGGCGGTAAGCGTCAACGCCAGCGGGCGGGCGCCGATGTGAATAATTAACCGGGGTTCAGCCATGCTGGGTCAGCTCCTTCCATTGCTTGAGTAATCGTTCGGCCGCATATTCGGCGGCCAGCGTTTGGCTGGCGACTTGCGCCTTGGCCAAGGCGGCAGGCTGCCGCCAGTTGGTGATGGCCGTGCCGACCGTATCGACGCGCACCACCGCGCCATTTTGCGTCGCGCGCACCAACGCACTCGGCGCGAGCGTCAACTGCGGAATGCCGAGGGACACCGCCGCCAGCTGCAGCGATTGCTTGGGTTGGCTGCCGGTATCCAGTAACAGCTGCGCGGATTGCAAGGCGGCGCGGCGGTCGGCCATGTCGGTGACGAAGGTCAGCCGGCTGACCACTTGGCTGGCGCCCACCAGGCGCGGCCAGCTCGGTTGGTCGCGCAAGGCGGCGATTTGTGCGTCGGCCGTGCCGAGGCCGCCATGCGCGGCTTCGAGGTAGGCGTTGACCGCCGCAAACTCACCGCTGCCGAGATCCACCTTGAACGTTTCGGCGATGGCCTGCATCAGCGCCTGTTGCAACGCGGCGACGCGGTCCGGGGTGAGGCTCAAGGTCAACTCGAGGTCCGGTTGCGCCTGCAGCACCTTCACCAAGGCCTTGGCGACAAGCAGGCAATCAGCGACCGGCAAGTTGCCGGCGCGCCAATAAATGCTTGGCGGCACGACATCCGGCTCGGCCACCGTCACCGGCGCCGCAGCGCGCGGCGCGATCACCGTTTGCGCCGCAGTGGGCCAGGCCGCACCGTGATGGGCGTCGGCATAGGCAGCATCGAACGTCGTCTGCGCCGCTAACGTTGGAAACACCAGCTGGTCGCCGGCAGTCAGCCGCCCATAATCCGTCGGCGTCAGCGGCACCGCCGGGTCGACCAGGAAAATCATTTGGTGCAACAGCGGCTGGGTGGCGCGCAGGTACAACGTCGCGCCGGTGAGGCCGGTGATGACGTGATCTGACGCACCAAGCGTCAGATTCCGCCGCGCCAAAAACTCGCTGACCACCGCGCCGATGTTGGCGTAATGCGCCGCGCCAAAGCGACCATGATGGGCCTCGCTGACCGCCACCCCGGCCGCGGTTTCGGTCAGCACCAAGCGGCCGTAATCGTCATAGTACTCGAGCTTTTCCCGCTCGCCATGGTGAAAATACGCCCGCGTCGTCACAAACCCGCGGTCGTCGTATTGGTCGAGCTGATAGCGCCCGTCGCCCAACTGGCGCTCCACCTGCCACAAGTATCCGGCCAAGGCAATGCGCGCCTGCATCACCAACTCGCCGGCGCGGTAATAATACACGTCTTGGTTGCGATACAGCGGCGTCACCCCGGCTGGCACGTCGAGATCCGCCAGCTGCGCCGGCAACCCCACGTGATGGCGAATGCCCTGAATCTCATCGAAAACATTCCACCAGTCGTATTCGTACAGCTCCGCGGCGGCCAGTTGGTACCGCAAATCAGGGGTCAGCCCGGTGAACAGCAAGTTAAACGGCTCGCCAGTTTGCCGGAACAACTGCCCCAACGCCACGACCGGGTCGCGTGCAGGTTGATTAAACTGATCGGTAGGCATAAGGGTAAGCATAATGACTCCTTTGATATAAAAGCGTGAGGACCGGCGGGTAACCGGCGTAGCGCAGCGCGCGCCTGGGCCGTGAGCCGGGCTTGGGCTCGGGGACCAGGGGTCGCTGAGCCTAGCCGGTTGCCGGTCCGAACGCGTCTAATAAAGCGTGAGGACCGGCGGGTAACCGGCGTAGCGCAGCGTGCTGTAACCTAAATCATTCGGTAAACAACCGGTAGTCCCGGCGCCGCCACAAGGCCACGATTTGTTCCGCCACCTTGGTGAACACGGCGATCAACAGCGCCAAGTTCGTGAACACCAGCGACAGGTTTGCCGCCGGCGCCCACAGCATGCCGACCACCAGTGGCAAGACCATCACCAGCAACAGCCAGCCGGTGGCCACGAAGTTCAGTTGTTTGAAGCGCTGCATCAAGAGTTTTTCCGTGTCGGCGCCTGGGAACACATTCAACAAGTAGTCCCCGGACTCCTGCAAGCCGCGGGCCAGGCGATCCGGCGCGACGCTGATCAGGCCCAACAGGTAGGTCAAGCCGATGATCAACAGTGCGTACAAGGCGATGCCCGGCCAGCGCGTGAAGGTCAGCTGGTTGACGATGAAGCTGCCGACCGGCGAGTTGGCCTGGTGGAACACCAAGACAATTTCGCGCGGCGTCGCCAGCAAGGCGGCGGCAAACAGGTACGGCAACACGCCGGCAGGAAGCGCCGGCAAGGTCAAGTCGGATTCGCCATAGGTCGACAATAACGTCGCCCGCTCCACCGGCAAGTGCAACACCGCGCGGTTAAAGCGCAGGCTGACCAACACGACGACCAGCCCAAGCACCACGGCGGCGGCAAACAGCGGCCAGCTCCAGTCCTGCAGGCTGCGGCCAAAGCCGGCGCGGAATTCCTGCGGCAGACTCAAAATCAGATTCGGCACGATGAGGATCAACGCGCCGCCGAGGCCGTGGCCGATGTTGGCCGTGGCTAACGCCGCCACCACCAGGCCCCCGGCCACCAGCAACAACACCACCAGCGGCAAGCTGACGTTGACGCCGAACAGCCGCGTCGGCACCAGGTCAAACCGCAGGTAAAACGCGGTGACCAAGGCCTGCAACAAGGCGAATAAGGTGGTGAGGCCGCGTTGAATACGGCCGCGCCGGCGGTCGGACCAGCGCGAGACAAACGGCAGGTCCATCGCCGCAAACGCCTGCCAGCTGAGCATCGCCAGCATAAATGGCCCTAAGCCGAGCGACAACAACGTCGGCCGCGCCACTTGCCCGCCGGTGGTGAGGCTGTACAGCCGCAACAGCGTGCTGTCGGTCAAGGCGTGCGTGCCGCCGGGACCGACGCCTGGCACGGCGAGCTGCTGGCCGAGGATGAACACCAGCAAAACACCCAGGGTGAAGCCGGCTTTTTTGAGTAAATCGAGATGTTTCATGGCCACTCCTTTTGTCGGATCAAGGGAATTGCACGTCGACGGTGCCGTCTTCAGCGACGACCAGCTCCGAGCAATAGAGGTTGCGCGCCACTTGCAGCGCCATGGAATCGCGCATGCGGGCAAACGACCGGCGCGCGGCTTGTTGATACTCCACCACCGCGTCGTGGCCGGCGCGCCGCCGGGTTTGGCCCATCGCCTGCAAGGCCTGCAAGTCGTCCACCTGGTCGATCCACGCGGCGTCTAGCGCCTTTAATACCGCCATGTGCAAGAAGGCCTGCCACTGCGTCGAATCTGGCAACTTGGCGTGTTGCTCATCCAGCTGCGCGCTCATCAGCGTTTGCAAGGTAGCAGCCGGCGTGGCGACTTTTTGCTCGTCCAAGGTGGCGGCGGCAAAGTCGCGGTCGATGTATTGATAGATGAAATCCAACATTCCCGTCATGTCGCCGGCGTCGTGCGTGGCGGCGTAATGCGCCGCCACCCGGCGATTCGTGGCGGCGGCCAGCTCATCGAGGGTCTTCAGGCGCAAAATCCGGTTGCGCGCCGCGTAAACGGCGGTGCGCTGCTCCTGCAAGACGTCGCCGTATTGCTGGGTGTTGAAGCGGTCACGCTGCGCGGCGGCCGTCGCGTTGGCTTGCGCGCGGCGCAAGGCCTGCTTGAAGCGGCCGCGCACCGGTAGCGGGGATTGGTCGTCGGCGTGCGTGGCAACATAGCGCGCCACCCATTTTGGCGCCTGCGCCACCATCACGCGGTCGCTGAGGCTGGCAAACACCCGGGTTTCACCGGGCTCGCCGTTCTGGGCGACGCATTGCTGCAGCTGGACGTCGGCGCGGAGGCTGGATTGGTGGGCCAGAATAATCAAGAGCACCCCACCGAGCTCGGCGACGCCTGGCCCCAACGGAATTGCGGTGCCGCGCCCGGCACTGCCGGTCACTACCGTCACCGCATCGGGTTGACCGGCCGCGCTCAGCAGCACCGCGGCGCGCGCCGCGGCTTGCGTGGCAATCAGCACATGCGGAATCGCAGCATCCAGCAACTGCTGAGCAAAGGTTTGCGCCTGCGCCGGCGAGTCGGCTTGGATCACGACTGGCCGGTGCTGCGCGTGGGCGGTGGCGACGGTTGCTGCCGCGGCGGCAATTGCCGCGCTCACGGTCACGTAAAGCTGATCCGGATTCGTCCTGCGCTGTACGGGTTGCGCGGTGGGGACGCGGAACACGCGCAGGCCGTAGCGCTGGCGCAACTCTCGCGCGCCTAACGCGGCGGTGCCAGCCATGCCGGCCAATTCGTGAAACTGACCGTACAGGTTCTGGTAGGTCACCGCCGCCATCGTCCGCAGCTCCGGGGTTAACGGCAGGTGTTCCTTGGCCTCGATGGCTTGGTGCTGGCCGGCTTGCGCCTGCACGCCGGTGAGCTCACGGCCGGTCGTCGGGTCGATCAACACGACGGCGCCGGCCATCACCAGGTAGTCGCGGTCGCGCTCAAAGGCGTAATGCGCCCGCAGCGCCAAGACCAAGTGGCGATACAACGGCCGCCATTGGTCGCCTAACAGATCCGGCACGCCGAAGAATTTTTGCATCGTTAAAATGCCGGTGGGCGTAAACCAGACACGGCGGTGATCGGCGCTGCGGCTGAAGTCCAGGCCCTCGTCGAGCATCTGCACCATCCGGTTGGCGGTGCCGTAATAATTAGACTGCACCCGCGGCAGGCCGGTGAGCACCAGCGGCGTTTGCGCGTCGTCGAGCAGCAGCGCGTCGGCTTCATCGAGCACGGCAAACCGCAGCGGCGGCAAGAAGCGGTCGGCGGCGTCGCTGGCCAGGTTGTCCAACAGGTAGTCGAAACCCAGCGCGCGGTTGGTGGTGTACACGATGTCCGCGGCGTAAATCGTCGGCTTGTCCACCCCGCCGGCGCGGTTGACGGCGCAGGCGACGGACAGGCCCAAGAAACGATACAAGTCGCCCAAAGCCGCAAAGTCGCGCGCGGCCAAGTAGTCGCTGGCGGTGATCAAGAAGTTACCGTTGCCGGCCAGGCCATGCAAAAACAACGGCATGGTGGCCGCTAACGTCTTGCCTTCCCCGGCGGCGAGGTCGCTGATGCGCCCGTCGGCCATGGCCACCGCCGCCAGAATCTGGTTGGCGCGCGGCGTTTGGTGCAACACGCGCGGCGCGGCAGCGACGACTAAGGCGTAGGCGGTCACCAATGAATCGGCCAGCGACTGGCCGGCGCGCACCTGGTTGCGCAGCGTGGCGCTAGCGGTGCGCAGCTCGGCGTCGGTTTGGTCGGCGAACCGCGTTGCTTCAGCTTGGATGGTTTGGACTAAGCGCCGATAATGGCGCGCCGAATGTGTTCGCATGTTTCCTCCAACTAAAACGGTAAGGCGTGTGACACGGCCAACACGGCCTGCAAGGCGGCCAGCTGGTTGTGCCGGCCGTGGCGAATCAAGTCGCTAAACGGTTTGATGCGATCGACTAACGCGGCGTATTGGGCCTCATCAACAGCCGCCAGCGCCGCCGGCAAGGCCTGTAGCGAATCGACCACCAGCCCGAGCCCGTTGTCCTTGACGTACTGGCCGATGGCACTGTCGGCATAAGTCACGATGGGCAGGCCCAACGACAGGTACAAGCTGAACTTGTGGGACATGCACAGCTTGCTGTAATCGGCGAAGTGGTCGTAACGATCCGCGTCCCAAATCAACCCAAAGCCGTCGTTTAAGGCTAACCCCAGCTCCTCTTGATGGTAGGACCCCAACAGCTCGACGCTGGCCGCCGGTTGCACCGGCAGGTTCGGCTCGCCGTCTGCGGAGCCGTAAACCTTGATGTGCAAGGTCGGGTCGACGTTTTGCAAAAAGCCGGCCTTCCAGTCCACCAGGTTGCCGGCGTAATGTAGCGTGTGGGAAAACTGCGGCGTGCGGTAGGCAATCGGCTGCTGGTACGCCCACGGGCCGCTTGGAATCATGGGAATGTCGACGCCGTCTTGGCGCAGGCGTTCGGCAATGGCCTTGGTGCCGACGATCAAGGCGTCAAAGGACTTGAGAAACTGCAAATTGTTGCTGGCGTCATACCACTGCGGGAAGCGCAGGTATTCGACGTCGTGGACGAAGGCGACGAGCTTGGCCTGCTGGTTGTGCACCAGCTCCACCACCGCCGCTTCGACTTCCGGCACCGCGTAGGTCGGCGTCTGGTAAATCACGACGTCGCCGCGGCGCACGGTGCTGATCATGCCGAGAATCTCCGAGCGCCAATTCTCGTCGTTATAGTTGACGTAACGCGACAAAAACAGCTCGCGAAAACCGATCTCCGCGAGAAAATGCGACACGTCTTGTTTTGGTTTGACCACCGCCTGATCGGTCGGTGCCTGCAAGGGTGAAATGACGTAGTTCATATTTTCCTCCGCATGCCAAGCCGCAAACCCGCCATTTGCGCGCACTTGGCTAGTATCTTTAAGTATAGCATAGCAAGCGTTGACGACAGATTAAGGGTTGGTTACGATACCCAAAACTTGGCGGCGCCGCGCTTTGGTTTCACCGCGCCGCCAAGCCCGGCGCGGCGTGGCGTCAGCCCGGTTTCTGCGTGGATGCGGCGGTGACGTTCTCACGCAAATCTTATCCCCTTTCGGAAAATGTATGGTAGAATGAAAACTGTAAAAAATCTGTTTTGCTTAGGAGGAACCACACTTATGCCATTAGTACACGGCACAGAATTGTTTCAAGCTGCTCGCAAGGGTCACTACGCGATTGGCGCGTTCAACACCAACAACCTCGAATGGACCCGCGCGATCCTGAAGGGCGCTCAAGAACTGAACGTTCCTGTTTTGATCCAAACTTCCATGGGCGCTGCAAAGTACATGGGCGGCTATGAACTGTGCAAGCAGTTGATCGAAGCAACTGTGAAATCGATGGCCATCACTGTTCCAGTAGTCATCCACCTCGACCACGGTGACTTTGAAGCAGCGAAGGAAGCGATTGCCGCTGGTTACAACTCCGTGATGTTCGACGGCCATGATTTGCCGTTCGAAGAAAACGTTGAGAAGACCAAGGAAATCGTTAAGCTTGCGCACAGCAAGGGCATTTCCGTTGAAGCCGAAGTCGGCTCCATCGGTGGTGAAGAAGACGGTGTTGTCGGCGAAGGCGAATTAGCCTCCGTTGAAGAAGCTAAGACGTTAGCTGCCACCGGCATCGACTTCTTAGCTGCCGGCATCGGGAACATCCACGGCCAATACCCAGCCAACTGGAAGGGCCTGCACTTCGACCGTCTGCAAGAAATCGCCGACGCCGTTGACCTGCCACTGGTTCTTCACGGCGGCTCCGGCATTCCGCAAGACCAAGTTGAAAAGGCCATCTCCATGGGTATTTCCAAGTTGAACATCAACACGGAATGCCAGCTGGCCTTTGCCAAGGCGACTCGCGAATACATCCTCGCCGGCAAGGATCAAGAAGGCAAGGGTTACGACCCTCGCAAGCTCCTCGCCCCTGGTACGCAAGCGATCACCGACACCTTCAAGGAAATCTGCGGCTGGATGGGTACTCGTCCGGTTAAGCTGGTTCCTGAAGAAATCTAACTTGCTTAACGAAAACGACCAGCGTTGCTTCGGCAGCGTTGGTCGTTTTTTTCGTGGCTTCATTTCGGCTTTGCGTCAGTCGGTGAGGTTGGATCCGGCGGCTGCGGCTGGCTGCGGCGCAGGTGCACCTTGCCAATGAGTCGCTTGGCGCCTTTTGGAACCTGCTTGACGCCGGTGGTCACGGCTTGCAAGCGGCGGTGGGTCGTCGCCTGCCGCACGGCTTTTTTCGCTTGGCGCTGGGCGGCTTGGGCCGCCAGCAACTCGGCGCTGGCGGCGACGGTCTCGGGGGTGGCGTAGTAGACCTTGACGAACCCCTGCGGCGCAATTTTCGCCCGGGGTTTCGGCACGGTGGCCAACACCACATTCGGTTGAGCGCTGGCGTACTTGATGGCCGGCGCGACCGGCAGCAGCGACCACAGTAATTCGTTGTTGGTCAGCACCTGCTGGGCATCTGCCAGGGGCACCTCGCGCAGGTCCGGCAACGGAAAGTCGTCCTTGTGGTGCTCGTGGTGATCCTCGAGGCTTTGTTTGACCTGGTTGCCCACCACGCCAGAAATCGTGCCTAATGCCGCGATGACATTAGCGCCCCCGCCTAGCACTTTCTTGACATTGCTTGGTGTGATTTTGACCATCTTCATTCCCCCTTTTTGTTCGTTAATTTCATCATAGCATGTTGCCGCGTGATGACGCCGAAAACCACCATCAAGCCGGGGCCCGCGCCACGAAAAAAGACCGGCGCGGCCGGTCTTACTCCAAACGTTGATGCTGATCCGATTCGCAGTGGCGATGCCCCGAGTTGCCGCGGGTCAAGTGCCGCTGGATGCGGCGCAATTGGCGCAGCTGGGTGTCGTCCCACGGATTATTGCGCGTCGGCTGGGTGGACACCCGCGTGTGGGTGTCGCGGTCAAACTCGCGCTGCGAACGGCGAATCTCCTGGCCGAACTCGCGGCTAGAAATCCGCAACGCCCCGCGGGAAAACACGGTCCACTGCTCGGCTTGGTCGCTGGTCACCACCGTCAGTTGATTCAGCGGCGTGTTGTACTCCTGCGCCAGGCGCTCGATGTAACTGTCGGCGGTTTGGTCCTGCTGGGTCCAGACGATGCGCATGTCCCATTGGTCGTATTTTTGCGTAATGCCCGGCACATACATCGCGTCGAACACGACAATCATGTCGGCCTGCTCGTGGGCGCGGTACTCCGCCAGCGTGCGCAAGAGGCTGTCCCGCGCGGCATCGAGGTGCCCGGCCGCCTTCAGCTTGGCCAGTTCCGGCCAGTTGCCGATGACGTTATACGCATCGACAATTAAGATGTGCCGCCTCATTTGACTGCCTCGCGGCTAGTGAAGGCCTGATACATTAAAATTCCGGCGGCGACGCTGGCGTTCAGGCTTTGGACATGGCCGACCATCGGAATGGTTAAAGTCGCATCCATTTGCTTGGCGACGCCGGGGCTAATGCCCTTGCCTTCGTTGCCGATGACCAACGCCACGGCGCCGTGGGCATCCCACTGGCGAAAATCCTGCCCGTTCATTGCCGTGCCGAAGACCCACATGCCGCGGTCCTTCAGCAATTTGATGGTGCTGGTGAGGTTAGTCACCCGGGCCACGGGCACGTGCTCAATGGCACCGGTGGACAGCTTCGCCACCGTCCCGGTCAGCCCCACCGCGCGATGCTTGGGAATGATGATGCCGTGTACGCCCACCGCATCGGCAGTCCGCAGAATGGAGCCCAGGTTGTGCGGATCCTCGAGGTTGTCGAGTACCAGGAAAAACGGGTCCTGGCCGGCCGCTTCGGCGTTAGCAAACAAGTCGTCGATCGTCGCGTAGGCATACGGGGCCATCGCCACGAGGACGCCTTGGTGGTTGCCGCCGTCGCTGAGTAAATCGAGCTTGGTTTTCGGCACGCTAGAAACGAGAATTTTCTTTTTCTTCGCGCTGGCCAGAATTGCTTCGACGGGTTCGCTGGTCAGGCCGCTTTGGACGAACAGCTTGTTGATGGTGCTGGCGCCTTCTTCGCGCAACGCCTCTGCCACCGCGTGCCGGCCGAAAACGAATTCGTCGGCATGTTCATCATCGGTCGGCGCGCTGCGGCGGTCGGTTGGGGCCGTCGACTTCACGCGCTTGGTTGGCTGCAGACGGCGCGCATCCGCGGGTTTGCCGCGGCGATTATTGAGCTTTGATTGTTTGGCCATGGCCAGTTTTTCCTTCCTCGACATACGCGATGCACCAGGCGGCCAACTCCGCCACGCGGGCGGTATTGCCAGCCAGTTTCAAGTAGCCGAACAGCGCCTCGAAGCCGGTGGACACGCGGTAGGTCACGACGTCGGTGTGCTTGGCGTGGGTGTAACTTTTCGCGTTGCGCCCGCGCCGGTAATAGTCCCACTCGGTGTCCGTCAGCAAGGCCGCGGCTTCCATCCCCGAGATCAAGGCGGCTTGCGCCTTGGCGGAAACAAAAGCGGTGGCGGCTTTTTGCAGCTGCGCCGGGCGCACGAGGCCGCGCGCCAACAAGTGCTCGCGGATAAAGACTTCATACACGGCGTCGCCCAGGTAGGCCAAGGCGATGCCGTTCAATTGTTGCGGATCAGTCTGCACGCTTCCACCTCGTTCCTTGTGGCGTGTCTTCCAATGTGATGCCTTGAGCGGCGAGTTGATCGCGAATCGCGTCGCTGGTGGCGAAATCCTTCGCGGCGCGCGCGGCGTTGCGCTTGGCAATCAGGTCCTCGATGTCGGCGGCCAGCAAGCCGGCGCCTTGCAGCGGTACGCCGAAAATTTGCACCCAATCATGCAAGGTGGTCATCATGGCTTGCAGGGAATCGGCGTGCACGGTGTCGCCGGCGATGTAATCGTTGATCAGCTTGCTGAGGTCGTAGACGACGGTGAGGCCGTTGGCGACGTTGATGTCATCATCCATCGCGGCGATGAAGCGGTCTTTCAGCTGAGCCAGCTGCGTGGTGATGGCGGCGTCAGTGCCCGGTTCGGCCGACTGCAGGCGGAAGCCGGCGTTGGTGTAGGCCGTTTGCAGGCGCTCGAGGCTGCGCGCGGCGTCATCCAGCCCGCTTTGCGCGTAGCGAATCGGCTTGCGGTATTGGACGCTGGCCATGAAGAAGCGCAACACCATCGGATCGACGGTCTTCAATAAATCGTGCACCGTGACGAAGTTGCCGAGACTCTTACTCATTTTCTCGTCGTTGTCGCCGACCGTGACGAAGCCGTTGTGCAGCCAGTAGTTGACAAAATGCTTGCCGGTTTTGGCCTCGCTTTGCGCGATTTCGTTCTCGTGGTGCGGGAACTCGAGGTCCGCGCCGCCGCCGTGAATGTCGATGGTGTCGCCGAGGTAATGCGTGCTCATCACGGAGCATTCAATGTGCCACCCCGGCCGGCCGGCGCCCCACGGCGAATCCCAGCTGATTTCGCCGGGCTTGGCCGCCTTCCACAAGGCAAAATCGATGGGATCTTCCTTGCGGGCGGTTTCCGCTTCGGTGACGTGCTGGCTGGCGCCTTGCTCCAGCTCGTCGATGTGCTTGTTGGCCAGTGCGCCGTAATTCTTGGCCTTGCGCGCGCGAAAATACACGTCGCCGGCAGCCGCATACGCGTAACCCTTAGCGACCAACACCTGCACGAAGTCGATGATTTCGGGAATCATTTGGCTGGCGCGGGGGTTGACCGTGGCCGGCTCAATGCCGATGGCGGCGGTGTCTGCCAGGAACGCGTCGATGAAGCGCTGGGCGAGCTCAAGTGGCGCCTCGCCAGATTCATGGGCGGCCTTGATAATCTTGTCGTCGACGTCGGTGAAGTTTGAGACATAGTCGACCTTGTAGCCGCGGTACTCGAAGTAACGGCGAATCGTGTCGAAGGCAATCGCGCTGCGGCCATTGCCGATATGAATGTAGTTATACACCGTCGGGCCGCAGACATACATGTGGATTTCACCGGGCACGATCGGCTTAAAGACCTCTTTTTGGCGGGTCAAAGTATTGTATAGTGTGAGCATTTATCGTCCTTTATTGAACCGTGGTCATCAATATGTTCATGATACGCGATAACGCGGCGAAACGCTAACCTGCCGCGTTCAACACGGCAAGAAACTCGTCGCCGTACTTGTCTAGCTTGTTTTGGCCAATGCCTTTGACCGCCAGCATCGCCACGCGGTCCGTCGGCTTGGAGCTGGCCAGGTCGCGCAACGTCTGGTCCGAGAAAATCATGTATGGCGGCAGGCCCTGCTTCTCGGCCAAGTTGGTGCGCAATTCGCGCAACTGCTGGAACAAGCCGTCGTCCACCGGCAGACTTTGCCGCGCCTTGGCCGCCTGCTTGCGCCGGACGCTGGCTTCGCCGCGCAACACCGCCGCGCCGGTGGCCGTCACGTGCAGCGTCGGGTATTGCCCGGCAGCTGGCTGCAAATAGCCGGCCGCGGTGAGAAAGTCGATGAAGCCGGTGATGTCTTTTTGCCGCCAACTGCTTAACAAGCCATACGTCGGTAAGTCGGCCAGGTGCGACTGGCGGATGCGCTCGTTATTGGCGCCGGCCAAGACGCTGGCGACCACGCCCTTGCCGAAGCGGCTGCGCATGCGCACGACGCAAGACAAGACCTTCTGCGCCGATTCCGTGACGTCGACGTATTCGCGCGTATCGCGGCAATTGCTGCAGCGGCCGCAGGGCTGGCTGGCCTCACCGAAGTAACGCAGAATGAATTGCTGCAAGCATTCGCCGGTGTTGCCGTATTGGCGCATCGTCTCCAGCTTGCTGTATTGTTTTTGCCGGTAATCGTCGTCCCCGTCGCTTTGGTCGATGAAAAAGCGCTGGATCTGCAGGTCCTTCGGCGCAAACAGCAAGATCGCGTCGGAGTCCAGGCCGTCACGGCCGGCACGGCCCGCCTCTTGGTAATAGGACTCGAGGTCGCCGGGGGCCTGGGCGTGAATCACGAAGCGCACGTTACTTTTGTCGATGCCCATGCCAAACGCGTTGGTGGCCACCATGATTGGCTTGCGGTCGAAAAGAAAATCTTCTTGGTTGGCCGCGCGTTCGGCGTCGCTCATCCCGCCGTGGTAATGGGCCACGGTATAGTGGTGCTTCGCCAGCAAATTCGCCAGGCGCTCGACTTCCTTGCGGGTGCTGCAATAAATAATGCCGCTATGATCGGGATTGAGCTTGAGGTACTCCAGCAAATACGTGTCCTTGTCTTGGTCACGCACGACCTGAAAGCTCAGATTGCTACGGGCAAAGCCGGTGCTGACCACGCCGGCGTCGGGAATCGCCAGCCGCGCACAAATATCATCGGCCACGCGGCTCGTCGCCGTGGCGGTCAAGGCAATCACCGCCGGGTGGCTCGGCAGCTGGCCGGCGATGGTTTGCAGATTCAGATAGCTCGGCCGAAAATCGTGGCCCCACTGCGAGATACAGTGCGCCTCATCGATGGCCAGCAACGAAATGTTCAGCTCACCGAGTTGTTGAACGAATTCCGGATTATCGAGGCGCTCCGGTGCCAGGTACAGCAACTTCACCTCACCGGCAGCGGCCATATCGAGGCGGTGCGCCATTTCTTGATACGTGATTGTACTATTGATAAACGTCGCGGCGATGCCATTTTCATTCAGCGCATCGACTTGATCCTTCATTAAGGCAATTAGCGGCGACACCACTACCGTCACGCCAGGCAACAACAGCGCCGGCACCTGATAACACAGCGACTTGCCGCCGCCAGTGGGCATCAGCACCAACGTATTCTCGCCGTTTAAGACACGGTCAATCGCCTTCGCCTGCCCGGGACGAAAGTCATCATAACCGAATTTCTCCTTGAGAATCGTCGTCGCCTGAGAATCCATCACTGATGCCTCCTATTGATTACAAGTTGCGAGCCGGGGCGGGTAAGAAGCGGAGCGTAGGCGCCGCCTAGTGCTTGAAAGGCGGGTTTTGCCTTTCGAGTGCTAGGTGGTCCTACGTGCAGCTTCTTGCCCCGGCGAGCACGATTAAGTTGTGAGCCGGGGCGGGTAAGGGGTGGAGCACAAGCGCCGCCTGGTGCTTGAAGCGCGGTTTTTGCGCTTCGAGTGCCAGGTGGACTTGTGTGCAACCCCTTGCCCCGGCGAGCACGATTAAGCTGCCCGCCCCCGCCAACTAGTCATCATTCCATTTTACGAGTTTTCCCTGGTGATTACCACATCAGGAGATTACGCGTGGCAGGCACATTCCCCCGAGCAATTGTTCCGCCTAAAAACCGGGCAACGCAAAGGGACGATGACTGAGCCATCGTCCCTTGTGGGCAAGCATTACAGTCCGGCTTGGACCTTTTTGATGTTGGCCATGACCTCGTCACGCCCAATTAATTCCATCGTTTCCGCCAGCTGTGGCCCGTGCATGTGCAAGGTCGCGGCGATGCGAATCGGCATGTAGAGCTTGCGGCCCTTGACGCCGGTCGCCACACGCACCTGGTATACGGCTTGGTTGATGAAGTACGCCGACCAGGTTGGCAAGGCGGCAAGGTTCTTGGCCACCGCGTCGATCACCGTTTTGGCGTTGTCGTCGACCAACTCGGCGCGCTCGGCATCGGTGATGTCTGCCCGCTTGTCGAAGAAAATGCTCGACAGGTCGGTGATTTGCGCCGTGTAACTCATTTGCGGAATGTACAGCGAAATCATTTGCCGCGCCCATTCCACGGTCTTCGGATCCGGATCGGCCGGGATGCGGCCGGCTTCGATCAGGTTGTCCAGCGCCAGCGCCGTCAGCAAGTTCGGATCGCTTTGCTTGACGTATTGGTTGTTGACCCACTCGAGCTTCTTTTGGTCGAAGCGCGCCGGCGACTTGCTGAGGCGATGCTCGTCGAAGAGTTTGATGAATTCTTTTTTCGTGAAAATTTCGTCTTCACCCTTCGGCGACCAGCCGAGCAAGGTGATGAAGTTGAACATCGCGTTTGGCAGGTAGCCCAACTCGCGGTATTGCTCGATGAACTGCAAGACGGACTCGTCGCGCTTGGACAGCTTCTTGCCCGTGGCGCCGTTGATGATCAGCGTCATGTGGCCGAACACCGGTGGCTCCCAGCCGAGCGCTTCGTAAATCGCCATTTGCTTCGGGGTGTTGGCGATGTGGTCATCCCCGCGCAGCACGTGGGTGATTTCCATCAAGTGGTCATCGATGACCACGGCAAAGTTGTAGGTCGGCATGCCGTCGCGCTTCATGATGACGAAGTCGCCGCCAATCGTGTTGCCTTCGATGCTGATGTCACCCTTGACGATGTCGTTCCACTCGTAAGTTTTGTCCGTAGGAATGTGGAAGCGAATGACCGGCTCCAACCCCTTGGCCTTGGCCTCAGCGATTTTGGCCTGCTTCTGCTCCTCACTCATGCCTTCATATTCATAAACATAATGTGGCATTTCGTGGTTAGCTTTTTGCGCGGCGCGATCGGCTTCGAGTTCCTCTTCGGTTTTGTAAGACTCGTAGGCCTTGCCTTCCGCCACCAGCTGCTGAATATATTTGTCATAAATCTCGCGGCGTTCCGACTGACGGTACGGACCGAAGTCGCCGCCCTTGTCTGGACCTTCATCCCAATCGATGCCCAGCCAGTGCAGGTTTTCGATTTGACTCTTTTCCCCATCGGCGATGTTGCGCTTAGTATCCGTGTCTTCAATGCGCAACACCATGGTCCCGTTGTTGTGGCGGGCGAACAGGTAGTTAAATAATGCCGTCCGCGCGTTGCCGATGTGTAAATGCCCCGTAGGACTTGGTGCATACCGCACCCGAATTGGTCGCTCTGTCAATCTTGACGCCTCCATATTGAATTAATGCATACAGTGGCTAGTTTAGCATAAAAAAAGCCCAGTTGCGACGCCGGCCGCTAAGCAAAACCCGCTCCACTCGCTACATCGAGACAACGAGTCTTCATGGTTATCCCAGCTTTGGCTCGGCTTGCAGGTAATCAGTTAACGAATGCGTGCCCAATGCCTCCCGCAGTCCCGGGAAACTCGCCCAGTCGAGGCCGGCCTCCGGCAAAGCTGCCGGCGGTGCAGAGGCGTTCAGCCGCGCCAATGCACCAATTTCTTCAGGCAACCATCGTGGATGAATTTTTCTTCCCATCAAAATATGGCGGCGATTGTCAATCAACCCATCTGCCAAGTGGCGTTCACCCAGCCGCCATACACCAAAAACAAACGGCTCAGTCTCTTGATACAACGCCCCCGCTGGTGAGTCGGCTAACAAGGCTTGGTTAAACACCAACTGTAACGCGGCATAGCCGTCGTGAACATACTGATGGGCCTGATCAAAAGCGGCTTTGGCCGCAACCACATGACCGGCAAAGGCTTCACTGTAGGCATTATTGGTGATCAGGCTGAACATAGCCTCGCGATAGCCTGGCGCATCCTGATAAACCTGGAGATCCCGCACTAAGCGCTTGCGTACGATCGCACCAGAAACCGGATCAAGACGAGTGCTGGCCAGCTGCATCTGCAAGATTTCCTGAATCGACAATGCTGAAGCGGCAAGGGCGTAATGCTTCAGCGCAGCGATTTCTGCAGATGTCAGCGCCCAATCCACCCAGCGGCTCAATTTGCGCAAGACCGCTTGGCCAGCCAGAATTTCTGGAGCCGTTAACGGCTTGAAGGACAGATTATTGGACAATTGGGCTTGAAACTCATTTGGCGTCAGCCCCAGTCTGGCCAAGATTGGAATCAGATCCCGTGCTTTTAACTCGCTGGTGCCATTTTCAACGCGAATGGCCTGCCTCGCCGAAAGCACTCCAGTATACAATTCGGCTTGCGTTAAGCCCCTGACCCTGCGCAGTTGTCTGAGCACCTCGCCAATCTCATGTGCCACTTGTGTCACCTCCCCTTCCGCTCTTAGTTTAACCGCTTATCGTGAAGACGAAAAGGGGGACTGACTGATGCTTACTCAAATCCGTCAACTCTATGGCCCGCATCTCAAACTGCTGATTGGGCTACTCGCAACCGGTGCCATCACTAGCCTTGATGGTATCGTTCAACCTTACGTGATTGGCCATTTTACCGATGCCATGGTGGCGCGCAAGCTTTCATTTGGCCTAACGTTACTCGGCGGTTGGGGGCTGGCAACGCTGGTGATTGTCGCCGGTAGTCTTGGTTTTGCTTATACTCGCGGGCAACTGCGTCAAGCCATCAACTTCGACTTGCGCCAACGCATCGCGGCCACCGCCTATGCGCCTGCCCAAACTGCAGTCGGCACCCCCCACTTCACCGCGATGATTTTTAACGAGGTCAAACAAATCGAAACCGGCGTCACCGACTCGTTAGCAATGATTCTGTATTGTCTGTTACAAGGCGGCTTGACATTGGCCTTCATCCTTGGCAGCAATTGGCAGTTGGGACTGCTATTTGTCGCCTTAGGACTGGTGCCGGGGATGATTCCTCACCTGACAACCAACTGGTTACAGCGCAGTACCAGCGATTGGCAGACTGCCAACCAGCAATACACCGATCTACTTGAAGAAACCCTTGCAGCCAGACCACTAGCGCATACTTACCAACTAGAGCAACCTCTGCTCAGTCGGCTATCCACCCAACTTGCACACACCGAACGCGAATATTTTAAAATGAATCTTCACCAATCAATGGCAGGTAACCTGGTCTCACTGCTGTACTCACTCACATTTATTCTGCCCCTCGCAATCGGAGCCTGGTTCATCATGCAGGGCCACTTGACTATTGGTGGCTTGTTAACGCTGAATTCCGCCGCCGATCGCGTGACGTCACCGCTCATCAGCATTGTGCAATACACCAATCAATTGCTTGCGGCCAAGCCACTGCTTATGCAAATCATGCAGGCACCGTCTAACACCCTACCGCCAACAATTGCGCGCACCACCGATGCTGCGCTCATTCAATTCAGCCAAGTTGAATTTGGCTATAATCAGCCCTTAACCACTCCACTCACCTTTACGATTCATTCGGGTGAACGCGTGTTAATCCGCGGCGCCTCCGGCAGTGGCAAATCAACTCTGCTGGCAACACTGGCAGGCGTGTTGCCCAGCCTTGGCGGCGAATTGGCCTTTGGTCTCCCGAATTGGCAGCAGCACGTTGCTGTGGTCGCGCAATCCCCGTTTCTATTCCATGCGAGCCTCCGATTTAACTTGGCACTTGGCCGCCCCATCACCGATCGTGAGCTGATTGATGCCTTGACCGCGGTCGGATTGGCCAGATTTCAAACGCATTTGAATCTCACCCTTGGCACAACTCAGCGCCCGCTTTCCGGCGGGGAACTTAAGCGACTGGAAGTCGCCAGGGCGATTCTTGCTAAGCGACAGGTGTTACTCGTTGATGAGGGGCTAAGTGGTCTCGATGCGGCCAGTGCAACGAAACTTGCTGACTTGTTCTTAGCCTTTCCCGGAACCTTGATTGAGGTTGAACATCATGTCTCGTCTGACCTCATCAACCGCTATGACCGCGTGATTGCGTTGGCACCAAAAACCGAGCCAAAAGCGGCAAATGCTTCTGACTCGGTTAATGCATCCCCGGTCATTCAGTCCTGATGGCCGACTCACTTTTGCGCAGGCCGACCGGCGATTACCGCACCAAGGCAAGCGTAGTTATAGGCTTATTCATCACGTAACGCTTCGTCCCCGCCGGCCCGACGAGCACGACGCAATCACCAGCATCTGCTGTCGGCCACAGGAAATTTACGTGGTCTTTTGGGGACATCGGCATGAAATCGAGCACCGTAATCGGCACGCGCGCCGTGAGCAACTCCCGCATCCGCTTTTCGTTGATCATCGGCGTCGTTTGCTGCCCATCATAGTCGCGGTCGTTGGGCCCGCTGAGGCTATAAATCTGCCAATTGCGCAAGTCGTCGCCGCCCAAGCCGGCCAGCACGTCTGCCACCGGCTGAGCGCCTGCAGGCTGGCAATACACCATCACAAAGCGCGAGTTGATGCGCAGCGTTTGCGCCACATGAATCTCTTCTGGGTGCGCGCTGACCTGCGCGAAAAACGCCTGAAAGTCGTGGCGCGCGGTAAGCGCCCACCACGCTTCGGCCACCAAGGAGCCGGCCACGACCAACCAGCACACAACTGCAAATAGCGACTCGGCAGGCGATCGCAAATACATCGTATCGGGGGCACTCACGGTAAAAACAATGGCCACAATGAGCCATAACACAAGGTTGATGGCGACCGCCACGCGCTTGGTATCGGTGTTGCGCACCAAATAGCGAAATACCCGCGGGTCGCGCAGGCGACGTCTTAACATGGTGACTAACGCTTCGGTGGTGGGTGGCGTTGATTGCGGCATTGACTGCTCCTTTGGTCATGAGATTGGCTGGCCACATAATACCACAGAAAACCCGACTGGCTGGTGCGATTCTTCGTTACCGCGGCGGGCGAATTTTGGTAATTTCTGCCACCACGCGGCGCAGAGCCAGCTCATATTGGCGGGCGACCGCGGCGGCGTTGGCCTCGGCCGCCGTGCCGTGGCGCCGTTGGTAAATCCAGCTCAACGTCCACAAGGTGTGCGTAATCAACTGGGCGCCGGCGCCTTGCACCGTTTTGTCTCGCAGATCGTCCAACCGCGCACTCAACTTGCGCTCCAATTGAAACCGGTACTGGCGAAAACTCGCCACCACCGGCACCCGCAGCTCGGCCAACACCAGGGGTTCGAGCAGCGGTGCCAACCGGAATAACACCCCATCGTGCTTCAACGAATCCTGCAACCACGCCGCTGGCGCTTGCGTGGAATCGGTCACCATGGCCACGAATGCGGTCGCCCACCGATCGTATTCGTGGCGATACAACGCGGCAAATAACTCGGCCTTGCTGGAATAAATGTGCGGTGCGCTGTTGCGGGTAAAGCCAGCCGCCTCGGCAATCGCCGTGTAAGTGACCGCATCATAGGGCTCAGTGAGCAATAATTGGCGGGCGGCTTGCCGCATTGCCTGCCGCCGCTTGCGCTGCGCTTCCTTGGCTAACATGGCGTGCTCCTTTCTGCGAAAAAGCTGGCCCAAGCATACGCACGAAAGCGGTATTCGGCAACTATTTTGATGCCGAAGTGAGATGTGACGCGTGATGCGTCAGATCGCGATGACGGCGTGCTTCAGTTATCCCCAGTGAACGCGACTTAACCGTGATGACAGGGCACACTTTGCTTCCGAAGTTGGGGCTGGTCTTCGATGTGACGCGTGACGCGTCACATTCCGGCAGATTCTCCACCACAGTTGTCCCCAGTCGTTGTGCGTAGCCGGGAAAGCCTGCCGAAATTGCTTGACCTGCTTCCCACTTATCCCCAATCTGACGCGTAACGCGTCACATTCCTGCAGATTCTCCGCCACAGTTGTCCCCAGTAGTTGTGCGTATCCGGTAAAGCCTGCCGAATTGCTTGACCTGCTTCCCACTTATCCCCAATCTGACGCGTGACGCGTCACATTCCGGCAGATTCTCCGCCACAGTTTTCCCCAGTAGTTGTGCGTATCCGGTAAAGCCTGCCGAAATTGCTTGACCTACTTCCCACTTATCCCCAATCCGACGCGTGAAGCGTCAGATCGCTGAGGTGGCAGCTTCAGTTTTTTTCCCCCCCGTAACCTAACTATGATGACAGCACACAATTTGCTTCCGAACTCGAGACTTGTCCTCGATGTGACGCGTGACGCGTCACATTCTGGCAAATTCTCCTCATAGTTATCCTCAGTTGTTGTGAGTGTCCAGTAAAGCCTACCGAAATTGCTTGACCTCCTTCGCAGTTATCCCCAATCCGACGCGTGACGCGTCGGACTTGTCCCAATTTTCCTCCGCCACTTGCCAGTATCTGTGGGTAACCACTGAATCATCGCGGCTTAACTTGATTTGCTTTTGTATTTTATCCATGAGAGACTAGCACCGAGTTCAACAATAATGAAAGGCGTACCTGCCCGCGGACTGACAAAAGTCGCGGACGGATCAGGGTGTGATAAATGCGACTAAATCCACGCATGACCATTGTGCTCAAGGTCCTTTATTCAATTCTCGGTATCGGCACGGCCTTAATCTTTTTCCTCAACGGTGTCATCAGCGCCTTTGGGTTTGATGCCGTGACCAGTGTAGAATTTGTGACGGGCGCCAAAGGGCTTTACGTGATCAATACACTGATTGGCCTCTTGCTGCTGGGCGTGGTTAGCCTCGGCATCTTTAACCGCCGCCGGTCGCTTCAAATCTCGTCCTTGCTACTGGTGCTACTTGTTATCGCCGGTTACGCAATTGACCAGGTTGGCCCGAGCTTTAGCGGTTTGGCCATTGTCACGGTGGTCCTCGCGTTGTGGACAAGTTACTCCCGCGCTTAACCAAAGATTGGCAACAAGTTACGGCGTTGGTTGGGGCCTTCCAATCAACGCCTTTTTTGTCTCCTTGTGGATCCCGCCATCGCTACCCATACACCAGTAAGCAATGTTTCCAATCGGCATCACCCGCCCAACGTTGCAGTGCGACCATTTCCCCGGATTTGACGCACGACGCGTCAGATTCTGGCAAAAATCGCCTCACCATTCTCCCTAGTTGCTAGGCGTAAGCCATGAATCATCCACAACTCGTGTGCGTGCTTTCCTCCTTATCCTCAATCTGACGCACAACGCGTCACATCTCGGTATACTTCCCAACGGATCATCCCCAGGAGGTGTGGATCACCGCCGCAAAATTATCACAATCTAGCAACTAACCCCCGATCTGACGCGTCACGCGTCACATCCCCGGTCCACACAAAAAGCGCCGACCTTCGCCGGCGCCAATCTCGATCCAAAAAATTATTTACGTTTTCCTCGCGGCTTGTTGCCAGAAGCATTGCCCTTTGGCGCGGCCGATTCCTTGCCGGTCGGCTCAGGCTTCTCGCGCAGCGACCGCGTTTGGTGCGCCGGCTTGGCAAAGATCATCCGGCCCGCCGCTGTTTGCAAGGCACTTGTCACCACGACCTGCAGCGGCTGGTTCATGTAAAACTGGCCTTCTTCGACGACGACCATGGTCCCGTCTTCCAAGTATGCGACGCCTTGCTGCCGCTCGGTGCCGGCCTTGATCACGGTGACGGTCATGCCTTCGCCAGGCAAGACCTCCGGCTTTAGCGCGTTGGCCAGCTCGTTAATGTTTAGCACCGGCACGTTTTGAAACTGGGCGACCTTGTTGAGGTTATAGTCATTGGTCATGACGGTAGCGTCGAGCAGCTTGGCCAACTTCAAGAGCTTGCTGTCGACTTCGGTCATGTCCTCGAAGTCCCCGTCGTACATTTCGACTTGGATCTCCGGGTCTTCCTTCATGGCGTTCAAAATATCCAGCCCGCGCCGGCCGCGCCCGCGCTTCAAGGCGTCGGCCGAATCGGAAATCAGCTGCAGCTCGTGCACGACAAACGTCGGCACCATCAGCGTCCCTTCGATGAAGCCCGTTTTGGCGATGGCCTGCACCCGCCCGTCGATGATGACGGAGGTGTCGAGCAGCTTGTACTTGCGGAAATTATCATCAGCGCGCCGCTCCAACATGTCCCCGGCCACCGGGACCTCCTTGCTTTTGGTGCGGGCCCCCAGCAGCTTGCGCCACTCGTCGCGCCGCGTGGTGCCGACGCGAAAGCCAAGGTAGCCAAACAAAATCATGAGAATAATCGGTAGCAACGGACTCCACGGCCGCGGAAAATTATACAGTGGAATCGAAATAATGGCAGCTAACAATAAGCCAATGATGGTCGCGAGACTACCGAACAGCAAATAACTCGGCGATTGATTGGTTAAAAAAGTTTCCGCTTGTTTTAACCGGGCCATGATCCAGCCGGCAGCCAGCTCCGCCAACGCCAGGAAAATCACGACGCCAATCAGGCCATCGACCAGCGGATTGTTCAGCCAGGCGATGCCGCTCATGTTCAACAAATCCCACAGCGCAGGCATGGCGCCGAGCCCGAACCCGATGCCGATAAAAGCGAAAATCAATAAAATCACTCGTTTTTGCATAGTGTCCCTCCTTTCTAATTAAAGACGCGCGTCAAGGCCTCAGCGATGCTGCTGACCCCAACCACCTCAATCTTAGCATGACTGGTCCAGCCCTGCAGGTTATTCTTCGGCACGTAAATCCGCTTAAAGCCCAGCTTGGCGGCTTCCTTGATGCGGTCCTCGATACGATTGACGCGCCGCACCTCGCCGGTCAACCCGATTTCACCGACAAAACAATCCGTCGGGGGAATCTCGGTGTCGCGATACGAGCTGGCGATGGCCATCGCAATGGCCAAATCGATGGCCGGCTCGTCTAGCCGCACGCCGCCGGTGGCCTTGAGGTACGCGTCTTGATTTTGCAGCATTAAGTTGGCGCGTTTTTCCAGCACCGCGATTAGCAAGCTGACGCGGTTGTGGTCGATGCCGCTACTGGTGCGCTTGGCGTTGCCGTATTGCGTCGGCGTCATCAGCGCCTGAATCTCCACGAGAATCGGTCGCGTGCCTTCCATCGACACGACCACCGCGCTACCGCTGGCGCCGGCCAACCGCTCATCGAGGAACAACTCGCTAGGATTGGCGACTTCCTCGAGCCCGGTTTGGTGCATTTCAAAAATGCCGATTTCGTTGGTCGGCCCGAAGCGATTTTTCACCGAGCGCAGAATCCGGAAGGTGTGGTGCATGTCGCCTTCAAAGTACAACACCGTGTCCACCATGTGCTCGAGAATCTTCGGCCCGGCGATGGCACCTTCCTTCGTGACATGCCCGACGATAAAAATCGTAATGGTATTCGTCTTAGCGATTCGCATCAGCTCGGCGGTGACCTCGCGAATCTGACCGACGCTGCCGACCGCAGAGTTCATGTCCGGCACGTTCATCGTCTGCACGGAATCGATGACCACATAATCCGGGTGCATGTCGTCGATGGCCTGCTGGATGCTGGGCATGTCGGTTTCCGGGTACAAATACATCCCCGAATCGCCGACGCCGAGGCGATCGGCGCGCATCTTGATTTGGCTGGCACTTTCTTCACCGGACACGTACAGCACCTTGCCGTGATCGGCCAGCTGCCCGGAAACCTGCAGCAACAGCGTCGACTTGCCGATGCCCGGGTCGCCGCCGATTAAAATCAACGAACCCGGCACGACGCCGCCGCCGAGCACCCGGTTGAGTTCATCGAGGCTGGTTTTCACGCGCGTTTCTTTTTGCACACTGACGGTGTTCATATGTTGCGGCCGGACGCGATCGCCGGTGCTCGTGGTGGTTGGCGCAGCAGTTTGGCGATGCGCCACGGCGACCGTGGCGGTTTCGACTTCTTCGACCAGCGTGTTCCAGCCGCCGCAATTCGGGCAGCGACCGAGGTAAGTCGCCGAGACATAGCCGCAGTTCTGGCACACGTAGCGCGTTTTGGCTTTTGGCATGATGTTTCCTTTCTATATATATGTGTGTGGGCGGTGGCGCAACGGGCTAGGCGGAGCGACTCCGGCCACCCCAGCCCCAAAGCCCGGGGCTGACGCGGCCTGAGCGCGCTCCGCGACGCCCGTTAACCGCGCCCCCTTACGCTCGACCTGTCGAGCCAAACCCCGCTTGGCGTTCACCGCTGGCGTGGTCGCCGTCTGCCAGTAAATACGGCATGAAGATGCCTTGGCCGATGCGCTCGCCTTTTTGGATCACGACGTCCTTGGGGCCCCAGTTGACCATTTGAATGAAGATTTCGCCTTCGTTGCTCGGATTGTCATAGTAATCCGCATCGATAACGCCAATCCCGTTCGGCACGACCAGCCCGCGCTTCAGCGGATTGCTGGAGCGATTGGCCAGAATCAAGACCTCGTTGTCTTGCATGTACGCCTTCACGCCGGTGGGCACCAACAGCGGCTTCAGCGTCTTGTTGGCGCGCGTGAAGTCCTCTTGGGTCAGCGGGTGCTCGTTTTTAATCAGGCGAAACAGGCGAATGAAGTCGTAGCGCCAGATGCTTTTGAGCACGAAGTCTTCGCGGGCAAAAAAGTCGTAGCCGGCCGCGTTCTTGGTTTGCCGCTCGGGTAAGGTGATGCCGTCATTCATATAGGTAGAAACAATTTCAAAGCCGCGGGTTTTCATGGTGTCCTCCAATAATTTGCTAAGCTCCATCTTACCACGCGGCCGCCCCCGAAAACATGAGTCGCGCGATTCTTGACAAATCCTTGCGTTTGTTTATCTTGCCTGGTTTGGCGAAACCTGTTACATTTTGGGTAAGCTAAAGGAGGTCCCGCCATGGAATTCCAACATGCACCCGGTCGCTACTTTCTCGAGGATGACGCCGGCACGTTGATTGCCGAGGTCACCTACCAACCCATCGACGACGGCCAAAACGTCGTCATCGATCACACCTTCGTCGACCCGTCGCTGCGCGGCCAAGGCGTCGCCGGTCAACTCGTGGCCGCCGTCGTCAACGAGGCACGCGCCACGGGGAAGAAAATCGAGCCGCTGTGCACCTTCGCCCGCCACGAATTCGACACCAAGCCCGAATACGCCGGCGTCTTGCGCCCGGTGCCAGAAGATTAACGCCAAAATGGCGCGCCCACTTGGCGCGCCATTTTTATTGCAGATGCAAGACTTGTTGCCACCGGCGCCTCATCCCCGCGGTGAGCCGCTTGGCCGCCGCCTCGGGTAACAGCATCGTCAGCGCCTGCATCACCTGATTCAGCTGACGCTCACCGCCGGCCACATCGCCAGCCAGCGTGGCCAGCATCGCCGTCGCCTCGCGCTGGGCCACCTGAAAATGCAGATTCTCCGCCGCCACGGGTCGCGCTTGAATCATCGTGCACGCCTCTTGCACCGCCGCCACGTCGCCACTGGCCAGCGCGCTGTCGAATAGCCCGCGGTAGATGGCATCTTGCACCGGCGCCGCCAAGCTCCCGGCCGCCAGCCAGCGAAAATGATTTTGCCCAAGCGCAGCCGCGGGATACAGGCCGCGCAATTCGGCGTAAGGCTGATAGCGAATCAGGCGCGCCACGATGCGGTAGTCAAAAGGCGTCAGCTGATCGTATTGCAGGTACGCCTTGAATAACCGGCGCGCCACCGCCGTCGCCTGCCGCAGATTTCCGGCGAGTTCGGCGCGGGCCAAGGCCAACGCCGCCAGTTCGTGGTGCACCCAAGGCATCACGGCGCGGCCGGTAAAGGCCCGCAGCGCATTTTCCAGCGCGGCCAACGCGGCGTCGTTGCCGGCGGCC
The DNA here is from genome assembly GCF_001434705.1 of Lacticaseibacillus nasuensis JCM 17158. Taxonomy (GTDB): domain Bacteria; phylum Bacillota; class Bacilli; order Lactobacillales; family Lactobacillaceae; genus Lacticaseibacillus; species Lacticaseibacillus nasuensis. The sequence continues at coordinate 310,454 of NZ_AZDJ01000030.1, forward strand.
TGCGCGGCGACCAGTTTGTCGTCGACATATTCCGGCGCGGCGGTCGGCGGTGCCGTCAACGCCACGGCCGTCGCCGCAGACGCCGTGAGGTAATCGAGATACGCGACGAATTGGCTGAGCTTCATGTCGACTTGGCCAAGCTCGATGCGCTGCAAGGTTTTTTCCGACCAGCCCAGGCTGTTGGCCAACTGCTGGCGCGACAGGTGCTTGTCGGTGCGTAACTGTTCAAAATAATGCCCCACCGCTTTGAAATCGACTGCCATGCGCGTCCCTCCCCCGTACTCTGGGGCCACTGTACCAAGGACCGCGCCAACCGCGACGCGAATGGCGCAAATCTGCGCCACGCAAAAAGGCGCGGCCACCACCACGCCCAAGGCCCACCAAGATTAGTTGGCCGACACGCCGCACCAAGCATTCAACGCTTTAACCTGTCGCGTTAGCTCCACCACATTGGCCGGGGAATCCGCCGCCGTGATGACCGCCGTCACCGCGTGCACCGGGGCCAACGCGGCTTTGCTTGGCTGCTGGTGGTACGCGGCATAGGCGTTATACACCTGGCGCATCAACGTCGGGAAGAGGTAACGCTCGGACATTGGCATGGCGTTGAACAATTCAAGTAGCTTGGTATACGCCGCCCAGTCTCGCTCGCTGATGGCGGTGTTGAACGCCTGCTGCAAGACTTCTTGTTGCGAGGGAATGCTGTTGCTACCCTGGCCCAGCCAGGGATTATTTTTCACCATCAAGAGATAGCGCACGATAAGCCGTAGCAGCGTCGGCAAGTCGAGAATCTGCATGATGTTGGACAGTAACGCGACATCGTTGGCGTACCACGTGTCCATCGCGTCGAGGTAGGCGATCAACTCGCTGCGCGGGGCGTTGGCCGCGCCAATCACCTGCCCGTTTTGAAGAAATGTCGCCAACGCGCTGGCCATCAACGCGCTCAGGTGCTCATTTGGGTATTGGAACCGCGCGTACAACTCGTCACAGATTCTTGCGGCCTCGCGCAGCTGGGCGGGATCCTGCTGCGTCCACCCGGCGTTGAGCAACCCGTTGACCTGATTGGTGAGCTTGCCGACGTCGCGGCCGTTGAGTTGGTTATAAATCATCATCCACTCCGGCAACGACACGTTCAAGCGCTTGGTCAGCTCGTATAAGTTCGCCGCGGAGGTGTCGATGGCCCCTTCCTCGAATCGCGCGTAATTCGAGCGCGACATCAGCCCCGTATACATCGACTTCGCCGAGTAACCGCGCTTTTGCCGCACCGCCTTGATTGATGGTCCAATATCGAGCTTCATCTATATTCCTCCTAGTGTCTACACGCCCATTCTAACCCACGGGCGAGGCAGCACAAGTCAATCTGGGGAATTTTGCGCAACCCGTGCCCAGCCACGGGTGAATGTGCTAAAATGGGGAAGTCTGTTAAATATATCATCATTTTCTAATCAAAGGAGTGTGGCAAATGGCAAAAGCAATTAGTGCCGAAGACCTAGCAACGTTTCAAAAGGACCTCGCCGAGACCCCAGCATCGAGCGTCATTCAAAAGGCGGTCATGAACAATGGCGTGTTGGCCGCCAGTGAAAACACCGACAGCAAAATCGCGATGGACCAAACCTTCTCGATCGACCTGTCCACCGGTGCCGTCGCTAACCAGAAACAAAGCGGCCGCTGCTGGATGTTCGCGGCGTTGAACACGATGCGTCACCAGATCCAGGCCCAGTTTAAGTTGAAGGACTTCGAGTTGTCGCAGAACTACACGTTTTTCTGGGACAAGTTCGAAAAGTCCAACTACTTCTATGAAAATGTCATCGCCACTGCCGACGCCGACATCGACTCCCGCAAGGTGGCTTGGCTCATGGCCAACCCTCAAGGCGACGGCGGCCAATGGGACATGTTGACGGCCTTGATCGACAAGTACGGCATCGTGCCGAAGTCCGTCATGCCCGAAACTTACAGCTCCAGCAAGAGCAGCGAGCTGAATTCCGTCTTGAACCTGAAGCTGCGCAAAGACGCGGTCACCCTGCGCGGCGCCGTGGCCAACGGCGAATCCGCCGACGCGATTCAGGCCAAGAAGGAACAGATGCTTAGCGAAATCTACCGGATTTTGAGCTACACGCTGGGCAACCCACCGACGAAGTTTGACTTCGAATACCGCGACGATGACAAAGAATATCACATCGACCGCGACTTGACGCCGCAAACCTTCTTTAAGAAGTACATCGGCTGGGACACGGACAGCTTCCAGTCCATCATCAACGGCCCGACTGCCGACAAGCCATTCAACCACCTGTACACGGTAGAGATGCTCGGCAACGTCGTTGGTGGTCGCCAGGTCCGCCACTTGAACCTCGACATCGACACCTTCAAGCAGCTGGCCATCAAGCAGCTGGAAAACGGCGAGACGGTGTGGTTCGGTTCCGATGTTGGCCAGTCCTCTGACCGCCAGCTTGGCATCATGGACACCGCCATTTACGACAAGGACGCCTTGTTCAACACCGACTTCACCATGACCAAGGCCGACCGCCTCGATTACGGCGAATCCCTGATGACCCACGCCATGGTCCTCACCGGCGTCGATATCGTCGACGGCAAGCCAACCAAGTGGAAGGTCGAGAACTCCTGGGGTGACAAGGTCGGCGAAAAAGGTTACTTCGTCGCCAGTGATTCCTGGTTCGACGAATTCGTTTACCAGGTCGTCATCAACAAGCGTTACCTGCCAAGCGACCTCCAAGCAGTCATCAAGAATGAATATGACAAGCCAACTGTGTTGAAGCCATGGGATCCAATGGGTGCCTTGGCCTAACGCCAAATCACCGCTCACAATGAGCGGTGATTTTTTTGGCCACGAAAAAGCTCGGTGCCTGGATAGGCACCGAGCTTTTCGGCTCATTTGGCTGACTGGTACTGCTTAAAGCCACGCGCAATCAAACCCCTGCGTGATGCGCGATCACGGGAGGACATTGCAATCAGCTCGCCGACTTGGGCATCGCTTCGCTCAGCAACCAAGGCTGTCACGGCAACGCTAGTATCTTAACCAGTCACTGTTGGACACCGCCGGGGGCAGCGGTGGCACTGGTCAAGATTACCCGGGCAATATTAGAACTTAACGTCCCAGGCTGGGATTTCGGTTTTGCCATAAAGCTTCTTCATGTAGTCCTTGGTGTCCTGGGTCTGGTAAGCCTTGACGACCTTTTTGTAGACCTTGTTGTTGACGTCCTTCTTCTTGGCCACGATGATGTTAATCCACGGAATGGAAGACTTCGTGACCTTTTCGATGTCCAGTGCCTTATCGAAATCGAGCTTGGCGTTAAGCGCCACGCCTTCGTTGATCACGGACGCATCGACGTCTTGCAAGGTCGTCGGCAGCTGCGCCGCGTCCAGCAACTTAATCTTCAGGCCTAGCTTGTTGGTCTTGATGTCCGTTGGCGTCGGCAAGTTACCGGTGCCGGGCTTGAACGTGATGAACCCGTTGGTCTTCAACAGTTCCAACGCCCGGGCTTCGTTCGTCGCGTCGTTTGGAATCGACACGGTGTCGCCTTTTTTGAGCTGCGACAGCTTCGTGATCTTCTTGGAGAAAATGGCCATCGGCGCAATCACCGTTTTGCCGATGCTGGTCAGATTCTGGTTGTGCTTCTTGTTCCAGTCATCCAAGAAAAACTGGTGTTGAAACGCGTTCAAGTCGACGTCGCCATCGGCCAGCGCGGTGTTTGGCGTGTTGTAGTCAGAGAATTCGACGATCTTCAAGGTGATGCCCTGCTTCTTCAGCTTCTGGGCCACGTGCTGCCACAGGCGGTTATCACTGCCAACGACGCCCAGCTTTACTGTGGTGGACTTGCTACTGGCACTGCTATTGCTCTTGCCACAAGCCGCCAACACCAAACCTAAACTCAAGACGGCCGCCAGGGCCAAGGTCTTCAATACTTTTTTCATTGCTGTTCCTCCTCAGGATACGCAATCACGTGAACGGGGTCGACATCGCAGATAATACGGTTCGTCGGGGACGTTTGGCGCCGGGTCACTTCTCTCGGCCGGCTTCGCGCGGCCTCCGACGGTTCGTCGGAGACATTTGCCGCTGGGTCGCATCTCTCGGCCGGCTTCGCGCGGCCTCCGAGTAGCAGCGAGTACGCCCTGAAGGGCTACTCGCTGCGTAAAAAAAAACGCCCACTTCTAACCAAGCTAGGTTAGAAGTGAGCGGGCCCACGGTACCATTCTAATTCGTCGGTGCAAGCACCGACCTCAACGACAGACAATCATCTGCGTGCTCGGTAATGGGAGCCACCCAGCCCAGGCTTGCAAAGCTCACCTGAACGATTTGCTCGAGCCATGTTCGATGTCGTTGACTACCCTGCTCTCAGCTTTGCCAGGTTTTCTGTACAGTCCCGCGATGTCTACTCACTCGATCACGTGTTGCGTTTATGAAATTGTGATGAGTATAGCCCGTAAAAATTTTCATGTCAACACTTGCATTTTAATTTTTTTTGGTGTTTGATTGGGAGCCAAAAGGAGCGTGAAGCATGATGAGTGATGATATTGAGTTTTTGAAGGACCTGATTCGCATTGATTCGTCGACCGCTAACGGCAATGAAACCGCGGTGGCCAAGTTGATTCAAGCCAAGCTGGCTAGCGCTGGCATTGACAGCAAATTGGTGGAATATGCCCCCGGTCGTGATTCGCTGGTGGCCGATTTGAACCCGGATGCCCCGGGACCAATTCTTGGTTTTACCGGTCACGAAGACGTCGTCAACCCCGGCGACCTCGACACCTGGACGCACAATCCGTATGAGCCTTATATCGACGGCGACAAGTTATACGGCCGCGGCGCCGCCGACATGAAGTCCGGACTGGCCGGCTTAGTGTTGACCCTGATTCGGTTAAAAAAGGCCGGCTTCCCGCATCACGTGCGCTTGCTGGCGACGGTCGGTGAGGAATACGGCGCTTATGGGGCCAAACAGCTCACCGAGCTTGGTTATGTCGACGACCTCAGTGCCTTGCTGGTCGGCGAAGGCGGCGACAAGACGCTGAAGACCGGCCACGGCGGCTCATACAACTACAAGATCATCAGCCGCGGCAAGTCCGCCCACAGTTCGCGGCCGGACCTCGGCATCAACGCGATCGAGAAACTGGCGGACTTTATCACCGAGGAACGTCATCTCTTCGACGACGCCCCGCAGTATCCCGCCCTCGGCCCGTTCGTGCACACCATCACCATCATCAACGGTGGCAAGCAGGTCAACACCCTGCCCGACTACGCCGAACTGCGCGGCAACGCGCGGCCGACGCCAGCCTTTTTGAACGCCGAAGTCACCAAGCGGCTGCAAGGCCTGGCCGAGAAGCTGACGAATAACGGCCAACCCGGCTCGCTGGAATTTCACTTGATTCATAGCTTTATTCCGGTCAATGACAATCCCGATAGCAAGGCCATCAACACCTTGAGCGATGCGGTAGAACAAGTCCGCGGCGTGAAACTCGAGCGCGAATTTACCAACGGCGCCACCGACGCGTCGGAATTTGTGAAGAGCCCGCACCACTTCGATGTGGCCTGGTACGGTCCGACCAACGACGGCGAGAATCAGTCACACAAGGTCAACGAGTACGTCTCGATCAAGCACTACGAAGACGCCATCAACATTTACGAGGAATTCGCGAAGCGCTACTTCGCCTAAACTAAAAAAACGCCAGCAATGGCGTTTTTTATTTGACCTAAAATGACAAAAACTTGTGACAGCAATCACTGCAGATTTCCGCAACATTATTTCCCGGGAAAATTGGGTGTGAGCACCTGCTTATCGGCAATCGTGAGGTCTTGGTTCAGGGTGTAAATGATCGGCTGAGCGTTGGCGACCTCCACCCCGTCGATGTCGTCGTCACTAATTTGTTCCAGATACTTGATCAGTGCTCGCAACGTCGAGCCGTGTGCCACCACCAGCTGGTTTTCGCCGCGGCGCAACCGCGGCGCAATGGTGTCGACCCAATATGGCACGAGGCGCTGTTCGGCATCGGCGAGACTTTCGCCACGCGGCACGATGGTCTGCGGCCATGGTGCATACCGGCGATCGGCCACCGGCTGTTGCAACAACGGCGGATGCGCCCGATAACCGCGCCGCCACTGCGCGACTTGTTGCTTGCCGAACACCGCTCGCGACTCGTCCTTGTTGATCCCGCGCAAGGCGCCATAGTGCCGTTCGTTCAGGCGCCAGCTTTTGGTGATGGGCAGCCAGGTTTGATCGATGGCCGCCTGCACCAGGTACGCGGTTTTAATCGCACGACTCAGCATCGACGTGTGGACATGCGTGAATTGAATGCCGGTGGCGGCTAACGCGGCGCCGGCCGCTTTGGCCTCGGCCACGCCGTGAGCAGTCAGCGGCGCATCGGTCCACCCGGTATACGTATTGGCAAAATTGGCGGCGCTTTGGCCGTGGCGTAACAAGACAAGTTGTGACATGACGTCCTCCATGCCAATTAGTATAGCATTTTCAGCAAATTCTCACACAAAAACACCGCCGATTACTCGGCGGTGCAGTCGGGTTAGCGGTGACGGTCAACCGTATCGTTGAACTTGTTGGCGGCGTTGTCTTTGACGATTTGCGCCTTGGCGTCGAGTTCGCCCTTCTTAGTCGCTGCAGAATCCTTTGCGTCGTCGAACTTATCGGCGACCTTATCCTTCAGTTCTGCGGCCTTTTCCTTGGCTTCACCGCGCATGTGTGTGGCTTTACCTTTGGCTTCGAGTTCGGGGTTGTCCGTGATCTTTCCAGCTACTTCTTTGGTCTTGCCGACCACTTTATCCTTCATCGCATCGAAATCTGTCATGGGCAATTCTCCTTTCTTGTTACCATAAGCATACTTGATTGGCGAATGCTCACGCTAGTTTTATGGTGAGTATAATTTTGGTAATAAAAAAGCCGGCCGCGGCCGACTTTCGCTTACGCGTCCTCTTCGGGCTTCGGCGGCAAGACCGCCTTACCACCCTTGAGAATGTGTTTATAATTCACGACGGTTTTATGCTTCAGGTCTTCCACCATGACGGCGTCTTTTTGATCGAAGCTGGTAATCGTCAGCATTGCCGAATTCGCGTACAGTTTTTCAACGGTGCCTTTAAAGCTTAATGGCACGTCGACACTTTTACGCACGGTGACATTATCGCCGACTGCAATTTCTTGACTCACAGGTTGTTCCCCCTAAACTTTCCACACGGTACCGCACTTACACTAAGTGCATTATACCACAGTTCACCTGTCGTCGATTAACCCACCGATTCCAGCGCTTCTGCCGCTTCTTCTTCAGCCGGACGGCCCGGTGTCATCACCGTCATTTGGCGCAAACTGATGACCACTTGATGCAACAGCTCCCGGGCATTCATGCGATCATCGGCATGGTGCTCCAAGATTTGAACCAGTGCAGAATTTTCGTAGACTTTGACCACCTGACCGATGAAGTCGTGTTCCATGTTGCCATTGGCCGCACAGGCGACGATGGCATCGCGCGTAATTGCATCCATATGTAAGCCCTCCCATTCGGTTTGAATAATCAGAGCTTAACACGTTTCGTTTTATATTGTCTATAAGTATTTTTATATTATTGTTGTTCTTTTATTCGCGTACCTGACCGTTGCCGTCGATGAGGTATTTGGTCGTTGTCAACGCGGTCAAGCCCATCGGTCCCCGCGCGTGCAATTTCTGCGTGCTGATGCCAATTTCTGCGCCGAAGCCGAACTCGACGCCATCGGTAAAGCGAGTCGACGCGTTCACGTATACGCACGCCGCGTCGATCCGCCGCTGGAAGGTTTGCGCTGCCGCCAACGCGTTGGTCACAATGGCTTCTGAGTGTTTCGTATTGTGCGCGTTGATATGGGCAATCGCCTCATCCAGCGAGTCCACCACCTTCACCGCCATGATCAAATCGTTGTACTCGGTATCCCAATCTGCTGCGGTGGCCGGCGCCATGGTTGGCACAATGGCCCGCGCCCGGGCGTCGCCGCGCAGCGCTACGCCATGGGCCGTCAACGCGGCGGCTAACTGCGGCAGGTAGGTCGGTGCGACCGCCGAATGAATGATCAGCTTCTCCGCCGCATTGCACACGCTCGGCCGCTGCACTTTGGCGTTCACCACGATGGCCTCAGCCATCGCCAGGTCGGCGGCGGCATCCACATAGATGTGACAATTGCCCGCGCCGGTTTCGATGACCGGCACCGTGGCTTCCTTCACCACCGCTTGGATCAGGCCCGCGCCGCCTCGCGGAATCAACACGTCGACGTAGTCAGTGAGGTGCATCAAGGCCGTGGCGAAGCGGCGATCCGGATCGGCAATCAACTGCACAGCATCAACCGGCACCGCCGTATCGGCCAACGCCGAACGCAAGACCTGCGCCAAGGCCTGGTTGCTGTGAAGCGCCTCCTTACCCCCGCGCAAAATCACGGCGTTGCCACTTTTTACCGTCAGCCCCGCCGCGTCCACCGTGACGTTCGGCCGGGCCTCGAAAATCATCGCCACAACGCCCAGCGGCACCCGCTGCTGGCGAATCGTGAGCCCCGCCGCGGTGGTCCAGCCGCGGTCGATCACGGCGGTTGGATCGGCTAGCCCAGCCACCTGCCGCAACCCAGCGGCCATGTCTTGCACGCGCTGTTTTGTGAGGCGCAGGCGGTCGGTGAACTTTGCCGGCAGGTCGGTGGCCGCGGCGAGATCCAAGTCATTGGCCGCCAGCAGCTCGGGAATATGAGCCACCAAAGCATCTGCCATGCGCACCAGCGCCACATTTTTCTGTGGGGTAGTCAATTGCGCCAACGTGGCTGCGGCGGCCTGGGCGCGCCGACCCATTGCGATCAAGTCTGTCATTGGTCTTCCTCCTGCTTGAACCATGTGCCCACCGCGGCCCCCGCCACCACCTGCAACACCACGCGGGGGTCGGCGCCGGAACACAGCACCATTTCCTTGCCTGCTTGCAACATCGTTTGCGCCGCGGCGAGCTTCGTCACCATGCCGCCGGTGCCAAAGCGGCTGCCGGCGCCGCTTGCCCCGGCCTTGACGCGCGCACTGAGGTAGCTGAGCTCGGGAATCAACTGCGCATCGGGATGCGTGCGCGGATCTCGCTCGTACAAGCCGTCGATATCGGACAACACCACCAGCAAGTTGGCATCGATTTGGGTCGCCACTAGCGCTGAGAGCTGATCGTTGTCGCCAAAGGTGGTTCGGTGATCCATTTCGTCGACGGCGACCGAATCATTTTCGTTAATCACGGGGATCACCCCGCCGCGCAACAAGGCCGAAATCGTGTCGAGGACGTGCTGCTTGCTGACGGGATAATCAAACACGTCATGCGTCAACAACAACTGCCCGATGGCTGCGCCATAATCGCCGAACCGCTGACCATATAATCGCATCAGCTCGCTTTGCCCCACCGCCGCTAGCGCCTGTTGCTCAGGAATGCTCGCCGGTCTTTTGGTGAGGTGGCGCGTGGCCATCCCCACCCCGATGGCACCGGAAGTCACCAGCACCACCTCGTGGCCGGTGTTGGCCAAGGCGGCCAAGGCATAGGCCAGCCGGTCGATGGTTTGTAGATTCACTTTGCCGCTGGGTAAAATCAGGCTGCTGGTGCCGATTTTAACCACCAAGCGGTGACACTGCTGGGCGATTTGTCGCGTCATGTTGCACTCCTTCGGTAAACAAAAACCCCCTTCGCTCGAGGCACCCAAATCTGGGCGGTACCATCCTCGTTCGAAGCAGGGCTTCACACTTTTACGTTCGTCTATTCAGTTTCATGCCACGGCTTGGATTCGCGCACCCGCCTTCACTTTCAGCTGACGTGAAGGTCTCTGCCCGGCGCTACTATGACCGTGGTTAGAGTATAGCTAGGGCACTAACCGTTGTCAACTAGCTAATGTGGCGCCACTTCTTATCCGTGAGAATGCGCGCCGTGGCCAGACCCAGCGGCAAGGCCACCACGATCATGATGGCCCGCACCAACCAGCTGCCGCCGATGGCAAAATGGTTCAGGCCAAGCGCATACATCCCGCGGTACATGTATAGCCCCGGCACCATGATGACAATCGCCGGCACGGTCAGTGAGATCCGCGGGAAACCGCGGCGATAAGCATGCACGGCGCTGGCCAACAGCCCCGCCAACAACGCGCCGAGAAACGCGGCGGCCGTCGGTGGCATCGCGGCCCAATCGATCAGCGTCAGGCGCAACGTGTTAGCCGCGGCGCCAATCAGCCCGGCGCTAGCCGCCATTTTCACGGGACTATTAAACATGATGGAAAACCCGTACACGCCGACGAAGCTGGCGATGAGGCGGCCGGCCAACAACGACCAACGCCCCAGCCCGAGCGGAATGAAATCCGCAGGCTGCAGGTGCACCAACACCGCCACGAGCCACCCGGTAATCGTCGCCACCGTGATCACCATGATGGCAAACGCCCCGCGTTCAAGGCCCGAGCGCATGTCTTGTTTGCAAATATCTAGGCCGCTGGTGATGAAGGGAAAACCGGGAATGACAAACAACATCGCCCCGATGTAACCCGCCTCGTGCGCCGCCCGGATGTGTAACCCGGCGGCCAGCGCCGCAAACACGGCCAAATAGGCCAGACACGCCGCCGCCACCGACAACGCGGTGCTGGCGATGACGGTCATGTGGTGGCGGCCCATGATGGCGCGCAGCCAGTTGCCGATGCCGGCACCGATGAAGCACCCCAGCATCTCGATGGGTCCGCCACCCAGCAGGAACACGAAGGCCGCGCACGCCGCGGCGCTGGCCAACCCCAACAACGCCGGCGTATAGTTGCCGGGTTTTTGTTGAATGCCGTCCAGCTTCGTGTGAATTTCTTGCGGCGTCAGCGTCAGCACCGAGTCGAAGTGGTCGACGAAGGTTTCCATCACGCTAAGTTTGTCCGTATTCACCCCGCTGGCGGCGAGGCTCAAGGTCTGCGAATAGTGGTGCCCATTTTCAAAGCAGGTGAAACTAATGGCGATCAGCCCCACATCGGCCGAACACGTGAGGTGCAGCCGGCGACTGACGCGATCCATCGCCTCGCGCACGCGCCAAGCCCCGGTTCCGCACGCCAGCATCATGATGCCAACGCGGCCAACCACGGCGGCGCGGGCGGTGAGACTCGCTTCGGTGACGGGCACCGAGTCGCGTTGCGCGAGGTTGTGCCAGCGAATATGCATATGGTGGTGGGTCGAAACGGCAAGTGGTTCGGGCATGATCATCATCCTATCTGAATAGTTTTCACTCTTCAGCATACCACTTTCTGCAAATTTCGCCCGTGAATCCGCTGACTACGCCTGCTGCGACTGACCCAACAAGCGGTCGATGGCCGGTTCGATTTTCTCCGGCGTGGTCGCTGGTGCAAAGCGTTCCACGATGTTGCCATCGGCGTCGATCAGAAACTTGGTGAAGTTCCACTTGATGGCATGGCCGAATGCGCCCTTGGTGTTCGTCGTCAGAAACTTGAACAGCGGCAAGGCGTCGTCGCCGTTGACAGGGTTAATCGTGTGCATCGGGAAGCTGACGCCATAAGTCGTGCGGCACGCCTGCGCGGCGGCCTCTGAGTCTGACAATTCTTGCTTGAATTGGTTGGACGGAAAGCCCAACACGATCAGGCCTTGGTCCTTGTATTTTTCATAAATGGCCTCGAGCCCGGCAAATTGTGGGGCCAGGCCGCACTTGGTGGCCGTGTTCACAATCAACAACGGGTGGCCTTGGTAAGCCGCCAGCGAATAAGTTTCGCCATTCTCGCGCGTTGCGTCAAAATCATATACAGTTGTCATGAAATCGCCTCCTGTGCTCAGCATACCACCCCATCAATCAATTGGCCACAACTCATTTTTGGGCTTGTCAGGCCTTATTGCTTGCACTAAACTGGAATCAATTGTTTAATAGCGTCGCGGATCCTTAGTCCTTACTAGGCTTGGGAAACGTGACGCTTTTTTTCGTCGGTCAGCCGCCGATCACTGAAGGAGTTGATGTTTGTGTTCACCATCATCATGCAACACACCCATGGCCGGGCCCGGGTGAGTTTTTTCCTTGCGCCGTGCATCATGTTAGGGGAAGTCTTGTGCGACCTGCAGCAGCCAACCTTGATGAGCCAAATCATCGACCATGGGCTGGCGCGCGGGGACGGCCGGTACGTGCTCACCCACGCGGCATTGATGATGCTGTTTGCCTTCATGGGGCTCGGCTTCGGCGCCACCTGCGGCATGCTCGGCAGCTACGCGTCGCTAAAAATGGGTGAGCAGCTGCGCGCTCACATGCTGACGATTGCCCTGACCTCGCGCGATCCGGCGGGCCTGCCGCCGGCGACGTTGATCACGCGCATCACCAACGACGTGACGCAGATGCAAAATCTCGTCATGATGGTCACCCGCGGCATGGTGCGCTCACCCCTGTTGCTGCTGGGTGGCATCGTGATGTCAGTCATCGTCTGCCCCAACCTCGCGCCAATTCTGTTCATCATCATGCCACTGTTAGTCGTGTTCCTGTTGGTTATCGTGCGCCGCAGCATCCCCTTGTACACCAAGATGCAACAAGCCGTCGACCGCGTGAATCTGCTGATGCGCGAAAACCTGCAAGGCGCCAAAACCATTAAATCGTACGGCTTGGAGGACCACCAGCGCGCGCAGTTCACGCGCGGCAACCTCAACCTGCAAACCACCAGCCTCAAGGCCAGCATGGCCACCGTCCCGCTGACGCCGGTGATTCAACTGATGCTCAACCTCGGCGTCATCATCGCGCTCGGGTATGGCGGCCAGCTCGCCGTGGCCGGCACCATCAGTACCGGCCAGATTATCGCCTTCGTCAACTATATGATCCAAATCACCACCGCCATAGTCCAAACCGTCAACATCATTACCGCCTTTTCCCGCGCCATCACCAGCGCCACCCGTGTGCACGGCGTCTTGGCCGAAGCCCCGGCGCCCACGACGCCGGCGGCTCAGCCGGTGCCCATTGCCGCGCCGCCGGCAATCGATTTTACCCACGTCAGCTTTGGCTACCGGCAAAGCGAGCCAATTCTCGCCGACATCACCCTACACGTGCCGGCTGGTCAGTGGCTGGGCATCATTGGTGCCACCGGCGCCGGCAAAACCAGCCTGATCAACCTGCTGACGCGGACCTACGACGACTACACCGGCACCATCACCATTGCCGGGCACGACATTCAAAGCCTGCCGCTGGCCACGGTGCGCCAAGCGGTGGCCGTCGCCTACCAAGACGCCAGCTTGTTTGCCGGCACGATTGCCACCAACCTTCGCTTTGGCGCGCCACACGCCAGCCTGCCGACGCTGGTAGCTGCCGCGACCACCGCCGATGCCACCGAGTTCATCGATCAGCAACCGCAAGGCTACGCAGCCCCGGTGGAACAGCTCGGCAAAAACTTCTCCGGCGGCCAGCGCCAACGGCTGAACATTGCCCGGGCCCTGACGCCGCAAGCGCCGATTCTGGTGGTCGACGACGCCACCAGCGCGGTCGATCAAAGCACCAACGCGCGCATCAAGGCGCGCTTGGCCAAGCGCCGCCGCGGCCGCACCACGCTGATGATTTCGCAACGCGTGACCAACGTCATGGATTGCGATCAGATCATCGTGCTCGACCACGGCCGCCTGGTAGCGCAAGGCACGCACGCTGAGCTCGTCAAGCGCAACGCGTTTTACCGGCAACTTGTACAAACCCAGCTAGGAGGTGGCGCATATGGACATGCGTAACCGACCACGGCGCAACATTCACCGCGAAAAGGTCAACCTCGGCGACTGGCGCCCAACGGTTCGGCGCCTTGGCGGCTACCTCGGCCACGCCAAGCGCAAGCTCATCATCACGTTTCTCATGACCATCGTCACCACCGCCGTGACCGTGGTGGGCACCCGCCTGAACGGCATTGTCATCGACCGCTATATCCACGCCGACACGCTGCACACGTTGTTACTGGTCTGCCTGGCCATGGGAGTCATGTACGTCATTGCCAGCGGCTTCGTGTATTTTCAAAACGCACTGATCATTCAGGTGGCCCAAACCACGAGCGCCGACATCCGCCGCGACGTGTTCGCCAACTTGCAGCAGCTGCCGATGCACTATTTTGACACCCATGACAACGGCGACGTGATGAGTCGCCTAACCAACGACGTCGACAACATCAACACCGCCTTGATGCAAACTTTCGTCCAGCTCTTCACCGGCATCATCAGCATTATCGGCATGGGGGCCGCGATGCTAGTGCTGTCGCCGGTGCTGACGCTGATCACGCTGCTGGCATCGGCGGCCACCTACGCGTTTTCCAAGGCCGTCGCCAAGCGCACCCAGCAAGCCTTCATGACCCAGCAGCGCACCCTTGGCGAACTCAACACGCAAATCGAGGAAAGCGTCACCGGTAAGCAAGTCGTCCAAGGCTTCGACCACATCGACGCGACCATGGCCACCTTCACCGCGACCAACGCGGAATATACCACCGCCGCCTTTGCCGCCCAAGCCTGGTCGAGCGTCATTGGCCCGTTCAACAACATGACCAACAACCTCGCCTATGTCTTGATCACTGCCGCCGGCGCCGCCTCGATTTTGCTGGGGCAAGGCGGCATCACCGTGGGCATTATCTTCACCTTTCTCATCTACTTGCGCAACTTCACGGGTCCCATCAATAACTTGCTGGATCTGATCAACACCTTGCAGCTGTCGCTGATATCGGCGCAGCGCGTCTTCGCGTTGATCGACGAGCCGCCGGAGCAAGACGTGCCCGATGCACTCCCCCTGCCGCATCCGGTGGGCCACGTGCGCTTTGAGCATGTGGATTTTGCCTATGCGCCCGACCGCCAGATTCTCCACGACGTCTCCCTCACCGCCGAACCCGGCCAGGTCATCGCCTTGGTTGGCCAAACCGGCGCCGGCAAAACCACCATCATGAACCTGTTGACCAACCTCTACCCGCTGCAACACGGGGCGATCTTACTAGATGGCCACGACGTCACCAGCCTGCGGCGCGCCGACCTTCGCCACGCCGTCACCGTGGTCCAGCAGGAATCGTTTCTCTTCACCTTGACGATTCGCGAAAACATTCGCCTCGGCCGCCCCACTGCCACCGACGCCGAGGTGGCCCAAGCGGCGCAACAAGCCAACGCCGCGGGTTTTATCACCCAACTGCCTCAAGGCTACGATACCCTGCTCACCGAAAACGCCCACGACTTGTCGCAAGGCCAGCGTCAACTGCTCAGCATTGCTCGCGCCTTCATCGCCCAGGCCCCGGTATTGGTGTTGGATGAAGCCACTGCCGCCATCGACAGCAACACCGAGGCCATGGTGCAAACGGCGATGAGCCGACTGATGCAACACGCCACGAGCTTCGTGATCGCCCACCGCCTGTCGACGATCCAAGCCGCCGATCAGATTCTGGTTATCGCTGACGGCCGCGTGGTTGAGCGCGGTACCCACGCCGAGCTGCTGGCACAAGGCGGCGAATACGCGAGTCTGTACAACAGTCAATTCGAAGCTTGACCCCAACCAAAAACGCCTCGAGTAAGCTCGAGGCGTGATTAGTTATTGATGAATGTAGACTTTGGTGCCGGTTTTCACGTGAGTATTGATCCACTTGGCGTCTGGCACACTGAGGCGAATGCACCCATGTGACATCGGCCGCATACCGAGTTGCGTAGTTTGGCTCTTGATGTAGTGGCCATATCGGTCGGTAGGCACCGAGTGGAACAAGTAGACACCGTGCTGGTAGAAACTCGTCCAGTAATGCGCGCCCATTTTCTCGCTACCATTATAGAAGCTGTAGCCGCGTTCCTGAATCCGGAAGTGCCCGCGAGGCGTGGAATTACCAATGCCACTGGAACAATACATGGTATACACGCGCTTGCTGCCATACTTGAGGTAGACACGTTGGCTACTGAGGTCGACTTCGATGTTGAACGATGCCGTCCGCGCATTCGGGTACGCGTAAGATTGCGACGGACGCAGGTAATTGTGCACCGTCGTCGCCATTTTGACTGCTTGGGCGTTGACGTAGCCCAACCAGGTTTTCCCTGAATACAACGACACGTACCACGCCCCATTCAAGTGACGATACCGCCCGGTCACCGTGTAATGCCGACCGGCCACCGTCGTACCATACGACTTGCCGAAGAACGTGCGCCAAATCGTGTAGTGGCTGCGGCTGATCACCATCGCGTGGCGATACGCCAGCCAGACGCCTTGCGGTTTGCTGGCCTTCGTGGCGTTGCTGGCGTTGACGTAGCCGACCCAGTGATTCTTGCCGTCGCGCAGCGAATAATACGTGCCACCGTTAAAGTGATGATAGACCCCAACAATCTTGTACGTGCGCTGATAGGCCGTCGTGCTGGTGCTTACCCCGCGGTTGAAGTTAAAGTTTGCCCACAGCCGGTAGCCCTTCTTCGTCGTGGTGACATAGCCACTGGCGGTTTGGTACCGCCCTTGCGCGCTCGTGCGGCTTAATTGCGAAACCGGCGCGTACCCCAGCCAGTGCCCATAACGATCGTACAAGGAATACCACAGCTCACCAGCCAGTGTCCGGTATGCACACCGCACCTGGGCCGGACGCGCGGCCAGCGCGCTGGTCCGGGTTTTGATTTGGGTGCGATTGATGCTCGTGTAGGCATTCGCACCAGCTTTGGGCAGGACGTAGCCACGATCCTTTAGCGCCACGCCGCGCGAATCTTTTGCCACCGTCACGGCACCGGCGTTAATGTAGCCGACCAGCTTGTTGTGCTGATCCGCCAAGGCCAGGTAGGTGTAACCATTCACGTGCCGATAGCGCCCAATGCTGCGATAGGTCCGCTGATACACGCTACCAGTTTTGTGAAAATTCAAATCCGCATAAGCCGACCAATTCTTCGTCACGGTCACGATCCGCTGGTCAGCTTGTTCTGCGCTCCACGGCGACGCTAACAATTTAAGGCTGCCGGCGTTGACGTAACCCAACCATTTGCCGGCGGTGCTGGCCACAGAATAGTAGGCGCTACCGTTTTGGTGGTAATACACGCCGGTGAGCTTCACCGCGGTGCCTTTGGCTAACCGCCGCGCCCCGGTCCAGTGAAATGTCCGCCAAGCCGTCGCCGTTTTGCTTACCCGGGCGTAGCCATTGGCCTTCACCCAGGCCCCTTGCGCCACCCGGGTGACCTTCAGCGTGCCCGCCTTGGCGTAACCGACCGCTTGGCCGGTTGGCGACACCAGGTATTGATAGGTGGTGCCGTTTTGAACTTGCTGCTTGGCCAGCCGATAAGTCGCCTGGTTAATGAGCTTGGTTGGCTCACCGCCTGGCGTGGTCGCCACGGCCACCGGCTGCGTCGCCGTGGCGTATTGTGGCGCACTCGCCTGCGCCGTAACTGCAGGTGTCACCCAAAGTCCAATGAGAATTGCCAACCACCATTGCCATCGTTTCATCCGTGAATTCCCCCTTGATCGCCTTCTATTATACCGTAAATTCAATCTAATTCTCGTTGGCCAGTAACTCGCGGTTCGCGCGGGCATAAGCGATGAAGGCAAATACCGTGGCCACAATGCGGGTCACCCACGAGGCAATGGCCACCAACGCCCACGCCCCGATACCGGTGACGAGCCGCAACGTTTGCGCATTCGACAACGATCCATCGGCCGTTGATTGCCAGCCCGTGACACTGCCGACGGTGACGATCAGGCCAAGCCAAAACAGGATTTCAAGGCTGGTGGCGACCACCATCAATACCGGGGCGGTCCGCCAGCGCTGACCGACTGGGAGTTGAATGAGCTGCGCGATGCCAATGCCTAACGCAGCGAGCGACATCGGCCAACCGAGATAAAAAATCGGTAACGCCGTGAGGCAACCCAGGATGCCTTGCACGAGAAATAACGTTCTAAGGCCGGTACTCATTTTTCGACTAGTCATGCTTTCCCTCCAAACAAAAAGCGGCAGGTCCCGCGCCTGCCGCCGCCTGAATTACTCGTTGGTCGAAGTCGTGGTGCTCGTCGGCGTTGATTCGCTAGCGGGTGCCTCGCTGGTGGCCGACGCACTTTGAGCTTCGCTAGTTGGCGCCGCCTCACTGACGATCGGCGTGGCACTGGCTGTCTCACTGGCCGCAGGCGCCGCCTCGCTGGTTTGACTAGTCGTTGGCGTCTGGCTGGCCGCCTCACTAGTTGGCGTCACCTCGGTGAATGTCGGCGCAGGGGCGTCGGTCATCACACTCGGATCCGCCTGAGCAGTGTAAGCCGCTTGTTGGACCGCTGCGGTAAGTGCTTTGTTCGCCCGGCTGTAAGCGATGAACGCAAACACGGTCCCGACGATTCGAATAATCCAAGAAGCAATGGCCAAAACGGCGACAATCATCAACCCGCCGATGATGCCCTTAACCAGATGGCCGTCTTCGACTTGGTTGGTCAAGGCCCCGGCCGCAATCGCCTTGCCGGCTTGCGTCGCGGAAATCACGGCGGTCACGAGATCCAGCGCCGTCGCAATAATCAAGAGCACTGGGCTGGTCCGCCACTTCCCGGTTTTTGGCAACTTCACAAGTTGATAAATCGACAAGCCGAGAATCACCACTGAAATAATGGTCGTAATAATGCCTGGAATGACACAGCTAATCACGCCTAGAATGGCGTTCACTAAGAATAATGTCTTCATGTTTGAATCGATTGCTGGCTCTTTCATTTCTGAAACCCTCCTTTTCCCTTATGTTTGCATTATGACGCAAACCCTGAGGAAAGGCGAGTAAAAACTCATGATTGACGCGCAGTCAACCAACCAGTCAGCCCGGCACTGAGAATCAGCAATCCGGTCAGCACCACCAAACTCACCATCGCCCCGCTGCGCGTGCCGGCGACCAGCGGGGCCTGTTGCTGCGCGGCCGCCACGATGGCTGCCACCAGGCTTGTCCCCACCGCCGCGGCAAATTGCTGCAACGTGTTAAAAATCGCGTTGCCATCCGTACGTGCCGCTTGCTCCAGTGGTTGCAGGCCCAGGGTCATCATGTTGCCATAGCTTAAGCCCATCCCCACCATGAACAGGATGTAACTGCCGAGAATCACACCATCACTGAGGCGTTGGGCAAAGCCAAGCATCACAGCACTGCCCACCACGGTAAGTAAGGTGCCGAGGCGCATTGGCAAGCGCGGGCCGCGGGCATCAAACAATCGGCCCCCTAGCGGCCCCATGACGGCACCGATGGCTGCGCCAGGCAGCACAATCAGCCCGGCCACCAAGGCACTTTGGTGATTCACGAGTTGAATCACGTTGGGCAAGAGACACGACAGACCCAACGCGCTAATTTGCAAGCCGACAAAGGCCAGAATCGCGACACTAAAGCGCAATTGGCCGAACAGGCGCAAGTTGATAATCGGCTCAGACAGGTGCAACGACCGCCAAACCAATCCGGCCAGCGCCACGACACCGACCGCCAGCGCACCGGCAACGCCCCACTGCCAAAACGGTTCGCTACCCCAGTTGCTGATGCCAAAAATGGCCCCGCCAAACCCCAGCACAATCAACAGCACCGACCAACCATCGACGGTTACCGTCTGCGTTGGTTGGGCCTGATCGATGCAGCGCACCCCCAACACCAAGGCGACGACCAGCAACGGGAGCAGCAAGACAAACACCATTCGCCAAGACAACGTCGCCACCACGATGCCACCAAACGTTGGGCCCACCGCCGGCGCTACACCGGTGATCATCGTCCCCACGCCCATCATCATGCCGATTTTCGGCCGCGGCACCTGTTCGAGGATGATGTTGAACATCAACGGTAACGCAATGCCGGTGCCCAGGCCTTGCACCCCACGGCCGATGAGCAACATCGAAAAACTCGGCGCAACTGCGTCTAGCACAACGCCGAGCATGAATAAGGCAATGGCGCACAGAAACAAGTGGCGCGTCTTGAATCGCCGCTTCAACACCGCCGACATTGGCACCATGACGGCGACCACCAGCAAGTACAGCGTCGTCATCCACTGCACCGTATTCGTCGAGACCTGAAATTCCCGCATTAACGTGGGAAAAGTGATATTCATCGCCGTTTCAATGACGACGCCGCAAAATGACATCAAGCCTGTCGCAACAATGGCTCCGATGACACGCAATGGAATTTTGGTTTTCATGAGACACGCTCCTTGATAACGTTAGTAGGCTAACGTTATCCATCTTAGCACAATTTGGCCAAGTAAAAAGACCAATCTCAGTCGATTGGTCTGCTCAAGTCATGGCTCACTGGGGGCTTGCTCGTCATGATTCAATTGGATGAAATATTGAAGCATCCGCACAAAAGTGGCACATTCCGCCGGCGTGAACTCGCTCGTCATCGCGTTTTGTTGCTTAGCAATATACACCGCCACCATTTCGTGCAGGCGCTCCGCCTTGGGGGTCAGGCGCACCTCTTTTTGCCTAGCGTCACCGGCCACTGTCTGCCGGGTCACCAACGCTCGGGCCTCCATGCGTTGCAACAGCACGCTGGCCGTCGAGCGCTGGATATTGAATTCCGCTTCGATGTCGCGCTGCAACACCACCGACTTGCTGCCGATAAAATCGATAATCGACATTTGCGTGCCGGTGAGGCCGGATGCTCGCGCGTATTCGTCCATGGCCCGATTCATCTGGTTGCACGCTTGCTTGACCAACTTGCCATAATTCACTGTCATGCGCCGCTCCCTTGTGAGTGTGATTGCCCATTATTTAACGCTTTTCACCAGCAGGCGTCAAGCCAAGCAAAAAAAGAAGCCCTTCCGCAGAAGGGCAACTTCTTTAAGAATCTATCGCTTAATGCGCACGCTTGCGACTCGCACCCGCCAATGCCAGCGTACTCATCAGCGTCACGATGCCTAGTGACAGCGCGGCGCGGGCTTCGACTTCGCCGGTACTTGGCAGCGTGCCATGCGTCGCAGTCGCAGTCGCAGACTGATTGGTCAGGTTAGCCGTAGTGGCCCCAGTGGTTCCCGCGTTGGCTTGATTACGGCTGGATTCTGCCGCTGCACCAGTGGAAGCGCCAGCGCCGGTTTGGCTGCCAGTTTGACTGCCAGTGCCTTGACCACTCTGGCCGCCAGTCACTGGTAATGTGCCGCGATCCTTGACTGGATCAGCGGTGTAAGTCACGGTGTACTCAGCATCGGCGGTCACGTCGCTTTGCGCTGGAATTTCGTCAACGTTAGCGGTGTAGCCCTTGATTGCTGGGACAGGGACGGCAGCAAAGTCGCCATTCGTCCAGTCGCTGTACCCCAAGACTGCGTTGGTGACATTATCGATGGTCGCCGTCCGCGTGGAAGTCGCCGTTTGGGTCGTGTCATCCTTGGCTTTGCGCCCATCGGCAAACACAAAGTGCACCGTTTGGGTGTAGTTCTGGGTCAGATCACTCGGTTTCACCGCAGTGGCATCCTGGTCGCCAGAACCGATCACCGTGGTCCCGTGCTTGAGGTGAATCTCGATTGGGTCAGCCCCAGTGGCCGTGAACTGCACACTGCCCGTCGCACTGTTGCCAGCCGCCAAGACGTAGCCAGCCGGAATCTGGCCGGTGACGTCATACGACTTGGTGCCATTGGTGACACCGGTGACAGCGATCGGATCGCCGACTGGCTGCTCAGCCGCATCGTCATCGATAAACTGGACCGTCGTCGATTTTGAATCTGGTGTGTAGGTCACAGTATGTTCAGCATCGGCAGTGACATTCGTGGCTGCCGCCACCTCAGGAACATCGGCCGTGTAACCTGCAACAGCTGGCGTGGCCACGGCAGCATAGTTGCCGTTAATCCAGTCGCTGTAGCTGACCACTTGGCCGGTCACGTTATCGACCGTCGCCGTGCGAGTGGAAGTTGCGGTTTGCGTCACATCTGCAGTCGGCTTGTAGTGATCCGCGTATTGATAATGAATGGTTTGCGTGTAGTTCTGGGTCAGCTTAAGTGGTTTCACCGCGGTGGCATCTTGGTCGGCAGAACCAATCACCGTGGTCCCGTGCTTCAGGTGAATCTCGATTGGGTCAGCCCCAGTAGCCGAAAACTGCACGCTACCCGTCGCGCTGTTGTCAGCCGCCAAAACGTACCTGGCCGGAATCTGGCTGGTGACGTCATACGACTTGGTGCCATTGGTGACGCCAGCGACAGCGATTGGATCGCCGACTGGTTGTTCAGCCGCATCGTCATCGACAAACTGCACCGTCGTCGATTTTGAATCTGGTGTGTAGGTCACAGTATGTTCAGCATCGGCAGT
>NZ_AZDJ01000030.1:332616-396212 GCF_001434705.1 Lacticaseibacillus nasuensis JCM 17158
TACTTCGGGAACATCGGCAGTGTAACCCGCAACGGCTGGCGTGGCCACGGCAGCATAGTTGCCGTTAATCCAGTCGCTGTAGCTGACCACTTGGCCGGTCACGTTATCGACCGTCGCCGTGCGAGTGGAAGTTGCGGTTTGCGTCACATCTGCAGTCGGCTTGTAGTTGTCCGCGTATTGATAATGAATGGTTTGCGTGTAGTTCTGGGTCAAATCACTCGGTTTCACCGCGGTGGCATCTTGGTCGGCAGAACCAATCACCGTGGTCCCGTGCTTAAGGTGAATCTCGATTGGGTCAGCCCCAGTAGCCGTAAAGTGCACGCTACCCGTCGCACTGTTGCTAGCCGCCAAAACGTACCCGGCCGGAATCTGGCTGGTGACGTCATACGGCGACGTCCCATCCGTCACGCCGGCGACATTGATGGGATTGCCAACTGGCTGCTTAGCTGCATCGTCATCGATAAACTGCACCGTCGTGGACTGTGAATTTGGTGTGTAGGTGACCTTCGTTTCAGCATTGGCGTCGACATTTTTTGCCTCCGGTACTTCGGCGACATCAGGCGTGTAGCCTGGAATCTTTGGTGCCTTCACGGCAGCAAAGTCACCATTCGTCCAGTCGCTGTAACTCAGGCGCTTCCCGGTGATGGCATCGACGGTCGCGGTGCGCGTGGATGGTGCCGTCTGCACCTTGTCATCGGCGGCCTTGGCCCCGTTCACATAGACAAAATGAACGGTTTGCGTGAAGGCGCGATTCAAGTCAGCCTGAGTGGCCTCGTCGGTATACGGGCCGGTGGCTGGGATCACCCGGGTGCCATGCTTCAGGTGGATCACGATCGGCGCCGGGTCAGTGGTGGTGAAGTGAATCGTGCCGCTTGCACTTTGGCCGTCAGCTAAGACGTACCCAGCCGGAATCGAGGAGGTTACGTCATAGGTGGCCGGAACATTCGAGACGCCTCGCTTCGTGTACCCACCCTTAACCGTCTGCCCGTTGGCATCATCGTCGACAAAATTAATCTGCTGAAGTCGTACGCTTGGCGAGTACTTCACCGTGACCTCGGTAGGGTCATTTTGCTTGGCGAGCGTGACCGTCTTCTGGTCTGGGTCGTAGCCGACAATATCCGTCGGCGACGCGGTGGTTGCAGGGGCAACGGTGACCCAGGGATTATAGGTGACAGCTCCTGTGGCCAAATCGACGGACTTGACATCCCGATAAACGGTAATGGATTGCGTTGCGTCCGGTGCGGCGGTGGTCCCATCAGAATAGCGATAATGAATCGTTTGGGTCACCGTTTGGTTCATCGCCGACTGACTCAGCTTGTCCCCAACGGATTCTGGAAATGGGGTATTATATGCCGGAACGGCGATGTCCCCCGCCTGCTTCGGATCGGTGTGCGTAACCTTCGCCGTCAAATCGCTCACGCCAACGATGTATGTGTAAGTCTTGCCAGCCTCATAACTGCTTGGAGCGGCTGGCGCACCAGTCGCGTAGGTGTAACCTTTTGTCCGTAGTTGCGCAATGACGGCATTATAATCAATCGGAAACTTCCCCGTGTACCCTGCCGGCACAGTTTTGGTCTGCGTGTAGTCCGTCAGAATCCCCGATGGTGCACGGAACTGCACCACAATTGTCGCCTGATCGGTCGCCGTCTCGCTGGTCGTGATGGTCGGCGCGGCACCGGCAGCAGCGTTCGCCGGCGCAATCGCGCCAGTTTGCAAACTAATGGCAAACGCGCCAAAGATGCCAAGCGCGACCCATAGCTTACGTTTCTTATACAGTTTAACCCGACGTACTGGTTCTGAATGCTTTCCACGCATGTTGAATCCCCCTTTTGGTGCTCTTTTTTCACGCCTTTATATTACCACCTTTTTCCTTTATATATAGATAAACTTCAATTTAGCTACTAAAAATTTTTATTTGGTTTTGGCGCCTAAGAACAATAAAAGCGTCAGTTTACGCTGGCGCTTGACGACCAATACGCTGACTGGCGGTTCCAAAGGATAAAGCAGAACGCAGCCAGAGTATTTGTTAATCAAATTTTTCATAAAGCGCGTCAATTCGACATTCATGCGTCACCCAGCGCTTGATCAGGCTGAACTCACCTAATCGCTCAGCTTGCCCTCTGAGTGTTGTTGCTCCAAACTCCGCAACTCCGCTTCCGTTGTCACCATATGGTCGTCAAAGTGATCTAACTTCCAGTGCAAATGGTCAATGGCTGCCTGGAGGTCGTCGCGCTTCTCCTCCATGATGGCAACTTGTTCAGCCAATAGCGCGCGTTGTTCCGTCAGATTATTTTCCTGCGCATCGAACAAGTGAATGTAACGCTGCAAGGCTTCAATACTCATCCCCGCGCTACGCATCAGCTTGGCAAAGTTGATCCGCCGAATGATTCGATCGTCAATTTCGCGCACGCCGGCCGCCGAGCGATCAATGCTGGGAATCAGTCCCTCTTTTTCGTAGTAGCGAATCGTTGCCGCGGGGACTCCCGTGCGGGTACTGGCTTCTTTGATGTTCATCGAACTGGCTCCTTTCTGCTTTAATTTCTAGTTTAATTATCGCTCAGTTCACTGTTGTTAGCGAACCAGCCAATCAGTTATTCTGGCCGATTGATGCCGATGCTTTCCTGACTATAACGTCGCGCATCGGTCAGGGTGGCAACCGCCAATTTGGCGATCGCACGGCGGGAAACATCGTGGCCACCAAACGGTTCGCCTTCACGCGTGATCTCATAATCATCACTGCCATTGTCGAACCAGCCAGGCCGAATCACAGTGTAATTGAGGCCCGACGCCACAACGATATCCGCTGCGTCTCGGTATGGTCGCAACAGCGGGTTATACGTCAGGTTGCCCTGGACCCCAACTTGGGCGGGAATTTCATTATATATGCCCATCGAAGAGATAAACACCAGCCGCGACACCCCTGCCACAGTCATCGCGCCGACAATACTGCGCGCCATCGCCGCTATGTTACCACTGAGGGCGGCAAAAACGGCATCCACACCAGCCAGGGCTTTGACTAATGGCGCTTGGTCCAACACGTTGATGCTCTTTGCCTGTTCTCTGGTAGGGTCAATGGTCAGGCTGCTTGCGTGGCGAGAAACCAGCACCAGTTCGGCATCAGTATTCACAAGTAATGCTTGCCGGGTCACCTGGCCCAACGAACCTGTGGCGCCAATCAACATGATTTTCATCAGATTACCTCCTCGAGTTGCGTAAAATGTTCAGCGTTGCCAGCAACGCGATGAGCATGAAGCCTGCCATCAGCACCGCTGCGTGGTCATAACTCACCGCCGCTTTAGTGAAGCCGCTGGTCAACGCCACGATCACGGACAAGCCAAACGACCCACCGATTTGGTGTGCGGTATTGACCACCCCAGAAGCCGCGCCTGCAATGGCGGGATCGGTGTGAGCGACTCCAGCCACGGTCAACGGGCTCAAACTCAGGCCCTGGCCAATTCCGATGACAACCATCGGCACCGCTAGCGCCCAGAAGTAGCCGCCGTGAATACCAACCACAGCGCCTGAAGCCAGCCCCACAAGCGTGATGACAACCCCTGTCACCAATAATTGATTGTTCGTGAACCGGTTATTGAGCCGAGCCAACACAGTCGCAGAGATAAACTGCGGAATCGTTTCAGGCAAAAAGCCCAGCGCCGCCAGTAGTGGCGTGTACCCGTAGACGTGTTGCATCGCCTGAGGCACCAGGAAAAAGTATGAGATCATGGCGCCAAGGTAGAAGAAGCGCGCGATGTAGGCGCTGCTTCGCTCGTTATCGGCAAACAACCGCAGTGGCATCAACGGGTTCTTGGTCCGCGACTCTGCCCAGACAAATAATCCGAGAAAAACGACCGCGATAATGCTGGCCAACAAGCGGCCATATGCCCCGTTGATGCTATAAATCAATCCCGCAAAGCCGATAACCGACGTGATGGCGCCAACCCAATCGAGCCGCCCGCCTTGCCCGTTAACCCGCGGCACCACTTTTAGCGTCAATATCAGCAGGATAATCCCTACCGGCACATTCAGCAGAAAACCATCACGCCATGAGAAGTAGCTGGCAATCAAACCACCAATCACCAGGCCGAAGCTCGCACCGATGCCTGCGGTGGCCCCGTAAGACGCGATCGCACGGGTGCGCATGCTTCCGGTATAGTTGTCCATCAATAATGCCAGCGTGGTGGGTGCCAGAATCGCCGAACCCACCCCTTGCAGTGCACGCATGCCAATGATCATGGGGCCGCTTTGTGCCAGTCCCACAAGCAAGGACCCAATCGTGAATATGGTCAGGCCACTGATAAACACCCGCCTGCGGCCAATGATGTCTCCCGCGCGACCCCCGAGCATCAGCAACCCGCCAAACGTCAGCGCGTAGGCGTTCGTCACCCAAGCCAGATTTTGCGCATCCATGTGCAAGTCTGCGGCGATTTTAACCGTGCTGGTAAACACGATGGAATTATCTAAAAGGATCATTAAGTAACTGATCAGGATGATTGGTAACACCAATCCGAATTTATGGTTTTGCATGACAGCCTCCAAGCTAAGTTTCATGTAAACGCCGATATGACGGCATTTTGTTCAATCGATGAACCTAGCTTAAGCCTTAAAGTGCACTCTAAGGCAAGGCCCTTTTGCAAATAAAAACAACTTTTTTCACCGTAGCGAAAAAAGTTGTTGAGGTTGGGTTATTCGCTCACAATCAGCAGAGACTTAATCGCGGTCCGCTGATCCATCGCCGCATACGCGTCTTGGATGTGATCAAGATCAAAGCGCTTGGTAAAGACCTTTCCGGGATGAATCTCACCGTTCAAAACCGCCTGCAACAAGCCGCCACGATCATGCGTGGTCACCGCAGCGATGCCACCGCGCAAGCCGATATTGCGCCAGAATAAGTCGTTCGTATTCATCTCTGGCTTTTGCGGAATACCGACCCGGCCGACAATCGCCCCTGGCCGGCCGACCTGCACGGCCGTGGCCACGGATTGTTCGTTACCGACGCATTCCAGCACGGCATCAGCCCCCGAGCCATTGGTGAGGGCCATGACTTTCGCCACTGCCTCATCGCCCCGTTCCGGCACGATATCAGTAGCCCCAAATTCGCGGGCGACCGCCTGCCGGTCCTCGTGGCGACTCATCGCAATGATCCGTTTGGCCCCGAGTAGCTTGGCAGACAAGACCCCGCTCAAGCCCACGGCGCCATCCCCCATGACGACCACGGTATCGCCGCGATGCACCTCGGCGGACTTGGCGGCATGATACCCAGTCGCCATGACATCTGCTAGCGCCAGCAAGTCATTGAGTTGCTCATCCGTGTAGTCGCTAGGCTGACCAGGCACCTTGACCAGCGCCCAGTTCGCATTTTCATAGCGCAGGTATTCGGCTTGATAGCCAACTGGGCTTCCTTGATGCTTGAACGTGAGGCAGTCACCGTCAAAACCGGCAAGGCACGCCGCACAGTGACCGCAACCATGAGTGAACGGGACGATGACGAAATCACCGGGCTCCACGTCGGTCACCGCGTCACCGACACTTTCAACCACGCCGATGGCCTCGTGCCCAACCGGCTCGTTGGCGGGCCGCTTGGCAATGCCGCGGTACCACCACAGGTCGGACCCACATACGCAGGCACGCACGATGCGAATCACCGCATCCGTTGGGAATTCCACCTTTGGCTTGGGTAATTCGCGCGTTACCATCTTTCCTGGTTCAACGAAAATTGCTGCTTTCATTGTCTTCCTCCTTCGAGTGTTGGCAATAGTTGCCCTAACATCACCTGATGTCGTCACAATACACCTTAAAGTGGGCTTTAAGGCAAGTCCTTCTATTAAAGTTGCGCACTACCGCGATCATTCCAGCAAAAAAAGCGATTGAACGGAAAACCGTCCAATCGCTTCTGTCGCTGCCATCGCCAAGATTAACGCTTGGAGAACTGGCTAGCCTTACGGGCCTTCTTCAGACCGTACTTCTTCCGTTCCTTCATCCGTGGGTCACGGGTGAGCATGCCGGCGCGCTTAAGCGGGCCGCGGAAGTCTGGATCAACACTCAACAACGCCCGGGAAATGCCGTGACGGGTCGCACCGGTTTGACCGGTGAAGCCGCCGCCATTGACGTTGACCAATGCGTCGTAGCTGCCCTTGGTTTCAGTGATATCGAAGGGCTGAGTCATATCGAGAATCAGATTTTCGTATGGCAGGTAATCATGAACGTCTTTGCCGTTCATGATGATCTTGCCAGTCCCAGGAACCAAGCGGACCCGGGCAACAGAGTTTTTGCGACGACCAGTGCCGCTGTAAGATACTTGAGCCACAGTTGTTTCCTCCCTAGATTAAGTTCTTGATGTCGAGTACTTGCGGTTGCTGTGCAGTATGTGGGTGTTCCTCCCCAGCGTACACATGCAGCTTCATGAATTGTTGCTTGCCAAGCGTGTTCTTGTTCGGCAGCATCTTCTTCACCGCGTATTCAACCAAGCGGGCTGGGTTGTCTCGCAACAAGTCGCCAGCCACTTCATGCTTCAAACCACCTGGGTGTTGGCTGTGGTGATAGTAAATCTTATCAGAGGCTTTCTTGCCCGTTAACTTCAACTTGCCGGCATTGATGACGATGACATGATCACCGACATCGACGCTAGGGGTATAAGTTGGCTTGTTCTTGCCACGCAGGATGCTGGCAACTGTCGATGCCAACCGGCCAAGACTGATGTCAGTCGCGTCGATGAGCACCCAGTTACGTTCGATCTCGCCTGGTTTTGCCAAAAATGTAGTACGCACGATTTGTTTCCTCCATTGTGTTCAGTGAGAGTTTGACACGTTAAGTTTCCGGGGCTTATCGTGGGGCAAACAATACCAGCTACTAACATAGCAAAATCCGGCGGCGAAGTCAATCATCGCCGCCGGATTTCTTACTTGCAGTCGCCGTCACCCTAACCGCGGCACAACAACACACCAAGGACGCCTCTGGGTGGCCCCTCAGCGTCCTTGGCGTGATTGCCTGCGGGTTGCCCCGCAGCGGGTGGACGAGCCCAAGGCCGGTGCCACCTGTCGCCATTACTGGCGATGCGCTCAGTTACGGTGCCCAAGTTGCCTCGGGACTTCAGCGTTGCGCTGGACCTGGCGTTGCCGCCTGCCGCGAGTTCTCACTGTTGGCCGTGCCTTCTCCCCCTGGTGTGCCCCAGTTTTAGGGCCGTAAGCTTCGGCTGTGGAGGGCCACTAGCCCGGTGCGGGCGTTACCCGTACCAGTAGGCAACTAGTCGTCTTACCGCGGGAATGCAGTGGCCCTACGTATGACCCCACCCAACGATACATTGACTTGTCTGACATCATGTTAGCATGACAGCGTTTTTCTCGTCAACAATTTAGTCGCAGCCAACAGGCGTTCGCCTTACAGCGCCACTTTATTGTTGTCCACCGTGGCGAAGTACCGCGCCTGGTTCGCGTATGTTGTTGAGGACACGGTCCGCGTTGCACTCGTGTTGATGTAGCCGGCCCAGGCCGCGGCCGTATACAGCGAATAATAAGTACTGCCATTATAGTGGTAGTAAATCCGCTTGGCCGCAAAGAGTGGGTGATTACCGCTACCATTCATCGTGTAGCCGCGGTTGAACGCAAAGCTTTGCCACTGCGTATAGCGGCTGGCCGTCACCTGCACGTACCGGTTCGTGGCGACACCGATGCCTTGCGCACTGGTCGTTTTCGCCCCGGTAGCGCTAAGGTAGCCGAACCACCGGCCGGAATGATCATACATTGAATTGTACCAGCTACCATTGAAATGGTGATACTGGGCCTTCACCAGGTAGGTCCGGGCGTAATAGTTCTTGGCCCAATGGCGGACACTGTGAAAGCCGAAGTTATTCCAAATCGGATAGGCTCGCGTCAAGCTGACGTAGTGATGCGCGCCGATTGCCACCCCTTGTTTGCTAGTGGTCACCTTCACGGCACGGGCATTCACATAGCCTAGCCAGTGACCATAGCGATTGTACAAGGACAAATATTGCGACCGCCCGTGACGATACCGCGCCTTAACGCGCAAGGTTTGGTGATAATAGTTCGTCGTGTTCGTCTTGCGGTGGTTAAACCGTAGACTGGACCACATCACGTAGCCCTTCTTGGTCACAGTGGCGTAACGCGAATAACTTTGCGCATGGACCGCCGCCGGTTTCGGGGCGGCAAAGGCCAGCGTAAAGCCGAGTGCCATCGCCCCCACGACGACACCCCATTGATGCTTAATGTGCATTAACTTATTTCTCCCTAATATTTAGAATAATATCTATTAAAAACTTTATACTAGGAGAATACAAGTAACCCGACTAGTCGAGGGGCTGCCCCATCGTCTCGCGACCCAAGGCCAGCACGGCGACAACGGCAATCAACACAGCCGCCGTAAAAATTCCGAAGATCATGCCGAAGCTCACCTTGGCGGCAATCAGGCTACCCACCAACAGCGGTCCGACGATGCCACCGACGCGACCGACACCGGCAGCCAAGCCGGACCCGCTGCTGCGAATCACGCTCGGATATTGTTCGGGTGAATAGGCATACAGTGCTCCCCAGGCGCCGAGGTTGAAGAAGGACAGCAACATCCCCGCCGTCAGCAGCAACGGCAAACTAGTCGCCAGCCCAAACCCGAGCGCCGCCACCGCCGTCCCGGTTAAAAACGTCGCAAGGACCGGTTTGCGGCCCCATTTTTCAATGAGCCACGCGCTGACAAAATACCCCGGCAACTGCGCGAGGGTCATGACCAACACGTAGCCAAACGAGTTGATCAAGGAAAAGCCCTTCAGCACCATCACGCTCGGCAACCACAGAAACATGCCATAGTAAGAGAAGACCACCATGAACCACACGATCCATAACATCAACGTGGCGCGGAGGTACTGCCCGTGCCACAAGGCCATGAGCGTTGGCCAAAACCGTGGCTTGCGCTGATGCTGGCGGGCCAAAAACAATGGCGACTCCTTGACGCCTTCGCGGAAGTACAAGGCATAAATCGCAGTAAGGCCTGTCAAGACCATTGCGACGCGCCAACCCCAAGTGGGGATGACAAAGTACGAAATCACCGCGGCGGCGAGCCAGCCCGCCGCCCAGAAGCTTTCCAACAACACCACGGAGCGGCCTCGGTGCGCGACCCCGACGCTTTCAGACACCAGCGTCGACGCCACAGGCAACTCACCGCCTAGCCCCATGCCAATCAACAGCCGCAGCACCATGAACATGGCGTAACCGGTGGCTAGCGCCGACAAGGCAGAGCCAATCGAAAAAATCAGTAGCGTCACGATCAACACCGTTTTGCGGCCAATGCGGTCGGCCAACATGCCAAAGAGCACGGCGCCGATGGCCATGCCGATGCTCCCGATGCTACCAATCCACCCCATTTGCACCGGCGATAACGCCCATTCCTCGTGCACCGCAGCGATGACGAAGGACAACATCCCCACGTCCATCGCATCGAATAACCACGCCACCCCAACGCCGGTGATCAGCCGCGCATGCGCCAACAACCCCGGTTGTTTTGTCGATTCCATCTTGACGTCCTCCTCCACGCCAGGTGTCAAGACACCCAGCAACATGGGCTTAATTTTCCCCTTCTTCGGGTGTCTTGTCAATGAAAGCGAGCGGCGGAAAATTTGCCACTAATCCTGCTGAGGAGTGACCTGTTACCTTGTATTTAACCCACGTTTTCCGTATGATGATAAAGCATTAGAATAATTCATTGGAGGAATATCAAATGAACACACCTGAGGAAATCAAGCACTGGAACTGGGGTGCCTTTATGTTCAACTGGATCTGGGGGATTGGGAACAAGTCTTACCTGCCATTATTATGTCTCATCCCAGTCTTCAACCTGGTCTGGATCTTCTTCTGTGGCGCCAAGGGGAACGAATGGGCCTGGGAAAAAGGCGACTACAAGGATGTCGAAACCTTCATGGCCGTGCAAAAAACTTGGAACCGCGCCGGCCTCGTGCAATTCATCATCTTCTGCTCGGTGATCGCCATTTACATCATCTTCTTCGTCGTTATCGGCGCCGCCATCTTTGGCGCCGTGCGATCCGGCTACAGCAACTAACTTTTCACCTTACAGCAACCGGGCGTGACTGCAGTCACGCCCGGTTTTTTTGCTATTGGCGATTGGCCTCGGCAACGGCGGCCATGGCCGCCGCGTTGACCCAGTTCACCGGCTGGTCGAAGTTCGGCTGGAAAAAGAAATCCACCATCGCCAAAGTATCGATGGTCATTTGCGTTTGGATGGCCATGGACAAGACGTTGGCCGACATCGAAACATCGTGTTGACTGTACACCGCGCCGCCCAGCACGCGTCGCGTTGCCGGATCCCAGGTTAGGCTCACCTGCACCGGGGTCGTCGTTGGCATAAAGTCCGGCCGGTAATCCTGCTCGATGGTGACGGTGGCCACGCTCACCCCGCGGGCGGCCGCCCCTGCGGCCGTGAGCCCACTGGCCGCGATGCAATGACCAAAGAGTTCAACGGCACTGGTGGCTTGGGTCCCGAGGTAAGCCTGCGTCGGCGTCACGATGTTTTGGCCAACCAATAATCCTTGCCGCACGGCGTTGGTCGCCAGCGGAATGTAATCGGCCTGACCGGTGGGGTTGTAATGCACTGCCGCGCTGTCGCCGGCAACAAAAATTGCCGGGTCGCTGCTTTGCATGTAGTCGTTAGCCAAAATTGCCCCGTTCGGCAACATGTCGACTTGGCCTTGCAACAATTCGGTGTGCGGCCGAAAGCCGATGGCCAACACCGCCATGTCTGCGGTGTAGCTGCCTTGATCGGTGGTCACGGTCAGCTGCTCGGCGGTTTCCGCAAAGCCGGTGACCGTTTCGCCCAGCGCCAAGGTGGCCCCATGCTCACGGTATAGCGTCTCGACGCGGTCGGTGATTGGCGCGTCGAAGTTTTTCGCCAATACCCGCGGCAGCGCATCGATCAATGTCACCTGCCGGCCGGCTAAAGCGTATTGTTCCGCGAGTTCTGCGCCGATGTACCCAGCACCGATGACAATCACCGACCCGGCTGGTGGGTTGGCCTGCAGGCGCTTCGCGTCATCCCAACTCTTACACAGATACAACCGCTTGCTGTCAATGCCGGGCAGTGCCGGCACGATGGGCGCCGACCCCGGCGTGAACACCAGCTTGTCGTAGCGGTCGGCAAAGGTGGCACCGGTCGTGAGGTTACGCACTTGCACCGTCTTGGTGGCCGCGTCGATGGCGGTCACGGTGTGGCGCATCTTCATCGTGGCGCCAAGCTTGGTTAGCGCTTCGGGGCTGGAATAAAACATCTTCTCGGGCGCGGCAACGTGGCCGCCCACCCACAAGGCGATGCCGCAAGACAGGAAGGACAAGGTGTCATTCGTCTCGTAAACCGTCACCGCGGCATCAGGATAATTGGTCAGGATCTGCTGGGTGGCAAAGGTGCCGGCGTGGGTGGCGCCTACAACAATAATCTTCATCTTTTCGTCTCCATTCTTGATAGCGGTTTCACAAGCTCAGCATATCATGAATGGTTGTGCGCGTCTAGTTTGTGGACAATTTTCCTCCACAAAAAAACAGGGTGCGTCATTGCGCCCCTGTTACTCATCATCTTCTGGATAATAAACGGTTTTTAGATACAGGCCGCTCGCCGGTGCCGTGCCGCGGGCCTGCTGGCGGTCCTTGACGGCAAACAGCCGAAGAAAATCGTGTTCCGGCCGGCGCCCGTTGCCGATTTCTAGCAAGGTCGCGACAAGGATGCGCACCATGTTGTACAAGAAGCCGTTACCGTAAAATTCAAAGCGCAACTCGTGATTGGCGGCGTCCTCCGTGACGGTCGCTTCGTAAATCGTCCGCACCTTATCCGTAATCACCCCGCCGCTGGCCGCAAAACTGGTGAAGTCATGCGTCCCGACCAAATCCGCCAGGGCCACGCGAATGCGGGCCACGTCAAGCCGGTACGGATAGTGCCCGGTGTACAGCCGCTTAAAGGGATCGGTGTACTTGCCTAGCGCCACGCGGTACAAGTACCGCTTGCCGCGCGCCGAATAGCGCGCGTGAAACGAATCGGCGACGATGGCGACATCTAGAATCTCGATGTCCAGCGGCATCAGCGAGTTCAGCGCCGCCAACATGCTGGCCGGCGCCAAGCGGCCGGGATACGCAAAGGAAATCACCTGGCCTAACGCGTGCACGCCAGAGTCGGTGCGACCGGAGCCGTCGATATGAAAGGTTGGCTGCTTCGTCATTTTCGCCAAGGCAGCTTGAATCACGCCTTGCACGGTGCGCTGGTGCGGCTGCACCTGATAGCCGGCAAAATTCGTGCCATCATAGGCCAAGGTGACTTTGTATTGCGTCATGAGACTCCTTTTAACGTCGGGTAAGCAACAATAACGCCGTGAGCACGATCATACTGCCGCCGGCGACCCAGTCGCGCGAGTGATACGCCAGCACCCGAAACTTGCTGCGCCCATCCCCGCCTCGGTAGCCGCGCGCATCCATCGCCGTGGCCAGGTCTTCGGCAATGCCGAAGCTGTCGACGAATAACGGAATCAACAGCGGCACGACCGCCTTCATTTGCTGGAACAAGCCGCCGGTGCCGAAGTCCACCCCACGGGCACGCTGGGCGTTCATGATCTTAGTAGTTTGATCCATCAACGTCGGCACGAAGCGCAAGGCGATTTGTAACACCAAGGCCAGCTCGGTCACCGGCACGTGAAGGTAGCGCAGCGGCCGCAGCAGCGACTCCACCGCATCCGCCAGCGACAGCGGCTGGGTGGTCAGCGTCAGTAACGTCGACACGAAGATGATCAACACGAAGCGGCAGAAAATATACGCCCCGTTGATCAACCCGTAGTGCGTGACGTGTAGCCACCCCCACTGCCAATACACGTGCCCGCCGGTGGTGAAAAAGATCTGCAGGCCGACGGTAAACAGAATCAGCCAAATCATCGGCCGCACCCCGCGGAGGAAAAAGCCGATGCGAATGCGGCTGGCGGCGATCATCACCATCACGCCGGCAAACATCACTAGGTAACTCAGCCAGGTGTTGGCCATGAAGACGATGGCGATGAAGTAAAAACTGGCCAGCAACTTAGTGCGCGGGTCGAGTTGATGCACCCAGGAATTGCCCGGCAGGTAGCGCCCGATAATCAGTTTATTCATCGCGCTCACCCGCCTTTACCGGCAGCTGCGGCAATAACGCCGCGGCCAAGGCAGAAGTGGTTAACGGCAGCTCGGCAAACTTGAAGCCGCGGCGCTGCAACGCCATGGCCATTTGCGTGGTTTTCGGCAGGCCCAGCTGATTGGCGGTGAGCCACACCGGGTCGGCAAAAATTTCCCGCGGCGTACCGGTTTTCACCAAGCGGCCGTGGTCCATCACTAACACGTGGTCGGCGTAGTCCGCCACGTCGTCCATTTGGTGCGTAACTAACACGACGGTGAGGTGCTGCTCGCGGTGAAGCTTGGCAAACAGCTGCATCATGTCGCGACGACCGGCGGGATCCAACCCAGCGGTGGGTTCGTCCAGCACCAACACCGACGGCTGCATGGCCAAGACCCCGGCAATGGCGACGCGGCGCATTTGCCCGCCGGACAGATCAAACGGCGACTGGCTCAAGACGCTGGCCGGCAAGCCGACCAGCGTCACCATTTGCTCGGCCAAGGCATTGGCCTTGGCCTCGGGCACCCCAAAATTCTTCGGGCCAAAGGCGATGTCGCGGGCGACGGTTTGCTCGAAGAGTTGATTCTCGGCGAATTGGAACACCATCCCCACCTGCTGGCGCAGCGGCTTGAGGTTTTTGTTGCTGGTTTCGCTGGTGATCTGGCGGTCGCCGATGGTCACCGTGCCGCTAGTGGGCTTGAGCAACGCATTCAAATGCTGCAAAAGCGTCGACTTGCCACTGCCGGTATGCCCGATGATGGCCGTGTAGCTGCCGTCGTGAATGGTCACCGAGATATCCTGCAAGCCTTCACCGGCAAACGGAGTGCCGGCTTGATAGGTGTAGCTTACATGGTCGAATGTAATGTCCACAGGTAATCCACCAACCCTTCCGCATCCAGATACGCTGCCGGTACCGCCACGCCGCGCTGCGCCAACGCCGCCTTGAGTCGGCCGGCGTATGGCACATCCAGCCCCAAATCGATCAGTTCCTCACCATGGCGAAAAATCTCCGCCGGCGTGCCGGTTTCGACGATTTCGCCATCGTTTAACAACACGATGCGATCGGCTAACGCCGCCTCGTCGATGTCATGCGTGATCGACACCACCGTCAGCGGCCGCGCCGCGCGCAACTCCCGAATCAGGCTCAGGATTTCTTGCCGGCCGGCGGGATCCAGCATCGACGTCGCCTCGTCGAGGATAATGATGTCTGGGGTTTGCGCCACGATGCCGGCGATGGCCACGCGCTGCTTTTGCCCACCGGATAGGCGCGCCGGCTCCCGCGTGGCGAACTCGGTCATGTTCACCGCCGCGAGCGCGGAATCGACGCGCTTGATCATTTCCGGCCGCGGCATCCCGCGGTTCTCCAGCCCAAACGCGACATCGTCGGCCACCGTGGCGCCGACGAATTGATTGTCAGGATTCTGGAACACGATGCCGACCTTGGCGCGAATGTCCCACACGGATTCCTCGGTCAGCAGCTCGCCGCCCACGGTCACCGTGCCGCTGCCAGGCGCCAGCAAGCCGTTGATGTTTTTGGCCAGCGTGCTTTTGCCGCTGCCGTTATGGCCGATGATGGCCACCCACTCGCCACTGGCCACGCTCAGCGACACATCCCGCAGCGCCGGGCGCGGGGTATCCGGATATTGATAATTCAGGTGCGCGATTTCAATGGCCTGCGTCACGTCACGGCTTCCTTTCCAGGTACGAAATGTTATACCCGTATATTTTATCAGTGGGAGGCGTGATTGAACAGGGGCAAGCAAAACCCACCGCTTGCCGATGACCAATTCGGGTTCACGTCCACCAGTTACGTCTACCACGAAGCGGAAAAACGCTCACAAACTAAAATTCGCAGAATCAATCACAAAATTTAACCGTTTACAACGATTGTGCTATACTCGTCTTGAGAATCATTCTAATTTATTGGAGGCAGGTTTATGACTATTGAAATTCGTTACTTCAGCAAAACCGGTAACACCGCGGCGGTCGCCAAACTCATCGGCGACCAACTCGGCATCACTGCCAAGCCAATCAGCGAGCCCCTGCCCGCCCACGTTGACCTGTTGCTTTACGGCGGCGGTGGCGTCTACATGACGCGGCCCAACAAGGACGCCTTGAACTACGTGAAATCGCTTGACCCGAAGCAGGTGGGCAAAGTCAGCCTCTTCGGCACGGCCGGCAGCCAAATGTCCGGCGAGCACAAACTCGCCGAGCTCCTCGAACAACAAGGCATTCCTCGCGAAGAACCCAGCTTGTTCCTCCATGGCATGATGCCAAACAAGCCGGACTTCAACGACAAGCAGCAACAACAAATTCACGACTACGCGGCCGGCTTCACCACCGCCGTGCATTAACGCCAAAGCGGCACCAGCAAAACATGCTGGTGCCGCTTTTTGATACTAGTAAAACGATGGCTTATCGCCGTCTGTGCCTGGCTGGTTCACCCCAAGCGATTCGCCGATGTGCTGCTGCGGATCGTTGATCAGCTTCACGACCAAATCCGCGATACTCTTGCGCGACACCTCGGTGCCCTTGAACGGCTCACCTTTTTGCGTCAACTCGTAGCTGACCGTGTCGGCGTTACTGAGCCACGCCGGGCGAATAATCGTGTACGCCAAGCCGCTTTGTTCAATCACCTTGGCTGCCGCGGCGTAGGTCTCGAGGTAGCCGCCATCCAGCATCTGGTGGTTCCATTGGCCAAACGCGCCGGGCACCTCGTCGTAAATTCCCAGCGTCGAAATCCAAATCAGGCGCTTGACGCCGGCTTTGGTCATCGCCGCAACGACGCTTTTAGCCTGCGCTTCGATTTTGGCATTACCCAAGTTGGCGTAAACGACATCGATCCCGGCCATGGCCTTGGTCAAGGCCGCCGAATCGAGGACATCCCCGTCGACGACTTCCTCGCGGGCCTGGTCGGTGATTGTGAGCCGTTCAGGCTGCCGCAGAAATAACCGCAAGTGGTGGTCGGTTTCCTGCAACAACTGGCTAGTGGCTAACCGCGCGATTTGCCCGTGGGCACCTAAAATCAATACATTTGTCATGTGTTACCCCTTCTCTCCTTACTCATTATAAGCGTAAGTGTGCGCCGGTGCCAAAAAAACCTCGGCGGTTAGGCCGAGGTCATGGGACTAGTCACGAAATTCAATGAGCTGATCCACATCGTAACGCGGACTGGCAATCGGCTTTTCCGCCGGCTTGCCGATAGACACGGCCATCACCGGGACGTAGCGCGCCGGATCCAGGCCAACCGCCGGGAGGATCTTCTTGAAGTCGTAGCCCGACCACGGGTTAGCCTCATAGCCATGCGCCCGCGCGGCCAACAACAACTGCATCCCGACCATGGCGCCATCCAGGGTGGCGTCCAAGGTCAAGAAGTTGCGATCGGCATGCTCATACAGGGGCAGGAAGGTATTAAAAATCGATTCCAGCTTTTCTTTCGTGATGTCGCCGGCTTCGTAAACCTTATTCCACAATTCGCGATAAACCTTGTGCGATTGCGTATCCCCGGCGATGTAAATAATCGTGCTGGCGGTATCAATTTGTGGATAATTGAACTTCATCGCCGCTTCCTTCAACTTTTCCTTAGCGGCTGGTGTATCGATGACAACAAAGTGCCACGATTGCAGATTGCAGGCAGACGGCGCGGTGGTCGCCTCCTTGATCATCGCCTTCACCTCATCATGATCGATGGTCACACTCGGGTCGAACTGGCGAATCGAATGGCGGTTCGTCATCACATCAGTAAAATCATTGTTGACGATTGACATTATCAACACTCCTTCACGGTCAATTTTGTATCCGCCTTCATTATAGTGCTTCCGGGCGACTTCGTGAATCAACAAACAGGTTCTCAGGTGTCGTTTCTGGCCCAAAGTATCCGGATGCGGATGTCATTTGCGCCAGGCTGCGCACCGTTTTGCTTGACAAATTTTGGCAAAGAGCGGATATTTACGGCATGTGCTAAATGGCATTAACAATATAGGGCATGCAATTGTTTGCACCGCCGACTTTGAAGGAGTGGACACCACATGATTCGAAAAGAATTCTCCACCTTGACTCAGCATAAGGGGTTAATGCTGACGATGGTCGCGATTATCCTGATTCCATTTTTCTACTCGTTTTGTTTTCTGACCAGCGCCTGGGATCCTTACGGTAACACCGGCAAGATTCCCGTCGCCGTCGTCAACCTCGACCAGCCCGCGGAGCTTCAAGGCACGAAAATTACCGCCGGCGCCGACACAGTGCACAACCTGCGCAACGACGACCAGCTCGAGTGGCACTTCGTTTCTGCCGCCAAGGCGAAGGCCGGGATGAAGAACAACGACTACTACACCGTCGTCACGATTCCCAAGAACTTCTCCGCGCACGCGGCAACGGCGCTTAAC
This sequence comes from Lacticaseibacillus nasuensis JCM 17158, assembly GCF_001434705.1. GTDB lineage: Bacteria > Bacillota > Bacilli > Lactobacillales > Lactobacillaceae > Lacticaseibacillus > Lacticaseibacillus nasuensis. The sequence goes on from NZ_AZDJ01000030.1 coordinate 350,133, forward strand.
GCCCACCCCAAGCAGATGAAGCTCACCTACCAAACCAACGGCTCGCTGAACTATGTTTCTGAGATTATCAGCCAAGTCGGGGCAGATAAGCTGAACAGCCAAATCAAGGAAAAGGTCACCACCGCCTTTTTGAATCAGCTCTTCGCCAAGATCAACGGCATGGGCACGCAGCTCAAAACCGCCGCGGACGGCTCGGCTCAACTGAAGGATGGCGTCGGCCAGTACACCGATGGCGTCACGCAGGTCGACGACGGCCTCAGCCAGCTCAACGCCAACGTACCCGCGCTTTCCTCCGGCGTTCAGCAACTCGCTACCGGGGGCAATCAGCTCAACGCTGGGCTTGGTACGCTCTACAGTCAGGTGCCGACCTTGGCCAGCGGCGTCAACCAGTTGAACAACGGCGGCGGCCAGCTGCAAACCGGACTAGGACAACTGAAGAACCAGACGCCTGCCCTAGCCAGTGGTGTTGGCAAGCTCAGTGACGGCGCCAACCAGCTCTCCGCGAAAATCACCGGCAGCGGCAAACCCGGCACGCTTGCCAACGGAATTAAGCAACTCAACGATGGCATTAAACTGTTGAAGCATTACACCTTGGAGAATCGGCAAGCAGAAAATACTGTAGATGAAACCACGTTCACTGCCCCGCCGTTGCCGACTGCGGTGAGTCAGCTCCAGGCTGGCATGGTGACGTTACGCGCAGCAGTGGATCACCAAGCAAGTCTGATTAACAAGGTCTTCTTACAATTCGACATTCCAGTTAAACCTAGCGTTGCCGGAATGACCGCGGACGATATGGCCCAGCTCGGGATTACTGCAGACTCTCAGGTATGGCCACTCATTCACTACGAGAACGCCCAACGTACCACTACCGCCGCGGCAGATCAGAAGCTTACCGCGCTCGAAACAGCCGTATCCGCGACCGGCGATGCGGCGGCAAAAAAGGCGCTCGAGGAATTCAAGACCGCCTACACCCAAGAAAAAACGGCGAACGCCGATGCTTACGCTACCACTAAGAACTACCTGAAGTTTGCCAAGACCAGCATCACGCGAACAGACACTCAAGCGAATGGTACCCCGCTCGGGCTCCAAAAAGCTGTTGCCTTGTTCGACGAGAACCTCACGAACTTGAACAACGAACTGAGTAATTCAAAAACCAGCGGTCACGAGGCGTATGCAGACGCCGTCAATAAGTTGGTTGTCGGCATGGCTCAACTCAACGACGCAGTTAACGTGTCGAAGAAAACCGGCACACCGAGTCTGAGCCAGGCTATCACCCAATTACAAGCCGGTCTCAATCAACTTAACTCGAAGGTCCCGGCATTAACTTCTGGCGTCAACCAACTCTACACCGGCTCCACGCAATTGGCCGGCGGGTTGAACCAACTGCAAGGTAACGTCCCGGCGCTGACCTCTGGCGTCTCCCAGTTGTATACGGGATCCGGCCAGCTCGCCACCGGCTTGAACCAGCTCAACGGCAAGGTGCCGACACTGGCGAGCGGCGTGACCCAGCTGAAGGACGGAACGACGAAGCTCACGGCCAACAACGCCAAGCTCAACGACGGCACGGACCAACTGGCCACCGGCTTGGCCGATGGCTATCAACAGCTGTCCGCCACGAAGCTGACGAAGCTCACCGCCAAGATGTTTGCCGCGCCGTCTAAGGACGTCCAACTGAAGTACACCACGGTGAAAAACTATGGCGCGGCGCTGGCCCCTTATGTGCTCGCCTTGGCCCTGTTCATCGCGATCATCATCTTCAACTTTGCTTATCCGATGAAGCGCAAGGACGCAGACGACCAGTCGTTGTTGCAATGGCTCGGCGGCAAGGTCCTGATGGGCACGCTGGTGGCCGTGGCCGCCGGGTTCACCGAGGCAACCTTGATCATCCTCATCAGCCACTTACCGGTGGCCCACGTTGGCGCCTTTTACGCCATTACGATTCTCTTTGCGCTATCGGCGATGTACCTCACGCAAATGCTCAACATCGCCTTTAACCGCGTCGGCATTTTCATCGCGTTAGGGCTGTTGACGCTCAGCGGATCCGGCGGCTTATTCCCGGCCGAAACCATCAGCCCGCTGTATGAAAGCACGCAGAAGTTCCTGCCGATGACCTACGCCATTAACGGCTACCGGGATGCCATTTCCGGCGGGATTGCCGGCGATACCGTCGCCATCAGCGTCATGTTGCTGGTGGTGGTCGCCTTGCTGAGCCTCGCGTTGATGCTCCCCGCCGCCAAACTGCGTGATCCCCAATCTACCACTTCCCCAACAGACTAACGGAGGCCCGCGATGGCAGATGGTGACTTGCTCGACGCTTATATCGACGTTTACTTTACCGCCTTTAAGTACATCGGCGATTTGATTTCGGCACCGATGAAGGCCGACAAATTGTCCTTTGAACAATTCATGATCATGCGCGACCTGGACGCCGGCCACGAGTTGAACCTGTCGGCCATCGCGCGCAAACGCCGCGTCACCAACGCAGCCGTTTCCCGGCAGCTGAAGCAGCTGCTGGAGCGCGGCGTCATCACCCAGGAACGCGACACCACGGACCACCGGCGCTACCACTTGCGCTTGACTAATCACGGAGCCATCGTCACCCACCGGCTGAACACCACGATTCACAAACGGTTTTACGGCTGGGTGGAGATTCTCGGTGAGGCCGACACCCGCGAGTTGCTACGCATCATGGGGCGCGTCGGCGAGCATATTATCGCCAAAGAGTTTCCCCAATAACGCCAACAAGGCACCAGCGAAAATTCGCTGGTGCCTTGTTTTGGTTCACGGTTAGGCTTGACGCTTGCGGTGCCATGCCGCGGTGCCGCCGATTAGGGCCAGCAGAAGCATACCACTGACCATGGCGGTTTGCCCGCTGAGGTCGCCGGTCGTCGGCAACGTTTTGCCTGTGGCCGGTGCAGGCTGTGGCGCGGCCGTTGGTGAGCCCGGTGTCGCTTCTGGCGTCGAGGTCGGCTGCGTTGGCGTCGTCGGCGTCCCTGGTTGGCTCGGTGTAGAGGGCTGGTGCTTCACATAAGTCAGCACCAGTGTCTGGTCCGGTAGCGTGAGCGTGCCGGTGAAGGCGCGCGCCAGGGTGGTGGCGCCATCCGGTAGCGTCGCATCACGATAGGCATACCCATCAAGGGTCGGGGCGACGTAGTGATACCCGTTGCCAATGGCGCCTTCAAGTTCATTCTTCCCCAGTAAGTTGCCGTGCTCATCCTGCAAAACGATGTGCAGCGTCGCCGGCGTCTCTGTAGGCACTTCCCCGGCGTTTTGCCGGTAGATCAGCGTCAAGGTCTGGGTTGGCGCCGTCAACGTGCCGGTGAACGTGCTGGCCGCGGTCGTCGTACCATCCGGCAGTGTGGCGTCGCGATAGGTGTAGCCGCCCAGCGTCGGGGCCGCGTAGGAATACGCGTTGCCGATCGCGCTTCGCAGGTCATCGGTGCCCAAAGCGTTGCCGTGCTCATCCTGCAGAACGATGTGCAGCGTCGCCGGCGTCTCCGCTGGTACTTCCCCAGCGTTTTGCTGGTAGATCAGCGTTAAGGTCTGTGCAGGCGCCGTCAGGGTGCCGATGAACGTGCTGGCCGCGGTCAGCGTGTCATCCGGTAGCGTCGCGTCGCGATAGGTGTAGCCGCCTAGCGTCGGGGCCGCGTACGAATACGCGTTGCCGATAGCGCTTTGCAGGTCGTCACTGCCCAAAGCATTACCGTGTTCATCTTGCAGAACGATGTGTAAAGTTGCCGGCGTTTCCGTCGGTACTTCCCCGGCGTTTTGCCGGTAGATTAGCGTCAAGGTCTGCGCCGGCGCCGTCAGCGTGCCGGTGAACGTGCTGGCTGTGGTCGTCGTGCCATCCGGCAGCGTGGCGTCGCGGTAGGTGTAGCCGCCTAGCGTTAGGGCCGCGTACGCATACGCATTGCCGATAAACGCCTGCAAGTCGTCACTGCCCAGCGCGTTGCCGTGCTCATCTTGTAGGACAATGTGCAGCGTTGCCGCCGTTTCCGTCGGCACTTGGCCGGCGTTTTGCCGGTAGATCAGCGTCAAGGTTTGCGTCGGCGCCGTCAGCGTGCCGGTGAACGTGCTGACCGTGGTCGTCGTACCATCCGGCAGCATGGCGTCGCGGTAGGTGTAGCCGCCTAGCGTTGGGGCCGCGTACGAAAACGCGTTGCCGATAGCGCTTTGCAGGTCATCGCCGCCTAGCGCGTTACCGTGCTCATCTTGTAGGACGATGTGTAACGCGGCGGCGGTCACGTCCGGCACGGTGCCTGTCAGCGGCCGGTATGTGACCACGACGTATTGGTCAGGGCTGTACACGGTCAAATCGCTCACCGCCGGCACCGTGGCCACGTCAGGCTGATACCCGGCCAGGGTTGGGGATGGCTTGGCGGCAAAAGTGGTGGCCGTTGACTGCCAAGGCGTCGTGCTGATGACCGCCCCGCCATTGCTGGACCGGGTGACGCTGCGCGTAAAGGTGACTGTGTCAGTTTGACTCGGCGCCGCTGTTGTGTGATCGGCAAACTGGTACACGATTGTTTGGTGAACCACCTTGGTTTGCGTCGTCGTGACTGGTGCCTGCGGGTTGGCGTAGACATAGGTGACGGTGATTGGCGCATCGCCGACGACGCCACTGGCGTTTGCCGGCGTGGCCACCAGCGCGTAGCCCGCCGGAATCAAATTCGTCGGCAAGGCGCTGGTGGTGTAATCATCCCCGACGTGGTACTCGGTGGTTTGCGGTTGAATGATGTCCGTTTGGGTGCCATCGTCCGCCTGGGCGACGTAGCGCACCGTGACGGTTTGCGCGGCAATCACCGTGGCGGCCATCGTTTGCACATTCGTGGCGACGTTGCCGGTGCGATCGACGCCCTTGAACGTCGAGGCAAAGGTCACCGTTGCCCCATCGTCGGCCCCAGTAATGCCTGTCACCTGAATCGGTAAAATGGCGGCTACTGCGGTATTGGCACCGAGTTGCCCAGTGGTGAGGATGACGCTTCTGACTTGGGACCAATCGTTGATTTGCTCGGCCGGCACAAAGTCGGTAAGGACCAGCTGGCCGTCGCCAATCGTCGGCACGGTGGTGGCATACAGCAGCTCGCCGGTATCGGTGGAGTCGCTGGTGATGCTGCCGGCGTCGGCAAGCACGAGGTCAAACGCATCGCCATTGGCCTTACGCGGTAGCACGACCAAGTTTTGCGTCCATGGTGAGGCCTCGGTGAAGGAATTGATGGTCACCAAGCGCATGGTGCTGGTGTCCAGGCTCGCCGTCGCGCTGCTCGTCGGTGCCTTGAGAAAATGCGCGGTGGTCGCCGCGCCATTGGCGGCATCGTAGCGCAGGTAGGTCACATCGGGAGTCATGCGGTCATCGATGCCGTTGCGGTTTTCAAACAGGCCCGGGATCAGAATCTCCGGGGTCAGCGGCAAGGCGGTGCCGCTAAGCGTGACGGCTTGCCCGCCGATGGTGGCCTGATGGCGCGTGATGAAGTCGGCGGTATAGGTTGGATCGTCGTATTGGACGAACCAATCGCTAAAGTTCATTTTCCCCGGTAAGGCGTCTTGCTTGACGGTCAGCGCCAGGTTGACCACACCCTTGCTGGCCACCACATCACTAAAGTCGAGGGTATACACCAGCTCGCCATTCGGGCCGACCGGACCAAGCAGCGTGGTGTACTTGACCAGCGGTGCCGACGTGTCTTGGCCGTTTTCGGTAAAGGTCACCGTGCTGCTGGCCAAATCGAAGGCGAAGTTGTTCGGTACCGTGAAGGCGTACCGCCCGATTTTACCGGCGTAAGCGGGGTTCAGCACCACACCGGCGCTAACGTCGGCGCCGATGTGCACCAGTTTGCCGTTGCTGTTCGACCAGCCGTCGACGTCGACTCCATAGGCCTTCTCCGTGTATGGCAGCACCAGCACGGGAATCGCCTTGGTCAACGCGGTGGGCTGCTGATCGGAAACGTAGCTGACGCTATAGTCAAAACTGGTCCCAGGCGCTTGCGGCGTGTCGGCCCAGCCATTGCTGGTAAGCACGGCCGCGAGCTTTTGGCCCGCAGGAATCGTCGCGTACTTGGCGACGATGGTGGCGACGCCTTTGGTCCCATCTAGCCCAAGATACGCCTGGCCCGGCGCGCTGGTCACCGTCGTGCCATCCGTATAGGTGGCTGTCAGGCTCGTGAGCTTGGCAAAATCGCCGGCAGTTAGCGTGAACTGCACGGCCTTGACGCCGTGATAGTCGAAGGTCAGCGTGGCGTTTTGCTGGGCGATGTTGCCGGTGTTGAGGTAGCCGGCGTCAAGTTGGCCGGAGGCGGGCTGGTTGATGCGGTCCTTGTCCTGCGACGCCATCGTTTGGTTGGCGTCCAGGCCGTCCTTGTACACGGCGGTCACCGGCTGTCCAGCCACCATCACATCCATGACGGCGGCGGTGCCAAAACTACTGGTGGCCACCGGCGTCGTGGCGACGGGCTTGGCGATGGCCGCGGTCACCGTGGTGGGCATGAGCTGCACCAAATAGTGGGTCGTCGTGGTCGACCCATCCGGCTGGGTGACGGTGGTCGCCCGCTCGGCTTGCTTCTGGGCATAGGTCAGATCAACGGTAAATTGATTGGCCTCGGCGCTCAGCGGCTGGGTATAGTGGCCCCAAAACATCAAGGTGGTGATGGCATTCCAGTTTTGGTTCACTGGCAAGGCGACGTTCGTTAAGGTTAAGGTCGTGCCCGTTTGGGTCAACAACTGATCATCGGTGCGCGGCGCATTTTCGTCACCCGCCAGTGTGGCCATCCCGCCGCCAACGGCCCGGTTGTCTTCAGCGACCAACCCGGATCCATCGAGGACAAACCCCGCCGGCACCGTGATGCTGCCAGACGCGTTCACGTTTTCCCCGGCGCCGAGATACAGCGGGGCGGCATGGTCCTCATTCGTGAGCCCCACCCCATAGACATACTGCTGATTCGTCACGAGGTTGGCGTGCCCACGCTGGTTTTGGTCCAGGGTCAACGCACTTTGCTTGGCCGGCACCGTGACGGTTTGCTGGGTGGTGGTGTCATGCTTGTGCGCGATCTTCACCACGTTTTGGTAATTCAGCGTCGCCTGCTGCTCGCCGTTGATGGCCAAGGTCACGGGGTAGCTCTCGGTGTGCGCGGTCAACAGGTCGGTGGGTGCGGTTAGTTTTCTGAAGCTAAACGTCGGCCCCATCACCCCGTCTTCGGCGGCGGTGAAGGTGAACAGCGTCCCGCTGAGGCCGTTTTGCGTCGTTTTGGTCATCACCACGTGCAGCTGCTGGGCCTTGTCGTCCGCCTGCAAGCCGCTTAAGGCATCCGGGACAAAAATCGTCGCCACATCCCCGGCCTTCATGGCAAAGGCCGCTTGAAACGCCTGATTGCCCTTGCCGCCGTCTTGGGTGACGCTGGGATTACCAGTCGTGGTATCATCCGGATACGTCGCCGTGTAGGTCACCGTTTGGTCCCCGGCATACAAGGCCAGGCTCGGCTGTTCCGTCCCCGCCTCGCCTTTGACAGGCGGGTGGCCCGTTGGTTGCGCCGCCGCAGCCTGCAAGGCCACGTGATTGGCCTGCGTGGTGGCTGTCGTGGTGGTGGTTTGGGCGGTGTCATCCGCCAAAACGGCCTTTGGTTGGCTGAACGCGGCGGCCCCCACCACCAACGTCCCCAAGCCAGCCGCCAGCCACAGCTTACCTGCCTTATAAAGTTTGATCCGCTCCGTGCGTTGTGTGGTTAATTTCGTCATGATCGACTCCTCCTCAGACTTCGCACTCCCATACCTGCAGTATACGAAGAATCCAGAGGGCAACAGAAAAGCGGGCATATCTGCCCGCTTTTCGTCGCTTCGATTAACTGTTGGTTGCCGGCAGCAACCACGCCGTCAGCGCTGCGCTGGTCGCCTCGGCGGGGGCACTTAGCGCCGGCTCCCCCAGCGCCGCCACCGCCTGCATCATGGTCGGCAACGCCGCGACGGTTTGGCGGTCGCCGGCGGCCGCTTGCGCAAAGGCGTTATAGATGTGGCGCATCACCCGCGGCAGCATCACCCATTCATTGAAATCCTGCTGGTTAAACGCCGCCAGCAACGCCTGGTACACCGGCCAGTCGCGCTCGGCAATCGCCCGGTCAAACCAGCTCACGAATAAGTCACCGGTGGGGATGGCCCCGATATTACTCAACGCCGCCACCGAATTGTCCGAGCGCGCGGCCAGGTCGCGTAGGGCTAGCCGCCAAGTCGTCGGCGCATCCAGCAGCGGAAACAAGGCGTCTGCCAGCTGAAAATCGGCCTCAAACCAGCGCGACTGCTGGAACAAATCGGTCAATAACCGCTGCCGCCACGGGTTGGCCGCCGTCGGCTCGTTCAGCCGCTGCGCCCAGGCCAGCGCCAGCCACTGCTCGCGCTGCCGAGCCGGGTCGCGGGTGTGGCGATAGTCGGCGGCCAGCACGGCGGCTAAGGCCTGGTACTGACTGCCGCCGGCCTGCTGGCGGCGCAGGCGGGCCACGCCTGCCCCTGGCGCCTCAGTGCCCGCCGGCAACATGGCGGCGTCCAGTTGCCGCCAGTTGCGCAGCGTCGGCGCCAGCCGGCGCAAGAACACAATCAGGTGACTGCTGGAGGTATCGATGATGCCGCGTTCAAACCGCGCGTAGTTCGTGCGCGACATCACCCCGTCATACAATTGCTTAGGCGCATAGCCGCGCCACTCGCGCAGGCGTTTGATGGCCGGGCCTAACTCGTTCATGATGCCCCTCCCAACCTGACGCCTGGGGTTAACCACGCGCGCAACGCCTCAATTTGCTCGGTCAACGCGTCACGCAGCCGCGGCAAATCTAGCGTGGTCAATAACGTCAGCACCGCCGGCAGTTGCGCCAAGGCCGCCTCATCGCCGGTGTGCGCAGCCGCAAACAAGTTGCACACGCGCCGAAACACCAACGGCGCCGGGTGACATTCCGTCATTTGCAGGCGGTTAAACTCGTCAAGCAAGGCCTGGAAAATGGCCCAATCGCGTTGGCGCACGGCAGCCACCATGCCTTCGTTGAGCACGTCGCCTGGCGCGATGAACCCGTAGCGCAACAGCTCCGGCGACTGTTGGATCAGCGCCAAGTACCGGCGAATGAGCTGCAACGCCGTGGCCGGCGGCGCGATTTCCAACAAATTGTACAGCATCTCGATATCACCGGTGGACCAGCTTTCCGCTTCGGTGAGCAGAGTCACCAGCTTGGCTAACCACGCGTTGGGCTGGTTCACGTCTTGCTGCTGAGCGTAAAACGCGGCATACGCCAAATACAACCAACGCCGATGCTGCATCCCCGGCAAATGCCAGCGCGCATTGGCGTCGCTGGTTAACTTGGCCGCCTGGCGAAACGGTTCGGGCGCCTCTTCTTGCGTACCTTGTGCCACCAAGACATCCAGTTGCCGCAGCAGCGCCGCCTGCGCTTCATCCGCCTGCTGCAAGGTGTAGTACCATTCGCGCAGGCTGACGTTGAGCCGTCGCAACATCAAGTAGAGATTCTCGGTGCCCGTGTCGATGGTGCCGCGCTCAAACCGCGCATAGTTGGTGCGCGACATGATGCCATCGTACACCTGCTTCGGCGTCGCCCCGCGCAGCTGGCGAAACGTTTTGATCACCTGACCTGACGCAATCATCCACTCACCTCCTATTACCGGTATCATACCAGCCTAATGCCACCTCGACCACCAATATTCGCCGACAACAAAAAAGCGGCCAGGCACCGCCCGACCGCTTCGACACGAAGGCTACATCTTCATACCCATTTTCTCGTAAGATTCCATGCCCGCCATCCACAACTCGCTTGGCTTGATGCCGCGCTCCTTGGCAAAGGCGTTCATCAACGTGTCCATGTCCATCAGCTTGTACTTGGGTAACGGCTTGCCCGGCTCATAGGTTTGAATCTGCGCCATCATCCCACCGTCTTCGTGCTCGATGATGTGGCAATGGTACATGTAGACGCCTGGCAAATCAAACTTGACCAACAGCCGCACGGTTTCGCCCGGGTTGACCCCGACCGTGTCCTTGAACCCAGTTTCATTCGGGTACGGCGCGTGGCCGTTGCGGCTGATCACCAGAAACGAGGTGCCGTGCATGTGGAAGGGATGCACCATGCCGCCGTGCATCTCGTTGGTGTTGGTGATGTCCCAGTACTCGGCTTGCCCTACCGGCTGCTTGGCGTCGATGCGCTGCATGTTAAACTTCTTGCCGTCGAGCATCACCTGCTCGTCCATGCCGCTCATCACGACCTTGCGCACCGGCAACGCCGGATCGACCGTCGGGGCCGACACCGTGAAGAGGTGCTCCGGCAATGCGGTATTGTCTGGTTGAAACGCGTGAATGCGGAACTCAACGATTGGCACGTCATCGGCAAACAAGGTGACCTTGTCGCCGGGCTGGCGGCCCTTAAAGTCGACGACGATTTCCGCCCGCTCCGCACAAGTCAGCATCAGCTTGGTCATGGTGACCGGCGTCGGCAATAGGCTGGTGTCGCCAGCAATCTGGGTGAACGGCAAATCATCGCTGAAGTGCAACCGCCACTCGCGGCGGTTGGCGCCGTCCAGCAGCCGCAGCCGCAGTTTTTGCGTGGTGACGTCAAAATACGGGTTCACCGTGCCGTTGATCACCGCCGTTGGGCCTTGCACGCCATCGGGATCGTAATCGGCGTGATAGTCCAGCTGGTTATCCTCGTGGAAGCGGCGATCCTGCAAGACTAACGGGATATCGTCGACGCCATATTCATGGGGTAGCGGCAGGCTGGCGCTGTGCGCATCGGTGACCAGCACCATCGTCGCCAGGCCGTGCCACACCTGCTCGGCCGTCGACGGGCACGGATGCGCGTGTAGCCAAGTCGTCGCGGCGGGTTGGTCAAGCGTGAAGTCGATATGCTTCTCTTCGCCGGGGTACACCGGCGCGTGACAGCCACCGTCCACATACGGGCCGCTGACAATCAAGCCGTGCCAGTGGAACGTGGTCAACTCGGGCAGGTGGTTTTGCAAGGTGACGTGGATGTGCTTACCCACCGGAAAGACGATGGTTTGCCCCAGCACGCTGGCGTTATAGCCCCAGGTCTTGGTCTTGGCGCCGGGCAAGATCTGCGTCTCCCCGGCCTGCGCCGTTACGGTGTAGTAAACATCGGTGGCCGTTTCGCGGTCGGGCTTGAGCAACGCTGGAATCGCCAGCGGCTTGGCGGGCACCGCCGGCCGTTCCAGCGGCACGTAGCCGCCATCGTGGGTGTTATAGGCAGGTTCATCGAAGAAGTAATCGGTATAAATAGGTTTCGTCATGAGTAACCTCCATGTCACGCTATTTTATAACAGTTCTAGTTTAACACTGGTTCTTGTTTGTGTTAAGGTTAGGGCGCACTAAACCAAGGAAATATTTCATTTTCCGAATAAGGAGTGGAGTCAAATGAACACAATGTCCAAAACTGTCGCGTGGGTCATGGTGGCCCTGAATCTGGTGTTGATCGGGCTGGTTGCGACCATGCACAACATGGCGGCCATGTACCTGATGGCCTTCATCATGCTGGGGGACTCGCTGTGGAGTCTGCACGGCTGCTACGCGCATGGTGAGGCGCGCAAATGAGCGCCGCGGTCACAATCAACCGGCGCGCCTTTACCGCGACGTTACTCACCGGGACGTTTTCAATGTCGATTTCGCAGTCTGCGTTGAGCACCGCCTACCCGGCGTTCATGCGCGACTTCAACCTGCCGGCCAGCACGGTGGCCTGGCTAACCACCGGGTTCATGCTGGTGATGAGCCTGATGATTCCCGTGTCGCCGTGGTTGCTGGCCAACGTCGGCTTTAAACGCCTGTTTCAAGGCGTCGTCGCCACCTTCGCCGTGGGCACCGCCTTATGCATCTGGGCGCCAAGCTTCACGTTGTTGATGATTGGCCGGCTGCTCGAAGCCGTGGCGGTCGGTGTCATTTTTCCTAGCTACCAGACGGTGCTGCTCACCATCACCGACGCCGCTCACCGCGGCGCCACCATGGGCATCGCCGGGTTGGTCATGGGCTCGGCGTTAGCCGTGGGCCCAATCATCTCCGGCGTGTTGTTGACCTGGTTCTCCTGGCGCGCGCTATTCACCTTGTTCATTCTGGTGGCGCTCGGCGTATTGATCGCGTCTGGGCGCACCATTACCGACGTGATGACGCTGGCCCCCAGTCGCTTCGACTGGCCGTCCGCCGTACTGGTGGCGAGTTTTCCGGCGCTGCTGTACGTGTTGTCTGCAGCCACGAACGGCGGGCTCACGCCGCCGCTAATTGGCCTGCTGGTGGTCGCCGTGCTCGCCGGCGGGTGGTTTGTCTGGCGGCAGCTGCACGCTACCAAGCCGCTGCTGCAACTGCGCGTCTTTGCCACCGGCGTCTTCACCCAGTCGGTGCTCCTCACCGGGATTTCCTACATCGGCCTGATCGTCACCACCATCGTCATGCCCTTATATTTTCAAACGGTGCTACACGTGTCGCCGCTGGTGTCCGGTCTGTCGCTGGTCCCGGCTGCGGTGGGGTTGTCCCTGTTGAACCCCCGCGCCGGACGGCTGCTTGATCGCCTCGGCGCCCGGCCCGTGGCCACCATCGGCATGAGCCTCATCGTCATCGGCTTCTTGCTACTGGGACTCTTGGTGGGCCACCTACCGCTGTGGCTGGCCATCATTGGGGCCATGATCACCGAAGCCGGCAACGCCTTTGTCATGATGCCGGCGGTGACCGCTGGCGCCAACGCCTTGCCACACGAGTTGATCCCAGACGGCACCGCGGTGACCACCACGGTGCGCCAGCTCCTGGGATCCACCGGGGTCGCCGTGGCCACGTTGATTCTGAGTCAGGTGCAAGCCGCCACCGGTAGCGCCTTGGCCGGGTTCCGCGCCACGTTCTTGGCCTTCGCCGCTGTGGGCGTCGTCGGTTGGCTGCTCGCCATTCGCCTCCCCCAAGCATCAGCGCCAGCGAATGCGCCCAGGTAGGGCGGATTAAAGCCGGCAAAAAATGCGCGATGACAACGCTTTGAGAATTCATTCAACTCCGCGTGAAATCCTGCATATTATGGTTTAATGCCCACCCTGTTCTTTTCGCGCGCTAGCCGATGGGGCACATGGTGGGAGCCGCGCTTTTCTCGCCGGCGACACGCGCTCAAACGTTGCATACACTGTGGAGCTGAACCATTCACCATTGGCGTGCACCACACACGCCAGCCCAAGTGCAAGCAAAGGCCCACAAACGCCGATATCACAGCGTTTGTGGGCCTATTTTTAGTTAAAGAACACCCTGGGCATAACCCGGTTTTTGTTCACGGTTCGTGACTCGTGTCCACACGTTGTGAACAGGGTCGAAGCCACTTGAAGACACAAAAAAATCATTTGAGATGGAGACACCGGTTACCCGGTGCTCTCAAGCTAGACTCGGCAGGCTGACGCCTGGGGTTGCCCCCTACCACGAAGGTAGCCAACATCGTAACGCTCCATCGATCAAATGATCAAAGTGAATCGACCCGGTGGGCCAATTCGGTTTTGTTAAATGGTGCCGTGGATTAAACCAGTTCGATGATCACCATTGGTGCAGCATCGCCGCGCCGAGGTGCCGTCTTCAGGATCCGCGTGTAGCCACCATTGCGTTCCGCATAACGCGGGGCAATGTCGCTGAACAACTTCTGCAAAGCATTCTGGACTTCGACGCCATCGTCGACTTCCTTGATGCTGGCAATCGTGTTGCGCAGGAATGCTGCGGCTTGACGCCGGGCATGCAAGTCGCCGCGCTTACCCAGGCTAATCATCTTATCCGTCGTGGAACGGATTTCCTTGGCACGTGCTTCAGTGGTCACGATGCGCTCCTTAACGAGCAGATCGGTGGTCAGATCACGCAGTAATGCCTTACGTTGAGAGCTGGTACGCCCTAATTTCCGGTAACTCATGGACTGTTGGCCTCCTTTTTAATTTAGTCTTCTTTACGCAAGCTCAAGCCCAAGTCGGATAACTTATTTTTCACTTCTTCAAGTGATTTCCGGCCGAGGTTGCGGACTTTCATCATATCGGCTTCTGTCTTGTTGGTCAGTTCCTGAACCGTGTTGATGCCAGCACGCTTCAAGCAGTTATAGGACCGCACGGATAAGTCGAGCTCTTCGATGGTCATCTCGAGCATCTTTTCCTTATGGGTCTCTTCCTTTTCGACCATGATTTCCGCGTTCTTCGCCTCGTCGGTTAAGTTCACGAAAATATCCAAGTGTTCAGTCAGAATCTTGGCGGCCAAGCTGATCGCCTCACGTGGGGAGATCGAGCCGTTCGTCCAAACATCTAACGTCAGCTTGTCGAAGTCGTTGCGCCGGCCGACGCGAGTGCTTTCAACTTGATAATTCACCCGACTGATCGGGGTAAAAATCGAGTCGATGGCCAACACGCCAATCGGCATATCGTCGCGCTTGTTTTGATCCGCAGCGACATAACCGCGACCCTTGCGCACCGTCATGCGAACGTGGAAGTGGCCGCCTTCTGCAACGGTACAAATGTACTGTTCAGGGTTAAGCACCTCAACGTCGCTATCAGTGGTAATGTCAGCAGCGGTGACCGTTGCCGGACCTTCAACGTCGATTTCAATCGCCCGGTCATCATCCGAATGGCTCTTCAACGAGAGCTTCTTGATGTTGAGGATGATCTGCGTGACGTCTTCGAGCACGCCGTCGATCGTGGAGAACTCATGGAGTACGCCATCGATTTGGATGCTTGAGACCGCGGCACCTGGCAAACTAGACAACAGGATCCGCCGCAACGAGTTACCTAACGTCGTCCCATAGCCACGTTCGAGTGGTTCCACGACAAACTTACCGTAGTTGGTGCTTTCATCAACTTTGGTGATGTTTGGCTTTTCAAATTCGATCATACATCTGTACCCCTTTCAAAGCGAGAAGTGAAGTTTTGTCTAACCGACCTAGTGGGGGTAAACAATTAAACACGACGACGCTTTGGCGGACGGGAACCGTTATGTGGCACAGGGGTCACGTCGCGGATTGCCGTTACTTCAAGGCCAGTCGCCTGAAGGGAACGGATCGCGGCTTCACGGCCGGAGCCTGGGCCCTTAACGGCCACTTCAACGGACTTCATGCCATGTTCCATGGATTCCTTCGCAGCGGCTTCAGCAGCCATTTGCGCAGCAAACGGGGTACTCTTACGGCTACCCTTGAACCCAAGTGCACCTGCACTGGACCAGGCAATCGCGTTACCACGAGGATCAGTAATCATAACCAGGGTGTTGTTGAACGTGGAGTGGATATGTGCCACACCGGCTTCGACGTTCTTGCGAACACGACGCTTACGAGTTGTCTTTCTTCCTGCCATCGATTAAACCTCCTTTATTTATTTCTTCTTGCCGGCAATGGTAATCTTCTTACCCTTGCGCGTCCGAGCGTTGTTCTTGGTATTTTGACCGCGAACTGGAAGGCCCTTACGATGACGGATGCCTCGATAAGAACCGATTTCTTGAAGCCGCTTGATGTTCAGGCTGACTTCACGGCGCAGGTCGCCTTCAACTTTATAGTTGTCGACGGCTGCGCGAATCTTGTCTTCCTGATCTGGAGTCAGGTCGTCTTGGCGAACGTTTTCCGGAACACCGGCTTCAGCCAAGATCTTTTTTGCAGTGGTATTGCCAATCCCGAAAATGTAGGTCAGGGCAATGACGATTTGCTTACCACGTGGCAAGTCCACACCTGCGATACGAACCATGTTGACACCTCCTATTGTAGTTTAGTGATTATCCTTGGCGTTGCTTATGCTTTGGGTTGGCAGAGCAAATGATCATCACGCGGCCCTTGCGGCGGACAACCTTGCAGTGCTCACACATCTTTTTAACAGATGGACGTACTTTCATGAGTGATGCCTCCTATATATCCGAACCCAGTGGGTCCGCAGATTCAACGCGTTACTTGAAGCGGTAGGTGATCCGGCCCTTGGTCAGATCATACGGTGAAAGTTCTACCGTGACCCGATCGCCAGGCAGAATGCGGATGTAGTGCATCCGAATCTTGCCAGACACATGAGCCAAAATCGTCGCGCCGTTTTCAAGCTCGACTTTAAACATCGCGTTGGGTAACGTATCCACCACGGTGCCTTGAATTTCGATGACGTCGTCTTTTGCCACGAGTTTCCTCCTAAAATTTATCTGGTGTCACGCGAGAAAAGGGTGAGGCCTAGGGCACTCACCGCACATACCGCGATATTGTACCATAATTGCGTAACTTTGAGAAGTCCCGGCCACGCCGGGCCTCGGGCGTCAGGCGAGCGTGGTGAGAATCTGTTGAATGGCAGCGAAAACCAGGTCGATGTCCTGGTCGCCGTTGACATTGTGCAACAGGTGCCGCTGTTCATAGAAATCAAGTAGCGGCGTATTCATTTCGAGATTGACCTTGAGGCGGTTCTTGACGGTTTCGGGCTTGTCATCTTCACGTTGGAAGAAGTCGTGTCCGCCGCACCGATCACACGTCCCCGCCACCTTGGTCGGGTGATAAAGTTTGTGGTAGGTTGCGCCACAGGTCTTGCAGATGTACCGCCCAGACAGGCGATCCACCAAGACGCTCGGTTCAACGTCGATGTTGATCACCGCGTCAACCGGCTTGTGCAGGTCGGCGGTAATCGTTTCGAGCGCTTCGGCTTGCGCGATGGTGCGCGGAAAACCGTCGAGCATGTAGCCCGCATCGGTGTCGCTTTCGCTCAAGCGGTCCTTGACGATGCCATTGGTGACATCATCTGGCACCAGCGAACCGGCATCCATGAAGGATTTGGCCTTCAGCCCAAGCGGTGTGCCGGCGGCCATCGCCGCGCGGAACATGTCGCCAGTGCTGATGTGCACGATGGGAAAAGCGGCTTCGATGCGTTCGGCCTGCGTGCCCTTACCGGCACCGGGTAACCCCATTAAAATCAAATTCACAGTTCTTCACCCTTTCGGTCAGCTTAGTCACGAATCAGGTCGTCGCGGATGAAGCCGACATATTCGCGCTTCATCAACAACCCGTCCAACTGTCGAACCAGTTCGATGGCCGTCATGACGACGATCAACAGGCTGGTGCCGCCGAGGCCGATGCTTTGCGGCAGGCCCCAGAGGTTACTGGCAAGTTGTGGCAGCAAGGCGATCAGGCCAAGGAACAAAGCCCCGACCGTGGACAACCGGATCAAGACGGAAGAAAGGTACTTTTCCGTTTCCTTACCGGGCCACACGCCAACGATGTAGCTGCCTTGCTTGGTCAGGTTCTCGGCGACTTTTTCAGGGTTGACCTGAACGAAGGCGTAGAAGAACGTGAACAAGACGATTAAGACGGTGTAAACCACAACGCCGGTCGTGGTTTGCATGCTGAAGATTTCGTTCATGACCTGATACCACGTGTCACCGCTGTGGGTCCCTTGGAACGCCATCAAAATAGTTTGCGGCGTCACGATCAAGGAACTGGCGAAGATTACCGGGATAACGCCGGCCACGTTCACCTTTAACGGCAGGTAACTTTGCGTGCCAGACGCGGCAACGCGCCGCGTGTATTGAATCGGCACCTTGAGGTTCGCCTGTTGCACGTAAGTCACGAAGGTCACGACCAAGACGATGATGACGAGCAACGCGATCAGGAACAACCAACCCTGCCAGCGGTCGCTGGCGGTGTTGTTCGTGATGTTGTCGCGGTATAACTCGTAAAACCCACTTGGCAGGCGCGCGATGATCCCAGCGAAGATGATCATCGACACCCCATTGCCGATCCCTTTATCGGTGATTTGCTCACCCATCCAGGTCAACAGCATCGTGCCACCGGTCAGGATAATCCCGATGGTGACGTAGGTTTCCCAAGTTGGCGCGGTCACCAGCTTCATGGCACTGAGGGTTTGGAACCCCGCGGTAATCCCAATCGCCTGGAAAAAGCCCAAGGCAATGGTCAAATAGCGGGTGACTTGGTTCAGCTTACGCCGACCCACTTCCCCTTGCTTACCCCATTCAACAAACTTCGGGACAATGTCCATTTGCAGCAGTTGAATGATGATCTGCGCGGTGATATATGGTGAAACCCCCATTGAGAAGATCGAATAATTAGAAAGCCCCCCACCGCTCACGGTATCCAGCAACGGGATTAACCCCGTTTTGCTAATTTGCGTCAGCGCGTGCGCGTTGATGCCCGGAACAGAGATTTGCGCCCCTAACCGATAAACCAGCAAAACGCCTAAAGTAAATAGGATCTTATTGCGAATCTCTTTAACTTTGAATGCGTTTTTGAGGGTTTTCAGCATTAGATCACCTCAATCGAACCGCCTGCTGCAGTGACTGCTGCTTGAGCAGCTGCCGAAGCCTTGGCCACCTTGATGGTCAGCTTCTTGTCCAGCGTCCCGTTAGCAAGCAGCTTGATGCCAGCCAATTCCTTCTTAACTAAGCCGGACTCAACGAGCAATGCTGCGTTCACTTCAGTACCGTCTTCAAACCGGTTCAAGTCGCTGATGTTAACAACAGCGTAGACTTTCCGGTTGATGTTGTTAAAGCCGCGCTTCGGCATGCGCCGGAACAGTGGCATCTGGCCACCTTCGAAGCCCAGCCGAGTCTTGCCGCCTTGGCGAGCCAGTTGACCCTTTTGGCCCTTACCAGCGGTTTTACCTGTGCCGCTAGAAGTACCACGGCCGACACGCTTCGCATTCGAGCGGGAACCCGCGGATGGTTTTAATTCATGCAACTTCATACTGTGAGACACCTCCTTATCAGTGAATTAGTCCTTGATCTCTTCAACGGAAACCAAGTGAGAAATAAGCGCGATAACGCCACGAGTCGCTGCGTTGTCCGGCTTAACAACAGTGCTGTTAACCCGGCCAAGACCGAATTCCTTCACAATTTTACGTTGCTTAGGCAAGCGGTGAGCAGCACTCCGGGTCAAAGTAATCTTTAATTGAGCCATTGTGTACTCCCTCCTAGTCTTGCAGCTGCGTAGCAGAAATGCCCCGCAGTTCGGCGACGGCTTCTTTGGTCTTGAGTTGTTCAAGGCCTGCCATCGTCGCGCGAATCATGTTAATCGGCGTGTTGCGGCCAAGCGACTTGCTGGTCACGTCAACGATGCCGGCTAATTCCATGACGGCACGAACGGCGCCACCAGCTGCCACCCCGGACCCTTCAACGGCTGGCTTCAGTAAAACTTCACCAGCGCCGAAGTGACCGATCACTTCATGAGGAATCGTCGTGCCAACGATCGGCACTTCGATCAAGTTCTTTTGTGCGTCGTCAACCGCTTTGCGGATGGCTTCTGGCACTTCTTGGGCCTTACCGGTCCCGAAGCCGACGTGACCATGCTTGTCACCAACGATGGCGATAGCGGCGAAACGCAGGCGCCGGCCACCCTTAACAACTTTGGTGACCCGGTTGATCGCGACAACGCGGTCTTCTAAGTCCAATTGGTTTGGATCAATGTACGATGCCATGTGTGGGTATTCCTCCTTTGTATTAGAATTCAAGGCCGTTTTCACGTGCTGCTTCTGCTAAAGCCTGCACGCGACCATGATAGAGGTACCCACCACGGTCAAACACAACTACCTTTTGACCGGCAGCAACGGCGCGTTGGGCAACTAATGCCCCGACGCTTGCGGCTTGCTCGGTCTTCGTGGAACCCGTTACTTCTTTATCAAGAGTGGAGGCACTTGCTAGCGTCACACCCGCTACGTCATCAATTACTTGCGCGTAGATGTTTTTGTTGGAACGGAAAATGTTTAAGCGTGGGCGCTCGCTCGTACCAGAAATCTTCCCTCGTACGCGGGCGTGACGCCGTTGCCGAGTTTTATTCTTATCTGGCTTAGAAATCACAATGTTCACCTCTTGTTTTTGACTTGATTAACGAAAACTAGGATTACTTCCCAGTCTTACCTTCCTTACGCCGGACGTATTCGTCAACGTAACGGATCCCCTTACCCTTATAAGGTTCTGGGGAACGAACGGCACGGACATCGGCGGCAAATTCGCCAACCTTCTGCTTCGAAATGCCGCTGATGTTGATCTCAGTGTTGCTTGGGACATCGATTTCGATGCCCTTAGGCGCTGGCATCTCAACTGGGTGAGAGTAACCAACGTTCAACACCAGGTTCGTGCCTTGCTTAGCGGCACGATAACCAACCCCAACTAACGTCAACTTCTTTGTGAACCCTTCGGTCACGCCGATGATCATGTTGTTCAGGTTAGCGCGGGACGTCCCGTGGATGGCCTTGTAGGAATCATCCGGGCGCGTCATCGTGATTTCGCTGCCTTCTTGACTCATCTTAATTTCTGGGGCAAAGTGGCGGGTTAATTCGCCCTTTGGCCCTTTTACAGTGATGTTTTCGCCGTCTTGGCTGACCGTAACGCCAGCTGGGACAGTGATCACTTTATTACCAATACGACTCACTTGTGGGCACCTCCTTTATTGTGGATGATTACCAGATGTAGGCGAGCACTTCGCCGCCAACATTCTTTGCGCGTGCTTCCTTGTCGGTGATCACACCTTCGGACGTGGAGATGATGGCGATACCGAGGCCGTTTAAGACCTTTGGCACAGCGTCGCTCTTCACGTAGGAACGCAAACCAGGCTTGGAAATCCGCTTCAAGCCGGAAATCACGCGTTCGTTGTTCTTCCCGTACTTCAGGAAGATCCGGATCACGCCTTGCTTGTCGTCATCGATGACTTCGTAGTCACGGATGAAGCCTTCGCGCTTGAGGATCTCGGAAATGTCTTTCTTCATCTTAGATGCAGGTACGATGAGGGATTCGTGACGCACCATGTTGGCGTTACGGATCCGAGTCAGGTAATCTGCGATTGGATCGGTCAGGACCATTGATTTAACCTCCTTTGACTGGGTAGTGATTTACCAGCTAGCCTTTTTCATACCAGGAATTTGGCCGGCATGGGCTAATTCACGAAGGCAAATCCGGCAGAGTTTGAACTTCCGGTAAACGGAATGTGGCCGGCCACAACGTTGGCAACGCGTATATTCCTGCACCTTGTACTTTGCAGGCCGACTGTTTTTAACGATCATAGACTTCTTAGCCAAGTAGTGGACCCCCTTTATTTGGCGAATGGCATCCCGACTTGCGTGAGCAATTCGAGAGCTTCTTCATCAGTATTCGCTGTCGTCACGATCACAACATCCAACCCGCGCACGTGATTAACCTTATCGTAATCAACTTCGGGGAAGATCAGTTGTTCCTTAACACCGAGCGTGTAGTTCCCGCGGCCATCAAAGGACTTAGCGGAAATCCCGTGAAAATCACGGACCCGGGGAAGGGAGACGTTGATCAGCTTGTCGAGGAAGTCATACATGCGCTCGCCACGCAGGGTGACCTTGGCGCCAATTGGCATGCCTTCACGCAGGCGGAAGTTCGCAATGGACTTCTTGGCCTTGGTGATCAGCGGCTGCTGACCGGAAATCAGGCTCAGCTCTTCAACGGCTTCGTCAAGGTTCTTGGCGTTTTGCGTTGCGTCACCGACACCCATGTTCAGCACGATTTTTTCGATCTTCGGCACCTGCATTGGGCTCGTGAAGTTGAACTTGCTCATCATGCTTGGCGCGATTTCTTTCGTGTAACGATCTAATAAACGGTTCGTCATGAATTTATGTCCTCCCTTCCTTATTAGTTAGCCAGCGCTTTGCCGGACTTCTTGGCCACGCGGACCTTCTTGCCGTCTTCGACGGTTTTGCTGATCCGGGTTGGCTTGTTGGTTTCAGGATCGAGCAACATCACGTTGGACACGTGAATTGCGGCTTCCTGGTCGATAATGCCACCTTGTGGGTTGGCGTTGTTTGGCTTTTGGTGTTTCTTGATCATGTTGATGCCGGACACAATGACTTTGTCAGACTTCTTCAGGATCTTGGTTACAGTGCCTTCCTTGCCGGCATCTTTGCCGCGCATGACTCGCACTTTATCACCAGTCTTGATATTCATAAATTGCGCACCTCCTATTCGCTTCGGTTACAGGACTTCGGGCGCCAAGGAGACGATCTTCATGAAATCGCCGTCACGCAATTCACGCGCCACTGGTCCGAAGATACGAGTGCCCCGTGGGCTCTTGTCTGCGTTGATGATGACAGCGGCGTTTTCGTCGAACTTGATGTATGAACCGTCAGTCCGGTGCGTACCAAACTTGGTGCGCACGATGACAGCCTTCACGACATCAGCCTTCTTGACAACGCCACCTGGTGTAGCTTGTTTTACGGTTGCCACAACGACGTCACCGATGTTCCCAGTCTTGCGGTACGAGCCCCCAAGCACTTTGATCACCAGTAATTCGCGGGCGCCGGAGTTATCCGCTACTTTAAGACGACTTTCTTGTTGAATCACGGGTTGGTCCTCCTTTCGTCACTACGATTTGTTAGACACGGACTGCCTTTTCGACAATGCTCAATAAACGGAAGCGCTTATTGCGTGACAAAGGACGAGTTTCCATGATCTGCACGAGGTCGCCAACGCTAGCGGTGTTGTCTTCATCATGCACATAGTACTTCTTGGAGTACTTCACACGCTTGCCATAGACAGGATGCGTCTTGGTGGTAGCGACTTCTACAGTGATGGTCTTATCCATTTTGTCAGAGACCACGCGGCCTTGATAAACTTTACGATGATTACGTTCTTCCAAGGTGATTCTCCTTTCCGCTATTTATTGAGTGATTGTTGCCGAAGGACCGTCTTGATCCGTGCAATATTTTTGCGTACTTGCTTGAGACGCGCTGTGTTTTCAAGCTGCCCTGTGGCCTGCTGGAAGCGCAGGTTAAACAGCTCTTCTTTATACTGCTTTTCCTTGTTGAGCATCTCTTCAGTGGTTAATGCAGTAATCTCTTTAGCCTTCATTTGATTGCCCACCTACTTCCTCGCGTTTCACGATCTTAGTGCGAACAGGCAGTTTGTTGGAAGCCAGGCGCAGCGCTTCTTTGGCGACCTCTTCAGGCACACCGGCGACTTCGAACATCACCTTTTCGCGCTTCACAACGGCAACCCAACCTGTTGGTGCCCCTTTACCATTACCCATCCGGACGCCGACACCCTTAGAGGTGTAGGACTTTTGAGGGAAAATGCGAATCCATACTCGGCCACCACGCTTCATGTAACGCGTCATGGCAACACGAGCGGCTTCAATCTGCCGGTTGGAAATCCAGTGGCTTTCCAGTGACTGCAAACCATATTCACCGAAAGCGACGGACTTGCCGCCCTTGGCAGCACCGCGCATCTTACCACGGAATTCGCGACGGTGCTTCACACGCTTAGGAACTAACATGTTTATTTCCCTCCTTTCGCAGAGTTGTGCTTAGGTGCATCTGGGAGGATCTCACCCCGGTTGATCCAGGTCTTGATCCCGATTTGACCATAAGTCGTCGTTGCTTCTTCCCAGGCGTAGTCGATATCGGCCCGCAGGGTATGCAATGGCACAGTGCCATCCGTATAGTGCTCACGACGAGCAATGTCAGCCCCGTTCAAGCGGCCGGCAGCCTGGGTTTTGATGCCCTTGGCGCCTGCCCGCATGGTGCGTTGCATGGCTTGCTTCATCGCGCGCCGGAATGCGACACGGGCTTCAAGCTGCTTGGCGATGCTTTCGCCGACGAGCTTGGCGTCCAAGTCTGGCTTCTTGATTTCAACGATGTTGATGTGTACCTTACGGCCAGTCAAGTCGTTGAGTTGCTTACGTAAGTTTTCCACTTCCGCACCACCCTTACCAATCACCATCCCTGGCTTGGCGGTATGAATGGAAATGTTCACGCGGTTAGCGGCACGTTCGATTTCGATGGTCGAAACGCTGGCTTCCGCGAGCTTCTTATTAATGAATTCACGAATCTTGATGTCTTCGTGCAGGAACGTGGCAAAGTCCTTATCGGCATACCACTTTGCGTCCCAGTCGCGAATAACGCCAACACGGAACCCAGTAGGATTGATTTTCTGACCCACGCGTTATCCCTCCTTAAGCTTCTTTCTCGGACACAACCACTGTGACGTGGCTAGTTCGCTTGTTGATCGGCGATGCGCTACCCTTGGCCCGAGGACGGAACCGCTTCAGGGTTGGGCCTTCGTTGACGTATGCCTCGGAGACATACAGGTTTTGTGCATCCAGGTCAAAGTTGTGTTCTGCGTTCGCGATGGCGGACTTGAGAACTTTTTCGACGATCGGAGAACCCGCACGTGGCGTGAAGTCCAGAATTGCTAATGCTTCTGCAACATCACGGCCCCGAATCAGGTCGATGACTAAGCGCGCCTTGCGAGCAGCGATCCGAACCGTCTTGGCAGTTGCCGTTGCCGACGTAATTTGTTCAGCCATTATTCAGTGCTCCTTTCTAGCGTGCTTTACTCTTCTTATCATCAGCTGCGTGCCCGCGGAACGTCCGCGTTGGCACGAATTCGCCCAACTTGTGGCCGACCATGTCTTCAGAGATGAAAACTGGGACGTGCTTGCGACCATCGTATACCGCGATGGTGTAGCCGATGAAACTTGGGAAAATGGTGGAGCGACGAGACCAGGTCTTGATGACGGTCTTCTTTTCGCTGTCTGCCTGCGCTTCGATCTTCTTCATCAGATGAGCGTCGGCGAAAGGTCCTTTTTTAAGACTGCGACCCATTGTGTGACCTCCTTTAGCTAGTTAATCGGAATTGATTACTTAGTCTTACGATGACGAACGATGAACTTCTCGGACTTCGCCTTGTGGCTACGAGTCTTCTTGCCCAACGTCTTCTTGCCCCATGGGGATAATGGTGACGGGCGACCGATAGGGGCCTTACCTTCACCACCACCATGCGGGTGATCGTTAGGGTTCATAACAGAACCACGAACCGTTGGCCGGAAACCTAACCAGCGCTTGCGGCCGGCCTTCCCGATGCTGATCAATTCGTGCTGTTCGTTACCAACCGCACCGATCGTGGCGCGGTTGCCGGCCAAGACCATGCGGACTTCACCGGAACTCAAGCGCACCGTGACGTACTTGCCGTCATCGTTTTTCCCTAACAGCTGAGCGGAGACACCAGCGGAACGGGCCAATTGGCCGCCCTTGCCAGGCTTCAATTCGATGTTATGGATGGTCGTGCCATCAGGAATGTCGCGCAATGCCATGGCGTTGCCGACCTTGATGTCGGCGCCTTCGCCGGAGACAATCTTGTCGCCGACCTTGAGGCCCTTAGGTGCTAAGATGTAACTCTTAACCCCATCATCATAGTGAAGCAACGCGATGTTGGCCGTGCGGTTTGGATCGTATTCGATTGCCTTAACCGTTGCGGTCACGCCGTCTTTTTGACGCTTGAAATCGATGACGCGGTAGAACTGCTTGTGACCACCGCCACGGTGACGTACCGTGATGTGACCATGAGCGTTACGGCCGGCAGTATGGCTTTGATCTTCAAGCAGGCTCTTTTCAGGGCGCGTCTTGGTGATCTCGGCGAAGTCAGAACCAGACATGTTCCGGCGGCCGTTAGTGGTTGGTTTGTACTTAATAATCGCCACGTGTTTTCCCTCCTAAATTAGTTTGTTGCTAATCTTCAAAAATCTTGATTTCTTTGGAATCAGCAGTCAGGGTCACGATAGCCTTACGGCGCTTGCGGGTGAACCCGACAAAATTACCTTGGCGCTTCTTCTTGCCACGAACGTTGGCGATGTTGACGTTGGCCACCTTGACGTCGAAGATTTCTTCAACGGCACGGCGCACAGCGGTCTTTTCCGCGTTGATCGCAACTTCGAAGGTGTACTTGCGGTTGTCCATTTCGCTCATGGATTGCTCCGTCACGATAGGCCGCAAAATGATGTCGCGTGCATCCATTATGCAAGCACCTCCTCAACCTTTTGCAAGGCAGCTTGCGTCAAGATCAGCTTGTTGTAGTTCACAACATCCAATACATTGACACCGTCTGCCGGAATCACTTTCACGTTAGGCAGGTTGCGGGCAGCCAAAGCAGCGTTGTCGTTGCCGGCTTCCAGAACAACCAAGGCCTTTTCGTTCACCTTCAAGGCTGCCAGGCTGGCAGCGAAGTCCTTGGTCTTTGGCGCGTCGAAGTTCAAACCGTCGACGACGACCAAAGCGTTGTCCAAGACCTTCTGGGAAAGCACGGACTTGATCGCCAAGCGCCGAACCTTCTTATTGATGGTGTAACTGTATGAACGTGGGTGTGGGCCGAAGACGATCCCACCGCCACGCCATTGTGGGGAGCGGATGGACCCTTGACGAGCCCGGCCAGTCCCTTTTTGGCGCCAAGGCTTGCGGCCGCCACCGGAAACTTCGTGGCGGTTCTTAACCTTGCTGGTACCTTGACGAAGGGAAGCGCGTTGCATCACAACTGCGTCAAAGACCACGTTGTCATTTGGTTCGATTGCCCAGATGGCATCATTGAGCTCAACCGTGCCGGCTTCGGCGCCGTCTTGCTTGTATAAAGTAACGTTAGCCATTAGTTATTGTCCTCCCTTCGACTTATTTAGCCGCTTTAACAGCGGAACGAATCGTAACGAATGATTTGTTAGCACCTGGTACATTGCCCTTGATCAAGATCACATTGTGCTCGAGATCAGTGGAGACAACCGTCAGATTCTGCATGGTGCGGGTGTGATTACCCATCCGGCCTGGGAGCTTCTTGCCCTTAAAGACCCGGTTGATAATCGCGCCCAGAGAACCTGGCCGCCGGTGGTAACGAGACCCGTGAGCCATAGGACCGCGGGATTGACCGTCTTTCTTGATGTTCCCTTGAAAGCCGTGCCCTTTAGACGTACCGGTGACATCCACGATGTCGCCTGCTGCAAATTCGTCGGCCTTAACTTCCTTACCGACTTCATACTCGCTAAGCGCTACATCACGGATTTCCTTAATGAAGCGCTTAGGGGTTGTGTCCGCCTTCTTGGCGTGACCAACACTTGGCTTGTTGCTAAGCACTTCACGCTTGTCACCGTAGCCTAGCTGAACTGCTTCGTAACCGTCGGATTCGACAGTCTTGACTTGCAGGACAACGTTAGGCGTTACGTCGATGACGGTAACGGGAACGAGCTCGCCGTTCTCCGTGAAGACTTGCGTCATGCCAATTTTCTTACCTAAGATTCCTTTACGTGCCATGGGTACACCTCCAATTTCTATCTAGATTAAAGTTTGATTTCGATGTCGACGCCACTCGGCAAGTCAAGCTTCATTAAAGCGTCGACCGTTTTCGGCGTAGGGTTGACAATATCGATCAAGCGCTTGTGTGTGCGCATTTCGAATTGTTCACGCGAATCCTTGTACTTATGCGGGGAACGCAGCACCGTGTAGATAGTGCGTTCCGTTGGCAGAGGGATCGGGCCCGAAATCGCAGCCCCGGTCCGCTTCGCGGTGTCAACGATCTTCTCTGCAGATTGATCAAGAATCCGATGCTCGTAAGCCTTTAACCGGATCCGAATCTTTTGTTTTGCCATTGTGTTACCTCCTTCGTCTATTATCAGTTAGTAGACTAGCTCCGTGAAAGTTCCCGGATCACGCCGCCGTGGCAAAGCGGCCGGGCGTGTCGCAATCTCCCACATCCACGCTGTCTGGCCCATGACGGGGCCAAAAGTGCATAGTAACCCTACGGACTACACAACACTTGAACTAGTATACAGGACGATGGCCCCGGTGACAAGGGGTTTTCGCGATGTTTTCACAACTGCTGGGCCAGCGATTTCGCCGTGGCTGTCTTGACACCTTTCCTGCTAATCGCTATGCTTGCCTCAAACTTATTTTGTAAGGAGCAGCCCCATGACAAAAGCCCTACTGATTATCGATTATACCAACGATTTCGTCGCGCCGACCGGGGCCTTGACTGCCGGCAAACCGGCGCAAGCCATCGCCCCTGCCATCGTCGACTTAGCTGAAGCCTACCGCGCCGCCGGTGACTTTGTTTACCTTCCCACCGATGTGCACACGCCGCACGACCCGTATCACCCGGAAAGCAAGCTCTTCCCGCCACACAATGTGCGCGGCTCCTGGGGGCGGGAATTCTATGGGCCACTGGCCGGCTGGTACGCCGAGCACCAAGCCGACAGCAACGTCACGATGTTCGACAAGACGCGCTACTCGAGTTTTGCCGGCACGCCGCTCGACCTTTGGCTGCGCGAGCGCAACATTCACGACGTCCACCTCGTCGGCGTGTGCACCGACATCTGCGTCTTGCACACCGCCGTTGATGCTTACAACCTGAACTATGCCTTGACGATTCACGAGGCGGCCGTCGCCACCTTTAAGCCCGGGGGCCAGGACTGGGCGCTCGATCACTTCAAAACCGTTCTCGGCGCCACCGTCGTGTAACGCCAAAGCGCGCCTGCAGCAGCCACTGCAGACGCGCTTTTTTTAACGCTCGGCGTTCAACTTCACGATGGCCAACAAGGTCTCTGCCACCTTCCCCATCGCCTCGGTGGAGACGACCTCATAGGGACCGTGGAAGTTCATGCCGCCATTAAACAAATTCGGCGTTGGGATCCCTTGATAGGTGATTTTTGAGCCATCGGTGCCGCCGCGAAACGGAATCGTGTGCGGCGTCAGCCCCACGGCGCGAATCCCCGCTTCGGCCAGGCGCAGCGGCGTCTGGTCCTTGGCGATGATGTCGGCCATGTTGTAGTACTGATCCTCAAGCGTATAAGTGATGCGCGGCTCAGCAAACCCCGCGTTGAGACTCGCCACCGCCTGCGCCAAGGTGGCCTTCCGCGCGGCAAAGTTAGCGCGGTCAAAGTCGCGGATAATGTAGCGGGCCTGCGCCGTCCCGATTGTCCCACTGAGTTCTAGTAATAGGAAGAAGCCCTGCTTGTCGGCTGTATACTCCGGCCGCTCATAGGTTGGCAAAGCGGCGTCCAGGCACTCGGCCAGCGTTAAGGCGTTGACCAGGCTGCCCTTGGCCTCGCCGGGATGCACCGAGGTGCCGGTGAACGTGACCACGGCTTGGGCCGCGTTGAAGGTTTCGTACTCGATTTGCCCCAGGTCGCCGTTATCCAGCGTGTAGGCAAAATCCGTGGCAAACCCCTTGGCGTCGAAGCGGTCGGCGCCCTTGCCGATTTCCTCGTCGGGGCCAAACGCCAACTTGACGACACCGTGTTCAATCGTCGGCTCCGCTACGAGCACTCGCGCCAACGCCATGGCCGCCGCGATCCCCGCCTTGTCGTCGACGCCGAGTAGCGTCGTGCCGTCACCCGTGATCAGCGTCTCGCCAAAATAGCGGCGCAACCCAGGAAACTGCTCAACCGTCAGCGCTAACCCGTTGGCAAACTGAATCGGCGCGCCTTGGTAATCGGGGTGCAGCTGAGGGGCCACGTCATCTGCCGCGTAGTCCGCGGTGTCGAGGTGGGCGATGAAGCCGATGCTCGGCACAGCCTTGCTGGTGGTGGCAGGAATGGTCGCGGTCACGAAGCCGTTGGCCGGGTTCAAGGCGGCGTCGGTCAGGCCCAGCGCCTGCAACTCGCCAACGAGCATGTTGGCCAGCGTCGTTTGCCCCGGCGTCGTCGGTACAGTGGTACTGCCCGCGTCCGAACGCGTGTTGACCTTGGCATAGCGGATAAAATCTGTCTGAATCTGATTCAAATCAAATGCAACCATCACGGCCTCCAATAAAAATGACTTGGCCTTAGTGTGGTGATTTTCCCCGCCAATGTCAATGGCGCGGTATAATCCCTCCAGGAGGCATCAACATGACATTACTCGACGACTTTATCACCTTAGCGCAGACGCGGCCGAACATTGTGGCCATCGGCACGGAAGGCGCCACCAACAATCCGGCGACGACGCCTGACGCCTGGCAGGATCTCGACATCACCTTGTTTGCCACCGACCCGGCCGCGGAAGCCGGTGACTGGTGGCTGGGTCACTTCGGCACGCCAACCATCGTCCAGCGGCTGG
This sequence comes from Lacticaseibacillus nasuensis JCM 17158, assembly GCF_001434705.1. Lineage (GTDB taxonomy): Bacteria > Bacillota > Bacilli > Lactobacillales > Lactobacillaceae > Lacticaseibacillus > Lacticaseibacillus nasuensis. The sequence goes on from NZ_AZDJ01000030.1 coordinate 379,926, forward strand.
CGAATGTCGGCGTGTTTACCGCTAGCACCAATGTGTGGCACACCTGGCTCACGCGGTTTCCCGGCACGCGGCGCATCGACTTGAAAATTGCCCCGGCGGCTGAAACCACGGCCTATGAGCAAGCCGATACCCTGAACGCCATCGTTTGGACCCGTGCCGCTGGTCGGCTGGCGCCGCGCGCCACCAGCGCCAAAACACATTGGGTGCCCTTACCCGATGGTGCCGAGTTCACCGCGCACGCCAACGAGTTTTATTGGATTGCCGGCAACGTCTGCAAGGGTCTGGCGCGCCAAAACTACTTATACGCCAACGAGCAGTTTAACCAACATTGCCGCCCCGAGCTGCTCACCTTGCTGGCCTGGCGCGCCAGTGCCAAGACCAATGGTCAATTCGATGCCGGCGTCAGCAGCAAATTTCTCTGGCCGACGCTGCGCGAGGCGGAACGCCGCCAGCTCGCAGCCACGTATGATCAAGCCAGCCTCGCCGGGACCCGCACCAGCCTACAAGCCGCGTTGACGTTGTACACGGCGACCTTGCCCGAGGTGGCCCGCTTGCTAGCCTTGCCGGTACCCGATTTTGCTGCCGCCCAGGCGCAACTTACCGCCTGGCTGTCGGCCTAGCCCCCACCCTTAAGCCAAATAAAAACAGCGGCCTGCCAATTGGCAAGTCGCTGTTTTCGCGTCGGTCGTCCTAGTTTATTCTTTGGTAGCGACACCGCCGCCATTTTTCTTGATGATTTCTTCTTGGATGGACTTCGGTACTGGTTCGTAGTGATCGAAGGTCATCGTGAAGGTCCCACGGCCCTGAGTCGCGGAACGCAAGGTCGTCGCGTAACCGAACATTTCGGCCAGCGGTACCATCGAGTTCACGACTTGGGCGTTACCGCGGGCTTCCATGGCTTGAACCTTACCACGCCGGGCCGTCACTTGGCCCATGACATCGCCGAGGTATTCTTCAGGAGCGACGACTTCAACGTGCATGATCGGTTCCAAGATGACCGCGCCCGCTGCCTTGGAGGCATTGCGCAAGGCCAGAGAAGCGGCAACCTTAAAGGCGGCTTCAGAGGAATCGACTTCATGGTAAGACCCGTCATACAGCTTGGCCTTCACGTCGATCAGTGGGTAGCCGGCCAGAACACCATTGGCCATGGCTTCCTTCAGACCTTGCTCAACGGCTGGAATGTATTCACGTGGCACAACCCCACCAACGATGGCGTCTTCGAACTCGAAGCCTTTACCTTCTTCGTTCGGTGTGAATTCAATCCAAACATCCCCGTATTGCCCTTTACCACCGGACTGACGAATGAACTTACCTTGGGCGGAAGCTTGCTTCGTGAAGGTTTCACGGTAGGCAACTTGAGGTTCACCGACCTTGGCGCCAACCTTGAATTCGCGCTTCATCCGGTCAACCATGATGTCCAAATGCAATTCACCCATCCCGGCAATCAGCGTTTCGCCGGTTTCAGGGTTGGTTTCAGCACGGAACGTTGGGTCTTCTTCGGACAGCTTCTGCAAGGCCACATCCAGCTTATCGCGGTCTTCCTTAGAATCAGGCTCGATGGACACCTGGATAACAGGTTCAGGCACTTCGAGGGATTCGAGGATCAACGGGTGGTCAACATCCGTCAAGGAATCCCCAGTGGTCGTGTTCTTCAGGCCAATCGCCGCAGCGATATCACCGGAGAAGACTTCTGGAATTTCTTGACGCGTGTTACTGTGCATCTGCAGCAAACGACCGACACGTTCACGGACGTTCTTCGTGGCGTTAAGCACATAGGAACCGGCTTCCAATGTCCCGCTGTATACCCGAATGAAGGTCAAACGACCAACGAATGGGTCCGTAGCGATCTTAAAGGCCAAGGCAGCAAAGTTCTTGTCATCGCCGGCAGACAATTCAACCGGGTCGCCGGTTTCAGGATCCGTCGCGTTGTACGGCTTCACGTCCAGCGGAGATGGCAGGTAGTCGACAACGCCGTCAAGCATCATCTGCACACCCTTGTTCTTGAAGGCGGAACCGGCAAAGACTGGGAAGAATTCGAGGGCCAAAGTGGCCTTACGAATCGCAGCCTTCAGTTCGTCCTTAGAAATCTCTTCGCCTTCCAGGTACTTGTCCATGATGGCATCGTCGACGTCGGCCACCGCTTCAACCAATTCGTTATGCGCGGCTTCGGCTTCTTCCTTGTAGTCGTCAGGAATGTCAACAACATCCCATTCGGAACCAAGTTCGTCTTCGTCGTACAAGTCGGCCTTCATTTCGATCAGGTCAATGACCCCTTCGAAGTTGTCTTCGGCACCGATTGGCAGCTGCACGGCATGAGCATTGGCGCCTAAGCGTTCATGCAGCGTCTCAACGGAATACTTAAAGTCCGCGCCGACTTTGTCCATCTTGTTGACGAATACCAACCGCGGTACGGAATAAGTCGTCGCCTGACGCCAAACGTTTTCAGTCTGGGGTTCAACGCCGGCTTGGGCATCAAGCACCGTCACGGCACCATCAAGCACCCGCAAGGAACGCTCAACTTCAATGGTGAAGTCCACGTGCCCTGGCGTGTCAATGATGTTGATTCGGTGATCCTTCCAAAACGCCGTGGTCGCGGCGGAAGTGATCGTGATCCCACGTTCCTGTTCCTGCGGCATCCAGTCCATTTGTGAAGCCCCTTCATGGGTTTCACCAATTTTATGGATCTTACCGGTATAGTACAGGATCCGTTCAGTGGTCGTGGTCTTACCCGCATCGATATGGGCCATGATCCCGATGTTACGGGTCCGGTCCAGCGGAAATTCACGTTTATTGGCCATGTGAAAGTAATACTCCTCTCGAATAATTGTGCTGGATACAGAAATTGGCTACGTACCCGAATAGATGCATAGCCAACCCCTGATTACCAACGATAGTGTGCGAATGCCCGGTTGGCGTCAGCCATCTTATGGGTATCTTCACGCTTCTTAACTGCGGCACCGGTGTTGTTGGCCGCATCCATGATTTCCCGCGCGAGGCGTTCGTCCATTGTGTGCTCACCGCGGGCACGGGAGTACTGAACGAGCCAGCGTAGGCCAAGCGTCGTGCGCCGGTCTGGCCGCACTTCGATTGGTACCTGGTAGTTGGATCCACCGATCCGCCGGGCCTTGACTTCAAGGACAGGCATGACGTTCTTCATGGCCTGTTCGAAGACTTCAAGCGGTTCGTTACCGGAATCCTTCTTAATGATCTCGAATGCATCGTACAAAATAGTTTGCGCCTTACCGCGCTTGCCATCGACCATCAAGTGGTTGATCAGGCGGGTCACCAGCTTAGAATTGTAAACTGGATCAGGTAAGACGTCGCGTTTTGAAACACTGCCTTTACGTGGCATACTGATTTGCCTCCTCTAATCTTGCATGAGTGACTCATGCGTTACTCTAACGGCTTACTTCTTAGGGCGCTTGGCGCCGTACTTGGACCGGCTTTGCATCCGGCCGTCGACACCAGCAGTATCGAGCGCACCACGGATGATGTGATAACGAACCCCTGGCAAGTCCTTCACACGGCCGCCGCGAATCAAGACGACACTATGTTCCTGAAGGTTATGGCCTTCACCGGGGATATAAGCCGTGACTTCGATCAGGTTAGACAAACGCACACGAGCATACTTCCGCAAGGCGGAGTTAGGCTTCTTTGGCGTCATCGTGCCGACACGAGTGGCAACCCCACGCTTTTGCGGCGAAGGGGTGTTGGTTAAACTCTTCTTCTTACTGTTGTACCCGAAGTTCAGGGCTGGGGAGTCCGACTTCGTAGTCTTAGATTTACGACCTTGACGTACCAATTGGTTAATGGTTGGCATGTAAAGATCCTCCTTCCATGATTTCCTAGTTTTAAGTCCACACATCCAGGCGGTTCATTTTTTTGCCTAAAAAAACGGCCAACAAGATGGCGGCAAGGTTTTTTCACCAGCCGCGACCACTTGTCCGCACTACTGGAAAAAAGCACCTTTGATAGTGTACTATTTCTAATCCCCCAGTGTCAAGGCAATTTCTTGGCAAACTCCGGGCAAAAATCGCCGCGGGGTGGCGCTCGGCCATCGCGTAATCACCATAAAGGGGGAATTGCCATGGTCACACTCGCCTTTTTCATTGGCCTGACGTACTTTGCCTACGCGGATTGGCGGCTGCGCTCTGTGCCGGCGTGGCCGTTTACAAGCTGGTGTCTCTTGATCGCTGGACTAGACTATCTTACCTTACACCCGGGCTGGTGGCCAGTGGTGTGGACGGTGGCGTTTGTCCTGTTTGCCCGCGTCACCCGCGGGTTAGGGTCGGCTGACGTGTGGTTACTAGGGGTGATTGCCACCCGCTATGCGCTGCTGCCGGCGCTGTGGCTCGTGTTGCTGGCGTGCGGGACGACTTTCCTGCACGCCTTTGTGCGGCCAAGTGCCACCTATCCGTTCTTGGCGCACCTAGCTTTCGCTAGTGCCGTCGTCATCCTCATCTAAATCTTTGCGCGATTCGCCTTGCTAGGAAGTGTTTGATTTGGGAACAAGCTTGGGGCCTGCCTGCTGTGTCGGCGCATGAAACCTAGTGATTGAAGCAAGCGTGGTCTGTTGGCAGATCCAAAATTCTACGCGCGCAAAAAAAGGGTGAACCGCTTGGGTTCACCCTTTTTCATTACGCCTCCGGTTTGTCCGGAGTCGATGGTGTGGCGTCTTGTTCCTTCATTTGCTTCTCGAGATCGGAAATCGAGTAAACATTTTCGGACACGGTGCCAACAGTCTTTGGTTCCATGTGGCGATAGGTCGCCATCCCCGTCCCAGCAGGAATAATCTTCCCGATGATGACGTTTTCCTTCAAGCCGACCAGCGGATCGTTCTTGCCACGAATCGAGGCGTCGGTGAGGACGCGGGTCGTTTCCTGGAAGGACGCGGCGGACAGGAAGGAGTTGGTTTCCAGCGATGCCTTCGTGATCCCCAGCAGAACTGGGCGACCAGTGGCAGGCACGCCACCGGAAATCAGCGTATCGGTGTTACGATCCTTGAACTCGCTGATGTCCATCAACGTCCCCGGCAAAATGTCGGTGTCGCCTGGATCCATCACGCGAATCTTGCGCAGCATTTGCCGCACCATGACCTCAACGTGCTTATCGCCGATTTCAACCCCTTGCATACGATAGACCTTTTGGACTTCGTTAAGCAGGTAGTTTTCGGTAGTCATCACGTCGCGCACCTTGATCAATTGCTTCGGATCGATCGAGCCGCCCGTGAGCCGTTCGCCACGGTGAATGTGATCACCTTCGGTAACCGCAACGGAAGACGCGTATGGCACGCTGTAAGTCCGAGTATCGGTAGCGCCTTGCACCGTAATTTCGCGGGTATGCTCGGCAGGGTTCTCATCAATCGCGGTAATTTCACCCGTGACCTCACTGATGACCGCCAGCCCCTTTGGATTACGGGCTTCAAAAATTTCCTGAACACGAGGCAGCCCTTGGGTAATATCTTCGCCGCCGGCAACACCGCCGGTATGGAAGTTACGCATGGTCAGCTGCGTGCCGGGTTCGCCAATCGACTGGGCCGCAACGGTCCCGACGGCTTCGCCGACTTCAACGCCTTCGCCAGTGGCCATGTTCCGGCCGTAGCACTTCTGGCAAACGCCATGCTTCGTGTTGCAAGTGAAGACGGAGCGAATCGTGACGGTTTCTACACCGGCATCGACAATCTTTTGCGCCATGTCTTCATCCATCAGCGTGTCCTTTGGTACCAGAACGTCGCCGGTCTTCGGATCCAAGACACTCTTCATGGTGTAACGACCAACCAAGCGGTCATACAACGGCTCGATCATTTCGTTACCTTCACGAATGGCGGAAACATCAAGCCCGCGATCCGTACCACAATCTTCTTCACGCACGATGACGTCTTGAGCAACGTCGACCAGCCGCCGAGTCAGATAGCCAGAATCGGCCGTCTTCAACGCGGTATCGGTCATCCCTTTACGGGCACCATGGGTCGACATGAACATTTCCATAACGGACAGGCCTTCACGGAAGTTCGACAGAACAGGCACTTCCATCATCCCACCGTTAGGGGCAGCCATCAGGCCACGCATCCCGGCCAGCTGAGTAAAGTTCGAGATGTTACCACGGGCACCGGAATCACTCATCATGGAGATTGGGTTGTTCACGTCGAAAGTGTCGATCAGCTGTTGCTGAATGTCGTCCTTGGCGTCGTTCCAAATCGCGATCACGCGGTCATGGCGTTCCTCGTCGGTAATCAACCCACGCCGGAACTGCTTGGACACCGTCGCGACCTTCTTATGGGCCTCATCGACGATGGCAGCCTTTTGTGGCAAGGTCGGCACGTCGGCTACCCCAACGGTCAAGCCGGAGGTGGTGGCTTGAGTGTAACCCAGGGTCTTCATGTCATCCAACAAGTCGGATGTGCGTTGAACCTTGTAGACCTTGAACACTTCGGCAATGATGTCGGACAAGAAGCCCTTCTTGAACGGATCGATCAGCGGCGCATCGCTAAGGTAGGCGTGGATGTCTTCACCAGCTTGGATGAAGTACTTCGGCGCTACCCCGTTGACGATGTTGTCTTGGGTCGGTTCATTCAGGAATGGGAAGTCCGTCGGCATGATTTCGTTGAAAATCACCTTGCCGACAGAGGTCACCATGATCTTGTCGCGTTGGTCGTCAGTAAACGGCTTCTGCGGGAAGGAGTTGACGGCGATCCCAATGCGGCTGTGCAAATGCACGTAGCCATTTTGCAAGGCCATCAAGACTTCGTTGGTGTCCTTGAAGATCATGCCTTCGCCTTCGCGCCCTTTTTGCTCCATCGTCAGGTAGTAGTTCCCTAACACGATGTCCTGAGACGGCGTTACGATTGGCTTGCCATCCTTAGGCGCCAAGATATGGTGCGCCGCCAGCATCAGCAAGCGCGCTTCGGCCTGGGCCTCATCGGACAGCGGCACGTGAATGGCCATCTGGTCGCCATCAAAATCGGCGTTGTAAGCTTCACACACGATTGGGTGCAGACGCATCGCCTTACCATCAACTAAGACGGGTTCGAAAGCCTGGATCCCTAGACGGTGCAGCGTAGGCGCGCGGTTTAACAGAACCGGACGTTCCTTGATGACATCTTCGAGCACATCCCAGATGTCGTCATCTTCACGGTCGATCTTGCGGCGAGCATTTTTAATGTTGCTGGCCATGTCGCGGGCCACCAATTCACGCATCACAAACGGCTTGAACAATTCAAGCGCCATCGACCGCGGCAGGCCACATTGATAGAACTTCAACGTTGGCCCAACGTCGATAACGGAACGGCCAGAATAGTCAACCCGCTTACCCAGCAGGTTCTGACGGAAGCGGCCTTGCTTCCCCTTGAGCATATGGCTCAGGGACTTCAGCGGCCGGTTACCTGGGCCGGTAACGGGACGGCCACGCCGCCCGTTATCGATCAAGGCATCAACGGCTTCTTGCAGCATCCGCTTTTCGTTTTGGACGATGATGTTCGGCGCGTTCAGGTCCAACAGGCGCTTCAACCGGTTGTTACGGTTGATGACCCGCCGGTACAAGTCGTTCAGGTCGGACGTCGCAAACCGGCCGCCTTCCAACTGCACCATTGGCCGCAAGTCCGGTGGAATGACGGGAATCGTGTCCATGACCATCCAAGTCGGGTCGTTGCCGGACTTGTAAAAGGCATCCAAAATGTCCAAGCGGCGAATCGCACGGGTCCGCTTTTGGCCAGTGGCAGAATGCAGCTCTTCTTTAAGCTCAGCCACTTCCTTCGGCAGGTCAACGGCGGCAAGCAGTTCCTTGACCGCTTCGGCGCCCATCTTGGCCACGAAGCCGGGACCGTATTCCTCGCGCTTTTCACGGTATTCGCGTTCGGATAAGAGTTGCTTCTTCTCCAGCGCGGTATCGGCTGGGTCAATCACAACGTAAGACGCAAAGTAGATGACTTCTTCCAATGCCCGTGGGGACATGTCGAGAACCAGGCCCATGCGGCTTGGGATTCCCTTGAAGTACCAGATGTGGGTGACCGGGGCAGCCAATTCGATATGGCCCATGCGCTCACGGCGCACCTTGCTGCGCGTCACTTCGACGCCGCAACGGTCACAGACAATTCCCTTATACCGGATGCGCTTATACTTCCCGCAAGCACATTCCCAGTCCTTGGTTGGCCCGAAGATGCGCTCATCGAACAGTCCGTCACGCTCTGGCTTTAACGTCCGGTAGTTGATCGTTTCGGGCTTTTTAACTTCCCCATACGACCAGCTGCGGATCTTGTCAGGCGAGGCGAGACCGATCTGCATACTTTCAAACTTATTGACATCGATCAAAGGGCTAACCTCCTATTTTTTCTCGGTGGGGTCCAGCTTGTCGGTTGCCTGTGCGGCAGCCTCTTGAGCCTTCTTTTCTTCCTGCTCGGCGGCAAATTTCGCCAAGGCGTCGACGCTGACAATGTCATCGTCTTCGTCGTCCATGTCGCGCAGTTCGATTTCATTCTTATCTTGGTCGAGCACCTTCATGTCCAACCCGAGGGATTGCAGTTCCTTCACCAACACGCGGAAGGATTCTGGCACCCCAGGCTTTGGAATCGGTTCGCCCTTGACGATGGCTTCATAGGTCTTGACCCGGCCCACGACGTCATCGGACTTGTAGGTCAGGATTTCCTGCAGGGTGTAAGCCGCCCCGTAGGCTTCCAAGGCCCAGACTTCCATTTCCCCGAAGCGCTGGCCACCAAACTGAGCTTTACCACCCAGCGGCTGCTGCGTGACCAAGGAGTAAGGGCCGATGGAACGGGCATGGATCTTGTCGTCAACCATGTGCGCGAGTTTCATGTAGTACATGACCCCAACGGAGACCCGGTTTTCGAATGGTTCACCGGTGCGTCCATCATACAAGATGGACTTACCATCGCTGGCCATGCCGGCTTCCTTGACGGTGGCCCACAGGTCATCATCGTTGGCGCCGTCAAAGACTGGTGTAGCCACGTGGATGCCCAAGTTGCGGGCCGCCATCCCCAGATGCAGTTCAAGCACCTGCCCGATGTTCATCCGGGATGGCACACCCATTGGCGACAGGAGAATGTCAACCGGCGTGCCGTCTGGCAAGTATGGCATGTCTTCTTCGGGCACGACGATCGAAACCGTCCCTTTGTTCCCGTGGCGACCGGCCATCTTATCGCCGACTTGAATCTTCCGCTTCTGAGTGATGTAAACGCGGACCATCATGTTGACACCAGGAGATAATTCATCCCCGGCTTCACGGGTGAAGATCCGGACGTTTTGGATGATGCCGCCGCCGCCATGAGGAACCCGCAGCGAGGTATCACGCACTTCACGCGCCTTTTCACCGAAAATGGCGTGCAACAGGCGCTCTTCGGCACTGAGCTCGGTTACCCCTTTAGGCGTCACCTTGCCGACCAAAATATCACCGTCGCGCACTTCCGCACCGATGCGGACGATCCCAAACTCGTCGAGGTCCTTGAGGGCTTCTTCGCCGACGTTTGGAATTTCGCGCGTGATTTCTTCAGGCCCAAGCTTGGTGTCCCGGGCTTCTGATTCGTATTCTTCAATATGAATCGAGGTATAGCTATCGTCTTTCACCAACCGCTCGGACAACACAATGGCGTCTTCGTAGTTGTACATGTTCCACGTCATGAAGGCGATGATTGGGTTTTGCCCCAATGCCAGCTCGCCGTTTTCCATGGCTGGCCCGTCGGCGATGATTTCATCAGCGTCAACCGTATCGCCAAGGCGCACGATTGGCCGCTGGTTGTAGTTCTTCCCGGCGTTACTGCGGCGGAACTTCATCAGGTTATACTTGTCGACGGCCCCGTCTTCGCGCCGAATCTGAATGCGCTTGGCATCCACATATTCGACCTTGCCGGCGTGCTTAGCCAGCACGGCAATCCCGGAGTCATGGGCGGCCTTGTATTCCATGCCAGTCCCGACCAGTGGCGCGTGCGGGTTCACCAACGGCACAGCCTGCCGTTGCATGTTCGCGCCCATCAGCGCACGGTTAGAGTCGTCGTTTTCCAAGAACGGAATGCAGGCAGTCGCCACGGCGACAACCTGTTTCGGCGAAACGTCCATGTAGTCGATGTGATCGGCGGTGGTTTCAATGTTTTCATCCTTCGCCCGGGCCAGGATGGTGTCTTCAGCAAAAGACCCATCGTCATTCAGCGGGGCGTTGGCTTGGGCGACAACGTAATTATCTTCCTCATCGGCTGTCAAATAGTCGATCCGGTCGGTTACCTTGTGGTCCTGCCAGGAAACGCGCCGGTATGGCGTTTCGATAAAGCCATACGGGTTCACCACGGCATAGGAAGCCAGGGAGTTAATCAGCCCAATGTTCGGGCCTTCAGGGGTTTCAATCGGGCACATCCGGCCGTAATGCGTATAGTGCACGTCCCGGACTTCATACCCGGCGCGATCACGCGTCAAACCACCAGGGCCAAGGGCAGACAGGCGCCGCTTATGCGTTAATTCGCCCAACGGGTTCGTCTGGTCCATGAACTGAGACAGCTGAGAACTGCCGAAGAATTCCTTGATGGAAGCCACGACTGGCCGAATGTTGATCAACTGCTGCGGCGTGATGGTCGCGGTGTCTTGAATCGACATCCGCTCGCGCACGACCCGTTCCATCCGGGACAGCCCGATGCGGAACTGGTTTTGCAGTAATTCACCGACACTGCGGATCCGGCGGTTGCCCAAGTGATCGATATCATCGGTAGAGCCGAGGCCTTCTTGCAGGTTCAAGAAGTAGTTCATCGACGCGATGATGTCGGCTGGCAACAGGTGCTTGGCCTTCTTGTCGATATGACCGTTGCCAATTAGGTTGATGACCTTCTCCGGGTTGACTTGGGAGTACACCTTGATCATTTGAATCGTCATCGGATCGGTAACGACGCCTTGGTCGGACGGCTGGTAGGTCACCGTCTTGAAGTCATCGCGGTCGAGGTAGTCACTGAGGGTTTCCATCACGTGGCGATCGATCTTCGTGTCTTTTTGCACGATGACCTCGCCAGTATCTGGATCCGCCAACGTTTCGGCGACGGTTTGACCCAACAACCGAGTCTTCAGGCTAAGCTTCTTGTTGACCTTATAGCGGCCAACGTTGGCCAGGTCATAGCGCTTTGGATCAAAGAACCGCGCATACAGCAAGGAGCGGCTAGAATCGGCCGTCTTTGGTTCGCCTGGGCGAAGGCGTTCGTAAATGTCCTTCAACGCCTCGTCGGTGCGGGAGTCATCGGTATTCTTGTGAATATCCTTTTCCAAGGTCAGCATCAACGAATCGTTGTCGCCGAACATGTTGATGATGTCTTGGTCGGCACCAAAACCCAAGGCCCGTACGAGCTCGGTCAACGGAATCTTCCGCGTCCGGTCGATGCGCACATAGGCAATATCCTTGGCGTCGGTTTCGTATTCCAACCAGGCCCCACGGTTAGGAATCACCGTCGTGCCGTAAGTGGTCCGCGAGTTCTTGTCGACTTCACTGTTGTAGTAAACGCCAGGGGAGCGGACCAATTGGGAAACGATGACCCGTTCGGCGCCGTTGATGATGAAAGTCCCTTGGTCGGTCATCAATGGAAAGTCCCCAAAGAAGACGTCTTGGCTCTTGATTTCACCAGTTTCGTGGTTGGTCAAGCGTAAGGTCACGTGCAGCGGTGCGGAGAAGTTGGCGTCGTGTTGGCGCGCTTCTTCGACGGTATACTTCGGTTCCAACAGCTGATAGTCGACGTATTCCAAGGACAGCTTGCCCTGGAAGTCAGCAATCGGCATGATATCGTCAAAGGTCTCCTTGAGGCCTTCGTCGAGGAACCACTGGTACGAGTTGGTTTGAATCTCGATCAGGTTCGGCAGATCGAGCACTTCTTTGATGCGAGAATAGGAACGGCGGGTCCGGTGCTTGCCGTAATTCACTAAGTGTCCTACCAATATGTTCACCCCTCTATATAATCCTGGCGACAGTTTGTAAATATTGTGTAAACAATATTAAAATTGCGTTACATCTCCGTTTTAGACCACCTTTTGCGCAAACAAAAACCAAAAGCAGTTGGGTCACATTACCCGACTACTTTTGGTTCCCTATGCGCCGCAACGGACAATAGATCGCCGCGACTTGCTGTCCAAACTAAAGTGCAATTGTATTCATCATACGCAGTCTGGGCTGCCCTGTCAAGCTAGGCGTGCACCGGCTCCTGCTGCACTTGCGGGTGGTGCGTGGTGAACGTCAGCTTGCCTTGCTTGGCGCCAATCGTCACCGTGTCACCAGGCTGCGCGTCGCCAGTAAGCACGAGCTCACTCAGCCGGTCCTCCACATCCCGTTGCAATGCGCGCCGAATCGGCCGCGCGCCGTATTCGGGATCAAAACCATTCTTCGCCACCACGTTGATGGCCGCCGGGGTCATCTTGACGTGGATGTCTTGGTCATCCAGGCGTTGCAGCACTGTCTTGGCCATAATCTTGACGATTTGGTGCAGTTCCTGCTTGCCCAAACTATGGAAGACCACGGTTTCGTCGATCCGGTTCAGGAATTCTGGCCGGAACGCATGCTTGAGCTCCTCGAGCATGCGGCTTTGCATGGCCTTGAAGTCGTGATTCAACTGGCTGGCGCCAAAGCCCACGCTCTTGTCGTCACGCAACGCCGTGGCCCCAATGTTCGAGGTCATGATCAAAATCGTGTTGCGAAAATCGACGCGGCGGCCCTTGGCGTCGGTCAAATAGCCATCATCGAGGACTTGCAACAGAATGTTGAACACATCCGGGTGCGCTTTTTCCACTTCATCGAGCAAGACGACGGAGTATGGCTTGTTGCGCACCTTCTCAGTGAGTTGGCCGCCTTCCTCGTAACCGACATACCCCGGCGCCGCGCCAATCAGCCGGCTGGTGCTGTATTTCTCCATGTACTCGGACATGTCGACGCGAATCATCGCGTCTTCCGTGCCAAACATTGCCTCGGCAAGCGCCTTAGCCAGCTCCGTCTTGCCGACCCCCGTTGGGCCGAGGAACATGAATGAGCCGATTGGCCGCGTTGGGTCCTTCAACCCACTGCGCGCCCGGCGAATCGCCCGCGCCACGGCGGACACCGCTTCGTCTTGGCCGACGACGCGTTCGTGAAGCACCTTTTCCAAGTTGACCAGGCGTTCGCTTTCCTTTTTCCGCAGCTGAGTCACCGGCACGCCGGTCCACTGGGCCACAACCGCGGCCACGTCTTCCGCCGAAACGACAACGTCTTGGCGCACCCCATGGTCATTGACTGGTTCAGGGGCAGCCTGCAGCTTGGCGCGCAGTTTTTGCTCCTTCTCGCGAATTGCCGCGGCGGCCTCGAAGTCTTGATGCGCAATCGCCTCGTCCTTGGCTGCCACGGTGTCGGCCAGCCGCTTTTGCAGCTTGTCGACCTTGGTTGGCTTGTCGGCCTCGTCCAACCGCACCTTCGCCGCACTTTCGTCGATTAAATCGATGGCCTTATCCGGCAGAAAGCGAGACGTGATGTAGCGACTAGATAAGGTTACGGCTTCATGCAGCGCCTCATCGGAAATGGCAATGCCGTGGTGCTCTTCATAGCGCGGCCGCAACCCGCGGAGAATCTCCTCGGTTTCAGCTTGGCTTGGCTCATCAACTTGAATCGTCGCAAACCGGCGCTCCAAGGCGGCGTCTTTTTCGATGTACTTTTGGTACTCGTCTAAGGTCGTTGCCCCGATCAGTTGCAACTCGCCACGCGCCAAAGCCGGCTTCAAGATGTTGCTTGCGTCAATAGCGCCTTCAGCACCGCCGGCCCCAATCAAGGTGTGCAACTCATCAATAAACAGGATGACATTGCGGTCTTGGTAGATTTCATCGATGATCTTCTTCAAGCGGTCCTCAAACTCGCCACGATACTTCGTGCCGGCGACCAGCGACCCCATGTCAAGCATCATCAGGCGCTTGTTTTGCATGTCGGCTGGCACGGTGCCCGCGACGATTTTTTCCGCGAAACCTTCCGCAATCGCAGTTTTGCCGACACCAGGCTCACCAATCAGCACCGGGTTATTCTTCGTGCGCCGCGCCAAGATTTGAATCAGGCGCCGCACTTCCTTGTCCCGGCCCACCACGGGATCCATTCGCGACTCGCGCGCCAGCTGGGTCAGGTCCCGAGCCAGGTTATCCAGCGTTGGGGTGCCTTGGCTAGCGGACTTGCCGGCGTTGGCCCGGCTGCCGGAACGTTTGGCGGCGGACTCGGTGATGCCCATTTTCTTCAGCACGACTTGGCGAGTCTTGGACAGACTGAGGTCCAGGTTTTGCAAAATCCGGGCGGCTAAAATATCGTCTTCCCGCAGCAAGCCTAACAAGATATGCTCGGTGCCAATTTTCAACGCGCCGAGGCGCTTGGCCTCATCACCGGCGAAACTCAGGACTTCCTTACCCTTTGGCGAATAAGGCAAATAGCTGTCCGCTTTTTGCCGGGCTGCATCCACCGTACCGTAACCGGTAAAGCGCTCGATTTCATCGTGCACATCCGCCTCGGAAACGGATAGTTGCCGCAGGGCCTTGCCGGCGATGCCTTCTTGTTCGATGACCAAGGCCATCAACAAGTGCTCGGTGCCAACGGCGTGATGCCGGAACTGTTTGGCCTGTTCCTGCGCGATTAATAAGACATTCTTAGCACTTGGTGTAAATAGATTATCCATAAGCGAACTCCTTTGCTACGTCGACGTAGGTTGCTACCTTTGATACCGCAAACTCTCCAAAAACGCAAGCAGCAATCTGCTTCGCAATCGGTCCTCACTGACGCGATCGGTTCCACCCAGCGTTTGGTGGGCCAAAATATTGACCATCAATTGCCCGGTGGCCTGATCGATAATCCCATCATCAAATAACTGCTGGATCAGCGCCACGCCATCCGACTCACGCACTGCCTTGGGGACATGTGCGATGAGGTTGGCCACCACTTCCTGACTCGAACTTGCCTGCACCTTGAGGATGCGAATGTAGCCACCCCCGCCGCGCTTGCTTTCGACCAAATAGCCGCGCTCCGGCGTGAATCGAGTCTTAATCACGTAGTTAATCTGTGATGGCACGCAATTAAACTGATCCGCCACCTCTGCGCGGCTAATCACGCACTGGGGGTCGTCGCTCAGCATGGCCTTGAGATAGCGTTCGATAATATCCGACATATTCTGTCCTGGCATGCAATCATCCTTTGACTTTGACTAATGTTGACTAACATTATACACGAGCTTACCAAAAATGCGAGGACAAAAAAATCGACGTCAACAACGTCGATTGATTGATCGGGAAAACGGGATTCGAACCCACGACCTCTACGTCCCGAACGTAGCGCTCTACCAAGCTGAGCTATTTCCCGATGAAGCGGAAGACGAGATTCGAACTCGCGACCCCCACCATGGCAAGGTGATGTTCTACCACTGAACTACTTCCGCATCTGTATTCAATTCTGTTTGCCAGAGGCAATGCACCCAGTAGGAGTCGAACCTACAACCTTCTGATTCGTAGTCAGACACTCTATCCAGTTGCGCTATGGGTGCAAGATAACATGCCGAGAGTCGGGTTCGAACCGACACGGTTATCACTAACCGCAGGATTTTAAGTCCTGTGCGTCTACCAGTTTCGCCATCCCGGCAGAAAGTGGAAAGCGGAAGACGAGATTCGAACTCGCGACCCCCACCATGGCAAGGTGATGTTCTACCACTGAACTACTTCCGCATTAAATTGTTGGTAGTACTGCCGACTAGAGGGTTCGAACCTCCGACCCCCTGTTTACAAGACAGGTGCTCTGCCAGCTGAGCTAAGTCGGCATCGATGCGGGTGAAGGGACTCGAACCCCCATGGTTAAAAACCACTAGAACCTAAATCTAGCGCGTCTGCCAGTTCCGCCACACCCGCAGCAAAAACGTTCTAATGGCAAATGAGCCGTGACAGGCTCGAACTGTCGACCCACGGATTAAAAGTCCGTTGCTCTACCAACTGAGCTAACGGCTCAATGGAGGATACAGGGCTCGAACCTGTGACCCTCTGCTTGTAAGGCAGACGCTCTCCCAACTGAGCTAATCCTCCATAAAAAGCGCGGCAGCTTCCTACCCTCGCAGGCAGTCACCCACCAACTACTCTCGGCGTAGAGAAGCTTAACTTCTGTGTTCGGCATGGGAACAGGTGTATCCTTCTCGCTATCGCCACCGCACTTCTTGGGAACAAACAGGACTTACGTCCAGTTTGTACATTTCTCTAAGTTCGCTTCGCTCACCAAGAGAAATTGTAAGAGCTTTGCGCTCTCAAAACTGGCTATCATTGTTTTTTCGTGTTGCGGAGAACCGTA
>NZ_AZDJ01000031.1 GCF_001434705.1 Lacticaseibacillus nasuensis JCM 17158
CGCTGTGTTCTCGGCATTACTAATAAAACAATGATATCCAGTTTTCAAAGAACAAAATGGGGCACAAAGTGCCACTCCTTGCCGTTTCCGGCAATGGAGGCTAACGGGTTCGAACCGATGACCTCCTGCTTGCAAAGCAGGTGCTCTCCCAACTGAGCTAAGCCCCCATGGGTATTCAATTTACTGCTGGGCCTAAATGGACTTGAACCATCGACCTCACGCTTATCAGGCGTGCGCTCTAACCAGCTGAGCTATAGGCCCGAAAGCGAACCAAGTTAGAGGGTAGTCCCCTCAAAACTAAACAAAGTTTCATGTGATAGTTTCCGTTGATGTTTACGCATCATTTCCTTAGAAAGGAGGTGATCCAGCCGCAGGTTCTCCTACGGCTA
>NZ_AZDJ01000005.1 GCF_001434705.1 Lacticaseibacillus nasuensis JCM 17158
GCATCAACGGAAACTATCACATGAAACTTTGTTTAGTTTTGAGGGGACTACCCTCAGGCATACGTTTGCTTTTCGGGCCTATAGCTCAGCTGGTTAGAGCGCACGCCTGATAAGCGTGAGGTCGATGGTTCAAGTCCATTTAGGCCCAGTGACGACCTGGGGGATTAGCTCAGATGGGAGAGCGCCTGCTTTGCACGCAGGAGGTCAACGGTTCGATCCCGTTATCCTCCATTACCCTTAGGGGTAATGTTAATACTTTGTTCTTTGAAAACTGGATATCATTGTTTTATTAGTAATGCCGAGAACACAG
>NZ_AZDJ01000032.1:0-119392 GCF_001434705.1 Lacticaseibacillus nasuensis JCM 17158
TAAATCGAAAAGCCCTATCACATTTACGAAACTTTGTTCAGTTTTCAAAGGACTACGGATGCCGCAAAGGCAACTTTTACAGTCTATCTTTGCGACCGTTGAAAGTCAACAACATTTTCGCTCACCGCCGTAACTAATGCGCTTAATCCCGCATCACGACGCGGCTGGTGTCATTGACAACACCAAATATCTTACCAGCCAAAAGCCTCCGCCGTCAACCACCAAACGCGAAAAAGCCCAAGTTTCACGGGGCCCGAACTTTCCGCCGGATAATATCGGAAAATCGGCATCATTTTCGGTGAAAAGCCGAACCCACGGCCTGGATTAAGTCTGCACGTTCGGGTGAAAATCAAAACACGCACCTCTCAGCGAGGCGCGTGTCCTTAATCCAGTTCTTTGAGTTGACTTGCCACCCAGCCGGGCAGCCGGTCCGCAATCGGGGTAAACCCGGTGCGATCCCGCCGGCTGGTCCAGTAATGCTTGTGCTGCCGTCCTGCGGCCATGGGTGGCGCCGGCAACAACGCGCGCACGGATAGGCTGATTTTTTTGGAGTACTCATCGATATCGAGCACCATCACCTGAATCGTGCTACCGACCTTGAAGTGATCGCTTAATCGCTCGACGTAGCCGTGCTGGCATTCCGAGATATGAATCAGGCCTTGCTGGTGGGCATCGAGCAACACAAACACCCCATACGGCTGAATCCCGGTGACGCGGCCATCGATAATGTCGCCCACGCGATAATCAATCGTCACGGTGCCGCCACCACCTTGATGCCCTCGATCACGACAGGCGTGACTGGGCGATCTTGCTTGGTTGGCACCTGTTCAATTTCGTCGACGACCGCCATGCCGCTTAACACGTGGCCAAACACGGTGTGGCGATGATCGAGCCACGGCGTGCCGCCGTTGGCATAGGCGTCAATGATTGGCTGCGGGTAGCCGGCCGCCTGCATCTGCGCCGCCATGCCAGGTTCGGCGCTTTTTTTCGTCACGATGAAAAACTGGCTGCCGTTCGTGTTCGGGCCGGCGTTGGCCATGGACAAGGCGCCGCGCAGGTTAAATGCCTCGAGGCTAAACTCGTCTGCAAATGGCGTCCCCCAAATGCTTTCGCCACCCGCCCCGGTACCGGTGGGATCGCCGCCTTGAATCATGAAGTCGGTGATTACCCGGTGAAACGTGACATCATTATAGTAGCCTTGCTTGGCCAAGCTCATGAAGTTCTCGACGGCTTTCGGCGCAATTTCCGGGAATAGCGCCAAGGTGATGGCCCCGTGGTTGGTCGTCATCACTGCCTGCGGGCCGGCAAATTCGGTTAGGTTTAATTGTGGATAATTCATCTTCGTCCTCCTGTACTCAAGAGTATTGTAGCTGACGCGCTTCGGTTTTGCTACTCCACTTGGTTGCCGGCAAATTTAATGTTAGGGTAATGCTGATACTGTAATGAAGATAAGGATGACAAACATGGAAACCCATCAATATGAAATCGCGCTGATTGGCGCCGGCCCAGTCGGCATGTTCGCGGCCTTTTACGCCGGGTTGCACACCGCCGATACCTTGGTCCTCGAAAGCCTCGGCGAAGTCGGCGGCCAACCCGCCAACCTCTATCCAGCCAAAACAATCTACGACATTGGCGGCTACCCGAGCATCACCGGCGCGGGGCTGACCGACCAGCTGCACGCGCAGCTCGACCACTTCAACCCGACGGTCGTCACCGGCGCGACGGTCACCGCAATCGAAGACGCCCACCCCGGCTTCACCTTAAAAACGACGGCCGGCGATTTTCACACCGCCAGTGTCATTATTGCTAGCGGTGGCGGCGCCTTTACCCCGCGGCCCCTGGCGGTCGATTACGATCACGCCTTAGACGGCCAGTCGGTGCTGTACAACATTCGCGACCCGCACGACTTGGCCGGATTAGACGTCGCCATTGCCGGCGGCGGCGATTCCGCCATCGACTGGGCGCTGGCCTTGGCGCCGGTGGCTAAGTCGGTGCACCTCATCCACCGCCGCAACCAGTTCCGCGGGTTGGAATCAAGCGTTGCCGCTTTGGCCGAGACCGAGGCCCAGCTGCACACGCCTTACTTAATTGCCGGCGTGCAACAGCAAGACGCCCGACTCAATCTCCAACTGGCTGAGGTGCGCGGCACCGCGCACCCGACGCTAAGTGTCGATCGGCTGTTGGTGAATTACGGGTTTGTCAGCGCCAATACCCAGCTGCAGAATTGGGGCGTCGCCTTAACGCGCAACGAAGTGGTGGTTGACTCCACCATGGCCACTAGCCGCCCGGGGATTTATGCCATCGGCGACGCGGTGACCTATCCCGGCAAGCTCAAGCTGATCGCCAGCGGCTTCGGCGAGGCGCCGACTGCGGTGAACGCCGCCTTGTTGCGCCTGCATCCCGACCGCCGCCAGCCCTTGCACAGCACGCAACTGTATCATTAGGAGGACACCATGACCAATGAAGCAAAACTCGAACAACACACACTCGCCTTGCTCACTGAACGCGGCGTAAGCATCCCGGCCATCGCTGAGTTGGTGCTGTTTTTACAAGCCAAATTTATTCCCGGCTTGGACGAGGCGACCGCTGAAGAAAGCGTGCGGATTGTGTTGCGCAAGCGCGAGGTGCAAAACGCGGTGATGACCGGCATCGCCTTGGACAAAGCGGCTGAAGCCGGCAGCTTGGAGCCGCCGCTGCAAAACATCATCGCCGAAGACGAAGGCCTCTATGGCGTGGATGAGATCTTGGCGTTTGCCATCGTCAACGTGTACGGCTCCATCGGCTTTACCAACTACGGCTACATCGACCGGGTGAAGCCGGGGATTCTGGCCAAGCTCAACGCCCATGAGCCGGGCATCATCCACACCTTCCTCGATGATATCGTCGGGGCCATCGCCGCGGCGGCCGCCAGCCGCCTGGCCCACGCCCATCCCGAGCTCGAAGACGATAATTACTAGTTTCTTAATGCGACTTTCCGCCTCACCCGCCGTGAGTGTCGGTATAATGGTGGATAACTTGGGAGGGCCTCATGACACAACTGATCGATTTTATTCTGCACATCGACGAGCACCTGGTGACCATCGTCAATCAATTCGGCAATTGGACGTACCTGATTTTGTTTGTGATGGTGTTCATCGAAACCGGCGTCGTCGTCTTTCCGTTTCTACCTGGTGACTCGCTGCTGTTTGCCGCCTGCGCCTTGGCAGCCAACCCGGCGTATCACCTCAACGTCTGGCTACTGTACGGCCTGTTTTTCGCCGCGGCAGTCATCGGTGACACCGCCAATTATGAAATTGGCCGCCACCTCGGCCTGGCCGCCAGCAACACCAGCTGGTTCTCCAAGCAGATCAACCGCGACAAGCTCGCCAGCGCGGAACACTTTTTCAACCGCCACGGTGGCAAAACAATCGCCATCGCCCGGTTCATGCCGCTGGTGCGCACATTCGCGCCGTTTGTCGCCGGCGGCAGCAACATGCACTACGGCAAGTTCATCCACTACAACCTGATTGGCGGGTTCCTGTGGGTGTCGCTGTGTTGCGTGTTGGGCTTTTTCTTCGGCAACGTGCCGTTCGTCAAGGCCCACTTCTCCGCCGTGGTGCTCGGCATCATCGCCATTTCCCTGATTCCGGTCCTGATTACCGCGCTGCGGTCCAGGCGCCGCCCGCAACCAGAAGAAGAGTAAGTGAAAAGGCGTGTGACTCAAGTCACACGCCTTTTGCGTCCCGGCGACCCAGGTGAATGCCCCAGGCCAACAGCGCCTCGGCCACCACCAAGGCAATCACGAAGCACACCAGGAAAAAGTCCTCCGGCAACACGTTGATGATGGGATCAACCGCCGGGTCAAACAACCAGTCGTTATTGCGGAACAACACGTGGTGAAACGCGATGAACACCGCGTTGAAGTTGATGGCCATCAAGCCACCGAGAATCAGCGGCACCGGCATGGCGATGGCAAACGGCCGCACCAGCAAGTAACGCCGGCGGGTGCGCCGCAGCTGAGCCAAGAAGTGCCAAGTCACCGGCGCCGTCACGATGAACACGGCGTAATCCAGCAGAAACAGGCGCTTCACGTCGGCGAAATGATGAGCCCCGCTGGCACTCGACGGAAAATTGCTCATGTGTAGCGGTGCCACCCAGGGCAGCTGCAGATAGGCCATGAGCTGATGGTAATTCCGGTTCAACACGCGCGCAGAAAACCCGCTGATTTCCCGCAGGTTATCCAGCCGGATGAACAACGGAAACAACAGGTACGACACCAAGATGGTCAGCGCAATGACGCCAGCCACGATGGTCAACCAGACGCACAGCCACTGCGCCCAGCGCTGACCCCGCGCCGCCATTACAGCACCCAGTCGCTGAGGCTGGCGACTTCATGAGTCGGCGGCACGGCCTCTTTGGCCACGGCCGCCGGCGTCGAGATCCCGGTGTACACCAGTAGCGTGTCGATGCCGGCGTTGATGCCGGCCATGATGTCGGTGTGATAATTATCGCCGACCATCACCACTTGATCGCGGGCCAGCCCCATTTTGCGCAAAGCCTGGTCCATGATGATAGCTTGCGGTTTGCCGATGTAGGTGGCGCGCTGCTGCGTGGCGCGCTCGACCAAGGCAATGACGGAGCCGGCACCGGGCACGTGGCCGCGCTCGTTGGGCAGGTTCGTGTCTTCGTTGGTGCCGATGAAGCGCGCCCCGCGTTGAATCGCCAAAGTGGCGAGTTCAAACTTGTGGTAGGTGACGTCATAATCCAGCCCCACCACCACGTACTCGGGATCAAACTCGTTGAACTTCAAGCCCACGTCGAGCAAGGCCTGCTTGAGCCCCAGCTCGCCGATGGCATACACGCTGTGGCCGTTGGCATCCCCGCCGTGTTGGCTTTGGATCCACGCCGCCGTCGCCAACGCCGGCGAGTACACCTGGTCAGGGGTGGCGTGAATGTCGTGATTATCCGCCAGGTTGCGGCACACCGTTTCCGGCGCCTGGGTGGTGTTATTCGTCAAGAACATGAACGGAATGTGCTTGGCCTGCAGCCGCTCGATGAAGTCCTTGGCCGCCGGGATCCGTTCCTTGCCGCGGTACATGGTGCCATCTAAATCAATCAAATATCCTGAATAACTCAAACCCTACTCCTTGTCATGACGCGTTCGAATCTGAAACCGCCGGCCGTGCGCGCGACTCGTCGGCGCCGTGGCGGCTTGTTTGCCGTCTAACTGCACCGCCGTCACCCGCGTTTCGCGATACGGCGCCGGCTTGCGCCGACCGCTGGGCTTGGCATTACGTTTCGGCCGCGGGGTGGGCGCGTCAAGCCGCTGCAAGACAAAATACGCGCAGCCAAAGTTGCAGTATTCATAGAGGTAATCCTGCAACGTGTCGATGGTTTGGTCGCGGCTGGCGCGCCGGTTGCCCGTGGCGTAAAACCCGCGCAGGCGCAGCTGGTCATACCCCCAGTCGCCGACGATGTAGTCGTATTTACTCAGGATGTCGTTGTAGCGCTCCGCCAAGCGGGTTTGGTCATACGCATCATGAAAATTGGTCACCACCGCGTAGCGCGCGCCATCAATGGTCAGCGTCGTGGCGTCGAGCTGCTTGACGCGGCTGTCCGCATTCGGCGCCACCGCCGCGGTTACCTGCTCACTTAACTTGGTCATCGAATCGTCCTTTCAGAAAATATTGTCAGTATATCACTTTAGCGGATACTGCGCCGCCAGCCACCGGCCAACCACCGTCCGCAGAAAGTCCGGAAACAGGAGCTCATTGTCGCCGACGATCTCCAGCGTCGGGAAAAACGGCAGGAACAAGTAGTGATCCAAGCTGGTCAGCCGATACAAGCGGTTCGGCACCAGCGGCTCACCATCGACATACACGTCGCGATTGTTCGCCACGGTTAACCCCCGATAGTCCAACCAGCCAAACTGCTTGCCGCGAAAACTCATCCCCGTGAAGTGGAAGTGACGCAAGAAGCCCTTGTTTTTTTCCATTTCCATCACGAGCCGCCACAACTCGGTGCCAGGCAAGGTCGTGACCATGAGGTGCATCGGGTGCGGCAATACGCGGTGCAAATCGGCCTTGGTCACCACTCCTGCCGGCAGGTCGCCGAGAAACAAGCCCGCGTTTAACGCCGCTAAATCCGTGTGGCCACCAGCGGCAATCGCGGCCAGCCCGGCGGTCAATAGCGGCGATGGCCCGTCGTTGTCGATGGTCAGCGCCTGCGGCAAGTCCGCCACCGGCTCGGCAGCCAACAACGCCGTACCGCGCGCCTGATAGCCGGCAATGGTCGCGGCATCCTCGGCTTCCTCCGGCAAGTCCGCCACCGCCACCGTGGCGGCGCGCATTGCCGTCACCGCGTGGGCAGCCACATCCACTGTGACCACGCCGACGTGTTCGCCGTATTTGCCCGCCGCGGCCAAAAGTGTGTGCTGATCGGTTTCGCCGGTGGGTAACAAGTGGTGCGTGTGCCCGCCGATGATCACATCGAGTTGCGGATAATGCGTGGCTAAGTAACGGTCGGTCGGCAAGCCGAGGTGAGACAGCACCACCAGCACATCATAGCTGCCGCGAATGTCGGCGAGCAACCCCGGCAAAATATCCGCCACTGGCCGCACGGACCAACCATTCGGCCGATACGAGTCAAAATACGGCGCGGTAAAGCCGATGATGGCCACGCGAATGCCCGCCACCGTCCGATACACCACCGGCTTGGCAAACACCGGCCGCGTGCCATCGGCTTCAAACAAATTGGCCAAGGCCACGGGAAAAGTGGCGTGATCATACAGGTGGGCCAGGGTATCGTGGGGGTTGCCGATGCCTTCGTTGTTGCCAATCGTCGCCGCGTCGTAGCCAGCCGCGTTGAACAAGTCGACGTTGGCCTGCCCATCCGTGGCCTCAGACAGCGGGTGCACGCGGTCCATTGCGTCGCCGTCATCGACCACCAACACGCCTTCGCCGCGCGCCAAGGCGGCCGCGCGGGTGGTGGCGATATAGCGGCTGAGTTTTGGCCAGTGTTCAAAGTGGGAATGCAAATCGTTGGTATGAATAATCGTCAACCTTGGCATCTTACTTCTCCTGTTGCAGCGCTTGCTGCTTGGCGGCGTACAGCTCGTGAATCTCGGCGGCGGCGAGCGGCGCCCCCCAAGGCAGCGGGTGCGCCAATAGTGCGCGTTCCGGCGCATCGACGCCGACATTGAGATTTTCGGCGATCGGCACGCTGCTGTGATGAATGTGCCCGTGCAGGTTCAAGGTTTGGTGCGTGATGCCCAACAACAGCGGGTAATGCGTCATGATGAATTGCGTGTGGTCGTCTTTAATGATGGTCCCGACGGTGTGGAAGCTGAATTTGGCCTGGCCATGCCAGCCCGGATCGTGGTGCGCCAGGTACTTGAAGCGCGCCTGATAGTCGTGGTTGCCCTTAATGAAGACAATCCGCCCGGCGAGCTGACTCAAAATGGCCAACACCGCCTCTTCGCTAGGCATGTCCCCGGGATTCATCGCGATGTCGCCCAGGTGATACACCACATCGTTGTCGTCCACCCGGTCGTTCCACGCCGTGATCATCGCCTGGTTCATCGCCGCCACCGTCGCAAACGGCCGCGGCGCAAAGTCGTTGTCGCCGAGCAAGTCGGCATGAAAGAAATGTGTATCCGCAATAAAATAATTCACTTACGCCCTCCGCTTGGCGACCCAAATCGTGATCGGCACCGTTAATGCCACCGCAATCACGGCAAACAACACCTGAATCAGCTCGCCCACAAATAGCTGGTCATTCAGCACCTGCAACCAAGGGTAATGTAGCTGCGTAAACCAGATGAATAGCGCCGAGAACCCACCGAAAAAGCCGAAGAATAACGTGTTTAAGGCCGTGCCGATGATGGTTTCCTGCACTGCACGCAGCGCAGCCGGGGTCGCGGCAGCACCGAGCTCGCCGACGTCTGCGGCCACCGCACACGCCGCCTCGGCAATCGCGCCGAGCGTCCCGAGCAGCCCACTGGCCATGGCGATTTGCTCAAAGTTCACGCCGATGGCTAGCGAGTAGCCTTCCAGCTCCTCGGCGTCTTCCGGCCCGAACCCGGCCGTATGGCTCAGCCACGTGCCGCCAACCACCAGCACCACGACACCGGCCATGACCAACAGTGCCGCGACAAAAGCCGTGGTCGCCACCTGCACGTGACTCGTGCTCATGAAAATCGTCACCGCCAGCACCAACAAGCCGATCACGACCGCCACCCCGACCGGTGCAAACCCGCCGGCCATGAGGATCACCGCCAAGATCATCAACAAGGTGTTGGCCAGCAGCGCCAAGAAATTGCTAATCCCTTGCGCGCCGCCCACCAGCAGCATCAGCCCCAACAACACGAGGCCGAGTAAGAAAATTGCGTTCATGCCCGCACCTCCTTGGCTAACCAAGCAGCCAAGCCACTCGTCAGCGGGACGGCCAAGACGATGCCAAAGGCGCTGACCAGCGATTGGGCAAAACCTAGCCCCATCACCCAGGCCACCGTGGTGCTGATGGCGTTGCCGTTGCGCAGCCACAACACCGCCTCGGTGAGGGTTTCGGCAATAAACAGCATGAACAACACGGCGATCAGTGGCCCCATCACGTTGCGGCCGATCGACAAGCCGGCGTTAAACCGGGCCCGCGCCGGGCCAGGCAGCTGAAACAAGGCCACGGCAATGTCGGCGCATTCATCCATCACCGCCCCCAGCGAGCCGATGATCACCTGCACGAAGAACAACAGCTGCGGCGCCTGCGTCACGTATTTCACCGTTTCGAGGTGAATACCGCGATAACCAGTTGCGGCAAATACCGTATAGCCAATCAGCACCGCCGCTGCCGTGGCGAGAATCGTCGAAGTGCTCACCACCACCGTCAGCCAGGTCCAGCGGGTGATGAACAACGTGGTGGCCACGGTAAAGGCCACCGCCAGCGCAGCAAACAGCACGAAGGCCAGCTCTTGGTGACTGGCCACTTCGATGTGCAGCGCCGCCCAAAACAGCAAGGTGTTCAGCCCGATGCTGGCGGCAGTCAGCCAAAAGCGCCGGCGCATCACCAGCAGCAACAGCGTTAAGGTCATGGCAAACAGCCCCAACACCACCCCGTCACGCTTGTGGTCACTCACCTGCCAGGTGCGACTGCCATGGGTCACAAAGAGTTGCTGACCCTTGGCGACGGGACTATCGACGGCCCCGCTTTTCGTATATTGATTCGTCAGCTGCACGTGCTGGCCACGCCGCTTGGTGTTTAACCACCGCGCCGTCACGTGCTGCGTCACCGTGACGTCGTGATTGCCGAAGTTATCGACCACCGCCTGGCGGTGGCTGCTGGTCAGCGCCGTCACCTGCACGATTGGGGCGTGGTACAACGGCGCCGAAAATCGCGCCAAGGCGAACACGACGGCAAAGGCGACCAGTGGCAACAGCCAGCGGCCCCAGTTAACCCACGTGGTTTTGCTGCATGATTTCGTCATAGGCTGCCTTAATCGGTCCTGCCGGTTTGTCCCAAACGGTCCACTCGGTCAAGTTGGCCGGCGGGGTCTGGTAATGCGCGTTGATGTAGTCTTCGTAGGTCCGCACGGCGTTACTGTGGGGAATGTTCATTTGTAAGATGCGCACCTGGCGAATCAGCCCGGTTAGCGCGGCTTTTTCCGCCCGGCCGTTCATCAAGACATTGCCGAGTTCGTTGTAGCGCGTGCCGTCGTTGAGCGTAATTTCTTGAATCAAATCAAAGGTTTGTGGCTCCGTATTCACACTCATCGCTCCTTTTGAGGTTGTATCCCCATTCTATCACGTCTGCGCCGATGCCGAAGCCTGCTTAATATGCTATGGTAAGGGAAACGAGAAAGGCGGAGAAATCATGGATTACCAACACCTTGCAGAACAGTATCAAGCGGACTTACTCACCGACCTGGCCACGCTAGTCGCAGTCGACTCTACCCGCGACGTCGCCCACGCGACGCCGGCTGCGCCACTAGGTCCCGGCCCGGCGCAGGCCTTGGCCACAATGCTCGGCTTTGCCGAACGCGACGGCTTCACCACCGCCAATATCGACCACGTTGCCGGCAGAATCGAGGCCGGCCAAGGCGACACCATCTTGGGCATCTTCGGTCACGTCGACGTCGTCCCGGCCGGCAGCGGCTGGACCAGCGACCCCTTCACCACGACAATTGCCAATGGCCGCGTCTATGGCCGCGGCACCGCCGACGACAAGGGCCCGCTGTTGGCGGCGTATTACGCCTTGCGCCTCTTGCACGACCAAGGGGTAACGCTGCACCAACGCGTGCACCTGATTGTCGGCACCGACGAGGAATCCGAGTGGGTGGGCATCAACCGCTACCTCACCACCGAGCCGACGCCGGATTACGGCTTCTCCCCTGACGCGGAGTTTCCCATTATTAATGGGGAAAAAGGCATCGCCACTTTTGCGCTAACGTTCCATCAGCCCCAACTGACCCCAGCGCCGCTGGTGCTCACGGGCTTTTCAGCCGGGTTGCGAGTCAACATGGTCCCAGAAAGCGCAACGGCCACGATGCGCGGGGCCTTGCCAGCCGATTTTGCCAAAGCACTCGGCGAATTTGCCGCGGCTAACGGCGTCACCGCCAGCCTCACGTCAACGGCCACGGACACGGTAACCGTGACGCTGACAGGCAAAGGCGCGCATGCGCTAGAACCTAAGGCCGGCGTCAACGCCGCCACGTATCTGGCCACATTCCTGACGACTTACGCCTTTGATGCCGCCGGGGCGCAGTACCTTCACGCCATTGCCACTTATTTGCACAACGACTCCCGCGGCCACCAGCTTGGCATCGCTTATACCGACAAGGTCATGGGCGAGCTCACCGCCAGCCCCGATCTCTTCAGCTACACGCCGGATGGCCCGCAAACCATTGCCATTAATGTGCGCTACCCGCAAGGCACCGATGCGGCCACGATTCGCGACCAAATCGAAACCACGCTCGGCGCCGAGCACGTCACCGTCGCCGTGGCCGGCCATGCGCAGGGCCCGCATTACGTCGCCGCCAGCGACCCGCTGGTGCAAACCCTTCTGCAAACCTACACGGACCAAACCGGCCTGCCCGGCCACGAGCAGGTCATCGGTGGCGGGACATACGGCCGCATCATCCCCCGCGGCGTCGCGTTCGGCGCCCAACCCGTCGGCCAGGAAAACGTCATGCATCAAGCCAACGAATACATGCCAATCAACGCCTTGATCCAAGCCGTCGCGATTTATGCCGACGCCATTGCGCGGCTGGCGCAATGATCGACGCCGTTGCGCTGCGCCAAGCCGTCGCCACCACTTGGCCGAACCTCGTCATTCACAGCCTGTCCACCACCAGCTCGACGCAACAAGTCGTGGCTGAGCAAGTCGCGGCCGGGGCCACCGTGCCGCGCCTAGTGGTGGCGGATCAACAAACCGCCGGGATTGGGCGCCACGGCCACGGCTTCGTGAGCCCGGCCGGCGGGGTGTATTTTACGCTGGCGCTCCCGGCCTGGGCCAGCCCGTTGCTGACGCCGGCGGCCGGGGTGGCGATGCAACGCGCCATTCACCAGGTGACGGGCCTGCAGCCCACATTAAAATGGGTCAACGACGTCTTAGTCGCTGACCGCAAAGTCTGCGGGATTCTCGCCACCCGCGTCGCTGGGCACGGGCAAGCCCGAGATTTAATCGGCTGCGGCGTCAACCTCGTCGCGCCGGCCAATGTGCCGCCCGCCGACGCGGTGCCGGTGGGCGGCTTATTCCCGCGCCAACCCGCCGCCACGGTGGCCACGGCGCTGGTAGCGGCGTGGCTGACCGAGCTGGCAAACTTGCAGGCCCAGCCCGCCACCATCATGCCGCACTACCGTCGCCACGCCGCCTGGCTCAACCAACGCGTGCGCGTGCAGCCTGGCCGCACGCCGATCGAAGGCACCTTGATTGGCTTCACCGCGACCGGTGGCTTACAGCTGCAAACGGCCACCGGCACCATGACTGTCACCACCGGTTCCTTGCGGCGAATCGCGCCAGCCTAACTCACCGCGCCGGCCAGCAGTTGCGGCAAGTCGGCCCAGTCGCTCAGCTGATACGTCGGCACGAGGTGACTGCGGTTGGGCTTAAAGCGCGGATTGTACCAAATCGTGTCGAGACCAGCATTCACGCCGCCTTGGATATCCGACGTCAGCGAATCGCCCATGATCAGCGTCGTGGTCGCGTCGTAATCGGGAATGTGCTTGGCCACATAATCAAAAAAGGCCACGCTGGGCTTAGGCACCCCGATCGCGTCGGAGACGAATAGGTCGCTAAACTGGTCGATCAAGCCAGCCTTGGTCAGCCGCGCCTGTTGCACGGCCTCGATGCCGTTGCTGACGATGTACAGCCGGTAATCGCCTAAAGCCGCCAACGTGTCCGCGGCGTGGCGCGCCACCACCGCCTCTTGATCTAAAAGCCGGTGGTAGTGGTGTTCGACGGCCAGCCCGTCGGCGGCTAGGTGAAACTGCGCGAACAACTCGGTGAAGCGCCGGGCAAAGATCTGCTCGCGGCTGATGCGGCCGGCCTCGTATTCGGTCCACAGGAACGCATTCAACTTGAGGTAGGCGGCAATCACCGCCGGCGTCGTCGGCAGGTGATAATCCGTCAGCGCGGTGGTCAACGAGCGCAATTCGCCGGCTTCAAAGTCTAAAATCGTGTCATCAATGTCAAATAATAGCGTTTGATACATGGCGCACCTCCGTTGAGCCTACCCTACCAGACCGGCCGGGCAAGCGCACGATTTTTAAGGTATAATAGGCCAATATTCGGTAAAAAGGTGGCGTTGACGTGAACACGGGACACAAAAAGCGCAGGAGCCACGCGTGGCTCGCGCGCCTCAACCACAAACTAACACAGCGCTCGCCAGAGGCCTTGCCGCCACTGTCGGGCAAAACCTGGCGGCTCTACGCCGACATCACCTTGCAAGTGGTGAAGTCGTTGGCGTATTACGTCATTGCAACGATCGGCATCGGCCTGGTGTTTGGCGTGGGCATGCTGGGCGGCTACTTTGCCGCCATCGTGGACCACACGCCGGTGCCGACGCAGCAAAAGATGACGCAAACCCTTGGCGATGTGGATTCCACCACCACGCTGTATTATGCCAATAACGTGATGCTGGGCAACATCAAAAGCGACTTGATGCGCGACAAGGTGCCGCTTGCCGATATTTCGCCGTACCTCAAGCAGGCCATCGTTGCCACCGAAGACGAGGATTTCTATCATCACGACGGCGTGGTGCCCAAGTCGGTGTTGCGCGCGGTGATTTCCGCCTTGACCGGCGTCGGCAGCCAAACCGGCGGCTCCACGCTGACGCAGCAAGTCGTGAAGCTGCAATTTCTCAGCTCGGAAACCACGTTTAAGCGCAAGGTCGTCGAGATCATGTACGCCTTACGCTTGAATCACTTCTTCTCAAAGGACCAGATTCTCGAGGCCTACCTCAACATCGCCACGCTTGGCCGCAACAACAAGGGCCAAAACATCGCCGGGGTGCAAACCGCCGCCGAGGGGATTTTTGGTAAATCCGCCAAGCAGCTCAACCTCGCCGAGGCCGCGTACATCGCCGGCTTGCCGCAAAGCCCGTCGGTGTACACGCCCTACACCATCACCGGGGCGTTGAAGGCCGATGACCAGGTGGCGCTCGGCATCGGCCGGCAAAAAACGGTGCTGTTTCGGATGTACCGCGCGGGGATGATTACCAACAAGCAATATCAAGCCGCCAAGAAATTCGACATCAAAAAAGATTTTCTCCCGCAATCCACGGCCAAGGACACCACCACGGGCAATTATGTCTACACCATGGTCCAAGGCGAAGCCGAAACCGTCTTGGCGCAAAAGCTGGCCAAAGATGACGGCCACAGCCAAGCGGCGATCCAAAAAAATACCAGCCTGGCCAACCAGTACCTCGAGCAAGCCAAAACGATGCTGTCCACCAAGGGGTACAAGGTTCACAGCACCATCAACAAACCGATTTACGACACGATGCAACAAGTCGCCAAGGCCAATGCCGGCAGCCTCGGCTACACCTACCGCACGACGCAAATCGATGCCAAAACCGGCCGGCGCACCACCATCAGCGAGCCGGTGCAAAACGGCTCGCTGCTCCTCGACAATAATTCTGGCGCCGTCATCGGCTTTATCGGCGGCGTCTCGGGCCAGTTGAATCACGTTTACACCACCCGCTCGCCGGGGTCCTCCATCAAGCCCTTGCTCGTTTACGGCCCGGCGGTGGAGAACAAACTGATTGGGTCGCAAACCATGCTGGCCGATTTTGCCAACGACTTCGGGAATTATCGCGTCACGGACTACGGCACCACCTTGCAAAACAAGTTCGTGCCGGCGACCACGGCGTTGGCGCAATCGTATAACGTGCCGGCCGTCGAGCTGTACAACGCGTTGCGCAAGAAAACCAACCCGAAGACTTACATGGAAAAAATGGGCCTGACCACCCTTACCGACCACGACTATTCCCAACTCGGCATCGCGCTAGGTGGTACCGACTACGGGCTGACCGTGGAGGACGAGGCCGCCGCTTACGCCACCTTCTGGCGCGGCGGCACCTATGTGGCCCCATACGTCATCGACAAAATTGTCGATCCGATGGGCAACGTCGTCTATCAACACAAGGCCGCCCCGACGACGGTCTTCAGCAAGGCCACGGCTTACATCATGCAGCAAATGATGCACGAAGTCGTCAACACCGGGACCGCCACTCAGCTCAAGAATCAGCTGAGTTTTTCCACCAATACCTTGATTGGCAAAACCGGGACCAGTAACGACTTCAAGGACATTTGGTTCTCCGGTTCCACGCCGGGGATGACGCTGACCAGTTGGATCGGCTACGACAATAACAACGGCAGCGCCCACCTGTTATCGGAAAGCGCGTCGAGCCTGAACATGACGTTTTGGGCCAAGGTCGCCAACGCCGTGTACCGCAAGATTCCCAACCAGTTTGCGCTCACCAAGACCATGGCCAAGCCAAGCACGGTGAAAACCGTCAAGGTCAACGCCAAAACCGGGGAGAAAATCGGCACGGTGCTGGCCAACAACCGCACCTATCACGTCGGCAACGAAACGCTGACCAGCCTGTACAACGACTGGGAACCAGGCGCCAGCAAGGCCAAGTTCGGCATCGGCGGCTCCGCCGACAACTACGCGTTGTTCTGGTACAACTTCGGCGGCGTGCGCAACGGCTACGGTCGCGTCACCACCGGCGTCAACTCGACGCCAAAGTCGACGACGATTATCAGCAACCCCAAAACCACCAAACGCACCACCAAGCCGGCGGCCAGCACCAGCAGCCGCAAAGCCTCGAGCAGTAGCAAGAAGGCCACTAGCAGCAAGGCCAGCAGTAAAGCATCAAGTGCTCGCCGCTAAAAAAAAATCCCGGTTCGCAAGCAATGCCTGCGAACCGGGATTATTTTTTGGTGGTTATTTCGTCGACTGGCGAGCGGTAATGTCAAAGCCTAACCGCACCGTTTTGGCGTCGATGTCTTCTTTGTTCATCATCTTGGTCAATAGGCGCATCGCCACGGCGCCGATATCATACAGCGGCTGATCGATGGAGGTCAGCTGCGGGCGGGCCATTTCGGTGAGCTTCGTGTTGTTGCTGGTGATCAGCTCAAAGTCCGTTGGCACCTTCACGCCGGCATCAATGGCGGCGTCCAACAGACCCACGGCCAGTTCGTCATCGCCGGCAATGGCAGCGGTGGCGCCGGACTTTTGCACCTGCTTGAACAGGCCTAGGCCGGCATGATAGCTGGCCTCGGTTTCAAACACAAGGCTTTCGTCATAGGCCAAGCCGGCCTTAGCCAACGCCTGCTTGTACCCCTGCAGGCGGTACTCGCCGTTGATCGGCTGAGTCAGCGGACCAGTCACCAAGGCCACCTGCTTGTTGCCGGTTTTAATCAGGCGCGCGGTAGCTTCTTCGACGGCGGCAACATAATCGATGTTGACGCTGCCGACTTGCTCGTCAGGATCCACGGAGCCGGCCAACACGATTGGCGTCTTGCTGCGGGAGAATTCGGCGCGCACATTGTCAGAAATCTCGTGGCCCATGTAGATGAGCCCGTCGACTTGCTTAGCCAACAAGGTGTTGAGCACCTGGACCTCTTTTTGCGAGTTCTCGTCGGAGTTGGCCAGGATGATATTGTACTTGTACATCGTCGCCACGTCATCGATCCCGCGCGCTAAGCTTGAGAAAAACATGTTCGTGACATCCGGGATGATGACCCCAACCGTGGTCGTTTTCTTCGAGGCTAAGCCCCGCGCCACCGCGTTTGGCCGGTAATCGAGGCGGTCGATCACCTCCAGGACCTTCTTGCGGGTCGCGGGCTTCACATTCGGGTTCCCGTTAACGACACGCGAGACCGTCGCCATCGAGACGTTGGCCTCGCGGGCCACGTCGTAAATCGTGATTGTTTGCTTCTCCATTGTTCATGTATCTCCTTACATTTTAATCTTTCGCAGAAATCGTCACTGTGATTTACAGGTCATTTTAGCAGACGGTTGACGGGGTTGCAAGCGTTTACTGAATTTTTCATGCAAATTTTCACGAGGACTTTTCAGAAAGCCGGTGAAAACGGCCTGTGCTATACTTAATCCGCATAACATACTCAGGAGGCGCAACATGAATCAACACTTACAGGAACTGCAAGCATGGGTGGCCAAGCAAGGCCTCGACGTCGCGTACGTCAGCAATTTCACCAACATTAATTACTACACGGGATTCTTCAGCGACCCCGAGGAACGAATCACGGGGCTGTTTGTTTTCCCCGACCACGATCCGCTACTATTCGTTCCGGCGCTATCGCTAGAAGCCGTCAAAAAAGCCGGCTGGCCATACGCGGCTGCCGGCTACCTCGATCATGAAGACCCATTTGCCCGCATCGGCGACGAAATTCGTCAAATCACGCCGCAACCACGCCTATGGGGCATTGAAAAAGACGACCTAGCCGTCTACAAATTCGAAGCCATCACCCGCCAATTCCCGCAGGCCAGCTTTCCCGCCGACGTCTCCCGCTTCGTCGAAGGCCAGAAGTTAATCAAGACGCCTGAAGAAATCGCGCAAATGGTCACCGCCGGCCAACAAGCCGACCGCGCCTTTGCCGCCGGCTTCAAGGCCTTGCGCGCTGGCATCACCGAGCAAGCCGTCGTCGCGGAAATCGAATACGCGATGATGAAGGAAGGCGTCATGAACATGAGCTTCGACACCATCGTGCAAGCCGGCGTCGATGCTGCCGATCCCCATGGTGGCCCGGAAGGTACGCAGATTCAACCTGGCGAGCTCGTGTTGTTCGACCTCGGCACCGATAATCACGGCTACATGAGTGACGCCACGCGCACCGTTGCCTTTGGTGGCGAAGTGTCGGCCAAGGCCAAGGAAATCTACGACGTCTGCTTAGAGGCGCAACTCACCGCGCAAGCCGCCGTGCGGCCAGGCCTGCAAGCCTCTGCCCTCGACAAAATCGCCCGGGATATTATCACCAAGGCCGGGTATGGCGAATACTTCAACCATCGCCTCGGCCATGGCATCGGCATGTCGACCCACGAGTTCCCGTCCATTATGGCGGGCAACGACATGGAATTACAGCCGGGCATGTGCTTCTCGATTGAACCAGGGATTTATATTCCAGGCGTCGCCGGCGTGCGCATCGAAGACTGCGTGCACGTCACCGCCACTGGCTGCGAACCCTTTACCCACACCAGCAAGGCCTACACCACGATTTAGGTGGCATACTAATTACAGACACACGAATGGCCCGCAATGGAAAAAATGCCATTACGGGCCATTTATTTTGGCCAAGTCAGCCTCAAGCAACGGTCATGACTCTGTTGCTTCAGTTGCGGCGCGGCGATGCATGCAATCGCCGACAGCCACCGACGTACAGACGTCTCTGCAAACCGGTGAGGTGCTACCCTTGCAAGTGGTAAGCGCCAAGCGCACTGACTTGATGATGGGCGCTTAATGCTGGCGGCCCGAAGCCTGGACGAAGTATTGCTGACTGTCCAAATCTGTGCGGCATCACCGGCCGGCGAATCTCGCACGCATGGTGATTCAATGACCGACGGATCCCCTAGGCACGGCAAGCCCTGAGCGAATGGTGAGGAGAAACGCAATGTTCTCACTCATGTCCGCATGGCGAGATGCGCAGTTGAGCCAAAGTGGTCATCGAATCACGGGCCTGTTCATCTCGAGCTGCGCGGGCTTGCGCCGTTAATGCGCGGTCAGGAGATTCTCAGGTCATTAGGCGACTGAAGCTGGCGGCCCGCGGCCTGGACGAAATATTGCTGACTGTCCGAGTCTGAGCGCAAATATTGCCGGCGTGCTCGCACCTGAATCGCTGAAGCTGGCGACTCCCACCTGAGTAATTGATGCTGGCGCTCCCGCCTGGACGAAATGGTACTGACTGCCCGAGTCTGTGTGAGGTTT
Source organism: Lacticaseibacillus nasuensis JCM 17158 (assembly GCF_001434705.1). Classification (GTDB taxonomy): domain Bacteria; phylum Bacillota; class Bacilli; order Lactobacillales; family Lactobacillaceae; genus Lacticaseibacillus; species Lacticaseibacillus nasuensis. Next base: position 18,422 of record NZ_AZDJ01000032.1, read on the forward strand.
TTGCCGGCCGGTGATGACCCTTACACCTATAAATGTCATTGAGATCGCCAAATGTTAAGGTCGCAAATTCAACAAATTTCAAAAGCCTATTGTACCAAGGGTTACAGCCACTGATTTTGATGAGAATGTTCTCATTTTTTCTGGAGCGGTCCTTCCCATCAAGTCGACCGTCATTTTTTCGTTTAAATGGATAAATGGCGAAATCCAAAATATTGCCAAAATAGAAATGCCGTTACACCGGGGCTAATTGGCCAAAAACTTAACATTTTGGCTTCTCAATGACATTTATCTATGAAGGGGGGAAACCCGACCTGCCAGACGAAAAACAAAAAACGAGCCGCCCGCGGGGGCAACTCGTTCACAATTTTCGCTTAAGCTTCTGGATCTTCTGGTGTCGTCGGCTCAGCGGCCGCCGGTGCTTCTGGGGCTTCCGGTGCCTCTGGCGCGTCAGCATCATCGGCTGGCGCCGTCGCGGCATCGAAATCATCCTTGGCTTGGGCAAAAGCGCTCTTGCCATCCACCACGATGTCGTCGAAGTCGTCATCGGTGGCAACTTCAGGCGCCGCGGTCAGCTCGTCTTTCAACGCGGCGGTGGCGTCGTCGTAGTCGGCCAAGTCGGTGGCTGGCGTTGCGTGGGCGCGTTCCTTGAGGTCGGCTACGAATTCGCCAGCGGATTCGCGCCAGTCGGCAGTGGCATCCTTGGCGTAATCGTAATAGTCAGCGGCGCGGTCCGCCAAGTCGTCTTTTTTCTCCTGCCACTTATGCTTCAGCTCGTCGCTGGTTTGTGGCGTCAGCAGATAGGTGGCGGCCAAGGCGCTGGCCCCGCCAAGAATAAATCCTAACAAGAAATGTCCCTTTGCCATGTGATTTCCTCCTATTTTGTCGCGTCTTTTTTCGTAAACAACTTCATTGCGGTGCGACCAACCTTCAGGGCCACGCCGGCCTTCGCGGAGTTCTTCGCCCCGCTAGAAACCTTCGTCGCCAGGTTGCGCGTGCTCGTATTCAGCTCCGAGACACTTTCACCAAGCTCACCAATCGCGGTAAATACCGGGTCGATGGCGGCGACTTTGCCGTTGACGTCGTTCAATAGCGTATTGGACTTGGTCAGCAATGCCTCGACTTCGTGTGTCAACCCGCCAAGCTCCGCGTTGACCACATTCAAGGTCGTATTGACCTCCTTGACTGTGCCGCGCACTTCCTTGGTGACACTCGCAATGCGCGCCGCCAGTAACAAGAATGCTAACGCAATAATCAAGAATGCAATGGCAGCGATCAATCCTGCAATTTGTCCTCCAGACATATGCTCCCTCCTCGTCCGCTAAGCGGCCTGTTACTACTAAGAATATCATCATTTAAGGCATTGAGCAATTGGAACGAGAAAGCGCTCACGCAGGTGCACAACCCCGGCGATTTCTGCTACACTGAAATGCGACGCCGGCATTTCGGCACAGGAGGTCTAGCCTTGACGGATAAAGTCACGAACCCTAACTGGCTCATGCGCTATTTTGAAAAAATCGACTGGGAACGCGTCTTGTCCTCGCTACTCGGCTTATTGTGGCAACTGGTTCTCTTCACCGTGTTATTCGCCATCATTCGTGCCGTGGGCAGAAAACTAATCGACCGTGGCTTCACGACATACGCCGCGCACTCCCACCTTAGCGCTACCCGCGTCGCGACGATGCACACGCTGAGTCTCAACGCCTTTTCCTATACGGTAATTTTCTTCTACCTGTACGCCGTCTTAACCGTGCTCGGCGTGCCGGTGGGAACGCTGCTCGCCGGCGCCGGCGTGGTGGGCATCGCCTTGGGGCTCGGCGCGCAAGGCTTCGTCAGCGACGTGGTCACCGGCTTTTTCATCATTCTTGAAGGCCAGTTTGACGTCGGCGACACCGTGACCTTAGGCGCCGTGTCCGGCACGGTCACCGCCGTGGGGCTACGCACCACCATCGTCAAAAGCGCTGATGGCACGGTCAACTTCATTCCCAATCGCAACATCACCATCGTCGCCAACAAGTCCCGCAGCCAAATGCAGGTGATTATCAAGCTTCCGGCCCGCGGTGACGCCGACCTGGATCAGATTCGCACCGTGCTGGAAGCCGTCAACGCCAAGCTCGTCCCGCAAACGCCAGCGATTACCGCCGGCCCGGATCTGTTGGGGCTGGCCCCGAATGGCGACGGCACCTTCAGCTACCAGGTCCTCATTTACGTGAAAAGCGGCGAGCAGCTGCCGACGCAACGAAAATTTTTGACCGCGTATGTGAAAGCCCTAACCAAAGCCGGCATTCCCATCCCCACAACGATTTACCCGGGTCAGGCATAAGAAAAGCGCGCCGCTGGCGCGCTTTTCTTATGCCTCAGTTGGCGGCAGCGGCGTCATGTCGTACCGCTTGTCGATGTTATGGCCGATGTAATTAATGCCCTTCATCACTTCGCGCCGAGTCACGATGCCGGTGAAGGTGCCATCAGCTTGCACAACTGGCAGAAATGGCGAATCCACCAGCAGGTGCAAGACATTTTCCACGTCGTATGGGTCTTCAATCGTGGGCACGCCGGTTTCCATCACGTCTTTGACGCACAACTCATCCAGCGGCTTGAGGTTAATGTCGTCGAGGCCCAGCATCGGCTCGGTGATCATCGCCAGGGAAATCAGGCCGAGGAAATGGTCGTCGTTATCAAGCACGGGGACCTTGGCGTAACGCACCTTTGTCAGCACCAAAAACGCGTGGCGCAAGGCGTTGTCGGCGTTGACACTGGCGACCATTTCGCCAGGAATCATAAAGTGTTTGCGATTCTCGATCAGCATTGTGTCGATCGCTTGATTCATCATTCGCTAATCTCTCCTTTAGGGTACCCTTCTATCTTAACCGATTCCCGTTGTGAAAACACTTACAAAGCTGAAACTTTACAACCCGTTAAACTGTCATTTACTATAGTTCCATAAGTTGGTAAAATTGTTTTCATGCGTGCTTTGCGCAGTCACAGAGATGGAGGAGAACAATGGATTATAGTTTAACCGTCCGCCTGATTGCTGAATTTATGGGGACAGCAATCATGGTGGCGCTAGGTAACGGTTCCGTCGCCAACGTCGACCTCAAGGGGACCAAGGGGAACGGCTCGGACTGGATGCTGATTGCCGTGGGTTACGGCGCCGGGGTCATGATTCCGGCGATGATCATCGGCGGCATTTCCGGCAACCACATCAACCCCGCCTTCACCATCGGGCTGGCGGTTGCCGGCATGTTTCCCTGGGCAGAGGTCCTGCCTTACATCCTCGTTCAATTTGCCGGGGCGATGTTTGGCCAGCTGTGGGTCGTCGCCGCTTACAAGCCGCACTACGACCTCACGACTAACCCGCAACACATTCTCGGTACGTTTAGCACCATCAGCGCCACGAAGAGCCAACTCAACGGCTTCATCAACGAATTTATTGGTTCCTTTATTTTGTTCTTCGGCGCGCTAGGCATCACCAAGGCCCCATTTTTCAGCGACAATCTCGGTACCGCACACATGGCGCTCGGTTTTCTGGTAGCCACGCTGGTCGCGTCATTCGGTGGCCCCACCGGCCCGGCCTTGAACCCTGCCCGTGACCTCGGTCCCCGCATCCTACACGCCTTATTGCCGCTGCGGCACAAGGGCGACTCCGATTGGGGTTACGCTTGGGTGCCGGTGGTTGCGCCGACCTTGGCCGCCATCACCGCGATTCTCTTGTATAAAACCGTCTTTCTTTAGTCGAAAATAGACGCCACCAGCCGGTGACGTCTATTTTTATTGGCGCGAGAATTTGCGCGTTAAACTTGGCACGAGTTGCCCGTCGCGCGTGAGAAACTCAACTTGCACCAGCGTGGCCGTCAGGGTCACGATGGCATAGGTGCCGCCTAAGCGGGCAAACTCCCCTCGCGGCTGCGAAATACTGCCGGGATTCAGCAGCACCATGCCGGCGTGCTGCTCGACGCCGAGTTGATGCGTGTGGCCAAAAATCACCAAGTCGGCGTGCACTTCACTGCCCGCGGCGATGAGCTCGCCTAACCCAAAGTTCACGCCGTAGCGGTGGCCATGCGTCAAAAACACCGTCGCCGTCACGTCGGCTGCGGCCACCGGCACGGTGCGCGTCAACGGAAAGCCACTGTCGGCATCCATATTTCCGCGCACGGCGGCAAACTGCGTGAACAAGTCATCGCTAGCCGGCAATTCCGAATCGCCAGCGTAAAAGTACCCGGCGAGGGCTGGGTGACGCGCCAAGATGGTGCTTAAGATGGCGCGATCGCCATGAGTGTCGCTTACTGCCAGTATTTTCATGACTCATCCTCCTGATACCATGCCCGCCATTTCTGATCGAGTTTGCGCAAGGCCGCGCCGCGATGACTGATGGCATTTTTTTCGGTTGGCGATAATTCCGCCAAGGTTTTGCCCAGCGCCGGCACGTAAAAATAGGGATCGTAGCCAAAACCGTCGTGGCCTTGGGGCAGCCCGACAATCCGGCCGCTCACCGTGCCGCTGACCACCAGATCCCGCTCGGGCTGGTTCGGCTTGGCGAACACCAAGGTGCTGACGAATTTGGCGGTGCGCTTGGCGTCTGGCACCTCTGCCAACTCGGCAATCAACTTGGCGTTGTTGGCGGCATCGTTATGCCCCGCCCCGGCGTAGCGCGCCGAGAACACGCCAGGTTGGCCGCCAAGGGCGTCGACCATCAGCCCGGAGTCGTCGGCCAACACCGGCAGCTCGAGCATGCGTGCATACCCGTCCGCCTTCAGCCGCGCGTTTTCCTCGAAGGTCGTGCCGGTTTCGGCGACGTCGGGCAACTCGGGATAATCGGCCAGGCTTTTCACCGTCACGCCTTCTGTGGCAAACATCGCGGCGATTTCCTTGACCTTGCCCGGGTTCTTCGACGCAACTACGATGGTATCGGTGGGCAACTTGGGCACGACGGTTTGCGGCTCGTCGGTGATGTCGACGTGTTTTGCCGCCACGGCGAGGCCCAGCCAGTCGCTGGCGATCACGTTGAACAGCTTCGCCGCCCCGGTGGTATAAAACTGGGCATTGCTGGTCTGGCCAGGGGCCGCGGCGATGCCAAAATAATCCAGGAGCATTGAGACTTCACTGACGGTTTGGACGCCGGAATCGATCAGCGTCACGTCGTCGCCCATCACGTTTTGAATCAATGGCTTGAGCAGCGGGTAATGCGTGCAGCCCATGACCAGGGTGTCGATGTCGGTATGCTGCAATGGGCGCAGGGTTTCGGCCACGACGCGCTTGGCGACGGCCGAGTGCATCTCGTTACTTTCGACCAGCGGCACCAGCTTCGGCGCGGCCAGGCTGGTCACCTGAATGTCGGTGGCTTTTTGGTGCATTGCCTGGGCGTACGCATCGCTGCGTACTGTGCCGACAGTGGCGATGACGCCGACGTGGCGCGTGTGCGTGGCGCGAATCGCGGCGCGCGCCCCGGGCACGATGACCCCAACCACCGGAATCGACAACTTGGCCTTCAAGTCACTCAACGCAGCCCCCGTGGCGGTGTTGCAAGCGACGACCAGCATCTTGATGTGCTGGCGCAACAAGAAGTTCACCATTTGCCACGTGAAGGCCCGCACCTGCGCCGCGGGTCGGGGCCCATAAGGCAGGCGCGCCTGGTCGCCTAAAAAGATGATGTTTTCGTTTGGCAACTGCCGTCGGGCCTCTTTGACCACGGTTAATCCGCCGACACCTGAATCGATGAAGCCGATTGGTTGAGTGTTCACAATAATTCCCCTTCACTGTAATCTGAACCTTTATTGTGGGCCGTCTCTGGTAAAAATTCAAGTTTACCGCGAGGTGTGAATTTTCTCAGCAAGTTGCGTATACTTAACGGTGAAAGCAAGGAGGAACCATCTTGGCCAATCAAGACTACGCATCGCTGCTTCACCAATCCACCACTGTCCCACTCACCGCACCGCTAACCCTGCGTGACCTCCTGCTGCCCGACTTGCTGGGGGAAGAAACCCACGCAATCTTATATTGGGCTGGCCGCAACCTCGCGCGCAAGTTGCCGGTGCAAGAAAGCGACCTGCCTGCCGCCTTTGCGCAGCTGGGCTTCGGCGAACTCCAGGCAGGCAAGGCAAAACGGCAAGTCCGCCTCTTCACGCTTAGCGGGCCGGTGGTGGCGGCGCGGCTGACGGCCAATACGGATGCGGACTTTCGGCTGGAGGCCGGTTTTATCGCCCAAAGCCTGCAGCAACAATTCGGCGCCGTGGTTGAGGCCGACGTCGCCGAGCCGCACCGCGACACCGTCACCATCACCTGCGTCTTAGACCCCAAGGATCCTCAAGGGGCCATCACCGATTTCCTCGAATTCTAAAGCAGCAAAAAGGGAGCGCCGCGGCGCTCCCTTTTTTGGATTACTTCGTATACTTATCGAGAATCTCGTTCAGTTGATCCTTGGTGTGGTAGCCGACGATCTTCTCGACCACGTCACCGTTCTTCTTCACGAGCAAGGTCGGAATGGCCATGATGCCAAAAGACTTCGGCGTGTCCGGATTCGCGTCGACATCCATCTTCACGAACTTCACGTCCTTGCGATCATCGGCCAGCGCCTCAACGACTGGACTTTGCATCCGACACGGGCCGCACCACGTTGCCCAAAAATCGGTTAACGTCACGCCGGCATCGGTTTCTGTCTTAAAGTTCTGATCTGTCACTGCTTGTACCATTGGAAGGCCTCCTCTTACTTTTCGTAACTATAGCATAGCACGTTCGCCAACAAATTGCTATCTTTTCGTCATTTGAATTGCACGATGGTCGCGCCCCCGCCGCCGGCATTTTGCGGCGCAAAGCCAAATTTCGCCACCTGCTTATTTTGCCGCAGGTACTTAGTGACCCCGTTGCGAATCGCGCCGGTGCCAAGGCCGTGAATGATGGTGACCTGTGGATACCCCGCCAACAGCGCGGCATCGATGTATTGATCCAGCTTGGCCATTGCCGCCTCGTAGCGCTCGCCGCGCAGGTCCAGCGTGGTGCTGGGCCCGCTGGCGCCGCGCACGGTGGTGATTCGCCGCTTTGGTTCCGGTTCGCTGGCTTGCGTCACCTTTTGCAGGTCGCTGGTCGGCAGCTGCATGCGAATGATGCCGAGTTGCACCTCCCAGTGTGTCTTATCCACCTGCTTCATCAAGGTGCCGGTTTGTCCGTATTGCAGGGACTTCACGGTGTCGCCTTGGCGCAGGCTTTGCTTGGCCTTTTCGCGACGCAGCACGCGATTTTGCTTCACGGGTTTGCTTTGATGCAAGTTGTTCAGCGCCGTTTTGGCCTCAATCAGCTGATTTTCCTTGATGTCGCTATGTTGCGCCAGCTGCAGTTGCCGCAGCTGTTTGATGATCTTATCGGCCTTAGCCTGCGCCGTGTCCACCAGCGCGTTGGCCTTGTCCTTGGCAATCGCCAGCTGGTGCTCGCGCTCAGCATAAAATTGCTCATAGGCGTGCTGCAAATCGGCGTGCAGCTGCTCGGCTTCTGCCAGCTGCCGCCGGGTTTCGTGATACTCGGTTTCGGCGGCCTTGCGCTGGTTTTCCAAGTCGGCAATCATATTGTTCAAGTCGTGCGAGTCATCGGCAATCAAGCCCTTGGCGCGCTCGACGATTGGCGCGGCCAGCCCGAGGCGCAGGGAAATGTCAAAGGCGTTAGAGCGCCCAGGCACCCCGATCAACAGGCGATAGGTCGGCTGCAAGGTGTTGCTGTCAAACTCCATCGACGCGTTGATCGTGCCCGGCGTGTTATAGCCATACAGCTTCAGCTCCGGATAGTGGGTCGTCGCCACGACGGCCGCCCCGCTTGCACCGACCTCATCGAGAATCGCGATGGCGAGTGCTGCGCCTTCTTGCGGGTCGGTACCGGCGCCGAGCTCGTCGAACAGCACCAGTGAGCGCGCATCGAGTTGATCGAGAATGTCGACGATGGTTTTCATGTGGCCGGAAAACGTACTCAGGCTTTGCTCAATCGACTGCTCATCACCAATATCGGCAAACACGTTGCTGTACACGCCGATTTGACTGCCGGCTTCGGCGGGAATGAACAGGCCGGCTTGCCCCATCAACTGCAACAGGCCGAGGGTCTTCAGCGTGATGGTTTTCCCGCCGGTGTTCGGGCCGGTCACGACAATCGCGCCGTAATCGGCGCCAAGGGTAATGCGATTGGGCACGACCTTGGCGGGGTCCAGCAGCGGGTGCCGGGCCGCCAGCAAGTCGACGTGGTTCTCGGCGGAAACCTCCGGCGCCGTGGCCTTGATAGTTTTGGCGTATTTGGCCTTGGCGTTGATGAAGTCCAGGTGGCCGAGAATGTCGGCGTTTTGCCGCAACTCCGAGGCGTAAGGCGCCACTTCGTTGGATAACTCGGCGAGGATGCGCTCGCTTTCCGTTTGCTCGGCGATTTGCGCCTCGCGTAGCCGGTTGTTCATGTCGACAATGGCTTGCGGCTCGACGAACAGCGTCTGGCCCGAGGCGCTTTGGTCATGCACGACGCCGCCAAACTGGCTACGGTGTTCGGCCTTCACCGGAATCACGTAGCGGTCGTCACGAATGGTGATGATGGGATCCGACAGGTATTTCGCCGAATTACCGCGGGTATACTGCTCCATGCGGCTACGAATGGTGTTTTCCAGCTGCCGAACCTGGCCGCGAATGCGGCCTAACTCCGGCGACGCCTCGTCGGTCAGGCGGCCGTCTTCGTCGACGGCCTTACGCAAGGTGCGCGTCAACGCCGGCAGCGCAGTGAGCTGTGCTGCCAGCGCCGCCACCGTGTCGGCCTCCAGCCGCTCGGCCAAGTCGGCGAAAAAGTCGCTGACGGCTTGCACCGTTTTCAGCACGCGCGTCACGGCGGCGAGTTCCTTGCCGTTCAGCACCGCGCCGATGCGCACCCGCTGCAAGGCCGGCGTAATGTCGGTCAAAGCGGGCACCGGAATGCCGCCGGTTAAGCGCAAAATCGCGGCCCCATCGCTGGTTTCGGCCAGCGTTTCCCGGACGGTGGCGACGTCGGCACTCGGCGTCAAGGCCGCCGCGCGGGCATCGCCGTTAGCCGTGACGACATTAGCCCGCAACGCCTGGCGAATTTTATCAAATTCAAGGGTTTGTAAAATTTTAGTGTTCATCTTGTTCCTTTCACACAAAAAGCGGCCGCAGCCGCTTTTGTCATGCCGTCACCCAAAGCGCCGTAAACAGCTGGGTCAACCCCGGGGTGTAGCGAACAATCGTCTTGGCGGCAAACGAATGCGCCAGCGCCTGTTGAATCCCGCCGACTGGGACCAAGGCCAACAGGTATAACACCAAAAAAATGATGAAATAGCCCACGACAACATTGGTCACCCCACCGACGGCCAGGCTGAGCTGCTCGTCGCCGCGCCGGAAAGTCAAGTCGTGCCACCACAGCGCGACGAAGCGCGTCACGACCCAGCCCAGCGCAAATATCCCGATGAAGGCGACGCCGTGGTAAAACGCCTCATCCAAGGTCAACCCCACCGCATGGGTGAAGAAGACAAACGTGCTGTCTTCCGTCGCGCTGGGGTAAGGGATCCACAGCGCAATCGTCTTGGCCACGCCGCGATAAGTCATTGCCGCCACCATCGCGCTCACCAGGTAGCCAATCAGGTATACGCCTTGCAGCCACATGCCACGCCGCGCACCGGCGTAGAAACTGTAGGCCAACATGGCAATAATCAACAGTGTCAGCATATTTCCTTCCTTTGCAGAGGGTGACGCGAGCAGCGCATCAGCCGAATTTTGTCGCCTCTTAGTTTAGCATATTCAACCGCGGGGCAAAAGAAACCGCGGTGGCGATCCGTTGATCACCACCGCGGTCCAAGCGCTTTAGTCGGTTGCGTCATCGTCATCCGAATCGGCCAAAAACGTGTTCAACACTTCTTCGACCATGTCCCACTCGTCGTCATCCTCGATGGGGTACAAGTCACCGGAAGCCGCGTCGCCAGCCTGGTCTGGCTTAAACGAGTAAGCCTGAATTTCGACTTCCTCGTCTTCCTGCGCCGCGCTTGGGTAAAGCAACACGTAGCTTTTGCCGTAGTCTTCAGAATCAAACGTAAACAGAACCTGATAAAGTTCTTCGTTGCCTTGATCATCGGTTAAGGTAATCTGCTGGTCATCGGTGCCTTTTTGCACATGTTTTTCGTCTGCCATCGTGTCTTCCTCCGGCGCTTATGCGCGTGTTAGTTTGCCTTTGGCGTCTAAATAATTCTGCAGGATCATTTGCGCGGCGAGCTTGTCGATGACTTGCTTTTGCCGCTTGCGGGACGCGTCTGCCTCTTCAATCAGCATGCGGCTGGCCTCCACCGTCGTCAGGCGCTCGTCGGTGTAATCCACGGGCAACCCAAACTCGGTAGCCAAGCGCTCCCCGTATTCCTGTGACTTCTCGGCGCGGGGACCCAGCGAGTTGTTCATGTTCTTCGGCAGGCCCACCACGAATCCGGTGACCTCATATTGCGTCACCAGCTCGCGGACCCGGGCGATGCCGAACTCGCCTTTGTCCTCATTGATCCGGATGATCTCGAGGCCTTGCGCCGTCCAGCCAAACGGATCGCTCATCGCCACCCCGACAGTTCGTGACCCGACGTCGAGCCCCATGAGCCGCATCTAGTCTTTCTCCTTGCCGAGGTAATTACGAACAAGCTCTTCGATGATCTCGTCGCGTTCGTGCTTGCGAATCAAATTGCGCGCATCGTTATACCGCGGGATGTAGGCCGGGTCGCCGGAAATCAGGTAGCCGACGATTTGGTTGATCGGGTTGTAGCCCTTTTCCTCCAGCGACTGATACACGGTTTCAAGCGTCTCGCGCACGTTTTTGGGATCATTGTCATGAAAGTCAAAGTGAACTGTTTGATCTAGTGTGCTCATTCCTAACACCTCAATTCTGTCTCGCCCTATATTCTACTTGAAACTGGCGAAAACAACAAGGAAACTACAACCCGGCAACCGTTTCCTTTGCCGCCGCTAAGGCCGCCGGAATCCCGGCCGGATTTTTCCCGCCGGCTTGGGCCATGTCCGGTCGGCCGCCGCCACCGCCGCCGACTTGCGGCGCGATGGCTTTGATCAAATCGCCGGCCTTGACGCCAGCCTTCACCGCCGCCGGGGCGACGGCTACCAGCAAGTTGGCCTTGTCGCCCACCGCCGTGGCCAACACGAGAATGTCGGAGCTGCCCTTGTCGTGCCATTGGTCGGCCAACTGGCGCAGTTCATTCATCCCCGCCACCGATACGGCTTGGGCAATCAAGCTGTACTGGCCGGCCGTTTCAACTTGGTCAAAAATGCCACTGGCGGCTTGGCTGGCAAGCTTGGCTTGCAGGCCTTCCACCGTCTTTTGAGCGGCCTTCAAGTCGGCTTGCAGCTGTGCCACCTTGTGCGGTACCGCGTCTAGCTGATCCAGCTTCAAGGTGTGCGCCGTGGCGCTGAGCGTGTCTTCTTGCTTGGTCAGGTATTCGTAAGCTTCTTTTGAGGTCACGGCTTCAACGCGCCGCACGCCGGCGCCGATGCCGGTTTCGCTGGTGATCTTAAACAAGCCCAACGCGCTGGTGTTGTGCGGATGCGTGCCGCCATCGAATTCCTGGTTGAAGTCGCCAATGGTCACGACGCGCACGATGTCGCCGTACTTGTCGCCGAACATCGCAATGGCGCCGAGCTTTTTAGCTTCGTCAATCGGCATTTCCCGCCAGGTAATCGGCAAGGCGCGCCAAATCTGTTCATTGACGATTTGCTCGACTTGTCGCAGCTCTTCCGGCGTGACCTGTCCGAAGTTCGTGAAGTCAAAGCGCAGGTAGTCGGGTTCAACCAACGAACCGGCCTGGTGGGTGTGCTCACCAAGCACCTGGCGCAGGGCGGAATCCAGCAAGTGGGTCGCGGTATGATTCTGCGACACCTTCTTGCGGCGAATCGGCTCAACGCTTAACCAGTACGTCGCATTGACGGCCAGCGGCGCTTGAATCGTCACGGTATGCAGGTTTTGGCCATTCGGCGCGTGTTGCACATCGCTCACCGTCGCTACCACCGTACCATCCGCCTGGCGAATCTCGCCGTGATCGGCCACTTGGCCCCCCATTTCGGCGTAAAACGGCGTGCGGTCGAAGAGCAGCTGGGCGGTACCGTGGTCGAGCTTGGCGACTGTGCCGGCTGGTGTAATGATATCCAGCAGCTTGGCGTCCTTGACGTCGAGGTCGTCGTAGCCGACAAACTGGCTTGGCGTCTTGATGTCCATCAGCAACTTGTTTTGGCTGCCCATCGACTGCTCGTCGCCGCGAGCGGCGCGCGCCCGTTCGCGCTGCTTGGTCATTTCGGCCTCGTAGCCGGTCATGTCGACGCTCATGCCGTTATCATTGGCGTATTCTTGCGTCATTTCCACCGGGAAGCCAAAGGTATCAAACAGCTTAAAGGCAGTGGCGCCAGGAATCTCGGTTTCGCCGTTAGCCTGCAAGTCGGCGATGGTTTGGTTCAACAGCGTGACCCCGCCGGCCAGCGTTTCGCGGAAGCGCGCCTCTTCGCCGCGGATGACCTTTTGGATGAAGGCCTGGTTCTTGGCGATTTCTGGGTAGTAGCTGTGCATGATGTCAGCGACGACCGGCACCAGCTCGTAGAGAAAATCATGCTCGATGCCAAGTTTTTGGCCATTCAACACGGCGCGGCGAATCAAGCGGCGCAGCACGTAGCCGCGGCCTTCATTGCTCGGCAAGGCGCCATCCCCAATGGCAAACGTCACCGTCCGCGCGTGGTCGGCAATGATTTTAAAGGCCACGTCATCTTTGGCACTGGCCCCGTACTTGCGCCCGGCGCTTAATTCCTCGGTATGGCGAATGATCGGCATGAACAGGTCGGTTTCGAAGTTCGTCTTGGTGTTTTGCACGATGGCCACCAGGCGCTCGAGGCCCATGCCGGTATCGATGTTCTTATGCGGCTGCTCGACGAAGCGCCCGTCTGGCAGGTGATTGAGCTCGGAGAACACGATGTTCCACACCTCGAGGTAGCGCTCGTTTTCGCCGCCTGGGTAGTTTTCCGGATTGCCTTCGGCCACGTTGTTGAAGCTTTGGCCGCGGTCGTAGAAGATTTCGGAGTCCGGGCCGCTGGGGCCTTCGCCGATGTCCCAGAAGTTGTCGTCAACCGGCACGATGTGGTCCTCCGGCAACCCCACCACCTCGTGCCAAATTCGCTTGGCCTCGGTGTCCTTCGGGTAGACGGTGACATATAACTTGGCCGGGTCCATGGCCAACCAGTCGGGGCTGGTCAGAAACTCCCAGGCCCACGGAATCGCCTGTTCCTTGAAGTAGTCGCCGACGGAAAAGTTCCCGAGCATCTCAAAAAACGTCAGGTGCCGCGCCGTCTTGCCGACGTTTTCGATATCGTTGGTGCGAATCGACTTCTGGGCGTTGGTAATCCGCGGGTTCTTCGGGATGACCGTGCCATCGAAATACTTCTTCAGCGTGGCCACGCCGGAATTGATCCACAACAACGTCGGGTCGTCGACGGGAATCAGGCTGGCGCTAGGCTCGACGTCGTGCCCCTTACTCTTGAAAAAATCCAGAAACATCTGGCGAATCTGAGCGCTACTCAACTGCTTCATGTGTTGCCTCCTCAAAAAAAATGAAAACACCGCTGCGAATCCAAGGACGCTCACGCGCGGTACCACCTTGGTTGCAACGATGTTGATTGTTACCTCTTCATTATCGATTAATTGTCGATCAGGGAGCGCGAGTGGCGACAACCACGGTCCTCTCAGCCACGAGACCGTTTTCTGGTTGGTTGCCTGAAGCTACCCGCATGTCCTAACGTCAGTCATTATACGAATGGTGTCGCCCAGTGTCAAACTCAATCGAGGCGAATCACCGCCACCTTGCGGTATGTGCTGGTGGCAAAGGCCGGCGCCGGCGTGCGGAACCAGGGGCTCAACGCGGCAACCTGCGCAGCGGCTAGCGGCGGCTGCAGCGCCGTGCTTTTCCCCCACTCCTCGGCAATCAACTCGCTGCCAGCCCGCGCCACCGGCACCGTCAAGCCGAAGCGATTCGGCACGTAGCGCGGCAATGGCGCCGGCAAGGTGTTGCCCCACGGCGTGGCCTGAGCCAGCCCGCCGCTCATCACATATTCGTATTGATGCTCGGTCAACAAATCAAACCCGTACCGGTGCAGGCCGTGAATCAATCCCGGGCGCTGCCAGTCTTGGCGGATGGCCACTTGGTAGTGGTGGTCGCTTTGTCGATGCAGGCTCACGCCTTGACCGCTGACGGTCGCTGGCCAATTTTGCTCACCGGCTTGTTGCAGCGCCGCCAGCACCGCCGGCTTCACCGGCACATAGGTAAAATGATCGCCGGAAAACCGCTGGGTGGTTAGGTCAATGCGGCCAATTACTTGCTCCAGGCTGGGCACGGCCTTGCGCGCCACCAACATCGGCGACACATCGACCGCAGTTTGGGGACTCAGCGTGGCGGCGCCGAGCAAGGCTTGCCACGCGGTGGGTAACGGCGTCGGCGCGCCGAGCAGCACGTGCCGGGCCCCCGGGATGAAGCGCAGCCACTCGCCGCCGCACAAGAGGTCATAGGTGGTGAAGGTCTGCCCGAAATAGGTGACATTCACGCGCACCGTGTCATCCACGGCCAGTAAGGGGCTGAGAAAATACCGGCTGATTTGGTGAATCAACAGCGCCTGCCGCTTCCACGGCAAGGTCTGCCACGTCGGCCACCACAGGTCTGCTTGCACCATCGTCATGCCTCCGTTTCGGCGGTTTAGTAGTCTTGTTTGTGCGCCTTGCGCGACGCCCGCAACTCAGTGCGCTTGGCGACGCGGCGATTGAACCAGGCCTCTTTTTCCGCGGCCTTTTTGATCTTCTTCTTGTAGCCCGGCTTGCGCTTTTTTTGTTCCTTCTTGACCATGCCGCGAATCTTCAGGCTTTGCGGCGTTTGTTGGCCTTGGCGATGCTCGCGGCGATTGCGGTCGACGCCATCCACGAGCTCGCCGTTTTTCAGGCGCTTGGGGATAAAGTGAATGCCGAGGTGCTCCAGTTCGCCGACTTGCGCCTCTTGGCCCGGCTCGTACAGCGTGATGGCCGTGCCGGCTAACCCGTTGCGGCCAGTCCGGCCCACGCGGTGCATGAAGAAGTCGGGGTCGCGCGGAATCTCCGCATTGATCACTAGCGAGATGCCTTCAATATCGATGCCGCGCGCCGCCAGGTCGGTGGCCACCACGTATTGATACTTGAGGTCCATCACGTCTTTCATCACGCGCTTGCGTTCGCGCGGCGGCACGTCGCCGTGAATCTTGGCGACGCGCAGCCCTTGCGCCTTGAGGTAAGTGGTGAGGTGGTCGGCGCTGGCCTTCGTGTTGACGAATACCAACGCGAGGAACTGCTCGCCCACCGTCAACAAGCGGTAAATTAACTGGTTCTTGTCTTGGCCATTCACCGCTACCAACAAGTTGGTGACGGTGGCCGGCACGACATGACTCGGCGCCAGCTCGATCATTTCCGGATTGGCCAGGTATTTTTTCAAAAACGGTTGCAGCTTTTGCGGAATAGTCGCGGAAAACACCAGCATCTGCACCTGCTTTGGCAAGGTGGCGGCGATTTGGTCGATGGCGGGTAAGAACCCCAGGTCCAGCGTCATGTCGGCTTCATCGACGACAAAGGCGTGGGCGGTGTGGCTCGCTAAGGCGCCGGCTTGAATCAAATCGAGGATCCGTCCCGGCGTGCCAATCACCACGTGCGGCTGTTGGTGCCGCAATTTTTCCACCTGACGGGCCTTGTCGGTGCCGCCGACATAGCGGTGAATCCGCAGGGCCGGTTCAGCCTCAGCCAGTTGGGTGGCCACCTGATACAGCTGCTCGGCCAGCTCCCGCGACGGCGCGGTGATAATCACCTGCACCGTTTGCTTGGTGACGTCGACGTTGTTCAACAATGGCACCATGAAGGCATGGGTCTTGCCGCTACCGGTTTGGCTTTGGCCGACGACGCTTTGGCCGCGCAACACCACTGGAATCACCTGTTGCTGCACCGGGGTCGGCGTGGTGATGCCAGCGGCGGTCAGGCCTTGCAGGATAAACGGCTGCAAGGCGAATTGACTGAATTGATTACTCATGTTGGGTTCCTTTAGCGACAATGGCCGCGAGTTCTGCAGTGATCTGATCGATTTCGGCGCGGTCTTGCGCCTTGGCGCCGGCGGCTAGCGGATGTCCGCCGCCTTGATGCGCCTTGGCCAATTCGTTAATGATTGGCCCCTTGGAGCGCAGGTTGACGCGATATGGCGCGTCGGCTTGCTCGACGAAAATTGCCCAGGCAACGACATTGCCCAGCCGGCCCGGCGTCCCCACGGCGGCGTGCACGGAACCGGCATCCAAACCAAGCTCCTGCACGACGGCCAGCGGAATCTCGACGGTGGCGGCACCGGCAGGCGTGATGTGCAGGTGATCGAAGACATACCCCTGCAGGCGGCCTTGCGCCAAGGTGATTTGGTTCATCCGGTTATTCAACGCCGTCGGGTCAAAATCGTACCGAATCAATTCGGCCGCAACCTGGAGCGTGTGCGGACTGGTGTTGTCGTACAAGAACCGCCCGGTGTCACCCACGATACCCGCATACAAGAACCGCGCGGCTTCAGCTGTCAGCTGCAACTGACCATTGCTCGCCGCCACCAAATCGGCAATCAGCTCGCTGGTCGAACTGGCCTCAGGCACCACCCAATTCAACTCGCCATATGGGTCGTCGTTGGGGTGGTGGTCGATTTTGATCAACCCGGCGCCGGTGGCAAACCGCGCATCGGAGACCCGCGGCGTGTCGGCGGTATCAACAGCAATCACCAGCGCCGAACGATAGGTGTCGTCGGGAATGGTTTGCATGGTGGCCAACCAACTTAAGTTTTCCGGGTCGGAGCCAACCACATAGACGGTCTTGGTCGGGTAGCTGGTGCGCAACACAGCCGCCAGTCCACCTTGGGCACCTAAGGCATCCGGATCGGGATTGACGTGGCGGTGAATGATGATGGTATCTGCGGCTTGAATCCGGGCAAGAATCTGAGCTTGTATGTCGAGCATGTTAAGTCCTTTCTAGAATCTGGCAGGTCACGATGGCCTTGGCCACGGCCAGCCCATCGGTGGTGAGGGTAACGTCAAGCGTCGCTTCGCTGCGCGTCAGTTGCAGCGGCACCACGGTGATGGTCACCGTCGCCTCGACTTGAATCGGGCGAAACGACCGCAACGTCAAATCGCCGACCAGCACATTGCGCCGGCCGTGCAGGTTCAAAAAGCCGGTAACGCTGCCGTTCACCGCTTCGCTGAGCACCCCCACCGACACGGCGCCGAGCTTGTTGATCATCATCGGCGTCGTGTCCAAGGTGTACACGGCACGCGCTTCGGTGGTCGCCGGGTCGAGTTGTAACTGGGCGCCGATGGAATCGGCGATGGTCGAGCCGACGCCTTGCGCGTTTAATTCGCTCAGGCAGGCAAACACGTTTTTCCGCGTGACAATCCCGACCAGTTGCCAATCGTCGTCGACCACCGGCAACACGGCTAGGCCATTGCCTTGCATGGTGTGGCCGACGGTGGTGACGTTCAGGTACGGCTTGACGGTTTGCGGATCTTTTTGCATGATGCGCTCCAAGGTCGTGGTCGGTTTCTTACCGGCAACTTGGCGCGGCGTCACCATTCCCACTAAGCGGCCGGTGGCGGTGACGATGGGCAGCGCAAAATCGTTATGCTCGCCGCGCAAGGCCGTAAAGTCCGCCACGGTGGCAGACGGCTGGGCGCTGATGGTGTCGGCTAGTGGCGTGTAAATCGCGGCGACGGTGATGATGTCTTGGCGAATCGCCTGGTCGGACAGCGCCCGGTTGATCATCGTGGCCACGGTGAAGGTGTCGTAGCTCGTTTGCAGCACCGGCAGCCCCGCCTGGTTGGCTTGGGCAATCACGGCGTCGCTGGTCATGAAGCCCCCGGTGATCAACACCGCGGCCCCATTTTGCACCGCCAGCGCCTGGGCGTCTTCGCGGTTGCCGATGATGACCAGGGAATTCGGCGTGATGTAGCGCAGCATCTCATCCGGCGTCATCGCCCCGATGACAAACTTGTCCAGGTGCTTGGCCAACCCGGCCGAGCCGCCTAACACCCGCGCGTCGATCAGCTTGACCAGCGCGCGAAAGGTGAGCGTTTCGATGTTATTGGTCGGCTTCTGCTCGATGCGAATCGTGCCGACGCGTTCAATCGTCGACACCAGCCCAGTCGTTTCGGCCTCTTTGATGGCCCGATAAGCCGTGCCTTCGCTGACCTGCTGGTGCTTGGCGATTGACCGCACCGAAATCTTAGCGCCGACGGGTAAGCCGGCGATGTAATGAAGAATCTGTTCGTGTTTGGTTGCCATGCCGCCACCGCCTTGTAAGAGTCAATTTTGTTCAGTATACCACATGGGCCGCTGCCGCCTGTCACACCGGCAGGTCGACGTTTTCAAAACTCGCCGGCGCGAGATTCGTCACCGTGATGCCTAACAGGCGCAACTTGAGCTCCGCCGGTGCCACCTGCCGCCACAGCGCCACCGCTGCGGCGTTGATGGCCGGCGCGCTGGCGACGTATTGCGGCAGCGTGACCCGGCGCGTTAGGGTTTCAAACTCGGTATTGCGCACCTTCAACACCACCGTTTTTCCGTGGAGCTGGTGCTTGGCCAACGCCGCGGCCACCATGTCCGCCAGGCGGGCAAGTTCCGCGACAACCTGCGCATCGGTGGTTTTCGGCGTGCGGTAGGTGCGCTCCTTGCCCAGCGACTTGGCGCGCCGCACCTGCACCGGGCGGTTATCGATCCCGCGGGCATGCTCGTACAGCCCCAGACCCATCTTGCCAAATTCCTGCACAAGCGTCGCCTGGGATAAAGCGCGCAGGTCGGCCCCGGTGGCCACGCCCAGCGCGGTCAAGCGCGGTAGCGTCTTTTTCCCCACCCCGCGAAAGGCCTCGATTGGCAGTCGGTCCAAAAACGCCAAGGCCTGCTCGGGCATGACGACGGTGCGCCCGTTTGGCTTGTTGTACTCCGAGGCTTCCTTGGCCAAAAACTTGTTGTAAGACAGGCCAAAGGAACAGGTAAGTTGCGTGGTCGCCATGATTTGGCGCTGAAGCCACAAGGCCAAGTCGATGGTCGTTGGGAATTCCTGGTTGGCCGTGACGTCGAGGTAGGCTTCGTCTAACGCCACCGGCTCAATTAAGTCGGTGACCTGGTGAAACAAGGCGTGAACCTGATCCGACACGGCGCGATACTTCGTGAAGTCCGGGGGCTGGAAGGTCAATAGGCGCCGCGGTACCAGGCGCAAGGCCTCTTGTGCCGGCATCGCGGAATGCACGCCGTATTGCCGCGCGACGTAATTGGCGGTTGTGACCACGCCCTTGCCGCCGGTTTGGCGCGGGTCATAGGCCACCACCAGCGCGCTCCGCTTGAGCTGCGGCGCGTCGCGTTCTTCAATCGACGCGTAAAATGCGTCCATGTCGACGTGCAAAATGCGCCGGTGCGTATCGTTGCGCAACGGCAACTCAAACAGCGCCACGAAGCTCCCTCCTTTCCACACAGAAGGCGAGCCAGTCATCATCAAGCTGGCTCGCCCATATTAATCTGCCAACCGAATATGAGTCGGTTGCCAGAACCACTGATGGCCATCCTTGGCCAGTAACTCGAAGGCCTCACTGGGCCCCATCGACCCCGCCGGATACGTCGGCATGGTCGGGTCATCCGCCCAGCCGGCGGCGATGGCGTCGACGAAGTGCCACGCCGCGGCCACTTCCTGCCAGCGGGTAAAGTCGGTTTCATCCCCGGCCAATGCCGAGCCGATGAGCCGCTCGTAGGCCTCAGGGGCATTAGCCGCCGCGTGTGGGTCGTGGCGGTACTTCAATTCCTCGGGCATCAGCGCCGTGGTGGTGCCGAGCTGCTTGCCGTTGATGAACAGCGAATAGCCTTGGTGCGGCTCCAGGTACAGCGTCAAATTCGTCGGCGCCGCGCCGGCAAACAAGCCACTGGTCGTCGGCTTAAACGTCACCGTCACCTGGGTCGACTTGCGCCGTAACCGTTTGCCCGTGCGGACGTAAATCGGCACCCCGGCAAAACTCGGCGAGTCGACCCCAAGCTTGCCGGCAACAAACGTATCGGTCAGCGAATCGGCAGCGACGCCGGTTTCCTCGCGGTAACCGTTAATGCGCGTGCCGTTGATTGTCGCGGCGGCGTATTGGCCGCGGACAAAATTGGCCGCGGCTTCAGCCGGCGTGTAGACGTGCAACGCCTCAAAAGCCGCGCTTTTGACCTCGTGAATCGCCGCCGCAGTTTTGGCTGCGGGTTCGGCCATGGTCAGGTAGGCCACCAGCTGCATGATGTGATTTTGCACCATGTCGCGCAAGGCGCCGGCGCCTTCGTAATACCCCGCGCGCTCCTCGACGCCCACCGCCTCGGCCAGCGTGATTTGGATGTCTTGAATGTAATCCTTGTTCCATACCGCCTTGAACAGCGGGTTGGCAAAGCGCAACGCCAAGATAGCCTGCACCATTTCCTTGCCGAGGTAGTGGTCGATGCGATAAATTTGGTGCTCATCAAACGTCGCGGTGATCGAGTCGTTCAGTTCCTTGGCCGAGGCGTAATCGTGGCCGAAGGGCTTTTCGATGACCAGGCGGTTGAAGCCGGTGCTGGTCAACAACGCCTCGGACTTCAGGTGCGTGGCGATCGTGGCGAAAAAGCTGGGCGCCATCGCCATGTAATACAGCCGGTTACCGCCAACGGCATACTGGTCGTCGAGCTTAGCCGCCAAGTCCTTCAGCGTCGTGTAATGCGCCGCGTCGGTGACATCATGGGATTGGTAATAAAAATGGCTGGCAAACGCCGCCACCTGGCCAGCCGTTGCGCCCGGTTCGTCTTCGACGGCAGCGCTGACAATTTCGCGATAATAGGCGTCACTCCAAGGCCGCCGCGCCGTACCAATCACAGCAAAGTGCTGGCACAACTGGCCGCGCCGAAACAGTCCAAACATGGCCGGGTACAGCTTGCGCCGGGCCAAGTCCCCCGACCCGCCGAACAAAATAATTACCGCATGGGTTTCTTCAGTCATGTGTGCCTCCCTAAAGTTGAACGAAAATGTGATCGGCGCGCGGCAGGTCGATGTCGACCTGCTCCCCGGAGCGGGCCAGCATCAGCGTGATTTTCTCCGCGTTGGTGGCGACGACGGTGAAGTGCTCGCCGACGTGGACGCCCAGCGCAAAGATATAGTCGATCACCGCCGCCTCGTCGACGACCCGCTCGATGTGGCCCTTGTCGCCGACCTTCAAGCTGGCCAGCCGCACGCGACTTTGCGGCAGATAGTGGCCGTCTTCGTCGGGAATCACCCCACCGTGCGGGCAGTACAGCGGATTACCGAGCATGCGCGCCAAGCGGTCGGCCATGTCTGGCGTCGTCGCGTGCTCCAGCATTTCGGCTTCTTGGTGAATCGCGTCGACGGGATAGCCCAGCGAGTTCACCAGGAACACTTCCCACAGCCGGTGGTTGCGCACCAACAGCGCCGCGGCCTTCAACCCGGTGGCGGTGAGTTTGATGCCTTGGTAAGGCGTGTGGGTGACATAGTCTTGCTCCACGAGTTTGGTGACCATTTCGCTGACCGATGCCGCGCTGACGTTGAGCCCCGCCACGATTTGTTTGTTGCTGATCAGTGCCGTATCGCCACCGATTTCAAAAATCATTTTTAAATAATCTTCTTTATTTGGGGTCATAGGCATTCTTACTTTTTCCTCGCATTCATACTCCTATTATGCACGAAACGGCGTAAAAAAACACGCCCTTTCACAGGCGTGTGGGTGGGGCTTAGCGAACGTTGGCGCTACTTGCGGGGCCTTCGTATTCGTCGAGCACCATTTGCTTCATATCGGCAATCAAAGGCTCTACCGGGTTAGTCACCGTGCAGTTGTCCTCGTAGGCCAGCTCGGCGATGCGATCGGCGTTGTTCACGACGTCGGCCTTGCTGATGCCTTGACCCTTCAGACTCAAGTCGACGTTGACTTGGCCAGCCAGCTCGATGATGGCTTGCACATAGGCTTCGACCAGCTCTTCGGTGGTGTTGCCTGGCAGGCCGATGTAACGGGCAATCGTGGCGTAGTCTTCGGCGGCGTGGTGGTAACCATACTTTGCCCAAATGGCGCGCTTGTGCGGCGTCATCGCGTTATAGCGAATCACGTGCGGCATCGTGATGGCGATGCAGCGGCCGTGCGGCAGGTGGAAAGTTTGGCCCAACTTGTGCGCGATGCTGTGGTTGATCCCCAGCAAGGCGTTGGCAAACGCCATGCCGGCAATCGTCGAGGCGTCGTGCATCCGCGCCTTGGCCTCCAAGTCGCCGTTATAGCTGTCGACGAGGTGGTCAAACACAGACTTGATGGCCTGCAGGGACAAGCCGCGCGTGTAATCGGAGGCCATGGTCGAGACGTAACTTTCCGTCGCGTGGCACAGCACGTCCAAACCAGTATCGGCAACCACCTTTGGCGGCACACTTTCGATGAACTGGCTGTCCACTAGCGCGACGTCAGGCGTCAGCGCATAGTCAGCCAACGGGTACTTGATGCCCGTTTCCGAATCGGTGATGACGGCAAATGGCGTCACTTCCGAGCCGGTCCCAGACGTGGTCGGGATGCACACGAGCTTAGTTTTGTTCAGCTTCGGGAACTTGTAGGTCCGCTTACGGATATCCAAGAACTTCTGCTTGGCGCCGAAGAAGTCGCCATCGGCATCGTAGAACAACCACATCCCCTTGGCCGCGTCCATGACCGAGCCGCCGCCGATAGCCACGATGGTATCCGGCTTGAAGGCGCGCATCCGCGCGGTACCGGCATACACCGTGTCGGTACTTGGGTCGGGTTCAACATCGGTGAAGGTTTGGATCTGCACCGGATTGTCCCGCTTGGCCAACACGTCTTCGACAATCTTCACGTAGCCGAGCTTGTCCATGCCGGCATCCCCGACGATGAAGACGCGCTCAAGGCCTTCCATCGTTTCCAGGTAGTTCACCGAGTTTTTTTCAAAATAAATCTTCGGTGGCAGTTTCACCCATTGCATGTTGTTGCGGCGCTTGGCCAAGGTTTTGATATTCAGCAAGTCGATCGTCCCCACATTATGCGAAATGGAGTTGCCACCATAGGAGCCGCACCCAAGCGTGAGGCTCGGAATCATGTTGTTGTACAGATCCCCGATGCCACCCATCGTCGACGGCGAGTTGACCAGGATCCGGCAGGCACTCATGCGATCGGCGTAGTCCAGCGCCAAGTCGTCGTTCTTGGTGTGAATCACCGCCGTGTGACCGCGGCCGCCGACGTTGAGCATGCCTTCTGCCAAATCGAAGCCTTCTGCATGCCCGGCTGCTTTCACCATGGCCAGCACCGGGCTGAGTTTTTCACGCGACAGTGGGAATTTCGGCCCGACGCCTTTCAGCTCGGCAACGAGGATTGGTGTTTCCTTCGGGACGTCGATGCCGGCCCACTGGGCGATTTGCCAAGCGCTTTGACCAACGATCTTCGGATTCACAGCCTGCTTGTCGAGGTCGATCACCGTTTCTTCAAAATGCTTGAGGTCCTTTTGCTTGACGAAGTATGCGCCTTGCGCCTGCATCTCGCGCTTGACGTCGGCGTAAATCGGCTCGTCGACGATAATGCCCTGCTCGGAGGCGCACACCATGCCGTTGTCGAAGCTCTTGCTCAAGATGACGTCGTTGACGGCCTGCTTGATGTCCGCGGTGGCCTCGATGTAAGCCGGCACGTTCCCGGCCCCAACGCCTAACGCCGGCTTGCCGGAACTATAGGCGGATTTCACCATGCCCGGGCCGCCAGTCGCCAGAATCGTCGCGACGCCTGGGTGGTTCATCAACGCCGTGGTGGCCGCCATGCTTGGCACCGGCACGTATTGCAACGCCCCTTCCGGCAGCCCCGCCTGCTTGGCGTAGTCACGCATCACCTCAAGGGCACGAGCGGAACTCTTTTGCGCCAGCGGGTGGAAAGCAAAAATAATTGGATTGCGCGTCTTGATGGCAATCTCGGCTTTAAACATGGTGGTCGACGTCGGGTTGGTCACCGGCGTTACCCCGGCAATGACCCCGATTGGTTCGGCAATCGAGATCAAGTTCTTTTGCTTGTCCTCGGCAATCACGCCCACCGTCTTGTCGTCCTTGATGGTGTTCCAGATTTCCTCGGTGGCAAACATGTTCTTGATTGCCTTGTCTTCATAAACGCCGCGCTTGGTTTCTTCCACCGCGAGTTTGGCCAACTCCATATGGTGATCGAGCCCGGCGATGGCCATTTGGTGCACGATGTTGTCGACCTTCGCTTGATCGAAGCCCTTCATTTCGGCCAGCGCCGCTTGGGCGTTGGCGACCAATTCGTCAATCATTGCGTCCACTGTTGCCTGCGTATCCACCGTTGCTTTATCCTTCAGCATATCTTTGCCCTCCACGAGTCACGATTTCGTTACGCTTTTCACAAGACATAATATACACGATGATTGTGAACTTGTAAACAGGTTTAGTGAAAAATTTCACCAAGGATTTCTAACGTGCCGAATTGTCGGCATTCTCAACAAAATTTTACCGATTTTTACTTGTACGGTGATGAACTTACCGGCCAATTTACGGCAACAAAAAAGCCCTCGCAGTGAGGGCTTGATTGATTTACTTGGCGTCAGTGTCGCTGTCAGTGTCGGCTTTGGCGTCGCTGTCAGCGGCCTCTGGTTCAGCAGCCTGATCTTCAGTCTTGGTATCAGCTTGCGCTTCGGCCTTAGGCTTGGCGACGACCTTGGTGGCCGGTGCGGCAGCCTGGCTTGGTTCGTTCACGGCGCGGATGGCGCTGAGGTTAAAGGTCAAATACACCCCGTCGCAATCCAGGTCAACGGTTTGCTTGGCTTCGTCGATGGAATCGATCACCGCATGCAAGCCGCCAATGGTGACAATTTTGTCGCCCTTCTTCATCGCGCTGAGCATTTCTTGGCGTTTTTGCTGCTGCTTTTTTTGCGGCCGCATCATCCCGAAGTACATGAACGCAAACAAGACGACAATCATTAACAACATAGATAGTCCTTGACTCAAATTAGGCACCTCGTTTTTCTTTTTTTAATCATAGAGTACTGTAACAGATTTTCTCGCCGGCGACCAGCCTAGAAACTCTTTGCGTCGGCGCGGTTATAACCGTAGCGCTCGAAGAAATCTTCGCGGAAGGCGGCGAGGTCGTCGTGGGCGATGGCGTCGCGCACTTGCTGCATCAGGTGCAACAAGAAATACAAGTTGTGGTAGCTGGTGAGGCGAATCCCGAAGGCCTCGTCGGTGTGAATCAAGTGGCGGATGTAGGCGCGCGTGTAGTTGCGGCAAGTGTAGCAGTCGCAGTCGGGATCAAGCGGCGTGAAGTCGCGGGCGTACTTGGCGTTTTTGATGACGACGCGGCCGTGGCTGGTCATCGTCGTGCCATTGCGGGCAATCCGCGTCGGCAAGACACAATCGAACATGTCGATGCCGCGAATCACGCCGTCGATCAACGCATCCGGTGAGCCGACGCCCATCAGGTACCGCGGCTTGTCCGCCGGTAACAGCGGCGTGGTGAAGTCCAAGACGTGATTCATTTCCTCCTTGGACTCCCCCACCGACAAGCCGCCGATGGAATAACCGGGAAAATCGAGGCTGACCAAGTCGCGCGCGCTTTGTTGGCGCAGATCCTTGAACCCGGCGCCTTGGACAATGCCAAACAGCGCCTGGTAGTCGGGATGCTGGTGCGCCGCCAAGCCGCGCTCGGCCCAGCGGCTCGTGCGGGCCACGCTTTTGGCCACGTAATCGTAGCTTTCAAAAAACGGCGGGCACTCGTCGAAGCTCATCATGATGTCTGGCCCCAAGGCGTTTTCGATAGCGATGGCCTTTTCCGGCGACAAGAACATGTTGGCGCCGTTGAGGTGATTCTTGAAGTGCACGCCTTCCTCGGTGATGTTGCGCATGTCGGCGAGGGAAAAGACCTGAAACCCGCCGGAATCGGTGAGCAACCCCTTGTGCCAGTTCATGAACTGGTGCAGGCCCCCGGCTTCTTCAATCAGGTCCTCACCGGGCCGCAGCCACAAGTGGTAGGTATTGGCCAAGATGATGCCGGCGCCCATCGTGTCGAGCTCTTCAGGCGAGAGCGTCTTGACCGACGCTTGGGTGCCCACCGGCATGAACATCGGCGTGGGAAACGTGCCGTGCGGGGTGACGATTTCCCCGAGGCGCGCGCCAGTGTGTTTGTCGACGTGCTTGAGGTGGTAGGTGACGGCTGGTTGCATAACGACTCCTTACTTGTGGATGAACATGGCATCGCCGAAGCTAAAGAAGCGATACCGTTCTTGGATGGCGTGCTGATAAGCGTTCAAGATGCGCTCGCGGCCGGTGAAGCTCGCCACCAGCATCACCAGCGTGGACTTCGGCAGGTGGAAGTTGGTGATGAAGGCATCGACCAAGCGCCACTGGTACCCCGGCTTGATGAAAATGTCGGTCCAGCCCGAGTCGGCTTTGATCTCGCCGTCAAACTTGGTGCCGATGGTTTCCAGCGTCCGAATCGACGTGGTGCCAGTGGCGATGATGCGCCCGCCGTGATTGCGCACGTCGTTCAGCTCGTCGGCCGCTTCTTGGCTAAACCGGTAAAACTCGCTGTGCATCTTGTGGTCCTCGATGTTGTCGACGGACACCGGCCGGAAGGTGCCCAAGCCGACGTGCAAGGTCAAATACACCAGGTGCACGCCCTTGGCCTTAGCTTTGGCCAGCAGGTCTTCGGTCCAGTGCAACCCGGCAGTCGGCGCGGCGGCCGAGCCGACCTCCTTGGCGTAAACGGTTTGGTACATCTCCGAATCGTCGAGCTTGGCATTGATGTAAGGCGGCAGCGGCGTTTCGCCGAGCTGGTCGAGAATCTCCATGAAGATGCCATCGTAGTGAAACTCAATGATGCGGCCGCCGTGATCGAGCTCCTTGATCACCGTCGCCTTCAACAAGCCGTCTCCAAAATCGATTTCGGCGCCAACCGGGGCCTTGCGCGCCGGCTTCATCAAGGTTTCCCACTGGTCGCCTTCAGTATTGTGCAGCAACAAGACTTCCATGTGCGCGCCGGTATCCGGCTTAACGCCGTACAGCCGCGCCGGCATCACGCGCGTGTCGTTCATGACCACCGCGTCGCCGGGGTTCAGGTAGTCGAGAATATCATAAAAATGCTTATCCGCCATGTCGCCGGTGGTGGCGTTGAGCACCAGCATCCGGCTGGCGTCGCGTTCCTTCAGCGGGGTTTGGGCGATCAGTTCATGCGGCAAATCGTAGTCAAAATCTTCAGTGGTTAACACAATAATCCTTCCCGTCTAATGTGAGTACGGCATGTCGAGGTGGGCGAACCCGGCCGGGGTGACCATGCGCCCCCGCG
This sequence comes from Lacticaseibacillus nasuensis JCM 17158, assembly GCF_001434705.1. Classification (GTDB taxonomy): domain Bacteria; phylum Bacillota; class Bacilli; order Lactobacillales; family Lactobacillaceae; genus Lacticaseibacillus; species Lacticaseibacillus nasuensis. Next base: position 45,805 of record NZ_AZDJ01000032.1, read on the forward strand.
GCGTCCGTTTCAAGTAGCCGATTTGCAACAGATATGGTTCATACATTTCCTCGATGGTGGCCGTTTCCTCGCCGATGTTGGCGGCAATCGTGGCCAATCCCACCGGGCCGCCATCGTAGTCGCGGATCATCATCATCAACAACTTGCGGTCGATGGCATCGAGCCCTTGGTCGTCGACGGCTAACGCCGCCAGTGCTTTATCGACGATGGCTACCGATACCGGGGCGACTTCCGCCACCTCGGCGTAGTCGCGCACCCGGCGCAACAGCCGGTTGGCGATGCGCGGCGTGCCGCGCGAGCGCCGCGCGATTTCATAGGCGCTTTCTTTCGGCAGCGTCAGGTGAAAAATATCGGCGGTGCGCAGCACGATTTCCGTCAACTCAGCGGCTGGATAATACGCCATGTGCACGCGAATGCCGAAGCGGTCGCGCAACGGCGCCGCCAACATGCCGGCGCGCGTCGTCGCCCCCACCAAGGTGAACGGCGGCAGCGGAAAATGCACGGGATGGGCGGTGGGGCCTTGGCCGACGACGATGTCGACATAGAAGTCCTCCATCGCCGAGTACAACATTTCCTCGACAATTTTAGGCAGGCGATGAATCTCGTCGATGAACAACACGTCGCCAGGTTGCAATTCGTTTAACATCGCCACCAGGTCGCCCGGTTTTTCAATGGCCGGGCCGCTGGTGGTGCGGATGTTGACGCCAAGCTCGTTGGCAATCACCAACGCCAGCGTCGTTTTACCCAAGCCAGGCGGGCCGTAAAGCAACACGTGATCCAGCGCTTCTTGGCGCTTTTGCGCGGCTTGAATCGCCACGGCCAGCTGGGCCTTGACCGGCTCTTGGCCGATATATTCGGCTAACTTCTGCGGGCGCAGACTTTTTTCGATACTGGCTTCGGCGGCGGATTCGCTGTCCGAAGCCACCAGGCGGTCTTGATCTGCCACGGCGCGCCTCCTTTCTACTTAGTTAACAATGCTAAGCCTTGGCTGAGGTAGGCCTCAGTCGTGGTCGCCGGCGCCTTGGCCAGCGCCTTGCCGACCTTGGCCACGTCGCGCTCGGCATAACCCAGCGCGGTGAGCGCCGCCAAGGCATCAGCCAAGGCGGGCGCCACCGACGGCGCAGCCGCCGGGGCGACCTCAGCCGCGCCCACGGCCAGCTTGCCCTTTAAGTCGAGAATGATTTGCTGGGCGGTTTTCTTACCGACGCCGGGAAACTTCGTCAAAAAGGTCACGTCGTCTGCGGCCACCGCGCTGGCCAGCCCGGCCGGGTCGGCGTTAGCCAAAATGGCCAGCGCCGACTTCGGCCCGATGCCGGTGACGGTGAGGAGCTGATTAAACGTCGCCTTGTCTTCTTCGGTCGCAAAGCCGTACAGACTTTGCTCGGTGTCGCGGATGATTTGCTGCACATACACGCGAGCGGTTTCCCCGACTGTGAAGTGGTAGGGATTGGCGGTGAGCACGCGGTAGCCGACGCCACCGACGTCCACGACGATGCCGCTGGGCGTCACGCTAGCGATGGTGCCATTCAGGTATTCGTACATCTTCTCCTCCAGAAACTCTGCTCATTGTAGCATACGCCTAATCCAGCCCGAAGCTTTGGTGACTGTCTTGAATTCGCTTGAACATCTTCTCCAAGTCCGTGGCGGAAAAATGCACCAGCACCGGCCGGCCATGCGGGCAGTTGAACGGGTTCTCGCAGGTGGCCAGCTTCGTCAACAGCGCCGCGGCCTGGCGGTCATCGAGGTGATGGTTGGCCTTAATGGCGCGCTTGCAGCTCATCATGATCGCCGTTTTCTCGCGGAACTGGGCCACCGACAACTTGCCGTCGCGCAGCACCCAGTCCACCATTTCGCGAATCGTGCTTTCTTCCTGACCGGCCTTAAACCACGTCGGGTGCTGGCGCACGGCAAACGTGTTTTGGCCGAAGTCTTCCAAATACAAACCGACGCTTTCAAGCACCGGCTTGGCGGCGCGAATCGCCACCGCGTCGCTGGCGGGATAATCCAAGACGATTGGCACCAACAGCGCCTGCTGGTCGTCACTGACCTCGCCGATGGCCTGCCGGTAATACTCGTAGTTGACGCGTTCCTGAGCGGCGTGTTGATCGATCAGATACATGCCATCCGGGCCTTCTGCCACCAGGTAGGTGCCATGCACCTGGGCGAGGTAGTGAAGCGCCGGAAAGCGGTCAGGGGTAGCGGCCGGCTCAACCGGGGCGGCGGCACCGTAACGTTGGTCCCAAGCCGCGAGCCGGTCGGGTTCGGTGAAAATCGGCCGGTCATCCAGCTCGGTGATACTTAAGCCGAGATCCGGCTCGGCAGAGGCGGCATCAGTGGGCACGGCACTGCCTGGCGCCGAAGCGACCGGTTCACGCACCGTCGTGGCCGGCTGCGGCGCTGGGGTCGGCTGGGCCGAGGCGTTGCTGGCGGCATTCAGCGACTCGGTCAACGCGGCCATGTCCACCGGCTCGCGGTGGCGCAGGTTGGTCAAGGCGTCGGGAATCAGGTTTTCTTTGGCCAGGCGGTCGCGAATCGTTTGGGTTAACAGCGCGGCCAGTTGTGCTTCCTTGCTGAGGCGTACCTCCTGCTTGGTCGGGTGCACGTTGACGTCGACCAGTAATGGATCCATGGTGACAGCCACCACGGCAATCGGGTAGCGGCCGACCATGAGCTTCGACCCGTAGCCGGCGATCAAGGCCTTCACCAGCTGATAATTCTTGATGTAGCGGCCGTTGATCATGATGCTCAGGTAGTTGCGACTGGCGCGGGTGGTGTCAGGCAGGCTCGTGTAGCCGCTGACGTGAAAGTCGAGGTCTTCACCGGCAAATGCCACCATCGCCTTGGCCGTGCTGACACCATAGATGCCCGCCAGCGTTTGTTGCAAGTCGCCGTGGCCGGCGGTTTTCAACACGAGGTTCTGGTCGTGACGCAGGGTCAAGGCCACCTCGGGATGCGCCAGCGCCAAGCGGTTGACGATGTCGACGATGCGCGCCAGCTCGGTTTGCTGCGACTTCACATACTTCAGGCGCGCCGGCGTGTTGTAAAACAAGTCGCGCACAGTGATCTGCGTGCCTTGGCGCACCGCCGCGGCGTGAGTGTCGTCGAGCTGGCCGCCGGCGATGTGGGCCACCGTGCCGAGGCCGCTTTCGGTGGCGGTTTCCAGCGTCACGTCTGCCACGGCGGCGATGCTTGCCAGCGCCTCGCCGCGGAACCCAAGCGAATGCACGTTAAACAAGTCACGCGTCGTCAGAATTTTCGACGTGGCGTGACGTAAAAAGGCAATCGGCACATCCGAAGCGGCGATGCCGCTGCCGTTATCAATGACTTGAATCTCGCGCAACCCAGCGTCCACCACGGTGATGTCCACCTGGGTGGCGCCGGCGTCTAGCGCGTTTTCGACGAGCTCCTTGACCACGCTGGCCGGCCGCTCGATGACTTCCCCGGCCGCGATTTGGTTACTGAGCGTGGTCGAAAGCTGATGGATTTTTCCCATGTGCTCACTTCTTCTTTAAACGATTCTGCAGATTATAAATTAGGTTCATGGCGTCCATCGGCGTGGCCCCCATCAAATCAAACTGCTTGAGCTTGGTCAAGATGGGGTCGCTGGCCGGCGCCACCGGTTCAGGCGTAAACAGACTCAGCTGCGTGTCACTTGGCGGCTCCGCCACCGTGTCGGCGCTGGCCGGTGCCGTGTCTTCCAGGTCGGTGAGAATGGTATCGGCGCGGTTCAACAGCGCCGTGGGCAGCCCCGCCAGCTTGGCGACGTGAATCCCGTAGGACTTGTCGGCCGGGCCGGGCATCATCTTGTGCAGAAAAACAAGGTTGCCTTTTTCCTCGACGGCGCCGACATGGACGTTGCGCAGTTTCTTAAGGGAGTCGGCGAGGCTGGTCAGCTCGTGGTAGTGGGTGGAAAATAACGTCTTGGCGTGCACGTGGTCGTGCAAATACTCGACGATGGCCTGCGCCAGCGCCATGCCGTCGTAGGTCGCCGTCCCGCGCCCGATTTCGTCAAACAAGATCAGCGAACTGGCCGTGGCGTGGCGCAAGGCGGCGTTGGCCTCCATCATTTCCACCATGAAGGTGCTTTGGCCGGCCGCCAGGTTGTCCGCCGCGCCGATGCGGGTGAAGATCTGGTCAAAAATCGGCAACTGCGCCGAATCCGCCGGCACAAAACTGCCGGCTTGGGCCATCACCACGATCAAGGCGAGCTGGCGCATGTAGGTGCTTTTCCCGGACATGTTCGGCCCGGTGATCAACAGGACGTCGGTGTCATCGCCCATCACCACGTCGTTGGGAATGTATTGCTGGCTACCCAAGACGCGCTCGACCACGGGATGGCGCCCGCCGTGAATCGTCACGGCATGCGTCCCGGCTTGCATCACCGGCCGCACATAGTGATTGTTCTCCGCGACCACGGCAAAGCTTTGCAGCACATCGAGCATCGCCACTTGTGCGGCCAACGCCTGCAGCCGCGTGATTTGCGCCTTGACCTGGTCGCGAATCTCTTGGAATAACTGGTACTCCAGGGCCGTGCTGGACTCTTGGGCGGTGAGAATGAGACTTTCCTTTTCTTTTAGGGCCGGCGTGCTAAAGCGCTCGGCGTTGGTCAAGGTTTGCTTGCGTTCATAGCGCCCCGCCGGCACCTTGGCGAGGTTGGCCTTGGTGATTTCGATGTAGTAGCCAAACACCTTGTTGTAGCGAATCCGTAAGTTGTGGATGCCGGTGGCTTCGCGCTCTTGGGCTTCGAGTTCGGCAATCCACTGCTTGGAGTTGGCCATGGCGTCGCGGTAGTCGTCCAGCTGCTGGTTGTAGCCGCGCATAATCACGCCGCCATCAGTGACGCTAATCGGCGGGTCGGGTTCGATGGCGCGCCGAATCAAGCCGGCGATGTCGGCCACCGGATCGAGGTGCTCGCGCAAGGCCTTGAAGCTACCATCGTCGAGCTTGCCGAGAATCTCCTGCAACGCCGGAATCTGGTCCAGTGACGTTTGCAGCTGAATCAAGTCGCGGCCGTTGACGTTGCCAAACGCGACGCGGCCGGCCAGGCGTTCCAAGTCGTACACCTTGGTCAAGCGCGCTTGTAGCTCGCTGCGTTCAAAGTAGTGGTCCAACAAGTCCTGAACGCGTTTTTGGCGGGGGCTGATGGCGGCGATATCGAGCAGCGGCCGGTCCAGCCACTGCTTCAACAGCCGCCCGCCCATCGCCGTTTTGGTTTGGTCCAAGACGCTGAGCAAGGTGTCGCCTTTGAGGCCGGTGCGGCTATTTTTCAAGATGTCGAGGTTGACCCGGGCGTCTTGATCCATCTCCAGGTAATTGGCGGTGGTGTACGCAACGGCAGTCTGGATATGCGCGAGGCTGCGCTTTTGCGTTGCCAGCAAGTACTGCATCAGCAAGGTGACGACGGCTTGTTGCAAGGAATCCGTTAGGCCTTGCGTGACGTAGCTAGCCTCGGCGGCGGCGCCGGTGTCGGCTTGCGTGGAGACGAGTCGGTCGCCTTGGTGGAGCAACGCCGTCAGGGCGGCGTCGGCGTCGGGCCGCGTCACGACTTCGCGCGTGTTGAGCGCCGCCAATTCGTTTTGCAGGCTGAACTGGCTGGCCAAGGTGGTGACCTTCAGCTCGCCGGTGGACAAGTCGGTGTAGGCAAAACCATATTGGTGCTTGGCCGCAATCACCGCGGTGAGGTAGTTGTTGCTTTTGGCTTCACCGGCCTTCACCGCCATCTTCGTGCCGGGGGTGACCAGCTGAATTACTTCGCGCTTGACCATGCCCACGGCGGTTTTCGGGTCTTCCATTTGTTCACAAATGGCCACCTTGTCGCCGTGGTCGATCAGGATGTCGATGTAGCTTTGCACGGCGTGGTGCGGCACCCCGCACATGGGGATTGGGTCGGCCGCGCTTTTGTTGCGCGCCGTCAGGGTCAACTCCAACAACTGCGAGCCTTTAATGGCGTCGTCGTAAAACAATTCGTAAAAGTCCCCGATGCGGTAAAACAAAAACGCATCCGGATACTGGTTTTTAATCGCCATGTACTGTTGCATCATGGGCGTTTCGCTGGTTTGTTGCGGCATGAACCCACCTCTTTTCACGCGGACGTTCCTTACATTTTACCATTGTTCTGGGCAAAGCAAAACGCGTCGCCAACCAGGCGACGCGCAAGCGGCAATGGGTCATTATTGCTTCAAGTGGTAACTATACGTGGCGATAATCACGTTTTCCCGACTGGCAAACGCCGCGCGCAAGCGGATGTTGGTTTGGTTGTGCAGGATGGTTTGCCACCGCTTGCGCGGCACAAACTGCGGAATCAACACGGTGGTGGTGAAGTTCCGCTTGGCCGCGTTTTTGGCGATGATGTCGACGAAGCGGATCACCGGGCCTTCCACCGAGCGGTAAGACGAATGCACATCGACGAAGCGCACGTCTGGGAAGTCCTGCTTGAACTCGCTTTGCGTCTCGTGTTCCTTGTTGGGATTCTCGTCCATCGACACGTGCATGGCGATGACGTAATCGCCGATGGTTTGCGCATAATTCAACGCCCCGCGGGTCACCCTGGTGACGTTGCCGACCAGCACGATCACCGTGCTGCCCGCGTATTCATGCGTCTGCACGGTACTCGGCAGGCGCAGCTGCGCGGCGACCTTGCTGTAGTGATCGTGAATCTTATAGAACACCACGACCAAGGCCGGCATGATGATGAAAAACGGCCAGATGTCCGGCAGGCGGTAGGCGAAGAGAATCACCAAAATGGCAAACGAAATCAACGCCCCGGCGAAGTTGGCCACCGATTTGCCCAGCCACCCGGGCTCCGTCACGTGGCGCTTCCACCAGTGGCGAATCATCCCAGTTTGCGACAACGTAAACGGAATGAACACGCCCACCGCATACAACGGAATCAGGCGCTCGGTGGAGCCATGAAACAGCGCAATCAACAAGCCGCTGCCCACCGCCAAGGTCAAGATGCCATTGGAATAGCCCAGCCGGTCGCCGCGGTCGAGGTACATGTGCGGCAGAAACTTGTCCTTGGCCATGTTGTAAGCCAAGACGGGAAACGCGGAGAAGCCGGTGTTGGCGGCCACCGCCAGAATCAACGCCGTGGCAAACTGGATGACGTAATACATCACCCCGTGGCCGCCAAACGTCGCGGCGGCCACCTGCGCCAGCACCGTGACCTTCGGCGCCGGCACGATGCCGTACCAGTAGTTCAAGAAGGTGATGCCGGCAAAGAAGAAGCCCAGAATCGTCGCCATGATGGCCAAGGTGCCCGCGGCGTTATGCTCCCGCGGCTTTTTGAAAAACGGCACGGCATTACTGATAGCTTCGACCCCGGTCAAGGAACTCGACCCGCTGGAAAACGCGCGGAAGATCAAGGCCATCGTGATGCCGGGCACGACTCCGCCGACGACGGCTGTCGCGTGGTACGGAATCGCGCCGGTGAGGATCTGGTACAACCCCCAAAGAATCATCGCCGTAATCGACGCGACGAATAAGTACACCGGCACCATCAAAAACGACGCCGATTCGCTCATCCCCCGCAGGTTCATCGTGGTCAAGAGCACGATGATCACCAGCGAAATGGCAACTTGGTGGCCGTACAACGCCGGAATCGCCGAAATGATCGCCTCGGCCCCCGCCGACGTCGACACCGCCACGGTCAGCATGTAGTCGATTAACAGCGAGCCACCGGCAGCCAGCCCGGCATTTTTGCCCAGGTTTTCGCTGGCCACCAGGTAGGCGCCGCCGCCACTCGGGTAAGCATAGATAATCTGGCGGTAAGACAGCGTCAACGCCAGCAACAGAATCAACACGAACAGCGCAATCGGCAGCGAATACCAAATCGCCGCCGCCGACAGTGTGGTGAGCACCAAGACGATTTGCTCGGTCCCATACGCCACACTGGACAGCGCGTCGCTGCTGAGCATCGCCAGCGCCTTGAACTTGCCTAGTTTTTGTCCGCCTTCTTCGGAGGATTTCAACGGTTTGCCCACCAAGAGGCGTTTCAAGTGATTCATGCATCTGCTCCATTTCAGCTCGTGTTGTCAAAAATCAAACTATGCCATTCTAACGCACCCGCTACTTCAATACTATCATCATGCCAAAAAAAAGCCCACCGTCACGCATGGCGTGGTGGTGGGTGGCGGGTTAAGCCGCGCTAGTCGGCGTTGGTTGTTCAACAATCACCAGGTCCTTGACGCGAATCTTGCGGTGGACCTCGCCTTCAATTTCATCCTTGGCGGCATGATTGATCGTCAAGGTCTTCGGGTCGACCCCAGGCAGCAGCTTGCCCAACACGAAGTCGAGCTCGGCTTGCTTGATGGTCCGATGATCATGGGTGAGGATGATGTCCAGCTTGTCAAAGCCTTCGATTTGGTACACGTGCACCGACCCCAGCGTGAACAACCGGAAGCTCTTCACACTTGGCGCGTTGCCGTACAAATGGCGAATCGTGTACGGCAGCATCTTGTGGAGGCTGGCGTTAAGACGAATTGGGTTTTCGATGAGTTTCATCAGCATCACATCCTTTTCTCCAGTTTACCACAGCCACGAACCAGCGCGAAAAACCGAACGTGGACAAAAATGCCGCGAAAAAGCTCGGTGACATCGTGTTCACAAATTGCAGACAGGTACTGAAATTTGTTCACGAATTAGGCGTTTTTGCCCATGCGGTTCACATTCCCGGCGACCGGCCTTCACGCCAACGGGCCCAAGGGTTTGCGCGATTCGCGGCGGCCAAGCTCGGCGAAATAGGCGCGATTTCGGCCAGGCCGACCACCGATTCTCAATCCCCCAAAAATTGCTGTGCACAGCGGCGCAGGGATTTTCGCGACCAGCGTCGTGAGGCCTTGGGCGTCAAGGCTTCCCGAAATTTTCCCGCGGTGCGCCCGGGCTTGGCAAATAGCCAGCTCCGTCGGTTGCTCCCAGTCACGCGAAAACCGCGCGAGCGAATGTGCCCACGCGGTTCACATTAATCGTTCGGCAACAAAAAAGAAGCGGCGCGAGGCCGCTTCATCAGTGTTACATCATGCCGCCCATGCCTGGGGCGCCAGCGCCAGCCGCTGCAGCAGCGTCGTTAGCCTTTGGATCCGGCTTGTCGGCGACAACCGCTTCAGTCGTCAGCAACAAGGCAGAAACGGAAGCGGCGTTTTGCAGCGCGGACCGGGTCACCTTGGTTGGGTCGATGATGCCGGCCGCAGCCATGTCTTCCCATTCGCCGGTCGCGGCGTTGAAGCCGATGCCGACCTTTTCGTCCTTCATGTGCTCAACGATGACGGAACCTTCCATCCCGGCATTTTCGGCAATCTGCCGAACGGGTTCTTCAAGGGCGCGCAGCACGATGTTGACCCCGGTTTGGACGTCGCCTTCCTCTTTGAGGGCAGCAACCGCCTTGATGGTATTAACCAAGGCCACACCACCGCCGGCTACGTAGCCTTCCTCAACGGCAGCCCGCGTCGCGTTCAAGGCGTCTTCGATGCGATACTTGCGTTCCTTCAATTCAGTTTCGGTAGCGGCACCAACCTTGATGACCGCAACGCCGCCGGCCAACTTGGCCAAGCGTTCTTGCAGCTTCTCGCGATCAAAGTCGCTGGTAGTGTCTTCGATTTGCTTGCGGATAGTTTCCACGCGCTCGTCGATGGCGGCCTTGTCGCCGGCGCCTTCAACGATGGTGGTGTTGTCCTTAGTGACCGTGACCTTGCCGGCTTGGCCAAGCTGTTCAAGCTTGGTGTCCTTGAGGTCGAGGCCCAGATCCGAAGTGATGACCGTCGCGCCAGTCAAGGCCGCGATGTCTTCCAGTTGAGCCTTGCGGCGATCGCCAAAGCCAGGGGCCTTAACGGCAACCACGTTGAACGTGCCGCGAATCTTGTTCAAAACCAAGGTCGGCAGTGCTTCGCCGTCGACGTCATCGGCAATAATCAACAGTGCCTTGCCTTGTTGCACGATTTCTTGCAGCAGTGGCAGGATGTCTTGAATGTTGGAAACCTTCTTATCGGTAATCAGGATATATGGATTATCGAGGTCGGCTTCCATCTTGTCGTTATCGGTCACCATGTACTGAGACAGGTAGCCACGGTCAAACTGCATCCCTTCAACCACGGAGAGTTCGGTTTGGATCCCCTTGCTTTCCTCGATGGTAATGACGCCATCGTGGCCAACCTTTTCCATCGCGTCGGCAATCAGATTGCCGACTTCTTCGTCAGCGGAAGAAACGCTGGCGACCTGGGCGATTTCCTTCTTGCCGGAAACCGTGTGGGAAATCTTGTGCAATTCGTCAACGGCAGCGGCGGTCGCCTTTTCAATCCCGCGGCGAATGCCGACTGGGTTGGCCCCGGCGGTGACGTTCTTCAAGCCTTCGCGGATGATGGACTGGGCCAAGACCGTCGCGGTCGTGGTGCCGTCACCAGCGATATCGTTGGTCTTGGTGGCCACTTCAGCCACCAACTTGGCCCCCATGTTTTCGTAGTGGTCTTCCAAGTCGATACTCTTGGCGATGGTCACACCATCGTTAGTAATCTCAGGGGAGCCGTAACTCTTGTCGAGAACGACGTTGCGGCCTTTCGGGCCCAACGTGGTCTTCACGGTGTTGGCCAGCTTGTCGACACCAGCTAACATGGAACGGCGTGCATCTTCACCAAATTTAATTTCTTTAGCCATTTTTCTCATTCACCTCATCTATGATTGAGTCAAAAACTATTCCGCAATCGCCATGATGTCCTTTTCGTGCAGGACCAGGTAATCTTCGCCTTGGTACTTGACCTCGGAGCCGGCGTACTTGTCGTACATGATCACATCGCCAACCTTGACGCTCATCGGCAGGACCTTGCCTTCTGGGGTGCGGGCGCCTGCGCCCACCGCAACGATCTTACCGGTTTGGGGCTTTTGCTTCGCGTTGTTGGCCAACACGATGCCGCCAACCGTTTCTTCCTGTTCTTCAACGACGGACACGATCACGCGATCTCCTAATGGTTTTAACAAGTCAATCCCTCCACAAATCAAATTTTTTGAATTTTAGCACTCTAGGTAGTTAAGTGCTAACCACAATTGATACTATAACGAGTTCGGCAGCGGAATGCAACCCCCTAAAGTGCATTCTGGTATACTAAACCTGTTAGTTCGACTCAGGAGGCGGATCATGTCCCTACGACAGCACGCGATTCAATTAATTGCCACATATCTCGGCTACTTTCTGGCCAGCACCCTGTGCCTACACTTTTTCCCCGGCAGTGCCGGGTTGTGGGCCGCCACCATCCTCGCCATCACGGCGGCACTGGTGGCCTGGCACTTCAATCGCCAGTTGGTGATTCCCACCGCCGTGGAAGCGCCTGGCGTCAGCCCCGCGCAGGTGCAAGTCGGCTGGGGCCTCGGCGGCATCGCCATCGTCTTAGTGGCTGAACTGATTGGCACCAAGCTCAGCAGTTGGTTGTTCCTGCAGCCCGCCTCGCGCCAGCCGCTGGCCGCGTTAATGGCTGCCATCACCACCACGCCCGCCTATGCGCTGGCGGCGGTCGTTGCGCTGCCGGTGCTTGAGGAGCTCGTATTTCGCCGGGTGGTGTTTGGCAATCTCGCCGGCGTGACCGGAACCTTTGGCGCCGCGGTAATCAGCGGCTTGCTGTTTGGTTTTGCCACCGACCCCGCTCACTGGCTGACCGCCACCTTGGTCGGCATTGTGTACAGTTACTTATATCACGCCACCGGCAGCGTCAACGCGCCGCTGATTGCTCACATCGGCACGATTGCCCTTACCTTGGGCTACGCGTTCACGCATTAAGGAGGCCGCCATGCCCACTCGTCAGGAACAACACTTACTCAACCGGCCGCGCCACATCGTCGCGAAACTCGTCGGCTTGGCCGTCGTCACCTTGGCTTTTGCCGCCGGCGCTTATGGCTTGCGGCTTTACAGCCAGGCCAAATACGCGATTCAATCCACCTATCACAGCAGCGGCAAGGTGGCCACGGCCATCAAAAATAAGCGGCCGTTTGCCGCGTTGCTGTTAGGGGTCGACACCGGCGCCGATGGTCGCATCGACAAGGGTAACTCCGACACGATGATTGTCGCCGTGGTCAACCCCGCCAAGAAGCAAACGCAGCTGGTCAGCATCCCCCGGGATACCGTGGCGCAGATGATTGGCACCAAATCCTTCAACATGCAAAAAATCAACGCCGCCTATAACATCGGCGGCTCGACCATGGCGATCAACACCGTCACCAAACTGGTCAATGTCCCGATTAGCTACTACCTCACCATCAACATGGGCGCGCTGGAGAAAGTCGTCGATGCAGTCGGTGGTGTCGATGTCCAGGTACCATTTTCCTTCACCAGTAGCAAAACCGGCGGCCAGCACTTCACCAAAGGCGGGATGCACCTCAACGGCAACATGGCGCTGGCCTATGCGCGCATGCGCTACGAAGACCCTAAAGGCGACTATGGCCGCCAGCAGCGCCAACAACAGGTAATCAAGGCCATTTTGAAAAAAGCCGTGTCGCTGGATTCCCTCAGCAACTTCTCGAGCCTGCTGAACACGGTATCCAAAAATATCGCCACCAACCTGAGTTTTGATGACATGATGAGCATCTTTCAGCATTACCGCGGCGCCGCCCAGCACATTCAGTCCGACCACCTGCAAGGCCAAGCTGCGCTGGTGTACCCGGGCCCGCTGAGCTACCAGATTCCGTCGACCAAGGAACTGCAGCGCGTCTCGACGAAGCTACGCACAGCACTCGGGTTGTCCGCGGCCACCATCAGCAATCAAAACGTCCGAGAAAATAACGCCAACAGTAGCTTCCAGTGGAACGTCGATCAAGACCAGACCTACACCATTTTCAATCCCGACTTATAATCAAAGAACGCCCCCTTCGGCAATCAGCCAAAGGGGGCGTTCTCACGTCTAGGCGAAGTGGCGCAAGCGCCGATACTGTCGATGCAGCTGCGGCCAATACTGCCAGACCAAGCCACCAGCCACGATGATGACCACCGCCGTAATGCTCAGACCAAAGTTAAAGCTGTCTGCGGAACGCTGGTTGATGAGCGCCAGCGCCGAAACGATGGCCGCCACGCTGACAATCAACCACCGCAACTGCGGCACCAACAACTGCTCGCCAGTCCGCTCCAACGACACATGCATGACGCTCCAACGCGTCAACGGAATCGTCACCAGGAAGACCAAGATGGCAAAGCCCAGGATGCCCCAAAACAGGCGGCCCGGCTGGTCAAACCCACCGCCGTAATACGTGTCGCTAGTCACCGGAAACAACATCATATTCAGATTCAACACGGCATTATTCAGTAAGACAATCAAGGCCACTGTACCGAGTCCCATCACCACCGGTCGGGTGAACACGGTGCCAATAAAGAACCCTACCATGAAGCCCCCGAGTACTAGCGCCAGGTTATACGCCACGGTTAAGCTGCCCGCCGCTAGCGACAAGTTATAATACTGCCCCGGAATGTAGACTTTAGCCGCCAGTAACGGCACGATTTCTTCGATCAGCGTCACCCCCGCCACCAGTGGCAGGTAGAGCCGCAACTTGGCCCAGAATACCGTTTGCCGCTTCAGACCAAGTCCCGCCAAGAAGCGGTCAAATTGACTTTGGCCGTCCCAGCCGGCCACGAATAGGCCGAGTGCCGTCAGCACGAGAATGCCCATGACGGCCACCTTGCTACCGACTTGGGTGTCGACGATTGGCGCATGGTCGCCGTCGTTTTTCACCACCATATCGTAGGTGTCGTGGCGGTACTTCGCAAATTGGTCGGCCTTGTAGCCCCAGTCCTTATGGTGCTTGGCAAAAGACTGCTCGGTCAACGCATGCGATTCCACCCACTGGTAATTGTCGTAATTCGACTTGACGCCAATGATCAGGAAGATGGCCGCCAGCCCGATGACCAGCCATACGAGCGGCTTATGCCGCGCCCAAATTAATGCACTTGCTTGTTTCATTGGCCATCCTCCTTAGCAAATTCATGGCGAAACAGATCCGTCAGCGTCAACGGTAAGGCCTCGTTTAACACGGGGTTGGCCGCCTCAATGGCACCTTGCACCGCCGGCGTGTAATCCGGAAAGACCACCGTCGCCACTCGCCCGGAAATCGTTATAACCTGACCGGCTTCGTGCACGATTGGCGGCAGCGATTTCCCAGGAAATACCAGCTGCAGCTTCACGGCGTGCTCGCGGTAATCTTCCAAGGTAATCGTCTGGTCGATGGTCGCATTCTTCAGGAACAAGATACGATCGGCCAAGCCGTCAAGTTCGTTTAGATTATGCGACGCAATCAGGAACCCGCGCTGACCGCCGGCGATTTCGGCAATCACCAGCTTAACGATGGTTTCTCGAACGAATAGGTCCAAACCGTCGAAGGGTTCATCGAGCATCATGAACGGTGCATTCGATGCCAGCGTCAGCGCCAGCACCACAACGGCTTGATAGCCCTTGGACAAGGCGCGAAATTGTTGCGTCGGCGCCAAGTCATTATCGACCAGCAGGGCTTCATACCGTGCGCGGTCAAAGCCTGGATAGCCAATGGCGTAAAAGTCGGCGATGTGCCGCAGCGAATAGCGCTTGAAAAAGAGATTGGCCGGATCGATATAGATGAGTTGTTGCCGCGCGGCAGGTTGCTCGGCAAACATCATGCCATCGATCGCCACGCTGCCGGCGTCTGGCAGATACTGATTCATCATGGTGCGCATCAGGCTGGTTTTCCCCGCGCCGTTGCGCCCAACTAAGCCGACGATTTCACCTGGCTGCCAGGTGAAGTTCACATTGCGCAGCACCGAGGCGCCCGCGATGGTTTTACTGAGTTGATTGACCGTTAATTGCATGCTACCCCTCCTGGTCGTGTTCTTTGGCCCATTCACACAAGGTGGCGGTGGTGACCCCCGCCGCCTTGGCCGCTAACACCACCGCCGAAAACCGCTGGTGCAGCTCGGCCACCTGGGCCGCTGCCGGCATCGTGTGCGCCGCGATGAACGAACCCTTACCCGGTTGCACCTGCACCGTGCCATCGAGTTCCAGTTGCTTATAGGCCTTAGCCACGGTGTTGGGATTCAGTTGCACCTGCTTGGCCATGTCCCGCACCGAGGGGAGCTTGTCACCGGGTTGTAGGATTCCTTGCACGACTTGTTGCTTGATTTGCAAAACCAGCCGCTCGTAATAAGCGTACTGGCCGAACCGTTGATCATCCATCGGCAGCCTCCTTTTTGTATTACGTGTACTATTATACACAGTACACTTCAAAGCACAAGCGCAGGCACAAAAAAACCACCCGGAAGTATTCGGGTGGTTCTGTCGTCTAGTTATCGCCGAGCTCGGCATCGTTTAATGTCGGGCCATAATGCTGGAGGAAGTAAATCAAGGTCTGTAACTCGGTGGCCAAATCGACATTTTGGACGCGCACATAACTGGGCACGGAAATGCGCAGTGGTGTGAAGTTCATGATGCCCTTGATGCCAGCCTTCACCAAGTCGTTGGTAATCGCCTGCGCCGCATCGGTGGGCACGGTGAGAATCACAATCTCGATTTGTTGCTCGCGCAGCTGGGTGACCATGTCGGCCATCGGGTAAATCGGCACGCCGGATTGAATGGTGTTGGCGATCTCGGGATTCACATCGAAGCCGGCACTGATGCGAATATTATTCGTCTGCCGAAAGTTGTAGTTCAACAAGGCGTGCCCCAGGTTGCCGACGCCGACCAAGCCAACGCTGGTGAGCTTGTCTTGATTCAGGATCTTCTTGAAAAACTTGATGAGATCCATGACGTCATAGCCATAGCCGCGCTTCCCCAACGCACCGAAATAGGAAAAATCGCGCCGAATTGTCGCCGAATCTACCTTTACCGCCTCGGCCAACTCGGTGGAGCTCACCTTCGTCGTGCCGGCATTGGCGAGAAACGTCAGGTAGCGGTAGTACAACGGGAGTCGTTTAGCCGTTGCCTTTGGGATCATTGTTTCCGCCATAATGTGCCTCCTAAGCATTCTTGCAAGATTTTAAGTCATACTATGTTGATAATAACTGGTTCAGGGGGTGAACGCAAGCAATTGGCCGGAGCTTGTTCGGATTTTTTCACAAGCCGCCGGCGGGAATATGCTATATTTAGACTTAGTGACTCTATTAGGAAGGAAGCCTTCGCATGATCATCCTCCAAGCCCAAGGCGTCGCCCGCAGCTTCAATGGCCTCGACCTGTTCACGGGCATTAACCTCGCCGTGCAAACCGGCGCCCGCGTCGGCCTCGTCGGGCCCAACGGCATCGGCAAAACGACGCTGCTGGAAATTCTCGCCGGGATCAATCCCCCCGACGCCGGCCACGTCACCACCAGCAAGAACCTGTCGCTGGGCTATCTGGCCCAGGACTCTGGCCTCACCGGCGACAATACCGTGTTCAACGAAATGTTGACCGTGTTTGCCCCGGTGATGGCGCTAGAAACGCGCATGCATGACCTGGAAAAACAGCTCACCCATGACGCCAGCGCCGCCGTGCTGGCCCAATACGACCAGGTGCAACACGACTTCACCGAGCAAAACGGCTACGGCTACCGCGCCGAGATTCGCGGCGTCTTACACGGGTTCCATTTTGACGACACCACTTATGATAAACCCATTCACACATTAAGTGGCGGCGAGCGCTCACGCCTGGCGCTGGCCAAGCTGCTGCTGGAGCGCCACGACCTGATTATCCTCGACGAGCCGACCAACCACCTCGATATCGACACCTTGACCTGGTTGGAAGGTTATTTGCGTGGCTACCCCGGCGCCATTCTCACCGTCAGCCACGACCAGTACTTCCTCGACCACGTCGTCACCGAAGTCTACGAACTCGGCCCGACCCAAGCCGTCCACTACACCACCAACTACACCGGCTACAAAAAGCAAAAGGCCGAAAACCTGGCGCTGGAGTGGAAAGCCTACGAAAAACAGCAGGAAGAAATCGCCAAGCTACAAGATTTCATCGACAAAAATATCGTCCGCGCCAGCACCACTAAGCAGGCCCAAGCTCGGCGCAAACAACTCGAGAAGATGCCCCGCCTAGCCCGCCCCGCCGGCCGCGAGAAGACGGTCCACTTCCAGTTCACGCCGGCCACCACAAGTGGCAACGAGGTGCTTCAGGTCCGCGGCGCGACGGTGGGGTATGAAGCTGCCAAGCCCATGGCCGGCCCAATCGATTTTGCGGTGAACAAAGGCGACCGCATCGCCATCATCGGCCCCAACGGCGTCGGCAAGTCCACGTTGCTCAAAAGCATCCTCGGCCAAATTCCCTTCCTCAAAGGCTCAGCCCGCTTTGGCACCGGCGTCACCACCGGCTACTACGACCAGGATCAACACCAACTACACTGGAACAAAACCGTCCTCGCCGAGATTTGGGACGAGCATCCGACCATGCTGGAAAAAGACGTCCGCGCCGCCTTGGCCGCGTTCTTATTCGACGCCGAAGACATCACCAAAACCGTCGCCGATTTGTCCGGCGGCCAAAAAGCGCGGCTGGAGCTAACGAAGCTATCGCTGATGCACGACAACTTTCTCGTGCTGGACGAGCCGACCAACCACTTGGACATTAATTCCAAGGAGGTCTTGGAAGAAGCCCTCGCCGATTTTTCCGGCACCGTCTTGTTCGTTTCGCATGACCGTTACTTCATCAATAGCCTCGCCACGAGCATTGTCGCGTTAGCCCCAACTGGGAGCACCACCTACCTCGGCGACTGGGACTACTATCAAGAAAAGCTCGCCGAAACCACCGCAGAAGCCGCGGCAGATGCCCCAGCTGCAGAAGCGGCTCCCGCGGTGGCCGCCACGGCGTACAGTCAATCCAAAGAAGCACAGCGCAACCACCGCAAACTTGAACGTGAAGTCGCCAAGTGGGAAGCCGAGCTGACGCGGCTGGAAGAAGCAGCCGCCGCCGTGCAAACCGACATGGCCGCCCCGGCAGCGTTAACTGATTACGTCAAAATGCAGGAACTACAAGCCAAGCTCGACGCCATCACTGCCGCCACCAATGAGGCAGAAACCGCGTGGGAACAAGCGGCAGAAGCGTTAGAAGAACTGGAATCCTAGGAGCAGAGAATGTTTTCACTATTACTGGCGATTATTTACCTGGCCTACATTAGCCTCGGGCTCCCCGATTCGCTCATCGGCGCGGGTTGGCCGGCGATGCATGCACAACTCGGAGTGCCCGTGAGCTACGCGGGGCTGATTACCATGATCATCTCGGCCAATACGATTATCTCGAGCTTGTTGTCCAATCGATTGAACCGGCGCTTCGGCACCGGCCGGGTCACCGCCGTGTCGGTCATGACCACCGCGTTGGGGCTGTTTGGGTTCGCACTGGCGCCAAGCTTTATCTGGCTGTGTGTAATCGCGGTGCCTTATGGTCTCGGTGCCGGCGCCGTGGACGCCGCGTTGAACAATTACGTCGCCTTGCACTATTCCACGCGCCAGCTCAACTGGCTTCACATGTGCTGGGGACTGGGCGCCGCGATCAGTCCAAACGTGATGGGGTTTGCACTGACCCATCACCTCGGCTGGCGCAGCGGCTATCTGGCCATCGGCATCGTTCAAGCGCTGTTGACCATCGCCTTGTTTGCCAGCCTGCCGCTGTGGCATGAACGCCACACTGCGACTGCACCAACTAGTGCCAGCGGCCAACTCCGCGGATTGCCCGGATTGCCTCAGGCCTTGATTGCCTTTCTGGCTTATTGCGCGATTGAAGGCACGGCCGGCATTTGGGCCGCCTCTTATCTGGTGGCTAGCCGTGGCGTTCACCTCGCCACCGCCGCCAGGGCCGCCGCGCTGTTTTACATCGGCATCACCGTCGGCCGCTTCATCGCCGGCGTCGTCGCCGACCACATCGGCGACCGAGCGTTGATTTGGAGTGGCATTGGCGTGCTCGCCACGGGTGGGGCCTTGTTGCTGTTCCCGTTGCCAAGCCACGTGGCAATGATGGCGTTGCTCCTGATTGGCGTCGGCTGTGCCCCGATTTATCCCACGATTATTCATCAGGTGCCAACCGACTTCGGTGCCGCCAACTCGCAAGCCGTCATCGGCATTGAAATGGCATCGGCGTATGTCGGCTCCACCTTCGCCCCGCCAATCTTTGGCTGGTTGGCCGGCAGGACGAGCCTCGGCCTCTACCCCGTTTACCTGTTGGTGCTGACAGTGGTGATGGCCGGCGCGCTCGCCTGGCAAACGCACCAACTTCAGCAGCACTAGTAAAACCCCGCAACCTGACTTCAGGCTGCGGGGTTTTTAGCGCCATCTAAGACTGTCAGCGCAATAACCCGACTTGATAACACTGCAACAGCACAAAGACGACGAGCACAATGCCGATAAAACTGACCAGCCGCCACTCGCCAAACGTGACCGTCGGCATACTTTCCAGTCCAACTCGGCGGCGACGCAGCAACGCGACGCGGTCGCAAATCAGCGCGATCACCAAGAGCAACACCGGCTCCAGTAACAACCCCGCCCGGCCGCTCCAGCTATCGGCGGCCCCTGCACCGTTGAAGTGCATGACCACATGAGCCGGCGCCACAGCCATGAGCACCGCGGTCACCACAACGGATACGACGACGGCGCCGTAGTTATAAAGCCGAAAACGCTTCATCCCCCAGGCCTCTTTTCTGCCCGAAATATACACCTGACCACGCGCGCTGACCAGTCAACAGCCGACTGCACGAGACGGGTCAGCCGGCTGTTGGTTAGGCATGTTGAAAATTCAATCCCGGCACGGCGTTTAACGTCGCGTCGGCAAAATGCTGGTGGGCCAATTCGATGTGTGCAGCGGCACCAATCATCGCGGCGTTGTCGCCGGTCAGGCGCACCGGTGGCACCAGCAACGTCGTCTCCGGAAACTCACGAGCCAAAGCGGCTTCAAGCGCCGCCTTTAAGCCCCGGTTAGCGGCTACCCCGCCGGCTAACACGAGCTGAGCCACGGGATGCTGGCGCAAGGCAATCAGCGTTTTGCCCACCAGCTGGTCGATCACGGCGGCTTGAAAACTTGCGGCCAAATCATTGCGATCCAACGTCTCGCCGATTTGATCCGCATGGTGTACCGTGTTGATAAACGCCGACTTCAAGCCGCTAAAGCTGAAGTCGAGGTCGTCGGAGTCATGCATGGCCCGCGGAAAATCAAACGTGTCATGGCCAGCATGGGCCATTTCATCGACGGTTTTCCCCGCCGGATAAGGCACGCCGAGCACCCGGCCGATTTTGTCATACGCCTCACCGGCCGCATCGTCGCGCGTATCGCCAATGATTTCATATTCACCAGCCGCGCGCATCACCACGAGCTCGGTGTGGCCGCCTGACACCACCAGCGCCAGCAACGGATAAGTCAGCGGCGCCACGAAGCGCGCGGCATAAATGTGGCCGGCCATGTGGTTCACCGGAATCAAGGGCAGACCATGCGCAAAGGCCAAAGTCTTCGCCGCGGTGACGCCGATTAACAACGAGCCCACCAGTCCCGGGCCATAGGTGACGGCCACGGCAGTGAGGTCGGCGTAGGTCACCCCGGCTTCCTGCAGCGCCAAATCGGTACACTCGGTAATTTGCTCGACGTGGTGGCGACTGGCAACTTCAGGCACGACGCCGCCAAAACGTTGGTGACTATGAATCTGCGTGGCGATGATATTGCTCAGAATCTGCGTGCCGTCTTGCACCACGGCCACGCTGGTTTCATCGCAACTACTTTCAAACGCCAAGATCAATTCCCGTTGACTCATCGTTCGTCCTTTCTACAACCCCAGGCGCATGTCCATCGCGTCGGCATGGTCGCTCACATAATACCCTCGCTTAATACGCCCGTCGGTGAAGCCCAAGGCATGATACAACGCCTGCGCGGTGCCGTTATCGGTACGCACTTCTAGCGTCATCGCCGCGCACCCCATGGCGGTGGCCTGCGCAATCATGGTGTGCATCAGCGTGCGGCCAATGCCGCGCCGCTGCCAACTCGGGGCCACGGCAATGTTGGTGACGTGGGCCTCGGCTTTGGTGAACCAGCAGCCGATGAAAGCCACAATGTGCTCGTCATGCGTCAACACCAAGTACAGCGAGTGCTGCACCTTCCGCAATTCCGCTAAAAATGCCACCCGGTCCCATGGCGTATCGGCATAAATCGCCCGTTCGATTGCTAGCGCCCCATCGACATCGGGTTCCCCCATTCGCCGCAGCTGGTAAACCGTGTCGCGAATCGTCAGCGTCTGCATGGGGAAACGCAAGGTGTCAGGTGGTTCGCCCTCAAACCAAGATTTAAACTTTCTCAACATAAGGCTCATGCTCCGTATCATCGTGCGTTGCCAGCCACTGCCGCTCGGCTTCCGTCACCCGCAGGTACTGTGGCGTTAAGGTCATGGCGTCCGCCAGCGGCGCGTGCAACCCCAACAAACCCAGGCGAGCAGCCCGCGGCAAACTGGACACCGGATCGGCAAAACTTGCTTGGCCGCCGAGCTGCAGGCGGCAAGCCGCGGCAAACTTTGGCGTGTCCACCCCGGTGAACACCACCGGCTGCTGCAACAAGGCGAGCTCGGCCAACAATTGACTCACGGCTAGGTGCCGGTCGGCAATTACGGGTAACAACTCCCCATCGCGCCACTGGTAGCCACCGGCAAACACATTTTGACGGCGCGCGTCCATTAACGGCACGATGATGGCATGCGTGTGCGTGACACCGGCAGCCAACACGGCGAGGCTCGACACCGCCGCCAGCTCGATGCCAAGCGTGTACGCCAGCATCTTGCCCGTAGTCACGGCGATGCGAATCCCGGTGTACGATCCCGGCCCCGCCGCCACGACAACGCGGTCGAGGTCTGCCGCTTGCCATTCCGCGGCGGCGAGCAACTGCTGAATCGTTGGCATCAACAGGTCGCTATGCGTTTTGCGATGATTGATGGTGGTTTCGGCAATCACGGTGGTATCTTGCATCACCGCAACGCTCATCGCCTGATTGGATGTGTCTAACGCCAATAGTTGCATGTCCTAATCCTCCAGACGTCCAGTTTACCATTGTTTTTTAGTAAGAAAAAGCCGCCGCAACCTGCGACGACTCCGAAGTTATGCTAAATGCGGTTTGATTTGCGCGACGGCCTTTAACGTGACATACGCGAGCCCAGCCTGAATCGGCAAGGTCGCGAGTTCCTTGATCGCCCGCGGAATCAAGATGGTGTTCCAGCTGGCCCCGAGCATCACTACCCACAGCGTGTTGAGCACGGTGTAGACGATACCGACGACCAAGATGGTGGCCAACAGGATCCGCCACACCGTCACCGGCTGTTCATGCAGGAAGATGCCGTAAATCATTACAGCTAACGCGGCGCTCAGCGTGAAGCCAAGGAAATTCGGTCCGCCGCTGAGGATGGTCGACAGCTGATCGGCGATGGCAGCGGCCACAGCCCCCAACCACGGTCCGAGGTAATACGCCATTAATAACGTGGCGAAAATACCAGGGCCAATTTGCAACCAGGTGGTGCCAAAACTGAACCGCTCCAGCACCACGCTCATTGCGACGAGCATGGCCATGACGACGGTGGTGCGGGTGGTGACCCGCGGACTACTAAACGATAAACTTACCATGATGCTGCCTCCTAGTGGGAGACGCCTATGTTAGGCGAATGCGGCCCCACCATCGCGACTGAGTCTTCGTCCGACGTTCACATTCCGTTCCGTCAGCACTTAACGCGGTGGGGCCTACTCCTCTGAATTTGATGGTACACAAGGAGTATACCTGGTTTTCAGGAAAAGTAAATGTTCGGGTCTGGCTGTTTTCATCATGATTCTGTCATGAATCTCTCTAAACTTTCTTAGTTGGTTGCCCCGCTGTTTTCAGAGAACCCGCGTACACTAAACCATCGTAACCAAACCACCTCGCAGTTTGAGGTTCCCTTAATGCCCCACCGCAATGCGGTGGGATTTTTTTATGCTGTACCAGGGCACAACGCGCAACCCCCTCTCGACGGCCACGCCAAACGCGCGTAAGCTACACGTGGAGGTAAATCATGCAGACCATCACGCTGTCGCAACTTGAATCCCGTCTTGCTACCATCCTCGGGCCGTCCGGTTGGTGGCCGGCGGACAGCCCCACCGAGATTCTCGTTGGGGCCATTCTCGTGCAAAACACCAACTGGCGCAACGTCGCCGCCTCCCTGGCCAATTTGCGAGCGGCCACCGGTTTCACGCCTCGCCGACTGTTCGCGTTAAGCACGGCCCAACTACAACCCTTGATTCGCCCCAGCGGTTTTTACCGCAATAAGGCCCGCGCAATTTTGGCGCTCGGACAGTGGTTGGCAACGCGCAACGACGACCTCACAGCGATTGCCGCCTTACCACCTGCCCAATTACGCCAAGAACTGCTGGCACTGCCTGGAATCGGTCCGGAAACCGCTGACGCCATGCGCCTATACGTCTTTGATCAACCCACGTTTATCGCCGATCATTACTGTCGTCGCCTGTTTACCTGGCTCGGCCAACCGGCGGAGACTTACGCCAAGTTGCGCGCCCAGACTAAGGCCGTGGACGCCTGGCCGCTTCATGCGGCGCAGGAGCTGCATGGCCTCATCGATAACTTCGGCAAAACAGTCAAAACCGCCGCCGACTTTGCCGTAAGTCCGTTGGCGGATGTCAAGTTGACCTTACCGGCCGGCCCTTGGGAGGAAAATCTATGACTCACATTGCCGTCTTTTGTGGTGCCGCCAGCGGTACCGATCAGCGCTTCACGCAAGCCGCGACCACGCTTGGCCAGTGGCTCGCCACCCACCACCACACTTTGGTGTATGGCGGCGGGCGGTTTGGCTTAATGGGCACCGTCGCCACCGCGTGCCTGGCCGCAGGTGGCACGGTCATCGGCATCCTGCCCCAAAACTTATTCGCACGCGGCGTGGCCTTACCCGGCATCAAGCTCACCATCACGCCGGACATGGCCACGCGCAAGCAACAGATGCTGGCGCTGAGCCGCGGCTGCATCGCCTTGCCTGGTGGTCCCGGAACGCTGGAAGAAATCAGTTCGGCGTTTTCCTGGGCACGCATCGGCGACAACGCCAGTCCTTGCGCCTTCTACAACGTCGCCGGTTACTGGGATCCGTTAGCAGCGATGTTCGACCAAATGGTGAGCGCAGGATTTCTTACCGCCACCGATCGCGCCAAACTGTGCTTCAGCGCCGATTTAGCCACTATCGCCACCTTCATGCGTGACTATACCCCACCAGAGATTCGCCGGTATTAAAAAAGCGCGCAAGCTGCGCGCTAATGTTGCCGCCAAGTTAAGGTTGCTTCGGCATTCAAGGTGTCTCCGGTGACAATCCGGTGATGGGTCGTCAAGCCGGCAATTTGCACCTGTGAGCTCGGTGTGGTGCCAGCGGCGACTTCGCGGGCGTATTTAATGTCCATCGTCGCCAATTCATGGTTGGCTAGCCACGCACCACCCAGCACGTCTTCCATCCACTCGAAATAATGCACGTTGTTCACGTGCCCGTTGCCATCGATGTCGAAATAGCGCACCCGGTAATCGGCCGCCGCATCCACGGCACTGAGCTTGCCGATG
The DNA here is from genome assembly GCF_001434705.1 of Lacticaseibacillus nasuensis JCM 17158. Lineage (GTDB taxonomy): Bacteria > Bacillota > Bacilli > Lactobacillales > Lactobacillaceae > Lacticaseibacillus > Lacticaseibacillus nasuensis. The sequence goes on from NZ_AZDJ01000032.1 coordinate 70,306, forward strand.
CGCGGAAAGCGACGCACATGAGAATCAGCCACCGCACCGACTTTCTCGGCAAAATTCGGTTTAATCGGAATAATCTTGCGAGTGGCGAGGTCCATCATCACCCAGGCCCCACTCATTCGCGCCAGCTCATCGCCGGCCGGCGTGCGTAGCCAGTAGTCCCGGTAGGTCATGAGCTTGTTGTAACTGACGGCCTCTGTACCCAGCACGACTTGCTCTTCCATTTTCGGCATGCGGGTGACGTCGAGGTGGTACTGGGTGATGACCCAGCCGGCACCTTCTTTGCCCAGCGCGGCGATGCCAGCATCAACGGCGTCGAGTTGATGCTCGCTGCCAAGCAACAACATGTTCACCAGGGTGGCCAAGCTCGCGGTGCCTTTTTGCGTGGCTAGGAAAAATGGCATCTGATAATTTTCTTCGTACTTCATTGTGACTCCTTTGCGGGTGTCAGCCCGTGATAATCGGCATACACCACCTGCTTCTTCACACCATTGGCCTTGGCCACCGCCTTGATTGCAGCAGTCGGCGTCAGGCCCGAGGCAACTTGGGCCGCCACCTGCTCTGCCAACGGTACGGTGGACGGTTGCGGTGTGGCTGCCGGCGCCCCGGCCACCATCACCACAAACTCGCCGCGCGCCGTGTCAGCTAACATAGCTTGCAACTCGCTAAGCCTACCGCGCAAAAACTCCTCGTGCAGCTTTGTGAGCTCGCGCGCAGCCACCGCCTGCCGGTCACCGAATGCGGCTTGCATGGCGCCCAAGGTCTTGACGACGCGATACGGCGACTCGTAGAAAATCATCGTCGCTTGCTGGCACGCCAGCTCGGTCAAAGCCGCTCGTTGCTCGCTGGCCTTGCGCGGTAAGAATCCGTAGAACAGGAACGGTTGCGGCACCAACCCCGAGGCAATCAAGGCGGTGAGCCCCGCGTTTGGCCCGGGCAACGGCACCACGGGAATATCCGCCGCAATAGCTGCATTGACCAGCTCGTGGCCCGGATCGGAAATCGACGGCATTCCGGCATCGCTGACTTGCGCGATATCCTCACCCGCCTGCAGCTTCGCGATGAGTTCGGGAATCCGTGCCTGCGTGTTATGCTCGTGGAAACTGATTTGCTTGGTCGCAATATCGAAATGATTCAACAACTTCTGGGTGTTGCGCGTGTCCTCGGCGGCAATTACGGCCACTGTGCGCAGCGTTTCCACGGCGCGGCTGGTCATATCCCCTAGATTGCCAATCGGCGTCGGCACGAGGTATAGCGTGCCAGTATCGTGCGCGCCAAAGCTCGCCTGCCGCCCGCTCACCGGTGCTCACCATAAATGACTTCCAGGCAAAAGGCGCAGGATTCATCGTCGATGCGCCGCTGACCGTACATAACGGAACAAACGTGGAAGCCTTCTTCGTAAAGTTTCTGGAGATTGGCCTTGGACTTTGAGAGTTCCTCGGCACCGGTGGAATGATGGTCCGTGTTTTGCAATTCCTGTAGGTGCTCGCGAAGATGCTTATTTTCGATTTCCAGTTCCGCATTTTGCTCCAACACGTTGGTCATGTCAGCCTTTAGGCGCGCCATGGCCGTCATCGTGCGCTGTAAATCCTGTTCCACCTGCACGAACCCGTCGTATAAGTCTTTCTTTTCCACGATTGTCCCTTTCTTAGCTGATTAACTGAATTGCCAGCGCCCCAACCGCTGCTTGAAACGACACATTTTGCGTGAGCCGTACCTGCGCTTGTAGTGCCGCCGTGAGCCCCGCCGTGAGCTGACGAGCAGCCAGCTCCGCCAACTGCCCAATCACCGGCTCTTGACCATAGGCGAGATCGTCGGTGACTGCATAGTGGCGGTTCAACGCATCGGCATACGCTAACGCGATTAAGCTGACAATCTGCTTGGCCGCCACTGGCGTTTTGGCGACTGGCAGCAGCTGGGTTTGCACCAACACAAAAGCTTCAGGGTCGCGGGCAACAACCTTGCTTAGCCACTGCACCACTCGTTCGCGCTGGGTCGACAAGCCCGTAGCAAGCAGTTCACTGCCTGCTTGCGCATCGGCGGTCAGATGTGCCACCAGTGCCGCGTCAGCCTTGGTGGCACCGCCGGCTTCAAGTTGGGCCATCACCGCCGAGCGCGCCGGCTGCGGAAAATTAATCACCTGTGCGCGCGACAGAATTGTCGGCAGGAGCTGATTTTTCGCCGCTGTGGTCAGAATAATCACCATCCCAGGCACCGGCTCTTCGTAAAACTTCAACAAGCTGTTGGCGGCCCCTGGCGTCATCTTGTCCGCGTCTGGAATGATAAAGACCCGGTTGGCCCCTTCCACACCGGACTTGCTCATTTCTTCTTTCAACGCCCGCACGTCTGCCACTTTAATCGACTGGGTTGTCGTGGCCAGGGTCAACACATCGGGGTGATTACCACTTAAGATGCGTTGGCACTCTGGACAATGGCCACACGGTGCGCCATCCTGCAGATTTTGACAAAACAGGCGCTGGGCGATCCACGTCGCCAACGCCTGTTTCCCCGTTCCCGCCGGCCCGGCAAACACGTAAGCCGCGCTGAACTGACCGTGGGTAATAATGTGTTGAAACGCCTGCACCAGCTGCGGCTGCAGCGTTGTAATCGGCACGGCCATCAGAAGCGATGAAAGGCGTCAACCGGCAGCACGAACACCGTGGCGCCGCCGACTTGCACCTCAACCGGATAGGCCATCGTCGAATCGGACGTGGTGTCGAGATTCACCGGTGGCGTCATGAACTGTTCGCGCGTCTGTGAGGTGTCCTTGATGATCTGAAGCACCTCTGGTACACGCTCGTCGTCGATCCCGATGAGGAAGGTCGTGTTCCCGGACTTCAGGAAGCCCCCAGTTGTCGACAACTTCGTGGCACGAATGTTGTTATCGATGAATTCACTGCTCAACAAGCTGCTATCTTTATCCTGCACGATTGCCAAAATCAACTTCATAAGAACTTCCTCCTTTTGCGCTTAAGCCTGCCAGGTGCTACCAAAAAATCGGTGGAGTTGAGCCAAACAAGCCGCGACAACCGTTGTCATCGACTGCGTGGCATCAATGGTGACGATCCGGTCGGGATGTGCTTGAGCCAAGCGCAGGTACGCAGCGCGCACCCGCTCATGAAACGCCAGCTGTTCTTGATCCAACCGATCATATTGCCCGGTACGGTGGGCCTGAATCCGCGCGAGTCCCACCGCCGACGGAACGTCGAGGTACAACGTCAACGCCGGGGTCAGCCCAGCCGTGGCGAATTGATTCATCGCCAGCACCGCCTCTTCGCCAATGCCACGCCCCGCGCCTTGGTAGGCGACAGAGCTATCCACGAAACGGTCGCAAATCACGACCTCCCCTCGCGCTAGCGCCGGCTGAATAACTTCGGCCAAGTGCTGGCGGCGCGATGCGGCATACAACAGCGCCTCGGTGCGCGCATCCATCGCGCCGTTTTGCGGATCGAGAATGACTTGGCGAATCTGCTCAGAAATCGCCGCGCCGCCAGGTTCCCGAGTCAGGCGCACCGCTTGAGCCAAATGTGGGGCCAACTCGGGCATAAGTGCCGTTAACACACTGGTTTTACCGGCCCCGTCTGGCCCCTCAAAGGTAATGAATGTTCCTGCCACACCGCAACTCCCTCTCACCGTACTAACTTCAGTTTACTTGAATTCAAGCAGAATTGCACTCGCGAACCACCGCGAGTCAAACAAACGCCGAGGCTTCCCCCGACGTGACTACCGATTTTGCCGCAATTGATTGACCGCCGCTTGTTCTGCCACCAAATCGCCGCTGACCGCACGCACCCGCGCTTCGCGGTACAAAAAATCGAATAATGCGCCTTGCAGCGAGATTTGTGCAGTCACCGCGGGATCGGCCTCACGAAACGTGGCGGCCAGTTCGCGGGTCCGGTTCAGCGATTCCCGCACCCGAGCCACGGTCGCCAACAACTCGCGATCGGCGTTAGGTTTAATCACCGCTTTATGCTTCCCAAACATGGTGTCCCTCCCTACAGTTCAGTGCGTCCCTCCACGGCCTTCAACAAGGTCATTTCGTCGGCGTATTCGATGTCGCTGCCCACGGCCAAGCCGTGCGCCAGCCTCGTCACCTTGATGCCAGCCGGTTTGATCAACCGTGACAAATATTGCGCCGTGGCCTCGCCTTCAGGGGTGGCATTGGTCGCCACGATGACTTCATGCACCGTGGCATTGGCCTGTAGCCGCTTGATCAAACTGGCGATGTTCAAGTCGTCTGGGCCCCGCCCATCGATAGGAGACAACACACCGTGCAGGACGTGGTACAAGCCATGGTAATCGCCGGTTCGGTCAATACTCATCACGTCTTTAGGCTGCTCCACCACGAGAATCGTGCCTTGGTCGCGCCCGGAGTCACGACAGATCTCGCAAGGATCGTCGTCGGTAATGTTCCCACAAATTGAACAATAGTGCAGGTCGTGCTTGGCTGCTACCAGACTCTTGGCGAAGGCGTCAACGTCATCCGTCCGCATATCGATCGTATAAAATGCGAGCCGAGTAGCGGTTTTGCTGCCAATTCCTGGGAGTTTCATGTAACTATCAATCAGTTTTGCAATTGGTTCTGGATATTGCATATGGTCTCCTTGCCGCCTTACAGGCCGCGGGTGTACTTGCCCATTTTCGCCTGGGTGGCATCGTCAACCGCCTTCAACCCGGCGTTGACGGCTTCGATAATCAGGTCTTGCAACATGTCAGGGTCATCAGGATCGATGGCCTCGGGCTTGATGGCGATATCCTTGAGCCGGTGGTCACCGGTGAAGGTCACCGTTACCATGTCGCTGGCGCTGGTCGCACTGAACTCAGTTTGGTTCAGTTCGTCCTGCGCCGCGGTCATTTCCGTTTGCAGCTTCTTCATTTGCTTCATCATGCCTTGCATATTGCCCATGTTGCCCATGCCACGCATTGCCATTGTCATCCATCCTTTTCTAATTGTCTTCGATTGTTACCTGGTCCCCAAACAAATCCGTTAGCGGCTTTGCCACGCTTGGTGCTGTGGGCTTTGCCGTGGGTTGCGGGGCACCGTGCGAGGCCAAGTAAGCCTTGCGCACCTTTGGCCAAGCATCTTTTTGCACCAGGACGATGCTCAGTTCCTTGCCCATCAATCGTGTGAGCCCCGCCTCGAGCTCGGTCATCAACGCTGTGTCATTTTCCGCCCGTTCAACTAAAATATCGTAGTCAAAACTGACGATGACCCCACTGGGACTGGCCGCTACGGGGTTGGAAATCTTCATCATCGCCCGCTTGGTCACGGTCAACATGCTCAACAGATCCGGCCAAATGTCACGCACTGCGGCAAGATCGGCCTTCGTTGCAGCCGCCAGAATCGGATTCAGTTTGGCGGTATTGACCTGCGGCGACGTCTTAGGGCGCTTCGGCGTGACGGCCACCGGCGCCACGGCCTGACCGTCTCGGAGCTTAGCGACAGTTTGTTGCAACTTAGTCACCTGCTCTTGCAGTTGCGCCAGCTCAGCCGGGGCCGCGCCGGCTGCTTCAGCGGCTGGCGCAGAAGCGCTCGTCGCCCCTAGGCGCACGGTGGCCACCTGTAGATACAGCGCCGGGTGGTTGGTCAACCGGAGCTGCTGCTGAGTTTCGTTGAGCACGGCAATCATCTGGTAAATCCGGTCACCACTCAACGTTTCGGCTAACGGCTTGAAATGCTCATCCCGCAACGCCGCATCGGTGGCGGCGACGAGCGCTGGCGCCTGTTGGTACACCAGCAAATCGCGGAGGTATTCAATCAGGTCTTCAATCAGCCGCCCGGCGTCTTTGCCTAGGGCCAACAACTTCGCCACTGCGGTTAACCCGCCGGCGGTATCGCCACCGGTCACCGCCGCCAGCAACGCGCCGAGTTCACTTGCCGCCACGCCGCCGGTCACGGCTAACGCATTGTCGACGGTGACGTGGTTGTCGCCAAAAGACAACACTTGATCCAAAATAGATAGCGCATCACGCATGCCGCCTTCAGCCGCCTGCGCAATCACCGCCAACGCCGCATCGTCATACGTGATACCTTTGTCGTCGAGGATGTAGCGCATTCGCGCCTCGAGGTCGCTGCTGGTGATTCGCCGAAAATCAAAGCGTTGGGTGCGGCTTTGAATGGTGGCCGGAATCTTTTGCGGCTCGGTCGTGGCGAGAATGAAGACGACGTGTGCCGGTGGCTCCTCAAGAGTTTTCAGTAAGGCGTTGAAGGCGCCGGTGGACAGCATGTGCACTTCGTCGATGATATAGACTTTCACCCGGGCCTGCGTCGGAGCGTACTTCGCCTTGTCGCGAATGTCGCGAATCTCATCGACACCATTGTTGCTGGCAGCATCGATTTCGATGACGTCGGTCAGGCTACCTTCATTAATCGCCACGCAACTGGCACAGGTATTATCCGGCTCACCATCCGTCAGATGCTCACAGTTCAATGCTTTGGCCAAAATCTTCGCCACGCTGGTCTTCCCTGTGCCTCGTGGCCCGGTAAACAAATAGGCGTGGCTCGTTTGCCCACTCACTAACGCGTTTTTCAGCGTTTGGGTGATGGCCGTTTGACCGATCACATCGGCAAAAGTCTGTGGCCGCCAGACTCGATATAAGGCTTGATAACTCACCGCGCTCACCGTTCCCTTTCTGTCTGCCAACCAGTTTACCATATCTCGCCCGCTCCTCGCAGACAAGCTGACGAAAGAAAAGCCCATCCACGAGGGATGGGCGTTAATTGCTCATAAACTTAAGGCACATGGTGAACCAACCTTAGTGCTGCTTCCTTCCGGACCTGACACGATTCAGAAGGTCGCCATTGCCTCAAGGCCTTACGGCAATTTATATTATACCCGCTTTAGCGGCGTTTGCCTAGCCCGGTTTGCCTTGCGCTTGGCGCGGATTCCCCGGAAAAAATCCTGCAACAGTGCCGCTGCTTCGTCCTGCCGAACGCCTGCCACCACCTGCACCTGGTGGTTAAACCGAGCATCAGTCAGCAGGTTACCCAGCGTCCCCGCCATGCCAGCCTTTGGATCAGGGGCGCCAAAATAGCAGGTGCGTAACCGGCTATTAATCATTGCGCCAGCACACATCGGGCAGGGCTCTAGAGTCACGAATAAATCACAATCCTCTAGCCGCCAGGTGTGCAACGTCATACACGCCTCTTGAATCGCCATGATCTCGGCGTGCAGCGTGCTGTCTTGGGCGTGCTCGCGCAGATTGTGCCCGCGGCCAATCACTTGGCCAGCGTGAACCACCACCGCGCCAATCGGCACCTCGCCAATCACGGCCGCGTCCCTGGCTTCCGCCAGTGCTAGCCCCATGTAGTCTTCAATCTGCTCCCGGTCCATTCTGTCACCTCAGAAAAAACATGCTACAATCATCTTAACGATTCTTCACCCGGAGGCCAACCTGCGTGACAAACTTAGCGCAATTGCAGCAGCTGTTCACCATCTATCAAACACCACCGTTTCCAGCCGATAGCATTCCCGTCACCGTCGATGGTCAGGTCGTCGCCATTGCCAACACCGGCCTCACAAACCGGGAGCGGGCCTTAGTGGCCACCTTGCAGCCGGCGCCAGCGCCGACTGCCCCTTGGCCACGCTTTTTGCTCGGCCAAGGGCCTGCACCAAGCACTGACCCCGTGCGCCTGATTCACTTCACCACCACGATTGCCCAAACCGGCGGCGATCCCGAGACATGGCTGGAGGCGTTCACCAGCTTGTTCGCCGGCCCGGTCAGCGGCTTTTTTGCCACTACCAATCGCGGCGCCATCGTCGAACCCGCCGGCGAACTGCTCATTGATCGCAGCGATTTAGCCGGAATGCTCGATACCTTGGATGGCGATTTTGACACGAGCACCCGCGCCTATATTGGCCGGAGCTGGCCCACCGATGCTGACCTGCCAGCCATGTACGCAGAAGAGGTGCAACTGGCAGCGGGAAATACCGCCCGCATCAGCACCTTGCAGGAATCGGCGCTCGCGTATTATACGCAGGAAGCCCGCCGCCACAGCCGCATTTTGCTCGCGTTGCGCCGCCTTCTGCGCGGCTCCACCAGCGACATGGCGCCGGTAATTACCGCCTTGTACCATAATCAAGGCAATCTCACTGCGACCGCCAAGGCCTTGTACCTTCACCGCAACACCTTACAATACCGCATCGAAAAATTCCAACAACGCACCGGCTTCGCCTTAAAGAACATGGACGACCTCGTGCTGTGTTACCTGCTGTTACAAGGCGAATAAAATGGGATTGGGCCGAAGCGCATTGCTTCAGCCACAATCCCATTTTTTTGCGCCAATTATCCGACTACTCCGCCTGTGCCCACAAGATATAGTAGCCGCGGTCTTTTTTGATGACTTTGGCTTCAGAATAGGTTGCCTGCATTAATCGTAAGGCGCTTGGGGCCCCTTGCTTTTTTTGCAAAACAACAAACAACTGTCCCCCTGGTAGCAGGTGCGCTTTGGCGCCGGTGATAATCTCGGTCACCACCGTCTTCCCCGCGCGCACCGGTGGATTCGTCACGACCACCCCAAACTTGTCGGAAATTGCGGCATATGCTGCAGATTCCAGAATGGTCACATTTGAAATTCCATTGGCGGCGGCGTTGCGCTTGGCCAGACCCAGCGCGCGCTCGTTCACATCACTCATCGTCACCTGACGCTCAGGCCAGCGTTTAGCCAACGCTAAGCCAATTGGGCCGTAGCCACAGCCAACGTCGAGAATGTCACCTGTTGGGGCCGCCGTCGCCACCGTTTCAATTAAGACTCGTGAGCCGTAATCAATCGTGCGCTTGGAAAACACCCCGTTATCCGCAGTGAATTGTAGTGTCGCCCCTGCGAGGTCAAAGCTGAACTGGTGCTCATCATGCGCCAGCGTGGGATCATTCGTGTAATAGTGATTCATGTCTCTCCTTATTTATCTGTACCGCCTAGCCAATACCCAAGCTTCGATAACGCCACCAGCCGTTTTTGGAGAAAAGCAACTGGACCGCTGGGTTGCCGTTGGTTGACCACCAACAAGATCTGCAACAACGTGAATAACAGCGAACTGCGCTTGCGGTAAGCCACGTATTTCGGCAACCAGTGCGTCACGTATTTTTCCTTGTACGATCGCAACCCCTGAAATCCGTAGAAGCGGTAACCGTATTGATACACCAGGTGGGCCATTTTTTCTTCCAAAAATGCATAGTCGCTGCGCCCCACGTTGGCCAGTGGCGCCATGCCCATGTTAAAGGTGGCAAAACCATCCGCCTTGGCCTGTTGGAACAGGTTCACGAACATCCCGTCCATTATACCAGAAGGCGCATCGGTACTCGAGCGCATCAAATCGATGCTGGTGGTCGTCGCCGTCCCGGTCGGCATCGCTGACGCAAAGCTAACAATGGTGCCGTTATGGTTGCGCATCACAGCCACGGGCGCCTGGTTAAGGTAGTGGTCATCAAAATACCCCAAAGAGAATCCATCTTCCTGGCGCCCAGCCAACCAGTCATCCGACACCATCCGCAATTCCCGCAGTGTCTGCTCAGTCAACGGCGGCTTCAGCCACGAATAAGTGTAGCCCTCGCGCTCGAATTTGTGGATCAGCGCGCGTTCCCCTTTGCGCTTGGTCCCTGCCAGCGAGAAATTCTGAACATCAACGTAGCCTTCCTCGCCGAACTTCATGAAATCAAACCCGTACTCATGCAACTGCATCGTCAGCGTTTCGCTAATTTCGTAAAACACTAACGATAAATCCTGAGCATCGGCCGCGCGAATGAAGTCGCGAATCGCAGGAATCAATGCTGTCACGTCACCAACCGGTTCACCTAAGATAATCAGCTTGTCGGCCTTTTTACGAAACTGAAACATTACGCTGTCTTCGCCATCGACTTGGTAAAACCGCAACTCACGGTCAGGTAAAAGCGCCAAATGTGAGACGGCGTTGCCACCGAAACGGTCAACCAGCGCCTGTACACGCGCCGCATCAACAGGCTCGCCAAGTGGCACATAGGGGCTCGCCAGGTAACGGTAAATAATCAGTAGCGTTACGGCTGCCACCACGACGCTGACGAAAGTTGCGACCCACATGTGCTCAGACGGAAAAAAGAACACATCGGGAATCGGGTGACGATGGTGAATATTTGGTAAATTGTAAAACAGCGCCACGGCATAAAACAATCCAGTCACGGCAAAAATTCCCGCGTCAATTAGTCGGTTGCCCCAGGGAAAATCCATCCGCTGACGGGTTAACTCGCCTCGGGCCAGCAGGGCCAATGCCATGACGATGACCAATAGAATTGTAAATTTTAAACTGTACTCCCGGCGAATCGAGGCGACGGTCGCCATCGCCAGAATAATGATGGTCGGCCAAAATGCCTTTTTCACCCGGTTGGCCACGCCTCGAGCAAACCCCAACATGACAAAGGCCATGATGATGTTAGTCACTCGACTCAAGAAGACAAAGGTGAAAGGGTACAGGTGTTGATACACGCGATTGGCCATCGCGACATCCGGTACCACCCCACGCAGCAATAGCATGACCGCACAGAAATACATGAACCCGACGAGCGCCACGTGCGCAATTTTTTGGAGCACCTGGTGTGGCAGTCCTTCCAAGCGGGCATTAATGCGCACGCCGAGGTCTTGCGCAAAGAATAGTGCGCCGATGGCAAACGGAATGACGTAATAAAACAGCCGATAAAACAGGAGCCACACCACAGCCACGTTATTGTTAACGCCGACCGCACTCAGCCCAAGGATCATGAACACATCGAACGAGCCTAGGCCGCCTGGCACCATTGAAATCACGCCCAAGACATTGGCAATGAAAAATAGCGGCAAGAGATGGAGCAACTGTGCATCCGCCCCCAGCAACCGCCCGATGAGCAAGAAGAAGAAGGCGGCGGCCCCCCACTCCAAGAATGACCCCAACGTTAACCGGAGCTCTCGTTTCAGCGGTAGGTCAGCGAAAAAAGCAGCGTTGGTCAGGTGAGTGACCAGCATCAGCCCAGGAAAATAAGCAGCCCCCCCGATGAGCCAGATCCAGTAGCCGCTGTACATCGCTCCGATCCCAACGCCAAAAATCATAATTAAGGCAATCAATGACCACAACGACAACCCCGCCAGAAGAAATAACGCAATTTTCGAAATTGCGTACAAAACCTGTTTTTGGGTTGCACCTTTGTGGTAGAAATTTGCTCGCAACGAGGCGCCTAGCAAGCCACCGAATCCGGCGATATTGGTGAAGGTGTTAACGATCCATCCGGAGCGCACCACATAAGCCGGCTTGTAATCGCCTGGGAGCATGGCCGTAATCGTGAAATCGTAATTTAGCATCGGCGTCACCGCCAAGATGCCCACCACTGCCAGCACCACCAGCGACCACGGACTTTGCGTGGCAAACGCCGCCTGCACCGCTGCTCCATTCAAGTCCTTAGCAATTCGACCCAGTTCGATGACAACGAAGACGAGCACCGAGCTCACAAACAAAATTTTAAACAGGGTCAGGTGTGCATTAAACCAATGCCAAATACGTTTACCCACAGATCTACCTCCAAGTTTCTCCTGTGGTTATTATACCAGCCGATTACCCCCAAGCACTGGACATGACAGTTCTGTTAGTCCCTGACACACAAAAACGCCTCGCAGCCACCACGAATGGCAACCGCAAGGCGTTCTAAACTCGAAATTGATTACTTCAAAGTAACCGTAGCACCAACGGCTTCAAGCTGTTCCTTGAGCTTGTTGGCTTCGTCTTCGGCAACGTCTTCCTTGATGGAGGAAGGTGCGTTGTCAACCAGACCCTTGGCATCCTTCAAGCCCAAACCAGTGATGGTCCGAACTTCCTTGATAACCTTAACCTTTTCCTGGCCAACTTCGGTCAGTTCAACGGTGTAGGAATCCTTAGCAGCAGCGTCATCGGCGCCAGCAGCACCGGCAGCGGCAACAGGAGCAGCCGCAGTAACGCCAAATTCTTCTTCGATTGCTTTAACGAGATCGTTCAATTCAAGGATCGTAGCGCCCTTGATTTGCTCGATGATTTCTTCAGTGTTCAAAGCCATGAGTAAATCCTCCAATTTATTGTGTAGTTAAGATGCATTAAGCAGCGGGTTCTTCGTCCTTGCTGTCGGCCACGGCCTTGATGCCGTAAGCGAGGTTGCGGACAGGTGCCTGCAGAACGGACAACAGCATGGAAACCATGCCGTCGAAGTCTGGCAGCGTCGCCAAAGCGGTAATTTCGTCGAGACTAGCGACCTTACCTTCGATGAAGCCACCCTTGATTTCCAAGGCGTCAAATTGCTTGGCGAACTTGGCCATGATGCGGGCAGGCGCAACGACGTCTTCGTCAGAAAACGCGATGGCAGTCGGGCCGGTAAAGACATCATCCAAACCTTCATAGCCGGTCTTGTCAGCCGCCCGACGCAGGTAAGTGTTCTTGATGACCTCCATCTTGACGCCAGCATCACGCAATTCCTTGCGCAGTGCCGTTACTTCATCAACCGTCAAACCGCGGTAGTTAACCACCACGGCGCTTTTAGCAGCATTGAACTGGTCGACGATGCCGTCAACGATTTTGGCTTTTGCAGCGATAATCGTTTCACTCATATGTTTTTCACCTCCTGTCGGTTAAGTTGAAGTTTTTTCGTATAAAAAAACTCCATGTCTACCAAGACACAGAGGTATCTACGAAACCCGATACCACCTCGGCAGGATATTAAGGCTTGCGCCACCTGAGTCTTAGGCAGAGTGAAAATCTCACAGCGAGTATCATAGCATGAGCATGAGGGGCGCGTCAACTCATTTATCTGAGTTCAGAGGCTGCAATGGTGCACGGTACAAGACAATCATGAAAGTTCCAAGCGTCATCAAGCAAAATCCTAAATATCCCCAAAACAGTGTGTGAATCGGCCATTTTGCAAGCATGATGGGATACAGCCTTGCAAGTCCAATCGCGATAATATTGGCAATCAATACAAAGCGAGTTGCCAGCTCGCCGGCGACCCGCCCGGTCACCTTTACCAGCCAGCTGACCGTTCCGACATAGATAAACGCAAAACTGACACCGTGCAGCAAATATGTTGCTAAAAACAGTCTGCTACTCGTTGCAATTGCAGCTATGAACCAACGACATACTGCCAAGCCTACTCCCAGCGAAATGACGCGAGTTGCACCCAGACGGATGATGAGGGCTTCAACTATATAAAAGCCAAACATCTCAGACACACAAGATCCCAGGAGTAACGCAACGCTGCCCATTGCTGTAGCCTGCAGTAGCGATGCATGAAATCCTTGTCGAAGATAGGCTGTCAGCAAATAACCGAATGAGTTGGGTAAGGTAATTACCGCTGTGCCCAGAGCTAAGACCACCCAACTTTGCCAAACCATTTGCGATTCTCGGCCATGATTAATTCCTCGAGGGGTAACCACCAACAACTCAGAGTGCCCTGAGCTTAACACTAGCAACACCAAATTTACGCAAAGAATGAACCACAGCAGACTGCGAAGCGAGCCGGTAACTGCCAGCAATCCAGTTACATACAAACCGCTCGTTGCATAGCCTAAAGAACCAAACAAACGAAAATGGCCAAATGACCGTTGGTGCTGAGTCGCCCACGTCATCACACTACTTTCATAATAGGTATCTAAGCCGAGTGCCACGAGTTGGTAGCACAGAAACCCGCCAATGAACCAGCTAGGTGCTTTTGCAGTTAAAAGGCAAATTGTTGCGACGATGCGGAAAATCAAGCCAATCTGAACAACTTGTTGGGGTGGAAACCGGCGCGCCATCACTAGACTGCAAATCACCAGTGAAGCAGCCACCAATAATTGGACTCCCGCCAGTAGTTCTAACCGCAAATGCGTGTTGACGTGGCCGACAATCAGCAATGGATCGTACTGAAAGATTACTAATGACTGCAAGACGGAAAATAAAAAAAACTGCGTTCGGATCCGCATAGCACCCTCGACTTGAAAGACACGTTGGCGACAATAATTATAGAACTGGAACTTGAGGATCAACCGCAACTGGTAAATGCGTGTGCAATGATGTCATTGCAGCAATGGCTACACGTTGGGCCATTAAAGCATCTATCCCCGATACTGGGACCTGCTCCTCTACTTGAATCGCATGGGCAAAAGCACGTAACTCAGCTTGATAGGCGGACTGATATCGACTCGAAAAGTGTGGATAAGGTTTTGGTAGTTCGATTGCAGTATCTGTATACGCTTCGACGGTATACCCCGATGTGTTTTCAGCCTTAACCATACCAAAACTTCCAAACACTTCTACGCGCTGATCATACCCATATACCGCTCGCCGACTGTTATCAATGACCGCCAGCGACCCGTCTTCAAAAGTGAGAACCGTGGCCAAGGTGTCGACATCATCAATCTCACGCAATGTCGGATCAATCAGTGTGCTTCCAGTCGCAAACACCTGAATCACATTTTTGCCCATCAGATAACGGGCCATATCAAAATCATGCATAGTAAAGTCAAACACTAAACCACCGATTTTTTGAATCAAGGCGTGAGGAAGTAAATCTGGATCACGGGATGTAATTTTCACGACTTGCCGCTCAGCCGGGGCTGCCTTAGCAGTTTGGTCATGGACCATCTGAAACTGCGGATCAAATCTCCGATTAAAACCAATCTGCAGTTGCACCCCAGTCCGCTTCACGGTCCGCAACAGTTCCAGACTCACCGCTTCATCGGCTGCCATGCTTAGCGGTTTTTCACAAAAAATGTGCTTCCCAGCATTTGCTGCGGCCCTCACGAGGCCCTCGTGAGCATTTGTTGGCGCAAAGATACACACTGCCTTAACTTGCGGATTCGCCAATAAATCTGAGGCATCATCATATACCTTTGCTTGCAATTGCTCTGGCAAGGAGAGCTGAGCCAAATTGGCATCCGCCACAGCCACAACCTTAACACTAGGTTCGTTTAACAGGTTCTTTAAGTGCATCATACCTGCACGACCTAACCCAATTACGCCAAGGGCTAAAGGCTCTATCATCATCAATTCCTCCGTGAGTTTTCCTGAAGCCGAAACGTCCGAATTTCGTATGGCTGCAAAACAGCCGAGAGCGGCATATCATGCAACTTACCATCATCGACTTCCATCAAGTTTGTCTCATCCCATAAGGTAATGCCGGGAATATCAAGGCCAATCGGGGTAGTCCCCCCACTGTAATCATGCACTCGCAAAATCCAACCGCGCCCATCTTCAGCTCGCTTGAGCGCATCAATAGCTACAGGGGCAGGCGTGGTGAGCTGAATATTAGGAAGATCAAGTTTTCCAGGCATGACGGTCAACGGTTCATTCAGTGCCCATGCAGCCTGGACGGTTTGACCCGCGACAAAATCCCCTTCATGAGGATACAAACTATAGGTAAAGTGTTGTTCACCTTGATCGGCAGTAGGATCAGGATCAATTGAACTCGTCAGCAAACTTAAGCGCATCGTGTGATCCTTAATGTCATAGCCATATTTACAATCATTCATGAGACTTACACCAAAATCGTGTTGTGAAAGATCGGCCCACTGATGACCTACTACTTCAAACTTGGCATACTCCCAGCTGGTATTCCAGTTCGTTGGACGCTTCACATTGCCATATTGAATATCGTAAGTCGCTTCATTAGCACGGATATTCACGTCAAACTTCACTTTCAATAGTTGCTGGCGCTCGTGCCAGTCAACATTGGTGACAAAATCAATCCGATCGGTGTGAGAATACAGCCGCATCTCAGTGGTGAGGTGAGACCGACCAAAGGTATAGGTGAACACTACGGCAACCATCAACGGTGTATTGGCTACTACTCGAATGCTATCGGCGTGTAACACCTGCATTTTTTGCTGATAAAAAATATCAATGTTCCATGCGTCATAATTTATTGGTTTATCCTCAAACAGCTGTAAAGTATTACCGGTGCCATTTAGGACCTCGCGTCCACTGCGTCGATGATAGATTCGCGTTAACTCACCAGCTAAATTCCACGTCAAAATATATCGGGCAGTCGTCAGCCCAGTAGTCGTCACGTCAGCTAACGGCATTTCAGTCATTGCATTTCGGATCTCATGTAAAACTACCTGTCCCAATGCGGGCACAGTGACTAAGGCATACGTCTGCCCCTTCACCCTACAGCTTGGTACCACATCAGTCGCTGTAGCATAACCTGAAGCGGCAGGCAATGTCACTAATTGGGTGACGGCCCAGCCTGCAGTATTGATGATTGTCAACTGCTCATCAGCGTCAGCCAATGTTGCTTGCAAAAGCTGACACTGCTTCTTGATTTCTAGCATTTCTGTCCGATTATCGACATATACGTCGTGCGCAGCTGAGCCGGGAATAATATCGTGAAACTGGTTTCGTAATAGGACTCGCCACAACCGATTCAGTGCCAACTGCGGATAAACTGTCCCTGTTGCAATCGCAGCCAGTGAATATAGGAGTTCAATCCGGCGCAACCCTAGTTCATTTTTCCGCATTAACCGCTTGGCAAATGCTTGCGCAGTGTATGTACCGCGATGATACTCAAGATATAGCTCGCCGTCCCAGGTGTGAACGTACCCTTCTGTTTTCTCAATGGTTTCATGCAAACGGGCAAAATAGTCACCTGCTTTACCCGTTTGCACCCGAGGAAGACCGGGGATCATGTCGAGGCGCCGCCGGTTTTCAATTTGCTCCC
Source organism: Lacticaseibacillus nasuensis JCM 17158 (assembly GCF_001434705.1). GTDB lineage: Bacteria > Bacillota > Bacilli > Lactobacillales > Lactobacillaceae > Lacticaseibacillus > Lacticaseibacillus nasuensis. Next base: position 86,959 of record NZ_AZDJ01000032.1, read on the forward strand.
GGTTAACCCCGCCTCCACCATCGCCATACCCGTATGCCAGTAACAGCTCGTGATTAATGGCTTTGTCCTGATAGCTTTCGTAAATACCTCGCACTGTTTCCGGGGTCAAAATCCCATTATACGTGTAATACCACTGTGCCTCTAACCCACTATCATCCTCTGGATCTGGCGTCGTGATGAAGTGCGTTAACACTTCAGAGCCATCCATTCCTTTCCAGATAAAGGTGTCATGCGGCATCCGATTGTACTGATTCCAGCTAATTTTGGTTGTCATGAAGGTTGTGATGCCACTCTTGGTCAGGATCTGCGGCAACGCCCATGAATAACCAAAAACGTCTGGCAACCACAAATAATGGACCGCCACCCCAAATTCTTTTGAGAAGAATTGGCTACCGGCTAAGATCTGTCGAGTGAGGGACTCTCCTGAAGGAATATTGCAATCTGCTTCTAGCCACATCGACCCGTCAGCTTCCCAGCGTCCTTCCGCCACTCGTTGCTTGATTTGAGCGAACAATTCAGGATAATCTTCTTTAACATACTGATATAGTTGTGGTTGCGACTGCATAAACACATAATCAGGATACTCGTTCATCATTTCAAGGACAGTAGCAAAAGAACGTGCCGCCTTTTCCCGCGTATGTTTGAGTCGCCACAACCAGGCAACGTCAATGTGAGTATGCCCCACTGCCGTGATGGTTACTTGGGCCTGCTTGGGCATCGCCGCAATTGCATCGTTTAACTGCTGATCAGCTCGTCCTACACTAGCAAAAAACGCATGACTACCCGGAGCACGCCAATCCAACGTCATAAAAGCATCGTCTAGCGCTTGGGCAAGCGGATAACGAGTAGGATCAGACTCTGGCAAAACAGCCAAAGTCTGCACAAGCATATTGCTTAAGTAATATAAATCATCGCATTCGGGATTGCGCTGCATCAAACTGGCTTGCTGAAACCGGTGGTGAAGCTCTTTCGGCACCCCACCGCCTTCAATTCCTGACCACAATCGGACCGCCACAACCACGGTTCGCCCCCGCCAAGCGGTCAGATTCACCTCCATGTGGTTGCCATCCACCCCTTGCACAATTACTCCATCAATGAACAGCAGCCCCTCAAAACCAGAGAGGTAACCGCCATCGCTTTTACCAAAGTCCAGTACTACGTATAGTTCCGGCTGATCAGGTAAAGCAATAGTGGCTTTAACCCAGGCGTAACGATCTCGCCCTTTCCATTCATCACCAACGGCAAAATTGCTGGCTAAAGTCCAATCGCTCGGTGGGTATTTTTCCACTCCAGTTGGATCATCCAACCACAACCAACCAGTAATAGGACACACCAGTGTCAGCCGATAGTTCGCAAGTTCCTTGACCCGAGCAGTCAGCTTGTCACGTAGATAAAACATGCTCATTGCCTTTCCTCCTCATCTCAATTTCGGGCGGTAACTGGCTCTCGATGCTCATGAGTGAGCCAACCAACAAGTTGAGTGAAACATACCGAAAATAGAATCCCAATCAGAACTGACCGCCAGCCATACGAAACAAAACCGGCGACTAAAACGAGCATGTTGAAATATCTCAGGTATCGCGAAGTTGGAATTTGCGGCCAATACTTGTGACAGATGATGGCAAACACGTCTAACCCAGCAGTGCTTGAATCTTCAGACAAACAACAGTAATACCCGAAGGCTATCAGAACCACTGCGATCACAAAGTCGATGGGAAACCAGGTTAGAATCGAAAAGTGAAGGTTGTAGAACAAGTTGAAGAACACGATATAGGCCAGGGAACTCGCCAAAGAAGTAAAGAAAAACAATCGACCAAGAAAAGCCAGGCCAATCAGTAACAACACGACGGTCAAGAAGTTCGTGAAAAAAGTGATTCGTAACGGGATAAAGTAGCTCAGCACCAATGAAAGGCTCGTTACCCCACCATTAATAATCGTGTGTGGTACCAAAAGTTTCGCGTATGCAAAGCCTAAAACGGCGTTGCCTAAGAACACCTTCAATAACGACCGTAACGTGTTTTTCGTCATGACGCCTCCTAAAAATCAACATCTAAATCGGTAAAGTCATCATCAGACGTATCAGCCGGCCGAACCTTGCTCCAGCGAATCAGTCCCGGCGCATACATCGCAGTAGCCACTGCAATCGTTACCGCCGCCAATACCAGTGACCGCCAGTCAAGCGTGCTCAACAACACCGAAAAAGGCAGTGGCAAATCTGCAACATGAAAAGCCGGCAATGCTACCCAGCCCAACTTGAAGACAAACCACTGAGCGACTCCCAACAGTGGGGTGCCAAAAAGAAACGGCACCAAAAGGTATGGGTTCATCGTGATGGGTAGGCCATACAATATGGGCTCCGATACAGAAAACAGAATCGAGCTAAAGCTACTTCGACCAAGCCTTTTCAGATCTGGATTCGGATTGACTAGACATAAGATGACTAGTGCCCCAACCAATCCAGCACCGCTAAAACTTAAAAAGTAATCCCAAAAATTTGGTGTGAGAATAGCTTGAGGCGCTCGATTGCTAGCTATAGCACCAAGATCGACCGTTAAGTTGCGATAGGCAAATAAAAATACCACCGGAGCAAGCACGCCGTATCCGTTAATGCCGATATACCACAGACCCATTTCGACGAAAACCAAGACGAATACCCAAAATGGGTGATCCATGGTCAACCACCCCAATGCTGTTTGCATGCCAATCACAGGAATTCGTTGCATCATCCAGGCCAAGCCCAACAAGTATCCAGCAACGACGCAGACGGCAAGAAAGTGACGTAAAGCTGCGAGTTGTGAATCAATCGGTGCGAGCTTCTTTTGACCCCAAGTTAGCAGCGCCCACAGTCCTACGGTCACAGCAGTCATAACACAGGCGAGGATGAAGGGATTGCCTGAACCAACTTGTTGAAGCCGTGCGTTAACAATCGCATAAGCTGCCACATTCACCACGGTAATGGCACCACCATCGGGTCGAGAATTCATCAAGGCCTGAGTCAACAACACGACGAACAAGAGACTCATCACGCTCAAGATGGTAGTTGCAGCCTGAGTGGAGACCGTTGCTAAACCGGAAAAATGGCCCCACCATTGATTGAAGGTTCGCAACATTAGAATAGCTGATAGCCCCAGCAATAGCAGATTGAGTTCGCTAAAGGCCTGCTTAAGCCCTGAGACAATCGGGTTCGCCTCTAATCGTCCCGCGAAGCTTAGTAGTCGCGGTTGTATTCGAATTGCGATTTCTTGAAGCCGTGTCGTCACCCTCACTACTTTGCCTCCGCCGCCTTGATTTCTCGTAATGCGGTTTTTAAAATGTTTGCTGCATTCATTGTGCCGAAATCTGTGGCATTAATGACCGTAACTGGCACGGGGTGCGTTGCCAGCTTTTGTTTGATTTCTGCCTCGCGATGGGCAATCTGCGGCGCAAGCATAATCACCTGATACGGGTTATGCTCAGGGTCAATACAGCTGGCTGAAAAGGCATCGATGCGCACATCGGTTGTCGCCAGTTTTTGACTCCCGGCGACAATTTGTTTCATTTTCCCAACGAGAATACTGGTAGAAGCCCCTAGATTACAGGCCAAGCCAATCGCAATGCTTGTCATTGTTTTGCCTCCTCTTCATACAGGTGAATAAATTCTTTGGTGATGGTAAACATTAATATTGTGTTCATCAGCGTGTCCTGTGCATGTGCCAGCAAGACATCAACGGACTGATCCTCGCCGTTCATCTGCGATGTAATCAGCTCCGTCTGGACGTTGTGGGCCTTATTCATCACTGTTTCTGCTTGAGCCAGTTTCTCCTCAACAGCAATAAACTCATGCTGGCGAGCATCGCCCAAGGCCTCAACCAAGAGGGAAAATGCCGATCCAGCTTGGGCAATTAATTCGAATGAAATCTCTTCTCTGGTCATCTCGTTTACTCCTTCAAATGCGCCGGTGCGCCTTCGCCAAACAGCTCACGCAGCTTGGCCACCACGGTCGCTTTTTGTTCAAAGTGCCGTAACAGCTCCAGGGTCGGTGGCATTAGCAACCAATCCATAAGTTTTTGCATCAAGAGATGCGGGTCGTCATCTTTTAGTGCGATCGTGATGATCACATGAACCAGCGGTGTATTCTCTCCAGGAAAATGAATCGGCTGGTCAAAACTCGTTACAGCGATGGCATTTGCATTGACCCCGTCTTCCGCACCCGCATGGGCCAAAATCACCCCTGGAGTAACCATCATGTAAGCGCCAAAGCGAACCGTATTGTTGATAATGGTCTGGACGTAATGCGCTTCAATCAAATGCTGTGCCAATAAACCGCTGGCCGCTTCCATAATGGCTTGTTGCCAGGTCATGCCTACTTCGACACGGGCCACCAAGGCCGGGTTGATGACCAACGGGGTTGCCAGTGCTGTTCTCGCAATCGCCGGAGCTGAGAGAATTTGTAAAATTTGCATCTCCAGTTGTGCTAATTCAGTTGCACCAATACTGGTTGAGTTAATGGCATCCATGATTGCTGCAAATTTATTGATATCATTTCCTGGCGGCGCAATTGTAGTCAGCGACAGTCGTTGTCGCACTTGTTGCAACAAATCTGGGGCAAAGGCATGATCAATGGTCAGCACGCGAGCCGCATCAATGCCTGGTAGCGGCACGGTACTGATAATCAAATCGTACCGAGTTAGCTTGGCCTCCGTTGCATCAAACACAGAACTGGTGTCGATATGATCTGCACTCACCAAGCGTGCCAGTTTATTTTTAACGATTGTAGATACCGCGACTCCCTCTGCACAAACGACCAGTAAGTATGGTTCAACATCTGCACGCTGCGCATGTTGCTCAAAGGCACTGGCATAATAGATGGCAATGAGCATGATCTCGCTGGGGGTAATCTCACCAGTCGCTAATTCTGGATAATCGGCGATTGCCGCCTTGACGACGTTAAAAATCTCACCATACTCTGGCATAAACTGAGCCACGTCGATATCATTCATCTGAATCTGATTAGCTTGTCTAAACAGGAATCGCTGAACGTGTCGACTAAGTATCCGAATAAAATCCTCGTCAAATTGGAAATCAAGCGAAAATGCGCGTTGCATCGCGACGTTTATATGAATAATCAGCCGACGCTGGCCTGGATCCAAGCTGCGTCGATCATTATGCAAGATTTCGCCCGCTAGTTCAGCAAGCGCCTCGACATTCAAGGTTGTCGCCCCGTCCTGCTGTACAGCCTGTCGATACTGATAGTTCAACATGATCAGCAATAAGAAATCGACGTCATCAATGCTGGTGAGTGAATCAGTATATGCCAGCGTTTCCTTTATGACGGTGAACAACGTGTCAAGGTCAAACAAGTTGAACAATAACAGTTCGCCCATCTTCGAATAGATATTGTCACGGTAATAAAATCCCAATAATTCTCGAATGCTAATCGTGTCAATCAAGACCTGAACAAACACCGTCAGCTTCTTGAATCCATCATGTTCAATTAAGTAACCCCGCCGATTGAGATGCTTTAGCGTCAGCCTAAATCGAGCACATTGATGCTGAAGTCCATCAAGCAGGTTCACCACTGTCGTACGCGACGTATAGAGTGTGTCAACAAACCGGTTGATTGCTATCGGTCGCTCAGACAGTAAGAGCGTCAAAAACATAAAGCGTTGCATCTGATCACTGGTATATCGGAAACGCTCCGGTGTTGTATGAGCGACAAAATTGGTTAAGGCCCGTTGAACCAATAATGGTTCCGCAACGGTGATAAGATCCTTGTCCGTACCCAACCAACTCAGGTCGTTATCGCTCAGCCAAACGTTAATCTTAGTGAAGGTGTAGTGTAGCTGGTTGGCCGTCAACCCGAGTTGTTCCTCAAGTTGAGTCAGCCCCACCGGCTGCGCTTGCAATATGGCAGTTAACACGTCGATTTCTCGTTGCGTTAGCCGCATGCTCTCACCCCCATTACTGCGCCAACCGTGCATAGCCTTGGCTCAGCTGTCGATTCAGCCACCAAGCTTCCAGCCCAGCCACAACCACACAAGTTGCTGGCCACAACCAGATGGCTACACCACCTAGCAACATCCCAAACCCAATGCCAATCCATTTTGGCAGCCACGCAAAGCTTAGGTAAAATGCGGCATTTAAATCAATGGAGCGACCCGCCGCTAGCTGCCAAAGGGCTTGAAGAATAATACAAGCACCAACGTACCCAACCGCAATGGTGATAGCGAAGATGCCAAGCCGCCAAGCAATCGTTAATCGCGCCGCTAGTCTAAGGTCGAACCATATCACTTCGTAGCCGACCAGCCCACTAATGGTGACGAGAACAGTTCGGCCTACTTGTCGCGGCTTAAAGAATGCACGCCATTGCGGGCCATTGGCATGGCGCCAATACATCATTGCTGCCACCACGCCGGTGCCGGTACCGATTATGGTCATGACCCCTAGCAATGCCAACAGGCTACTGATGATAATGTCCATTAAGTGTGCTTGAAAATGGTCAAAGGCTACTTTCATGGCGGCTCCCTTCTAGGCTACTCCTTTACGGCACCATCAGTTATCCCCGCAATCAGTTGCTTGCTGAATAGCACGAAAATCAGTAGTAACGGCAAGGTTGCCAGTAACGCACCGGTGATAACTAAAGGATAATTGGTTGTAAATAACCCTTTCAGCTGGGTAAGCGCTAACATTAACGTGTATTTTTTTTCGTCGTTCAGAATAATCAATGGCCACATGTAATCATTCCACGAGCCCATAAAGGAGTATAACGCAAGAAAAGCTAGAGCTGGTTTCATGATTGGCAAAGCAATTGAACGATACGTTCGAAAAATGGAGCTACCATCTAGCTTGGCCGATTCAAGTAGCGAGTCCGGAATTGCATCCGTACAATACGAACGTATCCAAAAGATCCCGAATGCATTGGCCATCCCCGGAATGATCAAGGCCTTGTATGACCCAACCCAGCCAATTTTATCCATCAAGTAAAATGACGGGATAATATTCAGCTGGCCAGGAATCATCATGGTCCCCATCAAGAAAGTAAACAAGAAGGCCTTCCCTTTGAACTTAAGCTTACCAAACGCGAAACCAGCAAGCGAGTCGAAGAACAAAATTAGACATGTCGAGGTAATTGCAATAAACAAGGTATTAAGGACAGAGTGGAAAAACGTTGTTTGGGTGAACACTGTATGGATATTCTTAAACAACTCATTTCCGAGCGTTAACGATGGCGGAGTTTTGTAAATCTCACTATTGGGTTTGCTAGCCATGACGAACATCCAGTAAAACGGAAATAGTGACAAAATCACCCCGAACCCAATAAATACGCGCACGATGAGTTTAAATAGCTTATTGTCTCCCATGTGCTCACGCTCCCTTCACGCGCTTGGTGGTGATGAACCAATTGAGTAACGAGAAAAACATAATGACTACCACGAGTCCCCAAGCAATCGCTGAACCGTAACCAAACTGATGCTGTGTAAATGCAGTTTGGTAGAGGTAATACACAATAGTCATGGCGCCGCCTTGTGGGGTGGCCCCGGTTGGCACCAGCACTTGTGCTTCAGAGAAAATCTGTAGCCCACCAATTGTCGACATCATCACCGTAAATAAAATGATGGGTTTGAGTTGCGGAATTGTGACGTTCCAGAAAATTTGTGGATTGCTAGCACCATCCATGCGTGCTGCCTCGTACAGATCACCAGGAATTCGAATAATCCCGGTTAAATAGATAATCATGTTGTAACCGGTATACTGCCAGATATTGACTGAAGCGATAACAACGCGTACCCACCCAGGTTCGGTCAACCATTTAATTGGTTTCAATCCAAACACGCCGAGCAAGCCATTGGCTAATCCGTTAAAGTTTGAGAAGATCAAACCAAATAGAATGGAAATCGCAACAACTGACGTGATGTTGGGCAGAAATAGGACAGATTTCAAGAATTCCTTGTGCTTAATGAACTTAAGGTTAAGGCAAAACGCCAATACCAACGCCATGAACAACATCGGAATCGTCCCAATCGCCCAAATGATGAGGGTGTTTTTAAGTGATAGCCAAAAGTCCATATCCGTAATCAAGCGGGAAAAATTATCCATTCCTAAGTACTGAATTTGGCCAAGGCCATCCCATTTGCTAACGGCCAAATACGCTGAGAAAACCACGGGGAACAGACCAAATATCAAGAACAAAATGTAGAAAGGGGCAACTGCGATGTAGGGGGCCACTTTATCAAGGTCAAAATGTCGCTTTTCCTTGTTGGTGGCAGCCGGTTGCTGCAGTTCCATGATCAGTCACTTCCTTTTCAAGACCAAGGCCCACCGGTGCGCTCGACTTCACCCGCCACGACAACATCAGTGTTACCGTCGCGGGCAAAGCCGAGTAGTCATCTCGGCTAGCCGGTTAAACAAAGGGGCTTCCACGCAGCCCCTATGCTCTATCTACTGAATTGCTTCCGCCTTAGCAACGGCTTCTTTCCACGCCTTATCAGGGTTTTTATTGGAATCTTGCACAAGTTGCATCTGGTTCTCGAAAATTTGGCGAACAGCAGTGGACCGAGGATCTGCCTTGGTGTACTCCAACTCATTGGCGGATTCAATGAAATACTTGTTGTATTTTTCATCCCCAAACAATGGATCAGTCACATTCTTAAAATCGTCGTTATACAGCGCCTTGACCGATGGGAACAATGCTAGTTCCTTGTAGTTGGCTTCTTGGTTCTTCTTGTTGGTCAGGTACTTCACGACTTCTGCGGCCTGCTTGGCGTGCTTCGTTGTCTTAATCACCGCCAGATAGGAGCCACCGGAATTAGCTGGTTCGCCAGGAGCACGGGCGATCAACCAGGAATTATTCTTCGTCCCATTTTCCTTCAGATCAGCAATCCCCCAACTGGCTTGAATCATCCCAGAATACATCCCTTTTTGCTGGGCATTTACATTATCACTGGAGTTAGCCTTGACGCCAAACATATAGCCTGCTTTTAACCCCTTAACAGTAAAGTCCCAGGCGTCCTTCAACTGGCCATCACCAAGTGTTAACTTCTTCCCATTGGCACTATACATATCTTTGGTCATCTTTTGTTCCATCTCTTGAAGCAGCGCCACCGCACCAAGCCACATAGGCTTATTGGCTTTTTCTTTCAGCTGCTTGGCGTAGCTCATATAACCGTCCAAACTCTTAATACCGGCGGAAACTTCGTCAGGGTCGGTTGGCAAACCTGCTTTTTTAAAGTTCGCCACATTATACATGAATGCAGTTGGCCCAATGTCGATTGGCATTGCGATTTGATAATCTTTAGTGGCAAAGGTTGAATCCCACTTCCACGCGACATACTGATCAGCCACTTTATCAGTGCCGTAGTCGGCTAAATTGACAAACTTTTCTTTGTACGGGAGATAGTCGACAATATTACTATTGATAGCGGCAATGTCAGGCGCAGATGTCGAGCTGAGGCTGGCCTTAAGTTTCGTGTCATAATCTTCGTTAGCTGGCACTTGCTTAAACGTGAGCTTGTACTTTGGAAACTTGGCTTTTGTGTTCTTGATGGCTTGTTTGCTAATCGCACCGTTGTAGTAATTGATGGAAAGTGAAACCTTCCCACCGTCGCTGGATTTGTTGCCACAGCCGGCGATGGCCAAGGCGGAGACGGCGGCCATACTGGCCAGGCCGATTATTTTCGTCAATTTCATCAGTCATTCTCCTCACAGGTTTGATAGATACTCGAAACTTTCACGCATACTGCTGAACATGCCAATTTGCGAAAAATCTTGCTCAATAGCGTAATACTGCACGCCGTTGTGCTCACCCCAGTCAACGATAGCTTTAAGATCAACATCCCCTTTCCCTAACTCCACCAGGTTATGGCTCATGTCCTGCGGATCACTAGGCCGGTACCCATTCTTGTAATCCTTCAAGTGCAACACCGGCGCCCGGTTTGAAAACTGCTTGATCTCTTCCACCGGATCAATCCCGGCTGCAGTAATCCAGTATGTATCAGGTTCCGCGACAATACTGAGCCCATTCTGTGGTTGTGTGATATAGGACAGCACTCGCTGGCCATCAACAAGGTCCGGATAGTCTGACTCCGGGCTGTGCAGCCCAATCGTAAACCCTAATTGACGCAATGCATCTTGAACATGATAGAGCTGAGCACGGGTTGCCCGGTAACCGGCATCATTTTGCTGGTCATCATCAATATATTTGTCATACAGTATTTTGCTACCAAACAACAAAGCCTCTTGGACCAAGCCATCAATGTCAGTAAAGAACCGTTCATGGTGCAAATGCATTCCAGCCACTTTCAGGTTGTACTTTTTCAATAACTTCGCGATGACTTGTGGATTAGCACCACGCATTCCATCAAGCTGGACCGCCTGATAGCCAATCTCATGCAACGTCATAAAAGTGTTCTCCGGGTCAGCTGCCAATTCGTCACGTAAGGAATACATTTGGGCGGCAATTTTTTCTATTGCAACCATCAGTCTAGTGCTCCTTTCCGCAATTCCTGCACTTCCTGGGTCGTGAGTTGAAGCTCAGCTGTTTCAAACGATTCCTCAAGCATCCATTCCTCTTCCGGACCAATTGTAGCGAGCACTGGGAATGGTGCATTGAGAACATAAGCGAGGGAAACCTGAATCGGCTTCACACCATGTTTAGCCGCAATTGCGTCACACACTTTCATCCGCCGCCAGTTCAAATCATTGAAGTAGACTTCTGTGTATTCCTTGAGCTCGGGATTGTCTGCATCTTCAGGCTTAAAGCGATGGGCGAAAAACGCTTCAGCTTGCGCTGACCAAGACAACAGTGGAAACTGGGTCTTCGTGTGCCAATCAATCATCTCATCGTCTGCGGTAACGCTGTTGTCCCATCGTGGCTGGTTGACACTAGCCAGAGAAAAGTTCGGGCTGTTGAACGACAATGGGTGCAAACCGTGCTCCCGGCAGTAACTAATCGCCTCCTGAACCCGGGATAATGTCCAATTCGATACGCCAAAGAACCGAACCTTACCTTCGTCGACCAAAGCGCTGAAGGCCTCCATCAAAGGCCCGACCGGCTTAGTAGGGTCGTCTCGATGTAAGAGCAACACATCAACGTACTCAGTCTGCAGGTGTTGCAGACTCTCCGTTAAGTCCGCCCGCATATTCTCTGGTGATACCCGTGGCACATCTAATGCTCCGCGTTTTGGGTGACAACATTTGGTAATAATGTTGAAGGCCTTGCGGTCGTGACGGCTCATCCAATCACCAATTACGCTTTCCGCGTCACGATAATGCCGAGCGGTATCGAATGTGTTACCGCCCAATTCAACATATAGGTCAAACATGTGATTAACCTTAGGCATATTGTCTAGTTTCAAATAGTCACTCGAACCAAGAACGATCTGCGTCATGCTGAGTTTCTGCTGCCCATCTGTTACAGTAATCTCCTTCATCTGAGTCCCTCCATCCAAAAATTGTTGTGCTTCACTCACGTGTTCTAGCGTAGCACTGTCATGAAAAGGCTTTCAACTGATTGAATGACAAAGTTTTTATGAAATCCCGATGAAAAATGTCACTCAGTCACTTGCGCCTTGGCGATCGGGCCGTTAGGGTAAATGATAGCGATTTCAAAATAAGCGATTTCAAAATAATAGTAGGAGGATTAGCTATGCTCACTATGAACGAACAAGGCTTCAAAATTCTTCAGCTCACCGACATCCACATCGGTGAAGCACCTTTCAATGCCGAAGATCAGGCAACATTCGCCGCACTAAAGGAAAATATTCCACTCGTCGATCCAGACTTAATTGTCATTAGCGGCGATTTAATTTGGTCCGATGGTGTTGACCGGCCACAACGCGGATATCAAGCGCTTGTGGACATCTTTAACGAATTGGACTATCCCCTAGCAATCACATATGGCAACCATGACTCTGAACAGACTCTTGATCGGTCTGCTCTACGCAAACTCGAAACTGGATTTACTCATCGGGTGACTAAACAACACGCTTACGTTGATCCTCGAGGGAAAGAAAGTTATACAGTTGAAATTGGGCAAGCCGGAAAAATTACTAACGTTTTATATATCTTTGATTCAGGTGATAACGCCCCGTTCGACGTGGAAGGGTACGATTGGGTATCAACCGAAGCCATTGCGTGGTACGAAGCAACCCACGCAGAATATCTAAGAACTGCCGGGCAAACTGTCGACTTGGTGTTCTTACATATTCCGGTACCTGAATATGCAAACGCAGCAACACATATCGTTGCCGGTAAGTGGTGGGAAATGAATCCAAGAATCGCCAGCCCTGAATTAAATACTGGCTTATTTGCACACCTCCGGTTTAATCAACATATCGCCGGAATTTTCTGTGGGCACGATCACGACAATAACTTCGAAGGCCGGTATATGGGTATTCCGCTCATTTATGGGAATGTCTCTGGTTATAACTGCTACGGAGACCTTCCTCGCGGCTACCGGGTAATCAATCTCACCCCTAAAACAATGGAGACCGTTACTCAGACATATCGTGGTGGCGGTACGCCCATGCAAAGTAGTTGGTTTGATTAAGTCTACGCTGGAGGTAGCTCAGTGAGTCAAGTAAAAATCGTTCCTGTACCTCAAGCCTTCACCCCCGCTCCTGGCGATGCGTGGCGTGCCACTCCCAATATGCGCCTTTGTATCACTACTGACACCGAATCAGCAACCTTCACGTCGATTGCAGCAACCTTGCGGCAGGCGACCGGTTTCCCGTGCCCAATCGTCACAGAACCAGCACGGCCGACTGATATCTCCTGGAAGCTCGCCCCTGTGCGCACCCTAACGAGTCAAACAAGTAGCCCAGAAACGTACGTTATCATTAGTTCTACGGCCGGTGTTACCGTTATAGGCGCCAGCCCCGTGGCATGGCTGAGAGCCACCGCCACCTTGTGTCAATCCTTAACTACAGGCACTCTAGAGGCTGGTCGGCTCCTTGACTATCCGAAACTCGATGAACGGCGCGTATTAGTTGACGCAGGTCGGAAGTTCATTACTAAAGAATGGTTTATCGCCATGCTTCACGAATTAGCCTTTCTGAAGATCAATACGTTGCAGTTGCATTTTGCCGATCGACTTGGCTTTCACATCGCGTGCGATACCGATCCCTCACTTACCAGTCCAGATTATTTAACTAAGGCTGACGTCCGAGACCTACTTGCAGAAGCAAACCGGTGCGGTATCACCATCGTGCCATCGTTGGACGTACCTGGACATGCCGACCACATCTTGACTGTGCATCCAGAACTAGGACAACGGGATGTGGCTGGCGGACGCGCAACGGATGCCTTAGATTTAACTGACCCTGCAGTTACCCGCTACGTTTTCGCGTTAATCACCGAATACCTTGATCTATTTGCGGATTGTCCTAGCTTTCACTTCGGCGGAGACGAATACATGGAATTTGATTGTCCGCCTTTTGAACACCGGTACGCGCCAGTACTCAATGCGTACGCCAAAGAACACTTAGGTCCAGAAACAACCTGGAAGGACGTCTGGGCAAACTGGCTCAATCAAGTCGCGGAGCTCATCCACGCGCATGGCGTTGAGCCGCGTATTTTCAACGACGGATTATGCTGGGACGTTAGGGGAATACACGGGACCCCACAGCAAATTAGAATGCATCCGTATATCGGTGTCGATTACTGGTGCCAGGCTGAACTTAATCCGGCAATCGCAACTGTGGCTGAGTTGCAGGCACAAGGTTTGACCCGCCTGTATAACCTGAACTCACCGTTTTTCTATTACGCGTTACGTCATCCGGATTCAGCAGCGGATCACCGACCACTACACAGGTTCGATTTTCCAAAGCAGGCAGCCAATATCTACGCAAATTGGACTCCGGGAAACTTTCAAGCCAACGACTTACCTGATGACGATCCACGAATTCTTGGGGCTTGTCTTTCGATGTGGACAGATAATCCTACCGTAGCCACAGAATCAACCATGGCACGAGATATCCAACCTGAATTGGCCGTCTTTGCGAGCAAGACGTGGAATGTCGACACGAATCATCAGTACACCTATCCACAATTCCAAAGTATTGTTCAGTCCGTTGGCCATAGTCCTGGCTATCCGTTCTGACCACGCAAAAACCCCACCAGCAACCTGGTGGGGTTTAGTTTTCAATCAGTTTAGAATTCAGCCGCATTGACGTGAACGCCAGGCCCGAAGGTCGACGTGACGGTGAGGCTCTTGATGTATTGACCCTTGGCAGATGCCGGACGGGCCTTGACAATGACATCGTTCATCGCCTTGAAGTTCTCGACGAGCTTGTCTTGGGTGAAAGAAACCTTGCCGATTGGGGCGTGCACGATGCCCGCCTTATCAACCCGGTAGGCCACCTGGCCAGCCTTGACGTCGTTAACCGCCTTAGCAGTATCCATCGTCACAGTACCAGTCTTGGGGTTTGGCATTAACCCTTTAGGCCCAAGAACCCGGCCAAGACGACCAACTTTAGCCATCATCGGTGGTGTCGCTACAGCGACGTCGAAGTCTAACCAGCCGTCTTGAATCTTTTGGACCAAGTCGTCTGAACCCACTTCGTCGGCACCGGCTTCTTGAGCCGCCTTTGCTTGATCGCCTTCAGCGAAGACAATCACACGCTGGGTCTTACCAGTTCCGTTTGGCAGCACAACGGCGCCACGAATCTGTTGATCGGCCTGCTTTGGGTCAACGTTGAGCCGGTACGCCACCTCAACCGTCGAATCAAACTTGGCAAAATCGATTTTTTGCACCAAGGCGACTGCTTCTTCAGGGTTATAAAGCTTGTCGGATTCGACTTGCTTTGCCGCTTCAATATACTTTTTTGCTTTCTTAGCCATTCTGGATTTTTCCTCCTTGCAAATGTGGTCAACGGGCCGCAGCCCTTCCACTTGATTCATTCAGTTTTCACTGAAGATCCGGACTGTTGTTAGCCTTCGACTTCGAAGCCCATGGAACGAGCAGTCCCTTCAACCATGCGCATCGCAGCTTCTACGTCTGCGGCGTTAAGGTCTTGCATCTTCGTTTCGGCGATTTGCCGCACCTGGTCCTTGGTGACCTTAGCCACCTTCTTGGTGTTCGGTTCGCCGGAGCCGTGTTCGACACCAGCGGCCTTCTTCAACAGGATTGCTGCTGGCGGCGTCTTGGTGACGAAATCAAAGGAACGATCTTCGTACACGGTAATCACGACGGGGATAATCATACCGGCCTGATCTGCAGTCCGTGCGTTGAAATCCTTCGTGAAGCCCATGATGTTGATCCCGGCTTGGCCCAATGCAGGGCCGACCGGAGGAGCTGGAGTTGCTTTCCCGGCAGGAATCTGGAGCTTAACAATATTTGCTACTTTTTTAGCCACGAGACATAACCTCCTTAAGTCCGTGCTGTGGTCTTGATGGCCAGTCGATTTGGCCTCCCACGTGTATGCCAAAGCATACTTGTATAAACTATCACGTCAGGCGCAAGAAAGCAAGCTTGGCTTACGGTTGCGGCCGCGCAGAATAGCCCACGGCGCCACCGCTAATCTTAAAGCGTGATACCGGCGCGCTACCGTCTCCGGTAACGTAGCCTTCTCCGTTAGCTAGCGTCCAAATCTTCGCATGGGCGCTGACGCTGGCCGCGTGATCGTAACTGGGGTGACAGGTGGCAGCTAATACCGGATGCCCGGTGATCAGGATTTCATTACGCACCGCCCCGGCAGGCGTCCGCATCCACCACGTCCACACTAGCACCAAAACAATACCAACGGCGGCGATGCCGACGCTAACGCGATGCAGGATTCGATTTTTCATAACGTGCCTTTCTTGATTCGCCGAAACAAAAAGCGGCTACTGCCGCTTGCTGGGTTATGCCAACTTATCGACTTGATCATAATCGACTTCGGCCGTCACTTCGCGGTCGAACATGGTCGTGGTCACCCGAAGCTTTTGCTTGTCCGCATCGTTATCGATAATCTTACCTTCCAACCCGGAAAACGCCCCACCAATAATGCTGACCGTTTCGCCGACCTCAAAGGTCAGGTTGGCGCGTTGCGTGCTCATGCCCATTTCGTGGAGAATCTTGGCTACTTCTTCAGGCAACAGCGGCGACGGCTTAGAACCCCCACCATGGGAACCGACGAACCCAGTCACGCCTGGCGTATTCCGAACGACGAACCAGGATTCGTCTGTCATCACCATTTCAACCAGCACATAGCCAGGGAAGGTCTTGATCATTTCCGTCTTCGCCTTGCCGTCCTTGGTCTTCGTTTCTTCTTCTTCAGGCACGATCACCCGAAAAATATAGTTATCCATGTTCATGGAAGAGACCCGGGATTCGAGGTTGGTCTTGACCTTGTTTTCGTAGCCAGAGTACGTGTGCAACACGTACCAAAGCTTTTCAGCTGATTCCATCGGTGATGATCCTCCTATATTGGTTGTCTTGACAAAATAAAAAACCGTCAAAGACGGTTTTGTTGCGCTACTGAGAGTATACGCTAGAAAATAAACTTGTTCAACAACAAGACGATGACCCAATCTGCCAGGGCAAAATATACCGCAAACAACAGCGACGTGATGATAACCGTTGTCGTGTCGCGCCGGGTCTCCTTGGCAGTCGGCCAAGTGACTTCATGCATAATTTGAAAGACGCTTTTAATGAATTTCATCGTTGCCTCCGCGAGCCTTTACTTGGTTTCCTGATGCACCGTGACCTTGCCGCAATACTTGCAGAACTTCTTCAAGGTCAAGCGCTCAGTGCGCCGTGGATTCTCGGGCACAAAATAATTCCGCCGCCCGCATACTGAACAGGCAAGCGCCACTTTTTTCACTGTCATGAACTTACCTCCAGTCAATCAATTAGATTACCAAAGATTACCCCACTACGCAACCACAGGCTTACCCACAACAAGCCAACTTCGGCGGCTGCCACCAGCAACAAGGTATGGATGGCCAGGCCAAAAGTCGCCATCTTGCTTTGCTTCGCCAAAAAGCCCCGGGTGTTGCGCGCCACAATCGGCCCAGTAAGCAGTGTGAGCACGAGCGGCCATGGCAGCAAACCAGCGGCCACGCCGACGACTAAGGCGAGAAAGGCGGCCACCGGGAGCCAAGGATAAATGCGCAACGCCTGCGCCTTGGTCAGGTAATAAGGCAAGGTGAAGCGCTGGTTTTTCACGTCTTGATCTAGGTCACAAATGTTATCGGCAAACATCACCGTGCCATCAAGAATCACAATTGGCAGGGCAACGACCAGCAAGCGCAGAGTAACCGCCAAGTCCAGGTAGCCGCTGAACTGGCTCCAGCTCAGCGTTAAGGTCGCCGGTGGCTGCACTTGATTGACGAAATAGGCGATAAAAATCGTCCCAAATCCTTCACACAATCCCGCCAACAATTCGCCGCATGGCATTCGGGAAAGCGGCACCGGCCCAAAGGTATAAAAAATCGCGACAAAAATTCCCGCACCGCCGATGACTAGCAAACTTAAATTGGTGCGCCAGACCAACACGAGCCCGGCCAAGCAGGCCACCGTCAGAAACGCGCCCATCAAAGCCAAGATGTGCCGCGGGTTGAGGTGCGCGCGGCCAATGATATTTTGCGTGCGCCGGTACTCCACGTCCTTGGCTTTATAGAAATCTTGGACGTTGTTGAAGCCTGTAACGAACACGGCAATACTCATTTGCCCTATCAGATACACCAGCGTGTTACCCCAATTCAACGGGCCTGACAATGCCGCATAACTCACCCCGAACAAAAACGGTAACAGACTCGCCAGCTTGGCGGGCAAGCGAATCAATTCAAGAAACAAGGGCCACGTTAATCGAGCATACGGCTTCATGCGCTCACCCCCGCCGCAATCACTAACCCTGCCAGCAAACTACCATTAGCCAGCACGAGGTTTTGAATCGCCAAGTGAAACGTCTGCGTTTTATCTGGGTGCGCGATGAACACCTGGGCGTGATGCCAAACTGCTGGCAAGCTCACCCCACACACCAGACTCCACGTCGGTAACACCCGGGCGACCACCCCCGCTACCACCGCAAAATAGCCAATCACGGCCAAGCCTAGATATACCCCCCGGCTGGCGCGATGGCCGAGGTACATCGGCAACGTCAACCGGTGGTTACGGGTGTCCTCACTGAGATCCGCCAGGTTATTGGCCAGCATCACGTTGGCGATCGTCGCCATGGGCATCACGGCGATGAGACATAACCCCGCGAGCGCGGGCAGCGCCCCCGTGACGCTGAGGTCTGGCCAGGCCAGACGAACCGCCAGAAAACGAGTTGCCGGTACATTCACGTACACCGTAATGAAGGGAATACCCAGCCCCATCGTCACCCCGGAAAACACTTCACCAATCGGCAACCGCGCCAAGGGGAGCGGCCCCCACGTATACCCAAGCCCAACGGCAAAGCAAGCCATTCCGAGCACCAGCAGCACCCAGTCTGTGCGCCACACCAGCCACAACCCCAAGCCGGTCGCGACGGTTACCAGCGCAACGATGGCGGCAATCACGGCGTGTTCGGTCAGTGCTGCACGACCAATAATATTGACGTGTTGCCGGTATGCAGCGTCTTTGGCGTGGCGGTAATGCATGAGGTTGTCTAATGCTGTCGTCGCCATATCAAAGGCCAGCATCGCCAAGCCGAACAAAATGGTGTTCACCAGATTTAACCGGTGCCAGGTGGCAAGAACGTAGCCAATTCCCAGCAAAAACGGCAAAATACTGGCCAGCTTAGTACGCAGTTCAACGAGTTCGCCCCATTTTTTCACTTACTTCACATCCTTGATGTTGGCCAGCTTGTATCCAGAATTCTTCACCAGCTTAAACTTGTTCTTTAGGCCACTCGAGACATACACCTGCTTACTCTTGGTGATGAAAATTGCCTCGGCGTTGGTGTCTTTTTCGATGAATGCCATGCCGGCCTTCAAGCCCTTGTCAAACGTTGCCGTCGATAACGCATCGCCATCGACGGAATGCTTAGTGATAATCGACACTCCCATCAGTTCGTTATCGAAGGGATACCCGGTGCGTGGATTCATCAGGTGCATGTAGACCTTGCCGTCAACCTTCATGTACCGCTCATAGATTCCTGAGGTAACAATCGTCTGATTTGCCGCTGGAATGGTGCCTAACGCCGTGCCGCGACTTTCCTTCGGGTCCTGGATACCAACCGTCCAGTCCCGCTTGGGGCCTTTCGGGCTGTGTCCCAGCACGTAAATATTGCCTCCGAGGTCGGCAATGGCCGTGGTGACGCCATGTTGCTTGAACGTGTCGATCACTTCATCGGTGATGAAGCCCTTGGCGATCCCGCCGAGGTCCAGCTGCATGCCCTTCTTGGTGAGATAGACCGTACGCTTAGCGACATCGAGCTGCACATCTTGGTAGTGAACTAAGGGCAAAGCGGCATCAATTTCGCGCTGGCTGGGCTTGCGCTCATCGTTGAACCCGATGTGCCACATGCTAGTGATCGGCCCGATGGCAAGATCAAACGACCCATTGGACTTTTGGCTATACGCCTTAGCGTATTGAATCAAGCGAAAGACATCCTTGCTCACGCGTACTGGGTGCTTGCCGGCAGCGGCATTGATTTGATCGACCGCCGAGCCCTTTTGGTTCACCGTGATGGCGTCGGCAAGGGTGGTAATACGCTTGAACGCCTGAGCTAACACGGCCTTTTTGCCTCGATCATAAATGCGTAAGGTCACCACGGTCCCCATTTGAAACTGGGTATCTTGATCAGGCGTCTCAAGCAGT
Source organism: Lacticaseibacillus nasuensis JCM 17158 (assembly GCF_001434705.1). Lineage (GTDB taxonomy): Bacteria > Bacillota > Bacilli > Lactobacillales > Lactobacillaceae > Lacticaseibacillus > Lacticaseibacillus nasuensis. The sequence continues at coordinate 106,664 of NZ_AZDJ01000032.1, forward strand.
TGCGGCTTGGCGGCGGATTTGCCGCAGCCAGCCAGCCCGAGCGCCAGCGCCGTAGCCATCAGCGCAATCCATTTCTTCATTCCAGTTCTCTCCAATTCATGCCATTTTGGCCAGTGTACCAGCACCGCGACCAAAGAAAAAGCGGCAGCCGCGGCCACCGCTGATTGCTTGCTATTCCGTGACGACATTATCGACCATGATGGTCTTGGTATTGCCCGCTTGCGCGGCGTTAATCAACTGTTCCGCGTACAAGATGAAGCTGTCAGAACTGTGAGTCGCGCCGGAAACGACTTGAATTTCCGCCGGGTTCTGCTTGCTGACCAAAGCCTTGTTCAAGGCCTTCGTGTACTCCACCGGGCCAACCTTGTTGACCTTCTTCATTTGCTTCTCGTAAGCGGCATCCTTAGTCTTGGACTTGCCACTCTTGTCGATGTTGTCATAATTTGATTCCGTAATCTTTCCGCCAGCTACCGTAATGCTAAAGACGGTGCGGTAGCCATGAGAGTAATTCTTTTCTTCCAGTTTATAGGTGCCGTCTTGCATCTTAGCGGTGTTCGCCACCTTGATGGTTGCGGTGTTGCCGGCCTGAGCAGCTTGCACCAGCTGTTGCGCATAGTTTTTAAACGTCTGCGATGACTCGGTGGCCCCTGTCACCACCTCAATGCCATTCGTATTGGCTTGCGCTGCAACAAACGCTTTGGCCAGCGCAGGAATGTATTCCTTCGGGCCGGTTTTGGTGACCTTTTTCATCTGCTTTTCGTAGGCAGCGTCTTTGGTCTTGGACTTCCCGGCCTTATCAACATAGTCATAGGTCGCCTTTGTGATCTTGTTGCCGGCAACGGTAATCCCAACTTTGGCGCGGTAGCCGTGGGAATACCCGGTTTCCTCAAGGTTGTACGTCCCGTCTTGCAACTTGGCGCCGGCCGTTTGCTTAGCACTGGTGGCCTTCTTGCTGGAGGAACTTGTGGCCTTGCTGCTCGATGAATCCTTACTCGAACTATTCCCACAAGCTGCCAACGTCAGCGCGGACAATGCCACGATTCCCACGCCGCTTAAAGTCTTTGCTAATTTCATATCCTCTACCCCTTTTGTGTTGACTCTTTTGTCAAACTTTGTGTTATATTTCACACAAGTTCAGTCTAACGGACGCTTGTGCGGAAATCAACAGTCGTTGCTAAATTCTAAGCGCTTTCTCATCATTTTGGCCGGGATTCATCGCATCTCGATAGCCGGCTTGATAAGGTTGTCATCAAATTGCCTAACTTTTGCGACTGTGTGAAATTGTGGACAAACCAGCACTAAAAAAGGTATACTGGGGCATGCAAAGGTTTGCAATTATTTCGTCATTCATTGAGGGGTGTTATTCATGGCGCAGAAGAACATTGTGGTCGTCGGCGCGGGATTTGCTGGAGTCTATGCAACCAAGCGGCTGGCCAAACACTTTAAACGGGATCGCGACGTTACTATTACCTTGATCGATCGCCATTCTTATTTTACCTATATGACCGAGTTGCACGAAGTCGCCGCCGATCGCGTCGACGAACACGCAATTCAATACGATTTGCAGCACCTGTTCTGCCGACGCAAGAACGTCAAGCTGGTCACCGATGACGTTACGACCATTGACCGGACGAACAAGCTCGTAAAAACAAAACACGGCGCCTATCCCTATGACGCGGTGATTCTTGGCATCGGTTCGCAACCCAATGACTTCGGCACCCCTGGTGTAGCCGAGCATGGCTTCACGTTAGGTTCTTGGGAACAGGCCGTCGCCTTAAAGAAACACATTAAGGACGTCATCGCTCGGGGTGCCGTCGAGCACGATCCGGAAAAGCGCAAGGCATTGTTGTCCATCGTCGTTGTCGGCTCCGGCTTCACCGGCACCGAAACGATTGGTGAGTTGCGTGACTGGCGCGATACCTTGGCGGCTGAAAACAAGCTCGCCCCAGAAGACATCACCTTTACCTTGATGGAAATGGCGCCGACAATCATGAATATGTTGGATCGCGCGGACGCGGCAAAGGCGGAGCGCTACTTTGAACGCCAGCATGTCGCCGTGATGAAAAACACGGGCGTCGTCGGGGTCCACGCCGATCATGTCGACTTAAAGGACGGCAGTACTTTCCCGACGGCTACGCTGATCTGGACCGCCGGGGTCAAGGCGAGCGATCAAGCCGCAAACTTCGGCCTGACGCAAGGACGGGCAGGCCGGATCGTAGTGAACAGCCACATGCAAACCGAAGCCGACCCAACCGTCTATGTCGTCGGCGACGTTGCGATTTACACCGGCAACTCCGACCGCGGCGAACCCCAAATCGTGCAAGGCGCGGAGGCGAGCGCGCATACCGCGGTGGTCAACATCGAAAGCCAGCTCGCCGGCCAACCAGCAACAGCCGACTACAAGGCCAGCTATTCCGGCTTCATGGTCAGCCTGGGGTCTAAATATGGTGTGGCCAATCTGATGGGCTGGTTCCACTTGTCTGGGTTCTTCGCGATGCTCATGAAGCACCTGGTCAACATGCTGTATTTCATCCAGATTTATAGCGCCTACTACCTGTTTCATTACGTAATGCATGAATTTTTCCGGACACGCAATCAGCGCAACTTATTCCGTGGCCACTTGTCTCGGCAAGGCAATGTCTTGTGGACGGTACCCGCGCGTATTTTCCTCGGCGCAATGTGGATTGTCGACTGTATCCCGAAGTTATCCGGAAAAGAATCTTGGTTTGTCGACAAGCTCCGGCTCCCATTCAGCTGGCTACAACAGGCCGCGACCAGCGGTGCTTCTGCCGCCGGCGCCGATGCTACCAGTGCCGCCAGTGGCGCAGCGGCAGAAACCACCAAGGCTGCCGGCAAGGCCGTCTTCTCTTTGTCCTATCAGTATGGGAAAGAACCAATGATGGTCTTCGATCAGATGCCGAAGTGGATGTACAACATCACCAAGACATTGATTCCAAACCAAGACGTCGCATTCTTCATGCAAAAAGCGATGACGATCGTCGAAGTGCTGATTGGTTTGGCCCTGATCTTCGGGTTGTTCACCTGGTTGTCTGGGGCGACTAGCGTCATGTTCACCGCTATTTTCTGCCTCAGTGGCATGTTCTACTGGGTCAACATCTGGATGATTCCGATGGCCATCGCTGTGATGAATGGTTCCGGGCGGGCATTCGGCCTCGATAAATGGGTTGTGCCATACCTGCAAAAGCATCTGGGCCACTGGCGGTATGGCACGCAACGCGCGCTATACGGACAGGAACGCGGCCAGTAATCACGGGAGCCACTTAGGGCCTGGAGTATGCTCTCCTCCGGGTCCTTTTCATTCTCACGAACTGGAGGGGCAATGAAGCAAGCCAAGAAATATCTCAACATGATTCGCCCCTTCGATGTCATCATCGTCGTAGGCTTGCTGGCGGCTTCGTTTATTCCGTTGATCATCTTTAGCCACCAGCAGCAGGCCAACCAGGCGAACACCGTCTTGACCGCCGTAGTGACGCACGATGGCCAAGAGGTGTATCGGATTCGCCTCACTGGGCATCGTGGGACCACCCGCTATCGTTACCATCACGGCAACGACTGGAACGAAATCGTCGCCACCGGTAACCAAATTGCGATCACCGCGGCCGATTGTACCGATCAAGTCTGCGTACGCAAGGGCAAGATTAGTCGCGCAGGAGACACCATCGTTTGTCTGCCGCATAAATTACTGGTCGCCATTCACAGTAGCCGGGGCAGTAGCACCAACACAGGCGGGATGGTGAGCGAATGACCCACCCTTACCGACCGGAGCGCACCCGGCAAGTGCTGTTTATTGCGATTTTGTGCGCACAAGGCGTGATTCTTGGCCTGCTGGAACGGCTCATTCCTTTTCCCTTCGCTTTTGCCCCTGGTGCAAAGTTAGGCCTGGCGAACCTGATCACCATTATCTCGCTGTTCACCATGCGCCGCTCCGACAGCTTCTTGTTGATGGCCCTGCGCCTGTTATTGACAACGTTATTAGGTGGCACCATGGCCACGTTCATGTATAGTGGCGCCGGGGCCGTGTTAAGTTGGTGTGGCATGCTCGTCATCCAGCAGCTCGGGCCAAAACGCGTGAGCATGATTGGCATCTCCGCCGCCGGGGGCATCCTGCACAACGTCGGGCAGCTGCTCGTTGCCAGTCTGATTGCCCAAAGCTGGACGGTGATGCTGTATCTGCCCATTCTCGCGTTCATGGGCGTGCTCGCCGGCATCGCCATCGGCATCGCGGCGAATTTTCTCTTTGAACATATCGATACGCTGAGCCGATTGCGTTTTGACCGTCGGCGCCCGCCAACAAAGGAGTCGCATCATGCAGATTCACCCCATGTGGGCTGACTACCCCCTCGTTTCCACCGAACTTCAGGCCACTTTGGCGTTGATCGAACGCCAAATCAAACCGGATAACACTGCCGTTGCCCAGGCGCTGGTCCAACTCATCAACGCCGGCGGCAAGCTTTTGCGGCCGGCTTATTGCCTGTTGTTCTCACAATTCAAGGCCACCGACCGCCAAAAAATGATTGCCTTAGCTGCTGCGGTCGAAACCTTGCACACGGCGACGCTCGTGCACGACGACATTATCGACCGCGCCACCACGCGGCGCGGGCAGCCAACCATTAGCGCGACGTTTGGCCCGGATGTGGCGGTGTACGCCGGTGATTATTTATTCGTGGTGTGTTTCAAGCTACTGGCCAATTACGCCAGCTCTTTGCGTAGCGTTCAACAAGACGGCACCAGCATGGAGCGCATTTTAAATGGCGAGTTGAAACAAATGGCAACGCGGTACAACACCGCCATTACCATCGACCAGTACTTGACTCAAGTTTCGGGGAAAACGGGGCAGCTGTTCGCGTTAAGTTGCTTCATCGGCGCTTACGAAGGGGGCAACACCTGGCAATTTGCCAAACAAGCTGAAACTATCGGCATGGATATTGGTATCGCCTTTCAATTGCTTGACGATATTTTGGATTACACCAGCACGCCGAAGACTATGGGCAAGCCGGTGCACGAAGACCTGCGCCAAGGTGTCTACTCCGCACCATTAATTCTCGCCATGAGTGAGCACCGCACGGAATTTCAGCAGCTGCTGGCAAAAGGCAACGAGATGAGCGCCGACGACATCGATCAGGTGCTCGCCTTAATCAGCCATTACGACGGAATCGGCGCAGCCCGTAGCATGGCCAAAAACCATACGGCGGCGGCCTTAAAGGGCCTGGCGACCCTCCCAGCAACTCCTGCTCGCACCGCATTAGAGGCACTGACTCGGCAACTATTGACGCGAGAGGCTTAAGCTTATTCGTTGAGTTTTCAGGGGCCAAGCTGGTAGGCTTAACTTATCAGCAAAGGCTACGTGCCTGTGCTGATCCCCACTCCCTATCTTTGGTCTCCCCAACCCAGGCCCATCCGGTTTCCATTACCGGATGGGTCTTTGATTACCGCAAACTAAAAACGCCTCGCCCCGGGCTACCGGAACAAGGCGCACATGATTATTCGATGACGCGGTTAAAATGTAAAATTCGGTCGAGCGCGGCCATGATTGGCGCGGTAATCACCATGATGACCAGCTCGGACAGCATCAAGCTGCCATATGTCGGCCAAAAAGTCGTGGCCCAATTGAGCTTACCGGTCCAGACGATTTCAATTGCGACGAGCACCATCGTGACTGTCATCAACCCGGTCGTCAAGGTCAGCTTCTGCCACAGCTTCGTCAGATGCGGGGCGACCCACGCGGCGACGCTCAATGCAATCAAGGTTTGGCCACCGCCGAAGACGACGTCGACCCAACCCATCGGCGAGAAAATGGCGTTGTAGGCCACACAGCCCACGACCACGCCCAATAGATATTTCCGGTTAAAGGCCACCAGATGGTTTAATCCTTCGCTCACGCGGAACTGAATGGCCCCGCTGGCGAGATTAAAGACCCCCGGCACCACTGCTAATACGATATACAAGGCCGCGACCAAGGCGTTAATCACCAAGGCCCGGACCCCAGTTTGTCGACTCATGACAAGTCCTCCTAGTTTTTTATTGTGGGATGGATTGCGAACCACATGTGCTCTAGTTTAGCAGATAACCAGATAGGTGACAAAACGAATCCGTGGAGCAGCCTTCAACTATGCCAGCGGCCGCACACTCCGGCGAGGTAGACGCGCAGTGAGGTTGCAGGCTATTTCGTAATGAATCGTGTCGGCATAATCGGCCACGTCTTGTAAGGTAATCGCTGCCGCACCGGAACGTCCAACCAACGTCACCTTCGTTCCCACCGCAAACGGTTCGGGCATGCGCACCATGAATTGATCCATGCACACGCGACCGACGATTTCGCAGGCTTGTCCTTCAATCAAAACGTGGAAGCCTTGCAGCCGGCGCAGCCACCCGTCGGCATAACCCATCGGCACTGTGCCGATCCACTCGTCACCGCTCGCGTGATAGGTGGCGCCATACGACACGGCATCCCCAGCGTGCAACAGCTTCGTAAAACTCAGCCGCGACACCACGGACAACGCCGGTTCCAATTCGTATGGTGTCGTGGGAATCGCTCGGCCGGACGGATTCAGCCCATACATCGCCACACCGTAGCGAATCATGTTGCCATGACAGGCGGCATGCCACAGACTCGTGGCTGAATTGCTCACGTGCACGTACCGAGGGCGCGTTGGTAATGCGGCCAGGCAGTCATTAAACTTCGCCACTTGTTCTTTGAAGTATGCGTCATCGGGAGAATCGGCCGTGGCAAAATGGGTGAACACCCCTTCCAGGGTATACTGGTCGCTGTCCGCAATCTGCTCTGCGGCAGAGGCAAGGGTCGCGGCATCACGAAACCCAATGCGCCCCATCCCCGAATCGATGGCAAAATGAACGGCCAGTTTCGGTAATGTCCCTGCAGCCGTGAGCACAACGCTTGCGGCAGTCAGCCAATCTCGATCACCCACCGGCACCGCAATATGATTAGCGGCCGCAATCCCAGCATATGCCGGCTCAATAATGCCCAACACCAAAATTGGTTCGGTAAACTGTGCCTGCCGCAGCGCCAGCGCCTCATCGAGCACCGCCACACAAAAGCCGGTGGCGCCAGCTGCTTGGGCCACGCGCGCCGTTCGCAGTAAACCGTGGCCATAGCCATCAGCCTTGACGACGGCAAATAGCTCTGTGTGCTTAGGCAGGCGAGTTAACGCGTGTTGCACATTGTCATAAATTGCGGTTTCATCGACTAATACTTCGCTTGGCCGTAACGCGGCCGTTACCATACTCATTCGGATTCTGCCTCCAAAATTACTTCCGTCATCACCAGTGTTGCAGTGTGAGAAATCGACACAAATGCCTTCCCTGCATAAGGGTGGGCAGTGATCACCGGCCGGCCCGCGGCGTCACTCAACGTCTCGACGTCGTGCAACGCCACCGGTCCCAAGCCTGTGCCAAAGGCCTTCGCGTAGGCTTCCTTCACCGAAAACCGACCGGCAAGCCACTGGGCGGCACGCTCAGGTGGTAAATCGTGATAATACGCCAACTCACGGTCGGTCAGCACCTTACCGGCAAAATGGGGATTGCTGGCTTGGGCATGTTCAATTCGCGCAATTTCCGTGATATCAATCCCAATTCCGTAAATCATCCAAGCCTCCTTGCCGGCCAGTGCGCCGGACATGTGTCTAGTTTACCATGGATGGCGACAACCGGCGGTGATGGAGTTGCGCCTTAGCGTGAAGGCTACGCACCACACCGACTGTAGCAGCCCGTTACAACAGGACGAAAAAAAGCTGACATTGCTGTCAGCTTCATGGTTAGTCCTTATGACTATAGTTGCGTTTGGATGGACGGTCGGTGCGCTTACCGTCGCGGCGGTTGCGGTCAAACCCGCGCTTCCCATCGCCGCGATAACCGTTGCTCCGGCCACCGTGGCCACCATCATGGCGGTCATTGCCGCGATAGCTGCTCCGGCCCCGATATTTACTGTTACTGCGATGGTTGTGGTTCGGCAGCGGCCGCTCCGGCGTGATCTTGACCGGCACGGCCTTGGCGTCGTCCGGCGTCACCTGCTTGAGGTAAGCCGCCACTAATTGTAATGGCGTGTATTCCTCCAACAGGCTTTCGGCCATCGGCTCAAACTTGCTGGTGTCGTCATCTTCAACCGCCTGCTTGACCGTTTCCAAACCAGTGGACAGCTGACCTAGGAACGCCTCTTGTTCAGTCGGTGGCTTCAACGGCATCATCCGTTTCTTCGTCAAGTCCTCAATGGTGCGGAGATAATCGACTTCGTTAGGCGTCACAAACGTCACGCTCACACCGGATTTCCCGGCGCGGCCAGTCCGGCCCACGCGATGCACGTAACTGTCGGGATCCTGCGGAATGTCGTAGTTGTAAACATGCGTCACACCGGTGATGTCCAAGCCACGGGCAGCCACATCGGTTGCCACCAGAAAGTCCAACTCGCCGCTCTTGAATTGGCGCAACACACTCATCCGCTTTTGTTGCGTCAAGTCGCCGTGAATCCCTTCTGCCTTGTAGCCACGCGCCTTCAAGCCGCGGGTCAACTCGTCGACGCGGCGCTTGGTCCGGCCAAAAATCAAGGCCAGCTCAGGCGACTGAACGTCGAACAGGCGCGTCATCACGTCAAACTTTTCAAAGTCCTTGGCGCGGACATAGTATTGATCGACCGTGTCGGCCGTCAGTTCCTTGCTCTTGATTTTGACGGTAATCGGGTCGTGCATGAAGGTGTTGGTCAACTTCATGATTGGCGCCGGCATCGTCGCGGAGAACAACAAAGTTTGGCGCGTCTCTGGGGCAGTTTTCACGATGCTTTCAATGTCATCGATGAAGCCCATGTCGAGCATTTCATCGGCTTCATCCAACACCAAGGTGGATAACTCGCCAAGTTTTAACGTGTGGCGGTTCAAGTGGTCCAACAAACGGCCTGGCGTGCCCACCACGATTTGGGGGTGTCCCGCCAGTGCCTTGATTTGGCGCCGAATATCGGCCCCGCCGTAGACGGCTTGAACGTTGATCTTCTTATCGCGACCCAGGCGATAGAGTTCTTCTTGGGTCTGGATGGCCAACTCACGGGTAGGCGAAATGACCAGCGCTTGGACTTCACGCCGCGACCGGTCGATGCGTTGCAAGATTGGCAGACCAAACGCCGCCGTCTTTCCCGTCCCGGTTTGGGCTTGACCAATCACGTCTTTGCCTTGCAGCACCAAAGGAATCGTTTCGGCTTGGATTGGCGTGGCTTCTTCAAAGCCGGAGCGCGCAATTGCCTTAAGCAGGTCGTGATCGAGTCCGAGTTCTGTAAACTTCAAATATATCCTCTCTTTCTGGTCGCCTGAACTCACCAGACGAGAGAATATCCGTCGAGTCAATCCGTGGCGCCCACGCCGTTTCTGAAGACAGCGTCCTTAACAGGTTAACATTTTTTCAAGACAAGCGCAAATCGCCGCTTAAGTCAATCAAAAAGTTCCGCCCCCAAACAGGGCGGAACTAGGTGCAAACTTTATGCGTGCGTGCCGGCGACCAAGGCGTCGACCACGTTTTCGAGATGTAACCCATGACTGGCCTTCAACAACACGATGTCATCGTAGCGCACTGTTCGCTGCAAGTCGGCAATCAAGTCCGCCTGCCGATCCTGTGGGTAATAATGCACCGCCTCGGCCGGATAGGTGGTCGCCAGCCGATCGCGCAAGGCCTGCACCGCCGAACCATACAGGTAGACGACGGGAATTTGCTCCGGCGCTAAGGCGTCCGCCACCCCGGCGTGCAGTTCGGCAGTGGCATCACCGAGCTCTAACATATCGCCGATAACGGCAATGCGCCGCCCAGTGCAAGGAAAACCGGCAAAGTCACGGAGCACCAGCTTCATCGCCGTGGGATTGGCATTATAGACATCCGACAGCAACTGCTCACCGGCATCGCCGGTGAGCCACTGAGTCCGGTTGGCGGTAATGGTGAAGTGAGCTAAGGCAGATTGAATCGCCTCAGGCTTAACGTGGAACCGCCGGCCGACTAAAATCGCCGCCAAGGCATTCGTTACGTTATATTCGCCCATGACCGGAATGGTAAAACGCAGGTCCGGCCACTTTGAAAGCGAGAAGTCAGTGTGCGTTTCAAAACTCTCGATATCTTTCGCAAACAAATTGTTTTGCGGATCGAGGCCGAAGGTTTTTTGTTGCTGTGGCACAGCCGTTGCCCGTTCGCGCAACAGCGGCTCATCACCGTTGTAAATGAAGGTCCCATCTTCTTTGAGGCCGTCGGTGATTTCCAACTTGGCGTCGGCAATTTTATCCCGCGTCTTGAAAAACTCGATGTGCGCTTCGCCAATCATCGTGATTACGGCGACATCGGGTTCGGTTAACGTGCTCATGTGATGCAACTGGCCGGACCGATCCATGCCCATTTCTAGTACCAAGACCTCGGTGTTGGTTTCCATCCCCAGAATCGTCATGGGAACACCAATTTCATTATTGTAATTATCCGGCGTCTTGACCACGTGATACTGAGTCGCCAGCACCGCCGCGGTCATGTCCTTAGTTGTCGTTTTTCCGTTACTGCCGGTGATTGCCACCACCTTGGGATTCACCTTCATCAACAGGTAATACTGCGCCAACTGCTGCAATGCCGTCAGTGGATCCGGCACGACCAGCATCGGCAAGCTCGTCGTGATCGGCGCGTGGTCCGCCGCCACAAACGTCGCCGCGGCTCCTGCGGCCGCAGCCTGCGGGATGAAACTATGGCCGTCGCGCTCGCCATTCAGGGGAATAAACAAATCCCCCGGTTGGAGCTGACGCGTGTCAAAGCACACGCCCGTCACCGTGGGGCTGTCGGCATCGCCGGTTGCACAGGTCGCCCCCACGACTCTGGCAATTTCAGCTAGCTTCATTTTCATGATTGTTCTCTCCGTTCCTGCGTCTTGTTCAGCTTGTCCAGTGTAGCGCAGAATTACTCCGCTGCCAAACGCCACGTGCCACTCGTGCGGTCTAACTCCAGTTGCCCGCGCCGTTGGCTTTGCGCCAGCTCGTCTTGCCGCTCCGGCACAAACCGGCCCCGCGGCGTCAACAATGGCACCACAACATTGGTCTTACTAAAGACCCCCGCACCGAAGTCCAACATCACACCTTCTTCAAGTAGCGGATATAACGCGGTCATCACCGGGGCCGCGACACTCGGAAAATCCTGTTGACGCAGCCGCAACCAAAACGGCTGCTCATTAGCGGCCAGCCTGAGGTGGCGCACAATGGCGGCCGACAAGGTCTCGTCAAATTGGCGAGTTTGCCGAAAGTACAGCGTCGCCAGCTCACTTTTTTGCGGGATAAACACCAGCGAGTTTTGCAACTTGTAATAAAACGGCGGCTGAATATGGGTGCGCATGTGCGCCAAATACAGAAGCTCCGCGATTTCATTCGGCGTCAGCTCCTGCAAATATGGGCCGTGCCGAAAGTCCAGCCAAGCGCGATTGCGTGCTTCTTTACTGCGCAGCCAAGTCGTGATCTCCTGCTGGCCGCTCACCACATTAAACCCAGTGTGTGGATCAATCAATTCGTCGTCACTCACCGGCGGCAGCAGTAGCAAATGGTGCCAAGGCCGTGAGTGTGCCGTCAACACGTCGCTTGCCGTCACCCCGGCAGTCGCAAACATGTGCGCCAACGGCTCGTAATGAACGTAAATCAAAGAATCCCGCATGATCCCCTACTCCTTTATTTCATCATGCTCATTATACGCTCTTGGCGCCTAGCTCACCGCCGAAACTCGAAAGTTGTCAGCCAAGCCGGGTCGCGCCGCAGGCCAAAGTACGCCGTCACCGCTAGCGCCGCGGACCCCAACACGTCTGCCAACAAATCCCCCATCGTGTCCATTAACGCGGCTCGTCCGGCCAACAAGGTGTGGCCCTGCATGTAGCGCTGCATGTTCAGCCCGAGCAAGCCGTCACCGGTGAACTCGTAGAATTCCCAACACACGCCCAATAGTGTCCCAAAGGCCAAGGCAAACAACGCTAGGAGTAACGGTTTAGTCTGGCGCAATTGGGCTTGAGGCGTCAGCGCAGCAAAAATGGCCAAGCCGAGTCCCGCCAGCATCGCTGCGGAAAAGAGGTGCAAGAATTTATCCCAATACGGGATCCCGTAGCATTGCAGTCCCGTGCCGAGCAGGACGCTGCCGATGATAAAAGCTTCAAACAACACCAGCAAAATAATTGGGAAGCGAAAGTGTCCGAGCCGCTCGATGACCATTGGGGCCAACCCCAGCAGTAAGCCGACGCCTACCTGCACCAATAGCATGGCCTGGCCGGTAAATGGCGACTGGCCTATCACCATGAGGCTGCCACAAATCACGAGATAGGCAGCGCTTCCCAGTGTATTGACCCCAGTCAGTATTCGATAAATGGTTTGCATAATTGTCTCCTTTGGTTCCAGTCTAGCCGGTTCTGGAATTTTGAGCAAAAAAAAACCACCGCAAGCGGTGGAAAAGTTTTGGGGGAACTTTTTTGGGAGTGTAAGTTAATGTGTAAGCTTAAGGCGATTAAGCACCGCCTTAATATGTTGTAAGTATATCGTGCGAAACAATTATTTTGATACCAGGTTTTGTAAATTCAGTTTGATATTTTTGAACTCAGCTAACCATGCGCGCTTGCACCTATGAACTGGGCGCTCCGCGGCTGGCTCCCCGCCATCTGGCCAATAAAAAACCACCGCAAGCGGTGGAAAAGTTTTGGGGGAACTTTTTTGGGAGTGTAAG
>NZ_AZDJ01000032.1:119402-212734 GCF_001434705.1 Lacticaseibacillus nasuensis JCM 17158
GAGACGAACTACCGCCTCAATACAAATTCAGTATACCGCCGCGGCCACAAGTCCCCGACCAACTTCTGTAAATGGCATTTTGCGTTTTTGAACTGACCGCCTTGTTCGGGGCACTTTTGAGTGTTTGCAACTGAACCCGTTCGGCCTCAGCTGGAGGTTAAACAGAAGCAAAGAAAAAAGCCTCGAGCATGCTCGAGGCAATCGGTTTACTTGGTGAAGCCGTACTTCTTGTTGAAGCGGTCGACCCGGCCGTCTGCTTGGGTAAACTTTTGCTTACCGGTGTAGAACGGATGGGAGTCGGACGAAATTTCAACGCGGACCAATGGGTATTCGTTGCCGTCTTCCCATTCAACCGTTTCGCTAGACGTCTTGGTGGAACCGGACAGGAACTTGAACCCCGTGGAGGAGTCCAGGAACACAACTGGATGATAATCTGGATGGATGCCTTGTTTCATGATTTCTTCTCCTTTTGCCCTAAGTCATTGCCTGACCTAGAGATTGATTGATTCACAACCTCAAAATTCTACCATGTCACTGCGCAAGTTGCAATGACTTCTCGGCCTCATCGTCGACAATTGCAACGTCTGCGCCGAGCCCGCGCAGTTTTTGCACGACGCGGTCGTACCCGCGCAGGATGTTGCCGGCCTTGGTAATGACGGTTTGCCCATCGGCCATTAACCCGGCAATCATCAAGCAGGCGCCGGCGCGAATTTCCTCGGCGGTGACCTCTGTGCCTTGCAGGTGGTCGCAGTGGTGCAGGATGATCACGTCGTTTTCCACCGTGATGTCCGCTCCCATGCGCGTCAATTCAGGAATGTGACGCACGCGCTTGGGGTAAATCGAATCGACCACGATGCCTTCGCCCTTCGCCTTCAAGAGCAAGGGCGTGATCGGTTGCTGCAGGTCAGTGGCAAAGCCGGGATACGGCATGGTCTTAATCTGCACCATGCGCAAGTCGCCCGAGGGGTACACGTAAATCGAATCCTCACCGACGTCCATCACAACCCCCATTTCCTCGAGCTTCGCCAAAAAGGCGTCCAAGTGCTCGGAAATGATGTTGCGAACGTTGATCCCGTCACCCATGGCGGCGGCCAGCGTGAGGTAAGTGCCGGCCTCGATGCGGTCAGGAATCACCGTGTGCGCATTGTGCGCAGCTAAGCGCTCAACGCCTTCGATGCGAATCGTGTCGGTACCGGCGCCGCGAATGTGAGCACCCATGTTGTTGAGGTACGTCGCCAGGTCGATGATTTCCGGTTCCTTGGCGGCATTTTCCAACACCGTGCGGCCCTTGGCGGTGACGGCGGCCAAAATGACGTTGATCGTCGCGCCCACAGACACCATGTCGAGAAAAATCCGCGCGCCGTGCAGACCTTCCGGCGGTGCGGTGACGCACACCGCACCGTGGTCATTGCTGACCGTCGCACCAAGCGCCTCAAAGCCCTTGATGTGTTGATCGATGGGGCGCGGACCGATGTCGTCGCCACCGGGCAAGCCGACAATGGCGCGGCCAAAGCGGCCCAGCAAGGCACCGAGAAAATAATACGATGCCCGCAGGCTCTTGATGTTGCGTTTTTCTAGTGGCACATCGCGAATCTGGGTAGGGTCGATGTGCAAGACACAATCATTAAAACTCGATTCAACATTCATTTCACCGAGGATATCCATTAGGTTATACACATCTTGAATCTCAGGCACGGACTCTAGGGTCACAGGCGTGCGCGATAGGATCGCGGCGGGGATCAAGGCCACCGTCGAGTTTTTCGCCCCGCCGATGACGACCTCCCCTGACAGCTTTTTGCCGCCTCGGATCAGCATTTTCTTCATGGTAACATCCTCACTAAGTCACGGAATTATCAGCCGCGCCAAACTCGGCGCATCGTTCACAGGGAAATGGCCGCACAAAAGACTGCGACCGCTAGTCACTCATTGATTAATGATAATGAACTCAAGCGCAAAACACAAGCGCCCTCGGGCCGACCGCGGCAGCCGAGCAAAACAAAAGCCGCGGTGGCCCGCGGCTTCGCGACTAGAAGTTGCCGGCAGCCTTGATGAAGGCCTTGAACAACCCCTCCGGCTTCGTCGGCCGGGATTGAAATTCTGGATGATATTGGGAGGCCACGAAGAACTTGTTGCTTGGTAATTCGATGACTTCCATCAAGCGGTTGTCTGGGGATGTGCCGGAGAACACCAGGCCCTTGGCTTCCAGGGCCGCGCGGTACTTGGTGTTGAACTCGTAGCGGTGACGGTGCCGCTTGTTGATTTCTGGCACATTGTCGTAAGCCGCCGCCGCCACGCTGCCAGGCTTTAGCACGCATGGGTACAGGCCAAGGCGCAGCGTGCCGCCGAGGTTTTCGACGTTGACCTGATCGGCCATCAAATCGATGATGGGTGAGCCCACTTCTGGGTTCGTCTCGGTGGTGCCGGCGTCTTTGAAGCCGGCGACGTTGCGGGCGAATTCAATCGAGGCCATTTGCATCCCCAAGCAGATGCCGAGGAATGGGACGTCATGCTCACGAGCATAGCGAATCGCCGCAATTTTGCCTTCTAGCCCGCGGTCGCCGAAGCCACCTGGAACCAAAATGCCATCCGCGTCGCCGAGCAGTTCCTGAGCGTTGTCGTCGGTCACGTCTTCGGCCTGGAACGTCTTCAGGTTAATCTCGCTGTCCCAATAGTAGCCGGCATGCTTCAACGCTTCGGCCACGGAAATGTAGGCGTCTTTTAAGGCGACATACTTGCCGACCAAGGCGATGGTCACTTGGTGGTCGAGGTGCTGCACCTTCTTGACCAAGGCTTCCCATTCGCTCATGTCAGCGGCTGGGGTATCGAGGCCGAAGTGTTCCACCACGCGCTGATCCATGCCTTGTTCCTGCATCGCCAGCGGAATGCTATACAACGTCTTGGCGTCGCGGGATTCGATGATCGCGTTTTCCGGTACGTCGGTGAACAACGCGATTTTTTTCTTCATGTCTTCGGTGACCGGCATCTCGGTCCGCAGAATCAGCATGTTCGGCTGAATCCCGATGTTACGCAGTTCCTTGACACTGTGTTGCGTCGGCTTCGTCTTCATTTCGCCGGCCGCGCGCAGGTATGGGACCAAGGTGGCGTGGACGTAGTAGGTGTTCTCGGCGCCGACGTCGTTTTTCATTTGGCGAATGGCTTCGAGGAACGGTTGCGACTCGATATCCCCAACGGTCCCGCCGATTTCGGTGATGATCACGTCGGAATCGGTGGTCTTGGCCGCCCGCATGATCTTCTCCTTAATCATGTTGGTGATGTGAGGAATGACCTGAACGGTGGCGCCGAGGTATTCACCGTGGCGCTCCTTGGCCAACACCTCGGAGTAGATTTTCCCGGTGGTGACGTTGCTGTACTTATTCAGGTTGATGTCGATGAACCGTTCGTAATGACCAAGGTCAAGGTCCGTTTCCGCGCCGTCATCGGTGACGAAGACTTCCCCATGTTGATAGGGATTCATCGTGCCGGGATCGACGTTGATGTAGGGATCAAATTTTTGAATCGTCACCTTCAAGCCGCGGTTCTTCAACAGCCGACCCAGACTCGCTGCTACAATGCCTTTGCCCAGGGAAGAGACAACACCGCCGGTAACAAAAATATACTTGGTCATGTAATAACTCCTTTGTTTTTTTGTCGGGTAAAAACAAAAACAAGCTCCCTATTCCATCGAACAGGGAGCTTGTCGCCGTATGTGCTTTACGCAATCGTAAAGCGCCCAAACGTTATAATAGCGAATCTTGCCAACAGCGTCAAGGGGCAGTGTGCCCCCGTGGCAATTATTCGTCGTCGTCATCCGAATCGTCGTCATCAGGGGCCACAAAGCCTGCTGCGTCGGCGTCCGGATCGTCATCCGTGTCATCGTCGTCAGCAAACTCAGCGAGCTGGCCTTCGATGCCATCCGGCAAATCGTCGTCGGGATCATCGGTGTCGTCGGCGTCATCGTCGAAGGAATCCGGCGTCGCTGCCGCATCGTCATCCGTGTCGTCGAAGTCGTCGTCTTCCGGATCGTCGTCGTTATAATCGATGACGTCATCATCGGCGCCGGCGTCGGCCAGAAAGGCGTTGACCTTCTTGCGCTTCTTGCGGCGTGGCGCGTCTTCTTCGTCTTCGGGATGGTTGACCTCTTCGTCAACGGTGTCGTAAGCGTACCAGGACCGCAAGCCCCAAACGTTATCGCCTAAAGAAATGAAGCTCCCATCGTCGTTGAGGTCCGTGTAAAACTGCGGCAACCGGCCGCGAATCTCGCTGTCGCGCTTATTCAAAAAGTTCTGGATTTCGTTCACAATGTCCACGAAGGCCATCGTTTCGCCCTTTTCCTCAAGAATGGCGTGCGCCACCTCGATCATGGACAACTCAGCCTTGTTCGCATCGGCAAATACATCAAGTTTCAACCGGTACACGCCCTTTCCACAATACAGTCTACGCTAAACAATACTCGCTCACGCAGTAAAAAGCAACCGCAAGCGGTAATCCCCGAGGTGGGCGCCGTTGGCATTGAGCTGATACTCGACGTAGATTTCCCCGGCCAACGGCGAATCGGTGAGGCGGACGTCGAGCCGCGGCGTGATTGTTTCCACCGGGATGATGCCATACGGCGTGCGGTAGCGGGTCAACACGCGCCGCTCGTTGGCAAAATGCAACTTGAGCTGGGTGTCATCGGCGCTGCCACCGCGAGTCAGTTGAATGTCGCCGTCGCCGCGCAACTTCATCGTCACGGGATAATCCGTGCCAGCCGCTTCGTCGATTTCTCGGTAGCGGATGTACAAGGTGTCGCCGAGCTGCACCAAGGTGCCGGGCTCGTCAAACACATGCTTTTCCGTGCCGTCGTCTTGCGTCACGTAAGTTTCAAGGTGCAACGTGATCGGAATACCATGAGCCAGATCCATTCTCCTCATCCTTTCTGCGTCATCATTATACCTTAACCCCCACCGAATTGCCCGGCTGCTGGTACTGCCAGCCCAATCTCTTTATAATAGGTTTAACGATGTTTCATCGAAGGAGAATGCTGATGCGTGATGACCCACTCGCCCGGGAAAAAGTCTTTCGCGACCCGGTGCACAATTATATCCATGTTTCTGATCGCGTGATCCTCGCGCTGATCGACACCCCTGAGTTTCAGCGGTTGCGGCGAATCAAGCAACTCGGCGTGGCCAACTACGTGTTTCAAGGCGCCGAGCACACCCGCTTCACCCACTCGCTAGGTGTCTACGAGATTACGCGCAAAATGTGTGAAAGTTTTGCCACAAACTTTCCCAGTCGGGCGCCTGGCGATGGCTTGTGGGACGACAACGAACGGCTCGTGGCGTTGTGCTCGGCACTGTTGCACGACATCGGTCACGGCCCGTACTCGCATACCTTCGAGCACCTCTTTGGCACCGACCATGAGGCCATCACCCGGCGCATTCTCACGGATCCAAGCACGGCGGTGAACGCGGTGTTAAAAACGGTCAGCCCGGATTTTCCCGAGCAGGTTGCTAGCGTCATCGCCCACACCTACCCCAACCCGCAAGTCGTGCAAATGATTTCGAGTCAAATCGACGCCGACCGCATGGATTATCTGCTGCGCGACGCGTATCACACCGGCACGAATTACGGCTTGTTCGACTTGACGCGGATTCTGCGGGTGATGCGGCCCTACGCCGGGGGCATTGCCTATGAAGCCGACGGGATGCACGCGGTGGAAGACTACATCGTCAGCCGCTTCCAAATGTATCAACAAGTTTATTTCCACCCGGTCAGCCGCAGCATGGAAACCATTTTGGCCAAACTGCTGGCGCGCGCCAAAGTGTTGTACGAAGCCGGGGCCTTCGCCCAAGATGCGCCGCGCTTATTGGTGCCGTTTTTTGAGCACGACTTCACCTTGGCCGATTACCTCAGGCTCGACGACGGCGTGTTGAACACCTACTTCACCGCCTGGTGTACGGAAAGCGATCCGATTCTGGCCGATTTAGCCGGCCGCTTCTTGAACCGGCGGCCGTTTAAATCCGTCAGCTTCACCGCGGCCACCGCCGACCAACTGCCGGCCTTGCGCCAACTGGTGGCGGCGGCGGGCTTTGACCCGGCGTATTACACCGCCGAAAATGACAGCTTCGACTTGCCTTACGACCAATACGATCCCGAAGCCGCCAACCCCAAGACGCAAATCGAAATCATGCAACCTGACGGCACGCTCTCGGAATTGTCGACGCAGTCCCGCCTCGTCGCCGCCATCACCGGCCGCGTCAGCGGCGACAAGCGCTTCTACTTTCCAAAGGTGATGCTGGAGCCAACCAGCACGGACTTGTTCACGCCGATTTATCGTCAGTTTCAAGCCCACGTGGTGAACGGTCGGCTGAAATAACCAGCCGCGCTCACCGCGCGGCTAACCACCGGGCCACAGCCCAGCGGTGCGTCGGTCGTTTTAGTTCCGCGGCGGCAGCGGCAATCGGCATCAGCATTAAGGTGTTGAAATCTTCTAGCGGCGGCGCCACCAACTCGATGTCGCGGCAGGCGTAAAACGTCGCGGGATGATAATAGGCAGTGGCCCGGTGGTGCGAATAGAAATACTCCGCCGCCCGGCCTAGCTTGGCCCCCATGTGCACGCGAATGCCGAATTCCTCCAGCAACTCGCGGCTAAGCGTCTGGGCGTCGGTTTCACCGGCTTCGACCTCGCCGCCCGGCAAAAACAAGGCGTGGTTCGGGGCCTGTAACACCAGCAAGCGCTGGCCGCTGGCGTCCGGGATCACGCCATAGACGCCGACGCGAAGTTGATAATCCAAGTGTGGGTCCTTGCGCCCAAAAACCGGATCTGTCATCATGATCCTCCTTAGTGTTGGTCACATTATACACTCACCAAATCTTAATCGCTAGAAGGATGTGCTTATGTCTGCTCCCCTGATTTTTCTTTGTTTGCTCACCGCGGCCCTGGGCTGTGTCTTTGCTATTAGCGACGTGGTCGAACCGCGCCGCTTGCTCAACGGCGTTTGGTTTAACCTGTGGCTGCTG
Source organism: Lacticaseibacillus nasuensis JCM 17158 (assembly GCF_001434705.1). GTDB lineage: Bacteria > Bacillota > Bacilli > Lactobacillales > Lactobacillaceae > Lacticaseibacillus > Lacticaseibacillus nasuensis. Next base: position 126,402 of record NZ_AZDJ01000032.1, read on the forward strand.
GCGCTGTTGCCGACGTTGGCCTTCGCCATTTTAAGTTCGGGGCAACGGCTGTTGATTGCCGTGTGCGCCACCTTATTCATCCTGGCCGTGCTGCTCATCTTCGCAGTGTTCGCTTTGCATTTGGTGTGGCTGGCGTGGAATGCCATCGTGGTGTGGCGGCGCGAACAGCACTCCTTGGGCAACATGCTGACGCTGGGATTATTTCTCGGCTTCGCGGTACTGGAACTCGGGGCAAGCTTTGGCCGCCAGTTCTTGCCCGCCTGGTTATACGCGGGGCTAGCCGTCTTCTTCGGCTTGGGCATCACCTATGTCTTGGTGACGCTGTATAATTTTCTCACGGCATTGGTGTTGTACAACCTGCGCGGCCACCGGTTGAACCAGGACTATTTGATTGTGCTCGGGGCCGGGCTCATCGATGGCCACCGCGTGTCGCCGCTGCTTGCCGCGCGCATCAACGCCGGCATCGCCTTTTACCACAAGCAGCGGCGCAAAACGGGCAAGCGAGCCGTGATGATTTTCTCCGGCGGCCGCGGCAGCGACGAGGCGTTAGCCGAAGGGGTGGCGATGCAGCGCTACGCTGTTGCCCACGGAGTCCCCGCCGCGGACACGCTCATCGAGGACCGGTCGACGACGACCTATGAAAACATGCGCTTCTCTGCGGCCATGATCCGTGAATACCGCGGCGACCAACGCTATCACGCCTTGTTCTTCACCAACAACTACCACTTGTTCCGCGCCGGCGTCTACGCCCGGCTGGCAGGACTGCCTGCCAATGGCAAAGGCGCGCCGACCTCGTTTTACTTCCTGCCCAACGCCGTGATTCGCGAATACCTGGCGATGGTGTTGCTGCACAAGCGCCGCCACGCCATTGCCGGCGGCGTCATCACCTTGCTAGCGGTGGTCACGGCGGTGGGCCAGGCCTTCAATTAACAACAGGCGGTGCCGATTGGGCACCGCCTGTTTAGTCGTTTAATCAAAGAATCGTTGCAGCGCGTGGGTCATGATCATCGACAAGTCGATGTGAAAAGCCGCAGCTTGAGCCGTGAGGTACGCCGGCACGGTGACTTGAACCGTGGTTTGGGCGGTTTGATCTGGCGGCACCGTCGCGGGGTGCCAGGCCTGCATGTCTACCGGCACGTTCACCAGCTGCTGATTGGCCGCCAACGCCCAGTGGCTCGGATCGCCTGGCGCCGGCGCCTCGCCAGCGGCATCGATGCGCGTCGCCAAGGCGTCGATGGTTTGCGCTAAGGCCGCCGTCCGGGTGCGCCCGGCGGTGACCAGCCCCGGCCAGTCCGGCGAGCTCACCGTTTCCAGTTGCCCATCTTCATCGCTTTGCGTTGTAAAAATCATCGGGTAAATCCACACTTGCATCCGCTTGCTCCATTCCTGGTTTGTCTGCGTTCATGTTACCGATGCCCGCACACGTGGTCAAGTCCGCAAGCAATTGGCCCGCTTGGCGACAAGTTTTGTATACTGAAGCAAAGGGGGCAACCACATGCTTAAAGAGTTCAAACAATTCATCATGCGCGGCAACGTCTTGGACATGGCCGTTGGGATTATCATCGGCAGTGCCTTTACGGGGCTCGTGACCTCGTTGACCAAAAATCTGATCAATCCGATCATCGGGGTGTTCACGCGCTCAACGAACCTCAGCAGCCTGGCCGTGACGGTGCTGGGCGCAAAGTTTACCTATGGGCAATTCATCGCCGACGTCATTAACTTCTTGATTGTGGCGTTTGTCGTGTTCCTGCTGGTGAAGGCGGCCAACCGTCTGTTGCCGCGGCCAGAGGCCAAAGCGGCGGCACCGAGTCCAGAGGTGCAACTGTTGACCGAGATTCGCGATAACTTGAAGCGAGACTAACTAAAATCGGCAGCGGGCCCAACGCCCGCCGCCGATTTTAATTTATTTATGGAACCGAGTCTCGAACAATGGGGAAACCGGCTTATTTTCTTGGATGCGTTTGATGGCGCGGCCGATGAGCGGGCCCACCGAAACGGTGACGAGCTTATCGAACTGGCGATCCGCCGGCAATTGAATGCTGTCGGTGACGACGACCTGCTCGATTTCACTTTTTTCCAAGCGTTCAACGGCTGGGCCGGAGAACACGGCGTGGGTGGCAGCGACCAGCACCTCGGTGGCGCCGGCGGCCTTCAACGCGGCGGCGGCCAAGGTAATGGTGCCGGCGGTGTCGATGATGTCATCGATGATGATGCAACGTTTGCCGTCGACCTTGCCGACGATGTTCATCACCTCGGCGACATTCGGCCGCGGGCGCCGCTTGTCGATGATGGCAATCGGCGTCTTAAGAAATTCGGCGAGCTTGCGGGCGCGCGTCACGCCGCCATGATCAGGTGACACGACGACGGTGTCTTCGCCGTTATATTGGTGGCGCAGGAAGTAATCCGCCAACAGCGGCGCGCCCATCAAGTGGTCAACGGGAATATCGAAGAAGCCTTGAATCTGAGCGGCGTGCAGGTCCAGCGCCAGGACGCGATCGGCGCCGGCGCGTTCGAGCATGTTGGCCACCAGCTTGGCAGTGATCGGCTCGCGCGAGCGCGCCTTGCGGTCCTGCCGGGCGTAACCGTAATACGGAATGACGATGCTAATGGTGTGCGCACTCGCGCGGCGCAAGGCATCGATCATGATCAGCAGTTCCATCAGGTTGTCGTTGACCGGCGCGCTGGTTGACTGCACGAGGTAAATATCATCCCCGCGAATACTTTCCTCGATGTTGATTTGAATCTCTCCATCGCTAAATCGTTTGACCGAAGATTTTCCGAGCTCGACGCCAACTTCCTCGGCGATTTTCGCCGCCAGCGGTTGGTTGGAGTTCAACGCAAAAATCTTAAGTTTTGGATCCGCATAATGCTCTGCCATGGTTTCCTCCGATTGAGTGAATTGATGTCCCGTGAAAAGATGAACGATACGCGCCGGAATTGGCGGGCCGTTCACCTAGTCCCCTGCCATACTGGCCCCATTATAGCAAATAACTCGCCTTTTCTGAAAGGGGTTAGCGGGAATCGGCGCATGAAAGCGATATTTAATGGAATGGCTTGAATTAATGGCCTATCCTCGATAGACTCAAGGAGAGTGACAAGACAAAAAAGGAGGATGGGCATGCAAGCTGGACAAGAAACCGTGGGTAGTGTGTTGCGGTTCTACCAAGCCGCCAAGGGACTAAGCACAGACGCCTTGGCCGAATCGCTCGGCATGTCGACGTCCACCTACCGGCGAATCCTAAGCGACGACACGGTGGTCAAAGCCCCTGCGTGGTTTTGCCTGCTGGATGGGTTGCGCCTGGCGCCAAGCGAGGTCGCACCGCTATTGCCGGCCGATTATTTTCCGTTGCAAAGCGCGTATGCAACCTTAAGCGACACGATTAGCCCGGCCACCCGGGCATTTTTACTCGATCACGAGGTCATTGCCGGCCCGACGCAAGCCTACCGCGACCAACTCGAGGCGACCTATCAGCGCACCGGCAACATCGGGTATCATCAATATGCCGAGCTCGCCGACATTTTTCTGGCCGAGCTGGCCCAAGACGGCGACGGCGTGCGCGCCAAGGCCGAGCAGCTGTACCAGGAGCTCATTGCCTTGGACAGCTGGGGCGGCTTCGAATGGCAACTGATCGCCAGCATCGCCACTTATCTGCCCTTTGCCCGCCTGCAGGTGATCTTTAACCGCCACCTGCGCCACGAAGCGGCCACGAACACCCACTGGGCGACGCTAGACGACCACCAAGTCAACTTGCTGTTCCGCTCGTTTTTAGACAACGCGATTCAAGAGCGCAACCGGCAAGACATCGAAACGGCCATCAAATGGATCCGCGACCGCCCGATCACCGACACCGATCTCGGTTATCGCGCCTTGTTGCGCCTGTGTGACATCGTCGTGTGCGACATGGCCGGCGACGTCACGCAAGCCACCACCTTGTACAAACGGCTGGTGGCGGCCTTGCGCCTGATTACCGACGAAGAGGACAGCCTGTGGATTCTCGTCGCCGAAGACCTGTGGATGAACCTGGTCAGTTTTCAAATCGATCAACTCGACTAGCAGCAAGGAGGTCGCTATGCCCACCATTGGAGAATTCGTCGGGGCCTTACGCGCCGATAAAAACGTGTCGGTGGCTCAGCTCACCAGCGAAACCGACATGTCAGAAGCCACCTACAATCGCATCCTCACCGGCGCGGCCGAACCGAAGTTGCCGACGTTTTTTGCGTTGTTGACGGCGCTGCGCACGCACATCGACGACTTGGCGACGCCGTTTAGCGACGCGCCGATGCCGTTTTATCAGGCGTGGATGAAAACGCGCGACCTGCTGGCGCAGTTTGCCGCCGGTCACGTCGACGTCACGGCCTTGAAAGCCTGGCAACGCTTACTCGCCGCCGAAAGCACTCGGCGCCAAAACGTCGGCTTAGCCCAACTCCAGCAGCGCGTCGACTTGGCGGTGGCCGAAGCCGCACATGATCGCACCGCCTGCACGACCATCGCCAGGCAATTATTCGATCAGCTGCGCGAGTACAGCGAATGGAGCGAATTTGAATTTACGCTGGCGGGACCATTGGTGGCTTACCTGCCGTTTGCCGATGTGCAGCTGATTCTCGCGCGCCTCACGCCGCTGACCACCGCCGAAGACGGCCCGCAGCTCAACATGCTGGAAGGCCCGCTCGACGATATTCTCGTCACCGCGCTGCGCAATGCCTTACTGTCCCACGTCCGCGCCAACGTCGACGCGGCCCTCACCGCGGTGGCCACGCGGGTGGTGCGGGCGGAAAATGTGTACTTCCAAGCCATTCAAAAAACCGCCACCAGCGTGATCATCCCCGCCTTAGCCGGTGACCTCACCACCGCCAAGGGCGCGTATGCCGATCTCATCGGCGCCTTACACTTCCTGATTGACGCGGAGCAAAACGCGGTGTACACCGCCCTCGGCCGACTGTGGGCGGCGCTACAAGATTATTTACAAGCCAACTAAAATACCGGCGGCACCTTCACGATGAAGGTGCCGCCGGTTTTGGTTAGTCCTGCGGGGTGGACTCATTCCACTCCGGCGCATCGGCCAGCGGCAGGCGCGCCCAGAAGTCGGGTTTGTTGGTTTGCCGCGCGCGGGCGATGCCCATGGCGTGAAACGGCACGTCGTCGGTAATCGTCGACCCGGCAGCCACGAAGCTGTGGTCGCTTAAGGTCACCGGCGCGATGATGTTAGAGTTGCTGCCGATGAAGCTGTGGTCGCCAACCGTGGCGTGCCACTTCTTGACGCCATCATAGTTGACGAAGACGACGCCGCAGCCGACGTTGATGTCGCTACCCAAGGTGGCATCGCCGACGTACGTCAAGTGGCCGACCTTGGTGCGGGCGCCCAGTGTCGCGTTTTTCACCTCGACAAAGTTGCCGATGTGCACATCCGGGCCGATGTCGGCTTGCGGGCGCAGGTGCGAATTCGGGCCAATGTTGCTACCGGCGCGCATGATGGCCGACTCAATCGTCGAGCTGGTGACGCGTACGCGGTCTTCCAAAGTCGCATCGACGAGCTCGGAATGGGTGCCGATCACGCAATCCTCGCCGATTACCGTGTGGCCCTTGAGGTAAACGCCGGGTTCGATGACGGTGTCGGCGCCGATTTGCACGTCGGCGTCGATGTAAGTCGTCGCCGGGTCGATCAGCGTGACGCCGGCACGCATGTGGGCCTCGTTGATGCGCTGTTGCATCACCTTGGTGGCCGCGGCCAGGGCCACGCGGTCGTTGACGCCCATGGACTCGTTGAAGTCCGGCATCTGGTAGGCGGCGATGACCGAACCTTGGCGCTTCAAGATCTCGATGACGTCGGTGAGGTAATACTCGCCTTGCGCGTTGTCGTTGGTCACCTGGTGCAACGCAGCAAACAGCGCCTGGTTGTCGAAGCAATACACGCCGGTGTTGATTTCAGAAACCCGGGCCTCTTCAGGTGTTGCGTCTTTTTGCTCGACGATTTTCTGCACGGTGCCGAGGTCGTTGCGAATGATGCGGCCGTAGCCGGTCGGGTCCGGGGCCTGGGCGGTGAGAATGGTCGCCTTGGCCCCTTTGTCTTGATGATAGGCGAACAGCTTCTCAAAAGTCTCGGCGGTAAACAGCGGCGTGTCGCCACTGGCAATCAGGGTCATCCCGGTTTTATCGCCTAACAGCGGCTCGGCCTGCAACACCGCGTGGCCGGTGCCGAGTTGCTGTTCTTGCACCACGTAATGCGTGCGGTCGCCTAGCGCGTCCTCGACGGCTTCGGCGCCGTGGCCGACCACCGTGACGATGGTGGCCGGGTGCAGGCGCTCCACTTGGCTCAGCACGTGATCCACCATCGGCTTGCCGCACACCGGGTGCAAGACCTTGTAGAGCTTGGACTTCATCCGAGTGCCCTTGCCTGCCGCCATGATGATCGTATATTTTCCTGCCATGTTTGAGACTCCAATCGTATTGGTTTTCCCAATCAGTGTAGCGCAAAACAGGCGGCTTGCAAAGAAGCCAGCCGCCTGAAGAATTGGTCTAGGGATTTTTGGTGGTGCTAATTTGCGTGGTGTCGGCCCAGACGTCGTAGAAGTAGCGATTGTCGCGGGTCAGCAATTCCCACAAGAAGTTAATGACGACGAAGGCCAGCGGCACGCCGAAGCCTGCCAGCAAGACAAAGTTGATTTCGCTGCGGTGAAACTTGGAAAAAATCTCGGTGAAGCTCCACAAGAAGCCGCGCAGCAGTTGCAACGCCACGCCATACAACAGAAACTCGCGCCACAGCAGGCGCCAAGCGCTCGCCGGTTGGCCATTCGCCCGCACGATGCGAATCCGCACCAACGCCTTGCCCGGCGTCGTGCCGCCGGTGACCACCGGAATGAAGCCAAAGACGATCACCAGTGGCACGATGGTACTCAGCTGCAGGTTGCGCGTCCAAGCGTCCCACCCCAGCAGGTGAAACAACAAGCTGGTGGCCGCCGTCACCAGGCCGAGCACCACCGTGTTATCGATGAGCCACGCGACGAACCGCCGCGTCCAGGTGACGCGCTGCCCCTTTTGGCGGGCGCGAGCATCCATGTCCTCGCGCGACGGAAAGGCCCGCATCAACGCCGGGGCGATCAAGCCGCCGAGCCAGCCGCCGAAACTATTGAGCATCAAGTCGTCGACGTCAAACATCCGGTATGGCCGCGGATAATAGCCGTACAACCCCGACAGCTGGGTCAACTCGAAGAACAGCGATAACGCCAGGCTCATGAGCCACACCTGCCACAGCGGCCGCTTGAAGTAATAACGCAGGTACACCCCAAACGGAATCGTCAACACGACGTTAAAGGCAGGCTGAATGAACCACGGCTGTTTCAACGCAGGCAACCACGTGGCGGGATGCAATGGCGAAAATACCGTCGACGCCAGAAACTCCCGCAAGGCATTGAAGGGGACGAGGTTGGCGCGCGGCGACACCAATGTCGCCACGGCCGCGCGACTCGGCAGCGGCAAGATAATCAGGAAATAGGCGCTCAGTATGTAGAACACAAATGTGTACACGACCACCGCGCGCCACCACACCAGGCTCCCGTAACGCCGGTACTGCGCCACCAAAAACGGCAACGCCAGCACCAAGGCCACCACGGGAAAGGCCAATAGCGCGGTTTTTAACGGTAGCAGGTAAATACTCATTGCGCTAATCCCGCCAGTGCCGCTTGGTTTTTGGTCAGGTAATTGCCTGCCACCGCGTGCAAGGTGTTGGCCTTCGTGTCGACGGTATCGACCCGCACGAGGCTGGTATAGTCGCTCACCATCCGGTCGCCGTCGAAGTTGCCTTCCGCAAAGACGGAAATGCCCACCAGGTGCGCGTCGAATTCGCTGATCAGGCTGCGCATCCCGTTGACGGTGCCGCCGCCTTTCATGAAGTCATCGACGATCAACACGCCGGACCCGGCGGCCAGCGAGCGCTTGGACAACTCCATCTTCTCGATGCGCGCGGAGCTGGCGGAGACGTAGTTGACACTCACCGTCGAGCCTTCGGTGATTTTCGAGTCGCGCCGGACGATGACAAACGGCACGTTGAGGTATTGGCTGACGCTTTGGGCAATCGGAATGCCCTTGGTGGCGACGGTCATCACCGCGTCGATTTGCTGATCGAGGTATTGCGTGGCGATGAGCCGCCCGATTTGCCGCAACACATCAGGCGTGCCAAGCAGGTCGGACAAATACACATAGCCGCCGGGCAGCAGCCGGTCGGTTTCAGACAGGCGCGCCGCCATCAAGTCGATGAACCGCTCGGCTTCCTCCCTGCCGATAATCGGCAGGTACCGCACGCCGCCGGCCGCACCGGGCACCGTTTCGAGGATGCCGGTTTGGCGCGCCGCAAACGTGCGCCGCACAATGGCGAGGTCCTCAGAAATCGACGACTTCGCCGATTCGTAACGCTTCGAGAAAAAGGTCAGCGGGACCAAGGTATGCGGCCGCTCCAAGAGATAGCGGGTCATGTCGATTAAACGGTCGCTGCGGCGAACTTTCATGTGATTTCCTCCTGTAAATTCCGAATATTCAGATTCACCGGGTTTCCCCCGGGTTAATCTTCTCAATTATATGAAATTGTTCGACTAATTCATAGTGAATATCAAAAAAAAGTCGCGAATGTTCGCGATTAATTCATTATCCGGTAGTCAATTCAGGGTTGACGAATATGATGTAATCGATTACATTAGAATCATTATCATTTAAGGAGGCGCCTCATGCCATCACCCCTATTGACGCTATCGGCGGTCGGCTACACGCCGCACGCCACCCCGATCTTGACCGACATTTCGTTTACCGTCATGCCCGGGGAATTCGTCACCATCGCCGGGCCGTCTGGTTCCGGGAAGAGCACCTTGCTGCGCCTGATCGCCACCTTGCTCACGCCGACCACCGGCACCATCACCTACGCCGGCCGGCCGCAAAGCAGTTACGAGAAAACGGCCTACCGGCGCGAGGTGTCGTATTGTTTCCAGCAGCCCAGCCTGTTTGGCCGCACGGTGCAAGACAACCTGACGTTTCCCTACACGATTCGCCAGCAACCCGCCGACCCCGAGCGCTTGACGGCCGCCTTGGCGACGATGAGCCTGCCGGCAGCAATGTTGACCAAGCCGATTACCGAGTTGTCCGGCGGGGAAAAACAGCGCATCGCCTTGCTGCGCAACCTGCTGTTTGAACCGAAACTGCTTTTGCTCGACGAGGTCACCACCGGGCTGGACGCGGTGACCAAGGACACGGTGCACCAGGTGATCGCCGAAGCAAATGCGCGCGGCGTCACGGTGTTAAGCGTCACCCACGATGACCGCGAACTCGCCCAAGCCACGCGCACGATTACCATCGCCGCTGGCCGCCAGGAGGTGTCGGCATGACCCATTTACTCGTGACCCCAAGTGCTCTGGTGTTTGCCGTGGCGCTGGTGCTGGTGGCGCTGGCCATCAGCCTGAAGGAAAAAATCGGCCTGGAGCGCGACTTGATCATCGGCGTCGTGCGCGCCGTGGTGCAGCTCACGATTGTCGGCTACGTGTTGACCTACATCATTCGGGTGAACCGGGCGTGGCTGACGCTGTTGATGGTGGCGGTGATTATCTTTAATGCCGCGTGGAACGCCCGCGGCCGCGCCAACGGGCTGCCGCACGCCTTTGCCATTTCCCTGTTAGCGATTTTCGTGGCCACCGGCGTCACCATTGCGCTGCTGGTGGCCGCCGGCGCTATCGCCTTTGTGCCGAGTCAAATCGTGCCGATTGCCGGGATGATTGCCAGCAACGCCATGGTCGCCATCGGCCTGGCCTACCGTAGCTTAAACACGCAGTTCCGCGATTTGCGCCAGCCGCTGCTGGAGCGTTTGGCGCTTGGGGCGACGCTGCGGCAAACCGCCATTCACGTGGTGCGCGAGGCGATTCGCACCGGCATGAGTCCCACCATCGATTCGGCGAAAACGGTTGGGCTGGTCAGCCTGCCTGGGATGATGTCCGGCTTGATTTTCGCCGGCATCGACCCGACCAAGGCGATCATGTATCAAATCATGGTCACCTTCATGCTGATGGCGGCCACCAGCATCGGCAGCACCATCGCCTGTTACCTGGCGTATCCCCAGTTTTTCAACAGCGACATGCAGTTACGCTAACCACAAAAAATGCCGGCCCGCGGGTCGGCATTTTTTAATAGGGATTATCCTTAAACCTTAGCGGCTGGTAGTCGCCGTATTCGACTTGAATGGTGACGTGGGCGATGTCGAAGTTCCCCCGCAGGCGCTCGCCAAGTTTTTCGAGGAATTGGTCGTTGGCCTCGTCGGTGGCGCGCATGACGTGGACGGTGAGCGCCACGTCAGTCGTGGACAGCGCCCAGATGTGCAGGTCGTGGCAGCTCATTACCGAGGGAAAATCGTTGATGCACGCGCGCACGGCCTCGGTGTCAATGGCCTTGGGGACCGCCGCCATCGCGAGGTTCACCGCGTCGCGCAACAGCCCCCAGGTGCCGACTAGCACCACCAGCGCCACGAGAATCGACACGGCCGGATCGAGCCACTCCCAATGCGTCGCCATGGTCACGCCGCCGGCAATCACGACGCCCAGCGACACGCCGGCGTCGGCCACCATGTGCAAAAACGCGCCGCGGATGTTCAAGTCGTGGCCTTGGCCTTTGTGGAACAAGACGGCGGTCCCGGCGTTGACCAGGATCCCCACCGTCGCCACCAGCATCACGATGCCGCCTTGCACCGGTTCGGGGTGGCTAAAGCGGCCGATGGATTCGACGATGATTGCGCCCATCGCCACCAGCAAGAACACGGCGTTGGTCAACGCCGCCATGATCGACGAGCCCTTGTAGCCATAGGTGCGCCGCAGGGTGGGGGCCTTGCAGGCCAGCCAGGCGGCAAACCAGGCGATGGCCAGGCCCAAGACATCGGCGAGGTTGTGCAAGGCATCGGCGACCAGCGCCAACGACCCGACGGCTAGCCCGGCGCCGACTTCCGCCACGATATAAATTGAATTTAGTAAGATGCCCCAGCGAAATGCTGGATTTGGTTTTGGCGCCATGCACACCCCTCCTTTCGTCAGTCTTCACTTAGCCGAGGACCCGCACCAGGTAAACCTCGTGACAAAAACCGTTCATGCTGTTGAACACACGCTGCGCCCGCGAGCGTTTTTCACACAGGCCAAACACCGTCGGTCCGCTACCGGACATTTGCGCCACCTGCGCGCCGTAGTGCAACATGCGCGCCTTCAAGGCGGAAATCTCTGGGTGGCGCTTGGCGGTGACTTGCTCGAGGCTGTTGCTCATCCCCGCCGCCATTTCGGCAAAATCATGATGGGCAATACCGGCCACCACGCGCTTGGTGTCGGGCCGGTCCAGCGGGTGGTCGTAGTCGATCGCCTTTAAAATCGACGGGGTCGACACGGACACCCGCGGCTTGGCCAGAATCACCCAGCAGCTCGGCACCGCCCCCAGCGGCGTAATCGTGTCGCCGCGCCCGGTGACCAAGGCGGTTTGCGAATACACGCAATACGGCACATCGGAATCGATGGCCAAGCCGACGTGGGCCAGCTGCGCGCGCGAATAGCCCAGGCCCCACAGCTCGTTTAACCCGCGCAACACGGCGGCGGCATCCGAAGAGCCGCCGCCGAGGCCGGCGGCAACCGGGATGTGTTTTTCGATGTAAATCTCTGCCCCAAGCGTCGTGTGAGCGGCCCGCTGCAGCGCCAAGGCGGCCTGGTACGCGAGGTTGCGCGGATCTTCGGGTAAAAACCCGCTATCCGTGGTGACCTGCAGGGTCGGACTCGGGGCGATGTGAACATAGTCGGCCAAGTCGACCGAGGTCATCACCATGCGCCATTCGTGTTCGCCGTCTTCGTGGCGGTACAGCGCGTCGAGACTCAGATTGATCTTGGCCGGGGCTTTTTGGACTAACGCCATGCTACCACCAGTCTTCTTCGTTTCCTCCAGTATACTGAATCACCGGCCAAGATACACTAGGGGTTTGTCAGTTTGAGGGCAACAAAAAAGCCGCACTGGCGGCTGATTTGGGTTCGCGTTGATTATGAAGCCTGTGAATCGGCATCTTCAAAGGTAATGGAGATGGATTTGGTTAACAGGTCGGCGTAACTATAAGAAACGCGTTCAAAGGCGTTCTCAGTTTGGTCAAGCGCCACCACAAACACAGCTGGATAGGTTTCTTTCAGCGTGCCCTTGCGGCGGATCACCTTTTTGCGTCCCGCCTGAGCGACTACCGTCATGGTCTCCCCGATTTTTGCGTCGAGTTGCTGCTTGATGCTAGCTAAAGTCATTGGCATGCATTTCACCTCTTGTGAAACATTTTAGCACGAATCGGGAAAAATTGCAATTATACCATTGATTTTCGCCCTGTCAAGGAAAATAACCCCATGAGGCCGCGGTTCTAAGCGTTTTCTTAAGATTTTGGCGAAACGGCAACGCCTTGTGCCCCCAACGCGTCGCTTAACCGCCCAAACTCGGCGATGCTTAAGGCCTCGCCGCGCGTGCTCGGGGCAATCGCGGCGGCGGCCAGCGCCGCAGTGAGCTTGGCCTTGGTTTCGGCGTCCTTGCCGTACAGATTGATCAAGTTGTTCCACAACGTCTTGCGCCGCGCGGCAAACGCGCCGCGCACCAGGCGATCAAAGCCCGCCTGGTCACGCACGGCGACCAGCGGCGCGCTGCGGCGAGTCAAGTTGACGATGGCCGAGTCGACATTCGGCGCCGGCACGAAGCTCTTGCGGCTGACGGTGAAGGCCGTTTCGACCTGCATGCGCTGCTGCACGGCAATCGATAGGCTGCCGTAATCCTTACTGCCGGGGCCGGCGGCGAGGCGGTCGGCGACTTCTTTTTGCATCATCACCGTGAGCTGGGTCAAAGGCGCCGGGCTGTTCAACAGGTGCAACAGAATCGGCGTCGTGATGTAATACGGCAGGTTGGCGACGACCTTGGCCGGCTGCCCCGCGCCGAATTGGGCCGCCATCAACGCCGGCAAGTCGACCTTCAAGACGTCGGCATTGACCACGGTGACGTTATCATGCGCGGCCAGCGTCTCGGCCAACACGGGAATCAGCTGCGCGTCGATTTCTAACGCCACCACGCGGCGGGCGCTGGCGGCCAGAAACTCGGTGAGCGCGCCGATGCCCGGGCCGATTTCGATGACATCGGTGGTAGCGTCGACTCCAGCGGCATCAACGATGCGCGTCAAGATCTTGGTGTCGGTGAGAAAGTTTTGACCGAGGTGTTTCTTCGGGCGAAAGCCGTGGGCGGCCATGATGGCCTGGGTGCGGCTGGGATTGGCGATGTGTGTGCTCATGATGCCTCCAATTGGGCGACGGCCGCGGCGAATTGCGCGGGAGTAATGGCAAACTGGCGCAGCCGTTTTTGCAGCTGCTTGCCGTTGGTGTAGCCGATGTGCAACAGCTCGCCGAGCCGCTCGCGGCGCGCACGGGCGGCTGGGCCGCCGATGAGGCCGGCGGCTTGAATGGCTTCCAGCGAGATCTGCACCGGCGCGTCGGGCACCGGCGTCACCAAGTTGGCCAGCGCGGCGCGCAGTGCTTGCGGGCTGGCGTGCTCGACGCCTAGCGACCCGGCGTGCGTCGGCGCCGCCTCGCTGCGGGGCAAAAAGGCGTGGGTGACGCCGGGCACCGCCTGGGTGATGGTCTTGCGAATCTTTTCACCGGGAAAATCGGGATCGGTCAACACGATCACCCCGCGCGTGGCCTGGGCGTGGGCGATGAGCGCCAGCGTCTCGGGCGAAATCGCACTGCCACGGGTTTCGATTGTGTCGATGGGGCCAAACGTCTCGGTGAGGCGCTTGGTGTCGTCGCGGCCTTCCACCACGATGATTTGCTTAAACTGACTCACGGGTGGCCTCCAATCCAAAGATGCGGTGCGCGTTGGCCCGGGTTTGCGCCGCGACTTGCTCAACCGGCGCGTCGCGCAACTTGGCGACGGCTTCGACGACATAGCGCGTGTAGCCGGGCTCGTTGGGCCGGCCGCGGTACGGCGTCGGCGTCAGGTACGGCGCGTCGGTTTCCACCAGCAGGCGATCAGGCGGGATCACCTTGGCACTTGCGTGTTCAGCCGGCGCGTTTTTGAAGCTGACGATACCGGAAAACGACACGTATAAGCCCAGGTCCAGGAACTTTTGCGCCCACTTTGGCCCGCCGGTGAAGCTGTGCATGATGCCGCCGAATTGTAAATCGCTGTGTCGCAAGATCTCGTAAGCATCAGCAAAGGCGTCGCGAATATGCAGCGAGACCGGCAGGTGCTGGTTGCGGGCAATCGCCAGCTGGCGGGCAAACACCCGGCGCTGCACGTCGCGCGGGCTGGTGTCCCAGTGATAATCCAGCCCGATTTCCCCGAGCGCCACCACCTTGGGCGTGGCGAGTTGCGCCATCAGCTCGGCTTCTGCGCGCGGCGAATAGGCCTTGGCGGACTCCGGGTGCCAGCCGACGATTGCATACAAATTGGCGAAGGTGGCGGCTAGGCGCAAGGCCCCGGCGTTAAGCTGCGAGTCCGAGCCGACAATGGCCATTTCCGTCACGCCGAGGCTGGCGGCATGGGCGACGAATTCCGCCTCGTGGCCGGCGTAAGGCGTGTCATTCAAATGGGTGTGCGAGTCAAAAATTTCCATATTTCTCCTTTTAATCCTGCGCTTCATTATACGCAGGCAAGCCGGCCACGGCAAACCGGCGGGCTGGGCGGCAAATACCAAGTTGTTGGCGGAAATTGCCGCGACGCATTGACGCCGCTTTCATTCGATGCTATGGTCGATTGTGTTGTCAACCGCACAAAAGTGCACAGGCGGTCGCAGGAAGGTGAGTTCATGCTGAAGCCCCAACGCTTACAAACCATTCAACAACTCGTTGCCCATCGCGGCAGCGCCTCGGTGACCGAATTGTCCACGCAATTGGGCTGTTCGGAAATGACCATTCGTCGCGACTTGGCGGCCTTGGCCCAGGCCAAGAAGGTCGTGCGGGTCCATGGTGGGGCCCAAACCTTCGCCTACCGCGAGAACAACGAACTCTCGCGCAACGAAAAGCGCAACCTGCACGTTCGCGAGAAAAAGCAAGTCGCGCGCGCCGCTGCGTCGCTGGTGCGCGCGGGGGATGTCGTGTACATCGGCCCCGGTACCACCAACGAGCTGATTGCCAACTACCTGCCGACGCTGCCCGACCTGCGCATCATCACCTCGAGCCTGCCGGTGTTCCAGTCGCTGCAAGACCGGGCCGCACAGTTGTCGCTGCAACTGATTGGCGGCGTGTACCGGGCCAAAACCGGCGTGTTTATCGGCAGCCTCGTGTACGAAATGCTGCAGCGGCTGCACACCGACAAGGCGATTATCAGCGTCAACAGCCTCGCCGGGCCAAACATGGCTAACGCCAATCCCGACGAAGGCGAGCTGATGCGCGTCGCCTTGACCAATGCCGACAAGAAATATGCCGTGCTCGATCACTCCAAGCTCGACAAGCGTGATTTTTACACCTTCTACTCGCTTAGCGACTGTGACGCCTTGATCACCGATCCCTGGATCAGCCAAAAAGACCTCACCGAATACAGTCACTACACCCGCGTCATCACCACCCCGCTCAACTGAAAGGACGTTGCCCATGCCGACTGCAAAACCCGGTTTATTGAACCAACTCAACCACAATTATGACGGCTTAGGCGCCAACCCGATCCGCGTGTTCGACGCCGAGGCCAACCAGGTGCCAGACGTCGTCAAGCTGACGCTGGGCGAACCCGACTTCAACGTCCCCGCTCACATCAAACAAGCGGCGATTGCCTCGATCAACGCCGATGAATCGCATTATGGCCCGTCCAACGGCTGGCCAAAACTGCGCCGCGCCGCCACCGGGTTTCTCAAGGACCGCTACGGCTTGGCCTACGACCCCGACCACGAGTTGGTCGTGACCGTCGGCGCCACCGAGGCGCTGCACGCCTGCCTGGCCGCCGTCTTGAACGCCGGCGACGCCGTGTTGATGCCTAGCCCGACGTTTTCGCTGTACGATCAACTCGTGCGCATCAACGGGGCCACGCCGGTGTATCTGAACACCGCCGCCACCGGCTTTAAGCTCACCCCGGCGCAACTGGCCGCGGCCATCGCCGATACGCCAACCGCCAAGGCAATTTTGCTGAACTTCCCGGCCAACCCCACCGGCGTGACCTACACGCGCGCCGAGGTACAGGCGTTAGCCGCGGTGTGCGCCCAGACCAACCTCGTGGTGATCGCCGACGAAATTTATTCGGAGCTCACCTATGGCTTCACGCACACCTCGTTTGCGGAGTTTCTGCCGGCGCAAACGCTGGTGGTCAACGGCGTTTCCAAGTCCCACGCCATGACCGGCTGGCGCATCGGCTTTGTCGCCGGCCCCGCCGCACTGATGGCGCGCGTGGCCTTGGCGCACGCCTTTGCCGTCACCGTCGCCTCGAATCCGGCGATGGCCGGCGCCACCGAAGCTTTAAGCAGTGAAGCCGGCCGCGCGGACACGATTGCGATGAAGCGCGAATACCTGCGCCGGCGCGATTACGTGGTCACGGCGATGCGCGCGCTGGGCTTTACCATGCCCACCCCCACCGGCGCGTTTTACGTGTTCGCCAAGTTGCCGGCCAGTTGCGGCCAAGACGACGTCGCGTTTTGCCACGCCTTGCTGCAACAAAACCACCTGGCGCTGATTGCCGGCAGCGGCTTTGGCCCCGGCGGCGAGGGCTATGTCCGCGTGAGCTACGCGGCCAGCCTCGAGACGCTGCAAGAAGCGATGCGGCGGCTAGGCGATTACGTCCACGCGCAAGCTTAGCCCAACAAAATAGCGGTGAGGCCAATTGGCTTCACCGCTATTCGTTTGCCTAGCCGATCAGGCTACCATTTTCCAGGCCGGCCGGGACTTCCACCAGCGTGACCTGGCCGTCTGCGGCTTCCGCCGACAGCAACATGCCTTCGCTGATTTCGCCACGCAGCTTGCGCGGCTTCAAGTTGACCACGGCCATGACCTTCTTGCCCTTGAGCTTGGCGTAGTCCGGGTAGAACTCGCGAATGCCCGAGAGAATCTGGTGCGTGCCTTCATCCCCGGCGTCCAGCGTGAACTTCAGGAGCTTGTCGGCCCCTTTGACCGCTTCGACCTCGAGAATCTCGGCGACGCGAATCTCCGACTGGTCGAAGGCCTTGAAGTCGATTTCCGGCTTGCGGGTGTCTGCTGCCACCGTCACCTTGGTTTGCGACGGCTTCATTTGCGCCTTGATCCACGCGACCTCTTCTTCAACGTCGAGCCGAGGGAAAATCGGTGTGCCTTGGGCGACGACTTGCGCACCTGCCGGCAAATGCCCCCAGGCTAAAGCTTCTTGGTCGTCGTCTTGATCGTCTAAGCCCAGCTGGCCGAAGATTTGCTTCGGCGCGTGGGTCATGACAGGCTGAACCAACAACGCAATCAGGCGCAGGCTTTCGGCCAAGTGCGCCATGACGCTGGCGAGCTGATCTGCCTTGGCCGGGTCTTTGGCCAGCGTCCAGGGCTCGGTTTCATCGATATACTTGTTGGCGCGAGCGACCAGTTCCCAAGCGGCGTCTAAGGCGTCGGAGAACTGCAAGTTGTCCATCAAGGTCGTGTAGCGGCCGATGACGTCCTTGGCCGTCGCTTCAAGGCTGGCGTCAAACTCGGTCACGCCATCGTGCAAGGCCGGCAGCTTGCCGCCGACGTACTTGTTGATCATGGCGATAGTGCGGTTCAACAAGTTGCCGAGGTCGTTGGCCAAATCGAAGTTGATGCGGTCGATGAAGTCCTCTGGCGTAAAGATGCCGTCGTTGCCAAACGGAATGGCCCGCATCAGGTAGTAGCGCAAGGCGTCCAGACCATAGCGCTCCACCAGCATCTCTGGATAAATGGCGTTGCCCTTAGACTTGGACATCTTGCCGTCTTTCATCACCAGCCAACCGTGACCGTAAATCTTCTTTGGAATCGGCAGACCCAGCGCCATCAAGATGATTGGCCAATAAATCGTGTGGAAGCGCACGATTTCCTTCCCAATCAACTGAATGTCAGCCGGCCAGTACTTGTCGAACAAGTCGTGGTTCTCGCTGCCGTAGCCGAGGGCGGTGATATAGTTCAACAGCGCGTCGACCCAGACATATACAACGTGCTTCGGGTTTTCCGGCACCGGCACGCCCCAGTTGAAGCTGGTGCGGCTCATCGCCAGGTCTTCGAGGCCGGGCTTGATGAAGTTGTTGATCATTTCTTTCTTGCGGGATTCCGGCTGAATGAAGTCGGGATGCTCGTCGTAAAACTTCAGCAGGCGATCGGCGTATTTGCTCATGCGGAAGAAGTAGCTTTCTTCCTTGACCAGTTGCACCTCGTGGCCGGATGGCGCCTTGCCGCCAATGACCTTGCCGGAATCGTCGCGGTAAACTTCGGCCAGTTGCGGCTCAGTGAAGTACTCCTCGTCTTCCACCGAGTACCAGCCGACATACTCGCCCAGGTACACGTCGCCTTGTTTGATCAGGCGCTCGACGATTTTCTGCACGGCCTTGACGTGTTCTTCATCCGTCGTGCGAATGAACTTGTCGTTGGTGATTTCCAGCAGCTTCCACAGCTGCTTGATCTGCGCCACCATGCCATCGACGTAAGCTTGCGGCGTGATGCCGAGCTTGTCGGCTTTTTGCTCGATTTTTAGCCCATGTTCATCGGTGCCGGTGAGGAAAAAGACGTCGAAGCCCATCAGGCGCTTGTAGCGAGCCAACACATCGGCCGCAATGGTCGTGTACGCGTTGCCGATGTGCAACTTGCCGGACGGGTAATAAATCGGGGTGGTGACATAAAACGTTGGTTTTGCCATGGTGCAACTTACCTCCTTGCCGGCGCAGAAATGGCCACGCCGACTGACGCTAATTTAGCGTAAAACGCTAGTCTGGATTAGTATAGCACAGAGGGCGCCGGCCCGCGGTTAAGCGGCGAACCAAGGATCAAAATCTCGAAAATGCCCATCGTGGGCACTTTCGCGGGGGCTGCATAAAAAGTGAATGAACAGACTGTGCACAGCCTAAAATATGCAGGATTTTCGCGTTTGCCAAGCCCGGGCGCACCGCCAAAAAATCGCGCTAGTGCTTCTGCCCCAAGCAATTGCGCGGCTACGGCCAAAAAAGCAGGCGCATTCTGACGCTGAATACGCCGCTTTGACCGATAATCCTACCTCTAACGTCGCAAAATCGCCGCGGAAATCCCCACCACAATCGCTGAATCCCGCGTCACATCAGCATTTACAGGCAAAAACCACGGTAGGTTTTCGCTTGGCAAATGGCTTTTTCTGTTCACGTTTCATGAACGCCGGCCACCATTCGTGAACACCTCAACAACGCCAAACTCAGTCCAATAAGCCTAACTGCCGCGGGCCGAGGTGGGGAAAATGCAAGCCTTCCTGCTTGATGAACGCCAAGGCGTTGGCCGCGGCGTCCCCGCCGCCATTATTATTGAAGATGACAATCACCCGCTTGCTGGCCAGCGCCTTGGCCACCGCGCCAAGCCCCTGCAGTTCGCTTGGCGAATAGCGGTAGTTCGTGCGCTGATTGCGCCAATCCGGGCCGGTACTGTTTTGCCAACCGGCGACGTTACGGCCGTGAAGTCGCATGATGGTCAGGTCGGCATTTGTCGCGCTTGCCACCAGCGGCACGCTGCCGCCGGCGGTTGCCGGCTCGTCGACCACCACGTGAATCATGGCCAACTCGCGCATCAAGGCCAACGTCGATTCGCGATAAGCCGGTGCGTACCAGCTGGCGTTGCGCCATTCGACGGCAAGCGGCAGGTGCGGAAACCGGCTGCGCAACCACCGCAAATATTTCACGTGGCCCGGCGTCACCCCGTAAAACGGCGGAAACTGCAGCAAAATCGCGGCCAGCTGGTGCTGGGCAATCAGCGGCTGCAGCCCCGCCTCTAGGGCCGCGGCGTCGGCCACCACCTGTTCCCGGGTGCTGCCTGGGTGCACCGTCATGGCGCTGGTGGCCTTGACGATAAACTGAAACGTCGCCGGCACCTGCGCCTGCCACTTGGTCACCAAGACGGCATCGGGCGCGTGGTAGAACCCCGTGTCCAGTTCCACCACCGGAAAATACCCCGCCAAGTCGGCCAATGTGCTGGGGCGGCCAGTCGGCGACAGGCTGGGGTGCTCCGCCACGGCGGTTAACCCCACCTCAATCATGGTGCGCCGCTTCCAAAGTCAGCCCGATAAACCGGTTGCCGGTAAACCGCGACGTCAACTCGGGCGCGTCACTGCCGAAGAAGTACGGCAACAGCGCGGGCAGGTCTGGCGTCAGCCCGAGATTATCCGGCGCCTGCAGCCACTCGCGCGACCACGCCGCCACGATGCCTTCGCGGGTCGCTTGCGGCGTCGCCACCGCAGCGGCCTGCGCGGCAAACAAGTACAAGTCGCCGCGCCACTGGTCGTCTTCAACCCAGTGCACCAACCCGCGCGCAAACAAGTTGCGCGGTTGAATCACCGCGCCGCTTTCTTCTTGCACCTCGCGCACCGCCCCGGCCGCCGGGGATTCGCCGGGCTCGACCTTGCCGCCAAGGCCATTCCACCGCCCGCGGTACGGCGGCTTCGCCCGATTGATTAGTAAAATGCCGGCCGGCGTTTGGCACAGCACCACCGTATAAGCTTGAGTCATCAACGTCACCTCGCAGGTATTTTACCATTTTGGGCACTCTGCCAAAAACCTCCCGGCGTTTTTGTGCAGATTAGTGGGTGCCCTCGCAATCGCTTTCACGTATACTTGAAAGCGTAAACAAGATAGGAGTGCAAAATTATGGTAGAAATTGATCTGGAACACATCTACAAGCGCTACCCACATGCCGACGAAGACTCCGTTATGGACTTCAACCTGCATGTGCGCGACAAGGAATTCATCGTTTTCGTTGGCCCTTCTGGCTGTGGTAAGTCCACGACCCTGCGCATGATCGCCGGGTTGGAAGACATCACCAAGGGGACGCTGGAAATCGATGGCAAAGTCATGAACGATGTGGCCCCAAAGGACCGCGATATCGCCATGGTCTTCCAGAACTATGCCTTGTACCCACATATGACCGTGTACGATAACATGGCCTTTGGGTTGAAGCTGCGCAAGTACGCCAAGGACGAAATCAAGAAGAAGGTCGATAACGCCGCCGAGATCTTGGGCCTGACCGAATTCCTGGACCGCAAGCCAGCCGACCTGTCTGGTGGTCAACGCCAGCGTGTTGCCTTGGGCCGTGCGATCGTCCGTGATGCGCCAATCTTCCTGATGGACGAACCACTGTCCAACTTGGATGCCAAGCTGCGTGTCTCCATGCGTGCCGAAATCGCCAAGTTGCACCGGCGGTTGAACACCACCACGATTTACGTTACTCATGACCAAACCGAAGCCATGACCATGGCCGATCGGGTGGTCGTCATGTCCGTTGGTAAGGTTCAGCAAATCGGCACCCCTGCCGAAGTCTATGACAACCCTCGCAACCAGTTCGTGGCCGGGTTCATGGGCAGTCCAGCGATGAACTTCATGTCCGTGCACTACAAGGACGGCCGCATCAACGACGGCAAGGGCTTGGATATCGCCATTCCAGAAGGCCGCGCCAAGATCTTAAACGACCGTGGCTACAACGACAAGGACGTCACGCTGGGGATTCGCCCAGAAGACATCCACACTGAAGAAGCTTTCTTGGAAACTTGGCCAGACCAAACCGTTAACGCCGTCGTGACGGTTTCCGAATTGATGGGCGCCACCTCTCAACTGTACGCAACGGTTGATGGGACAGACTTTGTGGCTACAGTCGATGCCCGCGACTTCCACAACCCTGGCGAAAAAGTCCAAATGGGCTTTGACGTCAACAAGGCGCACTTCTTCGACGTCGACACCACTGACGCCATTGTGACCGAAGAAGCCCAGACTGCGATGACCGAAGAGCAGGCTCAGGCTTAACCTCAGTAGTCCCGCGGGACTGAACCAAACTACCCCTTAATCTCGACAAAACCCCTCGAGTTCGCTCGAGGGGTTTTGCTATGCCTTATTGGCGATGATTGATGTGACGCTCGACGCGTCGTTCGGGGAGGACCCACAGCAACAACAGGCCGGTGTTCAAAATCACGACGATGGGTGGCCACACCCAGGCCAACGCTGTCGACACGAGCGCCCCGCCGATGGACACCAGCGGCTTGTAGTAGTCTTGCCCAAGCGTCAGTTGAATCGCCGAGGCGCGGCCGTTGGCGTGGATCAGCGCCAACAACAACAGGTAATACGCCAGGTCGCCAAGCGTCATCACCGCGCCGTAAAACACCGCCGGCGCCACCGCGGTGCCGAGGTGCTCGCCGATCCAGGCGGTGGCAAACGGAAACAGCGACAAGGCGAACAGGAAAAACACATTGGCCCACAAGACGACGCCATCGATGTGTTTGGCCAGTTGCAACAAGTGGTGATGATTATTCCAATACACCGCCAGAATCACAAACGACACCAGGTAAATCAAAAACTTGTCGCGCAGGCCCCACAGCGCGGTGAAGCTACTGCCGGCCGGTGGGGTCAACTCCAAGACCATGATGGTGATGATGATGGCCACCACGCCGTCGGTGAAGGCCTCGAGCCGATTTTTAGGCATTAGTCATCCTCCCGTAACTGACCAAAGGTGGCCGTGGCGTCGCCGACCACCATGTGCGCACCGCTGGGCAAGGCAATCGGCTCCTTGTTCACCGCCACCAAGGTCGCATCCGGCCGCGCGTAGCCGATCAAGCCGGCAAAGGGGTACACCTGAAAGCTGGTGCCGACGACAATCAGCAAGTCGGCCTGGCTGATGGCGCGAATCGCCGCGTCGGCCACGGCGTTGTTGATTGGCTCGCCGTACAACACGATGTCCGGGCGGTAAATGCCCCCGTCGGCCTCGTGCACGTCGCTAGCCAAATAGTGCTGGTAGTCGGTTTGCGCGCCGCAGGTTTGGCAATAGATGCGATACAAGTTGCCGTGAAACTCGACGACGTGCTTGGCGCCGGCTTGCCGGTCCAAGCCGTCGACGTTTTGGGTGACGATGGCGCCTTTTTGGTTGGTGATGGCCGCCATGCGCTCGTGAATCACGTTGGGCCGGGCCTCTGGGTGATACATGTTGGCGACGACCCAGTCATGAAAATGCTGGTGGTGCGCCTGCAGGTTATCGTGCGACAAGGCGTATTCGGGCCGCTCGCTGTCGTTGTCGTACAGCCCGCCCTTGCTGCGGTAATCGGGAATCCCCGAGGCGGTGGACACGCCGGCGCCGGTCATAAAGGTGACATACTCGGCCGCATCGATGGCGGCTTGCAAATCAAACATGGTTGCCTCCTACTCCCGCACGGTGTAGTCGAGGTGGTATTGGGTCAACACGGCTTGCACCGATTGGGTATACAAATGCTGGAAAAATGGCGCGCTGGGGTTGGTCAGCGGCAGCGTAAACGCGTTTTGCCCATCGGCCCCCAAGGCCACGTAGCCTTGGGCCTTGCTGTCGACGTCGCGGTAGTCGCTGTGCTTGAGCTCAAACACCTGGTTAAGCTGCAGGCGCAACTGGCGCTGAGATAACACCGGCGGCACCGTGACGAACTCGCCCAGTGGCAGCGGCGCGTAGCCGGCGGCCGCCAGCCACTGACTAAACGCGCCAAACAAGTTCACCGCCGCGCGCCGCAGGCTAAACGGCGAGTCCAGCGGCTTGGTCATCAGGCCATCATACAACCGCTTGGCCACCGGGTACGCCGCCGGGTAAGTCTTGGCCCAGCCGGCTTGTTGCGCCCCGCTGCCGCCACTGAGCGTCACCAAGAGGTCCAACAAGCTGACCACGCGAAACACCAGCAGCTGATCGCCGGCGGGCGTTTCTGCGGGCACGTTGGCGGCAAAGCCCGCCTCAAGTTGCGCAATCACCTGACCAGTCAACAAGCGGTGCGCCTGCTGCCACGCCACCACTGGCACGTGTAGCGCCGCGCCGTACAGCGCCGAGCTCACGGCGTACAGCTGGCGGTCTTGCGCCGGGTCGCCGGTGAGCAAGTGGTATTGTAGCTGCGGGTAGTCGTGGCTGGTCAGCCACATGTGCATCAATTCGTGGCTTAAGGTGTAGTCGACATTGGTCGCGTCGCTAATGGTGACGCGCAGGCTGCCGTCTGGTTGCAAGGTTTCTTGCGACTGGTCGTGGCTCAACTGGCCGCTGACGGTGTCGGCAATCTCAAGGGTGATCGGCATGGTGTAGCCGGCCTGCACCGCTTCGAATAACTGTTGGATGTCTGGGTTTTTAATTGTGGTCATGATTAACTCCTTAAAGCGCACAAGGCGTGGGTTGATGGTGCCGATATTCGACGATGTGGGTGACGCCATGCGCCTGCAACTGCGCCGAAGCTTCGGCAAAATGGTCGCGGTACAGCGTGGTGACGTGCGCGTCGGAACCAATCGTAAACTTGGTGCCGCCGGCGGCTTGATACCACGGAATCGCCAGGTCGTACAAGGCGGCGTTGCCCCAGATATACATCGACTTCGTGTTGAGCTCAAAAGCTAGCCCCTTGGCCACCGCCGCGGCAAAGATCTGCGTGAGCTGCGGCTTGGCCCAGGCAATCAGTTGCGCCGGAGTGACCGAGTGAATGCGCAGGCCGTAGTCAAAATGCGCCAAGACATCGGCGTAGTCGACGGCCTGCACCGCAGTTAGCATTTTGTCGTAATAGGTGTGCACCAGCGCCTGCAAGTCGGCTTGCTTGAAGCTGTCGTCGAGGTAGTCGTGGTGGCCGTCGTGGTGCACCGACAACAACACCAAGTCGTAGTCGTGCGCCGCCACGTATGCCGCTAAATCCGCCGCGCGCGGCGCGTAATAGCCCACCTCCACCCCGCGCAGCAGCTGGTTGGGGTATTGCTGGTGCAGCCGGTCGAGCTTGGCGACATAGGCCGCGTAATCCGGCATGTCGTCGCGCCCAGCGTCATCGGGGTTGGCCAGCTCCAGGTGGTCGGTGGTCACCAAGGGCGTGGTGGTTTGGCGCAAATAGTCTTCAAACTGCGCATCACTATCGAAGGAAAAATAAGTATGTAAGTGCTGATCGATCATGGCGACCTCCGTTTGCGAGTCGGGCCAAAAGCGTGGTAGGCTGAAGGCGACAGCGTCTTCAAACTCTACACTACAAGGGAGGAATCTAAAATGCAACTGTCTGTTCCGTTGACTGCGGGCCTGTTGCCCGACCAGTTTGGTAAGTACGCTACCGGTGCCGATTTGCACGCCGGTAAGCCCAAGCGCAGCTTTCCGATCACCATCGAGGCCGCGCCGGCCGGCACGCAAAGCTTGGCGCTGACTCTGGTGGATTTCGACGCGGTGCCGGTGTCCGGTTTTCCCTGGATTCACTGGTGCGCCGCCAACATCCCCGGCGATACCGTGCTGATTCCGGAAGACGCCAGCCGCAGCGGCGTCTTGCCCATGGTGCAAGGCCGCAACTCTAACGCCGGTGGCATGGTCCGCGCTAGCGACCCACTGGTGGCCCAAGGCTACGTCGGCCCGCAGCCGCCTGATCAAACCCACGCCTACACCCTGACCGTTTACGCCTTAGACACCACGCTGGCCTTAGACAATGGCTTTTGGCTGAACGCCTTGCGCCACGCCATGGCCGGCCACGTGTTAGCCACGGCGAGTCTCGACATTAATTCACGCGCATAGGCTGATAGCGCTTTCTCCTGTGGTAAAATAGAGCCAAACAGAAGGAGGACGCGCATATGCAATCGAATCGAAAAGTGATCTTGTACCTGGCCGAAAGTTTGGATGGCTTCATCGCCGAACGAGATGGCAGCACCGCTTGGCTGAGCAAGCTCAACGCCAGTGCCGCCGACTCGGCGTATCAGGATTTTTATGCGAGCATCGATACGGTATTGATGGGGCGCAAAACCTACCAGCGGGCGCTGAGCCTGGCCGGCAGTTATCCATACCAGGACAAGGAAAGCTACGTGTTCTCCACGACGCTGCACGACACGGATGATCCCACCACCGTCGTCACCGGCAACGTGCAAGAATTCGTGCGGCAGCTCAAGCGAAAACCGGGCAAGGACATTTGGCTCGTCGGCGGCGCGGACATCTTCACCGACCTGCTGCAAGACGACCTCATTGATGAACTCATCATCACCGTGGCGCCGGTGCTGCTTGGCGATGGCATTTCGCTGGTCGCCAGCAACCTCACTGACGTGCCGCTGACATTAACCCACACGCGCCAGCTCGACCAACTCGTGCAACTCACCTACCGCGTCGAAGCGGCCCATTAACGCAAAACCGGCGGCCCACGGGGCCGCCGGTTTTATTTGTCGTCGAATTGATCTTCGTGACGCGGCTGGCCGATCAGCGCCGACCAGTCGGCCAGCTGCTGGCGCAAGCCCGCGGCCAGCTGGTGTGGCCGCCGCTGCGGCAGCTCCAGCGCCGCGTGATCGGCGAGCTCGGCGGCGAAGTCTTGGGAATAATCCTTCAACACCGCGCCGAGTTGTTCGGCATAGCCCCAGTGCTGCAACAATTGCGCCGGGGTCATTTTGCTTAGCACCCATAGACTCAAGCTCGCGTACTTGCGCACCGCCAAGGCCTCAAGTACCGGCATGGTTTCGGCCACCTGCATGTATAGCGCCCCGAGCTGGTCGATGGCGCGCAGGTCGGCTTCGTGGAACTTGTCGTGCACCGTGCTGGCCGGATTGAGCCGGTAATCATACACCGCCTCGTCGTGAAAATTGATCTGCGTCACTCGCGGCAAGAGCTGGCCGATCAGGTAGGCGTCTTCCATCAGGTTGAACCCCGCCACCGGCAACGCCGGGGTGAATAACTCGGCGCGAAACAGCTTGTTCCACAGGTAGCCACGCAGCTCCTTGTCCTCCAGCCACAGCCGGTAGGTGTCCGCACCGCGCACGGAAAAGTCCGTGGCGTGATACGGCCGGGAAAATCGCGCCTGCGGGCCGGCGAGGTACGTGGCGTAGTTGACCTGCGCGATATCGGCGTCACCAATCGTCTCAACTAACGCGCTGAGCCAACGCGGCGTGGCTAAGTCGTCGCTATCCATGAAGGCGATGTACGCGCCGCGCGCCTGGGTCAACGCCAGCGCTCGGGCATGGGCCTGGCCGCCGTTGGCCACTCGGGTGACGTGTAGCCGCGAGTCGCGGGCGGCGAAGTCGTCAAGAATCGCCGGACTGCCATCGGTCGAGCCGTCGTCGAGCAAGCGCACCTCGAAGTTTGCATAGTCTTGGCCAAGCAGACTAGCCAAGGCGGCGGGTAAGTATTTCTCCGCGTTATATACCGGCATGATCACCGAAATCAAAGGTTGTGCCATCGCGGCCTCCCGGGGTTAAATCAGACTCTTCAACCAGTCCAGCAACCCGGTGAAAAAGTTGGCGATAGCGTCGCCGACTTTTTGCAGGAAGTTGCGGTTGGCCTTGGTGTTCAGCTGCTTAGACAGCTTGTTGAACAGGCCCTTGGCGCTATTTTGAATGCTGCTGGCCAATTGTTGGGCCTGGGCCTTGAAGTCGCTAGACGACAAGGCGCCGGAGTGTTGGACCTTCACCAGCAGGTTGATGATTTGTGTGCGCTGGTTGTTGGTGATGATGTTGGTGAGGTTGTTTTGCTTGAGCTGGGAGTCGACGATGTTGCCGATTTGGTTTTGCGACAGCGTCTGCTTGCCGTTGTTGCTTTGGCTGGCCATTTGTTGCTTGGCGCCGGCCACGGCGTTGTTGAGCTGCTTGTCGGAATAGCCGTCCTTGCCTTTGTTGGCACTGGTGATGCCGGACAAGGTGTTGACCTCGGACTGCGCGGCGTCGATTTGGCTGGCGTTGAGCTTGTCGCCGTTTTCGGCAAAGGCGGCGTACACTCCGGCCAAGGCGCCGGAGCCGTCGATGCGCACGGCGCTGGTGATGAAAATGTTGGCGTTGGTGACCCCGGCGGTCAACGCCGCATTGCGGTACTGATCGGCGGTAATCGTGGTGATGTTATTCGTGCCATTGTAGTCGACGATTTTCACGTTGATGCCACCGCTGCTGGTTTTTTGCACCAAGGCCGACGACCACACGCCGCTAGCGCTGGTGAACGTGCTGCCGCTTGGGTTGAGGTATTTCACCAAGGTGTCGCCGTTGACGGTGAGCTCGCTGGGATTGGTGACATTCGCCGCGGATTCCAGCGTCGACAGCGTGCCGCTTTTCTGCGTGGTCGTCAAGGACGTGCCCAGCGTCGCCACCGGCTGCCAGGTATCGGCGGCGTGCACCGCCGCGCCGCGGTAGCCGACGATGAGTGCCACGACCGCGGCCAAGCCGAGAATTAATTTCTTCATGAGGAAGACTCCTATCTGTGCGTTTATGCTTAAGTATGCCAAAAAACCGGCGCGCTGGCAGGCAGGCGCCGGTTTCTTCACTGAATCTTACTATTGTTGCGCGGCGTTGAGGTACGTGTACAGCGCCCCTTCGCGCAAGCCGTACTGGGAAAACAGCAGGCGGTCGGAGTCGAGGTAGCGAATCATCGTCACCACCGGCGCCAACCCGGCGACGATGATGTCGGCGCGGTACTTGGCCAGCCCCGGCACCGCCTTGCGCCCGGCGAGGTCCAAGTCGAGAATGCTGGCGAAAATATCATTCACCGCGGCGGTGCTCATGCGGTAGCCGTGAATATCCTCCCAGTTGACATCCTTGTCGCGCCGCCGCTGAATCTTGGCCAGCGTCCGGTTACTGCCGCCCAGCGCGATGATCGGCAGGTTTTGCGCCTTGCGCAGCCACCACACGGAGTTGAACAGCTGCTCGCAGCCGGAAATCAGGCGAAAGGCCTCGGCAGCGGTAATCACCGAGCCCAGCTGGTAGCGATCGGTCAGGTTGACGGAACCGAAGGGAATGGAAATCATGTGCGCCGGTTTGCGGTTTTGCACCAGAATCAGCTCCGTCGACGCGCCGCCGGTGTCCATAATCAAGGCGTTTTGAATCGGCAAGGTGTTGATCACCGCCTGGTAGTCGAACTCCGCCTCTTGGCCGCCATCGATCACCTCAAGCGTGATGCCGGTTTCGGCCTGGACGCGCTGCAGCCACAGCTGCTGGTTGCTGGCCTGGCGCGTGGCGGCCGTGGCCACGGCGCGTAGCGTCATGTTTGGCAGGTCGGCAAACGCGTCGTGGAAGCGTTGCAAGGCGGCAATCGTGCGGTTCATCGCCGCGGATTGCAGGGTCTTCGTGGCCCCCATCCCCTCGGACAGCCGCACCATTTCCTTGAGCTTAATAATCTGCGTGGCATCCCCGTCGTGCCCAATGCGCCAAACACTGAGCCGAGCAGAATTACTACCAAGATCGATAACGCCAAAATGACTGGACATAAGAACCTCCTAGTTGAGAGCGCTGCGGGTGGCGCTTAAGCGGCGTAGGCTAAGCCGCCAACTGGTGAGGGGCCGGGCTTTGGCCCATTGCCAGTTGGTGCTTAGCCCTAGCCGCTTGCCACCCAAAGCGCGTTTAGAGCGCGACCCGACGCGGGTTGATGCCGGAGCAGAAGCGCCGCCTGAGGGTTGGCCGGCGGTTTTGGCCGGGGGGCCATCAGGGGGACTTCTGTGCATGGCCGTGCGTTGGGAAGCGCGTTTAGAGCGCGACGGGTGGCGCTTAAGCGGCGTAGGCTAAGCCGCCAACTGGTGAGGGGCCGGGCTTTGGCCCATTGCCAGTTGGTGCTTAGCCCTAGCCGCTTGCCACCCAAAGCGCGTTTATTCCTCCGGTGCCTTCATCGGCGTAAACCGCCGGGGATTCTCATCCGCCGCGGACTCGGCCGCTTGCTCCTGACGGTGTTGCGCCGCGGTGGCTTCGGCCATGAACGTCGCCTGCGCCTCTTCCTTGGTGACCCCGCGCAAGTCGATGCGTTGCCAGGAATTGTCCGGCGCCAGCACCCGCGTTTTCACGTTGTCGGCCCACAAGACATCATAAATATGTTGCACCTGCGCCTTGATCTGCGGGTCGATCACCGGAAACAGCAACTCGACGCGCCGCGACAAGTTGCGCTTCATCAAGTCGGCAGAACTCAGGTACACGAGCTCCTCGCCGTCGGCATAAAACGCGTAGATGCGGCTGTGCTCAAGGAAGCGGCCGACGATCGAGTGCACGGTGATGTTGTCCGACACGCCGGGAATGCCGACTTTCAGGTTGCAAATGCCGCGAATCAACAAATCGACCTGCACCCCGGCGGCGCTGGCGGCGTATAGGGCCTCGATCATTTCCGTATCGCTGAGCGAATTCATTTTCATCTGGATGTGCGCCGGCCGCCCCGCCTTGGCGTGGGCGATTTCGGCGCGAATGTGCTCCAGCAAGAACTCGCGGATCCCTAGCGGCGCGATGACCAGCTTGTGGAAGTACGCCGGCTCGCTAAAGCCGCTGAGCATGTTGAAAATGTTGCTGGCGTCGGTGCCCATTTCCGCGTTGGCGGTGAACAAGCCGAGGTCGGTGTAGACATTGGCGGTGACGTCGTTGTAATTCCCGGTGGCCATGTGCATGTAGCGGCGAATCCCGGTGTCTTCGCGGCGCACCACCAGCGCCAGCTTGCAGTGGGTCTTCAACCCGACCAAGCCGTAAATCACGTGACAGCCGGCGCGCTCAAGCTCCTGCGCCCAATGCACGTTGCGCTCCTCGTCAAAGCGCGCCTTTAACTCGACGAGCACGGTGACTTGCTTGCCGTTTTCCGCCGCCTGCTTCAACGCGCGGATAATCGGCGACTTGCTGGAGACGCGGTACAGCGTCATTTTCACGGCGAGCACCTGCGGGTCGGCGGCCGCCTGGGCGATGAAGTTCACCACGGGCTGAAAACTGTCATACGGGTGCTGCAACAAGATGTCGTGGTCGCGAATCTGGGCGAACAGGTCCCCACTGGCCAACTCATTGGGCAGATACGGGGTGAACGGCGGGTACAAGAGCGCGTCGCAGCCGCTGGTGTGCTTGACCAGCTGGCCGAGCACGGTGAGGTCGATGGGTCCGTGAATCTCGTAGACATCATCCGGCTCGTCTTTGAGGCTGAGCCCCTTTAACAGCCGCTTGCGCAAAAACTTGCTCATCCCCGCGTCGATTTCCAGCCGCATTACCTTGCCGCGCTGGCGCTTTTTCAGTTGCGACTGAATCTCCTTCATCAAGTCGCTGGCGTCTTCTTCGGCAACGTCCAGGTCCATGTCGCGGGTGACGCGAAACAGCGCGGTTTCCTTGATGGTCGCGCCGACGAAGAGCTCGCCGACGAATTGCCGCACGATGTCTTCCAGCAAAATAAAATCGTTGCTGGCCCCAGGCAGGCGCAGCACCCGCGGGAACACATCCGGCACCTGCACCATGGCAAAGGAGCGCGTCTTGTCCTTGGTGCCGACGTCTTCCGGCCGCTGCAGGCGAATCGCCAGGTTCAACGAATTATTCGCCAAAAATGGGAACGGCCGCGTCGGATCGACTCCCATCGGCGTCAACACCGGGTACAACTCCTGGTGAAAATAGCGATCGACGAAGCCGCTTTGCTTGGCGGAGAGCTCCTCTGGGTGCAGCAGGCGAATGCCGTGCTCCACCAAGCGTGGCGAAAGCGACCGGCTCCAAGTCGTGTATTGCTTGTCGACCATGGCGTGCGCCTCAGTGGCGATGGCGTGCAGCTGCGCCGTGGGGGTCAGCCCCGCGGCGTCGGGTTCGGTGTAGCCCACGGTGACCATCTTGCGCAACGACGCCACGCGCACGTTGAAGAATTCGTCGAGGTTGCTTTGCGTGATGCCCAAAAAGCGCACGCGCTCCAAGAGCGGATTGTGCACGTCGCGGGCTTCTTCTAGCACCCGGTCGTTAAACGCCAGCCAGCTTAACTCGCGGTTGGTGAAGTACTGGGGATTATCAAATTGACTCATCGGCTGGTCCTCCCTTTTAACTCAATCGGCAAGCCGAACACCGCCGTGAAAAACTTACCCTTTTGCTGCAGCGTCCAGCGCTCCAAGGCGATGTCGTCGCTGGCCGTGGCCGTCAGCACCACGGCGTCTGGGCGCAGCGACACGCGCAGGGCCGTGATCTTCTGCTGGCGCGAGGCGTCGAGGCTGTCGGCCACGCGCAACAGCGCCGAGAGCTTGGCGATAATCAGCCGCCGCGCCGCGCCCATTTCCGGCAGGTCGCCGAGGTTGAGCTGCGGCAAGTCGCTGGAGTGGTACCGCGCGATGGTGGCGACCATTTCCTGCTCGGTGCGCGTCAGCCCCATCAGCTCCGAGGCGCGGATGATGTAATCGGAATGCTCATAGTGCTTGTGCGTGTCGACGTAGCTGCCGATGTCGTTGATCGTTGCGGCAATTTGCAGCAACAGCCGCTCACGCTTGCCCAGCCCGTGTAGCTTTTTCAGCCGGTCGAACAGCTGCAACACGAAGGTCACCGTGGCGTCGCGGTGGGCGACGTCGACTTGGTAGCGGTCGGCAAGATTTTGCGCGCTTTGAATGATTTCTTTGGTGGGATCAAGCGTCACCGGCCGGAATCCGGCGCCCCACGCCGCATCCGCCTCGAGCCCGTCGAGCAGCTTCAGATTCGAGATAAAAATCCGCTGGCTGTTCAGCGTTTTGACCAGGCGATACAGCAACAACACGGTCGGCAGCACCTGCTCGACTTGGTTAATCGGCAGGTCGTATTCCTCGGACAAATATTGGTCGGAGGAATGCGTCACCTCGCGATAAATCAAGTCGAAGCCGTCACGGTCAGTTTCCACCATCCGCTCGCCGGTGGGAATCAGCGTCTCGAATAGCGACAAGGCGCTGCCCATTAGAATCATGTTCGGGTATTGCTCGGCGTGCGGCAGCAAGCGCATGAAGTCCAGCAGGCGCGAGTCGATGTAATCTTGCATCACCTCGACGTAGTTGTTGACGGTGCGCTGCAGGTCGCTCATCACCTCGTAGACGCGCAGCGGGCCCAGCGACAAGTTGCGCGAAAACCCGAACTCGCCGTCAGTAAAGGCGGTGAGCTCCACGGACCCGGAGCTAATGTCGATCAGCACCGTGCCGGTTTTCGTGATTTCGCTAAAGTGCGGGAACCGCGCAAACACCGCCTGGGTGCGGTAAAACGATTCCTGCGCCAGCGTTTGCGGCTGCACGGCCCAGCCGGTGCGGCTCAGCAGCTGATCCCAGACGAACTGCGCGTTTTGCGCCTCGAAAAAGCTGTGGCTGCCGCTAACGGTGATGGCCTTGACGCCATAGTCGGCAAACAGCTGCTGAATCGCGGTGAAGGCCGCCACGATGGCGTCGACGGTTTCCGGCAAAATCTGGTGCGCGGCAAAAATGTCCTCGCCAATGGCCACCGGATACTTCCCGCGCTCTAACTCTTTTAATGTGCGCAGGTTGGTGATGCTAAACCCCACGCTTTGCGCTCCAATCACCACGAAGCCATGTTCCGTCGCTGCCATTGCCGCGCCCTCCTTCGGTTTGGTCCTCAAGGGTAATTTTAGCACAGCAACGCCACCACGCGGAGCAGGAAGCGGAAGCCTCGAACGAATCAATTTCACGAAAATGCCCACCGAAGGCACTTTGTTTTTCTCGCCGACCCGCATTGCATATTTTCTGCATGAACAGACTGTGCAAAAGGCTTTTTCTGCATATTGGCCACGGTTCGCCAAGCCCGGGCGAACCACGAAAAAATCGCGCAATCGCTTCTGCTCCAAGCGATTGCGCGGCCGATTGCCAAAACCGACGCGCCGTTAAACGCTGAATACGCCTGTTGCGCGGATAATCCTCCAGCTTGATGCCCCAAATCGCACCGAAGTTTTCGCCATCAATCTCGCTATCCCTTGGCGCCCAAGGGTTAGCGACCGCTTTAGCCGGTGCGCCCGGGCTTGGCAAATAGCCATTTCTGTCTACGAAACATGAACAGTGTCCACGACGCATCAACACGCCAAGCCACGAAAAAAGGCCTCGGCAGTGCCGAGACCCCAGTCATTATTCCTTGCCCACCGCCACCGGCTCGCTGAGTACGGCGTCGAGTTGGGCCTGTTCCTTGCGTTTGATGTCGCGCATGGTGCCGAGGTACACCGTGACCAACACGGCCACCGACCCGATCCAGGCCAGCGGGTTGGCCATCGACGCGCCGGCAAACCCCATGTGCATGTAGCGAATCAACACGATGCCGGCAAAGGCGCGCATGAACAGCTCGAAGAAGCCGGCCACCGTTGGCACCATCGTTTTGCCCAAGCCCTGCAAGAGGTTGCGCATCGTAAAGAGAATCGCCAACAGCCAGTACATGCTGGCATTGAAGTGGAAGTAGGTTTGCGCCAGCGCCGTGACCTCGGGCTGATTGTTGCCGAGGAAGAGATTGACTAACGGCTTGGAGAAGAGAATGATCACCGCGCCGAGCACGCCGGAAATCACGACGTTCAACAGCAAGGCCTGGTTGAAGCCGTGGCGAATCCGGCCGTACTCCTTGGCGCCGAGGTTTTGCGCGGCAAAGGTCGCCATCGCCACGCCAAACGAGCTCGCTGGCAACGTCGCCAGCTGGTCGATGCGCCCGGCGGCGGTGTAAGCCGCCACCGCGTCGGTGCCCAAGGTGTTGAGCATCACCTGCAAAATCACGGAGCCAATGGCGATAATCGACATCGAAAAGCCCATCGGCAAGCCGACAATCAGGTGATGGCGAATCTCGCCCCAGTCGATGACCAGGTCTTTTTTGCGAATGACCAACAACGGAATGTGCCGCTTGATGAAGCCCCAGCACAGCACCGTCGACAGCAATTGCGCCGTTACCGTGGCCCAGCCGGCGCCGGCCACGCCCATGTGGAAGCCGAGGATGAACAGGAATTCCAAGGCGATGTTGACCACCGTGGCGATAATCAGAAAAATCAGCGGCGTGCGCGAGTCGCCGAGCGCGCGCATCATGTTACTCAAGAGGTTGAAGGCCATCGAGGCGATGATGCCGATAAAAATCACGCGCACAAAGGCGACGGAATCGTCGACAATGGCCGCCGGCGTTTGCATCAGGTGCAACAACGGCCGCGTCAGCGTCACCGACAGCACCGTCAGAATCACGGAAATGGCGAGACTGATCCAGATGCTGGTGCCGAAGCTCTTGCGCACGGCGCGGTAATCATGGGCGCCATAGGCCTGCGCCGTCAGCACCGACAGCCCGGCGGTGGTGCCTTGCGCAAACCCGATGATCAAAAACGTGAGACTCCCGGTGGCGCCCACCGCAGCCAGCGCGTATTTGCCGATGGTGCGGCCGACAATCAAGGCGTCCATGAAGCTATATAGCTGCTGAAAAACATTCCCGATTAAAAGCGGAATCGTGAAGAATAGAATCAGCTTTAAGGGACTGCCCTTCGTTAAGGTGCGCACGGTCACCCCTCCTTCATTTTTACTCGTCTGATAACCTTAGCGCATTCGCGCGCCGTTGTCACCGGGGTACCCGCAATTTTGCCAAAGTTTTTGTAGCGGTTACACCCCTGGCCAAAAAACAACAGGCGACCGCTGCCGGTCGCCTGTGTCTTCATGCTTGAACGCGTTGAATCTTCGTCAATGCCTTGCCGCGCGCCAGCTCGTCGACCAGCTTATCCAGCCGGCGAATCTGTTGCAGTAACGGATCGCTGATAGCTTCTACCCGCACGCCGCACACCACCCCGGTAATCGCGGTGGCGACTGGCGGCACCTGCGCGCCAGCAAAGAAATCGCGCAGCGATAACGGCGAGTCGTGCAACTGCGCCGGGGCATACCCGGTAAACCAACCAATCACGGCATCGAGTTCGGCCTGCGTGCGACCTTTTTTCGTGACCTTGGCCAGATACAAAGGATACAGCCGATTAAATGGCATCGCATAGAGTCGCTCTGACATCACGTGCTCCTTTCGCTAGACGTCGGCGCCACCGCCGCCGCTTGAGCCGCCACCCCAACTGGAGCCACCGCCGAAGCCACCGCCACCGAAGCCGGAACCACCGCCGTAGCCGCCACCGCCCCAGCGGTTGCGACTGCCGCCGCTCATTAAGGTGCCCAGCAGCCACCACAGCCACCAGGAACCGCCACGCCGGCCGCCGCGGGGACCGCGCGGGCCGCCACCACCGAGGATGGCGATAATCGCCACGCCAATAAAGACCGACACGATGATGGTGAGGATGCGACTGCCGGTGTTACCGGAATTGCCCGTCCGCCGATAATCCGACATTTGCTCAGCCGGCACGGTGTTTTTGTCCGCCTTGAACTTGTACTTCTTGTCGACCACCGTGGCCACCGCGTTGAACACGTTGCGAATGGCGGTGTTGATCTTGGCGTGACTGGTGGCCTTAATGTCCTTGAGGTTTTGATTGAGGATATTTTTGGCCAAGACATCGGTGAGCTCGCCTTCTAGGCCATACCCCACCTCGATGCGCATGTTTTGCGCGCCTTGGTTTTCAGCGAAGACGATCAACACGCCGTTGTCGCGGCCCTTGTCGCCGATGCCCCACTTGCTGAAGAGTTTCGGCGCGTAATCGCTCAGCGCTTCACCGCCAGAGGACTTCACCACCGCCACGGCGATTTGTGGCTGTTGCTTGGTTTGTTGATAGGTTTGATTCTTGGTATCGATGAGTTGCTGGGACTGGCTGTCCAGCAGGTTCATGTCGTCATAATAGTAGTGGTCGCTGGGGCGCGCCGGCAGACTCGCCGCCGCCACCGGCCGGGCGCCACCCAGCCACACGCCCAGCGCCACCAGTAAGAGCCCAAGCCCGAGCCATTTCTTGCGCATCGCGGGCTCCTTTCGTTATTTGCCTGAGTCGAAGTCGACCTTCGGCGTGCTGCTGACCTTCGCGTCCGCCTTATAGGTATCATGCTTGTGCAACCCCATCAGGTTGGCAAAGAGATTCCGCGGGAAGGTTACGATCGCGGAGTTATAGTCCTGCACTGCGTCGATGTACCGGCCGCGCGCCACCGAAATGCGGTTTTGACTGCCTTCCAGCTCGGTAATCAAGTCTTGGCCGGCTTGCGAAGACTGCAGCTGCGGGTAGTTTTCCTGCAACGCGGTGAACATCGTGCCGATGTTGGCGCTGGCCTTGGACTTGGCAGCCGGCGTGCTGGCGGCGTTATACGCCTTGCGCGCATCGGCCAAGGCCGTGTAGATTTTTTCTTCGTGACTCATTTGGGCCTTTACCGTCGAGACGACGCTTGGAATCAGGTCGGCTTGGCGCTGCATCTTGTTTTCGACTTCGCTCCACTTGGCCTCCACGTTTTGTTCCTGCTTGGCCAACCCGTTATAGGTGCTGATGCTGAAAATAATCACGATCAGCGCGACGACCCCGATGATGATACTGGTCAGCGCGACGGGACTGAGTTTTTTATTTTGCATAGCGTTCTCCTTTAACTTGCGTTGGCTTAATTTTACCATAGCCGCCAAGCGGGCAATCGGTCCTGAGGCGGACAAAAGGGGCCGACCGCAGTCGTCCCCCAAGTGTTCAGCAATGTAACGCTTCGAGAGACTGGGTGCGAGCGGTTAGCTACGCCAGCCACCAGAGCCACAGTTCGGCCCTAGCGTCTGGCTAGGCTACCCGTCGCATCCAAACCGCCTTTCTCCGCAGCGCTATTTATCAAAATAATTAAACCCAATGGCGGCACGCACTTCGGCCAGGGTTTGGTTGGCGACGACGTTGGCCTTGGCGGTGCCGTCGATCAGCATTTGTTCAACGGCGCCCATGTCCTTGGCGTAGGCCTCGCGCCGCTCGCGAATCGGGGTCAACACCGCCTCCATCACGTCGACCAGTCGGCGCTTGAGCTTGACGTCGCCGAGGCCGCCGTGTTGGTACTGCGCCTTCAGTTCGGCGACCGCGGATTGGTCAGGGTCGAAGATGTCCAGATAGGTGAAGACGACGTTGCCTTCGACTTGGCCGGGGTCTTCGACGTGGATGTGGTTCGGATCGGTGTACATGCTCATGATTTTCTTTTGCACGACATCGGCGGAATCGGCGAGGTAGATGCCGTTGTTCAACGACTTACTCATCTTGGCGTTGCCGTCGATGCCGGGCAGGCGGCCCAGCCCCTTCGGCGGGAAGTAGCCCTCGGGTTCGACCAGCACGTCTTTGTTGTAGGTGCGGTTGAAGGTGCGCACGATTTCGCGAGTTTGTTCCAGCATCGGCTCTTGGTCGTCGCCCACCGGCACGGTGTCGGCCTTAAACGCCGTGATGTCGGCGGCTTGGCTGACGGGATAAATCAAGAAGCCCGCCGGCACGGATTCCCCGAAGGCCTTTTGCTTGATTTCCGTTTTCACCGTCGGGTTGCGGTTCAGCCGCGCCACCGTGACCAAGTCGAGGTAATACATCGTCAGCTCGGCCAAGGCCGGCACCGCCGACTGCACGAGAATCGTGGACTTCGCCGGATCGATGCCGACGGCTAGGTAGTCCAAGGCGACTTCCATCAGCGACTGGCGGATTTTCTCCGGATTGCGCGCGTTATCGGTGAGCGCTTGCGTGTCGGCAATCATGATGAAGTTGTCGTAGTCGCCGGAATTTTGTAGCGTCACCCGATTCTTCAGGCTGCCGATGTAATGGCCAATGTGCAGGCGACCGGTTGGGCGGTCGCCGGTAAGAACAACGTGTTTACTCATGGGTTAATCCTTTCTCGTGCTAAAAGTGACGGGGCCGCCGCGCACAAAAATCG
Source organism: Lacticaseibacillus nasuensis JCM 17158 (assembly GCF_001434705.1). Classification (GTDB taxonomy): domain Bacteria; phylum Bacillota; class Bacilli; order Lactobacillales; family Lactobacillaceae; genus Lacticaseibacillus; species Lacticaseibacillus nasuensis. Next base: position 164,935 of record NZ_AZDJ01000032.1, read on the forward strand.
CCCCATGCCGACACCGATTGTGTCAACATAGGACGACCATGCGCGGTGCCACCTAATTTGCCGGGAGAATCCCGACCGCTTAACGGCTTACGGCGCCGATACCGTTGCGTCCCTGGTGGGCCAAGGTGAGCGGCGGCCGGGTCGCCTTTTCAGTCCCGGCGACTTCCTGTACTGGCCTTACCCGCTCGCACCCCATCAGCATCGACGCGTTAATGTCAGTGTAAGGAATTCGCCGCGTTAAATCAAGTAGTGCAAGTCGCTGGTCACCGACGGGTAGGCGTAGATGCCTTCCTTGGCCTGGGCCACCGACACGCCGGCGTTCATCAGCAGCGTCACCGTGTTGATCAACTCGTCGGCGGTGGTGGACACCACCACGGCGCCGGCGAGTTGGCCGGAACGCTTGTCTTCAATCATCGTCACGCTGGCGTCGGTTTCCTGCACACGGTTATAGGTGTACCAGTGCGTCACGTCGTTGGTCACAATGGCGTAGCGGTCGGGCTGCGCCTGCGCGGTGGCCACGGGTACGCCGACTTGAGCCAGCTTGGTGGTGGAGAAAACAATTTCCGGCTGGGCCGGATACGCGATTGGACTCGTCTCCCCCAGCAGCTGGCGGGCCACATAGCGCCCTTCAAACCCGGCCACCGGCGTGAGCTTCGGCTGCGGCTTGTCGATCACATCCCCAACGGCATAGATGCTCGGTACGCTGGTTTGCAGGTGGTCGTTCACCGTCAGCCCCCGCACCGTGGCGGCGACGCCGAGGGCCTTGAGGCCATTAGGCAGCGCGGGCACCCGGCCGATGGCAGAAAAGGCTCGCGCCACGGTGAGGGAAAAGTCGCCGCCGCTGAGCCGCACGCCAGTTTCCGCCGCGGCAATGGCCGTCACGTTGACGTTGTCGTGGAACTGCACGCCGCGCTTGATCAACAGCGCGCGCAGCTGCGCCACCGCCGGCTCCGGAAAGGCGCGCAACGCCCGCTCGGAGTGGTTGATGATGTGGACCTGAGCGCCGGCAGCGGCGGCAATGTTGGCCAGCTCGAGGCTGACGAAGCCGGCCCCGAGAAAGGCCATGGTGTGCGGCAATTGCGGCATCGCGAGAAAATCGGTGCTCGTGCCAAGCAGGTAGGCGCCTGGCACCTGCGGCATGGCCGGTGTGCGGCCGGTGGCGATGATGATGGCTTCGCCGCGGTAGCGTTGCCCCGCGACGCGCACCGTGTGCGGGCTCACCAGCTCCGGGGCCCCGGTAATCGTGGTGACGCCTTGCGCCTGCAAGCCGCGCTCGGTGCCGCCGGGGACACTGTCGGTGTAGCGCTTTTTAAACGCCATCAAGGCCGGCCAGTCGATGTGCGGCGCGCCGGTGATGCCCGAGCCGGTCATGCGCGCGGCGTAATCGCGCGCCTCCACGGCACTATACAGCATCTTCTTGGGGTCGCACCCGAAGTTCGGGCAGGTGCCACCCCACAAGTTCCGTTCAATCACCAACACGTGCTTGGTGGGTGCCAGCTCGCTGGCCGCGGCCAATCCGCCAGGCCCCCCACCGATAATAATCACGTCATATGCTTCTGCCATGCTCGTCTCCTCCGTTTCCAGGTTGCGACTGTGCAAGATTAATTCGTGCTTGTGCGCGCCGCCAAGAAGCGCATCACCGCTTGGCGACTCAGGGTAAAGGGACCGGCTGCCCCGCGCACGATCACGGTGTCGGCCTCGGTTAACTGCGCGATGACCTGACTTAATGGCAAGTCGGCGGCGAGACTCACGCCGTCGTCGCAAGGCTCGCCGAATTCGGCCAGCTCCCCCACCGGCGTGTCCAGCAAGTCGCGCCGGGCGCCGGCAAAGAAGTCATCGACAAAACTCGACGCCGGCGACTCGGCGATTTCCTGCGGCGTGCCGATTTGCACCAGCTTGGCGTGGTGCATCACCCCGATGCGGTCGCCGAGCCGCAGCGCCTCGGTCATGTCATGGGTGACAAAGACAATGGTGGTGTTCAGCTGCGCGTGCAACTCGAGCACCAAGTCCTGTAGCTGCGTGCGCACCAGCGGATCCAGCGCGGAAAATGGCTCATCCATCAAAACCACCGGCGGCTTCGAGGCTAACGCGCGAATGATGCCAACGCGTTGCTGCTCGCCACCGGACAGCTGCTTAGGCAGGCGGTCGCGATACTCCGCCGGCGGCAGCTTCACCGCGGTCAACAAGTCATCGACGGCGGCTTTCACCTGGGCTTTGGGCCAGTGCTTCATCTCCGGAATCAAGGCGATGTTTTGGCCCACGGTCATGGTCGGAAACAAGGCGATTTGCTGGAGCACATAGCCGATGTCCCACCGCAGTTCGCGCAGCGAGTAGTCCGTGACCGCCTTGCCGCGCATGCGAATCACGCCCGCGTTTGGCGTCACCAGCCGGTTGATCATCTTCAGCGTGGTCGTTTTCCCACCACCAGACGGACCGACCAAGACGAACAACTCGCCTTCTTCGATGTTTAAGGTGAGGTCCGCCACCACCGGCGTGTCGTGATATTCCTTGGTGACGTGGTCAAATTCGATTAGATTACTCATGCCGCGCCTCCAGCAAGCCGTGCTGTTGCAGGTACGCCTTGGCCACCTTGGCCGCGGACTCCTGCTTGACGCCGACTTCATAGTTCATCTCCTGCATCTGCTTCTCGCTGATGCGCCCGGCCAACCGGTTCAAGGCCCGCACCAGCCGCGGGTGGGCCTTGGCAAACTTGGCCTTCATCACCGGCGCCCCGCGGTAAGTGGCAAACACGCGCTTGTCGTCGCGCAACGCCACCAGGTGATACTGGCGCAGCTGAGCGTCGGTGGAGTAGCCATCGGTCACCACCACCTGGCCCTTGACGATGGCCTGATAGCGCAGCGAGGCATCCAGCGTGCTCACCGCCAGGTTCAACCCGTACGCCTGCTTGAGGCCCTTGTAGCCATCGGCGCGGTCGTTGAACTCCAGGTCGAACCCGGCGCGCGTACGGCCGAGCTTGGTCAAGTCGCTGATGGTGGTCAACCCGTGCGCCTTAGCAAAGCTTTGCTTCACCACCAAGGCGTAGGTATTGTTGTACTGCATCGGCTTGAGCATCGTCAGCCCGCTTTTGGCCAGCAACGCCTTGGCAATCGGGTAGCTGTCGGCGCCGGCATCGATTTGCCGTTGCTGGGCCTGAGACGGCTTGGCCAAGGCGGTGACCACCGTGCCGGTAAACTCGGGATACAGGTCAACCTTGCCGGACTTTAACGCGCTAAACAAGAAACTGGTTTGGCCAAAGTTTGGCTTCAAGGTCACCGTGACGTTGGGGTCGGCCTGCTCGATGAGCTGCTTGTACATGTTAATGAGAATCTCCGGCTCGCTCCCGAGCTTGCCGGCCACCACGATTTCTTCTTTAGGCTGCTGCCAGGCGTGATACCCTGCCGCGCCGCCGCCGAGGACGACGAGGATGGCCGCCAGCCAGCCGAGCTGGCGCCACTTCAGGCGCTGCACCACCGCCAAGCCGGCGCTGAACACCAGCGCCAAGGCGGCCGAGGCAATCGCCCCGATCAAGGTCAAGGCCGGGTCGTTACGGTTGATGCCCAGTAGGATGAACGTCCCGAGGCCCCCGGCCCCAATCAAGGCCGCCAAGGTGGCCGTACCGATGATCATCACGGTAGCAGTGCGAATGCCGCCGATGATCACCGGCAGCGCCAACGGCAACTCGACGCGCAGCAGCTGCAGGTAGCGCGGCATGCCAAAGGCGCGCTCCGCCTCACGGTACGCCGGGTCGATATCGGCCAGCCCCACGTAGGTGTTTTGAAAAATCGGCAGCAAGGCATACACGACCAAGGCGATGATGGCCGGGACGTTGCCGATGCCGACAAAGGGAATCAACAGGCCCAACAACGCCAGCGACGGAATGGTTTGCAACACGCCGGTGACTTGCAGCAAGACGTTGGCGATGCGCTTGTGCGGCTGCACCCAAATCGCCAAGGGCACGGCAATCACCACCGCGATGATCAGCGCGATCAAAGATATCTGTAAATGCTGGCCAAGGGCGACCCACAAGTCACTGCGCCGCGCCAAAAACGTCTGCCAAATCGTCTGCATCGTCAATCCTCCGTAGGATAAACATAACACAATTGCAGCCGAATTTGCTTACTCGGCGTCAGTATTTACCCTTTGAAAAATAGGCGATAGTTGCGGCACATGGCCGGGCGCCGCTGCTGCTTTCAGCATACCAAACCGGCGCCTTGTTCGCCTCACGCAAGGGTTGCAACCGACCCGCAGGCGCTATAAACTAGTCTAACTACGAATGAAGGAGGCGCGTCATGGAAAATGCCACCCTAGCCGCCGAACAGCGGCGTGTCGCCCGCGTCGACGCCTTAATCGCCGCGCGGCTGGCAACGGTCAAGCAGCAGCGCACCATGGCGATGCGCGACCTGACCGAAATCGAACAATCCTACGGCGATGCCACCAAGGTCAACATCACCGAAGTCGACGACCGCATGGAAACCAACGCCGCCGTCCAACAACAAAAGATGATGGTCGCTCGCGCCGCCGAAAATGAAACGATCCTCGGTCACGAAGAAGCGCGCCTACAGCTGCTACAAGGCAGCCCGTATTTTGGCCGCATCGACATCAGTGAGGCCGGGGAGCACGACACCTTGTACATCGGCCTGGGTACCTTTCAACACGGCGATGATTTTCTCGTTTACGACTGGCGCGCCCCGATTGCCTCGATTTATTACAATGGCACGCTGGGGCCGGTGAGCTATTCGGCCCCCACCGGCGAGCAAACCGTCACCTTGGAGAACAAGCGCCAGTTCAAGATCGAACACGGCCAGATCACCAACATGTTCGACACCAACGAAACCGTCGGCGACGAGATCCTTCAAAGCGTCCTCGGTGAACAAAGCAGCGACTACATGAAAAACATCGTCGCTACCATTCAACAAGAGCAAAACGACATCATTCGCGACACCACCAGCGACCTGTTGGTGGTGCAAGGCGTCGCCGGCTCCGGCAAAACCAGCGCGGTGCTGCAGCGCGTCGCCTACTTGCTCTACCACTCCCGCAGCCACCTGGCCGCCGACCAAATGGTGTTGTTCTCGCCCAACCAGCTGTTTGCCAATTACATCTCCGAGGTGCTGCCCAGCCTTGGCGAGAAAAACATGCGTCAGGCCACGCTCGCCGAGTTCTTCGCCAAGCGCTTCATGGGCTTGCAGGTGGAGACCTTGTTTGACCGCTTCGAAAAAGACGCCACCGGGCTGCCGGAGCCGGCCGCGGCGATTCGCCGCATCAAGGAGGACCCGGCGTTTCTGGCCGCCATCGACCGCTACGTCTCCGTGCCGCCAGCCACGCCGCTGTTCGTCGACGTGACCCTAAACGGCGAAGTCTTTTTCGCCGCCAGCACCATCACCAAGATCTACCAAAGCCAGCCTGTATCGATGACCGCCACCGATAAGTTCCTTGCCACCAAAAACACGCTGATCAAGCGGCTCAATCAGCGCATCAAGATGGCCACGTTTGAAGACTGGGTCCAAGACCGGCTCGGCTTGTTGAACCAAGAAGAGGTGCGCGACATCGTTGGCGATCAGCGCTTCGACTCCGGCGACGCCGAGCAGCGCTTCGTCGCAGAGCACATCGTCGCAGAGGCCTTTGCCCCGGTGTATGACGCCTTGTACAACGACTACTTCTTCGACGCCTATGCCGAATACTGTCGCTTCCTGGCCACCGTGCCGGCACCGGCCATTGACCCGGCGGTGTGGGCCACCATGGCCGATAGCGTCACCGCCGGCATCGAGCGCCACGAGTTGCGCCTCGAAGACGCCGCCCCGCTGTTATACCTGCGCGACCGCGTCACCGGTGGCGGCACCAACGACGCGATTCAATACGTCTTCGTCGACGAGATGCAAGACTATAGCGCCGTGCAACTGCGCTACCTGCATCACGCCTTCCCCAAGGCTAAGCTCACCTTGCTGGGCGACAGCCGCCAAGACGTGTTCACCGCCGGGTATCACCCTAGCGACTTCATTCACGAGATTCGCGCGATATTTCCCGGGAAAAGCGTTCGCCTCATCACGCTGAACAAGAGCTACCGCTCGACGGCGCCAATCACGGACTTCGCCAAGGCGTTGCTGCCGACACACGACCACATCCAGTCCTTCAACCGGGCCGGCCACAAGCCGCGCGTCGTCACGCTGACGCCGGAGACGGCACTCACCGGCGTCACGCAACTGGTCAGCGCCTTGGCCGCCACCAACGACACCGTCGCCATTCTCACCCGCGACGCGGCCAGCGCCGCCCAGCTGTACGCCAGCCTGCGCCTCGATACGCCGACGCACCTGCTGTCCGCAGGCGACCACACCTTACACACCGGCTGCCTGATCTTGCCGGTGTACTTGGCCAAGGGGTTGGAATTCGACGCCGTGGTCGGCTACGACGTGTCGGCCACCACCTACACACAAGCCGCCGACTGCGACATCTTATATACCCTCGCCTCGCGCGCCTTGCACGAGCTCGTGCTGGTGGCCATCGGCGCCGTCAGCCCGTTAGTCGCTGCCTTGCCTGCGCAGCTATACGACACCACGCGCACCACCGTGACTCAATAACGCAAAATGGGACCCCGCTGCGGGGTCCCATTTTGCGTTACGGCAGAAACGTCGCGACGAGGTTGTTGAGAAAGTGCAACCCAATGTCGTAGCGAATGTCTTTGGTGTACGCATAGGTGGCGGTAAACACCGCACCCATGCCGGCGTACAGCAGCCAGTTCCAGAAGTCGGTGGGCATCGTGTGCGCCGTGGCAAAGGCCACCACCGACACCACCCCGGCCAGCCAGCGCCAGCGCACGGTGGCTTGATGTGGAAAGGCGTGCATCAACAAGCCGCGGAAGATGAATTCCTCCACCGGCGGCGCGCCGAGTACGGTCAACAGCACCATCGGCACCGTCGCCGTTTTCATCAGCTTCATCAGCTCGATTTGGTTCTCGGCTTCATGGGTGATGCCGGTGCGGACTAACACGTAATTCAGCGCCTGCACCACCACCAACGCGAGAATCATCAGCACCAGGAATTTCACGCGTGAGCGATTCAGGCGCTGATTGTGATACACCCGGGGTACTTCCGAGCGCAGAAAATAGTGATACACCGTGACGCAGAAGTAGATCAAGGCGCCAAACACCAAGAGAAACAAGATGCCGTCGAGCCACCAGGCGGTATGGCCGTCACTGACCAGCGCCGGCATCAAGACGATCACCTGCGCCAAGCTATACAAGAAGAACATGCCGACTACTGTTGCCAGCCGACCAAGGATTTTGCCAATGTGCATGCGACCCTCCTGCGTGCTTGACCCATGACTCATGCAGCCGTCTATCGGGTTTGAACCGACGACCTCAGCCTTACCATGGCTGCGCTCTACCTACTGAGCTAAGACGGCATTAGGTTAATCATATCTGATGCGCCGCCGGCAGGCAACCGTTAGCGCAGGCCGGCCCACTCGGCCTTGAATTCCGCGACGAACTCGCGCATCACCTGCTCCCGCGCCGTCGCCAGCTGCCGCCCCGCCGCCGTGTTCATCTGGTCCGCCAAGTGAAACAGCTTTTCTTCAAAATGGTTCAGCGTCGTCGTGTCCTCGCGGTACGTCGCCGCCGTTAACGTCTGGCGCGGCGGGATGGCGGGATCATACAGTGCCGTGGCGTGGGCGCCGCCATATTGAAAGGCGCGGGCAATGCCGATGGCCCCAAGCGCATCGAGGCGGTCGGCGTCTTGCACGAGCTGACCGGCTAGCGACAGCGGCTGGTGGTGCGCCAGATTGGCCTTGAACCCCATGTGATCGATGATGGTGAGAATTTCCGTTTGCATGGCGGCATCCGCCCCGGCCGCCGCCAACGCGGCCTGCGTGCGGGTTCGAGCGGCCGGCACCAAGGCGACGAGTTTGTCGTCATAGGTGTCATGCAGGGTCGCCGCGGCCAGTACCACCGCTCGGTCCACGCCAGGCGTCAAGTCGCACAACCGCCGCGCTGTCGCCACCACGCGGGTGATGTGATCAAAGCCGTGGCCCGAGCCGTCACCGGCGGCCACCTGTCGGGCAAATGCGGTTAACTGTGCCAGTTCCATCACGCGTCCTCCTTGAATTGCTGTGGTACGATGAACCTATTATGACACAAAGAAGGTCACCTCATGAATCCTACTCACATTGAAGTCCGCGGCGCGCATGTCAATAACCTCCGCCACGTGGACGTCGACATTCCGTTGCACCAGTTGGTCGCCATCACTGGGCGGTCCGGTTCCGGCAAGTCGTCCTTGGCCATGGGCGTCTTGTACGCCGAGGGCATGCGCCGCTATGTCAGTGCCTTGTCCACCTATACGCGCCGGCGCCTCGGGCAAACCGGCCACGCCGCCGTCGACCGCGTGCGCCACATCCCCAGCGCCATCGCGTTGCGGCAACGCCCCGTGGTGCCAGGCGTGCGCAGCACCGTGGGCACCACCACCGAGGCGTTGAACGTCGTGCGCCTGATTTTCTCCCGGCTCGGCTCGCCGCGCTGTCCCAACGGTCACCAGGTGCCGCCGACGCTGGCCATCGCCCACGCGATGGATCAGCCCAACGATGGCGAACACGACATGGGCAAGATTGTCTGTCCCGTATGCGGCGTGCACTTCGCCGCGTATGGCGCCGAGGACTTCGCCTTTAATTCCACCGGCGCCTGCCCCACCTGCGACGGCACCGGCGTGGCCAAGACGCTGGCCGAAGCCCGCCTGATTCCCGACCCGACGAAAACCATTCGCGACGGCGCCGTGGCCTCCTGGCGCCTGCCCGGCCGCAACTTCATGCACATCGTTGCCCAATACGCCGGCATCGACATCGACACGCCGTTTCAAGACCTGCCGCAGGCGCAACAGGACATGGTGCGCCACGGGCCCAAGCGGACCTACGCCATCAACATTCCCAGCAAAAGCGGCAAGATTTTCCACATGGATAACGCCGTCTACGAAAACGCCTATAACGCCGTCACCGACAGCATGGCCACCACCACTAACGAGCGCGCCATCGCTCGGCTGAACCGCTTCTATGAATTCAGCGTGTGCCCGACCTGCCACGGCTCCCGCTTCAAGCCAGAATTGTTGACCCAACAGTTGGTCGGGTTGAACATTGCCGAAGTCAGCGACCTGTCGCTTAGCGAGCTGGCCGCCTTCATTCCGAAGATTTACGCCTGGCTGCCGGACGACATGCAAAACCTTGCCCATGACTTGCTGCGGGAGCTCAGCCAGATTCTCACCCCAATTATCGACCTGGGCTTGGACTACTTGACCCTGGCGCGCGCCGGCAGCAGCCTGAGTACCGGCGAGTTGCAGCGCATTCAGCTGGCCCGCACCTTGCGCACCGAAACCACCGGCGTCTTATACGTCCTCGACGAGCCGAGCATCGGCTTACACCCAGCCAACGTCGCCGGGTTACTCGCCGTGATGCGCGGCCTTGTGGCGCAAGGCAACTCCGTGGTTGTCGTCGACCACGACACCGCGATCATCGAAGCCGCCGACACGGTGCTAGAAATCGGGCCCGGTGCCGGCAGTGCCGGCGGCCGCATTCTGCATCTCGGCTCCCCCGCTGCCGTGGCCGCCGCCCCCGACTCGCCAATCGGCCCGTTTCTCACCGGCCAGGCCCCGCTGCGCGTGCGGCCAACCCTGCCGACCGCCGAAAAGCGCTTCGGCTTAACGGTGACCAACCGCTACAACCTCCACGACCTCGCCGCCAGCTTCCCGATTAATCGCCTCAGCGTGGTCACCGGATTCTCCGGCGCCGGCAAGTCGACGTTGGTTCTGGACGCCTTGGTGCCGGCGCTAGCCGCCACCAAGGCAAAGCCCGCCCCGAGTTTCGTCCGCGACTTGCACCGCGGCGGGATCCGCCGCGTCGTGGCCATCGACGCCACGCCGGTGGGCAAAAACGTCCGTTCCACCGTGGCCACCTACACCAACATCCTCGACCACTTGCGCGAGTTATACGCCAGTCAGCCGGCGGCCCAAGCGGCGGGCTATACCGCCAGTCATTTTTCCTACAACGTTGCCGCCGGCGCCTGCCCGACTTGTGGCGGCACCGGCACCATCGGGCTGGATATTCAATACCTGCCCGACATGCAAGAGGTGTGCCCGACCTGCGGCGGCCGCCGGTACAATCAGGCCGTGCTCAAGTTCCGTTGGCACGATTACACCATTGCCGACCTGCTCGACCTCAGCGTTGACTCGGCCATGCCGGTGCTGGCCAGCCAACCGGCGATTGCCAGCACCTTGCAGACGCTACACGATATGGGGCTGGGTTACCTGCACCTCGGCGAGAGCACCCCGGCGCTGTCCGGCGGCGAGGCCCAACGCCTGCGCCTGACCAGCCACATGGGCAAGACGCAGCGCGGGACGCTGTTTGTCTTCGATGAACCTAGCATCGGCTTGCACCCGCTGGACGTTCAGGTCTTGTTGCAGGTGTTCCAACGCCTCATCGACCAAGGCGGCACGGTGCTGACGATTGCCCACGACCTCGACATCATGGCCAATGCCGACGAGATTCTCGACCTCGGCCCCGGCGGTGGCGCGCACGGCGGCCGCATCGTCGCGCAAGGCACGCCCGCCCAAATCGCTGCGAGCGACGGCGAAACCGGTCACTACCTCGCCGCCCACCTCGCCAAGTTTCAACATTAAAAAAATCTCCTCGATCGCGCTGATCGGGGAGATTTTATTTTGCCCTAGGCTTGGTAGCGCGAAACACCATCGAGGTAGGTTTCGCTCAGGCTCATGTCTGGGTTCAACACCAGGAAGTCGGCGGCGCGGCCAGGCAAGATGCTACCGCACTTGTCGCCAATCTTGCTGGATTGCGCCGGCACGTATGCGGCCATGTTGATGGCTTCTTCAGGTGTCGCCGCGTTCCACTTGACGACGTTGGCCACGGCGTCTTTTAGCTGCAAGATGGAGCCGGCCAGGTTGTGCGTCTCGTCCTTGAGGCGCGCAGTACCATTCGCCACGACAACCGGGAATTCGCCCAGCATGTAGTCGCCATCCGGCTGCAAGCCGGCGGACATGCAGTCGGTGACTAAGGCCACGTGTTCCGGCGTCTTTTCGCGGACGAGGACGCTGACGACTTCCGGCCGCACGTGGTGGCCATCGGCAATCAATTCATCGTCGACGTTTTTCATGTACATGGCCGCGCCGACCATGCCAGGTGCGCGGTGGGTGAGTCCACTCATCGCGTTAAAGGTGTGGCAGAACATCGTGGCCCCGGCTTCGATGCAGGCCTTTGCCTGTTCGAACGTTGCGCTGGAGTGACCGAGGGCGACGACCTTGCCGTCTTGCGTCATGTGCTCGATGAATTCTACCGCACCATCACGCTCGGCGGCCAGAGACATCTTTTGCAGCAGCCCCTTGGCACTCTTTTGCCACTGATCGTATTCGGCAATCGACGGGTCACGGAAGTACTTCGGGTTCTGGGCGCCCTTGTGCTCCTCGGTGAAGTACGGACCTTCAAAGTGAATCCCTTGAATCTTCGCGCCAGTTTCTTCCCCGGCGTGCTCGCCAATGGTTTGGCAAACCGCGTCGAGTTGCTCAAACGAGCCCGTCAACGTCGTCGGCAGCCAGCTCGTGACCCCAGTTTGCAGCAAGCCAACGGACATGGCGTCTAAACCGGCCCAGTCGTTATCCATCACGTCATGCCCCAGCAAGCCGTGAATGTGCGTGTCGACTAGCCCTGGGGCGATCCATTGCGTACCGTAGTCCTTGACCTGACCAGCTGGCCGCGGCGCATCCGCCGGCAGGTAGCGGCCGAAGCGCCCATCATCGGTGACCTCGAGATAGCCGCCGATTTCGGTGTTATGCGGGAAAAAGAACTTCGCAGCGTGAATATAATAGCTCATTTTGTGCACTCCTTTTTTGGCTGTTGAACTGCATTCAGTGTAGCACAATCAGCGGTATTGGTCTAGGCCACGCCCTAATTGGTCAAGGTCTGCGGCGCCAGCGGGACGAGTTGCGGATAAGCCACGACCGGCGCTGGCAGTGTCGGCGCCGGCATCAACTGCTTTTCCAGCCACACGATGCCCAACCAGCGCCCAAATTTGTTGGCGATGGTGGGAAACGCGGCGACTTGCGTGAACCCCAAGCGCTGATGAAACCGGATGCTGGCGAGATTTTCCGCGGTGATGCACGCCGTGACGGTGACCACGTGCTGGCGCATCAGCTCCTGCATCAGCAACGCGTAAAGCTGCCGGCCCAGCCCTGCCCCGGTCGCTGCGGGGGCGAAGTAGATGCTGGTTTCCACGGACCAATCATAGGCCGCACGGCTGGCGAAGTCATGCGCGTAGGCATACCCGACCACGCCTGCCGCGGTGGTCGCCACCAGATAGGGAAACCGCGCCTGAATCTCGGCTTGTGCCTCCGCAAACTGCCCAACACTCGGCGCCGTCAGGTCAAACGTGGCGGTGCTGGTTTGCACATAGTGGGCATAGATATTCCGCAAGCGCGGCGCGTCTGCCGGGGTGGCCAGGCGAATCGTTGTCATGGATTCAACCGCACCGTTTTAGTCGTGGTGCGGTCGCTACCGGCAATCTTCAGCGTGTACAATCCCGGCAACTGAGCAGGTAAAATGTACTCGCCGGCCCCACCGGCAGCTTGCACCTTACTGCCGGCCAGGGTAAAGCTCGGCTTCTTCACCGTCGTTTTCACCTTCAACTGGCGGGTCGCCACCTGCACGCGGTACTTCGGAAACACGCCGAGAATCTTTCCAGCGGTCACAACCTTCATTTGCCCGTAGTTGCTGGCGGTGCGCACCGACTTCGCCACGCCGGCTGGAATCGACGGATCGGCCGTGTACAGCTTGCTTAACGGCAAGACCTGGCCCGCAGTAAGCGCCGTGCCGTTGCGGTCCACCATGGCACTGGCAATCACGGCAGGTTTGCCGGCACTCGCGGCGTCGGCCAGGCGGCTGAGCTGTTGCGGCTTGGCGAAGTACCAGGCCGACCCGGCCCCAGCCGCGACGACCAGCACCAAGACGATGATGCCGATTACCATGCCGACTTTACTGTGGTGCTTTGCGCGAGTGGGCTGGGCGGCTGGCGTCTGTGGCGCTTGGCGCAACGCTTGGGGACTTGGCCCCGGTTGCGAGATTCCTTGCGGCTGCACGGTGGCGGCCGTGGGTCCAGGAACCGGGCGCGCCGGCTGGGTCGACGCAGTTAGACTCGCCTGAACGGCAGTGCTACGGCTGGCTGGCGCCGCCGGGGTGGCACTGACGCTAAGGCTTTGCTGAGGCGCCGACGTGGCACTGACACTCGGCTGTGGCGTGGCACTGACACTGGCACTCAAGCTCGGCTGAGGGGTGGCGCTGGCGCTCACTGGTGCTACTGGCGGTGGCGTCGTGCTCCCGACGGCGGTGCCGGTGGCATCGACTGCCGGTTGCGTCGCGGCTAGCTTGGCGGCCATTTGCGCACGAGCCTGCACGAGATTAAACCCGCAACGCTGACAAAATTTATCGTTGGGCGTGACTGGTGCGCCGCAATGCGGACAAAACTTTAATTCTACTGCCATCGCTTTTCCCCCTAGTCGCCGTTGATGATCTTGGTAAAGCCGCCGCTTAATTGCGTGTTGGCGGTCGTGTGGAAGTACAGCAGATGCTTGGCATTACCTTGGGTCTGCTCGGTAATCAGCACCTGAGGCGTGCCCTTGTGCAACACAAAGAAGTACAAGTGCGGGCCACCAGCGCGATCATCGTCTTCGGCGTCGGAATAAATCGTCAACAACGCGTAATCGGCCTTAGTTTTCCCATCGGTCGACCAGGCGATGTTGATGGCCTTCGTACCGACGGCGGGTTTCATGTCATCCAAGTCGCTAGGCACGTCCACGCCGTTAAAATTGACGTCATCTCCAGGCCCATATTCTTGATACTGCTGATTCATCGTGTCGCCCCAGCTACTCATGAAGTCGCTGAGGGCATCGCTTTTGCTTTGATTCCACACGGCGTTGTCGTCATCAGTCGGCGTGGCGTCGGCGTCTGGGTCGGCGATGTTGGACACGGACTTGGAATCGGCCTGAGCCTTCGCTTTGGCCTTGGCGACGCTGGCACTGGTTGCCTCAGCTTCTGCCTTGGCCTTGATGGCGCGACCAGACTTCGCCTCCGCGGCGGTTAAGGTGGTATTGACGGTTGCTTTTGTCGGCGTGGTGGTGGCATTGGTACAGCCTGCTGCTCCCAAGAGTAACAGCCCCCCTACCGCGACGCCGAGCCACTGTTTGTGCATAATGATCCCCCTAATTCTCATTGTAATTGTCCTGCGACCAGCCGACCCACGGCGTTAAACGCCGGGATCTGCGCCGAAAGCGTACCGCCTTGCGACATCATCACGATGACGCGCTGACGTTGGCCGCGGCGAAAAATCGCCGCATCGTTTTCGACGCCATACTGATCGTACTCACCGGTTTTATTATAAACCGTGATCCCGCTGCCGGCACCGGCGGCAAGCTTGCTACGATTAGTTTGTCCGGCCAGCATGGTCAACATGGCGCTGTCGGCACTGGCGGACACGAGGCGGTGGTTAGCCAGCTTGGTCAAGAGCAACCCGGTGTCGGCCACCGTGGTGCGATTGTCGACGCCCCGCGCCAAGGCGGCGGTGTCGAGCATCTTCCGGGCGAGCACGGTGTGCGTCGCCCCGATGGACCGGGCGAAGGCGTTGACCACGCCGAAGCCGCCGAGTTGCGTGATGATGATATTCGTAGCGGTGTTGTCGCTGACTTGAATCATCTTCGTCAACAGCGCCTGCCGCGTGAGCGTCGTGCCTGCTGGCAACCCTTGAATAGTGCCGGTGCCGCCGACCTTGTCGCTGGCCTGCAAAACATAAGTGGCATTCAAGGCAAAGCGCCCGGCCTTGGCCTGAGCAAACGCGGCGCCAAGCACGAAGAGTTTAATCGTGCTGGCCGAGCGTTGCGGGCCGTTGTGATACGTCCACGTCTGCCCCGTTGCGGGATCGCCGAGGTACAAGCTCGTGGTGCCAGCTAGCCCCGCCACCGCTTGCGTTAGCGGCGTTGTCACCGCGGGCGCAAATGTCGGCGGTGCGGGCTTTGCTTTCGGCTTCGGTGGTGGCGACGAGCGCTGAGCCACCGGCTTGGCGGCCCGGGCGCTGCTGGCGTGGTGACTGGCTGTTGGCGGTGCCGACCGCTTCGACTGGCACCCGGCTAAGGCAACCAGCAGTAGCGCTGCCAGTGCCGCTTTTCCCATGTGCATGCTTGCCACCCCCTAAACGTTGCTAGTATACCGCAGCAACACTGCCTGCGGGTGATGCCTTACTGTTGTGCCGCCTGCACCCGCGCGACGGCTTGGTATTGTTGGAGCATCCAAGACGTGTAGGTGTGCTTGGCCGGCAGCGTCTCGGTGACGCGCACGATTGGAATATCGGCGGCCTCTGCGGCTTTAACCAGGCTAGCGATGATGTTGCTTTGCACCTGCGTGTTCACGACGAAAAACTGTACGCGATGCGCGGTGAAGTCCGCGCGCAGCTGACGAATGTCTTCGGGGCTGGGATCCGTCCCTTCTTCGATGGCCTGGGCGAAGTGCTCGTTACTGATGCGGTACCCCATCGCGGTGAGGGCATTGTTGAACACCGGCTCCGACACCGCGACGCGCGCATTATGACTGCCGTGCCGCAGCTTCATCACCAGGGTGGAAATCGGCTTGAGGCGTTTGTTGTAGGCCGCAGCATTGGCCAGGTATTGGGCCTTGTGCACCGGATCCAGTTTACCGAGCTGTTTAGCTAAGGCGTCGGCCATCGCCGGCACGGCACTTGGCTTGTACCAAATGTGCTCGTTTTCGCCGGGTTTGACGCCGACGACCTTGGCCGCCGACACCACCTTGGCCCGGTTGCCGTTGGCGGCCACTAGCTTAGGCATCCAGCTGTCATACCCGGCACCGTTTTCCACGACGATGTCGGCGGTGGCGACGGCTTTACCCACCGCCGTGGTCGGCTCGTAATCATGCGGGTCGACGGCCGGGTCGGAAATGACGCTAGTGGCGGTGCCGTACCGCCCGACCACCGCCTTGGCCATTTCGCCGTAGAAATCGACGGTGCTGACGACGCTGACGCCAGTTTTTTGCGGGGTAGAACACCCGGCTAGGCTCATGAGTAGGCCGAATAAAGCGGCCAACCAGATTCGCTTTTTCACTGTTTTCTCCTTATTGTGTGGTCTATCTTGTAGCCTACCTGCCAGCCGCGCAGGCGTCAAGGACGGGGCCCAGTCCGGTTGCGGCAAACCCGCGCTATTCTCCACCGTGAAAATGGTGTACGCTTGTCTTGGACCGGATTACGTTAATTTACATTGAAATAACTTTCAGGAGGCATTTTATATGAACGGTGGTATCGCCTACCATTTGAAACAAATCATGACCACGGAGCAGCTCAACTTGACTCAAACCGCCAAGCTAATCGGCATCTCGGTCAGCAGTCTGCGCAAGGTCTTAAAGGATACGCCGCTAAGCCAGCCGATCATGTTCAAGATCAACCGGTTCATCGATGAGCATCGCGCTAGCGCAGCGACGCCGGATATTCACCCGATCAACAAACCGAGCTTCACCATCACCCAAACCAGCGAGCACCAGCCTGGCCAACAGCCGACCGAGGTGATTGAACCTGGTAATGCTGCCGCAAACCGCAACCAGCGCACCAGTCAAACGACTAAGCGCCAAGCGGCCACCGAGCAGTCGACGAGTCGGCAAGCCAATGCCGGCCAGCCGGCGCGCGGGCGGCGCGGCCAAACCAGCAAAGCAAGCGACAACCAGCAACAACCGGCTCGCCGGGGCAAGCAAGCGGCCAATCGCCAGAACCAAACCAGCGAGCAGGCTAAGCCGAATCGCCAAAGCAAAGCCAGTGAGACCAAGCAGGCCACAAGCCAGCAAGGCAAGGCTAAGGCTGATCAGTCCACCAGCCAGCACCAAACTCAGTCGACCAAAACCACCAGCAAGCGCGGCCAAGGTCGCAGCAAACAAGGCAGCCAAAGCCAAGCCGCTAAGGCCGAACCTAAGCGCGGGCGCAATCCCCGCAGCCAAGGGAACCAACGTGGCCGGCGCAACCAGGCGAATAGCGAATCCGCAGCAAACCGCACTACCGGAACGCAGACAACTAGCCAGAGTCAAAGCCAAAGCGTAACCAGCCAGGTGGCTAGCCAAAGCACCGCTAGCCAGACCCCACGCAGTCAAAGCACCCGGACTCGGCGCAACCAGCGCAGCCAAAGCCTTGCCAGTGCCACCGTCGCGGAATCGATGAGCCAAAGCCTGGCCCCACACAGTCAAAGTCAGGCCCGCATCGACGCGCCGGCGACCAGCCAGGCGCCACGCCCTAAGGCAGTGGAAACCACCTTGCAGCTGTTCATCGACGAGTCCTTCGTCCATGGCAACAGCTACAACCGCAACATGTACATCGGCTTAACGGCCTTAGATCCCGATGACGGCCACGCCTTGGATCAGTTCAGCCACACCTTGTACCCGTTTGGCTGGCAGCCAGGCGATGAGGTCAAGGCCCGCGGCAAGGATCAGCAACAAGTCGCCACGTTGCTGCACGACGCCGCCAGCGACACCACCCATAACTTCGTGGTGTACTCACCGGTATCAGACGCCGGCAACTTCTCCATGGGCTTTGGCGTGTTGTACCCTTACCTCGCCGCCGTCTTGCGCGTACTTGATGCGCTGGACACCGTGCCAGACAAGGTGCGCATCGCCATCGACAAGCGCAACGAAATCGAAGGCGAACAACTCGGCATCGCCGCGCGCATTTTGAACAGCTACCTCAAGTCCGCCACGGGCAAAAGCGTCATCTTCATGCTCCGCACCGCGGATTCCAAGGAGGAGCTGGGCTTGCAGTTCAGCGATTTCGTCGCCCACTCCGCCTTGGCCTTCGACCAACCGGCACTCGCCGGTTTCGGCATTCAACGCCTCGCCGACATCGGCAGTGCATTAGGCGATGAGCTCATGATGTATAGCATGATTGGCCTGCAAAAATACTTGCTGGACGACCACGCCGCTGTCACTGACTCGCATCAATACCGCAGTCCACTGCTGGTCGCCGCTGATCGCTTATTCCGCTTGACCAGCAAGGCCGTCAGCCTGCGCGAGATTCCGGCCGAGGCCTTGGCCCAAGCCAAGCTCGTGTTGAACCAGTTGCTGCAGGTGGCGCCAAGCTCCGTGTCTGGCGGCATCAATAACATGCCGTTCCAGAATTGGTACGACATGGTCGCTCGTAGCGCCGCGTTCCTGCACTACACCGACGAGTCGTTGCCAAACGCCGAAATCGATCCAGACGCCATGCAAATTGCCAACGACGCCTTAAACAACATCGCCAATTTATTAGCTTCAGCCAAATAACTCGTTGACAGGCGTGACTGCAGTCGCGCCTGTTTGCGTACGGAGGACCGCATGCCCACAACTTTTACTCAACTACGCGCGACCTTTGCCGCCTACGACACGATCATTATTCACCGCCACATTAACCCCGACCCCGACGCATTCGGCGCGCAAATGGGCTTGGCCGCCTTGTTGCGGGCCGCCTACCCGAACAAGCACGTCTACACGGTAGGGGAGCCGGTAGCGACGTTAAACTGGATTGGCCGCCCGCAAACCATCCCCGACTCGGTATACGCCGGCGCCTTGGTGGTGGTCATCGATACCGCCAATCAGGCCCGCATCGCCGACTCGCGCTACACGCTGGGCGCCAAGCTGATGAAAATCGATCATCACCCGGACCGCGAGCCCTTTGGTGACATCAGCTATGTCGACACCAGTGCCTCGAGTAGCGCCGAAATCGTTGCCTTACTGGCAGCGGCCAGCCCGGACTGGCCGCTGGATCAAACCAGTGCCGCCGCGTTGTACGCCGGCATCATCGGCGATACCGGCCGCTTCTTATACGACCTCGCCACGGCCCGCACTCACCGCGTCGTGGCCGACCTGATGGCCACCGGCATCGACGCGCCTGCAATCGGTCGCCAGGAAGAAGAAATCAGCCTGGCCGAAGCCAGGCTGATCAGTGACGCCTTGCAAACCGTCACCGTGACGGCCGGCGTCGGTGCCCTCACCTTCACCCAGGCGAAGCTCAAGGCCTTGGACCTGGCGCCCGGCGAGGAACAACTCGCGTTAAGTTACATCGGTCAGCTGCGCCCGGTGCGCGTTTGGGCCCTGTTTACGCAACGCCCAGACGGTCGCTACCGCGTCGAGTTGCGCAGCAAAGCCGCCAACATCAACGGCATCGCCGTCGCCCATGGTGGCGGTGGCCACCCGTTAGCCAGCGGGGCCGTCGCCGAGAACGCGCAGGAATGCGCGCAAATTGTTCGTGAGCTAAGCGCCTTAAGTTAAATTTGCCGCGTCACCGTCACTTGCTTGGCGGTGGCGTTTTTTACTGGCGAACCTGCTCCAGCGCCGCGACTTGCGAATGCACATCGATGCCCGGGTCCACCTGCTTGTTGTTCAAAAACGTGTGCGTGTAGGCCAACCGGTACTGGCGCGGACTCAGCGCGACCTTGGCCTTAAACAGCCGCGAGAAATACTTCTCATCGGCAAAATAGGCGCGGTGGGCCACCTCTTGCACCGGCCGGTCGGTGGTCAACAACAGGTACTTGGCGTAATCCAGCCGCACCGCGTTCATGTACCCCTTCACCGTGAGGCCGGTTTGCTGCCGGAACTGGCGCGTCAGGTAGTCGGCGTTGAGGTGAAACGCGGCGGCCACCTGCGGCACCGTCAGCGGCTGCGCCATGTGCACCCGAATCCACTCCTTGACCTGATTGATCGTCGATTGTTGCTGGCCCACTCCCGCCGCCTGGTTGGCCGCGTCGTTGGCAAGCTGCAACACCGCCACCGTGGCCTGATAATCGGCTAACGCCGCCAAGCGGTGCTCACCATGCGCGATATCTAAGAGTTGCTTGGCGGCAATCACCGCCTGCGCCTGATCCGCTAGGTGGAAAAACCGCGGTAGCCGCACCGGCCGCTCCACGCTGGTCGGCACCACATGAAACCAGATGAAGGCGCTGGGCACCAACGTCGGCCGCGTGCCGCGAATCGTTTCGTGGGGAAACACGGTGAGCACGTCACCGGGTTCGACCTGATAGCCTGCCGCGCCTACCGCCAGCGCCACGCTGCCTTGCAGGCCGATGATGAGCTCAAGGTCAGCCCCATGTGTCATCACGTGATGTTGCCAGCCGAGGTCCGCGGTAAACTGGCCGCTGCGTAAATAATGTACCGGCGTCGCGACGCCGAATTGCCAACTCGTCATCAATTGCTCCTTTTACGAAAAAGTCCACTTTATCTATCAGTATAGCAGTTTGTTTCCCTGCGGTCAGCGCTTACAATACAGTAAAGCGAATCTATAGGAGGTCCCAAGATGTCCAAGACTACTGTAACTGACCCATTTTGGCAGGGCTATCGCCAGCTGGTGCGCGAGCGTATGATTCCGTATCAGTGGTCGGTGATCAGCGACGAAGCCGACGTGCACATCGAAACGGAAAACGACAACACGCCGATCGCTGCCATCGAGCACAGCCATGCCATTCAGAACCTGAAGATTGCCGCCGGCCAGGCCACCGGGGATTTTTATGGCTTCTGGTTTCAAGACTCCGACGTCTACAAGTGGCTGGAAGCCGTCGCCTACACGCTGGCCGATGAGCCAGATGCCGCCTTGCAAGCCAAGGCTGATGGCGTTATCGCCTTAATTGCGGCCGCCCAGGAACCTGACGGCTACCTCGACACGTACTTTCAGATTCGCGCCCCACAGCGCAAGTTCCAACACGTGTCCGAAAGTCATGAATTATATTGCATGGGCCACTACATCGAAGCCGGTATTGCTTACCACGCCGCCACCGGCAACGAGCAGGCGCTGACCATTGCCGTGAAAATGGCGGATTGCATCGACGCCCACTTCGGTCCAGAGGCAGGCAAGCTGCATGGCTACCCCGGGCATCCCGAACTCGAGCTGGCCTTGGCCAAGCTCGCCGACGTTACCGGCGCCACGAAGTACAGCCAGCTGGCCAAGTATATGCTCGATCAGCGCGGCACGCAGCCGAACTTCTTCGCCCAACAAGCCAAGGCAGCGACGCACAGCGGCGATAGTTACTGGGCCGGCGGCGAGCCAGCGGCGGCTTATTTGCAAAACCGGGTGCCGGTGCGCGACCTTGACCACGCCGAGGGCCACGCGGTGCGCATGGTGTATTTGTTGGTGGGAATGGTCCACGTGGCGCGGCAAACCGGCGATGCCAGCCTGCTGGATGCGGCCAAGCGGCTGTGGCAAGACATCACCCAAAAGCAGATGTACGTCACTGGCGGCGTCGGGGCAACCAGTGCCGGCGAGGCGTTCACCTTCGATTATGATTTGCCAAACGATACGATGTACTGCGAAACGTGTGCCAGTTGCGCCATGGCGTTTTTAGCCAAGCAGTTGCTGCTCACCGAACCCAAGGGGGAATACGGCGACGTGCTGGAGCGCGAACTGTATAACGGCACGATCAGCGGCATGGCGCTAGACGGCGAGCACTTCTTCTACGTCAACCCACTCGCCGTGAACCCTGAAGCCAGTGCCAAGGACCCAACGAAGTCCCATGTGAAAGTGACGCGGCCGGCTTGGTTTGGGTGTGCCTGCTGCCCACCCAACCTCGCGCGGCTGGTTGCATCGGTAGATCAGTATATTTACACCGAGTCGGCCGACACCATCTATAACCACTTGTTCATCGGCTCGACGCGGCAGTTTGCCAATGGGTTAACGATTACGATTGACGGCAACTACCCGTGGTCCGGCGACTTGACCTACACGTTTGCCGCCGAGCAGCCAGTGGCCACCACGCTGGCGATTCGCATCCCCGCCTGGTCTCAGCACACCACCGCCACCATTAACGGAACGGCCGTGCCGATTCAGACCGAGGACGGCTTCTGGCGCATCACCCGCCAGTTTGACGCGACCACCAAGATTACGCTCCACCTCGACATGGCGCCACGCCGCGTGGTCGCCGATCCGCGGATTACTGCCGACCTCGGTAAGGTCAGCGTGATGCGCGGGCCCGTGGTCTATTGCCTGGAACAAGCCGACAATGGTCCCCACCTGCCATGGCTGAGCCTGCCCACGTCCGCACCGCTGACCACGCAGGTCGACACGACGACGTTTAGCGTACCGGTGACCACCATTACCGCCCCAGGCAACCGGCTGGCCGGCCCGCAAGCCGCACCATACACCGCCACAGCCAGTGCGCCGACTCTGACCTTCATCCCCTACTTCGCCTGGGCTAACCGCACGCCTGGCGAGATGCAGGTGTGGGTCACCGCTAACGCCTGACTCGCCACCAATCAAAAATGGCAACCACCCACTGGTGATTGCCACTTTTTTTATGGATTGATCACGAAGGCAAATTCGCAATCTTGGTCGCTTGGAATCGTGTAGGCAGGCTGCACTGGCGCCCCCCAGCTATCGATACCGCCAACGCCGCGCACGGCGCCGTATACCGTAAACACGGTCCGCCGCACCGGCGGTAGCTCTTCTAGGTGCGTGGCGTTTTCCAACTCGCTGGGCAGATACGGCAGGCAACTGAAGGCGAATGGCCCGTCAGCACCGCGCACGGTGAGCGTGTACGGCGTATCCGCGTGGTCGGCGTTATTCAGCGTCGTCTCACGGGTCAGGCGCACCCAGTCGCAACTCATGTGCATCCCGCATTCCTGTGGCACCAGGTACGGCGTCACTGGCATGCCTTGCACCGTGCAGACTTGCTTGCTGCCGCTGCGGCGATCCGGATAGGTTTCACCGGGCAAGCCGGCGTAGTCGAAGCGCGTCGTCGGCGTCGGCATCACCAGCCGCAACCCGAAGGCCGGCAGCTGGGGTAACCCCGCGGTGCCGAGGTAGCGAACGCGCACGGTCAACGCGCCACCGGCCGCCACCGTGTAGCGGACGATGACCTTGGCCACGGGATTCGTCGGCGTTTCGTAGGTGTAGCTGACGCCCACCGTGTCGGCGGTCGCACCGGGGCCAAAATCGTTATTGGCCGGTGCCAGCGGCTGTGGCACGGTTTGACCATCAGCAGTGATGCTCATGGCCACCACGTGACTGAACAGGTCTGCGCCTAGCCACTGCGCTGCCGAACGCGAGAAGCCATTGCCGCGGTCGTTATCCGTGGTCGCCCGCCAAAATGCAGGTTGCGGCGCACGATACAGCCACTCCTTGCCGTTAATCACCAAGGAAACTGGTCCCTGACCGTAATCAAACAAGTAGTCAAAGCCAGCACCGTGCAGCCCCAGCTGCTCTTCGCCATAAACGACGCGTAATTTAGTCATCGTATCGGGCATAGTCTTCACTCACCTCCTGCAGTGCCGGTTTCGGCGTACCATCTGCAAACACAAGACCATCGCCGGAGAATTCATAGGCGGATGGCCGATCATCGAAATCGCCGCCATAGCGAACTACCGGTTGGCCGGTAATCGGATCCGTCACCGTCAGTGCCTGGTCCTTGAAGTCCCAGATGAAGCCGCCAACATAATCATCGAAGCGGTCGATGAGATCCAGGTACTCATTCAAGCCCCCGACGGAATTGCCCATGCTGTGCATATACTCACACAGCAGAAACGGCTTCTTCGCCTCGCCACTGAGGTACTCGGCCACCTCTGCCGGCGGCGTGTACATGCGACTTTCCAAGTCGGAAATCTGGTCTTCATACTGGCGGTTATGCACGACGCCTTCGTAGTGCACCAAGCGCGTCGGGTCGACGCGCTTATAATACGCGTTCATCGCCGCGATGTCGTCACCAGCATAAGACTCATTACCCAGCGACCAGAACAGAATCGACGGATGGTTTTTCAGCGTCTCGTATTGCGTCTTCGCGCGATCGAGCACCGCCGCTTCCCACTGCTTCACCGAACCTGGCACATTGTAAGTCGGCTCGATGCCGGCCGGTGTTTGCCAGGTGCCGTGAGTCTCTAAGTTGGTCTCTGCCATGACGTAGATGCCATTCGTGTCGCACAGGCGGTACCACTCCAGCTGGTCGGGATAGTGACACGTGCGCACCGCGTTAATGTGATGCGTGCGAATCGTGGCCATGTCCGCAGCCATGTCAGCCTCAGTGATCGCACGGCCGCGCAGATTGCTCCACTCGTGGCGGTTGACGCCATTAATGATCAGCCGCTTGCCGTTGAGTAACACCATGTGGTCCGGCGTCACCTCGATGCGGCGAAAACCAGTGGCCGCCGTTGCGACTTCGCACACCGCGCCGGTGTCGTCGGTTACGGTCACCTGCACCTGGTACAAATACGGGTTGTGGTGGGACCACAGATGCGGCTGCGGCACCGTTAGCGTTGGCCAAGTCGTCGTGGCCTGCGCCGCGGTGACCTGGGTGGCTAAGACTTGGCCGCTAGCATCGGCCAACGTGACCGTCGCCTTGGCGTGGTTGGCCACCGGCGACAACTTCGCCGTCACTGCCAGCGTGCCGGCGGTAAAGTCAGCATTCGGCCGTGCGTCTAGCGCCAGGTCCACCACATGCGTGGCCGGCAACGACTGCAAGGTCACGCTGCGAAAAATACCGGTAAAGCGAAAGAAGTCTTGATCCTCTAACCAACTTGCCGTGCTGTGGCGAAATACTGCCACAGCAATGAGGTTTTTCCCGCGGTGGACGTATGGGGTTAAATCAAAGGCACTAGGGGTGAACGAATCCTCCGCGTAACCGACGAACTCGCCGTTACACCACAGATACATCGCCCGCTCGACACCGGCGAATTGAATCGTCAGTGGACGGTCGGCCCAGTCGTCGGTCAACGTGAAGGTCTTGCGATACAGTCCCACATAGTTGTCACTTGCCCGAGAAAACTGGCCCACCTGCGGGTTCGTTGCCGGCGTGGTGTACGCCGGCCGCCGGAACTCATGCCCGTCCCAGGGGTAAGACGTGTTGGTGTATTGAATCTTGGCGTAACCCGCCAATTCGATATGCCCCGGTACGGCTATCGGCGCAAATCCTGCCTCATCAAACGCCGGCGCGTAAAACCCAGCGGGAATCAGCTCCGGGTCGGCGGCAAAGGCAAACTGCCACTGACCATCCAGCGACCGGGTCAAACTAGACGACCCGGCCGCCGCCTCTTCGGGAGAGGCAAAAAACTGATGATCAGAATGCGCAGGCAATTCATTCACCCGAAACGTCTCGGGCTGATCCAACCAAGCTAAAGAAGCTTCCATGGAATTCCTCCTGTTCAAGTTGTGAGCCGGGGCGGGTAGAAGACGGAGCACAAGCGCCGCCTGAGTGCTTGAAAGGCGCTCTTGGCCTTTCGAGTGCTCAGGTGGACTTGTGCGGAGTCTTTTGCCCCGGCGAACACGATTAAGTTGTGAGCGAAGGCGCTTAGCGGACGGAGCGTAGGCGCCGCCTGAGTGCTGAAGCACGGGCTTTGTGCTTCGGTGCTCAGGTGGTCCTACGTGTAGTCCGCTGCCTTCGCGAACACGATTAAGTTGTGAGCCGGGGCGGGTAAGGGGCGGAGCGTAGGCGCCGCCTGAGGGGTGACTTGCGCACTTTGCAAGTCGGCCATCAGGTGGTCATCTGTGTAGTCTCATGGGCTCGCGAACACGATTAAGTTGTGAGCCGCGGAGTCTTTTGCCCCGGCGAACCCGATTACTTCACGTCCCGCACCATCAGCACCGGCTCGCCTTGCGCATCCGTACCGGTGAAGCCCATCGTCTGGGCCTTTTGGTTCGGGTCCCACTGCGAGATAAAGAAGCCGTGATACAGCTTGTCGCCAAGTTTCAGCTCGCTTTCCTTGCCGCTGGCGTTGAGCTTCAGGCTCGCCTTTTGCCCGGCCATCTTCACATTACCGTTGCCGCTGATGGTCAGTGACTTCGGCGTGGTGATCTTGTCGGTGATGGTCTTGTTCATTTGAATCACCTTGTACTTGCCCAGCACCTGCTTTTGGCTGTACTTGGCGATCGTTTCGCCGCCATAGCGCAACGGCGTGGCAACCGGCCAGCCCGCCTTGGTCCAAAACAGCTGGTGGACGCGGTCTTCATACGCTTCGCCAGTTCCAGGGAAGCGAGAATGGAAGACCATGAAGGTTTTGCCCGTCTTGGCATCCATGATGGCCGAGTTGTGGCCTGGGGAAACATAGCCGCTCTTGTACGGCTTCTTCGTGTCCCAGGTGTGGTTGCCCATCATCTTGACGCCGTACTTTTGAATCGCCTTGTCGTCAAAGGTCGACCCAACTGGCCCTTGAATCTTGGTAAACTTCTGGCCTTGCGCATCGACGAATGGGCCTTCCGGGTTCTTGCTGCGGCCGACGCGGATGTTGTAGCCGCCATTTGCGTCCAGGCCCCCGAAGGACAAGAACAGGTAGTAGTAATCCGTTTGCTTGTTGTACAGCATGTACGAGCCTTCGATGCGCACGTGATTGCCGCCTAGCAGCCGCTTACCATAACCTTGGCCAGGTAACGGCTTACCGGTTGCCTTGTCGAGCTTCAACGTGAAAATCCCACCGGAATAAGAGCCATAGACCATGCGCAGCTGACCGGTTTTGTCGAAATACACCTGCGGATCGATGGCGTTTGGCATGATGGTGGCGTCGTACGCCACGTTCGGGTCGGTTTGCGCCTCGCCGGACTTCAATAAGACGCCTTGGTCGGTGTACGGGCCGGTGATTTTGTCGGCCGTAGCCAGCCCCAACACCGCCGTTGGGTTAGAGCCTTGGCAGGCGCAATAGTACATGTAATACTTGCCGCCCCAATGCTCGATGTCCCCCGCCCAAAACGTGTCACTTTGCGCGGCGGTGAAAACGTCGGCGAGTTCGGTATGAATATCCTTGAATAATTTCTGATCGTCGACGTTGTTGGACACCTGCGTCCATTTGATCAAATCCGTCGACTTGGCCATTTGCATATGCGACCCAAAGGTATAAAAGGTGTTGCCGTCCTTGACGATGGACGGATCATGCACAGACACCTCGGTGAATCCCGGATCCTTGAGCTTTTGTTTGACCGCCGCCGGTTTCTGTTGGCAAGCCGCCAACGCCACTAGCATCGTCGTTCCCGCCACCACTGTCAAGCAGCGTAATAGCCACCGTTTCACTAATCTTCTCCTCCTTCTTCACTGTGACAACGAATTAAGGCCACCCCGTGCGCCGGCACCACCAACTGACTCGCCACCGGAGCCTGCCCCCAAATGGACCAGCCGCCGCCGCTGCCAATATCCGCTGCGGTCAGCGCAACCGCAGCATCGGTGAGATTAAACCGCGCCACATAGCGCCGATTGGCACTGGTGGCCTGCCAAGTAATCGCCGTTGGCGTCGCCTGAGTTTGCCGCGCCCACGTGATGGTCCGCCGCATCGCCAGCCAGTCGCGGTTGGTTACCAGCGGCACCACCGCCTCACTGGCCGGCAGGTGCCCGCCGAGCATCAACGGCGCGCGCATCAGGCCCCACAACGTCAACATCGTTTGTTGCTCCGCCACCGTGAAGCGGCTGTATGGCTGCGCCGTCGCGGCATCAACGGCGCGCTGGCGAATCGCCCCCAGCGGCAACATGTCGAGATCCGGCCAGGTGCCGGGCTGGACCAGTGGCGCCCACTTGGCCGCCACCGGAAACATCCCCGCCAGCTGTGGCCAGGCATCCCAAAAGTCATCGGTCAGGCGCCACATGTTGGCGTGCGCCTGCAAAAACGCCCCGTGTTCCAGACTCGCCGGGCCTGGCGACAAGCTCAGCACAATCGGCCGGCCGCAGACATCGATGGCCCGGCGCAGCGCCGCGATCTCCGCGGCATGGATGCCGTACAACGTCGAGTGGCAAATGTCGTCGACCTTTAAGAAGTCGACTCCCCACTCAGCATACTGACGCACCAGCGAGTCGTAATACGCCTGGCCTCCTGGCGTGTCGGCCACGCCGTACATGTCGGCGTTCCAAGGGCAGATGTTGTTCACCGCCACGTCGCGTGCGTGCAGCTTCGTCCCCAAGATTGGGACGTTAGCGGCGACGGCTTGGCGCGGAATGCCGCGCATGATGTGCAGGCCAAACCGCAACCCTAACGCGTGAAGCTCACGCGCTAACGGGCCAAATCCAGCCCCGTTGGCCGCCGACGGGAAGCGATTAACGGCCGGCTGCAGCCGGCCGTAATCGTCCATCGTTAATGGCGCAAACGGGTGGTACTGCGTGGAATCGGCGGTGGGTTCGCTCCATTGAATGTCGACGACGACGTATTCGTACCCGGCCGCCTTCAGGTGCGCGGCCATGTACCGGGCGTTGGCCAACACTTCCGCTTCGGTCACCGAGGCGCCGAAGCAGTCCCAGCTGTTCCACCCCATTGGCGCAACCGGTGCCCAAGTGGCAAACGCCGGCGCGGTCATGCCTGGTAGTCGGCGATGGCGCTGCCGGCCGCCTGTTCAGCCGCCAAGCCGTTTTGATACTGGGCGATGTAGCGATCAAACCCGGCCACACCAGCCGCAGCTGGGGCCAGCGTCGTGCTTTCAGCCGTCTTGAAGACCTGCGCGTCGAGGTAGTCGGCGAGGTTGGCGGCACCGGCGCGATCACGCGTGTAAGCCGCCAGCACGGCCATCCCCCAAGGACCGCCTTCGCCAGCCGTGGCCATCACGGTGATCGGTGTGTTCAGCGCGTCGGCGAGCACCTGTTGGGCAATCTTTGGCGTGCGGAAAATGCCGCCTTGGGCAATCATGGAATCGGCTTGAATGCCTTCTTCTTTGACCAGGATGTCGTTCCCGATTTTCAGCGGGGCAAAGCTGGAGTACAGCTGCGACTTGATGAAGTTGGCCAAGGTGAAGTGGGAATTCGGCGTGCGCACGACCATTGGCCGCCCGGCTTCCACGTCGGTGATGTTTTCCCCGGACAGGTAAGCGTAGTTGTAGATGCCGCCACAGTCGGCGTCGCCGTTTTGCGACTCGTCAAACAGCTTGGCGTACAGCGCGTCGGTGGACAGGTCGGCGCCTAAGGTCGTGGCAACCTGTTTGAACAGGCCGACCCAAGCGTTGATGTCGCTGGTGCAGTTGTTGGTGTGCACCATCGCCACCGGGGCCCCTTCAGGCGTGGTGACGACATCGATGTCGCGGTGCACCGCCTTCAGCGGCCGATCGAGCACGATCATGGAAAACGCGGACGTGCCGGCGGAGATATTCCCCGTGCGTTCGCGCACGGCGTTGGTGCCGGTCATGCCGGTACCAGCATCGCCTTCAGGTGGGGCCATTACCGCGCCGGCCTGCAATGCCCCGGTGGGATCCAGTAACTTGGCCCCAGCTGCCGTCAGCGTCCCGGCTGGCGTGCCGGCCACTAGAGGCTGCGGCAGCAAGTCCAGCAGGTGCTGACTCAGGCCCTTTTGCTTCAACTTGGCGTCGAATTGTGCCACCATGTCCGTGTCGTAGGTCTTGGTTTGCGCATCGATGGGGAACATCCCCGAGGCGTCCCCGACGCCGATGACCTTTTTCCCGGTGAGCTGCCAGTGCACGTACCCGGCTAGCGTCGTGAAGAAAGCCACGTCGCCGACATGCGCTTCGTTATTCAAGATCGCCTGATAAAAATGGGCAATGCTCCAGCGCTGCGGTATGTTGAAGTCAAACAGCGTGGTGAGCTCCGCGGCGGCGGCAGCCGTCGTGTTGTTCCGCCACGTGCGGAACGGCACCAGCTGCTTGCCGGCGGCGTCAAAGGCGAGGTAGCCGTGCATCATCGCGCTGACGCCAATCGCGCCGAGCTTGGTCAAGGCCACGCCGTACTGGCTTTGAACGTTGGCCGCCAGCTGTTGGTAGCTAGCGGCAATGCCAGTCCATACCTGCGTCAGCGGATAAGTCCAGTTGCCGTTTTCAAATTGGTTCTCCCAGCCGTAGCTGCCACTAGCCAAGGTGGTAAAGTCGCTGCCAATCAGCACGGCCTTAATGTTCGTCGACCCCAGTTCGATGCCTAACGACGCGGTGCCGGCGGTAATCTCTTGTTTCGCATCAATTGCCATCACGTTCACTCCTTTATTCAAAAAGCGACCCGATTCGACCCTTACGAGCCGAACCAGGTCGCCAGAAAGTTCAATTATTCAACCAGACTATTCGATGTTGACGTACTTCAAGTTGAAGAGTTGGGCCAAATCGGCCAGCTGAGTCTCGGTGAGCTTACCGGAGAAGACGGTGTGGTGACCGCCGCCTTGCTGGATCCACTGGGTGGCCCCAGCCTTCAACCCAGCCTTAGGCGTCCAGAGTTGCCGGGCAACCGGCAGCTTTGGTGCAGGGGCTTCAGCCTTCTTGGCGTCAACGGCGTAAGTGATCATGTGGTGCGCGTCGCCAAAGTCGGAAATCGTCACGTCAACCGCGTCGCCGACGATGCCATCAAACACCAGCCGAGCTGGGTCTTCGCGATCGCCGATGCCCAATGGGTGCACTTCAACGCGTGGCTTGGTCGTGGCCAAGGTCGGGTCAACTTCCAGCATATGGGAGCCGAGGATGACTTCGTGGCCCTTGCGCAGATCCAAGGTGTAGTCTTCCATGAAGCCCGTCTCTTGGTTATGCGAAACGATCTTCAACAAGCGATCCAACGCCGCGGTCTTCCAGTCGCCTTCACCGGCAAAGCCATAGCCTTCGCGGTTGAGCAGTTGTACGGCCAGGCCAGGCAGTTGCTTGATGCCCCAGAGGTCTTCGAAGTTGGTGGTGAAAGCAGAATACCCGCCGCGTTCAAAGAAGCGCTCCATGGCAATCTTTTCCTTCAACTGGTAGCGCACATGTTCCTTGAAGAACTCGGGATCGTTGTCGCCCACGACCAGGTCATAGCGGCTTTCCAGATCCGCGTATTCCTTGTCGATGTCGGCTTCGGTGACGTGCGACATCTCTTCGACTAAGTCGCCGATGCCGTAGTAGTCAACCGTCCAGCCCAGTTGAATCTGCGCTTCGATCTTGTCGCCTTCAGTGACGGCCACGTTACGCATGTTGTCACCAAACCGAGCAACCTTGATGTTGAAGCTTTCGTTGTAGCCCACGGCCACGTCCATCCAGTCGGCGATTTCTTGTTGCACATCCGCATCGCCCCAGAAGCCGTACACGACCTTGTTGTGCTTGCGCAGGCGGGCATTGATGAAGCCGTATTCGCGGTCACCATGCGCGCTTTGGTTCAGGTTCATGTAGTCCATGTCGATCGTGGACCACGGAATGTCGTTACGGAACTGCGTCGCCAGGTGCAGCAGCGGCTTTTGCAGCAATTTCGTGCCGCGAATCCAGTTCTTGGCTGGCGAGAAAGTGTGCATCCAGGTGATGACCCCGGCGACGGAATCGTCGTAGTTGGCGTCCTTCATGCCTTGGGTAATGGTCGCCGCGTCGATGGCCACTTCCTTGAATTCAACTGGGTATGGCAAAGTGCCGGCTTCATTCAAGGCCGCGACAATCTTTTCCGCGTCAGCTTTGACCGCTTTGAGGTCATCTTCGCCGTACAGCGCTTGGCTGCCGACGATGAACCAAAACTTGTAATCTGGTGTTTTCAACATAGTTATCGTTACTCCTTTAAGAATAGATATTGCAATGCGGCTTTAGAATACCGCAGTGGTGCTGTTTGAAAAATCAACGAAGCCACAACTTTGGTTGATTTTATTGACCTACTTCACGATCAGCCCCAAGACCAGTAGCACGACGCCGACCAGCAACACGAAGTTGGTGGGGTTCGACCGCCAAGTGCCCTTGGGCTTCACCAGGTTGCGGAAATCCTCGCGCTTAGCCACCGGCATGCGGAAAATCTGCACGACGTAAAGCACGATGGCCAACACCGCGAGAATCAACCCGCCGGTGGTGAATAACAACGCCCGGTTCATGACTCACCTACAAGCGCAGCTGGGCACGCACGGCCCCCAGCGGCTTTTTCGTCACCAGAATCAGCCCTTCTAAGGCGACCGGGGCGATGATGAACACCATGAACTGCGGGATAAAGCTCAGACTCATGTACAACAGGAACAACAACGCAATAATCAGCAGTGAATGTAAGGCGTAGCGCGGCAAGGCGTAAGCCATCAGCCGCAGCGAGTTCTTCACGTCAATCTTGAAATACGCCTGAATCGCGACGATCCAACCGAGGCTGATCAACGCAAGCAGCGAGATCAACAAGACCACCGGCGTGAACAGCGAGCTTTTCATGATGACGTTCACCGCATACATATCGAGGAACAAGAAGACGAACACGAACGCGTAAAGCACGCCGATTTTCAAGTAAGTCTTGAAGTTCTTGCGCCAGTACTTTGCGTATTTACGCAAGCCGAGCACGAACTCCGTCGACCAGCTCTGGTCCTTCAACAAGTCCGCCAACGCCCCGATGGCTGGGAACGCCAGCACCAAGGCAATGGCATAGAATGGCAGCGACAACCAAGTCAGCGGCACGAACAGTAACAAGCCGATGCCTAAGAGGTTGCCGAGGTAGAAGAAGACACTCCCGAGCACGAACTTCCAAAAAATCGTGAGCACGTGATAAATCAAATTGTGTTTCATGTTCTTGCTCCTTTACGCAGCACTTGGTTAACCCTTGACCCCGCCGACCGTCAAACCTTCGATGAATTGCTTCTGGTTGAGCATGAAGACAATCATGATTGGCACAACGGACATCACGGAACCGGCGAACAGCAACTTGTAGTTATTCCCATAAGGGGTCATCGCTGACATCAACCCGGCTGGGATCACGAAGTTGCGGTCCGACTTCATGACAACCATTGGCCACAGGAAGTCGTTCCAAGTGTTCATCGTTTGCAGAATGGTCATGGCGCCAAACGCGGGCTTCATCAGTGGCACATAGATCTGCCAGAAAATCCGGAACTCGCCGCACCCATCGATGCGGGCGGATTCGGCGTATTCAGGCGACAAGCCCATGGCGAACTGCCGGAAGAAGAAGATTGACCCGGCTGGCACAATCCCCGGCAAGATGACCCCAAGGTAGGTATCCATCAAGCCCAACTGCGTGAACAGCTTGTACTGTGGCAGCAGCAGGATGGAACCTGGGACCATCATCATGATCAAGACGATGGCGAAAATTGCGTTGCGGCCCCGGAAGCGATACAAGGCCAGACCATACCCAACCATCGAGGCGAAGATCAAGGCGAAGACGGTTTGTAACACGGTGATGATCAAACTGTTTTTGAACCAGGACCAGTAGATCCCGTCTTGGTTCGACCACAGTGACTTGTAGTTATCCAGGTTCATCTTCGAGATCTCAAGCTTGACGTTCAAGCCGTTAGAGAAGATGTTTTGCACGTCCTTGAAGGAGCCGACCACCATGAAGTAAAACGGCACCATGACGGCAATCGTCAGGAAGATCAACAGAACGAGGCTGAGGGCGATCTTCACACGATTGGTTTGTTTAATGCTATGCATGTGTGACCTCCTAGTCTCTGAACAGGCCCATGATGCGGGTCTGAATCAAGTTGACAACAACGACGATGACGAACAGCGCCACCCCTAAGGTACAGGAGTAACCGAAGTTCCCGTTGGTGAACGCGGCCTTATAAATCAAGGTCACCAGCGTCGTCCCGACGTTGTTCGGTGACTGCGCGCCCCAGTATACGTAGGACTCGTTGAACAGTGAGAAGCCAGCCATGATGGAAATGGTCAAGACGTAAATGGTGATTGGCTTGAGCATTGGAATCGTGACGAACCAGAACTTCTGCCAGGAATTGGCGCCGTCCATCGACGCTGATTCGTAAAGCTCAGGCGAGATGCCTTGCAAGCCCGACAGGAAGTAAATCATGTTCGTCCCTAACCAGCGCCACACCGCGATAATGACCAAGGCGAACATCGCGGTATGCGGGCTGTTCAACCAATCCACTGGGCCGATATGCAAGACGCTCAGCCATTGGTTGAACACACCGGTCTTTTCAGAAGAAAAGGCGTAGCGGAAGATCAACCCGGCGATCACGGAACTGGTCAGCACTGGTACGAAGTAAACGGAACGGAAGAATCCTTTGAACGGAATGCCCTTTTGGTTCAGGACATAGGCCACCAACATTGGCAGCGGGATTAAGATCAGTAATGTCCAAAAGGTGTACCGAGCCACGTTCCACAACGCGGCGTAAAAGTCGCCGTCTTGGAACAGCGTCCGGTAGTTTTTCAGCCCGACGAACGTCGCGTCTTGGAACCCATTAACTTGCTGGAAACTCATGACTACCGCGCTAACGAACGGATACAGTGAGAACACCAGGAAGGTAATGACAAATGGCGCCACGAATAGGTAAGGGGCAATCTTTTGGGAAGAGAATTTCTTTTTTTGCATTGTCTGCACTTCCTTTAAATAAAGAATTCTTAGAAAGCTTCAGGTACGGCTCCCTAAGAATTCCGGTGACACTATCTGCCTTACTGGTTAGACTGTTGCTTCTTCAACGCAGCTTGCGCTGTATCCAAGGCTTTCGTCGGCGTCATCTTATCCTTCAAGATGGTGCTTGGCAGTGTGTTCTTCAGGATGTAGTCGTTGATCGTCGGCGCAAAGGAGTCGGTCTTCGTCACAACGTGCACCTGATCGGACAGCTTGCTGTAAATGTCGAAGATGTCTTTACCGAAGTATTCGGTGTAGTCATTGTCGGCCTTCATGCGGTCCGTGCTCCAGATGTCGGTCCGAATTGGGTCGAAACCAAGGTTCTCCCAAATCTTGTAAGCCTGGCCCTTAGAAGCCTTAGCCCAAACGACAAACTTAGCAGCGAGCTTCTTGTTCTTGGCCTGGTTGGTGACCATGGTCCCAGTACCGCCACCACCGGCAGTTTGGTAGTCGCCTTGCTGGAAGACAGGCATTGGCGCAATGGCCACCTTGTTCTTCAGCTTAGGCATGTGAGCAACCATCCGTTGCATGTACCAAGCAGGCATCGTGACAGAAGCCACGTTGCCTTTATTCATTTCAGCGAAGAATTGGTCGTTATCCAGGTTGCCACCAACGGCACTCCGGGCAATCTTGTCCTTGTAGATCCAGTCATGCTGCATCTGCAAGGCGCGCTTAACAGCGGCGTTGTTCACGTCAACCTTGCCGTCCTTGTAGTAGTCGGCTTTTTGCTGAGCGACCATGGAATCCAGCTGGAACATCCCGGCGTATTCGAGCTCGTTCATGTACTTGCCCGTCTTCGCCTTAAGTTGTTCGCCGGCCTTCGTGTAGTCGGCCCAGGTCTTGATCTTGGTGTAGTCGATGCCGGCCTTCTTCAACAAGTCGGTGTTGTAGTAGGTCACAACTTCACCAACGTGGTAGTCCAACCCATAAGTCTTGCCGTCTTTAGTGAAGTTATCCAGACGAGACTTCTGGAGCACGCTGCGGTATGGCTTCAAGGCGCTGTTCAGGGAGTAGTACTGAGGCGTCCCCTTCAACTGAATGGCGGCTTGGCCCAGCTCGACGTCGACAATGTCAGGCGCGCCGGAACCGGACTTCAAGGCAACGGTCAGCTTCTGATTCTCTTGGTCGAAAGGCAAGACGCTAACCTTCAAGTTGATCTTCTGCTTTGGGTGGGACTTGTTCCAGGCCTTGGCGGCATCCTTGAAGAATGTCCCTTGCCCATCGACGAAAGTCCAGAAAGTCAAATCAGTGGAGCCGTCAGAATTCTTGCCGCTGTCTGAGCTACCCTTGCCGCAGGCGGCCAACACGACCGTCGAAGCCAAGGCGATGGCGCCGAACGCAAGCTTCTTACTAAAACGCATGTTCATTATTTTCACTCCTTAGGCGAAATGGTTAATTAATTAGTATGTGACCCGAATGACGTTCCAAGAGAGCGGTTCAAGTTTTGCGGACACCCCGTTGTCAACAGTCACGTTGGCATTGTCCGTAATCTTCATCTGGCCGTTCTCGTTAGTGGCCTTGACGTCGTAGCCGGCGAATTGCGTCGCGAAGACTTTGCCAGTCAGCGCGATGCCGTCGAAGTCGACGTCGAGGTCGAGTGCTTCATCCTGCGACCGATTGACCGCAAAGATGGTAATGGTGCGACTATCCTCATCAACCGTGGCGATGCTTTCGAGGTACGGCACTTCGTCGAATGACTTGGTGGTGTACGTCGGGGCTTGCACGGTGGTGTTCAAGGCGACCCCGCGGCCGTACTCGGACACCTGCATGAATGGGTAGAAAATCGACTGGAGCCAAACGCCATCTTTGGTGGTCATGATCGGGGCGATGACATTGACCAGCTGAGCCAAGCACGCGATCTTCACGCGGTCGGCGTGGCGCAGCAAGGTGATCAACAATTCCCCAACGAGCAGTGCATCTTCAAAGTTATAAATATCTTCCAATAATGGCGGTGCTGACTGCCAAGGCTCGATTTGCTTGTCTTGGTCATTGGAGTGGTACCACACGTTCCACTCATCCATGGACAAGTTGATGGTCTTCTTGCTGTGCTTGCGGGCTTTCACCGCGTCGCAGATGGCAATCACACTCTGGATGAAATCATCGAGATCCAGGGACTGGGCCAGGTAGTTGCCTAAGTCGTTGTCCTGGTTGCCATAGTAACGATGCAAGGATAAGTAATCGATGTTGTCATAGGTTTCATCGAGTACGGTTTCTTCCCAGCTTCCATAGGTGGGATTCTCTTTACTCGAGGAACCGCAGGCAACCAACTCAATACTTGGGTCGACCCACTTCATGACCTTCGCGGCTTCGTTAGCCAGCCGGCCGTATTCATACGCCGTCTTGGCCCCGATTTGCCACGGGCCATCCATTTCGTTGCCCAAGCACCAAGTCTTGATGTTGAATGGTGCTTCCGCGCCGTTTTGCCGACGCATATCGCTGTAGTAGGTACCCTTAGGAAAGTTGCAATACTCGACGAGGTTCCGTGCGGCATCAACGCCGCGAGTACCAAGGTTCACCGCGAGATTCACACTCGTGTTGGCCTTAGCCGCCCAATCGACGAATTCGTGTAACCCGAACTCGTTGGTTTCCTTACTGCGCCAAGCGAGATCCAACCGGGTTGGCCGTGATTCTTTCGGGCCGACCCCATCTTCCCAATTGTAGCCGGAGACAAAGTTGCCACCGGGGTAACGGACGAGCGGGACGTTCAGCTTTTTCACGGCCTCAATCACGTCTTGGCGGAATCCTTGCTCATCCGCTTTAGGACTGTCCGGATCATAAATCCCCTCATACACCGCACGGCCGAGATGCTCAATAAATGAACCGTACAACCGTGGGTCAATGGCTGAGATCCTAGAATCCAGGGCAACTTTGACGCGTCCTTTCAACTACATCACTCCCTTCAAAAGTTTGCTCACTTGATTACGTATCTAGTTATACCGCCAACATGTAATCGCTGTCAACGATTTGTCCGGTTTAATTTCAAAATTAATATTTTTGCCACCGGCCGATCGGACAGTTTTTGTTCTTTAAACTCGCGCGAAACCGGGTATAACACCCACATTGCTGACACAGTCCGTTCACTAAAAAAGGACAACTCGAACAAATCTCGAGGCGGGCATCGCGAATGGTATTGGGGACAATATTGCGGACTTCCATGGCCAACTGCGCTTCAATCAGCGCGTCGGTGTCTTGTCGCCCTAGGTCCTCGAGCTCATCACACCGCTCGCAGCCATTACGCATTCACCCGCACCTGCAACGTCACGACGCTTTTTGGTGGTAGCGTAGCCCGCACAGTTTCGGCCGTGGACGTGACCGCGGAAAATTGGTCCGCATGAACTGCGTCTGGGTGGTCGAAATCGTTGTGCGCATCCATGGCGTCAGCGGTCAGCACCGTCCCGGTGACCCCGGTCACGGGCTGATCGAACGCGATGGCCAAGTCATCGGCGGCATCCAGCCCGAAGTTGCACAACGAGACAAAGTAGCCGTCAGCCGTCTTGGATACCGAGGCGCTGGTCGTGCTGCTCAACTCATCCACCGTATCCATCGCCACAGCGCCTTGGTGCGGTACGAACATCTTGAACACGTCATAGGTCGGCGTCTTCACCATTTGGTCGCCATCGGTCAGAATCATCGCCTGTAACACGTTGACCATTTGCGCAATGTTCGCCATGTGCACGCGGTCGGTGTGGTGCTGGAAAATATGCAGCGTCACCGCCGCCACCATCGCGTCCCGCAGCGTGTTTTGCTGGTACAAGAAGCCTGGGTTGGTGCCAGGTTCAACATCGAGCCAAGAACCCCACTCGTCGACAATCAGGCCGACGCGCTTGGCGGGATCGTATTTATCCATGATGGTACTGTGCTTCGTGATCAGCTCGTCCATCTTCTGGGCGGACTTGATCAGCGAGAACCACTCTGCCTCTGGAAATGCGAGCGCCGGACGCTTGTCTTCCCACTTCGAGGCCAAGGCGTAGTGATGCAGGCTGATGCCATCCATCAAATCGGCAGCCCGGTCCATCAGCACATCCATCCAGCGGTAGTCGTCGATATTTGGCCCAGAGGCGATCTTATACAGCGGGTGTTGCGGGTCGTAGTTTTGGATGAAGGTTTGGTACTGGCGGTACAAGTCGGCGTAATACTCCGGCCGCATGTTGCCTCCGCAGCCCCACGACTCGTTGCCGACGCCGAAGAACTTCACCTGCCACGGGTCGGCATGCCCGTTTTGCTTGCGGCGGTCGGCCTGCGGCGACACGCCATTGAAGGTCATGTATTCGACCCACTCGGCCATTTCCCGCACGGTGCCACTGCCGACGTTGCCGTTGACATAGGCCTCCGCGCCGATTTGCCGCAGCAGCTCGAAGTATTCATGGGTGCCAAAGTGGTTGTTTTCCACTACGCCGCCCCAGTTGGTGTTGATGATTTGTTTGCGCGTTTCGCGTGGGCCGATGCCGTCTTCCCAGTGGTAGGTGTCGGCAAAACAGCCGCCTGGCCAGCGCAGCACCGGCACGTGCAGGTCACGCAACGCTGCCACGACGTCGTTGCGCAAACCGTTGGTGTTTGGAATGTCTGAGTCCGGGCCGACCCACAGCCCGCCGTAGATGCAGCGGCCAAGGTGCTCGGCAAATTGCCCATAGATGTACTTACTGATTGGCGCGTTGGTGCGCGCCGCATTCACCGTGATTGTTGACATGGTTGCCTCCTAGTTGTCCCCTGGTTCGCCAAATTGTGGAAAGCCGTCGTCAGACCAGCCAAACGTCTGCGCATAGGCGTGGCGGTCTGGATTCGCCAGCGGATCGCCGTCGATACCGGCGTTGTCGTAAGGCCGCGCATGGTACACGATGACATCCGTCCCGTCTGGTAAGGTGGTAAAGCTGTTGTGCCCTGGGCCATACAGGTGATGCGCCGGCGAACTCTTAAACACCGGTTCGCTTGCCTTGTGCCAGGCAAACCCGTTAAGCAAATCGGCATCGGCGTCGGCCCATAACAGCCCCATGGCGTAGTGCTCATCCGTGGCACTAGCCGAATAGGTGACGAACACCTTGCCGTTGCGCTGGAGCACGGCCGGGCCTTCGTTCACCGCAAAGCCGATGGTTTCCCAGTCGTACTCCGGCACCGACAACAACGTCTGCTTGCCAGTCAACGTCCAGGGGTTGGCCATCTTGCTGAGGTACAAGTTGGAGTTGTTGTGAATCGCGGGCTCCAACTGGGCCCACAGGTAATATAAGTCACCGTTGTGCTCAAACACCGTCGCGTCGAGGCTGAAGCTATCCTGGGCGGTGACGATTTGCCCTTTGTCCGTCCAGTCCGTGGTCATCGGATCGGCCGCCGCGCATTCCAGCACGAACATCCGGTGGTGATGCGCCGCGGTGCGCTCGGTGGCACTGTCCGAAGCGGCAAAGTAGATGTACCACTTGCCGTTAATGTAATGAATTTCCGGCGCCCAGATCAGCTGGCTTTGCGGGCCGCTGGCGTGCGCGTGCCACACGGTCAGCACCTCGCCATCGGCCAGTCCGGCCAAGGTCTTGGCCCGCCGCAACTCGATCGTTTGGTAGCCCGGCACCGAGCCGGTGAAATAATAATAGCCGTCCGTGTGCCGATAGGCGCGCGGATCGGCGCGTTGAAGGACGATTGGTTGTTTGTCTGTCATCATGTCGCTCCCTTTTATTCGAACAAATCGAGATTTTAAAAATGTGTCTGTATAAATACTACCGTGGAAGCGGATACGATTCAAGCCCAACTTCATTCGGTGCTCTCACTGCACTTGTTGATTGCTACACAAACGCGGGCAAAAAAAAGCGCGGCTACTGCCGCGCTTGGCGTTACTGCTTCAAGTCCACCACCGACTCGCCGATGACGAGCTCCGGGGTGTAGGTCTTACTGTCACTGAGAAAATCCTTGGTCGGGTTTTGAATCATCCGCAAAATCAACTCCGCGGCGTCGCGCCCCATGTTGGCCTTCGGGTGGTTGACCGAGGTGAGGTGCAAGCCGTAACTGCTGGCCAGTGATGAATTATCAAACCCGATAATCGACAACTGCTCCGGCACCTGAATGCCCATCGTCTGCGCGATGTTATACGCAAGCACCGCGATTTTGTCGTTGTAGCAAATCATCGCCGTGGGCCGATCGGTTTGGGCAAATAACTTACGCAGCCGGTCCCCCATGTTGTTCTCGGACTTGCCGGATTGATACAAGAACGTCGTTGCCACCGTCGGCTGGTTCGCCTTTTGCAAGGCATATACGTAGCCGTTCATGCGGTCGACGCCTTGTTGGTCATCGGTTTTGAAGATGCCCATGATGTGGGTATGGTGGTGCTGCAAGACGTATTCGGTGGCCATCTTGCCGCCTTCAAAGTCATCCATCACGAAGTACGGCACCTGCAGATCCTTGAAGCGGGCGTTCATCGTCACGATTGGCACGTGGCTTTGCGCCAGCTGGGCGTACATCGCCTCGTTTTTCACGGTAAACGCGGAGCGGGTCGGCTCGACGATCAGCCCATCAATGGCGCTGTTCATCAGCTTGCTTAAGTTCTTGGCCTCAAGCTCCTCGCTGTTTTCCGTGCTGCTGAGCATCAGGGACACCGATTGCGCCGACAACACCCGCTCGATGCCGGAGATGATGGCGGGGAAAATGTAGTCGTTGATATGCGTGGCCATGACCGCCACCGACTGCATGGTCGACACCGGCTTCAACCGCCGCTCGGCCACGTAGGTTCCACCGCCTTGAACGCGGTAAACGTAGCCGTCGGACTCGAGGTCCCCGAGCGCCTTGCGCACGGTGTGACGACTCACATCAAACTGGGCCATTAACTCAGATTCAGTCGGCAATTTATCATTCTCATGGTATTGGCCCGACGTGATCCACCGTTGGATGGTATCCGTGACCGTTTGATATTTCTTTTCCATCCGCGTTCTCCTTCATGTTTATCCGTACGAATTGTACCGCCGTTCGCGCCGGATTGTCAAACCAACGATTGATATTTCGCGGATTTTGCGGTTTTTCGGCAATTCGTCAAAATCATCACCTGTCTAGACCGAAGGCAGCGATGTTGTCCGGTTTCGCGGCTGACCAACTGTTAAACCGGGAACAAATTTTCACCCGACTTGGCGGTGAAACTTCTTAAACCCGAAGAGTTCGTCGATTTGGGCACACTCTTCGGCCGACAACGTGAGGGTTTCGGCTTTGAGGTTGCTGGCCAACTGACTCGGCTTGCTGGCCCCGGTGATCAGGCTGGTCACTCGGGCATCCCGCAACGCCCAAGCCAAGGCGTAACTGGCGAGGTCCGTGCCGGCGTTTTCCGCCATTGCGGTGAGCTTGGCGACCTTGGCCAAGTTGGCATCGGTCAGCATGGCCTTGATTTGGCCTTGATACGTAGCCCGAGACCCGGCTGGAATCGGCTTGCCCGGTTGGTACTTCCCAGTTAATAACCCTTGGGCCAACGGCGAGAAGCAAACCACGCCCCAGCCGTGCGCCGCGCAGACATCGAGCAATTCGTGTTCGATGTAGCGATCAAACATGTTGTACTGAGGCTGCACGACACTTAATGGGTGTAACCCGTGTTCCTCGATGACGAGCTGCGCCTCCAGCAACTGCACCGGCGTCCACTCGCTGACGCCGTAGTAAAGGATCTTACCTTGGTCCACCAAGTCGCTTAGCGCCGTCAACGTCTCGACCAGCGGTGTCTCGGGATCGAAGCGATGGCAGAAATAGAGATCCAAGTAGTCGGTTTGCAGATTGGTCAACGACTGGTCGATGGATTCCATGATGTGCTTGCGTGACAAGCCGCGGTCGTTGGGGCCCTCACCAGTCGGGAAAAATACCTTGCTAGACATCACCAGTTCTTTGCGCGGTAGCTCATGCAGCGCCTGCCCGAGGAAGCGTTCCGCCGCCCCGCCGCTGTACGCATCCGCGCAGTCGAAGAAGTTGATGCCGTTATCGTATGCCTCGCGAATACTTTGCGCGGCCAGCTCTTGCTTGCTTTGATCACTGACGTCGGTCATCCAACTGCCCAGGGCCAATTCGCTGACGCGCAGCCCCTGATTGCCTAATTGACGATACTTCATGTGAAATCCCCCTTTAATTTGTCCGGATTACCTTGACGAAATTCAGCCTAACACTTAAAGTTGGCTTGAAGTAAAGCGCTAACAGGAGGTTTTTTTCAAAATGTCTTTTTATTCCATGCAAACCATTGCGACCAAGTATGATTTGGCCCCTTCCACTCTGCGTTACTACGAACAAATCGGGCTCTTACGCCATGTCCCGCGGCAAAGTACCCACCGCGTTTACACCCAGGCCCATGACGATCGGCTGGCCGCCATCACCTGCTTCAAGCAAACCGGCATGAGCCTCGACGAAATCAAGGCCTTCTTCCAATACGAAGACGAAGGGGGTGACCTCGACGCCGTGGTGGCCCTACTGGAATCCCACGAAGCTAACCTCGAGGCGCACATTGCAGAGCTCAAGCAAAACCAGGTGCACATTCGGCGCAAGGTGCAATTCTACCGCGATATCGCCGCGGCGGCCGCGGCAGGCAAACCGGCCCCAGACTGGGCCAATTATCCCCTCAGCAATTTTACGGATGAAGCGTTGGCACACCGGCATTCCAATTGACTTGTCCGCACAAATGTCATAGACTTTGAGGGACGGAAACGCGTTTGCGTTTACCCATTATTTTGGAGGTGGAGCCAGTGCTAGAAGCGCTGAAGCAAGAAGTTTACGAAGCAAACATGCAACTCCCAAAGTTGGACCTGGTCACGTTTACCTGGGGCAACGTTAGCGGGATCGATCGCGAGAAAGGGCTGTTTGTCATCAAGCCCTCTGGCGTTGAATACGACAAGTTGACCCCGGACGACATGGTCGTCGTCAACTTGAAGGGCGAAGTCGTGGAAGGCAAGCTCAACCCGAGCTCCGACACGCCAACCCACACCGTGCTGTACAATGCCTTTCCTGACATCGGCGGCATCGTGCACACCCATTCGCCTTGGGCCGTCTCGTTTGCCAGCGCGCAAATGGACATCCCGGCGCTGAACACCACCGCGGCTGACACATTCTATGGCGACATTCCGGTATCCGAGGCCTTGACCAAGGAACAAATCGAAACCGCCTACGAAGAAGAAACCGGCGAAGCCATCGTCAAGACGTTCAAGGACCGCGGCATTGATCCAGAAGCCGTTCCGGCGGTTTTGGTGGCGCAGCACGGACCGTTTGCCTGGGGCGCGACGCCAGCCAAGGCCGTGTACAACGCGAAGGTCATGGAAGTCGTTGCCGAGATGGACTACCACGCCATGACGCTCACCACCCGCGACTCGCATGTGCCGCAATACTTGCTGGATAAACACTATTACCGCAAGCATGGTAAGAACGCCTACTACGGACAGGACAATCCAAAGTCCGCAGATCACAAGTAAACTCAAAATTGCCTTGATAGCTGATTGGCAGCCATCAAGGCAATTTTTTATTGCTATTGATTCAATGCAGCCGTAGCTTTCTTTAACGCTGTAGCCGCTGATTCCTTATCATGCATGATTGTGCTTGGCAGGACGTTCTTTAACAAGGCGTCATTCACGTCTGGCGACAAAGGCTTCGTTTGCGATACAGATGTCGTTTGATCTGCCAACGCAGAGAAAGTGTCGAAGATGTTCTTGCCAAAATATTTCGTGTACTTATTGCTGGATTTCATGACTGGTTCCGTCCAGATATCTTTTCTAACTGGATCGAAACCCAGTTTAGTCCAAATCTTCACCGCCTGATTGCGGCTGGCCTTTGACCAGACGACGAACTTCGCAGCTAATTTCTTATTACGTGCTTGCGTTGTGACCATTGTACCCGTCCCACCACCACCGGCAGAGCGAAGGTCATTGGACTTAAACACAGGCATAGGCGCAATTGCAATCTTCTGGCTGAGCTTTGGCATGTGATCGGCCATCCGTTCCATATACCATGCCGGCATGGTTACGGAAGCAACATTGCCTTTAT
Source organism: Lacticaseibacillus nasuensis JCM 17158 (assembly GCF_001434705.1). Classification (GTDB taxonomy): domain Bacteria; phylum Bacillota; class Bacilli; order Lactobacillales; family Lactobacillaceae; genus Lacticaseibacillus; species Lacticaseibacillus nasuensis. Next base: position 209,103 of record NZ_AZDJ01000032.1, read on the forward strand.
TCATTTCAGCGAAATATTGATCGTTATCCAGGTTCCCGCCAACTGCTGCACGAGCAATTTTATCTTTATAAATCCAATCTTTCTGCATCTGCAACGCGCGCGTCACCGCTGCATTATCTAGGTCAGCTTTTGAGCCTTTGATATAGTCTGCGTGTTGTTGCGAAGTCATGGCATCAAGTTGGAATGATGCAGAGTACTCTAATTCTGTCATATACTTCCCGGTTTTCGCCTTGACCTGTTCGCCTGCCTTGGTGTAATCCGCCCACGTTTTAATCTTTGTGTAATCAACACCGGCCTTTTTAAGGATGTCCGTATTGTAATACGTCACCGTTGTCCCAACGTGATAGTCAAGACCATAGTAATTCTTGCCTTTTTTGTAGTTATCCAATCGAGACTGAACCAGTTTGTTCATGTATGGCTTTAATTCTGCGTTCAGAGGATAATACGTTGGATTTTTCCCTTTCAATTGCGTCGCAGTTTGGCTCAGCTCGACATCGACTATGTCCGGTGCCCCTGATCCGGAGCGAAGTGCAACAGTCAACTTCTGGTATTCAGTAGCATACGGTAGCACGCTCACCTTCAGTGCAATCTTTTGCTTATGGGTCTTGTTCCAAGCTTTTGCGGCATCTTTATAAAAATTTCCTTGTGCATCAACAAAGGTCCAAAACGTCATTTTAGTCGCACCGCTGGCAGTTTTTTCAGACTCATTGTTGCTACCACAAGCCGTCAACATCATCACGCTACCAAGTATTAATGCGCCAGTTACTATTGTCTTTTTCCTGCCGATTCTCATGTCTATCCTCCTATTTTTGTTCATCCACGATACGAAAGCCAAGAATCGCCGCGCCAAGAGTCGCAATTCGGCGTGGATCCAGGCGGCTAACTCTAATCCCATAAGGCAAAAATCTGGTCGAAATAGGGTCAATCAGTGGCAGTAAGTGATTCATAAACCAACCATCACTGACAACTCCCCCACCCAAGACAATCGCTTCAGGATTGGAAACCCGTATTAAGCTAGTTAGCAACGCGGCAACCGCGCGCAGTGCGTTTCCGACAACCTGCGTAGCAACTGGATCGTGGTGGTCATATGCCGCAAATAACTTATCTGCATCAATCCGACCAGTGGCATTAATTTTTAGTTGAGAGGTTTGGCCAGCCTGAATAGCCTCGCAAGCACGCTCACTCATTCCAAGGCCAGATGCTAGTGGTTCGACACAGCCGTATCGGCCACAAAGGCAGAGAACCTTACTATTCATGTCTACGGTCATATGACCGATTTCGCCACCGTTATACTGCGAGCCGTTCACAATATGGCCCTGATCAACAATTCTACCTGCAATCCCGGTACCAATATTTAAAAAGATAAATGAATCCGTCTCTTTACCCACACCATCTTTTTGTTCAGCCACCGTTGCACAATACACATCATTGCCAATTGCAACGGGAAGCCCGAATCTTTTGCTTAAGATGACCGCCAGCGCCGTCGGTTCAGCTCGGCGAACATCAATCTCCTTCCAGATCCCCGTCTGTGGGTTTACGATGCCAACAATACTAATTGCAATGGCTTCAACATGACCAATCGAACCACTGGTCAAGTATTCCTCTATCCCAGATTCAATTAATGCTGTCGTCGCACTTTGGGATTTCATTGTCGATGGTAGCCTCAATGAATGCAACACCGCGCCAGCGCGATCCACCTCACTAACAAGCACTTTTGTCCCGCCGACATCCACAACAAGTACAGTTTCTCTTGTCACAGCCTCGCCCCCTTACAACTAGACTGTAAGCGCTATATTAGGGACAAATCAAACGCTTTCATTGCTAATTTGTACCTTTTCTTACGTAAACCGTAATAATACCGGGCAAATTTTTACATTGATAAATATTTTCTCGATCTTTACCATGAAAAAAAGCACCGCCTCTAGCGATGCTTTTCTCGGTATTATTCGTCTGTTTAATAGCTGAAGTGATACCGAATCTGTTCGTGCCGTGGCTGGTCCGGGCTCAGCGTGATATCGCCGAACTTTGGGTCATCGATGGCACTCGGTGCGGTTTGTGCCTCCATCGCGATGCCGATGTAAGGCCGCGACGTCTTTTCGCCAAAGTTGAGCTCTGTACCGAACTTGTTGGCCGTAAACACGACCAAGGCGTTACGATCGGAGAATTCCTGAACCGTGATGGCGCCTTGTGTCAGCGTTGCCACTGGCTCATCCGTCGCATGGGCCGGGATCGCAAAGATGTCGTCGAAGCCCTTTTCCTCAGTCCATTGCATTTCAGCCAAGGCGTCGCCAAGGTTCGTCACGCGACTGAAGTCAAACCCGCTGTGCAAGTTTGCCAGCAACTCCCCGGTTGGCACCTTGTTGGCCTGGACCTCGTAGTGCTGTGCGGAATTCAGCGTCAACAGGTGGTTTTGAATCGTGTCATCGCCGGCGTTAAGGTTCCAATAGGCGTGGTTAGTCGGATTAAACAGCGTTGGTGCCGAACTGGTAGCGGCGTAGTCAATGGTGACAAAATCGTCTTCACCCAGCGTGTAGGTCACCGTCACATCAACGTCACCAGGAAACCCGTCGTCCGCGCTGGTCACGTGTAGCGTTAGCTTCACCGTGTCCGCGCTGGCGTCGGCTTGCCACATTCGGGTGCTAAACCCGTTTGGCCCACCATGCAGTGTTGTCGTGCCTTCGTTGGCAGGCAGGTTCACTACTTGCCCGTTTTGCTTATAGTGCCCCTGACCAATTCGCCCGGCCACCCGGCCAATAGTCTTGCTGTGATAACTGCCCGGATCCGCATAACCAGAAATATCCGGGGAGCTCAACAACAGGTTTTGATGCCCTGCCGCTGTTGGCACTTCCAACTTGTACCACGTTGCCCCATAATCGAGCACCGTCATGCGCACGCCATGCTTGTTCTCAATTGTATACGCGGTGACGGCAGCGCCGCGCACCGTCCCAAAAGCTTCTGTTGTTAATCCCATCGTGTCCTCCTTGTTCATTGCCGGTAAAATTTGTCCGGTCATTACCGTTTATGTTAGGCGACGCACCAGCGATGGTCAAGCGCTTTCAGTGCGCAAATTTGCGTAAATCCTCCGAGCACGCCAAATGCCCTGCCGACTCAAACTGAGTCGCCAGGGCATTTTGGTGCCACCGGGCAAGTGATCTGCTTGCCCCACTCGGTAGCTTGCCGGCCTGCTACCGAGGGCCCCCCCCGCGCGTTCGCGACGGACGCGGCGGGGCAATGATTGTCATGGGATGTAGGCAAGCGGCTGGGGCCAAAGACCTGGCGTGGTACGGGTGACACACCGCCGAAGCAGTACGAGCCAGTAGCACATGTGGCGCAGCCTGTGAGCGCCGCTTGCAATTTACATACCCATGACGGACAAGGGTGACGGGCAGCAGCCTCCTCGGGAAACGGCCAAAGACCTGGCGTGGTACGGGTGACACGCCGCCGAAGCAGCACGAGCCAGTAGCACATGTGGCGCAGCCTAATTGAGGAGGGTAAAGCTCACCAAAGCGTTTGAGTCTGTAGCCCACAAGCTTGGATCAGCCACAGATTCGCCGGCTCCGGTGAGTAGGTCAAATTGCTTGTGTTGGATCATTTGCCCTACACCCATATAAAGCGCTCAGCTCAGAAAAGTG
>NZ_AZDJ01000032.1:212744-268938 GCF_001434705.1 Lacticaseibacillus nasuensis JCM 17158
ACAGCCCACAAAGCCCGGTATATCAACACCGTATTTTTGACGATTGCGGGGAAAATTCAGCGGGTGAGGCAACCCACTCGACCGAAAAAGTAAATTCTAAAGAATACTTTTGTTGAAGAATTACAACATGACAACTCCATCATCTTCAAGCCTGTTTTTTTCGCTGCATGGCTTTCTAGACCGTGAGATTTTTTTGAAAATGGCGATTTTTGCTGTACTGTGAAAACAAGTCAGGCCGGCGTTTTTCGAGCACTTTTAACACTTTTCTGGGCTGAGCGCTTTATATAAGTGTAGGGCGCGCAGGCCCGATCACCTTCCGCGCCCACACAAAAACCCACCCGGCCAAGCCGAGTGGGTCAAGTTCACGACGTTGATTATTCTTGGAAGCCCAAGACCTCAAACGCCTTGTCGATCAGCGGCTCAACGCCGATGTTCGTCAGGAATGGCAGACCGTTCAACACAGTCGTGCCTTCTGCGCCATCGTATTGGGTGGTGGTCACAACTAAGTCATAGTTGTCAGCCATCGAAGCCACTTGGGCAATCGAGGTTTGGTCGATTTGGTAAGCATCTTCTGGCACATGATGTTCGTCGAAGGCTTCCTTGAGCTTATTCATAGCAACGGTGCTGGTCACAACACCGGCGCCACAGGCAACGAGGATTTTTTTCATGAGAATCTTCCTTTCTTGGTGACAAGTCAATTATACGCGCTTTGGCGCCACATCGCTGCACGCACCATGAGCTTTACAAATTGCCGCCACATTACTTTGCGGCTTCTGCGGGCTTAGCGTTTTCTTCAGCAACAATCTTCTTGCGGTTCCAGAAAATCAGAATCGCGCAGACGATGATCCCAAAGGCATACAGGACCCACTTGTTTTGCGCCAACTTAACGAAGACCCAAGGGAACGGGTCGGACCCGTTGTCGATACTGTTGATCAACGTGGAGCCCTTAGGAATGGAGAAGTGAGCGGCACGGGCAGCGCGCGTAACCAGCGGTGCCAGGTCAGTACCGATCCACAGGCCGATGACAACGTGGATGGCCCCGATGATGAAGGAGCGGAAGAAGTCACCATGCACAACGGAAACGATCAGTGGGAACATGAAGACGAACCCAACCAAACCGATAGTTGGCAGGAACTGGTTGCCAGGCAGGATGAAGGCAAACAGCAAGGCGACTGGAATCATCAGCGTGGCACAGGCCAGAACCACTGGGGAACCAATCCCAACGGCGGTATCAAGGCCGATGTACAGCTTCCGGTTACCAGAGAACTTCTTTTGCGTCCACTTCTGGATGTTGCCAGAAACTGGCACAACGCCTTGCAGCAACATGGCCGCCATTTTTGGCGTGATGACCATGACGGCAGACAAGGTGACACCCATCAAGAGAATCTTCCCGATCTTGTCGGCGATACTGATGCCAGGGACGGCAATGTACGCCAGCAGACCGATGAAGCAGCCAATGACGAAGCCCAACAGCGTCGGTTCGCCCCAGGCCCCAAACTTCTTGTTGAAGTCCTTAGCTTCCAGGTGAATCTTGTTGACGCCAGGAATCTTGTCGATAATCCAGTTCATGACAATCGCAGTTGGCACATAAGTCGCGGCGTAACCATGAGGGATACTGATCCCAGGCAGGCCCAGATACTTATCAACCAGTGGTGCAGTCCGGTCGGCAATGACCATGACGATGATCATGAAGACCGAAGCGGTGAACAAGCTCAAGACAATGTCCTTAGTCATCGCGTAAACCAGAGAACCGGAAAAGGCGAAATGCCAGAAGTCCCAGATATCAACATCAATCGTTTGAGTGGTCTTGGTCACGATCATGATGATGTTGATCAAGATGCCTAGCGGGATGATGGATACCCCAACGGCAGTCCCATAGGCGATGGCACTGGCGGATGGCCAGCCCACATCGATAACCTGCAGGTGCAGGCCCATGGTTTTGATCATGCTTTGAATCGCAGGGTTCATGACGTCAGTCAGGATGGACACGGTCGCGTTCAACCCAATAAAGCCAATCCCGACCATCAAGCCACCACGCAGGGCTTTGGCAAATGGGACCCGGACGGCTAAGCCGAAAATCAACATGATGATCGGAATCATGACCGTGGGGCCGAGATTAACGATGTACATAATTGCATCGATAAATATCTTCATGATAACTATTTCACTCCAATTTATTAATCCAGTGACAAGTAATGGGCAAACTCAGCAAAGAACGCCGCCGTATCGTCGCCGGCCAACAACGCTAAGGCCGAAATGATGCGTTCGTCAGGGCCCGCCTCAAGCGGCGTGGTCGTGACGACCAAATCATAATCGGCGGTTTGCGCGTACACGTCGCTTAACGTGCCTTGCGTCAACTCGATGCCGGTCCAGCCGCGGGCCTGGATTTCCCGGGAAATCTTCGCCATCACAATCGTGCTGGTGACGATACCCGACCCGCAGGCGACCAATACGTGCTTGGTGTTCATGCTTAGTCCTCGAACTTTAAATCACTTAAAAAGGCGTCCACATCGGCGAAGATGTCGTCAACTGTGGTCATGCCTAACAACTTTTGCAGGTGAGCCTGATCTTGCACCAGGCTCATGATCTTCTGTAAGGTCGCCACTTGGCCGTGGGCCTCGTGGATTCCGAGCATGAAGACGAGACTGACATCAAGCTCTTGGGTGGTGTCCGCCATGTTGCGGAACTTCACCGGGTGGGCCAACGTGGCCACGGCAATTTTCGACTCGTTGGTGTACTTGGCATCGGCGTGCGGAATCGCCACGTTGATGGCCCCAGTCGGCAACCCTGTCGGAAATTTGCTTTCCCGGGTCAACACTGCCGCCTTGAAGCTATCCTTGACGAAGCCGTTCTCAGTCAGCTTGTCGGCCAATTGACTGATGACATCTTCGGCGGTGTCGGCAACCAACTGTGGCACAATTAATTTTGTATCTGCTAAACTCACGTACTAACCCTCCATGACTTGACGAATCAGTTCTTGAATAACGGGTAACGTGGCGGTGCTTAACCGCTGCAACCAGGTTGCATCAGCCAGTGCCGTCATCAACTTGATCATTTGCGCATCCGCGCCCCCTGGCGGTAAGACCAGCACCAAGCACAGGTGCACGGTGTGACCATCCGGCCAGGCCAATGGCGATTGGCTTCGCGCAATCACCAGCGTCGGGGTCAAGCCAGGAGCCACATAATGCGGCGTGGCAATGCCGGCCCCGATATAGGTCGAGCCCAGCGCCTCGCGCTTCGCGACAGCGCGAGCAAAGGCAGCAGGTTCTGCAATAATAGCGTGTTCTTGGAAATAGCGACCCAGGTCGGTCATCGCGGCTTGCACCGTTTGCCCGGCCATGGTCGTGGTCAGAATCTGCATGTCATGCCCGCCCTTTCAGTGTTTCGACGATGCGCCGCCGGTCTTCTTCGGAGAACAAGGCCGATACGACCACGACCGGCGTACCGGCAATTTCCGGCGCGGCCACCGTGGAAATCACGAGGTCGGGGTGCTCGGTGTTGACCACCGTGTCATATTCCGCCAGGGCCATCACCTTGATGATGTCGAAATCGGGAAAGGCTTTGTGCACCTTGACCTTAATCAGCATCGAGGTGCCGACGCCCGTGGTGCACATGATGGCCACCCGCTTTTGCGTCGCCTGCTGCTCAAGGCAGCGGGCGAAGTATAGCGTGATGAACCCGACTTCGGCGTCGGGGATTGGCTGGAGGTCAAACAGCGACTCCGAGCGGGTCATCACGCCGCGGATCTCGTCGAATAAGCGGCGGTACTGGCGCCGGGTTTCAGCCAACCAGACGTTGACCACGAAGATGCCGTTCTTGTTGCGGTTGAGCATCGGTTGGAGATGGTTGACCAAATCGTCCATGATCATGCTGGATTCGATTTGGTTGTTTTCCAACCGGTTCACCTCGTTGTACAGGTATTCGGTGTAGGCGCGAACCTGTGGATCCAAGTCCCGCGGCCGCGTTGGGCGGCTTTGTAACCGAATGGATAACAGGTATTGCAACAAGTTCACCGTTTCGCTGTACGGCATCTTGGTGTTCAAGTAATGGTTGAAGTCGGCAATGACATCCGTGACGATTTGGTACAACACGGCGTTATCGTCGATGAGGCTCCGCTCACGCGGGGACAGGCTTGGCTGTGCCGCCGGAATTAAGGTCCCTTGGCGCATGCGCATGATCAAGATATAGAGATGAGAAAAGATGTTGATGTTATACGGGTAGGGAATGGGCTCGCCGAGCTTCTTTTCGATGGTCAGCAACTCCCGGGTAATAAACTGCTGATCATAGGGGTTCAAGTCCTTGGCATCCGCCGAGAACTCCTGAATCCCACTCACGGAAAAGAGGTTCATGTTCGCCAACGTCGCGTTGATTGCCGTGCGCACCGCCGCTTCGGTGCCGATGACGCCGTAGCGGTGGGTGTCTTTGTTCAACGCGAGGGCATAGCCCTGGAGGGTCTCTTCTAAGGCGGCCAAGTCACTGGCTTGGGTCGATTCGCTGATGTAGAACTCCTCAAACAGCTGCTGCGCAGTCACCTGATACGGCGCCTTGAACAGCAACACGAGCAGTTCCTTGTTCCGCCGCTGCAACGGGGTGAAGCTCGCCTGGTTGCTTGGCGTCTCCGGCACCGCCACGGAGGCGGTGGTCGGGGTCATGCGAATGCCCTTGCCTGGGCTTTTTTCCACAAGGGGCGTGGCGGATTGCGCGTTGATCCGCGCAATCAGGCGATAAACCGTCTTGCTCGACACTCCGAGCTCCGTCGCGACTTGATTGGCCGAAACAAAGTCGGGATGGCTACGGAGAGTGGCGATCAGTTGGCTTTCATTGGCCCGCATAGCATTCATCCTTTCGTTGTCTACTTTACGCATTCACGCGTTGGCCACATGTCAACATGTGTCCACATCTATGGACAATTATCGTGAAAATCTCATGAAAAGCAAGTAATCGCCTTTGCTAATTATCCGATCCTCCCCTACAATATGGCTGAAGCCCCATTGAAGGAGGAAATCATTTTGACAAAACGCGTTCATGGTTCCTGCACCACTATTCTCGTCGGCAAGGCCGCCAGCATCGACGGCTCCACGATTATCGCCCGTAACGAAGACGGCAACGTCCCACTGCAGCCGCAGAAGTTCGTCTACGTGCACCCGGCCGACCAGCCGCGGCACTACCAAGCCGAGCTCAGCGCTTTTAACCTCGACTTGCCGGATAATCCGCTGGGTTACACCTCGACGCCAGAAGCCGTTGCCGGCAAAGGCCTCTGGGCAGCCGCTGGCATCAACAGCGAAAACGTCGCGATGACCGCCACGGAAACCATCACGACCAACGCCCGCATCCTCGGCATCGATCCGCTGGTGCCAGAAGGCCTCGGTGAAGAAAGCATCACCACCATCGTCTTGCCTTACATCCACAGCGCGCGCGAAGGCGTGCAACGCCTCGGCGCATTGCTGGAACAATACGGCACCTACGAAACCAACGGCATCTGCTTCTCCGACAAGGATGAAGTCTGGTACTTTGAAAGCATCGCCGGCCACCACTGGGCTGCCATTCGGATTCCCGATGACGCCTATGTGGTCGCCCCGAACCGCTTCAACATCACCGACTTCGACTTTAACTCCGCCGACTGCATGGCCAGCGCCGACCTCGAAGAGCTGATTACCACGTATCACCTCAACCCGGACCGTGACGGCTACAACCTGCGCCACATCTTCGGCAGCGCCAGTGCCAAAGACACCCGCTACAACAACCCGCGGGCTTGGTACGGTCAGCTGTACTTCAACCCAGAGTTCGACACTGAACCGATCGATCAGGACCTGCCGTTCATTTGTCGCACAGATAAAAAAATCAGTATCGAAGACGTGAAGTACGTATTGTCCTCGCATTACCAAAACACGCCTTACGATCCGTATAGCAACGCCGGTACCGAGGAAGAAAAGAAGCGGTTCCGCCCAATCGGCATCAACCGCAACCAGGAACTGCATATCCTGCAGATTCGCAACGATGTGCCAGCCGCCATCGCCGGCATTCACTGGCTCGCCTTTGGCCCGAACACGTTCAATGCGGTCGTGCCATTTTACGCCAATGTGACCGACACCCCAGCGCCTTACCGCGACACCACCAGCACGTACGATCCGCGTAACATGTACTGGCTGTTCTCCACGCTGGCCGTGTTTGGCGACACCGATTTCACCTTGTACCAAGACTTTGAAGACCTCTTTGAGCAAAACACGGTAGCCGCTTGCCGCCACCTGCAAATTGAGGCCGACGCGCACTACGCCGACCAAGCCGATCCCGTTGAATACCTCACCGCGGTGAACGCCAAGATGGCCGACATCGCCTTGGCCAAGGCCACGACCCTGTTAGGCCAAATGGTGGCCTTGGGCGCGCCAAAGATGAAGCTACAGTTCACGTTAAACGACTAATCTCGTTGCACATCAAAAACCACTTCGCATCTGCGAAGTGGTTTTTTCGTCTGCTCTAGCTCAGCCTGTCAGTGCGCCGTGCCAACCGCCTCACGTGGCCGCGGGTCACTGGCCAGCATCCCCATTAGAATGTCGTCACCATATTGCCCGGTGGCCGAGTCCCACACCGCATCGCGCAGCCGGCCTTCGTCGATAAAGCCGGCCCTTTGGTAGACGTGATGCGCCCGCGGGTTGAACGAGAACACATCCAACCCCAGCCGGTGCAGGTGCAGCTGATCGAAGGCAAAATCGCGCGCCGTCGTGACCAACCAGGTGCCCCAGCCGTGGTTGCGCAAGGCGGGGTCAAACAAATAGATGCGGTAGTTGGCGCAACGCAGCGTCCAGTCGATGTCATTCAGGACACTTTCGCCGGTGATCCGCCCATCCGGTGCCACCAGCAACAAGTCGTAGCGGTTCGGGTCAGTGATGGTGTGCAGGTAAAACTCGACGACTTGTTGCTTGGTGAAGCTGCCGCTGCCGGTGAAGCGATCCCCTTCCGGATCGCGCCGAGTGAAGTTAGCGTAGTAGGTCTCCGCCTCAGCTGGCCGCCCCAGCCGCAAGGTGTAGCCGGCGCGTTGCCACTGTGGATCGAGCTTGGTCATATCAAAATTCCTTTCAAGTGGTCGCATTCGTGTTGAATAATTTGCGCCTCAAAACCGGTGAAGCGCCCGGTTTGCGCTTCTCCGCTCGGCGTGTGCCAGCTAACCGTGATGCGCCGGTATCGGGTCGTCGGCCGCGTCCCCGTCAGCGACAGGCACCCCTCCTCGGTCTCAAAAGGGCCGCCTTCGCGGGTGATGACGGGATTCATCATCGCCACGGGGCCGGCGGCGAGTTGCGCGACGATGATGGCCACCGGCTGGCCAATCATGTTTGCTGCCATCCCCACGCACTCGGCCCGGTGCGCCGCCAAGGTGGCCAGAAGGTCCTGGGCAATGTCGGCGTCGGCAGTAGTCGCTTGCCGGGCGCGTTGTTGAAGCAAGGCTTGGTTGTGATTAATCGGTCGAATCATGAGGGCCCTCCATGGCTGGTTGTAACGCAAACGTCAGCCGTACCGGGTTATGGTCGGAGTCTTTAAAGCCGGCATCCACCACCCGCACCTGCTTAACGGTGACATTCGGCGACACGATGAAGCCGTCGATCAAGGTCACGAAGGTGCGCCCGGGTTGATACGGCGCGTCGAGGTAGCGCACCGAGGGCACCGCGGCCGCGGCCAGACCCGCCAGCGGCACGGTAAACCCAGCCGGCAAGTCCGCCACCGGAAACGGGTGCGTCCAGGTGTAATCCGGCTGTTTGGTGTGGAACACCGCTGCGCTATTGGTCAGCAGGCGGTGGTTAAAATCGCCGCCCACCACCACGTAGTCGCCGGTGCGGTACGCCGCGGCGATATAGGCAAAGAGTTTGTGCAACTGGGCGGCTTGTACCGCCCGGTTCTTGGTGAAGGCCGACAGGTGGACGTTGACCAGCTGCAGGTGGTGGCCATCGCTGGTGGGCAATTGCGCGACGGTAAAGGCCCGATCCAAGTCGAGAAACTTGCTAAGGTCGGTGGGAATCGGCAACGAATACCGCCGGGCGCTGTCGATGCGCGTGGTACTTAGCGTCAACAACCCCGACTGCGCCGCCCCAATCGGCTGGGTGAATGGATACGCCAGGTACTTGGTGGCGTAGTTTTGGCCGTACACCGCCTCGTGGGTCTGGGCGAAGGCCCCGGTGAGCCAGGCCACCTCGTTGACGTGCCGCGAGCGGTCGCCGTCGCTATCGACCTCTTGGAACAAGGCAAAATCGGGCAGATCCTGGCGCGTGGTGGCTTCGATGCCGCGCATGGCCTGCTGCACACTGGCGGCGCTAGTCGCGCGGCTAGACTTACCACCGGCCATGAAGAACGAATAACTCGGCGGATATGACCCGTAGCCGATGTTAAAGGTTTGCACGGTGTACTCGCGTCCGGTCTGCATCAAAGCAGCGCCCGGCCGGTGATGCACCGGCAGCGTCTGGTCATCCGGCAGTCGCCGGTAAGTCGCCAACATGTACGCCACGTAGCTACCGGCAACGAGCCCCACCCCACCGGCCACGCCGCCGAGCACCTGCCATAATCGTTTCGTCATCGCTGTCACCTCCACCGTTAGTTTACCATGAACAAAGCGGCCAGCATGCGCTGGCCGCTTTAAGCTTATTCTGGTTTCCGCGTGTTCTTGATTTCACTACTTTCGAAGTGTGGCGCCGGCGCTGCGTTGATAAATAGCGGCACGGTTTCCACCACCACGTCCGAGAATTCCAGCCCGTACCATTGCGCCGGGTTGGTGGCGATGTTTTGCAGCCACAGCCGCCCACCGATCAGGCGCTTTTGCCAGTTCGGGATGTCCTGGCTGGTTTGCAGGCCCTGCGGCTGTTCGGTGAGGATGATGAACTTGAAGTCCCCAACCGTGCGGTGATGTAGCGTGGAGTAGCGCGGCTGCTGCGCGTCGATGGCGTGGGCGTCGATCAAATCATTAATGATTTGGCGCATGTAGACATTGACGTGCTGCGAACACCGGAACCCGAGGTACAACTGCACGTCGACGACGTTGCGCGTGCCCATCAAGTCGGCGGTGTAGCTCATCGAATACGGCTCGGCGGTTTCGTTTACCGTCACGAACCAATAGACATGCGCGCGCTTAGGCCGCTTGTCGAGAATCGAATACATCGCGGTCCGGCGCAAGGTATAGTCCTTGCGCACCCGCGTCATGTACACGAGGTTGGTCGAATACAGCGGCACCCCGTGGTCGCCAATCAGGCGGTTGAGCTGCGGGAGGTAGTCCTTTAGGTTTACCGACTCGCTTTCGCCTTGGTACCGCTCGCGCAGCTTGTTGCCGAAGAACCACACCACCATCAGCAGCAAGATCAACAACATGATGACCAAGGTGATGTAGCCGCCGGCGATGAACTTGGTCAGGCTGGCAATCAGGAAAATCGACTCGATTAGCGCAAAGAAACCGGCCACCAGTAACGCGCGAACGCGTGACCCGTGCATGCTGAGAAATTCATACAGCAACAGTGTCGTCATCAGCATCGTGACGGTGATGGCCAACCCGTAGGCCGCCTCCATCGCCTCGCTGGTGCGGAAATACCAAACGACGCCCAGCGTCACCACCAACAGGAACCAGTTCACGGATGGAATGTACACCTGACTGCGATGCAGGTTCGGGTGGCTGATGTGCAGGCGCGGCAGGAACTTCAACCCAATGGCTTCGTTGACCAGCGTGTAGGACCCGGTGATTAAAGCCTGCGACGCGATGATCGCCGCCAAAGTGGCCAGGACAATCGCCACCGGCCGCAGATTATCCGGCAGCATGGCGTAAAACGGGTTTAAGGCGGTTTCGTTGGCGTATTGCGCGTCGTTGGCGTGGGCAATGAGCCAGGCGCCTTGGCCGAAGTAGTTCAGCATCAGCATGGCGAACACAAACGGCCAGGTGCGGTAAATGTTGTGCTTGCCGACGTGCCCCATGTCCGAGTACAGCGCCTCGGCCCCGGTCGTCGCCAGAAAGATACTGCCCAGCAAGAAAATCCCGACCTTATTGCCTGGTGCCACCAGCACCTTCAGCGCCGGCACCGGCGACAAGGCCTGGAGAATCTCGACGTGCCCGGCCAAGTGCCAGACGCCGACGATTCCGAGAAACAGGAACCACCCCAGCATCACCGGGCCAAACGCGCGCCCGATGGTGGCGGTGCCGAAGCGTTGAATCAGGAACAACGCGACGAGAATGGTCGTGGTAATCGCCAGCACCAACAGCTGCGAGTCGCTAAAGGTGAAGCTACCAAAGCGCTGGCTTTTTAATCCCTCTACCGCACTGGTCACGGTCACCGCCGGGGTCAAGGTCCCATCGGCCAACAGCGCTGCGCCGCCAATCAACGCCGGCAACGCCAACCAACGCCCGCGCTTGCGCACCAAGGCGTACAGCGCAAAGATGCCACCTTCGCCGTTGTTATCTGCGCGCATGGCAATGAGCACGTACTTCACCGTCGTCAGCAGCACCAGCGTCCAAAAGATCAGGGACACGCTACCAATCACGATGTCTGGCGTCATGTTGCCGACGCGTTGCTCGTCGCCGATGATGGCGTTCATGACGTACAACGGGCTGGTCCCAATATCCCCGTAGACGATTCCCAGCGTGATCAGCATCCCCGCCAGGCTCACCTGTTTTTTCGTGGTCAAAGTTTGTCCTCCTCAACTCAATACGCTTCAGCATAGGGCCTAAAGGCGAACGTGTCAACGGGCCACGAAAAAACCGACTCGCACTGCGAATCGGTTGAGTAGTTTACTTGAGTTCCTTTTCGGCCAAGGCCTTGACGTCTGCATCGGACATGTCCAATACCGGCTTCATTTGCTCCTCAGTCTTGATGGTATCCTTGCCGTTTTGCTCCATATAGTGATCCCACAGTGCGTCGCGAACAGGGAGCTCTGACTGACTCCAGTCGAACACCTCATTCATCTTCTGATCCAATACCAAGGTCTTCTCTAAATCTTCAGCCATTGCGAATCCTTCCTTTCTGAATCTTTCGTACAAGTTCATTATAGTTCATTTTTTAGCAGTCGAGCAAGAAAAGTGCTAAGCAACCAATTTAGAGTAAAGCGCGGACCCGTTGTTGGAGGTCTGGCACCACCTCTTGCTCAAACCACGGGTGCTGATGCAGCCACCCGTAGTTCAATGGCGAGGGGTGCACCAAGGGAAAATACTCTGGCAAATAATCTTGGTAGTGGGCCACGGTGGCGGTTAACGTGGGCTGGCGCCGCTTGCCGAGGTAATACTTTTGCGCGTACATCCCAATCAACAACGTCATTTGCAGGTGAGGCATTAATGCCAACAACGGCGGGTGCCACTTCTCCGCAAAGCCCTTGCGCGGCGGCAAGTCGCCGCGCCCGCCCTTGCCGGGATAGTAGAAGTCCAAGGGCATCACGGCAATCTTGCCGGCATGGTAAAACTCCTCATCGCTGACCCCCAGCCACTGGCGCAGCCGGTCGCCACTAGGATCATGCCAAAAGGTCATCGCCGCTTGGGCCTGGCGACTCGGCGCTTGGCTTAGGATCAACATGGTGGCGCTTGGCATCACCTTAAACAGCGGGTGCAACCCCGCCTTGGTGTAGGCCTGATTCTGCGCATCGGCTTCGATGGCGGCAGTAATGCTGGCAACAGTGGTCATGGCGCGCCTCCTTTACTGGTTTCTATTCTACCAGCCCCCGCCTGACCGCAACTAACGATTTTTTTGCCACAGTGCTTGCGCATTTCGTGTGATGGCATTATAGTGTACTAGTAATCTAATACACTAGTAAGGAGGGCCACAATGGAATTCAACGATAATCTGCCCATTTACCTCCAAATCAAGCAGGTGTTGGCCGATCGCATCATTCGCGGCGACTTGCGGCCAGGTGACCAGTTGCCGCCGGTGCGCCAGCTGGCCTTAGACCTCACCGTCAACGTCAACACGGTGCAGCGCGCCTTGAGCACGATGATCCAAGACGGCATCATCGTCACCCAGCGCGGGCGGGGCAATTTCGTCACCGAAGACGCCACCGTGGTGAGCCGCCTCACCGCCGCCGTGGTCGACTCGGCCGTCGCCAGCCTGTGCACGCAGCTGACGACACTTGGCCTGACCGATTCGCAAATCATTCAAGCCGTCACGCAGCACCTGGCCGGAAAGGACGATTCCAATGACTGATTTATTGCAGATTGAGCACCTAGACTATCAACGCAACTACCACCGCATTCTCACGGACATCAACTTGACCCTGCCGGCCGGGCAAATCGTCGGCTTGCTGGGCGCAAATGGCGCCGGGAAAACCACCTTGATGCGCCTGATCGCCGGGGTGGCCCCGCATTTTCGCGGCAGCATCACCGTCGCCGGGGCCACGGCCATTGCCGCTCGCAAAGCCGTGGTCAGCTACTCGGCTTTGCTGGCCGGCGCGCCGGCCAATGCGCGGCTGGAACAACTCGCGCTGTTTTGTGAGCGGCTATATCCCGATTTTGCCTTCGCCCACTTCCAACAACTGGCCACAGAATTCGCCCTGGACTGCCACGCTAAGCTCTCAACGCTGTCCAAAGGGAACCAGCGCAAGTTCACCATCGCCTTGACGCTGGCGCGGCGCAGTCAGCTCTACCTGCTCGATGAGCCCTTCGATGGCATCGACAGCATGACGCGCAAAAAGATTCTGGCCGGGATTATTCAGTGGAAGCCCGACGCCGCCACCATGGTTATCTCCGACCACCACGTCGGCGATATCGCCAACTTGCTGGATAGCGTCGTCATCATCAAAGACCAGCGTATTGTCGCGCATGAACGGGCCGACACGATTCGCGAGACGCATCATCAAAGCATCGAGGACTACTACGAGGCGCTGTATGAGGAGGCGCAATCATGACCCATTTTCGGCATTATTTCGCCGCCTGTTTGCGGCAGCGCACGCGCCTCTTCGGGTTTGCCTGCGGGTTGGAAGTCGCCATCGTCGCCGGAATCATCTTCTTAATGGCCATCGGCTGGATCAATAGCGACCTGAGTGTGGACAGCGCGCAAGGGGCCTTGGTTAGCGGCGGCATCCTCGCCGCGATCGTCTTGTACATTCGCCTGGCCGCATTCACCGAGCACACCTGGGGGCGCAACCTGGACCGCCTCGTGCCAATCAGCGAATCGGCGCGCTACACCGCCAACCAACTCGCCACGCTGGTGTGGTTCTGCGCCTTTTTCCTCCTGCAGATTGTGCTGTGGAATCTGTTTGCCGTGCTCGATGGCGGCGCGTTTAACTTCACCTCTGGCGACTGGGGCTTTGGCTCGTGGCTGCTGGCGGTGCTGACCTTAAGCTTTCTGTGGGGGTTCGTGCTGGTCAGCCTGGTCCACCTGCTGACGACGCTCATCACCACATTTTTGCCAGGGCGGCGCCAAAAGCTCGTCACCCAAGTGCTGTACGTCCTTGTTGCCATCGCCGTCATTTGGTTCATTAACTGGGTGATCGATTTGATCACCCACATCGCCGGATCCGCGCTGAAGGGGTGGTTCAACCACGCCTTCAACGTCGAAGGCACGCACTTCGGTGAGCGCCCCGGCATCTTGTTCATCGCCCTGGCCGTGTTCGCCTTGATCATCGCCGGCTTCAGCGCGGTGAACGTGTATCTGCTTAAGCACTGGACGGAAACTCAGACCCAACCTTAGGAGGCCCAGGATGAAAATACAGTTTGCCTACCTGCGGGCATTACTTTCGCCGCGCCTGCGCACCGTGCACCTGCTGTTCGGCCTGCAAGCCCTCGCCGTGCTGGTCACCCTCGGCGCTGAAGTCCTCCACCTCGGTCACCTGCGGCTACATCCTGGCGACCTGGCTGGCTTCGGGCTCAGCTACGCCGTGCTCGCCGGCATCGTGTTGTTCGTGCTGCTGGCGCGCACCACCGAAAGAGAGTGGACGGCCAATCTGTGGCGGCTCGTGCCGCTTGGTGACGGCACCCGCTTCGTGACCGCCCAATTGGCGACGGTGCTGGCGGCCACGTATTTTGTGCTGGTCCAAATCATCTGGCTGGTGCCCGCCGCCCACTTCGGCGGCGGCGCCGGGTTCTCCACGAATCTCCACGCCTCGGGGCCGGTGATGGTAACGCTGGCCTTCATCGCCTTATCCGCGTTGGTGTGGGGCTGGTGTTTCGTCTCCCTGGTCCACCTCGCCGGGTTGGCCCTGGGCACCTATCTGCCAACCACGCAGGAACAATTCTGGCGCGGCTTCTTGTACATCGGCTTGTTCTTCTTGCTGGGCACGACCTTGGATAAACTGGGCGACCTGCTAGCGCTGGTGTTAGGTCCAACGATGATTGCCGGGCTCAACTTTGTGCTTGGCGGCAGCGGCAACACGTTAAACTTCTCCGGTCACTGGTCGGCATTATGGGCAGCAGCCGCCTATCTGTGGGTGCTGAACCTACTCATGGGTGCTGCTAGCGCCTGGTTGCTGGCCCACCGGGTGGAAACCACGGAAAATTTAGCCTAAAAAAATGTGGCGGCCAGCTGGTCGTCACAATTTTTTTGCCTCGAGGCACTTATTCGTAAAGGTAGCCGGCATCGCGCAGCGTGGCCTTAATCGCCGCCAACTGTTCGGGCTCGTCATAGGCAACCGTGTGCAGGTGCACGCCGTTGGTCAACTCCGACAATAAGTGGCCGGCATGACCGCGCCACTTGCTGACGAAAAGATGCACGTCGACTGCCGTCCGAATCTGTAGCTCGCCGCGCAGCTGGCCGTAAAGCGGATGGTCGATCAACACATCCAACACCGTACCCCCGGCGCCGACGATTCGCAGCAACTCGTCTTCGGTTTCCTCTGGCGTGTGGCGGCAAACAATCACCGCCTGGTGCCGCACCGCCTGGCGGTATTCATACCCTCGTGGCGTGGCAATAATATCCTCGCCAAGCGCACGGAGCAGGGCGACATCCCCCACTACCGTTTGCCGACTCACGTTAAATTGCTTGGCAAATTCCGTCGCCGTAATCGGCTCCGGCGTATCCCCCAAAGCCGCCTTAATCCGAGACTGCCGCTGTGCACCAGATAACATGATAAAACCTCCCATTGAACAAGTTGCGAGCGGGGACGGTTATGAGACGGAGCAGATGCGCCGCCTGGGCGGTGAGTCGCGCTTTTTGCGACTCGGCGACCGGGTGGTCATCTGTGCAGTCTCATGCCCCCGCGAGCACGATTAAGTTGCGAGCAAGCCCGGTTAAGGGCCGAAGCGTAGGCGCCGCCTGGTGCTTGAAAGGCGCCTTTTGCCTTTCGAGTGCCGGGTGGTCCTACGTGCAGGCCGCTGCCGGTGCGAGCACGATTAAGTTGCGAGCGGGGGCGGTTATGAGACGGAGCAGATGCGCCGCCTGGGCGGTGAGTCGCGCTTTTTGCGACTCGGCGACCGGGTGGTCATCTGTGCAGTCTCATGCCCCCGCGAGCACGATTAAGTTGCGAGCAAGCCCGGTTAAGGGCCGAAGCGTAGGCGCCGCCTGGTGCTTGAAAGGCGCCTTTTGCCTTTCGAGTGCCGGGTGGTCCTACGTGCAGGCCGCTGCCGGTGCGAGCACGATTAAGTTGCGAGCAAGCCCGGTTAAGGGACGGAGCACAAGCGCCGCCTGGTGCTTGAAAGGCGGGCTTTGCCTTTCGAGTGCCAGGTGGACTTGTGTGCAGTCCCTTGGGCTTGCGAGCACGATTAAGTTGCGCCCCCAACCACGATCTAGACTCTCCCATAAGTGTACCGTTTTCCGTCTCGCGCGCAAGCAAAAACCGCCTGTCCATTTCAGACAGGCGGCAGTTAGCGCTTAGGCTTTGGCTTTACTGGTACTCATTTTATCGCGCCCGGCGCGGTGGCGCAGGCTCATGCGGATCAGCTTGTCGATTTCCGTAACCACCAACACGATGAAGCCGGCGGCGATGGAGATGCCCCATTCGCGCCACGACATGTTGGCGGTGCCCATCACGTGGTGCATGAACGGCACGTAGGTCAAAATCAGCTGTAGCACAATCATGATGCCGATGATCACGAAGGCCATCGGGTTGGAGAAGAACTGCTTGGAAAACGCCAAGGCCTTGGTGCGGATGTTGAACAGGTAGAACACCTTGCCAATGATGATGATGTTGACCATCATCGTGCTGGCCGTGGCGGTATCCACCAAGCCGCGGCTTAACAGATAGTCATGCGCCAGCAGGCCAATCCCGGAAATCATGATGGCCACATAGATCAGCTGGAAGACGTCATGCTTGTTCATCATCGGCGCGTTATTCGGCCGCGGCGGACGATCCATGATGCCGCCTTCCGCCGGTTCGAAGATGAACGCGAACTGAATCGTAATCGCCGACACCATGTTGATCCAGAGCATTTGAGGCGCGTTCAACGGCATGTCGTCCATCGTCAAAATGGTAAAGGCAATGACCAGCCCTTCGGCAAAACTCGTTGGCAACAGGAACAAGATACTCTTTTTGATGTTGTCATAGATGCGGCGGCCCTGAGCGATGGCGCGCTCCATGGTGGTGAACTTGTCGTCGGTGAGAATCATGTCGGCGGCGTCTTTGGCGACGTCGGTGCCGGCCATCCCCATCGCCACGCCGATGTCGGCCTTCTTCAGCGCCGGGGCATCGTTCACCCCATCGCCGACCATGGCCGTGATGTTCCCGGCCTTTTGCAAGGCGGTGACGATTTCCAGCTTGTTCTTCGGCGTGGTCCGCGCGAAGACATCGGCTTGCACCATCGCCTTGGCCCGGGCGTCGTCATCCATTTCATCCAGTTCGGTGCCCGTGACGACTCGCGGTGAGTCGGCTAAGCCGAGCTTGCCGGCAATCGCGGCCGCAGTTTCCGGATGGTCCCCGGTAATCATCTTGACCTTCACCCCGGCATGGCGCATCGAGCGAATCGAAGCGATGACGTCCTCCCGCGGCGGGTCGATAATGGCGGCCAAGCCGAGGAAGGTAATGCCAGAGTCGAGACAATCGGGCGTAATCTCCGTCATGTCGGTCGGGCAATCCTTCTCTCCCACGGCGATGACCCGCTGACCTTGCTGGCTAAATTGGCTGGTCAGCTGCAGGTAATGTTCGGCATCAAACGCGGGGTCGCCGGCCTGCGCCATCGGCAACAGCTTATCTGGTGAGCCCTTGATGTACAACTTGTGGGTGCCATCCGGCAACGCCAGCAGCTTGGCCATGTAGCGGTAGTCGGAATCAAACGGCAGCAAGTCGAGCTCTTCGCCTGCCGGCTCCTGCTCACCATAAGCCTTGTGATAGGCAGTTAAAAACGCCCCATCCGTCGGTTCACCATTGATTTCATATTGACCATCGATTTCCGCCAGAGTCGTGTCGTTGGCCTCAAAGCCGGCAATCAACAGCGCCGGCAAGCCGTCGGTGCTGGTCGGGTCCACCACTTGGCCCGCCTGGCTGAACTCGCCAGTCGGGGTGTACCCCGTGCCACTCACGTCGAAGGTGGCACTCGGCGTAACGATGGTGGTGATGGTCATTTCGTTTTTCGTCAGCGTCCCGGTTTTATCGGTGGCGATGACGTCAACACTCCCCAGCGTCTCGGCGCTTGGCAGGGTCTTCACAATCGTGTGCTCGTGCTTGGCCATGCGGGACACGCCCATTGCCAAGACGACGCTGGTGGTCGCCGGGAGGCCTTCAGGCAGCGAGCCGACGATCATCGTGACGATGGCCAACGCCAAGGTGCCGAGCGTATAGTGGCCGCCAATTAAGCCCAAGATAAAGAAGCCTACCGCCGCCACCAGAATCCCCTTGGAAATCCCGGAGCCGACGCCATCGAGCTGCTTCATCAGTGGGGTTTGGCCCTTGCGCACATCGGCCACCGACTGGGAAATCTTCCCCAGCTCGGTGTCGGCGCCGGTGGCCACCACTAACCCAATCCCGCTCCCGGTGGCAACCGCCGTGGAGGCAAAGGCCATGTTGCTTTGTTCGGCCAGCGGAACGTTACCGGTTAAGGCCTCAGTTTGTTTCTCTACCGAGTTAGATTCACCGGTCAAGGCGGCTTCTTGAATCGTTAAGTTATCTTCTTCGATGAGGCGCAAGTCGGCCGGCACGTTATCGCCGGCCTCCAAAAAGACGACATCCCCGACCACCAAGTCGGCAGTCGGCACGTCAATGCGGTCGCCGTCACGATAAACCGTGGCTTCGGCCGCCAGCATCTTTTTGATCTTCTCCAATGCGTTACTTGCATTGGCTTCTTGGTAATAGCCAATCACCGCGTTAATAATGATGACCAAGGCAATGATGATTGTGTCGGTGGTGAGCCGCATTAAGCTGGTCATCACCGCCGCTCCAATCAAGATGTAAATGATCAAATTATTAAACTGCCTCAAGAACATGACCCATTTAGGCGTTGAGTGTGACTCTAAGGCGTTCGGGCCGTTTGCCACCAGTCGTCTGGCGGCTTCCGCGCTGGTTAACCCAGCCTCCAAGTCGGGCGTGCCGACCTGTCCTTGCGCTTGCTCAACTGTTAAATGGGTCATCCTTCGCTGCTCAGCGGGATCGTCCATATACCATCATCCTTTTTTAACGAAATTTGACAACAAATGTTGCCATCGTTTTGACATTATTTTAGAGGAGCCGCGGGCTAGAATCAAGCAACCCCGCAATATTGCCTGGGAAATGTTCGCGTCGCGGCCCGCAGTTCGATAAACTAGAGGTAACCCTTACCGAAAGGAGCCTGCGATGCGCGCTCACGTTCACCTGTCCGCCGCCCAAGCCATCTTATTGAGCTTCGCCGCGATGATCACCGTTGGCACCGCGTTGTTGGCCCTGCCGATGGCCTCGCGCAGTGGTGTCAGCGTCGGCTGGCTCGATGCGCTGTTCACCGCCACCAGCGCCAATTGCGTCACCGGCCTGGTGGTGGTCACTACAGCCAGCCACTGGACCCGATTCGGCCAGCTGGTGATTCTCGCCTTGATTCAGCTTGGCGGCATTGGCTTCATTACCGTGGTCACCGGCGGCTTGATCGTCTTACGCCGGCGCATCAGCCTGCGGCAACGCCTCACCATCCAAACCAGCTTCAACCAAGCCAACATCGGCGGCATGGTAAAGCTGGTTGGCCGGGTGTTGCGCTACACGCTCCTCATCGAAGGCGTCGGCGCCGTGGGGTTGACACTAGCGTTTTGGCGCGACTACCCGCTCGGCCGTGCCGCGTGGTACGGCGTCTTCCACGCGATTTCCGCGTTTTGTAACGCCGGGTTCGACGTGCTCGGGGCCAACTCACTGGCGCCGTATCGCGACGACCCGTTGGTAACCGGCATCATCATGCTGCTCATCGTGCTGGGTGGGTTGGGCTTCACGGTGCTAACCGAACTGCGCAACCTGGTGCGGCCCAACCCGCGGCGCTGGGACAAGCGACTGCGCCACCTCTCCTTGCACACCAAGCTCGTCTTAGTCACGACCGCCGGCTTGCTGGTGGGTGGCACGCTACTGTTCGCCTTGCTGGAGTGGCACAATCCCGCCACGCTGGGAGCAGCCAGCGCCGGGCACAAGTGGTGGGCCAGCGCGTTTGAAAGCGTCACGTTGCGCACCGCCGGCTTCTTCTCCATCGACCAGGGTGGCCTCAGCGACATCAGCAAGCTCGCCGCCAGCGCCTTGATGTTCATCGGGGGCTCCCCGGCCAGTACCGCCGGTGGGATCAAAACCGTTAGCCTGGCGGTGATGGCCGTGGCCGTGCTCGCCGCCATTCGCGGGTCGAATCGTCTCACTGTTTTCCGCCGTCAGCTGCCCCTGGCCGCGCTCCAAAAGGCGTTGGCCATCACCGGCACCCTAGCCGGCTTGATCGCGGTGGCGGTGTTGATTCTGCACTTCACCGAACCCGGTAGCTCGGCGTTAGACCTCTTGTTTGAAGCCACGAGCGCCACGGGTACCGTGGGCCTGACCACCGGCTTGACGCCGAGTCTATCCGCCGCCGGCAAGCTCGTCATCACCTTGTGCATGTTTATTGGCCGGCTGTCGCCGCTGACGCTTGCCGTGGCGCTCACCGGCCGCATGGCGGCCAACCCCGACCTGCTGGCCTATCCCGACGAAACCATCATCTCCGGCTAACGTGAAAGGAGCCCTTATGTCTGAGCAACACAGCTTCGCCGTTTTCGGCCTCGGCCGCTTCGGCACGAGTATCGTCACTCACCTGGCAGCCCACGACGTCGAGCTACTCGCCGTCGATCGCGACCACGACCGGGTCAACGCCATCGCCGAGTTCGTCGACCAAGCCGTCACCGGTTCGGCCGACGCCGAGGAGCTGCTCGCCCGCATCGGGGTCGAGCATTACGATGTCGTCGTTTTTGCCATGGGGGAAGCCTTCGAAAGCAGCGTGATGGCCACGATGATCGCCAAGGAGCGCGGCGCCAAGCGCGTCGTGGTCAAGGCGTTGAATGAACGCCAAGCCCAGATTCTCCGACGAGTCGGCGCCGATCAAGTCGTCTTGCCCGAGGTGGAAATGGGGGCAAAGCTGGCGCGCAGTCTGGTCAATCCCAATATTCTCGACGTCATCGACCAAACCAACGGCATCAGTCTCACTGAACGCCGGCCCGATCCGGAGTGGGTCGGTCAAACCTTGGCCGAAGCCAACATTCGCGCCACGGCGAACCTCGAGGTGATTGCCTTGATTCGCCAGCGCCGCACCTACATCCCCGCTCCCGCGGACCTGGCGCTGGCCGCCGATGACGTACTGGTGACGATTGAACAAACGCAGTAACCAAACAGACCCGACCACGCGTTGCGTGACCGGGTCTGTTTTCACATTATCCCCAGCCAAGCGCGCGCACCGCCGCCATGCTGACGACGCTGACCACCACCGTGACCAACAGGGACTTGCTGATGATGGCCGCCACCACAGTCGGCACGGCGGCAATCAGGTTTTGCGGGTTGACAGTCGGCCACTGTCCGGGCCGATACACCAGCATGCCTTCGACGAAAATCGCCGTGAGAATCGCCACCGGCACGAAGCTGAGAAACTGCAATACCCACTTCGGCAGGCGAGCGGCCTTAACCAAGAGGAATGGCACCACGCGAATCAGCCAGGTGCCGATCCCGGCGCCGAGAATGGTCAGCATGATTTTACTTGGCATCGCGTTCCACCACCATTCCAAAGACGCACCCAACCACCGTCGCCAACAAGATTGCCGTGTTGCCCGGCATGAAGCGCTCGAGCACCACCATTTCCACTGCCACGAACCCGGCGATCAACAGGTGCCGGAGCAACGGCCGGGAGCGGTCGCTAATCATTTGCAGGTACAACAACCCGATAAACATGCCCACCACCGCAAAGTCGAGGCCGAAGGTTTTGGCATCGGGAATCATGCCGCCTAACAATGCCCCCACCACCGTGGCCAGCGCCCAGACGAGGTAGGCGGTGATGTTGGCGGCGTGAAACCACGCCGGCTTCAGGCGGTGGCCGGTCAGGTTCAGCTTGTTCATCGATAAGGCGAAGGTCTCGTCGGTCAACAGCGACCCGATGCCGATGTTTTGCGCCAAGGATTCCTGCTTCAAGTACGGCGCCACGGTCATACTCATCAGCGCCATGCGCGCATTGACCAGCACCGCAGAGGCAACGATGGCGCTGACCGGGGCGCCGGCGAGAAACATGCTAGCGATGATGAATTGACTGGAGCCCCCGTAGACGATCAACGACATCAACCCGACCATCAACGTCGGGATGTGGCTGGTGTGCGCCACCACGCCGAATGCCAAGCCCACGCCGATGTAGCCGAACACCGTCGGCAACACATCGCGCAGGCCGGCCTTGAAGTCTAAAGCGTCATCCATGCTCATCACCTCCACAAACACGTTACTTTTTAGTGTATCGAAGTCTCAAGTTTAATCAATATCTAATCTGAATTTAACCGTAAAAAAAACGCCCGCGCTTGGCGGGGGTCTTCAAGTTATTGCAATGGTTGTTTCGGAGTGAAGTTCTTCAAGTTGGCCAAGGCGACGCCGCCGCCAACGATGACGACAATGCCCCCGGCCCAGCCGAGAAATGGAATCAACGCGACCGCGCCGCCGACAATCAGCAGCACGGAAGCGGCGGGCTTCATCAAGGTCGTACCCTTGTAGAACACCAACGACAAGATGCCCAGCGCAATGGCGACAATCTTCAGTAAGGTCAGAAAACCGCTGGCCCCAGCCGTGCCACTGGTGGTTTCATTCGCCACATCACTCACCGCAGAGGTGGTGATGATTAGTGGGCCAATGAGTAAAATAATGCCTGCCACTAACCCATACACCCCATCGGCTAAACATAAAGATTTCGACTTCATGATAATCTCCCCCTAAGAGATAATAATATGATAAGAACGCCTGAATCTTACCACGTCATTCGCTTGGGGGTCAAAGAATTTGCAAATTTTTGCCTAAAATTGTTTGAACGCCTGGTCGATGGCCTGGAACTCGGCAGCGGTCAGCTGCACGTCCAAAGTTCCCACGATGCCGCGCACCTGCTCGGCATTGCGCGCACCAGGAATCATCACGTCGACCCCAGGCGCGGCCAGATACCAAGCCAAGGCCGTTTGCGTCACCGATGCGCCATGCGCAGCCGCGACGTCGCGCAACACCGCCACACCTTGCAAGGCCGCGTCGAATTGCGCCCCTTCAACGAAGCGGGCAAACCGCGCGCGATCCGCCGCCCCATACTTACCGGTCAACAGGCCCGAAGCCAGCGGGAAGTACGGCACGAAGCTGATGTGATGCGCCTTGAGGTAGGCCATTTCCTCCCCTTCTGGTGCCCGGTGAATCAGGCTGTAGTGGTCTTCAACCACGTCGATATCGCCGTCGACGTTGGCTTCCTTGATCTGGGCCAGCGAGAAATTCGACACCCCGATGGCGCGAATCTTGCCCGCCTGCTTCAACTTGGCCAGGGCCCCGACCGCCTCGGCTTTCGGCGTGGTGGCGTCTGGAAAATGAATATAAAAGATATCGATGTAGTCGGTTTGCAGCCGGGTCAAGGCGTCATCGACGCTTTGCGTCAAGAAGGCCGGATCGTTGTTGGGCTGCATGTCATGCTTGGGGTCATGCGCGGC
Source organism: Lacticaseibacillus nasuensis JCM 17158 (assembly GCF_001434705.1). Taxonomy (GTDB): domain Bacteria; phylum Bacillota; class Bacilli; order Lactobacillales; family Lactobacillaceae; genus Lacticaseibacillus; species Lacticaseibacillus nasuensis. The sequence goes on from NZ_AZDJ01000032.1 coordinate 235,718, forward strand.
CTTGGTGGCAATCACGACCTTGCTGCGATCATAGTCTTTCAGCACCTCACCAATCACGGCTTCCGAGCGGCCTTGGCCATACATGTAGGCCGTATCCAGCAATTGAATGCCGCTATCTAAGGCAGTGCGCACCACTTCGCGGCCACTTTGTTCCTGGTCGACGCCGGCGCGGCTAGTGCCCCCCACCTTGTTGGTGCCTAAGCCCAGCCGCGTCGTGTACACATCGCTGGTACCAATTTGAATCTGTGTCATCGAATCCCTCCTTTGGTTTGTGTTTATTGTAGGCTTCAATTCGGCTCACGCCTAGTTGGACTTGCTTTGGCCCACCGCCACGCCAATCAAACCAGGGCCGGTATGGGCGCCGATGGCCGGCGACACCGAACCGATGTAGGTCACCGGCCGCCCTGCCGCTTGAATTTGTTGGCTGACGCTGTGAAGCAGTGCCGGATTTGCGCCATGCGCCACGGCAATCACCGCGTCAGGCCGCGCTGCCGCTAACGCCACATCGATGAGCTTAGCGACGGCTTTTTTCTCCGAGCGCACCTTGGCAATCGGCGTGATCTCGCCTTGTTCGTTCACCGTCAGCAGCGGCTTGATGTTCAATGCCGTGCCCAGAGTGCCGGCGACGCGCCCGATGCGGCCACCCGCTTGTAAATACGTCAACGTCGGCAGGTACAGGTACACGTGGCTGTGCGCAATGGCGGCTTGAGTGCCCGCTATCACCGCGGGAAAATCCAGCCCCGCCGCAATCAAGGCCGCCGCCTGCGCGACGACCAACCCGGTGCCGATGCCGGCGCTTTTGCTGTCGAGCACCATCACCTGGCCCTCGGCAAACTCGCTACTGGCCAGGCGAAACGTCTGGTAAGTCGCCGATAGCGCCGAGGCAATGGTAATGCCCAGCACCCGGGTGTAGCCGGCGGCAAACAAGACTTCCAGCGTACCGGTCACGGTTGCCGGAGCCGGGCTGGCCGTTTGCGGCAGGCGTTGCGCACTCAGCGCCGCGTAGAACTCATCGGGCGTCAGGTCCACGTTGTCGCGGTATTCCTGACCATTCAAGCGCACCGTTAGCGGCACCACCGCAATGTTGGGGTGAGCGGCCAGCACTGCCGGCGGCACATCAGCCCCCGAATCGACAATTAACGCAATTTTCTCAGTCATCGTAATCTCCTAGTCGTTTTCCAAGAGTATACCGGGCTGAGTAAAATTTGTAAATGGGCTTAACGATTAAGGGGATTACTTGCGGAAGAAGCCCGAGGCAAAGTGGTGCAACGGCGTCGTCAGCGGCACAAAGTCGACCGCCTCACTAAACGGTGCGGTAAGCATGGCGTCGTCGGCACCGTTGGCCAGTTTGACCGCCCAAGTCGGGTCGTACAGGAGTTGTTGGCCCACCGCTACGAGGTCGGCCGTGTCCAACACGTTGGCCACGTCTTGGCGCGTGCGGACGCCGCCGACGCCCACCAGTGGGGTCGCTGGCAAAGCCGCCCGCGCGTAAGCCAGCAACGACTGGTCCTGATACTCGGCCTTCCTTGGCGACGCGGGTGTAGTCGTTGAGCGACAGGTGTACGTAATCCAACCGAGTGTCACCGAGCTGCTTGAGCAACCACAACGTGTCCGCCACGCGAATGCCCGGCGTCTCGTATTCCTCCGGCGACACGCGGTAGCCAACCAAAAACGGCCGCGTGGCGTACCGATCAACGGCGGCAAACACCGCGTCAATCACCTCGTGAATGAAACGGTAGCGGCGCGTGCGGTCGCCGCCATAGTCGTCTGTGCGGCGGTTGGAATGCGGGGAGAAGAATTGCTGCAACAAGTAGGTGTTGGCGCCATGGAGCTCAACGCCATCAAACCCGGCTTGAATCGCTCGCCGCGTCGCTTCCCCAAACGCGGTGACGATGGCCTGAATCTCGGGCACCGTCAACTCACGTGGCACCTCCGCGTCCGGCCGCTGCGCCGGCACCGCACTTGCCGATACCGGCTGGGTACCGCCTAACGTCGCGGCATGCGTCATCCGCCCAGCGTGAAAAATCTGCACGATGGCCTTGGCCCCTTGCGCTTGAATCGCCCGGGCGAGCTGGCCGAGCTCCGGCAGAAACGTGTCCGCTTCGATGCTTAACTCGCCGGGCCACCCCTTACCCGTTGCCTGGACATTGGCCGCACCGGTGATCACCGCGCCTAAGCCCTTGGCCCGTTCGGCGTAGTAGTGAATCTCCTCTTGCGTCACCGTGCCATTATAAAAACTTTGTTGCGTCGTCATCGGTGACATCATGAGGCGATTGGCCAGCGTCACCCCTGATTTGAACGTCAATGGTTGATCAAATGTTGTCATATGCGCGTATTTCCCTCCTACAATATCATCATCAATTACTAATTGTATGTAGTATGGCACTGCCGGCAGGGAGAAACAACACAACTCTGCACACCAAAAAGCGGCTCACCGCCATCGCAGTAAGCCGCCTTTACTTATGATTCCGCCGCTTCGATGGTGGCCAAAGCGTCGCGCAAGACGTTTTCGCCCTTCATCTGGCCGTAATCCTGCATGTTGATGACCTTCACCGGCATCGGGTACTGCTTGGCCAGCTGGTCGGCCATGAAGCGCACCTGCGGCCCAAGCATCATCACATCCGGGTGGTGCTCGGCCACGTCCGCAGCAATCCCCGCCGAACCGGTGGCGAAGATGTCGACATCTAGGCCATCCGCCTCAGCCGCCTTGTCCATGCGCGCCACCAGCATGCTGGTGGACATCCCCGCCGAACACACTAACATGATCGTTTTCTTGCTCATTGTCCTAACCCCTTTCGCAATCGCGTGACTGCCTATCTTCACGATACAAAGGTGACGGTTGACTTGGCAAGAAAAACGATGACTACTGCAAAAGCGCCGCTTGCAGGCGCACACACATGGCGGTGGTGACACCGAGCTCGTCGTGTAAATACGCGTGGACCCCACCCCAGCGGTTGGCCAATGCCGCCTCATACGCCAGCAGATATTCGCCGCGCACCGTCATACGGTCGCGAACAATCGCCAACACGTTGTCCGGCGCGCCGGCTGCCTTGAGCTCCGCCCACCGCGCCGCAACATGGGCGTGGTTGAAGCTCGCGCTTTGCAGATAGTCTTGCTGGATCTGGTCGTGGTCGACGCCAAGCGCCGTCAAGAGCAGATACGCGGCGACTCCGGTACGGTCCTTGCCCGCGCTGCAGTGAAACGCAATCGCAGCCCCAGCCTCACTGGTCACCAACACCGCCTGGAAAAACTCGCGATACGCCTTGGCCGCTGAGTCGCTGGTCGCCAGCCCCTCATAAACGTTTTCCATTCGGTGCAGGCCCAAATCCGCCGGCGCATCGCGAAAGGCTTCAATCACCTGGGCCGCCGGTTCGTTGGCCGCATCCTTCACCGTGTTCGCAGCACCCGTCGTTTTCGCACCGGGCATCGTGGTGAAGGTCGGCAACGCCAGCCGTTGGACCCCAACCGGTAGTCGGTCCGGCCGCGGGGTACTCTCGTCGAGGGAGCGAAAATCGACCACCGTGCGCACTCCATAGGCCTTCAGGTAGGCCAGGTCCGCTTCACTCAGGGCGTTCCACGCGCCGGTGCGCAAGAGGCGGTGCGTGCGGATGGTCTTGCCTCGCGTCGTCACGTAGCCCCCGAGTTCACGAAAGTTGAAGCCGGTTGTCACCGGCAATGCAGTTGGGTCCATGCTTACTCCTCCATTTCAGACAAAAAGCCATAACGCGAGTCCATCTACCAAATCAAATCTGACAGTCGTAACCTTGAGTACCACGAACTGGGCTTACGTTAATGAACTATTGTTTAGTATAGGCAATTATTCTCCTGTGTGTACACTTTCATCCTTATTAATTGGTCCGTCCATATCCCCGTTTATTGTGCCCAGCATAATAAAACGTTCCAGACTAACGGCAATCACCGAAAGACTGGAACGAATGAGTTAATGAATTTCTATATGTGACGCTACGACTGCCCCCTCGTCTGCATGGCAGTTGGGAACCGCATGAGACTGGTCCGAAACAGTTCACTTGGAATGTAGAACTTGCTTTGCGCCAAGAGTTCCCCTGTAACCGCAAAAAGGTTCTCGGTCATCAGCATCAAGGGGCTTTTACTTCCCCACTGTCGTTTGAACGAACTTGGCTTACGGTCAGACTGCGTGATGGTGAGTTCCGAATTTGCACAATGCGCGTACAACTTCTGTTCAACGAACTTCACAATCTCCGCTTCGCTGGACAAGTTAATCCCCAGTCGATCAATAACGCTTGGGGGCGTAATGACGAACGCATTAGCCACATTAACTTGCTCATGACGGTACCAAATGTTCAAAGTGTAGTATGGCACGTTTTCCATCTGAAATAGGCGGTCGGTATATGCGCTTGGAATAGCTTCGTGATAGTAGACTTCTCGGTCATCAATGGGGACAGTTAAGCTTTCTGCCACTGGTATCCGCAGTGCCTCGATACCGGTATGATCGGTATTTGTGCTGGGTGAGACAAAGTGTCCCTGACCATGAACACTCTTAATGACGCCATCTTCCTTTAATAAAGATAACGCCGTTCGCAGCGTCACCCGACTAACTTCGAATTCATTACCTAGGATTTCCTCGGACGGTAACTTGGACCCAGCAGGAAGCTGGCCGTTCTTAATCATCTGTAGAATCTGGTTGTAAATTTGAACGTACTTGGCTGGTTTGTGCATGTTGGCCCCTCACATTCTGTTATCAGTGCTATCTTACCATTCACTTCAAACAAAATATTGATAACTTACAAACCCACCAAACGCCTCCCGACCAGGCATTAGGAATACATCACCACAGGTATAACCCGCCTGAGCGAGAAGATACCGCATTGGCAAGTTTTTCAAATGGGTCGTGACCTCCAGTCTCCGCACGTCATTTCGCCGTGCTGCCTGCTCTGCCATCGCAAGTAACTTAGCTGCTAAGCCTTGATGTGTGGCAACTGAACGAACCATCAATCGATGCAAGTGCCACGTTGAATTATCCTTGTCGCATTCAATACTTATCGTTGCATCAACCGTCGTCCCTAACGTCCACAACCGGGCCTGATTGATATCAGCCACCAGCACCTGCCTGTTGGGATACCGCTCATCCCACTGCTGGAAACCCTGTTTTTGCATCTGTGCCTTAGCATCTAACAGCAACGTCAATAACGCAGGCAAATCAGCCAAAGTCGCCAGTCGGGCTGTTAGTAGTGTCGAACTACCGTAAGTCACTAGATCCTCCTAAAATACCAATAGCGAGAGTACAAGCATCATTACCGTCCCAAATACCATTGGCACAGATGTACGTTTTACAATCTGTAATGGCTCTAGCTTTGTTGTTCCGGCAACAATCAGGACAACCGCAGCCACCGGTGAAACCGCCCGCAGTAAGTTGCCTGCAAGTTGCATTGGGATTGCTAATGCCTGAGGCTCTATTCCGGCCGCCTTACTGAGCGGAACAATCAGCGGAATCATCGCGAAGATTAACGCAGTGCCGCTCCCGCTGAGTAACACAATAATTGCGGTGAAGACAACCATGATCAGTGGCAGAATAACTCCGGATCCACCAACGTGCTGCATTGAGGTTTGAATCATCTGTATGATTCCAATGCTGGTCAGGCCCTGGACAAATACTGATGCAGAAACCAGTAATGCAACGACACTCATCACGTCGCCCATACCCTTGAAGAATGCACTGGTTTCCTTCAACACGCTTTGTAGCTGATGCTTCGTCACCATTTCCACAATTACTGCCACAGCAAAACTGATTAGCGATACAAGCTGAACAGAGATGTTATAGGTTTTCCCTGTCGCGATATTTACGAAGAATACGACCAGTAGCAAGATGATTGGTAGCAGGGGTAGGATGCTGTATAGGACACCAGTAAATCCTTTATAGGCTGGTGCCTCGGCCTGCTGCTTACTATCTCCTGAAGAATATCGATCCAGCTCTTCAGCATAACTCATGTCAGATTCAGCACGCTTATCCAGATGCTTTTGCCAGAAGTAATGCACTGCAGCAATCGCAATTAACGTTGGAATCGAGATAATCGCGTGGTAGCGGAACACATAATCTGTTACTGACATGTGAAGCTGTGCTGCTACGGCGACATTATCAGAACCGAGTGGGGTTGGAATAATTGTTGCAGATGTGCCAATAATCGCCGCTGCAGATAGACGTGACATCCCCGCTGTACGAAGGACTGGGTATAGCGTTGCTAACAAGATAATGGCTAAATTTGATGCGCTTGGCACAACAAGTGAGAGTAAGTTGCCGAGAAGGAAAACAACCGGGATGAGCACATAAACTGACTTTACCTTCGCGATTGGCTTCGTTAAGGCATGAACCGTCATTTGATTCGCACCAATATGGCTCATATATGCGCTATAGCCACCCAGAATTAAAATGACGAACCCTGGTCCAACTAACGTCGTAGAGAACTGATCCACGATAGCTTGAAAGGGATCCAGCCATTTGATACCTGTCGTGGCGGATACGGTCAGCTTATTCCCCAACAGCAATGCGATATACATCAACACAAGCCCCAACGTGAGCAAGGTCATCTTGATGTCATTTTTCTTTAACAGCATGTATACCAAGAATGCAACTGCGATAATCCCAATCACAGAAATCAGTATTGCGTTCATGAGTGCTCCTCCTCAGTTGTTGCACGAATCGCTTCGACAAACCACTGCTTAAATTTATACGTATCGACTGCTGTTGCCACCGTCACATTTGCGTCCTGATGTAGATAACCCCGCAAGTCGAACAGTGACGCTCCAGCAGTTAACGTGCCTGAAGTCTCAATGGCAAGATATGTGTCTACTGTCGTAAAGATATCAGGGTCTAGGATCAACCCCATCGCCAGTGCGTCATACATATGCAGGCCAGTCTTGAATGAACCACCGCGATACTTCGAAAACAAAGCGTAAAACATATCGCCAACTTTGCCCATTTCCTTTAACTGCTCCGAAGTTTCTGGCATTAGCTTTGCCTCACGCCCGACTTCCATTGGCGCAATTCTCAGTTTGAGCCCACTATCAATCACAATCTTGGCGGCTTCAGGGTCTGTACCAAAGTTGAACTCAGTCAAGACGCCTAAGTTCCCACGGCCAAGCGCACCACCCATGAGTACGACTTCGCCAACATTCGCCAAGTCGTCCGGATACTGATGAATGAAAAGCGCCAGATCGGTAAGCGGACCGATTCCAATCAATGTCACGGGAACATTACTGCTAGAAACCACTTCATGCATCGCTTGAGCAGCGGTCACAGAAGAATCAACCGCTACAGTGGGTTCAGGAAATGGATAACCGTCCATCCCTGTTTCGCCGTGCACATTGCCCGCATGTTGTGCGGCGTGCAGTAAAGGCCGCCGACTTCCGGCGACAACCCGAACCGGGCGATTTAAGAAGGTCAACAGTCGTCTTGTGTTAAAAATCGTCTTCTCAATGCTGACGTTTCCTTCTTCAGGAACAATCAATTGAACATCTAACTTTGGACTAAACAATGCAATTGCGATTGCTACTGCATCATCAATTCCTGGATCTGTACTGATAATGACTGGCACCTTTGAATCGGACATGAATAATTCCTCCTATATTGTTAACAGCGCTTTCATCTGAGCTCGTGAGAATTATACAACGTTGTATCTTTAAATACAACGTTGTTTTATTTTTTTTTTGTTTACGAACCGACAAGTCCTTCGCAATTCCTCATTTGAGTTGTCGCAAATTTTGAACCGATCGGTTAATCAAAGCAGATGCTCCGGTTCACAAGAAAAGCCTGCCATTAAACTGGCAGGCTTTTCTAGAGATGAAATCCGTAAACTGTACGAAAAAATGTTTTTGCTGTCGTTACCGGCGATAAATCGCCGTCGCATCATACACGCGCGTACCGCTTTTCGGTAGCTTGTCCTTGCTGGTGTCGGGACCGCGGAAGGTGTAGCCAACCACGGTGTAGTCAGCCGCGGTGGCCTTGACCTTATAGATGTAATCCTTAGGGTTGGCATGATAGGTCGCCATCATCGTCTTGACGTCCTTTTTCGTGTCGCTTGGCAACCCATTGTAGCTCTTCGCGTTAGTCGCGCGCTGCGCGGTGACCTTATCGGCCAGAGCCGCAGCTGCGGCTTGGTGGCTATGCCAAGCAAAGGCACCACCCCCAACAATGACAACGGCAACGCCAGCCACGATCAAGATGCGGTTGCGCCGGCGAGCACCAACAGCATGCGCGGCTTTTTCCTGCTCAGCCAGTCGCGTATATTTCGCCTGAAACTGAGCGAGTTGGGCCGCGCCGTCTTGATACCCGGTGAATTGCGCCAGATAGGTCAAGTAGCGTTGCAAATCGCTCGTCGTCGTGGCCGCCTGAGCGCCGGCCAAACCTTGACGATAGGCGGCATCGTAGTCTGCGGCCTGCTTCTGCTTGGCCGCCGCTGCCGCTTCCGCCGCCGCAGCTGCTTGCGCCTTTTTCACCAAGGCGAGCTTGGCTTCGGCATCTTGGAAGCCGGCGACTTGTTGGAAGCGCGCCGCGGCAGTGGTTAAGTCGCCGTGGCTGAAGGCATCGAGGCCTTCGCCGTATAGCCGTTCGCGTTGTCGCTGTTGGGCTTCGGCAAAGCCGGCCTTGGCCTTGGCCAATTGATCCGGCGCATCGGTGTAGGCGCCGAGTCGGTTAAATCCGTCGATCGCCTTGGCAAAATCACCAGCGGCCAGTGCCTCTTTGGCCTGAACGTACAACGCCTTTTGCGGATCGGCTGCGGCCTTTACCACGGCGATGGCCTGGGTTAAATCGAAGCCACAGTGCGCGCAAAATTTATTCGTCAGTTGATTCGTGGTCCCACAGTTGGGACAAATTACAGTCTGTTCTGCCATGTTCGTCCCTCCTAGTCCGTCAAATCGACGTCAGTGCTCTTCAGATGACCGTCAGCGGTGACGTAATCCACCGTCACGGTATCCCCTTCAGAGTAGTTGTACAAAATTTTGTCGACGTCCGCCGTGGTGCCCACGTAATAACCGTCGATGCGACAAATGACGTCGCCTTCTGCTAAGTCGGTGCCGCCGACGGAGCCGTCGGAGTCGATTGCGGTGATCACCAGCCCGATTTCCTTGTTGTTGTGCTTCTGGCCGATGTTGTAGCCATCGACGCCGAAGTTGATGTCTGTATCGTCATCAGTGCCTGGGTCAGGCAAGTCATCGTAGTCGGCCTTTGCCGCCTCATTTTGCGTAAGGTTCAGGTGTACCTTGGTGGACGACCCGTCAAGGAATTTCACCGTGACCGTTTTGCCTAACGGGATGCCTTGCAAAACGCTTTGCATGCTATGGCTCCCGAGAATGGAAGCACTGACCTTTTGACCGTCAATGGCGGTGATGACGCTGCTGTCAGACCAATCGGTACTAAAGCCGGCGTTGTCGGCGGGACCATCAGGCATGATTTGCATCGGAATCACGCCGATGCCATTGGCCATGTCGCCACGCAGCATCCCTAGCGACGGGTAAGTGCCCTTCTTTTTGGCCTCGGCCAGTTGCTTGGCTTCTTCGGCCTTGGCCGCTTCGCGCGCCTTTTGCGCCTTGGTCTTGGCCGCGATGTAAGTCGTGGTCTCACCGGCGATATCCTGCAATCCGGCGACGGCTACGTTATAGCCAACGGCGTCACCCTTAGCCTTAAAGGTCTTGGCTAGAGCTTGGAGGCTATCGATTTTCGCCTGGTTGTCCTTCGGGAAATTCTTGTCACTGGTCAGCTTCGTGAGCTTGCTGGTAGTAGCGTCTAACATATCGCCTTGCTTACTCATTTGTGCCGCCGTGGTCGTTTTTAGCTCGCGCTTGGCCGCCGCAATCAGTGTGTCCAAATGTTTGCCCTTCACGCGGCCAATGAGCATCTGATCGGTCGTCGTTTCGCCAACCTTGGGCAAGGCGGCCTTCAACTTCTTGCTGGCCGGGCCCGTCGCCAACGGATTAAACATCACGAGCTGGCGGGCTTCCTTGATTTGCGCGGCGACCACTTGATTGCCGTGCACATGCGAATAACCCAGCCAGCCCCCGGCGCCAATCACGACCACCGCAATGATGCCAATGATGACCCACTTGCGGGTGCTTTTCCCCTTGGCCGGCGCGGCTGGCGTCTGCTGAATCGGTTGTTGTTCTGTCATCCCATTATCCTCCATAATTATCCCCAGTTGGTTCAGTTGGCCGCGATCCACGTGGTGAGCTTGGCCCCCAGTGTCGCAATCGCGGACACTTCGCTGTCGGTTTGAGCCTGACTCGCGGTCAATGGTGCGTCGTGTTCCCCATCCATTTCAATCAACGCACATACCGCGAAAGTTTGGCCGCGATAGTCGATGATGGCCATGTCGTTTTCTATCCCACGCCAGTTCGATTCACCTGATTTGTTGTAGGCGACGGCCCCCGTCGGTAACTGGCTCGGCAACTTCGTGCGGTTCTTCGTGTGCAGCATGAGCGCCAGCATCGCCTTGTCCGCCGCAGGACTAACGATTTTCCCCTGCTTCATTTTGAGCAAGGTGTCGACCGCCTCTTCGGCATTGATGCGATTGGCCTTGCCGTTCTCCAAGTGACTGGTATCCATCATCTTGCGTTCGAGGCTGGTTTCGTGATCCGGTCCCACCACCTGGGCAATCGTCTTGTTCACCGCGGCAAAGCCACCTACTTCATCCATCATGACGTTGGTCGCGATGTTATCGCTTTGGCGAATCATCAAGTTCACCAACTCCTGCAACGTATAGGTGGTCCCCAGCTTGGCGTGCAACATTACCCCAGAGCCTTGCACGACGTCTTGCTGCCGCAACGTGTACTGCGTCGACGGATTAATTTGTTTAGCCTGAAGCAATTGATAATAGCGAATTAGAATGTAGAGCTTAATCGTCGACGCGGAAAATTGATGGCTGGCTGGGGTCCAATCGGCGACATAGGCGTGCGCCCCGCCGTTCAATGCCCGCACGGCCACGGTCCAGCGCGCTGGCCCATGGGTGCTTGCGGCCACGGTGCGCATCGTCTGCCCAATCACGGTGACCAAGCCAGCAGTGCTCGTTTTATCCAGCGGCGTGGCGACGCCGCTGACGTGCTCCGCTCCCGTCAGGCGGGTAAACTTGGTGTAGCGAGGAGGGGTCGGCTTGGTGACGCGTTTAGAACTAGTTTTCACGGCCACTTTACTGGACTGGCTTGGCGCCACCTTGCGCTTGCTGCTAGCCTGCGCGACCGGCTTCGCCCGGGTTTGCCAGGCGTGGACGCCCCAGATCCCCCCGCCAAGCACCAGTAGCACAACGACCACTAAGCTACTGAGCATGATGCGTTGTCTTCGTCGTCGCTGTCGCCGCATATCTCTCCCCCAATTTCTTCATCCCACTGTAATATGATTCTACTTATCGCAGTTTAAGTATACAAAAAAGGCGAGCCGCTGTCTGGCCCGCTTTGCATTATTGCGAGATTTTCCGCACTTTCTTGCTCTGATGACAAACAAACCGCCTTCACTTCAGCGCTGGGCTAAAGTAAAGGCGGTTATTAGTCTGGTGAATCGATTACCGTTCAACCGATATGGTGTCAATTACAAACGGATTAAACCTATTTCTCAACTCGCCGCTTCAGCTCCGCGCTACCGATGAAGGTCAGCACCATGACGCCGGCTAGTGCTAGTGCGCCGCTTGGATTGTCGCCGGCTTGTGGTAACGCCGCTGCAGCAGGCTGGGCTGGTTGCGCCGTAGCGACAACCTTCAGACTACCTTTCGCCGCTGGCTTGGTTGCTAACTGTTGTGGCTGCGCCGGTTGTTGCGCAGGCGTGGTGACTGCTGGGGTGGCTGAAGCTTGCTTGGCTGCGGCCAGGCCGGCGTTGTATCCCGCCACAAAACTGGTCAGCCACTGGCTCGTTTGCCCACTCAGGTCAGGTAGTGGCGAGTTGGTCTTACCCAAGGCGAATCCGGTGGCATATGCCGCTTGCTTCGCCTTGGTTTCGGCCGTCTTCGAGGCTTGGCTCGACAGGTTCGGGGTGTCTGCCGTGGTGAACGTCGCATCCACGCGCTCGATCACGTAGGTCTTGTTAGTGGTATTACCCAGCTGATCAGTCGCGACGATGGTCAAAATGTTGCGGCCATACTGGAGCGGTACGCTGGTTTCGCCCGAGGCGGCGCCGAACTGGTTGACGCCGGTATCGCCGTCGGTTTCCGCTGACTTTTGCCGAAGCAGTTGGCTACCGTTGACGGTAAGCGTGAAGTCGTCGCTATCGTCATTGGCGGTGGCATCAACGTCCATGTGATCCGCGCTGGTGGTCAGCACGGTCACGCCATCCCCAGTCGCTTGGATATTCGGCACCTCAAGCGTTGGGGCAACCGTATCAGTGGTGAAGACCAACGCGTTCCGGTAGATCTGGACCTCACCGTCGCTACCATCATCGTTGATCTGCTGAAGCACGAGGGCGTATCCGATTGCCTTGTTGTCGCTGGCGCCGATTTTCACGGTGTAGCTGAAGTTGCCATCTGCATCCAGGGTGACCCGGTTGGCCGGATCGGCCTCGCTAGTGGAGTTGCCCAGGATGTACAACCCGGCGTTGTGGTACTTGCCGTAAACCACAGAGTCGCCGCTAGTCGCCACGTGCCCGGTGATCGTGTAGGTGCCTGCCGCCGCGTCATAGCCGGCGGTCGTGTCAGTGACGGTTGCCGTCGTGGCGTCTGCCGCAGCCGCTTGCGCGGTGCTCAGCACCCCGGTGGCGTTAATTTGGTTGGACAGTTGCGCGTTATCGAAGGTCAGCACATCCTGCTCCGGCATGCTGAACTCGCTGCCGGTGTAGCCTTGGCTGAACGCTTGCGCGTGGGCGAGGTCGATGATGTGGCCTTGGCCGTTGCGGTCTTCTTCAATGTCGTAGTTCAACTGGTTGAGCCAGTTGGCCTTGTTGTGCGACTCGGTGTAGCCGCCGTCGTTGTAAAACAGCAACAGGTTTTCCGTCGCCGGATCCATTAACATGTCGCGCAACTTCTCGTAATCCGTCGATGGGGCGAGCAACGTCGCATTGGTTTGATCGACCAGCGTCCCGGTGTTATCCCCTGCGACCACGAACGAGGCATCGGTGGTCGACATCTTATAGACACCAGCCTCACTGGTCGGCGCAATGCCGTAGCCGAGGTACAGCCCGCCGCCGAAGCTAAAGCTCATCGCTGCGGCGTCGTTGATATCGTCAACCGTGAACAAAATGTCGCCGTTCGCATCAGGCGTGCCGGTGTATACCGCACCGGTGATGACGTCGCGGATGAAGTACTGGGTGCCCGCTGGCCCAGAGACATGGGCCTTGAGAATCGCCTTCCCCGTTTCGTTCGTCCAGGCAATGGCAGCGCCAAACGCATCGGTGGTGATCCCGGCGCCGTCCAGGGAAATCATTTGCACTTGGCTCAAATCCGTCCCGGTGGTGTAGAAGTGGAACGTCGGGGTCTCGGTGTCGGCCGCCGTCGTGGTCGTGGCATTCGCCGCAACGCCTGAGTCAACCGTCGCCTCAGCCGCATTGCCGGCGGCGTCATGCAGAGTCAACCCGATTTGCCCATCGCTTGCCGTCAAGGCCGCCACTTGAGCCGCCGTCAAGGTCGCGGTGAAGTGACCGGATGCCGCGCTGGCGTTCAGGGCCACCTGCGAATCCGCATCGCCAATCGTCACGGTTACCTGCGTATTCTTGGTGAAGCCGATTCCGGTGTCGCTGTAGTCGAAGCCGATCGTTTGCGTGGCGGCATCAAAGGCCGCAGCAGTGATCGTCGGCGCGCTGGTATCAACGGTAATTGGCAGCTCAAACGACTGGGTTTGCTTGGCCCCAGGGTAATTCAGCGTGCCGATGACCTTGTAGTAGTACTGGCCATCTGCAGCCGCCACCTGAGTCCCCGTGGTCGGATCGTAGACCGTGCCGTCCCAGTTCAGCGCCGTCGGGTGACCGTTGACACTTGTACTCATGCGAATGTCGACGGGATCGTTGTTTTCCCCGTAGGCACTGGTGCCGCCGCCTTCGAGATTAGTTTCATGGTCCAGCGTCCGGATGACGTTCCCATCCGCGTCCACGATTTCCACCGTCAACGTCTTCAGGTTCTGGGTGGTGTAAATGACTGGGGCCACGGTGTCGTTTTCGCCGTCGCCGTTCGGTGAAATGGCGGCCTTGGTTGGATCGGCCAACGCGACTGCGCCTTGAACTGCGGCCGCATCATTCCCGCCGTTGGCAAAGGTCGTGTTGCCGTTATCGGCCAGTGCCTTTACGGCGTCGCTGCTGCTACCAATGCCCAGTGGCAACTGGTTGTTGTCTTGCAGGTAGTTGACCAGGCCCCGCCCGGTGTTGTCGAACACGTCTTCCTCGGTCAAATCGCCATAAAAGCCTAAGTAAGGGACGTGAATGGTTTGCTTGGCATCGCTATTCACACTGAAGGTCAGGTACCCTTCCACCGCCTGATTCTTGGCGACGCTGGCATCGAAGTGCAAGGTGAAGGTCACGTCTGCCGTGCCGCCTGCGTCAACGGTTACCGTGGTTGGCCCGTCAATTTTTGCCCCGGCCACGGCCTCTTCATGCGTGGTCCCAGCGCCGGTGAGTTTACCATCGGCGCCCTTGTCGAACACGCTAGTCAAAACGGCGCCCGGATCAATCGTGTAAGTCGCGGCGGCCGTGCCAAAGTTGTTCAGGTGAATGGTGAACTGATCGCCATCTGCCACCGTGTATAAGGACTGCGAGCCGACCCCGGTTGGTGTACCGTCCGCCGTGGTGCCTTCAGCCGTCACCGACCGGGCCGCCGCCAGGTAGACCTGCACGGAACCGGCGCCTTGTTGCCGCGGCGACAACGGAATCGTCGTGTCGTCTGGTTCGTAGTTCAATTGCGCGCTGTTCATCAGCAACAGCTTGATGGTTTGTACCAGCGCGCTGCCCGTGACCTCAGGGTGCTCGTCCTTCATGTATTGCATCAGGACCGCCGCGGCGCCAGAGATGTACGGCGTGGCCATCGAGGTCCCTTGCATGATTTGGTACTGGTCCTCGTATTCCGTAGACTTGATGTTACTCCCTGGTGCCGTGATGTCCGGCTTCAAGGTGAAGTCAGCCAACGGACCAACGGAGCTAAACGGTGCCATCGCCCGGTTTTGCGTGGTCAGGTAGGTCATCAAGTCGAAGGTATCCTCGGCCGCGACGGTCATGGCATCATCTGTGGTCGCCGGGTTAGAAATCGTCGAATAGTTTTCTGGCGTGTAATCCTTGCCCCCAGCTGCGCCAACATTGGCCCGACTGTCGGAGTTGGACGCCGCTACGACAACGAAGACGCCGTGTTCCATGGCGTACTTAATCGCCTGTACGGTTGGATTGTCCGGGTCGTTGTTGAGGTAAGTGTTCCCAATCGACATGTTGATGACGTTGGCCCCTAAGGCGACGGCATCGTAAATCGCGCGCGCCAGGGTGTCGTTAGACTGGGAGCCTGCGTCGTCGATGATGCGCAGATCCAGCAGTTGTGCTTCCGGCGCCACGCCGACCGTAAACCGGGCCGGCCCGTCTTCGCTGGCCACCAAGGCTGCTTCCAGATCATCCTCGGGCAACGTTTGCAGATCCGTCGCAGTTGGCAGCTTGTTGCCCGTTTTTTCACCGTTGGCCGCGATGATCCCGGCGACGTGTTCACCGTGGTCCTCTTCGGCGGTGTAGGTGTTTTGATCGGAGTTGCTGCTGTAATTATAGGCAAAAATAATCTTGTCGTTGACGTAGGTGCCGTAGCCATTCTTCGCGATGAAGTCCTTGGCCTTTTGGGCGTTGGCTTTTGCCGAATCGCTGTCGGGATCGGAAAGGCGCAGATCCTTTTGCGGTTCAACCCCGTCGTCAATCACAGCGACGACGGTGCCGGCACCGGTATACCCAGCTTGCAGCGCCTGCAGCGCCCCACCGTCGTACAGCGAGTCGGCGTCGACTGGCGGTTCGCTGGCATCAAAATACTTACTGTTGAACAAGGTCGCGGCGCTCATCGCCGTATCAGATTGCCATTGCGCAAAGGCGTCATTGGCCACCATGGTCGAAAAGTCGCCATAGGTGAAATCGCCATTCTTGACGTATTTCTCCTGTTGCGCGTAATAATCCTTCACGATGGCATCAAGCGTCTCCGTGGTCGGATCGATGCCGGCATAGGTGAGCTGCTTGGTCAAATAATCGTACAAATGGTTCGCAGCTGCCGGTGTCAGCGCGGTCGAGCCGGCGGCCGTTGCGGTCGCAGTCGCGGCGTCCCCGGTACTCGTCTCCGGTTGGTCGCCGGTCGTTGTCGCGTCGCCGCTTTGATCGGCGGTCGTGGTGTCGCCGTTCGCGTCGTCATCATCGGTGGTCGCCGCGTCCGAGTCATCTGTTGTTGCATCATCACCAGTTTGCCCCGAGTCGGTGCTGGCCGCCGGGTTGGTGGCCGGCGTAGCCGCTGGTTCAGTGGTCGGCGCAGTCGATGCGGTGTCTGCATCGGTCCCGGCTTGGGCCGTCGCTGGTGCGGCCGGAGTCTGTGAGGCCGCAGGTGTTGCAGTGGTCGCTGATTCTACAGTGGCCGCAGATTCCGCGCTGGCCGCAGATTCCGCACTGGTCTCCGTTGCCGTGACCTGCTGGCTGGCGTTTGGCTCGGTTGCCGTGGCCGCTTGAACAGCCGTGTTCGGTGCGCCAAATGCCGCAAAGGCCAACCCGGCGACGGCAATTGCCATATACGCCCAAGTCTTGCCCCGCTTGAACATCTTATAATGAAGTTTGATCTCACCCAATTTACGTTGTGCCCAATTCCTCATTCCATCACATCCCCTTCAAGTTTTCGGCGCCTACCTCGCACCGTTGATGGAGATTGTATATCTAATTATTCTCACTTTCAACACACAGAATTCTCACATAATAGTCTTATTTTTATGTGCATTGGATTTTCCTTTTTGTTTCGCAGAATATTCGGGCCGGACAGTACAACTCAATTTGGGCTTCCTCGCTGCGTTACGACCCGACTGTCGCGACACCAACCCCGAACCGGCATGTTTTCAGTATTTTCATGATTAACGTTAAGGCAGACGTAGCCACCGGTAACGTTATTTTTTTGATGGCTTCGCGCTGGCCAATTTTTTTAAAAATATTTTTTTGCTAACTAACTTTTTATCACTTGCCCAGCAGCCAAAAAAAGAACCGCTGCCAGTCAGCAGCGGTTCCATGAACGTTAATTACTTCAAAATGTCATCGATTGCCTTTAATTCGGCCGGCGTAAAGTCGAGGTGGTCGACCGCCGCCAGGTTGTCTTCAAGGTGCGCAACGCTGGTCGTCCCAATCAACACGGTCGTGACCACGGGATCGCGCAGCAACCAGGCCAGCGCCATTTGCGCCAGCGTCTGGTGCCGCGACTGGGCGATTTCGTTAAGCTGATTCAGCTTCTTCACGACGGCATCCTTGCCGTCCTTAAAGGTCGCCTCGTTCGTCGGGTGAATCTTAAAGTCGGCCGGGATGCCCTTGAGGTAGCGATCCGACAACAGGCCTTCGGAAAGGGGCCCGTAGCTGACGATGCCGGTGCCGGCATCGCGCATCACGTCGGTCAAGCCGGTGGTTTCAACATTGCGGTTGAACATGTTGTAACTCATCTGGTTGACGACAAATGGCGTGCCGAGGTCCCGGAATAGTGCAATCGCCTCTTGGGCCTGCGGTGTCTGATAATTCGACACGCCAATGTACAGCGCCTTGCCTTGGCGCACGACTTCGTCCAGTGCGCGCACGGTTTCCTCGATGTCGACGGTATCGTCGAAGCGGTGCGCATAGTACAAGTCGACGTAATCGAGGTGTAGCCGGCGCAGCGACCCGTCGATGCCTTGTAGCACCGCCTTGCGGGAAGTCCCGGTGCCATAAGGGCCGGGGTGGATCTCATAGCCGACCTTGGTGGCAATCACCAACTCGTCGCGGTACGGCTTCAATTCGCGATTCAATACTTCGCCGAGCAGCGTTTCACTGGAGCCAAAGTCTCCGTCACCGTAGTGATTGGCAACGTCGAAGTGGAACACGCCACGGTCGAATGCGGCGAGAATCACGTCGCGCCGGGCGGCCAGTGGATCCTGGCTGCCATAATGCTGCCAAAGGCCTAAGGAAATCACCGGCAACATCAAGCCACTATTGCCGGCATGGCGCACCGGAATGTGGTTATATCGATCTTCATTAGCTGAGTACATACAGATTAAACTCCCTTCGAGTCAGTCGCGCAATGCGGCCTTAAGCAAAATAGGTTTCGAGGAACTGGGCCAGTCCGTCTTCAGTATTCGCACCGGTGACGTGGTCGGCCACGGCTTTCACCTCCGGCAGCGCATTCCCCATGGCCACCGCAATGCCGGCCGCGCGCAACATCCCCACGTCATTGAGGCCGTCGCCAAAGACGATGGTCCGCTCCGGTGGAATCCCGGTTTTGGCCTGAAGCTCGCGAATCGCCACCGCCTTGTCGACATGGGCCGGAATCAATTCGAGGTTAGTCGGCTCAGAGGCGGATACATGTAGCGTACCACCGGCGTTCAAGGCCGTGCGAATCTCGGCCAAGGCCGGCACATTCGTAAAGCTGAGAATCAGGCCGTTGGTAATGCGATCGGCATATTGCAACAAGCCGGCCACGTCTCCGGTTTCAATCAAGTCGATGTGATTTTCCGCGGGGGCAAAAATCTCCAGGCCAGCTTGAATGTCTGCCGGGGGCGGCGTGATGTAAAACAGCTGATCGTCGCTGAAGTACATCGGTGTCACGCGGTGGGCGATAGCTGCTTCGGCGGTGGCCCGCAGCGCCGCGGCACCGAGCAGGTGATGCACGCGCTCGCCGTTGAAATCGTACACCGCACCATTGGCGGCAATGATTTCGGCGCGGGAATCGACTTGGCTAGCAATCGGGTGCGCCAGGTTGTACATGCGGCCGCTAGCCACGTAGAACTCGTGGCCGGCGTCGAGTAATTGACTTAACGTCGCGGCTGTCCGCGGCGTCACGCGCGTGTGATCGACGGCTAAGGTGCCATCGATATCGCTAATAATGAGGTGTGGGGCCATGAGTACCGGCTTTCTTAACGTCCTTGGGGAATCTTGGCAACCGCGGCATTGTACCACTCTTGCCAGCTTTGGGTTGGCACCCCAGAGGCGTTAAAGGTCGCCCCTAGCGTGGTCAACAGCGCAATCAAATTCTCGCGGCGCAGGCTCAACAACCCAGCCGCTTGTTCTTCCAGTGACAGTGGCTGGTTATCGTACAGCCATTGGTTGATATCCGCCACGTGGCCGGCCGCGTCGATTTGCACAATCACGTCCAGCTCGCCGTCCCGAAACTTCTGCAAGTAAAACTTCACGAACCCGTCGAGTGCGGCGGTTTGGGCTGAGGCCTTTAGGTCTGTGATCAACATCTCTTTTGCCATCTTCGTCTCCCTTTCATGAACCATACTACTATAACGATAGCGCATGAACGGGGGTCCGGGCAAGGGAAACCGCCGCCTACCGTTCTAGTCAAGAAAGCGTGAACAATATTTATTAATGGTCATATTCCTTGCGTTTTAATCATCAATGCTTTAGACTGCCCTTTATTGTCATTCTGAAAGGACTGGATACGATGAAGATGGAAGAAATTCGCCTCGGCGATAGCGTAGCGTGCAAGGTCAAGGAAGACATGGACGCGCCGTTTACCGGCACGGTCGAAAAGAAGTACGAAAACTCGGTACTGCTCGATATCACGGACTACGATCAGCGCGACAAACAAAACGTGACAGAGCTTAACTTCAAAATCGTCGTCAATTTAAAGGCCATCACCACGAACTTCGGTGGCGGCGTCGAACCCGAACCTGAAGAAGCAGATGATGAAGAAGCCGCAGAATAAAGCTTAGAAACCAGCCTTCCCGCCACGCGAGAAGGCTTTTACTTTGCCGTCATCCCGGCGTGCACCCACGCCAGGCTGTTGAAGTCTTGAACGTGGAAGGTGGCCTGATCGTAGGTCAAGGTAGTCACGCTGGCGTTGCCAACGGCGGTGAGGTTGCCGATGTCGAACCCAATCGCGGCGAGCCATAACAGAATCGACGCACCATGCGCCACCACCAACACGCGGGCCTGGTCAGCCGCCGCAGCGGTTTCGGCAATCTCGCGCATTGTCGTGTCGAACCGCGCGGCAACCTGCAGGGCCGTTTCCGCCTCGTTAGGCGTCTGGTCGCGGTTGGCAGCGTTGGTCAAGTTAGCCAAGTCGATCAAGGAATAGCGCGCCATCACGGCCGCCAACGTTGGCAGGTGAAAGACGCCTTGCGTCAATGCAGTGGTCGGCTCGCCTTCGTACTTGCCATAGTTCTCCTCGCGCAACCCCGGCCGCTTGTGCACGGTGAGGGCGTTGCCCGCGGCGGCCAAGGCATAGTTGGCCGTATCAAAGGCCCGTGTCAAGTCGCTACTATACGCGGCGGCGACGCGCACACCGGCCAGGCGCATACCGCGGCCCAGCGCCTGAGCCATGTCAACACCCGCTGGCGTCAGCTCAGAATTGGCCATGCCTTGAATCCGGGATTGCACGTTGAACACCGTTTCGCCATGGCGCACCAGTAATATTTCTACCATCATAATCTCCTTTACATTGCCTGCGCGGCCAACCCGTGGGCCGTCAGGTACCGCGCCACGCCGTCATGGGCATTGTCTGCACTCGTGACCACATCAGCCAACTGTTTGATCGCCGGCTTGGCGTTGGCCATCGCCACGCCGGTGCCGGCATACGCCAACATGTCCGCATCGTTTTGATCGTCGCCAAACGCAATGATGTCTGCCGGTGCGATGCCATACCGGCCGGCGACATACGCCAGGCCCTGCGCCTTACCCGAGCCAGGGGCAGTGACCTCAAGCGCGGTGTGCTCACCTTGCCACGCGCCCCAGGTTTGGCTGGTCAGCTGCGGGAAGCGTTCGTGCACCGCGGCTTGAAGCGGCCCCAAGGTGTGCTCGGCGATAAACATCGTGACCGAAATCGGTGCCTGGCGCAGCCCCGCTTCATCAAACAAGGTCGTCGGGTGTGGCAGGTCCGGCAAAAAGGGAATATTGGTGTAGCCATGATCCGCCAACAAGAGTTGCTTGCCTTCCGCCACCATCACCTTAATGGCAAACTGCCGCTTCAGGTGCGTCAACGCCAACGCCGTGGCTGGCGAAATCGTCACCTGCCGCTCGCCGGCCCAGGCTTGGTGTGGGCGGTGAATCAGCGCGCCATTGAAGTTGATCAGTGGACTGGTCAGCCCCAGTTCATCATAAAACTGCTCCGAAATACTGTCGGGGCGCCCGGTGGCGATCACCACCACGTGGCCGGCCTGCTGCGCGGCACGCAAGGTGGCAATCGTGTGCGGCGTCAGGTGGCCGGTCGCATCTAAGGTGGTGCCGTCGAGGTCTAAGGCAATCAGTTTGCGTGTCATGGGTTCCCTCCGTTCACTAAGGTTCCATTCTAGCAGAAATCCCCCGACTCCTCTATAATGGGCAAAGCAACCAGTGGTCGATTCCGCGTCCACACAACTATTCCGAAGGGAGCTCGAGATGCCAGACATAATTTTGTATACCGATGGTGGCAACCGCAATACCGGCAATAATAAAGGTGGCAGCGTCCGGCCCACCGACAAAAGCGCCTGGGCCGCCTTGTTGAAGTGGGGCGACTACGAAAAGATGCTCACCGGCGGCGACTATGGAAAAACCAACAACCAAATGGAAATCACCGCCGTCGTCGAAGGCCTGCGCGCCATCACCGACCCCAGCGTGCCTGTGGCGGTTTACTCCGACTCGGCTTACGTCATCAACACGATGACCGAGCGCTGGTGGGTTAAGTGGGAGCAAAACGGCTGGATGAAGCAAGGCCAACCGGTGAAAAACGCCGACTTGTGGCAGGCCCTGCTCGAGCAGGTGCGGCGGTTCGACCACCTGAGCTTTCACAAGGTCAAAGGCCACGCCAATAACCGCGACAACAATCGCGTTGACGCGGCCTTAAACCAAACCATGGACGAACTGGCGACCAAGCACTAGGCTAGACACGCCTCACCATACGTCGTTTTCAGATAATCGAGAATCACCGCCTGCATCTTTTCGACAGACGGTGATTTTTGCGTCGTCGGGTTGACCACCATGCACAGCGTCCGGGCAAACGGCTCACTAAACGGGTAGACATTGACGTCGCCGGTGAGCTTTTGGAGCGCCAGCTTCGGCAAGACGCCAAAGCCCAACCCGGCTTCCACCATCGAGAGAATCGACTGGTCGTCAATCGAATAGCGCAGCTCGGTGTTGGCGACGTGGTAGCGGTCCAAGGCGGCCTTGGTGTCGCGGTCGTAGTCGCTTTGCTGCAGGATGAAGCTTTGCTTGGCCATGTCCGAATCCGTCATCACCGAACCGTTCTTCGGGACGAAGGCCTTGGGGGTCACGGCGTAAATCGGGTCGTGCAACAGCGGCGTCGTTGGCAGTTGATTCGGCACCGGCATCAGGGAAAAACCGATGTCGATGGCGCCGATTCGCACCTGTTCGACAATCTCGTTGAAGCTGCCCTGCATCACCGTCACCTGCACCTTGGGGTACAGGTGCTTGAACCGGCGAATAATCGGCGGCAACCAGTTGGTCGACACCGACGAAAACGCGCCGAGGCGAATGCGACCGGTGTTGAGGCCGTTGATGTTATCGGCGATTTGCGTCAGCTGGTCGTCGAGGTTCAAAATCGCCTGAACGGTGGGTAAGATCTGTTGGCCATCCGGCGTCAAGGTGACGCCGCTGCGGTTGCGGATGAACAGCGGAAACCCGAGGTCGCTTTCCAGCTGGCTAATGCTGTGGCTGACCGCGCTCGGCGTGACGTTCAAGCTGGCGGCTGCTTGGATAAAGGTGCCGTTATCGACGACGGCGCGAAAGACTTCATAGCTAAAATTACTCATGCTGACCCCTTTAAGTGAATTCGTTTCATGATGAATTGAACAGGTTGAGTTTGTCTTCACCTTAACACCGCGGTAGCATGAACTCAAGGCTTAATCTCGAAGGGGGAGCAACACATGGAATTTGCTAACAGAGTGGCGCGGGTCGAACGCGCCGGCTTAACCGATTTGTTCGCACCGGATGAGCAGACCATCAGCTTTGCTGGTGGCCTGCCGGATCCCGCGGTGTTCCCCAAGGCCGCGCTGCAGGCCGCCTTTGCCAGCCGCGCCCAAACCGATAGCGCCTTTCAATACGCCAACAGCGACGGCTACGCCCCGCTGCGCGCCCAGCTAGCCAAGCTGATGCAGGCAGACGGCGTGTCCGTCAATGCCTCGGACTTGTTGATCACCCAAGGGGCCCAGCAAGGCATCGACCTCACCGCGCGGCTGCTGCTCAATCCCGGCGACGGCGTCGTGGTTGAAGGCCCCACCTACCTCGGGGCGCTGGCGGCGTTTGACGCCTATGAACCCACCTATTATGAGGTGCCGGTAGAACCAGACGGCATGGATCTACACGCCTTGCAGAAGATTCTGCTGACTCACTCGGTCAAGGTGATCTACACCGTCCCCGATTTTCAAAATCCAACCGGGGCCGTGATGTCACTGGCCAAGCGGCAGGCCTTGATTCGCCTGGCGCACCAATACGATGTCGTGATCCTCGAAGACGCCCCTTACCGACTGTTGCGTTATGAAGGCGACGCATTGCCGACTCTGCACAGCCTCGACCCAGACGGCCGAGTGGTGCTGCTTGGCAGTTTCTCCAAGATTCTCTCGCCCGGCTTGCGCATCGGCTGGCTCACCGCGGCGCCGCGGTTGTTGCAGGCGCTCACGGCGTTAAAAGGCGGCGCGGACGTGGAATCCAGCGCGCTGGTGATGCAAAGCATCTCGACGTATTTAGCCAGTGCGGACTTTCCGCAACACCTGGCCAAGCTGCGCAACTATTACCGCACCAAGCGCGACGCGATGCTCACCGCCTTGGCGAGTCTGCCGCCAGCCATTCATTATACGCGGCCAACCGGTGGGTTCTTCGTCTACCTCACCGGGCCGAGCTGGCTAGACTTTAGTGCCTTGCAGCAAACCGAGCTGGCCGAAGCCCACGTGGCGCTGGTGCCCAGCAAGAACCTGTACCCGTCGCATGCGATCACCAACGGCGCGCGGCTGACCTTTGCCGCGCCGGCGCTGGCCGACATTGCACCAGGAATAGCCCGCCTCAACCGCGCCTTGACCCAGGTGCTCCACGAGGTCCCGGCAGTAAACAAATAGGCAACTCGCCGCGGCGAGTTGCCTTTTATTTACCGAAATAACCGATGAGCATGGCGATGACAAGGATGACCAGCACCACCGTGGTGATCCAGGCGTACAGCTTGTCATTCTCCTTGATGAACGCGTAGATGGACACGACGACCCGTAACACTGGCGTCAGAATCAGTAAAAAGATGCCCAGCATCATGATGGCGTAAGGCTTGAACGCCGCCACCCCGGCCAAGATGGCCAGCGGTCGACTCGGATGAGCGCCGGCGGCATAACCGCCATCCCCTTGCACGAGCAAGGCCACGACGCCGACAATCAAAACGGCGCCGGCAATAAGCACCCCAATCTGCATGATCTTGCCGATGATGAGTTCGACGTCTTCGATTTCCTGCTTGATTTTATTATCTTGCATTAGATGCTCACCCCGAATCCTTTCAGCAGCATTTGAATCCCCATGTAGCCGATAACGGGAATGAAGATCCAGCGCAGGACCTTGGTCGGCAGATACTGCATAATCCGCGACCCCACCGTGGCGCCAACGAGGATGCCGATGGCTAGCGGGGTGGCAATTTGCGGCTGCAGACTGCCGTTGAAGAAGTACACGGTGGCACTGGCGGCCGCCGTGACCCCCATCATCAGGTTACTGGTGGCCGTCGAGGGCTTCAGCGGCATCTTCATGATGGTATCCATTGCCAGAACCTTGAAGGCCCCGGAACCGATTCCCAGCAAGCCAGACGCCAAGCCGGCGCCGAACATCATCGTGAATCCGCCAGGCACATTGGTCACCTTGTACTCGACTTCTTTTTGCGTGGCCTTATCGAAGTACGCGCCGTTCAAGCGGAGCTTTTCGGCGTATTTATCCGGCACCGGTTCCTTGATCTACTCGGGCTTCATCAGCATCTTGCGAATCATGTTGTACACAGAGAACACCAGCAAGGCGCCAAACAGGAAGTACAGCACCTGGCCGTTGACCAGCCCAGTGATGACGGCCCCGAGGATGGCGCCGACGGTTGTGGCGATTTCCAGAAACATCGCCACGCGCAGGTTCAGCATCTCGTCTTTTAGATAGGCAATCGTTGCGCCGGAACTCGTCGCAATCACGACCACCACCGAGGCGGCAATGGCGTATTGAATCGGGTAGCCCATCAGCACCGTCAGCACCGGCGTGACAATGATGCCGCCGCCGAGGCCCAGCAAGGCGCCAAGGATGCCGGCCAGGATGCCGACCAACATGAGAATCAGGAGTTGTTCAACCATGCCTAGCCCTCCTTCTTTGGTGTGCGCTTGCGGGTGGTTTTCTTCGTAGACGCGCGCTTGGTGGTGCGCCGCGTGGTCTTGGTGGTCTTGGTGCGGCTGGCCGGGGCGGTTTTCACCGTCGGCTTTGGCGCCAGGCGCGCCTCCTCGATGGTGGCCAGCTTCTCGCTGACTGCCGCCGTGATGGCCACGAGTTGGGCGGCTTGATTGGCCACGAAGTCGTCGCCGGTCGCTACCTCATCGATGCGCAAGCCAGAGGCGTTCACGTTGGGATTCGTGATCACGAGGTACACGCGCAAGGGGGCGTCGGCGGTAGTGTCGAGAAAATTCGTCACCTTCTTGGCGTCGGCAAACGGCAAGTTAATCACGCCGGTTTCTAGGGCGATCACCGTCGGCTCGGCGCTGGTGATCGTCACCGTGGCTTGGCTCAACTTGCCCGCTTGCAAATTGGCCACCGTGGCAGCGACTGCCGGCTGCAGGGCCGCCTGCAGGTCCTTGGCCGCCGCGGCAGGCGTCACCGTGAAGCTTGGCGTCTCGAAGTTCCCCGCGAGCACCGCCGTTTGAAATGTGTTGACATTAATGTCCATGGTCACCGTTCCTTTTGTGTGAAAATAATTGCTCTTGTAAGCATACCACAACGGGCAAACAGGCGGGGTGACGCAAACGCGGCTGCTACCCCTACTCTCCTCCGAACAAGTATTCTATAATATAGAACAGATTCGTGGCAAAGGAGTCAGCCAGGTGGCAGATCATCGCATCGGCGTGCGGGAATTCGTGGAATTCACCGTGCGCACCGGGGACTTGAATCCCATTACGACCAACTCGAATAACACCGCCTTAATTGGTGCCCAGATTCACCGCCGCCTGCAATCCGCCTACGATGACGCCGACGAGAAGGAAGTCTACCTGCACACCCAGGTGATGGTCAATGACACCGCCTTTGTCATCGATGGCCGCGCAGACGGCGTGCTGGCTGGCAAAAACGGCCCGATCGTCGAGGAAATCAAAACCAGCGCTCGGCCGTGGGCAGACCTGACGCAAAACACCCGCGACCGTTACTGGGCCCAAGCGCGCGTCTACGCCCATTTCCTGTGTATGGATCGCGACCTTGATGCCATCGACATCGATTTGGTTTACGTCCAAACCAGCAACGACCAATTGACGCGCTTCACCGAACATCAAACCGCCGCCGACTTGAGCCTGCTGTTCGACGACTTGATTGCCGAGTTTGGCGACTGGTTGCGAATGCGCAGCGACATCGTCAAGGCCCGCAACGCCAGCATCGCTGACCTCGACTTTCCCTTTCCCGCCTTTCGCACCGGCCAGCGCGAACTCGCCGCGGCGGTGTACCGCACGATTGCCAACCACACGCGCCTCTTCGCCGAAGCCCCCACCGGCACCGGCAAAACCATTTCGACACTGTTCCCCGCCATCAAGGCGATGGGTGCCGACTTGATCAACCGCGTCTTCTACCTCACCGCCAAGCAAAGCACGCGCCACGTCGCCGAAGCCGCCATGGGGCTGATGGAACTCCACGGCTTGGTGGCCAAAAGCATCACCCTCACCGCCAAGGACACGATCACCTTTGAGGAAGAACCCGACGATCCCACCATCAATCCCTACATGCTGGGCTACTACGATCGGCTCAAACCGGCCTTAAAGGACATGCTGACCCATGAGAACCAGCTGACCCGCGGCACCATCGAGCAGTACGCCCGCAAGCACACGCTGGATCCCTTCGAGTTTTCCCTCGACGCGTCGCTATTTTGCGACGTGATTATTTGCGACTACAATTACCTGTTTGACCCCGCCGTGTTCTTGCAGCGCTTCTTTGCCGAACCCGACCCGGAGAATTGCTTTCTCGTCGACGAGGCGCACAACCTCGTGTCCCGGGCGCGCGACATGTACTCCGCCGAGCTCACCGACACGCTGTTCACCGAGCTGAAAACGGCCTTGGCGCCGTACAAGCAACACGGCGTGCCAGCCATCAAAGGCGGCATCACCAAGACGCTCACCGCCTTTGACGTCGTGCGCGCCGCCGTCCCCACCGGCCAAACCGAAGTCTTCCAGCCGGCACGGTTGGAGAATCTCGTAGCGGTGCTCAACGGCTTGGCGCAGACTATTCACGATTGGCTCACCGGCGAGCTCGAAAACCGCGACCAAGCCGTCGTCGACCTCGTACTACCGGTATATTTTGCCGTCAACCAGTTCCTGCGGATTAACGATTTCTACGACGACGCCTTTGAAACCAAGGTGGCCTTGACGCCGGATACCGTCACGGTGAAGCAGCTTTGCCTCGACCCTAGCAGCTTCATCGACGACTCGCTGAGCCTCGGTGGCGGTGCCGTGTTGTTCTCGGCCACGCTATCGCCGCTGGATTACTACCAAGAGGTGCTTGGCGGCGTGGCCAATAGCCTCGCCTACCAGCTTCCATCCCCGTTTCCCACCAGCAACACCGCCGTCTTGGTCGCCACCGACGTGCAAACCACCTATCGCCAGCGCCAAGCCAGCCTGCCGACGGTGATTGCTAGTCTAACGGCGATGGTGCGCGCCAAAGCCGGGCATTATCTGGTGTTTCTGCCGTCCTACGCCTACCTCGATCAGGTGGCGACGGCCTTTACCGCCGCCAATCCCGACCTCGCCTGCGTGACGCAAACCACCAACATGGACGCGGAAGCGCGCAGCCAGTTTCTCGACCATTTTCGCGAATCGGTCGAGCCGGTGGTGGGCTTTGCGATTCTCGGCGGGATTTTCTCCGAAGGCATCGACCTGACTGGCGACCAGCTGATCGGCGCGGCCATTGTCAGCGTCGGCCTGCCCGGCTTGAACTCGGAGACCAACCGGCTGCGCGACTATTTTGATCGCAAAAACGGCAACGGCTTCGCCTACGCCTACCAGCTGCCCGGCTTCAACCACGTACTGCAAGCCGGGGGCCGCGTGATTCGCGGGGCGCATGACGTCGGGGTGATCCTATTGTTGGATGCGCGGTTTGCCACGCCACGCTATGCGCAGCTGTTCCCGCCACACTGGGCACACGCTCAGGTGACCCGCAACCCCACCGAGTTGGCGACGCGCCTGACAGACTTTTGGGAGGCTCATCATGAAGACAGCCCTGACGCTTGACCTCGAAAAAACACTCTTCGCCTATTGGCAGGAGCTCGGCGTGCCGGTCGTGGAGGAAGTCACGATGCCGCAAGCTGCCGGCATCGTCGACTCGCTGGCCCGCCAGGTCAACGCCGATGGCACCATCACCTGGCGTTGCTTCGAGCTGAAGGTAACCAAGGCCGATTTTCACAGCGGCGCCAAGTGGTCCTTCGTCGGCGACTACAACTACTTCGTCTTGCCGGCGCGGCTGTACCCGCAAGTCGCAGACGCCATTCCCGCCGGCATCGGCGTGATGACTTACCGGGCGTATTCGAAACAGGCCGTCGCCGCCAGCAACTTGCCGGTGACGACGCCGGGCCAGCTCACCGTGGTGCGACCACCGCGGCACCAAGCGCTAGCCGTGCCTGCTGGCGAATTAGAGACGCGCTTTGTCGCCAGTCTGAATCGCGAGGTGGTGAAGGCCAAGCGCGTCGCCCGCGGCTTGAGCCAGTATAGCGACGAGCAGTTACTCAAGGAGCTGCAGCGCCGCAGCGACCAGTACGCGATTTACGACCCCGAAGATAACCTTTACGACCATTTCGCCGACCAGCTGCAAAACACCACCATTGCCGCTCTCCAAGCGGAGCTCGACGCCTTGGCGGCAGAAAACGCGGCGTTGCGGCTTGGAGGCTCGGCATGAACTACTACCCTTTGATTCGCGGGCGCCAGGCGGATTTATTGGCGTTGCGTGCCGCGGTGCAAACCGGGCTATCCCCGCACATCATCCCCGTCATCGAGCCGGTGAAAGACAACGCCGCCTTACCCAGCACCGTGGCCGCATTTGCTGCCGCCGAGCACCCCCTGTATGTGATCGCTAACCCGCAAGTGGGCACCTATGGCTTGCTGGCAGCGCCGCGCCACCCGTTACCCACGCCGCTGCCGGCGCCGGTGCAAGCGGCCCGCTACTTCGACGCCCAGCCAGCCCCGCTGATTATCGCTGGTACTTCCGCAGAGGCGGCGGCGTTGCCGTCGCGGCAACTGCTCATGGTACCCAACGAGGCGCGGTTTCGCGTGCGCGGGTCGAACCAAGCCATCTACCTTGGCGACTGGCACCCGAGTCGCGAGCGAACCGAAGCCTTCCGCGTCGTGCAACGTGAGCTCTATCAGTACCCCAAGGCGACCCTGGCCGGGCGCGGCTGGGCCGACTACCCGTTAAGCAGTCACCACTATTCCGAGCAAGGCTACCCGCAACGCGCCATCGCCTTGCACCTCTTATTTCCCAGCCACGGCGCGCTTTACTGGCAACATTTCACCTCGGTTAACAATACCGACTTCAGCCAACCGCAAGCCAAGTTTTTCGAGGCCGTCACACCGCTTGCCGCCTGGCTGGCGGTGCACCCCGAGGCGGCCACGCCAGCCACCAGCGAGCTTTTGCAATTGTTGACCCAGCACCATTTTCCGGGGTTAGGCAAGGTCCGCGAACTTCAGCTTCGCCACCTGTTCACCATCATCGGGCGCTGGTTGACGGATTAGGGGGTCACAAATTGGCGAGTTGTTCACTTCTATAGAGGTAACGACCAACCGGCGCTCACCGCAGTCACCCGCTTGAAGGATCCGCAAGCAGGCCGACTCGGTGGCGACGCGAGGGCGTTACCCGCTGGGCGCAGCCGAGTCATCCGGAGACTCGGGCGGGGGCCTAACCGCCACTCGGGCCCATTGGTGGTTGGCACCCCCCAGCACGCCGCGCAAGGAACCGCGTGGTGCGAAGTTCAGTGGTCGACCAAGTGTAGATCAGACGTTATCGGTGAGGTGAACCCCTTCATTCGGTCAAGCAGTCAGCCGGATTGCCCATTGTTGCCTACTTTGGGTGCCAATACTCGGTACAATCCCGCCTTCGCCTTGACCGCAAGTGACTGAACAAACTTCCCCGATAACAAAACCAGCCCCGGTTGCATGTGCAGTCGGGGCTGGTTGGCGTCTCGTGATGACAAGTTATTGCTGAGTTTGCAAGTCGGCTTGGTACTGCCGCACGTTTTCGTAAAAACCGGCTTTGGCCACTTGCAGGTAAGGATCGATCAACAAATTGAACAGGTTGAAGGTGATGCCTTCCAAGATGTACCAACCCAGCAGTGACAGCTGGAAGACGAATAAATCGAGCTTGAAGCCGCGCATCAGGCGCCAAGACACCCCTAATGCTTGAAACACGCCAAACGGCCCGCGCTCGCGGCCATCGTAAAAGACGAAGTAAATCTGGCTCCACCCATAGGCCAGCAGAATCCCCGGCACGATGATGTAAGAGCCTAGTTGAATCAACAGGCGGCTGACGATAGCCAGCAACAAGACGCCGAAGAAGTAGCGACTGTTAAACAGGCGAAAGACCGCCTTAAGCGGATTGAACTGCTGTAGCTTGCCCCGGTAGACATCTAGCGCGGTAATTGCCACGCCTTGGGTGAACCACAGGGAAATCAGCGCTTGAATCAACGACTGCTTTTGGACCTCCGCCGAGCGGCTTTGGGAAATGTGGAGGATGGCGGTTTGCGCGTCTGCCCCACTGCCGTTGATGGCCAGCATGCTTTTATACATCCCGATGAGCAGGCCCATCATTAAAAAGTAAAAGACGACTTGGATCAGCCATGGAATCAAGTTGGCCAGAACCATATTCTTAAATACTCCAGGCTCGTGCAATTGCGCCTTGGCTTGGGCTTTCACTTCCGAGCGGGAAAGATATTGATGCGTCATGTGTCCTCCTTACGCAGTCTCTGCGTGAATCTGGCAGTAGTATAGCACCGCTGCTTACTGCTTGGCCACCAGGAACTCGGTGCCCGGTGCAAACCACATGCGTTCCGGTTCGCGTAGCGGCCGTTCGGTGATCAATGTGTCGATTGCGCCAAGCCCGAAGCCTTGGTAGGTCGACTTCAGCTGAAACTTCTGTAGTTCGGTCACCACCACCAAGCGGCGGGCGGCACCGGCCACGGCGGTTTTGACCTGGGCG
Source organism: Lacticaseibacillus nasuensis JCM 17158 (assembly GCF_001434705.1). Lineage (GTDB taxonomy): Bacteria > Bacillota > Bacilli > Lactobacillales > Lactobacillaceae > Lacticaseibacillus > Lacticaseibacillus nasuensis. The sequence goes on from NZ_AZDJ01000032.1 coordinate 267,186, forward strand.
TCTTCGTCATAGGCAAAATACACCCCGTGCGCGTCCATCGCCGCGGCCCCGACAAAGGCGGCGTCAAAGGCGATGCGACTTAAGGTGTCGAGGCTGGCCGGGGAAAAGAAGAACCGCGCGTGGTGATTCAGCCGGCCACCAAGCAGGTGCAGCGTCACCCCGGTTTTCACCGACAGCGCGATAGCGTTGTCCAGCGAATGCGTATAAATGGTGACCGAGTCATCGATACTTTGTGACAACTTCAAGAGCGTGGTGGAATCATCGACGAAATAAACCCCACCGGGATGAATCAGCTGCAGTGCGGTTTGCGCCATCGCCGTTTTCTCCGCGGAAAACAGCTTCTGGCGCATCGAGTAGCTGGGAATCGTGTGGCCGAATGTCAACGACACGATGCCGCCGCGCGTGCGCCGGCCCGCGCCGGCCGCAGCCAGCGCGACAATGTCCCGCCGCGCGGTGTCACGCGACACCCCCACCGCCTGCATGATGTCTTCGATGGACAACTCCTGCTTCGTGTTCAATAGGCGCTTGATCTCCTCAAAGCGCTTCTCCCGATACATGGCCATCGAACTCACCTCACCCAATTAATACTCTCCATTATACCGGAAAACTCCGAAGAATCGCTTAAAACAACGTATTCCCTGTTTTTTGCGCTTTGTGATGGAAAAGTGGTAACTGCAACCGAATTCAATCCAGTATTTTGGCGGGATTGGCCCAGAATTTTACAATCACGATCACAATGAAATATTGCCGAGTTTGTGACAGTTATGTGACAACGTGACAAAACTAGCTTGAATTGTAATGCGACTGGCACTTGCATGACACGTCCAACGTCTATACTTTGCAGTGTTCCTAGGGGGATATTACCAAATCGAACCAAAATAGGAGTGGATGATTATTCTTAAGAACAAAATCCAATTAACAGCCGTAACGGTTCTCACGTTACTCGGCGGTGCAGCCGTCGCCACGTTACCGGACAAGCCGGTCAACGCGTTGGGCACGGATACCGCCTCATCGAAGTCAACAACTACGCAATCCAATACTGAAAGTGTCGACGGTGCTGCTCGGGCCGCCGGCGAAGCCACGGTTAAGCTGCAAAAGCAGGCGCAACCTCAGCAGACCGTTCAATTACAGGGTAAAGCACAAGACCCTGTTGAATTGAACCTGCAGGTAAAGAAGCAACAAGCCATCGCCGCCGCTAAGAAGAAGGCTGCCGCCGCTCGGGCCGCTGCCGCCAAGAAGGCGCAAGCCGCTAAGGCAACGACGACCAGCACCACGAGCACGACGAGTTCTAGTGCGAGTGCCACGACGACGGACTACACTAAGTCTGCCAGCAACACGAGTGCCACCGGGGCCAACAAAGGGACGTTCAAGCTCAGCTTCTACGATCCTGCTTCCATGGGCTCCAGCATGGGCTATGGTGGTGTTGCCGCCAACCTCAGCGTCTTCCCGAAAGGCACTCGCCTGAAGATCACGTTGAGCGATGGCACGGTTTGGTATCGTGTTGTTAACGATACCGGTGGCTTTGCCGCTGCCAACCCACGTCAGCTTGACGTGGCGATGCCAAATAGCCAGATTCCTTCAGCTGGTATTCTCTATGCCAACGTTGAAGTCTTACACTAAATCTGCTTTGCGACCACACTTGCTGTGGTCGTTTTTTTGTCCTCACTGCCACTTACCCAGAACGTGTGTTGCCCACGACTAAATTGTTGACGGGGAAAACGCTTCCGTGCTATATTATGGCCAGACAAGTCCG
>NZ_AZDJ01000033.1:0-328 GCF_001434705.1 Lacticaseibacillus nasuensis JCM 17158
ATACCGAAGGCTATACGCCGACGGCGGTTGGTGGTACGTTAACGCCGATTACGGATGAGGCGACTGGGAAGACGACTGGCTATACGTTGGTACCAAAAGATCCAACCCAGCCAGCAACGGTGACCTATACCGCGGATAGCGGTCAGAAGGTCATGGTTGAGTTCATTGGCCCTGATAACAAGCAGCTCCACGATCCTCAAGAAATCGACGGGGTTACTGGGGCCAAAATCGACTACAGTAAGGACATTACTGGCGCGGTAATCGATAAAGTCATTGCTGGTTATGTACTGACTGACGATCAGACGACTGAGCCTGAAAATCAGACGTA
>NZ_AZDJ01000033.1:448-38479 GCF_001434705.1 Lacticaseibacillus nasuensis JCM 17158
TTTGGTACCAAATGATCCAACCCAGCCAGCAACGGTGACCTATACTGCGGATAGCGGTCAGAAGGTCATGGTTGAGTTCGTTGGGCCAGATAACCAGCAGCTTCACGATCCTCAAGAAATCGACGGGGTCACTGGGGCCGAAATCGACTACAGCAAGGACATTAAGGGCGCGGTGATCAACAAAGTTATTGCTGGTTATGTGCTGACCGATGATGAGTCGACCAAGCCTGAAAACCTGACGTATGATGCAGATGAATCAAAGGCCCAAGTGGTCACCCTGACTTACAGCACGAATGGCAGTTACACGATCACGCCTGCGGGCAGTGACAACCCTGGAGAGGCACAGACTTATACGACGGATCCAGGAGATCCAACCGTGGCGATTGGTACAGTGCCAGCCGTCGAGGGCTATACCCCGACTGCGCAAGGTGCGACGCTTAAGTTCAACCCTGATCAGAATAACTATACGTTGATTCCAACTAAGAAGAACCAGCCTGTTAATGTCACTTACACTGCCTTACCACAAACAGTGCAAGTCCAATTCATTGACGCGTCAGGTGCCGAAATCACCGGCCACCCAGCGCAAACATTAATCGGTGTCAGTGATGGAACAATTGACTATTCGCCACTGACCAAAACGATTGCGGGTTATACCTTGGTTACTGATGGCTCACAAACGACAACGCATTTTGATCGTGATACGCAGGCTGAACAGGTGGTGCAATTGCGCTATTTCCAAAACACTATCACGATTAACCCAACAGCGCCAAAAGATGAGGTACCGACCAGTGGCGTCACAGGACCGAAAGCACCAACGGATCCGATTGACCCTAACAATCCAACTGGCCCGACCTATCCAAAGGGCGTTGACGACAACGCACTATTTAAAACGGCACTAGAAGCTGTGTACTTTAAGGACGGTGAAAATAACACAGACATTGCCGATGCCAAGATGGCGTCAATCAAGTTTACGCGCACCGCTGCGATCAATCTGAGCACTGGTGACGTCACGTATAGTGCATGGCAGCCAGTGATCGGCTCAGCAGTCTTTGCCGCTGCCGCAGTGCCAACCATAGCTGGGAAGACACCTGATCAAACCGTGGTCGCGGCCGTTGAAGACGCAGACGCCTCGGATGTGTTGCTGACAGTCTATTACTATCCGGATCACATCACGGTGCTCCCGAAGGAACCCGTCGGCGGAGATCCGACTGGCCAAACGACAGGACCCAAGAATCCAACCGATGTCATTGACCCGAGCGACCCAAGTAGCCCACATTATCCAGCTGGCTTGAGTGAGGATGCATTAAACCAATATGCATACGAGACAGTTCACTATGTGGATGCTTCAGGGCACCAGGTTGCGCCTGATGCGGTGGCCAAGCTGCTCTTTACAAGGACGGCCACGGTTGATTACACGACTAAAGACGAGCAGGGTGAAGAAGAGCCAACCGTCACTTACGGTGCATGGACGCCTGCTGAGGCGGGTGCGACCTTCACCGATGCCCAGAGTCCTGCTGTCTCCGGCCAAACGCCTGAGCAGGCCGCAGTGGCACCGATGACCGTAGCTGGTCCATTCTCACTGAATTTGACGGTGCAATACTACCCGACCAAACAAACGATAGATTTGACCAACACGAAGACGCCGATGGATACACTTGATCCGCAAAATCCGGAGAGCCCGCATTATCCTGCAGGGTTAACCCCGGAAGATTTACAGTCGACTTCGACACGTGTCATTCACTTCGTTGATGAAAACGGTCGGCCTGTGGCGCAAGATGTGGTGGAGACCATTCACTACACCCGCACCGCCATCGTCGACTTCACCGATCCAAATCATCCGGTCGTCACCTACACGCCATGGCAAGCGACAGGCGCCAATACTTATGAGGCAGTTGCGACTCCCGGCATGCATGGTCTGTTGCCAGATACACAAGGCGTTGGCGCGATGAGTTTTGCTGGTAAAGCCGCTAATCAAACGGTTACGGTCGTTTACCACGCGCAACCGACCAACCGTTCAACGCGGCATCAGTTGCCATCGACTGGCGGGACCAATGCGCAACAGCAGACATTACCTCAGACAGGTGAGAACCAATCTGGAGAAGTGGCGGCAATTGGTGCAGTCTTGATGACATTGTTATTCGGAATTGGCGGTTACCGGAAGCGGCGCCACCAGTAGTTGATGAAGTGCCTGCACACCTGCTGTGCAGGCACTTTTGTAATTAGTGAGAAAAATATGAATTTACGCTTGCAAACTCATGGCAACGCGACTATTATCATAAGCAATCAAACAATTCGTCCAAACCGTTGAGGTGGAGATCAAGACGATTGTGCACGCACAGAGAGCGACCGTTGCTGAGAGTGTCGTCGAACGCAAATCGTTAAATGGACCACCGAGGGACCAACCAAAAGCGTTTGCAAGTCAGTTGGTACGTGAGGCATACGTCAGTTGTCGGAGGGGTGTTAGCCCCTTGCTAAGTGGGATGTTGTTGTTTTTGGCATCCAATTAAGGTGGCACCGCGGAAAATCCGTCCTTAACCAATCTGGTTTTGGGCGGATTTTTGTGTACATGGGAGGTAGCACGATGGCATTACATCCAGGCAAACGATGGTGAAGCCGTGATTGGCCGTCACTTGAGACAAGCAAAGGAGAACGAAGATGCAAGAAGTTGATAATCGATTCGGTGAATTTGGTGGTCAATTCGTTCCAGAGGCGTTAATGCCAGAATTGATCCGGTTAAACAATGTGTTTCAAGAAGCAAAAACGGATCCCGCATTTCAGGCTGAGTTTCACCGGTTACTCAACGAGTATGCTGGCCGGCCATCGTTGCTGTATTTTGCCGAGAACATGACAAAGGACATCGGCGGGGCACAGATTTATCTTAAGCGTGAGGATTTGAACCACACTGGCGCCCACAAAATCAACAACGTCATCGGTCAGGCACTGTTGGCGCGGCGACTGGGTAAGACCCGGCTGATTGCCGAGACTGGTGCCGGTCAACATGGTGTCGCCACGGCGACGATTGCGGCGTATTTCGGCATGAAGTGCGCTGTATATATGGGGAAGGAAGACACGGAGCGGCAAAAGTTAAACGTGTTTCGGATGCAGCTACTTGGCGCGGAGGTGATTCCGGTCACCGATGGCCAAGGCCTGCTGAAGGATGCCGTGAATGCCGCACTGGCGGATTGGGCGGTCAATGCGCAGGATACGTTTTACCTGATTGGCTCCGCCGTTGGGCCGGCGCCGTATCCGGCTATGGTGCACGATTTTCAAAGCGTGATTTCCACAGAGTCGCGGGAGCAAATGCTGGCGGCCACGGGTAAGCTGCCGGATGCCATCGTGGCCTGCTGTGGTGGTGGTTCGAACGCCATTGGCAGTTTTGCCGCGTACCTCAACGACCCAACGGTTAAGTTGTATGGGGCCGAAGCCGCTGGTGAGGGGCTGAACACGATGCATCACGCAGCGACTCTGAGCAAAGGTTCAACCGGGATTTTCCACGGCATGAAGTCCAAGTTTCTCCAGGACCAAGACGGACAAATTGCGAAGGTTTACTCGATTTCCGCCGGTCTCGACTATCCTGGCATCGGGCCCGAGCACGCTGCACTGCAAGCCAGTGGCCGCGCCACCTACGTCGGCATCACTGATGAAGAAGCGGTGAGTGCCTTCGAATATATTGCCAAGCAAGAAGGCATCATCGCAGCCATTGAAAGTTCACACGCCATCGCCTATACGCGAAAGCTTGCCAAACAGATGCGGCCGGATCAAACCATCATCTGCACGGTATCAGGTCGTGGGGATAAGGATGTCGCATCAATCGCAAAGTACCGGGGGGTAGATATCGATGACTAACTTCAGCGCAATCTTCAAGCATCAAACTGGTGTCATACCGTTCATCATTGCGGGCGATCCGGATGCCGACACCACGGTGGCCAGCGTCGTTGCGGAGGCAGAGGCCGGTGCAGCCATTGTCGAACTCGGCGTGCCGTTTTCCGATCCGGTTGCCGATGGTCCGGTGGTCAAGGCAGGCAATCAGCGTGCCTTTGCCGGTGGAATCACCGTCGCCAAGGTGTTCGACATTATCGCGCGTATCCGCCTGCAGACACAAGTGCCGCTGGTGCTGGTGACCTACACCAACGTGCCGTTTGTTTATGGTTATGCCGCCTTTGCGAAAAAAGCCGCGAGCTTCGGCGTCGCCGGGGTGGTAGTCCCGGATTTGCCGCATGAGGAAGCCGCAGACTTTCGCGCGGCCTTAGCCGATGAGGGCATCGACTTGATCACTATCGTCGGGCCCGCCGACCCAGAACGCATCAAAGCCGTCGTCGCTCCTGCCACGGGTTTTCTTACCGTGTTCCCAGCCCCGCCGGAACCTGTTTTGAGTCAAGAAATTGCGGCCATTCGCGCTGCCAGTGACTTGCCGATCGTCGTCAACGCCGAGGTCACGCAGCCGCAAGCGGTGGAGGCAATCGCTAAAGTGGCGGACGGTGTGCAACTGAACGCCGCCTTCGTGCAGTTGATCGCCGATCACGCCGATGCCAAGACCGTGGCGGATTACACCAAGCGGCTAGTGTCAGCGGTAACGACAATCAAATAGGAAAAACTAGAGCTTGGCTGCGGCCAAGCTTTTTTCATATTACGAAAAGATTAGTGTTCGTTGACAGGCGACGATGGCCGAGAAGCCTGTGGTAAACTAATCGGGAAGGAGGTGGTGTGGCATGGCCCGACACGCACGTGATCATCATGCGGATATTTTCATTCCTGCAGTGATTTTAATGGTCATTGCGGCCTTTACTGTGGGCGATATTGTTCGGCCCGCCGCCACTTCTGGGTTAAGCGAGACAGCGATGGTGGCCCGCCACACCGCCACGACGCAAGCGGTCGCTGGAATCGCGGCCACCGGTGCGCGCGCCCAAACCGCGCAGACATTGGCAGCAACGGCCGCCAAGCTAAAGGCGACACCGGTGCCGACGGTTGATTGGCACGCGCCATCCGAAACCAAGGCTTACCCAAGCATCACAGCGCATCCAAAGCTGCGCATTGAGGTGAGCATCGCGGCGCAACGCGTGTATCTCTACGACGGCAGTCGGCTATTGTATACGATGTTTGCCTCGACCGGGACGGATAACTCGACGCCTAAGGGACACTACAAAATTGAAGCAGAGCGCGGGGATTATTTTTACAACCCCAACGAACGCCTCGGCGCGCATTATTACACGAGTTTTCATCAGCATGGCACGTATCTGTTCCACACCGTGCCCACCGACGCTAAGGGGCACTACATTGCCAGCGAAGCGGCCAAGCTTGGCAAGGCGCCTGGCTCACACGGCTGCGTGCGCTTGACGATTCCCGATGCCAAATGGCTGATGGGACACGTCAAAACCGGCACGGCAGTCCATATTTATTGATGGGCCGCGCCTAATCCGCAAGTTTTCCCCGTGGTTGATTTACAAACGCCACGGGGTTTAGTATCATATACCAGGTATGTAAACTATCAAACCGGAGGTACAGCATGGCTGCAAAATGGGAAAAAACCGACACCAACGAAGGTGCCTTAACCTTTGACATCGCACCAGATAAAATTAAGGAAGGCTTGGACAAAGCGTTCGATCGCGTCAAGAAGAATCTGAACGTACCAGGCTTTCGGAAGGGGCACGTTTCGCGGACGGTCTTTAACCGCATGTACGGCGAGGCGGCCTTGTATGAAGACGCTTTGAACATCGTGTTACCTGACGCGTACGAAGCAGCGGTCAAGGAAGCGGGCATCGAGCCTGTTGACCAGCCGCATGTCGAGGTGAAGAGCATGGAGCCCAACGAAGCGTGGACCATCGAAGCCAAGGTCACGGTCAAGCCAGAAGTTAAGCTGGGCGACTACAAGGACTTGACGGTCAAGAAGCAAGACCGCACCGTCTCTGACGACGATGTTGCAGCCGAACTGGAAAAGAAGCGTGAAGGTCAAGCCGAATTGGTCTTGAAAGAAGACGGCGCCGCTGAAAAGGGTGACACCGTCGTCATCGATTACGTCGGCACGGTTGACGGCAAGGAATTCGATGGCGGCTCCGCCAAGAACTACTCGTTGGAGCTGGGTTCTAACTCCTTTATCCCTGGTTTTGAAGACCAACTGATTGGCCACAAGGCTGACGAAGACGTGACGGTCAAGGTAACCTTCCCAGAAGATTACCAAGCCAAAGACCTCGCCGGCAAGGAAGCCGAATTTGCGACGACTATTCACGAAGTCAAGAGCAAGGAATTGCCTGAACTCGATGACGATTTTGCCAAGGACCTTGACGAAGACGTCGATACCCTTGACGAATTGAAGGCCAAGTTGCGCAAGGACCTCGAAGAAAAGAAGAACCAAGAAGCCGACGACGCCCTTGAAGAAGAGGCTGTTGGCAAGGCCGTTGACAACGCGACGATTGACGCGATTCCGCAAGCGATGATCGATACCGAAGTCGACAACCAACTCAACCAGTACCTAGGCAACATGCAGCAACAAGGTATCTCGCCGCAGATGTACTATCAGTTGACCGGCACTAGCGAAGATGACTTAAAGAAGCAATTCGCTAAGGATGCGGAAAACCGCGTCAAGACCAACCTCGTGTTGGAGGCCGTCGTGGCTGCTGAAAATATTCAGCCGACCGACGAAGAAGTGGACGCCGAGATCAACGACTTGGCTGGCCAGTACAACATGGAGGCCAGTGCGGTGCGCAAGGCGCTGACCGAAGACATGTTGAAGCATGACATCGGCGTTAAAGCCGCGGTCAAGGTCATCACCGATTCTGCAAAAGAAGCATAAAGATATGGAGAAGCGTTGCGGCGCTTCTTTTTTTTCGCCGCGGAGGCGTGGTGGACCACCAGTTTCACAGGTGATAGTTCTGCGGATGCCACTTGACAGGAGTCGTATACTAAATCCAAGAGTAGAGCTTGCCCGGCCAATCAGGCTATGTTAGAGTTAAGCCCGTTTGCAGGCCGCTAGCGGTCTGGTATGATGGAAGTACGAAGAAAGGGTTGAATGAAATGTTTGACAACGTGGAAACGTCTGGTCCAGTGACTTGCTCGTTTTGCGGGAAGTCGCAAGATCAGGTGAAGAAGATCGTTGCAGGCCCTGGTGTCTATATTTGTAACGAATGTATTGACCTGTGCAAGCAGATTATTGATGAAGAATTCAAGGATGACGCGCTCAACGCCGCCTTGGAAGTGCCAAAACCAGTTGAAATTCTGAAGATTTTGAACGACTACGTGATTGGCCAAGACGACGCCAAGCGGGCCTTGGCGGTGGCGGTGTACAACCACTACAAGCGTGTGAACCAAATGGCCGTCGCCGATCCGGGTGACACGGAGCTACAGAAATCCAACATCGCGTTGATTGGGCCGACTGGTTCCGGGAAAACGTTCCTGGCCCAAAGCCTCGCGCGGATTTTGAACGTGCCGTTTGCCATCGCCGATGCCACGACGTTGACCGAAGCCGGATACGTCGGCGAGGACGTCGAGAATATTCTCTTGAAGTTGCTGCAAAACGCCGATTATGACGTTGAGCGTGCCGAAAAGGGCATCATTTACATCGACGAAATCGACAAGATCGCCAAGAAGTCCGAAAACGTGTCGATTACCCGAGACGTTTCTGGTGAAGGCGTTCAGCAGGCGTTACTGAAGATCTTGGAAGGCACAATTGCCAACGTCCCACCTCAAGGCGGGCGCAAGCATCCGCAGCAGGAATTTATCCAAATCGACACGACGAACATCTTGTTCATCGTCGGTGGGGCCTTTGATGGCATCGAAACCATCGTCAAGAACCGAATGGGCGAAAAAACCATCGGCTTCGGCGCCACGGCCACGGAGGCCGGTTACGACGAGACCAAGTCGGTCATGCAACAAATCGTGCCGGAAGACCTGATGAAGTTTGGAATCATTCCCGAGTTCATCGGCCGGATTCCGATTATTGCCGCCTTGGAGAAACTGACTGAGGAAGACTTGGTCCGCATTCTCACCGAACCGAAGAATGCGTTGGTGAAACAGTACCAGAAGCTCTTGAGCTTGGATCACACCCAGCTTGAATTTACGAAACCGGCGCTGCACGCGATTGCCCATAAAGCAATCGTCCGCGACACCGGGGCCCGGGGCTTGCGGTCCATTATCGAAGCCGTCATGCAAGACATGATGTTTGATTTGCCGAGCCGCCCGGACGTCGTCAAGGCCGTCGTGACCAAGGCGGCCGTTGAAGGTACCGGCAAGCCGGAACTCATTCTCGAAGATGGCCAAGAAGCGTCATAACCTGGCGAAGGTCTTGCCCGCATGCGGGCGAGGCCTTTTTGCGTGTGGTTGCCGCCATGACATTCCGCGGTGCGCTTGGTATAATTGAGAACAGGAATTAGAAAGTGGGCGGACTATGGATAAAGCAGCGATGCTGGACCGGCAACAACACATTCGAAACTTTTCGATTGTGGCACATATTGATCACGGCAAGTCGACCCTGGCCGATCGGATCTTGGAAGCCACGGATACGATTGCCAAGCGTGACATGCAGGCGCAAGTCCTCGACGACATGGCACTGGAACGTGAGCGTGGCATTACCATCAAGCTCAATGCGGTGGAGCTTCATTATCAGGCCAAAAACGGCGAAACCTACATCTTTCATTTGATCGACACGCCAGGACACGTCGATTTTTCCTACGAGGTATCGCGGTCGTTGGCAGCGTGTGAAGGTGCGTTGCTACTGGTCGATGCGGCCCAAGGTGTCGAGGCCCAAACCTTGGCCAACGTCTATTTGGCGTTGGACGATGATTTGGAAATCGTGCCGATCATCAACAAGGTGGACCTGCCGAGCGCCCAGCCTGATGTCGTCAAGGAAGAAATCGAGGAGATGATTGGCCTCGATGCCTCCAATGCGATTCTCGCCAGCGCCAAAACCGGCCTCGGCGTGCCCGAGATTCTCGAACGCATCGTCAGCGACGTGCCGGCGCCCACCGGTGACCTGGACGCGCCGCTGAAGGCGTTGATTTTCGATTCGGTGTACGATTCATACCGCGGCGTCGTCTTAGCCGTGCGCATCGTCGACGGCCAGGTGCGTGTTGGCGACACGATTGAACTGATGAGTAACGGCAAGCGCTTTGAGGTCACCGAGGTCGGCGTCATGTCGCCCAAGGCCGTCAAGCGCGATTTTCTGATGGTCGGCGACGTGGGCTACCTCACCGCCAGCATCAAGACGATTCAAGACACGCATGTCGGCGACACCGTGACGCTAGCCGACAGGCCGACCGCCACCGCGCTGGATGGCTTCCGCAAGATCACGCCAATGGTGTATTCCGGTTTGTTTCCGGTCGACAACGCTAAGTTCAATGACTTGCGTGAGGCGTTGGAGAAATTACAGCTCAACGATGCGGCATTGGAGTTCGTGCCAGAAACGTCGACGGCGCTGGGGTTTGGTTTTCGCTGCGGGTTCTTGGGCTTGCTGCACATGGACGTGGTGCAAGAGCGGCTAGAGCGCGAGTTCAATCTCGACTTAATCATGACCGCGCCGAGTGTCGATTATCAGGTGGTACGCACCGATGGCGAGGTCGTCACCGTCGATAATCCCGCCGAGTTGCCCGAGCCAAGTGAAATCAAGGAAATTCGTGAGCCTTACGTAAAGGCGAGCATCATGGTGCCGAACGATTACGTCGGTCCGGTGATGGAAATCGCCCAGCGCAAGCGCGGCGAGTTTGTCACGATGGAGTATCTCGATAAGTACCGCGTCAACGTGATTTACAACCTGCCGCTAGCCGAAATCATTTACGACTTCTTCGATGACTTGAAGAGCTCGACGAAGGGGTACGCCAGTCTGGACTACGACATCACCGGCTACCGCGCTAGTGACCTGGTCAAGATGGATATTCTGCTCAACGGCGATCCCGTCGATGCCTTGAGTACTATCGTGCATCAGGACTTCGCCTATGACCGCGGGCGCGCCATCGTCGCTCAGCTCAAGCAAACCATTCCGCGGCAGCAATTCGAGATTCCGATTCAAGCCGCCATCGGGACGAAAATCATCGCCCGCAGCACCGTGAAGGCCTACCGCAAAAACGTGCTGGCCAAGTGTTATGGCGGGGATATCACCCGCAAGCGCAAGTTGCTGGAGAAGCAAAAAGCCGGGAAGAAGCGCATGAAGGCCGTTGGTAGCGTCGAAGTGCCGCAAGAAGCGTTCATGAGTATTCTGAAGATGAACGATGAGGACACGAAAGGTAAATAGTTAGACGAAATCGAGTCGCGCAGGCGGCTCGATTTTTTTTTGTGAATTGGGGCACTCTAGTCAATATCGTCGACCTTTTCTACGTTTCGTCATCGCTATAATGACGCTAAGTGTCGGTTCAACAAAAAAGGAGGGGATTCGATGCAAGCGCCAAGAGCAAAACGACCATTAATGACAGCGCTATCTAGTGCAGCGTTAGGGAATGGCTTCGCTGGGTACGGGGTCAGTTCCATTTTAATTTTGTACCTGTACGAATCGGTGGCCAAAGGTGGGCTCGGCGTCGACAAGATTTTGTCCGCGCAGATTTTGTCGGTATATAGCTCGCTGGGCTTTATTGCGGGCATCATCGGCAGCAACGTCGCCGATCGGTTGATTGGCACCCGGCTGGCCTATCGGTTGGGGATGATCACCAAGGGGCTCGCCATCGCGTTACTGGCGATTCCCCACGGCGGCATGCCAATTGTCGTCATCAGTATCATTGCGCAACTATTCGCCGCCGGCATCATGGGGCAAAGCTTGAATGCTTTAACCGGTGCGCTTTACGCCGACGAGCCGACCAAGCGCGATTCCGCGTTTGCGCTGTTGTACATCATGAATAATATTGGCGCGGCGGCGCCAATCATTACCGGGACCATTGCGTTGCAATTCGGCTACAACATCGGCTTTTTGTTGTCTGCGGTTGTTTTGTTGGTCACCATCCTCCCGTATCTCCTGTTGAGTCAAAAAGCGTTTGGCGGAGTAGGGTTGACGCCGGCTGACCCGATTCCCGCTGCCCGGCGCAAGCAGGTCTTACGGATTGGTGCCGGCACTCTGATCGGCGTTGGCTTGCTACTCGGTGGCTTGTTTGCCATTGGTGTCTTAAACGCCACCCGGTTAAGCAACGTCATCGGCACCGTCAGCATCTTCTTGCCGTTTTTGTATCTCATCTACATGGCGCACAGTCCCAAGACGACGGCCACCGATGTCCGCAAGCTCAAAGTCTTTATCACGTTCCTGGTGGCCAACAGCGTCTGCATGATGGTGTGGAATCAGTCGACGGGTATCTTATCGCTGTATGCCGCCGATCAGGTAAATTTGAATCTATTCGGCCTGACGCTGACGCCGGCGTCGTTTCAAACCGTGCCGGCAATCTTGGCCATCGTCTACGGGGCCATCACCAGCTTGCTGTGGGCCAAGCTCGGCACGCGCCAGCCGAATTCAACGTTAAAATTTGGGCTCGGGACGATGCTGTGGGGCGCTGGGCCGTTGTTCATGATGATTCCGTTAAGCCTGTTCCCAAGCACAGTGAAGGTGTCGCCGTTGTGGTTGATTGGTTTTTACGCCTTAATCATTTTAGGCGAGGCGCTGACCAGCCCGATTGGCTATTCGGTCACGACGACGATTGCGCCGCTCGCCTTCGCCACCCAGCTGGTGACGGTATACTCACTTTCGCAATCCGTCGGGGCCGGCTTGTCGACATTGGCGGCAAATTTTTATACGGCCGGGCATGAAGTGCGGTATTTCTTGATTATCGGCGGGATTACCGTGATTTATGGGCTCGTAATGGTGGTGTTGAATCGGCGTATTGAACACGCAATTCAACCTTCGGAGGCAAAAGCATGACGGCATTGACAAGTGGGGCGTTAGGCCAGCAAATTATCGATCAGGTGAAGCGACTACGCTATCTGGATTCGTTGGAGCAAGTGGTGTACTGCGACCGCTGGCACGAAATGCCGCCGGCGTCGTTTGACTACCATAATCAACTCGACGGGTATTTGGCCCAGTTACGGCACGAGGCGGTGACCGCTCCAGCTGTTGCCACATTGCTAGCAGCGGCGAAAAAAGCAGACTTGGCCCGCACCGGCACCGTGTATGAGCAAGGCGCCTACCGATTACTGCAGCACGAACAAGACGAGGCCAATCGCGTGCCAGCGGCGCTGCAAACGGCGTCGGCAAATATGGACGCCACCGGCCAACGCTTGTGGCAGGAAGTCCATGAGGCTGGAGACTTAACCCGCTGGCTGCCGTTTGTGCAAGAGCAATTCGATGTGAAAACGCAGTGGGCGCAAGCTGCCGAACCGGGGGTGCCGGTATACGAAGCGCTGGTGCACCGGTTTGATCCGGAGTATTCATTGGCGGAGCTCGACGCGTTATTCGCCCAACTCAAGCCTGCCGTGCACCAGTTGATTGCCGAAAATCATGGTATGGCCCCGGCAGCGGCCGATGAGATTCTAACCGTGGATGCCACCCCGGCGCAGGTGCAAATCTTGTGCGACAAGGCGCAGGCGATGATGCAAATGGACCCGGCCAAAACGGTCAACTACCGGCAGGAACATCCCGTGTCGGTGTCGGTGGGGCCAGACGATGCGCGGCCGTCGACGACGCTGGCGCATGGTGCGTTATTTGCCGTAGATTGTTTGATGCACGAAAGCGGGCACAGCCGGTACAACTATGGCGCCAACGACTTGGTCAAACAGGCTGGCTTGTGGGGTGGCATCGATGGGGCCTTGCACGAATCGCAGTCGCTGTTTTATCAACGCGTCGTCGGCTTGTCGAAAGAATGGTGGCAGGCGTTTTATCCTGAAGTGCAAGCGGTGCTACCAAAGTATCGCCAGATTGCGTTTAGCGATTTCTATGCAGCAAAATTGGCGCTGCACATCGGGCCCAACCGGCTAGACGCGGACGAATTGTCTTACGTCATGCACATTGCCGTCCGTTACGAAACTGAGCGCGCGTATTTTTCCGGGCAGGCCAGTGTGGCAGAGTTGCCGGGCATTTGGAATGCCAAGTATCACGACCACCTCGGGGTGACGCCGGCCAGCCCGGCAGAAGGCATCATGGCCGATGTGCATTGGGGGTCCGGGCACATCGGCTACTTCCAAAGTTACGTGTTGGGGATTGCGTATGCGGCGCAATTCTACCACGCGTTAAAGCGCGACGACCCCGAGGCGTTTCCGGCGTTGGCCGGCGGCGACATGACCCGCATCAACGCTTGGTTGCGCGAGCATGTGCATCAATTTGGCCAGCTCTTTCCGCCGCGCGAATTGTTGCGCCGCGCTACCGGCGAGGATTTAAATCCGCAATACTTGATTGATTATCTCAAAGAGCGGCATGGTTAAAAAAATCGGTTCGGCAGTTGCCGAACCGATTTTTATTGCGCAATGGGAAAAACTAACCGAAATTCTTCGACCACCACTAAGGCGGTGGCGGGGTCAAACGTGAGCCCGACGGCCTGAAATTCGCGGGTGAAAAAGGCGGTATGCACTTGCCGCCAATAGTCGAGGCTACGATCGCCTTCGCCTTCCTTGGCAGCAATCTCCGGTGTGATGGCGGTGAAGGGGTGAATCGTCACCGCCTCGGTGTAAGTCAGCGCCACGGGTTGTTCGTGCCCGTCGAGGACGATGTTCAAGCCGCGGGGCTGCGGCAGCGGTTCTTGATCTTTGGCATACAACGCAAACGCGCTGGTGGTCGCCGTTTTCTGGCCCGCCAGCACCAAGGCGGCTAAAGCATCGGCCATGGCCGGGGTATCACCAAAGGCGTCGGCGCTATCATAGGTGAGGCTCGGGTCCAAGGCGAGTGCTGCTTGCGCCTGAGCAAAGAATGTCTCGATGGGGTCCATGATTTCTCCTGATTCGACAAAAAAATCGGTGTTGCCACCGATTTTCAGCTTAGTAGGTTTTTTGATCAACGGCGGATAAGGTTTCCGTCGGCATCGCCAGGTCCATATCTTCAGCTAAGGTTTCCTTGGCTGCTTCGCGGGTGCCAATCTTATCCATGTCCCAGATAATGTTGGTAATCTTACCGCCGGAAAAATCGAAGGGCTCGGTGTAGATGTAGCCTTCTTCGCCTTTCTTCTCCCGCGCCTTGGTGAGCGCATTGCTCAGTTCGCGAGAAAAATCGCGGTCCGCCAGTTCAGGAATTTCCTTTTCTGTGATGAAGCCAGTGGTGTTTAGGGCCTCATCGGCCTTTTCTAGGGTAGCGGCGTCTGCTGCCATGATGAATCGTCTCCATTCTGCTCAGTCGCTGATTGGAGTAGGGCTGAAAATTTTCACAACTTAATTATACCACCGCCGCGGTAAAGTGGCGGGAAAAACCGGTGGGGACTTAGTCGCGATCGGCGTAGCCTTGTGGATGGGTCTTGTGCCACTGCCAAGCCGTGGCGATAATCGCATCGATGTCGTCGTATTGCGGCTGCCAGCCCAAAATCTCTCGGGCCTTCGTTGAGTCGGCAATCAACGTGCTCGGGTCGCCAGCGCGGCGCGGACCAATCTCGGCGGGGATGGGCTCGCCAGTGACGTGGCGGGCGGCGTCGAGGATTTCCAAATTAGAAAAGCCGGTGGCACTGCCGAGGTTGAAGGCGGTGCTTGGCTTGCCGGCGCGCAAGTAATTCAGTGCAAGCAGGTGCGCCGCAGCCAGGTCGACCACATGCACATAATCGCGGACGTTGGTACCGTCTTTGGTCGGGTAGTCGTTACCGTAAATTTGCAATCCGGTGCGGGTGCCGGCAGCCACTTGTAGAATAATCGGGATCAGGTGCGTTTCCGGCCCGTGGTCCTCGCCGATGCTGCCATCAGCCTTGGCACCGGCGACGTTGAAGTAGCGCAAGGCGACGAAATGAATGCCGTACGCCTCATCGCACCAGCGCATAATTTTTTCCATTGCCAGCTTGCTTTCGCCGTAAGGGTTCGTCGGCACCTGAGGGTCAGTTTCCTTAATCGGAATGTGCACGGGTTCGCCGTATGTGGCGGCGGTGGAGGAGAAGACGATTTTATTGATCCCAAATTCGTGCATCACCTCCAGCAGCTGAATGACGCCGCCGGTATTGTTGTCAAAATACTTCAACGGATCCTTCATCGATTCCGGCACGATGGAAAACGCCGCGAAGTGAATCACGCCTTCGATGGTTTCCTTAGCAAAAACCGTGCGCAAAAAGGTCTGGTCACGCACGTCACCTTCATAAAAGCGAGCCGCGGGGTTCACCGCCGCGCGGTGGCCAGTGACGAGATTGTCGATGACCACGACGTCCTCGCCGGCCTGCACGAGGGTGTCCACCATGTGTGAGCCGATATAACCGGCGCCACCTAAAACTGCGATTGCCATATGTTTGTCACTCCTTTAATTGCGGTTTGCAATTGACTAACCGCATTATACCATGCCCCTTTAGTCAAATTGTGGCAGGTTGGCGGTAAACTTTGCGCATGACTGCCCGTATCTAAGCGGCGTCGGCTTTGCTATAATTGACAGGTTAGAAAGAGGGATTAATGTGACGGCAGCAAAATATGAATGGCAAACGCAAACCGCTCCGGCGGCAGCTGAAATCAGTGAGGTGGCGCAGGCGCTGCAAGTGCCCGCGTTTTTGGCGCGGCTTTTGGCCCAGCGCGGGATTACTAGCCAGGCCGATTACGACGCGTTCACGACCCCAGACGTCGCGCGCCTACATGATCCCTTCGCCTTGCACGACATGACCAAAGCCGTCGCGCGCATTCAGCAAGCTGTGGCGAATCAGGAAAAAATCACGATTTATGGCGACTATGACGTCGACGGCTTGACCAGCACCAGCATTATGCTGGAGACGCTGCAAAGCATCGGCGCTGAACCCGAAGTCTTCATTCCGGATCGCTTCACGGACGGGTATGGCCCGAATGCCGCAGTGTACCATTATTTACAAAAAAGCGGCACGCAGCTGGTGATCACAGTTGACAACGGCGTTTCTGGCAAGGCGGTCATCGATGAGGCGATGGCCGCGGGGATGGATGTTGTCATCACGGACCACCACGAACTGCCCGCCGAATTACCGAATGCCGTGGCGGTGGTGCACCCGCGCCACCCGGCTGGTGATTATCCCTTCGGTGACCTTTCTGGGGCCGGCGTGGCCTTCAAGGTGGCCACGGCGTTGCTGGGCAGCGTGCCCATGGAAAGTATCGACCTCGCCGCGCTGGGCGCAATTGCCGACCAGGTCAGCCTCACCGATGAAAACCGCATTTTCGTGCAACTGGGCCTGCAGTTGATTCGCCAGCAGCCACGGCCGGGGTTGGCGGCGCTGATCAAAGCCGCCGGCATCGATGCCAACACGCTGGATGAAACTAGTGTGGGCTTCGGGCTGGCGCCGCGACTAAACGCACTGGGCCGCCTCGGTGATGCCACGCCAGGGGTCACCTTGTTGACGACGTTTGATGACGACGAGGCGACGACCTTGGCCACGCAGATCAACGACTTAAACGCCAAGCGCCAGCAACTCGTTGCCGCGATCACCACCACGGCCATGGCGATGGCGGAAACGCCGGAGAACCAGGCACGCAAAACCCTCGTGTTGGCGCATCCGGATTGGCACGAAGGGGTCTTGGGCATTGTGGCCAGCCGCATCGTCGACGCCACCGGTAAACCGACTGTCGTGTTGAACATCAGCAAGGACGGCCAATCGGCGAAGGGTTCCGGCCGTTCGGTGGCCGCGTATCATTTGTTCAACGCAATCAACGCCGTGCGCGATCAACTCACCGCGTTTGGGGGCCATCACATGGCGGTTGGCCTGACGGTGCCCACCGCGTCGTTAGATCAACTCGCTGCGGCGATGGAAGCGGCGGCCGGGCCCCTGGCCGCCGTCGGGAAGCCAGCGTTGACAATTGCCGCAGCGGTGAGTGCCAGCGACTTGACCTTGGCGAATTATCATCTGCTACGTCAGTTAGCCCCGTTTGGCCAAGGCAATCCGGAGCCGGTCTTTAGTTTCTTGCCGGCCCAAATCGCCGACGTCAAGGCGCTCGGGAAAACCGGTGCCCACCTGCGCTTCCAGGCGGATGGCTTGCCGGTGATTGCCTTTGGCTACGGCGCGCAAGCCGGCGCGTTAACGGCAGCCAGCCAGGCGAAGTTGGCCGTGACGCTGGATCAAAATACGTGGCGCGGTAATTCGACCTTGCAGCTGCAGTTGAAAGATTGGCAGCTGCAGCAACCCGAACTGCGCGATATGCGGCTGCCGCAACCGAGTGCCGAGCAGTTTCGCGCCGCCCAAACCTATGTCTTTTTCTCCGCCAGGCGCCAGGCGCAGCTGACGCGGCGCTTTACCTTCGGCGGCCCAAGCATATTGGCGAAAGACCTGCCGGCAGCCACCGACAACGCCGTGTTGGTCGACTTACCGCGCAGTGAGGCGGAGCTGACCGCGACGATGGCCAAACTAACACCACCGGTTGGATTGATTTTTTGGGCGGAGCCCGCGGAGTTGGTGGCCCAACCCACGCGCTTGGAATGTGGGCGGGTGTTGCACTATTTGCAGCAACATCCTGGCTTTGACAAGCACCACCTGGCGGCTTTGGCCCAGGCGACGCATGTCTCGACGTTACAGGCAATCTTTATCGTGCAGGTGTTTTTTGAATTGGGCTTTGTTACAATAGAGGGTGCGCAAATTACGGCAACCGCCGCGCCGCAAAAGCGACCGTTGACTGCCGCAACGGCGTGGCAGGAACGAGAGGCGTTTCTTGCCTTGGCCACGCACCTGCAGCGGGACAGCCGCGCCGAGCTAACGGCCCGGTTGTTGCCGCAAACTAAATCGTGAGGCAAATCATGGCAATCAATTTTAAAGACTACATCGCAAGCGTGCCCGACTTTCCGGAGCCCGGCATCATTTTCCGCGACATTTCGCCGCTGATGGCAGACGGCGCCGCGTACGCTGCTGCTACCGACGAAATCGTCGCTTACGCCAAGGACAAAGGCGTCGAAATGATCGTGGGTCCCGAGGCCCGCGGCTTTATCGTCGGCTGTCCGGTCGCCTACAAGCTCGGTGTCGGGTTTGCCCCGGCGCGGAAAAAGGGCAAGTTACCGCGCCCAACCGTGAGCGCCAACTACGACCTCGAATATGGCCAGGCCACGTTGTATCTCCACAAGGACGCGATTCGGCCGGGTCAGCGGGTCTTGGTGTGCGACGATTTGTTGGCCACCGGTGGCACGATTGCGGCGACAATCGAACTCGTCGAGCAACTCGGCGGCATCGTGGTCGGCACGGCCTTTTTAGTCGAGCTGACGGATCTACACGGTCGCGACAAGATTAAGGACCACGACGTCTTCACCTTGACGGCTTACGAAGGCGCCTAGGAGGCAAGCATGGCAAAACATCAGGAGGACAAGACGCTCGTCGAGAAGATGTTGGACAAGCAAAACGTCGCCTACGTGCCATACACGTTTCCCACCGTTGAAGCTGGCGACGTGGCTCAGCTACAAGTTGATCACCTCGCCATTCCCGAGCACCGTATCTATAAGACGCTTGTGCTCACCGGCAATAAAACCGGCCCGCTGGTGGGGGTCGTGCCGCTTGACACGCACGTCGACTATAAGAAGTTGGGCCACGTGTCGGGTAACAAAAAAGTCGGCATGGTGCCGCTGAAAGACTTGGTGGCCACGACGGGCTATGAGCACGGTGCCAACACGCCAATTGGCATTCACGCGCGCCACAAGTATCCGATTTATCTCAGTGACGCAGCGTTAGCTGAAAGTGAAATCATCGTGTCGGCAGGGAAAATCGGTCGCTCGGTGGGAATTGACCCGCGGGCGTTGGCGAAGGTGGTGCGCGCCGAGTTTGCTGACATCACGAGCCCGGCGGCGGAATAAGGAGGGATTGGCATGTTCGATCGCGACAGTAACCGGTTTGCGACCTTTGGCATCATTTCTCAGTTGCCAGGGGAAATCATCGACAGCATTTGGCTGATTATCGATCAGAATCTGCAAGGGGTCATGCCGTTGACCAACCTCCTGCGCTTCGAGTTGTTAAACCGAGACGGCAAGTTGACGGTGCGCTTTGACGCCGAAGACGGCAAGACCCAGCTGGCCGTCGATTTACCCTTTGCGTATGACCCGGCATACCCCAACGAAATCATGGCCTACGACGACGGTGATAATCAAACCATTTTATTACCAACGGAAGGGCACCAAGGGTAAAAAATATCCGCCAGAAATTTCTGGCGGATTTTTTTGTGGCTCACATCGCCTGTGGTTGGTGCAGTTGATCAAAGGCGTGGTCAATCCGAGTGCGCGCTGCGGCTTCTTGCACGCAGCCGACGTCGAAGAGTTGATGATTAACGCCAGTGGGTTCGATGCCCATCAAGGTCACCGACACGGCGTGACTCATGTCCTGCAGGCCACCGACCAGCTCGGCGTGGAAATTGCAGAAGCCAGCCGGTGGCGTGACCGCCTCGACTTCGCCGATAAACTTGGTGAAGCGTAGCACGTTTTTGCTAAAGTAGTCCCGGAGGCGTTCGAGACTCTCGCTGGCGTAACAGTTGCCTTTTTCAATGTTCTTGGCCGTATGCACGTACTCCTTGAATACGGTTTCATAAACGAGTAGACGTTCCAATTGCGCGTTGGCGTATGCGATATAATCGTCAGCTTGCATCTTCATTCCCCCATTTGTGTAGCGATTCACGACTAACTTACTGCATAAGCGTAACACCGGATATACTTATTATCAATATAATTCTTAGCGAATAATTAAAAAGCTGTCGTTATTAAATCTGGCAGCGGTGCGCCGCGGGGGACGTGGCGTAATATCTGTTGTCAAGTCAGGGGACTTGATGGCGTTTATTAGGCCAACTGGGAGTGCTCCTACATCGCTGGGACCAGAAAGAACAAGAGCCACAGCAAGAACCCAACAATGGATAAGAAGAGGGCAAGCGCAGCCCAAATCAGATAACGATTGTGGCGAGTTTCGCCCAGCATAATCAATATGCTGGCGATCAGCGTGATAATGAGCAAGTATTTAGCCATGATACTTTCCTCCAGTGGCCGTGGTTTAACTCAGAATATCATAGCCAAGAGGCGGCTCCTGCTGGGCGCAAGCTCCTTGCGGAAAATTTAACTTCTAGGTGGGCCGCTAGACCAGTATCGCAAATAAAAAAGCCGCAACCTGAAAGGGTTGCGGCACGCTGGAAACGCCAGTTTAGATAAGGAGAGTACAGCCATAAGGTATGTTGAAACACCGGCGATTTTGGCATTTTAGTGCACTCATTTTGCACATATATCGTTTAATGCGCTTATAGCGTGCATAGATTGTGCCTTTTCGAAGTCACTAAGTAGGTGCTGGTATACCCGTAAAGTGATCGTGACATCGGAGTGTCCAAGCCTTCTGGAAATGTATGCGATGTCCACACCTTTTGACAGCAGATAGCTGACATGGGTGTGGCGGAGTCCGTGGAATGTGATTGGCGATGAGATGCCCAGTTCAGTTTCAATTTTACTTAGGTCACGGTTGAGGGCCGAGTCTCCCGGAACTTGATGTTTGTTGTTGCGAAAGACTAAGTTGAGATTATCACGGTAACCCGTCTTCATATTTGCAGCAGTCTGTTCGGCACGCAGCCGTTTGAGAAGATTGATCAGCATCTGAGGCACGTCGATTGTCCGGACACCAGCCGGAGTCTTGGTTGGCTTAAATCCGGTAGCATAGACGTAGTCCCACGATTTATCAATACGGATTGTATTCTCGTCGAAATTTATGTCGGGCCATTGCAAGGCGATTACTTCAGATGCGCGGCATCCCGTCAGAATGGCCGTGACAATGATGTAATTGTATATCATGGACAATGACGCATGTTCAGTGCAAAAAGCGAGCAGGCGCTCAAAATCGGCTGTTTCGAGATACTTGACCTGAGTCGTGCTCGGCGCATAGCCAGGATTCACCCAGCCCTTGGTGAAGTTGGTGAAGATGATTTGCTCAGCCATTGCATCATCTGCCATTGCTCTTATATACCCGTTCAGCTTAGAGACGGTTTCCCGAGCTCGAGGTTTTGGGTGTATTTTGTTTTTGGGAGTCACCTTTCCCGCAGCATAGTCGTTGATGAACATTTGGTACTTCATCCGAGTAATGTCTACCAGCTTGGTATCACCGAACCACTCTTCAAGTGCGGCACGAAATGTGGAATATCGCGATTCAGTAATCTCTGAATTCTTGCCTTCTTTGTACGCAGCGATCCACCGATCATAAAAGTCGATCAGGGTGACGTTGGCTTTATCGAGCTTTGCGCCATGAGCTTTACTTTGTTCCAATTCAAGGGCGGCCGCCTCTGCGGCAGCTTTTCTCGGAAACCCGCTTTTGCTAGGCTGATGCCGCCTGCCATGCTCGTCAAGGTAACTTACTCGATACCCCCAGGTTTTGCCACTTTTAAAGATTTGTGCCATGATTTTACCTCCGTATTTTGCTATACTGGAGTACGCAAAGAGCGCGCCTCAGTGTGCGTTTCTGTAGATGCGCCGACCCAGTCTGCCAGGACTGTGTGGGTCGGCGCTTTTTTAAGGTATAATGATGAAGGAAATTAAACTAAATTGAAATAAGGTGATAGAATGTCATTCGTTCACGATTTAATTCACTTAACTCAGGGAGAGCTACTCATAAAATATTGGTACGTGTGGCTTGTACTAATCGTCAGTGTCGTTATTGGGGACAGGTGGCTTCATCGTAAAAGCTAAAAAGCGACTACCTAATATAGGAGATGAAAAATATGAATTGCAATCATGAATTACGAACCACAGGCGAGCTAGCAGACTTTTTGCAGACTTTGCCGAGAAACACAAGAATCATTATCTCGGGATCCATTACGGATAAAACACCAACACTAAACGAGAATTTTATTTACGATCGAAGTCGGGAGCTGTTAACTTTTTGGGGTGATGTTTTAACGCTTGATTGATTTCTTTATGATGGTGTCAAGTGGAGGCGTTTGCTGTATTAATTGTTCGAACGTAACCTTTAACTGACTGTCAAGAACTACCTCAAAATCTGGCTGACCGTTTGCATCTTCAAATTTATGATCCCAGTTGATTGATCCAAGCAGTCCACGGACTTCGCTCAGGGGTGAAAGATAGTAACACAAATTTCCTATCTTCATTGGATAGGGATGTGGCATTGCTTCAATTTCTTTCTGAGCCGAGACATGTTCTGAACGTTTACTCAAATCATAATTGCTACGGGTCATTTGGTAGTATTGAATAACGCTACCTCCATTTTCCATCCACCCATAAAGACAGATCACGCCGACCTTCCAAACAGTCATTAGCGCCTGCATTGAACGCCCCTCATCGGGTATCACGCTACCATGCATCACTTTATTACGTACGGAAACCAGCCGGTTGAACTCTTCAGTAATTGTCTCGAAGCGTTTTGGAAAGCGTTCCGCTGCAACTGTGTAAAAATTTCCCTGACACCGTTCTGAGGACAATAGCGCCCCGAACTTTAGTGCTTTGTCGACCGCGGTCATATCACGATTTGAATACATCCAGATATTAGCTTGGCTAGCAATCCTAAAAATGTTTTCTAATGCAGAGTATGCGCTTAAAAATGATTCAAAATAGTTATGAGAAATATGAGCTTGCATGGCATGTTCATATAATGGTGCGAATAATGGCGTGCTCGTAAAAATATCGACATGATGCCAACGTTGGCAGGTGGCGCTTAGGTAACTTTTTTCCGTTACTGAAGCCTTAAGTTGAGAGACATAGCCTTCGTTTTGACAGTCGTAGCACGGATATGCGTGGTACATTTCCATATATAGCACCTCCTGTCCCTCATTGCGGGGGGCTTTTTGTTTTCCCAACGGCTGTGTGTTACTTGTCTGCGTGGTGCCAGTGGAATACGAACAGCAACGAGGACACCACTAGCATGATGGCGCCGTTGAATAGTTGCTGGTAGAGGTAGATCCCGGGCTGCGCGGACTTGTCAAACCAGATAAGCTCGGATATTCCAGACACAACGACGTACAGCGAAATCAAAGCGACTACGAGACAAACCAAACATGCTGCATACATATATAAGTTCTTGATCTTCATGCTGATTCTCCTTTCAGATTAACGCCCACGGCCCGAGTTGCACGGGCCTGATACTGTGGCGGGTTAGGCAAGCACTATCTCAAGGTATGGGGACAGACGTTTTTTTGCGAAAACTAAATTAGATTGGAGTCGGGTAGTGAACGAATATAGCTATCCATAAACTGCCAATCAGGAACATTTTTGTCGTCGAAAGGCAGCATGATGAGCTGCTTTTTCAGATGGGAAGCGTTAGCTTTGTTCCCAAATCCAAATTTTGAACTTTGCATAGTTATGGCAGTTGCCAAAAAAAGAAGAGTGTGCCCGGAGAGTCTAATCCTAGGTCTTAGTACTGATACATCTTGAGTTGCTGTAAACGGGAAGGGCTGATAATAAGCAATGCCAGCACCACCATCACCATTGTTGTTGACAGACAATACTTGCCCGCTTTCGATAGATGTCTCTCCTACATGAACAAAACGGCTGAGTCCATTGTTGATTTTTCTTGCAGATATTAGAGGGACATTTCCATGCGAAAGTTTGTTTTTCGGTCCGGATTTTCCACGTGTTATATCGAAGAGTGATCCAATGGCAATTGGTTTCCAGCACTGTTCTTCAAGTTGGTGACTAATACGACGCTTAGCAGCTTTCCGCACGGGAACATTGTAGTTTGATATTTTCTCTGAAATATAATCACTCATAAATTGCCAATCTGGGTGATCTTTATCATATGCGGGTAGCATTATTTTTTTCGCCCGGAGACGGGACAGCGTAGCGCCGTTGCCGCCCCAATTCAGGTTCATTAGCTGCATCTTGATTAGCGGAATTATGAAGAGGGCGGTTTTCAGTGTCAGCTCAGGGAAGTCGAGTACTTGAACGTTCTGTCCTGTGTAATAAGGAAATGGCTGGTAAAAAACACTTTGTGTATCAAGTCCAATTGAAATGGTGTTTTTCGGGTTAAGTGGTGCTAATTGTCTGGAGGTAAACATATTTACGCCGTTGTTCAGCTCTGATCTAGTGACATATGGAAATCGTTCAGGTGAAGTGTGGCTAAGTTTGTTCTTATCGAGTCCACTCTTAGTTGCATAGAGATTAAATATTTCCGTATTTCCAAGCGAGAATGGAAACCATTGAACTTCATTCAGGTTCTTTTTTGTCAAATAAATCCCCCCTTCCGTGGACTGTCATATCGAATTTGAAGGCGAGGTAGTCTTGTATGGTCTTGTTAAAATCTTCATCTGTAGGAATTGTTTCATTGAAGTAGTAAAAACTATGAAGCCATTCGTCATCTGCAGTTATAGTCGTTTTCAGAGCAAAGTCGTTGCTAAAAGAGATTAGATTACCCTTCAGCAGTTGAATTAGTTTATTTCTTTTGGCCTTGGCAGAACCATCAGGGACAAGACCAATATGCTTGTGGACACTATATCCATCGTCTCTAAAGTCCACGAAGGTAACCAGGTGTTCTGCATTGTGTGGAACTCCAGCAGTAAAAATTGCAATGACAGGATTTACGCCAATGCCGTAGAAGGTGTCAGGGTTTAATGTGATTACAGCATCTAATGTGTTTTCTTTTAATAGTCGAATCTTGATGTTTTGGTCATACTTGGTCTTGCCAATCATTGTGGACTGTGGGACTATGACCGCCAGTTTCCCGTTTTTGTTACACATGGATAGGGCATGATAAATAAAATTCAGCTCGCTTAACTGTTGTGTTTGTTTATTCTTAGCTTGACTGTATGGTGGATTAAATAGAACTTTGTTGATTTTTTTTGTTTTAAAGTATTCTCCAGAAAAGCTGAACATGTCACCATGAAGCAGATTACTTTTACCATCACCACGAAGAATCATATTGGTTGTAGCGACCGTGAACAGCTTTTCTTGTAGTTCTACACCATACAAGTGATTTTGCCTGATTTCGGTCTGCTTTTCCAGATTGTCCCCAACGGCATTAAGCATTCGGTGCATCGACGATATTAAAAAGCTGGCAGAGCCGCAGGCCGGGTCTAGCACATAATCATCGGGTTGAACATCAATTAACTCAGCCATTAGCGATGTTATGTGCTGAGGCGTCAACACGATGCCAAGAGAATTACCATCACTGCCACCATATTTTACAAATTCACCATAGAAGTTTCCGAGCACATCATAGTCTGTGTTTCGTTTGAAATGTAAGAGCACTCTTTCCTCTAGGGTGGTGGCAAAGTACTTTAATGGTGTCATTCCCAGAGTTGGGTTAACACGATTCAACATTACGTTTGTTTTGATAAAACTAAATTTATTTAATAGTATTGATATTTTGTTGTTCCAATCTGAATTAGGTGATTTCGGTCTTACATGGTCAGATTTAAGCTCGACTCCGATAGCGGTGAAAACCTTGTCCCCGTCTCTATTATCCTCGCCGGTTGAACCAGTTAAGTTAGTCAATAGAGTTGGGTCACCAGATAGGGCAAGAAGTAGGGCAGAAATGACGGTAGCCTTGTTTTCTCCCTCCAAAGAGGCGTAGTTACGGAGGTCCTCATGGAGTTTTGCCACAGCAACTTGTAGATCATCAATATGTTGCTGCTCAACCGTTTTGCCACCCTGCACCTCAACCCGATAGTACTCATTAATGCGATCTTTGGTGAAATCTGATAAATCGACTATTGGGCTTAGCTTTTTTACAGTGGCAATTTTGTTGCCTTTCTCAAGGTGGACATAATATGGTTGAAGTTGTAAATATTGTGCATCACCAGTTGCGCCAATTGCGAAACATTCACGGTAGATTGATTTTTCAACGATATGTTTCGCATACCAGATTGCTCCATTTTCGGCATATGTTTTGATGTAAGGAAACTTTAGTACCACCTCATCATTTTCTTCATAAACTGCGCGATCATAGGCAGGCTTATCTTCGATAATAACGGGGTAATTGCCACTCATGAAAAAGAAATCAGGTTTTCCTACACCGCGCCCGCCTTGTTTACTAGCGTGAGACAAGGCTAGAGAAATATCAGAGTTAAACGATTGCTGTTCGCTATAGTTAGTCGATACGGCCTCGACTAACTTACGAACTGTTTGATCAGTTGCAGTTGCTTCATTTACCATTTTGATTCACCCTTACTGTATCAATAATTATTCATATTGGTATTATAGCAGTAATAAATTAACTCTCCAAAAAAGCCAGCTTTTAACGTCATTCATGTTTGGACGTAAGCCCACGGCACGTCCTGCCCGTGCCTGCTGCTTGGTGGGTTAGTTCAGCACAACGCCTATGATGCTGACATCTTCGGGATCGAGGTATCTGTCGGGATACTTGTCATTCAGTGAGTGTAGAACAATTTTCTTTTGTTGATAATCGCGGGATACCTGCTTGAATGTGACACCTTCGTCAGCCACACGGACAACGGCCAGATCGCCATCGTCTATCGTGTCTTGCCATCGGACGAATATCTGCGAGTACTTCGGGTAGTCTGGCTCCATCGAGTCACCCTCAACAGTAACGATTTCATTTGCACTAGCTGGGATGTCGTCCACGTTGACGCGTGTCCTACGCACCTCAGCGTCCTGTGTGGCGCCATCGATTGGGGCACCGGCAGCTGTACCGCGCCCGCACACAATCTCACGCTGTTCAGGGAACGGTACGACGTTCTCGTTCTGCTGCTCATTGAGCTGCTTTTCTGCGTAGGTGTACACGTTCTGCTGACGGTCGGGGTGGAGCTTGTTGTATATGGGGAGTATGTCAGCCGGTCCGTCTAAAATGGACGTCGTGAATCTTGGGTCAATATCTGACTTGTTCACCTTTAATGCATCGGCGATTTTTTGAATGGAACCCGGATTCGGTGTTGACCGCTTGGAAAAGTATCCTGAAATTGTAGAAGCGGGAATGCCGGTCATATCAGAGAGCTGTTGCTGACTGATGCTACCAGACACCTTCTTAAGGTTAGCGGAAATTGTCTCTCTAAGTTTTAGTTCAAAGGCGGTTAGTTTATGCCTTGGCATTGCAATCACTTCCTTAGTCTTTATGTCGTCATTGTAACGAATAAACTCGTCAAATACAACACAATCGAAAATAAAACGGGAAAAGTCGTTGACAAAACGAATAAACTCGTTTATATTAATAGTCGTACCAGAAAGGAGGCATCACATGAAAATTCAAATCACGTTGGAAGCGGCGCGCCGAAACGCAGGATACACGCAAAAAGAAGCCGCCGGAATTCTTGGGGTTCACTATCAGACCCTTGCCGCTTGGGAACAAGACAGTTCTAATGTGCCCTATGCTGAGATGGTAAAGATTCAAGGACTGTATCATATCCCGACTGAATTCATTTTTTTTGGAAACCGAAACGAGTTTATTCGTTCCATCAGAGAAAGGGAGGCCGTATAGCATGAATGAACTACAGCTATTTAACTTTGAGGGCAACGACGTTCGCACGTTGAACCATGACGAACAGATCTGGTTTGCCGCGCCAGACGTCACAAAGGCACTTGAACTTAGCAACACAACCGTAGCCGTGTCCTCATTGGATGACGATGAACGGGCTAAGTTTAACTTAGGGCGTCAGGGTGGAACCAATTTCATCAGCGAACCAGGGCTGTACAAGCTAGTCGGGGCAAGTCATAAGCCGGCGGCAAAACGTTTTAACCGTTGGGTAACACATGAAGTCCTTCCATCAATCCGTAAGCATGGTGCCTATATGACGCCGGAAACGATTGAGAAGGCCATCTACGACCCAGACTTCATTATCAAACTGGCAACACAGTTGAAGAATGAACAAGCCCGTACGGCAGCACTCACAGCCGATAACGAGAAGATGAAGCCCAAAGCGTTGTTTGCAGACGCAGTAGCCACCAGTCACACGAGCATTCTCATCGGTGACTTAGCCAAGCTCATCCGCCAGAACGGTGTGGATATTGGCCAGAATAGGCTATTCGGTTGGCTGCGAGATCACGGCTATCTGATTGGCAAGGGTGACCGTCGAAACATGCCAACGCAACGCGCGATGGACTTGGAGCTGTTCGACATCAAGGAACGCACATTCCAGAACCCGGATGGCAGCGTACGGATCACCAAGACTACCAAGGTAACCGGCAAAGGCCAGCAGTATTTTATCAACAAGTTTCTACAGACTAACGAACCACAGACAGCATAGAAAAACCGAAATATCCAGTAAAGGAGGCATCAGATATGCCACCAACATTAGACCTGATGCCATTAATTCAGGAGGCAATCAAAACAGCGGTGGATCGAGCCGTTGCCGACCAGATCAAGCACGAACCTGACTACCGCCGCTGGTGGTCAACGAAGGAAGTGCAAGAACGCTATGGCATCACGCCAACCTGGCTGAGCGAGCACATCATAAACCAGCCGCGGTTCCAACGACAACTTGACGGGTTCGCATTCAATTACCATGGCCAGATGGGCTGGCGGTTCGAGCCACTGGCGTTCAGCGAGTTCATGCGTAAAGAGTTCCGCAACATCGGCAAGGAGGCAGAACGATGACTCAGTTAATTCTATGGATCCATGCGAACGAAGCTTGGTTCTTCGGTAGCTTGGCGGTCGCATTGTCCGCTTATATCATGGGCCGTGCTGCAAACGGTCGCTGGCGGGGGTGGTTCGATGTATAGGTTTCGCAGTGGAGCTTTCCGTGAGGTACCACACCAGCTAACGCAAGCCGAGTTGAGCTATCCCGGCGCGCGCGAAGGCTGGAACGACGGGCTAGCAGTAGCGGCAATTCTGACTGATATGGAGCTGACCGCACTAATTGCGCAGACACGTCAAAACGAGGCGTGGGCGATTGACAGTGAGGACAGCACCGAGTGGGATACGAACTTCATTGGCGGCAAGCGGTCGGCACTGGAGCTGATTCAGGCCGAGCGTGAGCGAAAGCGGCATGACAGGGAAAACATCGAGGGGAGGTGACTGCCATGGACAGTCTTATTACTTACACTGCCGAAACCGCACGCAACGATATGCGCAAAGCGCAGATTCGAGCACATGCGGACACCGTTCAGCAATCAATCATTCGCGCGGCAGTGGCAAATATCAGCGAAATCACAGTGCCAAATCTGACTGACGATGAAATCGACGCTTTGCGCGACGCTGGCTACACGGTCGAAGCAGGCATTCGCGGCTGGAACATTTGTTGGGCACAAAAATAGCCACCGGCGGCAACCGATGGCAACAAACAAACTATTCTACAAGGAGATTATATCACATGTTAAAAGAAATCGAACGTAAGCCAGTAGCACAGAAGTTTGATCCGCTAGCGTCATTCAGCACCGTCATTCATTATCCTATGAAGCCGCAAGGTCGGCAGGCCATTCAGGGGTACAGCCTTTCGCTTGCTAAACAGCAACTTATGTTGAGCACGGCCGTCGCCAAGTTCTTCGACAGCGTTGGTGCTGACCGTGTGTTAGTGATGACTGACACCAAAGCAGGGAAAATTGCTGTTGTTCCGGCAAGTAAGAGCGAGCCTAATTCATTTCGCTTATACAAGGGGACAAAAAGTGAGGGCATTTTCCCACGTCGAATTAGCGTTGTTAAAACGCTAGCGGAAGCATCTGGTGAATTCAGCAACCTTAATATGGAACGGTTTAGCTACCGGTTGCCCGGAGAATTGGTGGACGACGGAGCGGCAGGGTTTCTTGTCTTCGATGTAGCTAACCCGTTGCGTGCCACGTTACGGAAAGTAGGTAACAACTAGTGGCAACCTTATATGAGCTAACCGATGCGGAGCAACGACTACTTGCAATGGGCGAGGACGGCTCCATTGATCCAAAAACTATGGCCGACACGATGGAGTCAATTCAAGGCGAGTTGCACGAGAAGCTGACGGCATACGTCAAGGTAGCCGAGGAAGCCAAAGCCAAGGCGGACGCCATCAGTGCTAAGGCTAAGGCAATGAATCAACGAGCGGCGGCGTACACTAACCTAGCCAAGCGCCTCAAGGATACCGTCAAGGACACCATGGTTGAGCATGACTGGCAGAAGATTGAGACGGACGAGGTGATGTTCTTTGTCAAAGGCAACGGCGGTGTTAGGCGGCTTGAGATTGACGAAGACAAGTTGCCCGCATACATGTACCACGACGTGATGGAGCCTGACAAAGACAAGATTAAGCAAGCGCTCGATGAAGGCAAAGAGATTGAGGGCGCGACCTATGCAGACCGTGGCACACACTTGGAGGTCAAGTAATGGAAGACTTATTAGATAACAAAAAGAACGAGATTTTCAAAGCGTTGGCAGTTTTTCGAGCAAACGTCAAACAGCCACAAAAGAACGCTGACAACCCGTTTTTCAAGAGCAAATACGTTCAGCTTGAGGGTGTCGTTGATGCTATCGACAAGGCAACACCCGGAACGGGCTTGAGCTACTTCCAAGACGTTCAGTCACGCGACAACGAAGTTCTGGTGACGACCGTCATTACCCACTCTTCGGGCCAGTACATTCAGCTTGGCCCACTGGCTGTACCAGTCGCCAAGAAAGATGCGCAAGCCTTTGGATCAGCAGAGACCTACGCTCGCCGTTACGCCTTGAGCGCGGCATTCGGTATCACCTCTGACGTTGATGACGACGGTAACGCGGCGACACAGACAGCACCTCGGCAGACTGCGCAACGGCCACAAGTTCGGCGACAGCCGCAGGCAAAACCGGCACCAAGCA
This sequence comes from Lacticaseibacillus nasuensis JCM 17158, assembly GCF_001434705.1. GTDB lineage: Bacteria > Bacillota > Bacilli > Lactobacillales > Lactobacillaceae > Lacticaseibacillus > Lacticaseibacillus nasuensis. The sequence continues at coordinate 31,057 of NZ_AZDJ01000033.1, forward strand.
ATGATGCCAAGGAACTCGTCAAGCTGGTAGAAAGCACGTTCACGCTACTGCCTGCCAAAGATAAAGCCGGCAACCCTAAGCCGAAAACGACTAAGGAGTTTGCCGAGTCACTGATTGGGCTTGCCAACGCCAACACGGACAGCAAGGCAACGACTATTTCCGAGCTGACACCTAAAGGGGCGCAGTGGATGAAAGTGTATCTCGAGAAGCAGTCAGCAAAGTTAGCGGGTGGCGATGGTGAATGAGAGTCAGTGGGAAATTGACCGGCATATCCGGTCGCAACCTGACGCTGACCGTTGACGACGAGGTATCGCTGTACGAGGTAGCCAAGCTCGCGAATGGCAAGCAACCGAGCGTTGACCTGCAAGTTGAGGACGGGCGTTCAATCAGTCCTGACCAGCGACGCAAGATATGGGCCTTATTACGCGATATAAGCGATTTTACGGGTGACGTGATTGATTATACCGAAGACCTGCTAAAAGGCTACACACGGCAAATATTTGGCATTGAGGCGTATTCCTTGAGCGATTGCTCCATGACGACGGCCAGCAACATGATTTACACCATTCTGGAGTTTTGCTTCCGCAACGATATTCCGTTCAAGACGCGGACGTGGGACATGATCCCGAACGACTATGCACGGCAGTGGTTTTGCTTGCGGTTCAAGAAGTGCGTTATCTGCGGCAAGCCCGCCGACCTTGCACACTTCGAGACAGTTGGCATGGGCCGCAATCGCTATGCAATCAACGAGCTTGATTACCACTGGATGAGCCTTTGCCGGGTGCACCATACCGAGCAACACGCCACCGGCATTGACAGCTTCATCGCCAAGTATCACATCAAGCCGATCAAGTTAGACGCCGACCAGCTCCGCAAGATTAAGCCTCAATACGCAAAGGGGGTGGGCAAATGAGCGACCAAGGTTGGATAAAGGTTTACCGCAAAATCACCCACTCGTTTGTCTGGGCAGACCCTAATTTACTCAAGCTGTGGATGCTGTTATTAATTAAAGCTTCCCACGGCGGCAACAGATTTTTATTCAATGGACATGAAGTGTCCGTGTCAAGCGGAGAATTCGTCACAGGGAGCGTCGCACTGGCATCAGAGTTCAATGCAGGAGTGCCACATGACAAGCAGTTGTCCGGCCGCCAGCTATGGAGATGGGTTAAGAGGTTTGAAAATGAAGGAATGTTGTCAATCAAATCAACCAATAAATACAGCGTCATATCAATAATAAATTGGAATAACTACCAGTCGGATGACAAGCAACTGTCAATCAACTGTCAATCAAGTGTCAATCAAGTGTCAACAATCAAGAATGCAAAGAATAAAGATAATACCATCACCAGCAAGCAACTTGCTGACGACTTCGACAAGCTGTGGAATCTATACCCACGCAAGGAGGGCAAGAAGCCAGCCTTTGCCGCTTACAAGCGAGCGATGACTCGCAAAGCGAACCCGGCTACTAACAAGCAGATTCAGAACGGCATCGTTGCCTATTGCAAGGAGCTTGAGGCCGCTGGTACGGATAAGCGGTTCGTCAAGCAGGGATCAACATTTTTCTCGCAGGAAGCATGGCAAGACTACACCGCTATTGCTGAACAACAAGAAGCAGTTAAGCCAAAGTTCGACCCTGACCAGTGGGTGCTCGATACGTTCTCTGTATACGGGTCAATCAGTCAGGTGCTTCGTGAGATTCAAGATAACAGCGTTCCGGTTGACCCTGAACGAGCCAAGCGACTTATTTCCGAGCATCTAAGCTCGCTAGGGAGGGATGCAATATCTTACAGCTAGATAAACCAGAGTGGCACGTGCTGTATTGCCTGACGCAACAACCAAAGCTGATTCGTTCCGAGTGGATAAGCCCTGACTGGTTTGATTACAAGCCATACCAGACACTGGTGAAATACCTTAACGACGTTGGTGGCGAGCTTGATTACATTCAGCTTCGAGACGGTTTCACCAAAGCCTATCCGGGCGTGATGAGTCGCGAGGACTGGGAGCCGATACTCACCGCTGATGTGACGGTAGGCAACTTTAGTTCGTGGGTCAAGGTAATACGCAACGACTTTTACCGCAAGCGAGCGCAAGAGTCAGCATTCGACTTTGCCAACGATCCTAGCGATGAGAAGTTCCACTCGATGCTTATCACCGCGCAGGACGCCATATCGAACGATTCTAGCGACACAGAAGTCACCATGGATGAATTAGTCCAAGACATGCACGAACGGCTCACAGAGGGCAAATTGGACGTAGGAATCAAGACGTATGCGCCTATCGACAAGCTGTTCGGCGACGGACTCATGCCGGGCCGCCTAATCACCATCGGTGCTCGGCCAGCGGTTGGTAAGTCGGCGTTCGCAATCAACCTCGTGTTAGAGGCGTTCAAACGGCAACCAGACGTGACTATCGACGTGTTCTCACTTGAGATGACGAACCGCCAAAACTACCAGCGGCTAGTGGCGTCGATAACAGGAATACCAAGTAGCAAGCTGGTGAACCCGATGATTGACTTGAGTGACGCCGAGATGAAAAAGGTCGAGGAAGCCGGGCAGACGTTGCGTTCATACGACCTGCGGCTGTGGGATAAGCAACTCAAGCTCCAGCAGATTGTCAAAGTGTTGCGTCAACGCGCGGCTACTGCTAAACACGGATACCTCGCAATCGTTGACTATCTCGGGTTGATTGAGGTGCCGGGGCAACCCGACCGCCGCTTGCAGATTGAGGAAGTCACCCGTCAATTCAAGTTGCTGACCAACGAACTCGACGTGCCGATCATCATGCTTAGTCAGCTATCGCGTGGCATTGAGAGCCGTAACGACAAGAAGCCAATGCTATCCGACCTGCGGGAGTCCGGTTCTATCGAGCAGGACAGCAACGCAGTCGGGTTCCTCTGGAACAGTGACCGAAGCAACGAGAAGTCAGACGTGCGGAGCGTCACGCTGACAATCGCCAAGAACCGTGAGGGTGCGCTGGGGGATGTCAACTTTAACTTCTTTGCCAATAAGCTCCAGTTCCGGGTGGCGTATCTCACATGACCGGCATTATGACGCTCAAGGAGTTTGACGACTACATGCAGGAGGCGGGGTTCAACTACTCGCTACTCGTGATGGTGGCCCTCGATGAGGCAAACAACGAGCACAAGGCCGGACATGACGATTATGCCTACGAGAGCCAGATTGACGCGCTCGACTTTGCGGAGTCAGAGGCCGCCAACGGCCCGACATACGAGCCGGTGCTCAAGTATCTATCCATGCGCGACGAGCGCTACTTACAAAGAATATATAACACGTGGAAAAACTACCTGTCGAAAATTGACAGAAAAATTCAGGAGGTACACTTCGATGATAAATAACACAACACTGACCGGGCGACTGACCCGAGACATTGACCTCAAGTACACACAAAGCGGCGCCGCCGTCGGCACGTTCAGCTTGGCTGTTGACCGCCAATTCCGGAGCGCAAATGGCGAGCGTGAGACGGACTTCATCAACTGCGTTATCTGGCGCAAGGGTGCGGAGAACCTGTCACAGTTCACTCACAAGGGTTCGCTGATTGGCGTTGACGGGCATATCCAGACGCGCAACTACGAGAACAACCAAGGCCAAAAGGTTTACGTCACCGAGGTAGTCGTTGAGAACTTCGCCCTGCTTGAGCCACGTGACAAGGATGCTGGGCAATCGTCAACACGAACGGGCCAAGCGCCACGCCAACAAGCACCAGCCAAGCCAGTTGACCAGCTTGCAGATAATGGCACGGCGGTTGAAATCTCCGACGACGATCTACCGTTCTAGGCCGCCAGATGAAAGTAATAACGATACCCGGCATTCCGGTCGGACAAGGCAGACCAAGATTTACTCGCACGGGCCACGCATACGACCCCGCACGGTCGCGGCTATACAAACAATCGGTCGCTATATATGCACGTCAGCAATGGCCCGGTGAGGCGCTAGATTATCCGCTATCAGTCAAGGTACGCGTATACAGGCCGATTCAGCAAAGCGCCACCAAGGTGCAGCGGAAAGCGCGGCTAGAGGGCAGAGAGCGGCCGACGGTGAAACCTGACGCAGACAACTATTACAAAGCCGTAACGGACGCGCTGACTGGCATTGTGTGGGCAGACGACAACCTAATCGTACATGCGGAAACAGATAAGTTTTACGACGACGGCAACGGGCCACGAGTCGAAGTAGAAGTGGAGGCTATAACATGAACAATTATATTGGAAGTTACGTTAAATACATCGGAGAGCAATCGCGACTGACTGGCAAGGTTGGGGAAGTTGTTGATACCGAAGAAGATGGGTGGCTTGTTCTCTTTGATGACGGAGATTCAGCAAAATGCCTCGACGGCGACCTAATTGAAGCACCAAAACCACCGTACGTGTGGGGGTGATTGGGATGAAATTGTATGACGAAACAGTCAGGCATGACATTAAGCCCAGCTACTACGGTGGGAAGCTTGACGTGATTGACTTCCTTTATGCGATTTTCGGTAAGGCGGCAGACCTGTTTATGGTTGGCAACATCATCAAGTACGTTGTCCGCTATCCGAAAAAGAATGGCCTTGAGGACTTGCTTAAGGCCCGCACGTATCTCAACCGGCTAATCGAGCGAACCGAGGCGAATGATAGTGACGATTAAAGGCGTTACCGGTAACCGTAGCAACACTGCACCAGTGTGGATGAAGAAGTGGCTGTGGCCACTGGAGAATGAATACGGGTCAGTTATCAACGTACCAGACGACGACCCACGATTGAAGCTGTTGCGGATGACGGTGAATAATCCAAGTTACTTGAATCCGCAGCTAGAATCTGCCGCAAAATCTGCCAATCAAGAGAGTTGGCAGAGCGCTGAAAACAGAAGCGTCGAAATTGATAAGTACACGCCAGCTCAGATTGACCAGCTAATCTGGAAACTTCATCTGGAAGACCGTGCAAATTCGTACATATCGGTAGTGACAGGCTTTGAACTCGCAACGTTACGAAAGATACTGCTGCGGTTAAGAAAGGCTCATGGCGACTACACGGATTACATCGAGCGACGGCTTTCACGGATGGTAGATAACGGAGACAGCAAGGCGAAGATAATGCATGAGGTCGGCTACAAATATATCTGGGCGGTTAATCGATCGTTACGCAAGTATGGACTGGAGGAATAAGCATGTATGCAGTGAAGAACAAGGACGATAAATTGTTTGTGGTACGAAGCAATGACAACGCCTATTTATATCAAGACCAATACGGGGACCTGGGACGCGTGCTTTATCGGTATTACAGCCGGAAAGATGCACAGCGCGCGATTGAAAGAGCGGGCCACATAAACCAATGCCACGTAGTCGAGTTAGTCGAGAAGCCGAAGCGGTTCGTTCTGCCGATGGAAGGGACGGAGCTGCCGGACGGAACTGTTGCTTACGCCGTACTAGACCAAACCGGCGCGTGGACGGTCAAGGGCTACGCCGAGGAACAAAGCGCAATCACGTTCGGTTCAACTGTCACCCAGGCCAACATCGACTCGGCGCCTGACTGGGTTAAGGCGATCACACCTGTGGAGGTGACTGACAATGGCGAGGAAAATTAAGGTGTTCAGCTTATATTCGCACGATGAAATTGAGTCCTTGAACCGCTTACTTAAAACGCATTCAAAAGCAAAATTAACCTATATGACTCCAGCCAATGGTTATGGATCTGGTGGAGCACTGGTAATTGCTGACTATGAAGATGATGAAGAGAACGATGAGGTTGAGGTGACTGACGATGAGCAATGAGACGAAGCGGGACGTGTTCGATGATGCGGCATTCAACATTGAGACTTCTTCCCCAGATGGTCCAAAATTTGCAGATGAGCTTAGACAGCGTTACGCCGCCGCCCTGCCAGATGATCTGCCGGTGATTCCGAAAGCAGTGAGTGATTATATCAGCAAAGCAAAGAAACCTAGACAGTGGGGACTGCTAGACGTATTTTGGCACCTTGGCGACCATATATCAGCTATGGGCTTCAATGGTCTGTACGATTGGGAACGCTGGACGGTTGACAACCAGGATGCTGTTTCGCGTGCATGGCTGCTAGGTGTCTGGCGCGTTGAGGAAACCGGCGAAATCGTGAAATTGGAGGCGGAGAAATGAAGCTGTTCTGTCGTCACGAGTTTATGCGAGACGAGTCTGTAGGATCGTGGTGGAACATTTATAAGAGATGCACTAAATGCGGCAAACTAAAGTTTTTCGGCCGTGAGGTGTGTCCGTACGATGGAAAGGAGTTTGGGCCCAATGCGGTAGGCTGTGTGCACGTCCATCATCCACCAATGAAGCCGCCTTTACCGGTGCCTAAGCCAAGAACTGTGCGGATGCCGTGGGTGGTCAGGGGGTAACGCTGACGGTCGCGCAAAAATGATTGAAGTGATGATATTCGTAGCTTTGGTGGGCGTGTGGTTCTGGGCTAACTGGAAAAGGAGTGGTGCGCAAGTGAGAAAGACAGCAGCTAATTATGTGAGCCCGTGGGACTATGAAGCTTCCGTGATTGAAGCCGACCATGTTTTGGAAGATTATCGCAGACGCAAGCAGCGGTCACGTGTGAAAGCCTCGATCAAGTCGCCATCGCTTGATGGCATGCCAAGGTCGCCATCGATTGGCAACGTCGTTGAGATCAGGATTACGGATCACATTGACGATGAGACGTACACAGAAGCATGTGACAAGACGATTAGCTGCATTGAGGACGACGCCCACCGCAACATACTGAAGGACTACTACATCAAGCGGCCAATTGCTGTAGAGCTGTTGATCGCTGATTCTGGATATGGAAAAACGGGGTACTATGACGTACTGAAAGATGCGCTATATACATTTGCCGGATTGTGGCCAGCTGGCGATCATGGATTGCTGGTCCGAACAAACAGCGAACGAACACCGAACAAAGTGCGAACAAAGAGCGAACATCTACCCTGAAATGGCGTGCTAATATTGTATTGTGCCAAAGGTGAGAGCCGGCGGTGCTTCCTTCTTTCATTTTGTGATGTTCAAACCCGATTCGCGGTGATCATGCCTCCGTGGATAGGTAGCTCCGATGTGGAAGCCGTGCATGGCTGCCGGTTCGATTCCGGCGCGGAGCATAGCTTGCGACGATCCCGGCTGACGGGGGAGCGAGCGTGTGAGAGTAGCTAAGTGGAAAAGCGCCCCGTCATCAGGCGGGCAATGCGTGGGTTCGATTCCCACCTCTCACAGTAGATGTAGCTCAATCGGTAGAGCGTGCAACTTATAATTGCGTGGGTGCAGGTTCAAACCCTGCCGTCTACATTCACTTTAGTGTAGTATTCCGGCTCGTGATGGAGTACTATTTTTTTGAGGTGATAAACATGTCAAACGAAAATCATGTACACGCTCAAATTGTTATGTCAGAGGGGGTTGAATTGGTATCTAACAACAGTC
>NZ_AZDJ01000034.1 GCF_001434705.1 Lacticaseibacillus nasuensis JCM 17158
ACTGTCACATTACCGTCAGGCGTGGTCGTCGCAGTGGTGTTGTCACCAACATCGTGCGGCTTCCCATCACTCGGCACATCCTTACCGTTGACCGTGTGACCGCCCTTACCGTCAGAAGTTACTGGCGTAGTTGTATCATCGCCATTCTTAATCGGTGTGGTGGTGACATGGCTAGTCACTTCGCCCTTCGGGTTAATGGTCGTATCAGTAGTCGTGCCGTCGCCATTATCATGGTGCAGCTGGAGCCCACCGTCATCCGTCGGTGTCGCTGTGGTGCCTTTGCCGACATCAGTTGGCGTGGTGGTGCCAGTTGGCACATCCGTGCCATTGACCGTATGACCGCCTTTATCGTCAGTAACAACAGTATCGGTTGTGCCATTTGGTTCCTTGACTGGCGTCGTCGTC
>NZ_AZDJ01000006.1 GCF_001434705.1 Lacticaseibacillus nasuensis JCM 17158
CGCAGCCTTCACTGCATTTTCCAAAGCTGTGACAGCAGCTTGCTTATCTGCTGTCGTCGCATCGGTTGGCAAGTTCGTAATGGCAGTCAGCGCATCCGCAACATCAGGTTCTTGACTGTACGGACTGGCCGTGGTGGCGGCATTGTTGATCGCATCATCCGCCGTGTTGGCATCTGTGACCGCTTGAGTCAACGCGTTCGTCGCCGTGGTAATTGCCGCACTGGTCCCTTTGTCTTGTT
>NZ_AZDJ01000035.1 GCF_001434705.1 Lacticaseibacillus nasuensis JCM 17158
CAACTACGCCAGTAACTTCTGACGGCAAGGGCGGTCACACGGTTAACGGTAAGGATATACCGAGTGATGGGAAGCCACACGATGTTGGTGACAACACCACTGCGACGACCACGCCTGACGGTAATGTGACAGTCGATCACGACAATGGTGACGGGACGCATACGGTTACTGATGTTGATAAAGACGGGAAGATTACCGGCCAGACGACTACAACTCCAATCAAGAATGGTGATGGCACCACAACCACGCCAACTTCTGATGGGAAGGGTAGTCACACGATTAACGGTACAGACGTACCGAACGATGGTCAGCCACATGATGCTGGCAATGGTACTACTGTGACGAACGAACCGGATGGTACTCTGACGGTCGATCACAATAATGGTGATGGCACACACACGATTACAACGGTTGACAAGGACGGGCACATTACCGATCAGTTGACGACTGAATCTGGTAAGCATGCTCTACCTAACACTCAAGGCGGCTCCAAGACTCGCACTAAGACAACTGGGGTTCAAACTTCCAAGAATGGAGTTCAAGCTTCGAAGACTGGTAAGGCCGAAGATGGCTTGAGTTCAGGTTCATACAGTAAGCACATTTTGCCTAAGACTGGAGACAAGGATAACAACGCACTTGCAACTGCAGGAACGCTTCTCCTTGGCTTGATGGGTCTGATGGCAGCTGCTGGAATTCGGAAGCGCCACGAGGATTAGTTCACCTAATTTGATCGTGAAGTAACCGACTAAGTTTAAGAAGGAGGCAACAGCATTGGCTGTTGCCTCCTTTTTTGCGCTCGGTCATATAACCGTCATTAAGTGGATTACCAGGTGTCATCTGGAAGTGGCTGAAGCGCAATCAGTCGCTCAGTACATATATTTCAAAACCAGGTGTGACATGAATTGAGGAAACCCCAAGCTGAGCGGTAGTGCTGTGGATTTAACTTGTGATGAGAACCATATGAGCCTTGTCACCCGATGAGGCTGCAATGCCTTTTTCTGCGCCCCTGATCTCCTGCCACATCGTCACCTTCGCTGTGATTCCCTGTCTTTACACAACCAACACCGAATTTTTACGTGCGCGGCAGTGGAAATTTACACTGGCTCGTTATGCTGGTCTTGTTTCAACGACGGGAAATCAAACGAGGAGTGAACAAGATGAAGAAATCAGCACTGATTACCATAGCCTTGACCGTTGTCGCGGTGACGTTGGCCTTGGCGGGTTGCGGCAAAAGCGCGAAGTCGGCGACTCAAGCCGCCAGCAGCGACACCAAGATTGTGGCGGTGGGGTCGACGGCCTTGCAGCCGCTGGTCGAACAAGCTGCCGAGCAGTATCAAGCCGCCCATCCTGCCGCCAAGCTCACGGTTCAAGGCGGCGGCTCCGGCACCGGGCTGAGCCAGGTGGCCCAAGGCGCGGTCACCATCGGCAACTCCGACATCTTTGCCGAGCAGGCGAAGGGCGTGACGGCCGCCAAACTGGTGGATCACCAAGTTGCCGTGGTGGGCATGGCGCCGGTGACCAATCCGGATGTCGGCGTCAAGAACCTGACGATGTCGCAACTGCGAGGGATTTTCAGCGGCCGCTTCACGAACTGGCACCAACTTGGCGGCAAGAACGAGGCCATCACGGTGGTGAACCGCGCGACGGGCTCCGGCACCCGGGCGACCTTTGAGGCGGCGGTGATGGCCGGCCAAAAGGCGAAGACGACTCAGGAGCAGGACAGCAGCGGTACGGTGCAACAAATCGTGGCCAAGACGCCGGGCGCGATTTCCTACCTCGCGTTTTCCTACATTAAAGCTGACGTCCAAGCACTCGCCGTTGACGGCGTACAGCCAACAGAGGCTAACGTCGCGACCAACGATTGGAAAATTTGGTCCTATGAGCACATGTATACCAAAGGCCAGCCAAACGCGGCCACCAAGCGCTTCCTGGCCTACATGATGAGTGCCAAAGTGCAAAGCAAGCTGGTCAAGCAACTTGGCTACATCAGCATCAGCGCGATGAAGGTGCAAAAGGATGCAACCGGCAAGGTGACGACGAAGTAACGATTGCCGCAGGGAGAGCGAGCCGATTGGCGTAATCTCAATTGTGCCAAAAAAGGGGGGACTGCCATGACGGCGCGCACGACGCAGGCCATTCGCCACTTGACTGCCGGGTTCACGGAAATGGGCATGGCCGTCAGCGAGCAGATCTACCAAGCCACCACGGCGTTTGCCCGCCACGACCCAGACCGGGCGCGGCAGGTCATCGAAGCAGACGGGGCCATCAACGAAACCGAGCTGCGCCTGGCGCGGCGCTCACTGCGAGTGCTTGCCTTGCAGCAACCGCAGGCGTCCGCGTTTCGCGCGGTGATGACCGTCGTGAAGGCCAGCGTGGATCTGGAACAAATCGGTGACAACGCCGTGGCGATTGCGCGGGAGACCCTGTTGTTACCGACGGCGACCGGGTTGCCGTCGGTGGCGGAACTCCTGGGTCAAATGACGCTGGCGATTCAAACGATGTTGGAACAAGGTCTCGATGCCTATTTACGCCAGGAACCGGACCTGGCGCGGCAGGTGGCCGAAAGCGACTTGACGATCGACCGTGATTTCGTCCGGTTGCGCCACCACCTGATTCGCGAGCTCGGGGCTGACCCGAAGCTCGCGGCAACCATTACCAGTTACTTGGTGGTGGCGCGGCTGCTTGAGCACATTGGCGACCACGTGGTGAACGTGACCGAGTGGGTCGTGTACGGGGCTACCGGGCAACTGGTGGAGCTGAATCCGGGGAAGTTGGACCGGCGGCGGGTCACCGGGTGAAAGAAGGGAGACCATGTGGGGCTGGTTAATTGCCTTGGCCCCCGTCGCCTTTGCCACGAGCTATTGGGCAATGAGCGGCAAGGCCAAGCAGATGATGCATCAATCTAGACGTTAAAAAGCGGCGGCAGCTAGGCAAAATCCTAGTTGTCGCCGTTTTTGTCTGCCAGTACCATGTCGAGGTGGGGGATGCCGTCTTCGAGGTACACCGCAGAAACTGGGGTGAAACCGAAGCTGGCGTAGAAGTCCTGAAGGTAGGCTTGGGCTTGAATCTTCACCGGCTGGCCCGGGAAGCGTTCGGCGAGCGCAGCCAAGCAAGTGTTGACGAGTTGCCGACCGAGCCCCGCCCCGCGCGCAGATTTGACCACCAACACGCGGCCGAGGCTCATGTGGTGACCGTCTGCGTGCGGGAGGAGACGCGCGTAAGCGACGAGTCTGCCGTCTCGCCGCAGGCACACATGCAAGGCGGTGCGGTCCGCGGCGTCGGCCTCTTGATAGGCGCAGTCTTGTTCGACGACGAAGACGGCCACGCGGGCGGTCATGATTTCAAGCAGCTGCGGCGCGGTGAGTTCGGTTGTCGGCGTGATGGTCGTGGTGATCGGCATGGTCATGAAGCACCTCCAGAATTTTGGGGCGAGGTCAGGTCAGCGAGCCGCGGATGTGACTCAAGGCCAACAGGCGCGCGAAGGCTTGCTCGTCTGCAGGGGCGAACTGATAGTGCGTGCGGTGCAGGCACCCGGCCACCTGTAACTCCAGCGACTGAAGCACGTACGGCACGCTGGTGACCTGGGCCATGATTCGTTGATAATGATCCGCCAAAATGGCGCGCAGTTCGGTTTGGTCACTCGGCACGTCGGCCAACAGCTGGATCAACATGGCGATGGCCACTTCGGCGCGTTGGTGGCCGCTGGCGTACCAGGGCACGATTTTCTCTGTTGCATTCCAGGCGAAGGGGTGCCACCAGTGGCGCTTGGTCGGCTGCGGCGAGCGAATGCCCACCAGGTCCTGGACCGGCACGGCGAGTACCTGGCTTAACTTCACCAAGGCGGCGAGGGCGGGTTGCCGCCGGTTGGTTTCCCAATCGGCCACGGTTTGGGGTGAGACTTGAAGCTGCGTGGCTAAATCGGCCTGTGACAGGTGATGCGCGGTGCGCTGCGCGGTCAACGCCGCGCCGAGTTGAATCGACATGAAGTAAGTTCCTCCGGGGTCGAGTGTAGCACATTGTTTGGCGGCGGTAAGCGGCAACCTGAGCGCACCAAGCAATATGGGGATTGACAACGACGGCGAAACAGTCGAGTATAGTTCGTATACTTACTAAATCGAAACGAGGCCGATATGACGAATCTGGGGTTTCTCTTAATGAACAGCACCAAGCGGCTGAAGGGGGAGTTGAACCGGGCGCTGCAACCGGCCGGCTTGACGATTAGCCAATGGGCCGTGTTGGCGGCGTTGGCTCGCTCGCCGGAGCCGTTGACCGCCGTGGCCGTCGCGACGGCCACGGGGATGGACAAGGTCACGGTATCAGGCGTTGTGCAACGGCTAGTGGCCAAAGCACTGGTGGCAGAAACGCCAAAGCCTGGCGATCGGCGGGCGCGCGAGTTGCGGCTCACGCCGGCGGGGCAGCAGCGCTACGTGGCCTGCGCCGCCACCGCCGATGAGACATTGGCCGCGTTTTTGGCCCCGTTACCCGCTGCGGATCAGGCGACACTGACAGGGTTGATGCAACAATTAGAAGGAGAGACGCATGACAACAATCTTAGTACTCGGTAGTACAGGAAATATCGGCTGGCCGCTGGTGCAGCTGCTGGCCAAGACACCAGACGTCACCGTGGTCGCTGGCGTCCATCACACACCGACCCCGGCCATGCAGGAACTTGGGGTGGCAACGGTGCCGTTTGATTTTCTTCGGCCCGAGACGTTTGCCCCGGCGCTGAATGGGGTCGACCGGCTGTTTTTCGTGCGCCCGCCACAACTCGCCGATCCAAGCCATGACATGTTGCCCTTTCTGCAGGCGGCGCAGGCGGCGCGACTGCAGCAGGTTGTATTCGTGTCGCTGATGGGCGTCGAGCACAACCCGATGGTGCCGCACCGCAAGATCGAGCGCATGATTACCGAGCTCGGGCTGCCGCACACGTTTTTGCGGCCGAGATTCTTCATGCAAAATCTACTAACGGAGCACGGCCAGGACCTGCGCGAGCACCACGACCTGTTTATTCCGGCCGGTCACGCCAAGACCAGCTTCATCGACTGCGCCGACATCGCCGCGGCCGCTGCGGTGGTCTTGCGCGATGACCAATACCTCGGTCAGGCGCTGACGCTCACCGGGCCAGAGGCGCTGACCTATGATCAGGTGGCCAGCCAAATGAGCCAGCAATTCGGCATCGCCATCACGTATTCGCATCCGGGACTGTTGCAGTTCCGCCGGCAGATGCTGCAACGCGGCATCGCCAAGGAATTCGTGAACGTCATGGTGATGCTGTATGTCATCACGCGCCTAGGCAACGCCAAGGCCACCACCGACACGTTGCCGCGGGTTCTCGGCCGCCCCGCCCGGACGTTAAAGGACTTTATTGAAGCAGAGGTGCGGCCGGCGCTATTACCCGGGAAATGACCGTTGACAGTCGGCGGGTGAACCCGTAAACTCCTATTCAGCATGCCAAACCGCTGCGCGATCAGCGGTTTTTATTTGCACCAGAACGGGAGGAAAATGCAGGTGGGTGAATCAGTGGCCGCGTTCCAATTAGTCGGCAATGCCGACATTGCGCCGCAAATGGCGGCTTACATGAAGAATCAGTTTCCCTTCGTCGGGGTGCAGTCGGTGGCCCGCCGTCAGCAATCCCGCCCGCTGGTGCAGGCCAGCCGCCAGGTCCCGGTGGCAACGGTGCTTGACTGGATTGCTGCGCTGGCTCACCGGCGCGAGCGGGAGTACACCTATGTCGCCTACGACCTAGCCAGCGCCACCGTCCGGCGGTTCACGCTAGCCGACTTGCAGACGCTGTTGCCGCTGCTCTTGCACGAGCCGTGGTGGGACAGCGTCGACGGTTGGCGCAAGGTGTACGGCGATTACCTGGCGCGCCAGCCTGAGGCGTTGCCGACGGTGTACGGCTGGTTTTACGCCCAGCCGAGTCTTTGGCAACGCCGCGTGGCCATTACGCTACAGCTGATGGCCAAGGCCCGCACGGATCAGGGACTGTTACTGCAGGCCATTTTGTACGACCGCACCAACCCGGAGTTCTTCTTACAAAAAGCGATTGGCTGGGCGCTACGCCAATACAGCAAGACCAACGCCGACTGGGTGCGCGACTGCCTGAATACTTATGCCTTCAACGCGTTGGCACGACGCGAGGCCAGCAAGTTTCTGTAGGCACGCAAAAAGCGGCGTGAGCAAGTCGCGACACTTCCTCACACCGCCATGGTGCCCGCAACTAAGCCAGCCGGATCTCTACCACGTTGGCTATTGGCTTGGTCCGAGTTGCGGTTTGTTCACTTTTCCTGATTCCGGGCAGACTCGCCCTTCCTCAGTCCATTCACGTCATTACAGTTACTCCCGTCGCCGGCAGGTGGCAAGCCACCTTCGCGAAGCGGAGTGGCACGGGCGATTCGCGGTACTGGCCTAGACAACGCGCAAACGTTAGACGCGCTGTAGGTACCGTGACTCCGGGTGCCTGGGGCAATTGGTCGAGCCGCGGTGCTGCACTCGCCGTGGGCCGCTTGCCCTACAAATTTGTATGCTTACAGTCTAACAGGGGAAAGCGCTGCCGACAAGCGAACAGCTGACGAACAGTAAGTAAATTTTTTCTTAAGGGCGCCGCCGCTGCTTCAGCAAGTCGCTGAGCTTGGCGATGTCTTCGGCAGGTGTATGGGTGTTGGTTAGCTTGAGGTGCGGAAAGCTTTTCAACACGCGCCGCTGGACGTAATTGAGGGGTGGCAACTTGGTGTCGGTGGCGCGGTAGCTGTCCAACCACGCCAAGTTGGCATCGACTTGGGCCTGCAATTTTTTCTTACGGGCCTCGATTTCTTCACCGATGCGTTGCGTGGCCGCGCCAAAGGCCAGCATGTTGGCCAGGGTGAAGCCGAGGTCGAAGGTCGTCGCCGCCAGCAACAGCACCGCCACGAGGTCGCCACTTGCGGCGATTGTTGCCGCTGCCCAGTGGTGCACTAGGGGCTGGACCAGCTTGACGATCAGCACGACGCCCAACCCCCAGCAGGCGGAAATCGGCAAGGCCACGCGACCGTTGAGATTCAGGGGCACGTGACTGTAGTCCCACCACCGCGCATGGAACAGCACCTCTAGCAGCCAACTGGTGACGTATTCGATCACCGTGACCACCAAGGCGCTCACGAGGTACAGCAGGGGAAGCTGATCCTCCACCGGGCCGACCAAGGCTAAGACCGCGATCATGCTGAAACCGTAGACGGGAATAATGGGGCCAATCAAGAAGCCTGAGTTGACCCATTGGTGTTTGCGCAGCGACACATAGCCGCTTTCCCACAGCCAGCCGATGAAGGCATAGGCGAAAAAGTAGAGGAGCCAGGTGGTGACTTGGTGCGCAACCGGCACCAAGGTGAGCGTGATGAGCATGACCAACCCTCCTGTCTTCTTCATGATACACGACTGCCACCAACGGCGAAAAGGGCGGGCCGATAATGCGTGAGAAGTTCGTGAGCAAAAATTAATTTTGCCAAAGAGATTAATTATTTTTGTGGGGTAATAAATGGTTGCTAACGTTATTTATACGAACCATAATTTGTGGGAACCCTTCATAATGAATTGTAAGTAGCGCGGCAAATCACCATTCGCCTGTAACAGTTCTGTAACATAAAGCCGCCACCGCGATTAAACAATGTTATCGACAGGAGTGAGGATGACCATTAAAACGCCGTTATCGCGGCGTTTGTGGCCACCTGATTGCTCGACGAGACGGAGAAGACATGCTAAACTGAAGCCATACAATGTGACGATGTGGGGATCGTGACTAATAAATAAACAAAGGGGAACAAGATTATGAAGAAGACAAATTGGATTATTGCCGGTGCGTTCGCACTTGGTTTAGCAATCGCCCCGCAGGCCACAGCCCACGCGGCAGACACGCCGAGCCCGAGTAAGAGTACGGCATCATTCGTGGCAAACCCTGGCGAGTTGACCTTAGTTAAGGTGCCAGACATGAACTTTGGTACGACTAGTGTTCAAGACTTAATTGCTGGGACAACCCTTGAATACCAAAACGGTAATGCTAATACAAATGGTATGAGCGATACGTCCAATGCGAACCAGGATGGCACGTTGCAGGTTGCTGATTACCGTGGTACGAGTGCGGGTTGGCAGTTGAGTGCCCAGGCTGCGCCGTTTACTGCAGACCACAACGCCGTAACGCTTGGTACTACGACACTCACATTTAGCCCAATGGTGGATACTGACCAGAGCGGGACGCAGGCCAACAATCTCGCTACGAATACTAATATTTATAATACTAACGCGACAATCTGGAGTGCGGCCGCAACCACAGGTGCAAGCGATGAGAAGACTGGGACTGGTACTAACACCCTAACCTTTACTCAGGGCGTTGCGACATTGAAAATCGGTGCTACACCATCAGCCGTTTCAGGGACTTACCAATCCCAAATCACCTGGACGCTGGCTTCCGCGCCTGATGGTCAAGGCAATTAATCGTTAGTTCAGTCGAATCAGCCAAAAAGCCAGCGACAGTCGTCACTGGCTTTTTGCCCTAGTTAGTATGCGCAGATCAAAGGAACTGACGAATGAAGAAACGTAAATTATGGTGGCTGCTAGCCTTACTTGCTTGTCTGGCAGGGTTTGCCTGGCCAGCACAGCCAACCCAGGCGGCGGCCGGCGCAAGGTTTACCATTTCGCCTGTGTTGACAAAGAATCAAGTCGGCATGAACAATGGCTACTTCAATGTGTTGTTGCAGCCGAACGCCACCGAGACGCTGGCGGTAAACGTCACCAACTAAAGCGACAAAAAGTTGCAGGTGCGAGTCACGCCGACGACGGCGTGGACGAACAGCAACATTCAAATCGACTATGGGCCAGGGGCGCCGAAGGATTCTTCCGCAAGCACCACCTTGACCAAGCTGATGAGCAGCGGGCAAACGGTGACGCTGGCCCCAAAGGCGACACAACGCGTTAGTTTCACGTTGCGGACGCCTAAGGCCGGATTGCAGGGGCTAGTGCTCGGGGCGATTCGCGCTGAAGACCAGAAGTCGTACAAGCAACGCACAAAAGGATTCGCCATCAGCAACAAGTTTGCCATGGTACTCGGCGTGCAGGTGCAAACCAACAAGGACCTGATCACGCAGCGCCTGCGCTTAACCGGCGTCAAGGCCGGCGTGCAAACCAATCAAGCGGCCGTTTTAGCGACACTAAGCAATCCGCAGCCGACGATTCTCAACCGGCTGCAGCTGAAGGCCAAGGTGATGCGGCGCGGCGAAACCAAGGCGTTGCTGACGCGCAGCACCACTCGTAATGCGATGGCGCCGAATTCACACGCCACGTTTGCCGTGTTTAGTCGGACCGCTTTGCGGCCGGGCAAGTATACGCTCGACCTCGTCGCGACGAACCCCGGACACCGCTGGCACTTCAAAGAGAACTTCACGATCACGGCGGCGCAGGCAACGAAAATCAACAAGCAGGTCCATCTGAAGGTAAAGTATCAGATTCCGTGGCCGTGGTTGCTGATTGGCTTGTTGATGCTGATTATCCTGATTTTACTGATCCTATTGCTGAAGCGCCGGCGCAAGGACGATTCACCAGCCGGTCACTAAGGAGGCAATCGAGATGAAAAAGCGTTTGCTCTTCATCATCACAGTATTGCTCGTCATGGGTACTGCTGGCCCGCAGCCAGTCGCGGCGGCTTCTTCGTCGACGGCTTCGTTCACCGTGCTACCAAGCAAGGGCACAGAAACCGCCCCGATCACCCGGCCCAAGCCACCGGTGAAACCGACAGTGACGACGCAAACCAAAACCGTCGTGCGGCCGTATCGCGGTTGGCCGCTGCCCCAAACCAGTGAGGCGCAATGGCGCTGGGTGGCCTGGCTAGGCGTCGTGGTACTCGGCGAGCTTTGGTTGCTCGCAGCCAAGCGGCGAAAGGAGGAAACCAATGAAGTGGTTGAATAAGTTCCGGTCACCACTGCCGTGGGGACTCTTATTGCTCATGGTTGCGTTACTTGGTTTTCCGTTGAGTCATGCCCAGGCCGCCGGCAGCATCACGCCGCCGAGCGCGACGGCGAAACCCGTCACCGCGGGGCCCAATATGCTAACACCTGATGGGTCGATTGGCAGCCAGGGCCATTATCGCAACTACTTGAACTGGCAATCCGCCACCGCCCCTCAGTCCGCCGCTACGCAGTATGCCGTGCTGACGCCAGGCCAGTCGGTGAATACATACGTCAGCTTTTACAAAGGCGGATGGGCGGGAAACAATTTTCGCACGGCGCTTGCAATTGGGAGTGGTTCCGCTTCAATCTCAAGTCAATATGGCGGGACTACCCAAGCTGGTGGCAATCAAACCAACGTAACGGCGATCACGGGTAGCAGTGGCGACGAGAATAACATCGGTTATAAACTGACTGCACCTAGCGTGACCCAGCCCACTTGGCTGTATTTTCAGGTGCAATACCGCGGAACCAACATCTTCGGAATTGGTGATTGGGTGGGTTCCACAATTTTCTCCGTATTGGTACTGCCATCGAACTTCAACCTCACGCCGACTGCCACTCCGCTGTTCACGTTTGGTACCAGTACGACGATGAGCGCTGGCGCCAGCAGCACCCTACCCGCTGGCGTCACGCTGAACTTTACTGGCAGCAATACGCTTCCTGGCGCGTGGACGAACGCGGCGACATTCACCGCGACCAAGTCAGCCGCTGGCAGTGCCACCGGGGCCTACGCGTTTCCGCAAACTGTGCCGTACCCTAGTATCTCCGGTGTCACCGGCACAAATTATGCCGCCAGTGCGACGGGGTACTTTGGCACCCTGGCCGATCAAACGGTTTACGACGGCGGCAACGCGGAATTCAAGCTCCAGTTGCCTGCCGGACTGATTGCCAGCGACGTCAAGTGGTATGTCGGCGACAAGCTCCAAAGCACGAGTGGCACCACGCTAGATTTGAACCGCGTCAGCAAAGCCGACTATGGTGACTCGCAGACCATTAAGGCGGAGATGACCGTGTCTAAGAACGGCGATGGGGCCTTCAGCCTGACGGCGACTGCCAGCGCCAAGCTGACAATTAATGACTCGCCATTGAAGCTCACGACGACCCAACCACTGGTGTTTAGTGGACCGGATCAACCGCCTGCAGTGACCGGCTCGCCAACGCCCGGCACTACGCCGCTGACTTTGAAACTTGGTGCCACCACCCCGACCCTTGCCCAAGTCAGTTGGACGGTGAATGATCCAGATCTTGGCAGCGTGGTGGTCGACAATGGCAAACCGAGCTTTGTGGCAAAAGACAATGCGCAAGGTTCTGCCATTATTACCGCCAGTTATCCTGACGCGGGGCAGACGGTTTATGCCTCGACGACAATCCAAGTGGCCCATCTAGCCTCACCGGCAACCGTGGCGCCAGGAACCGATGTGAAGCTGGCCGCCCCGGTGAGCTCGGGCGATGCCTACTCCTATCAGTGGACGAAGTATTGGCAAGGAAATAATACCAGCTTCGTGCCGTTACCAAGTGAAACCCATCAGACCCTTGATTTGCCTAATATTCAGCTCAGTACAGATCCGGTTGGAGATATGATGGTAAAAACCGCCGGCAAGTATGGCGTAATCGTGACTGTGAACGGTCATGATGTTCAGAGCAACATTGCCACCATCGACGTGTCGGAATTCAGGGTAACAAGTAATTCTGACGTCATTTTCAGCGATTCGACGCATGATCCCTCAACCACCTCCCAAACAGGGATCGCTGGCCGGTATAACGGTTATAATCAATCTACCGGCTTGAGTTTAACGGCGGACAATCCTGACTTAGCCACATTGGTGAATTCTCAGCTCACAGCCAATAGTACAGGCGCCACTGGCGTCGTGACCGTAACCGGCAAGTTGGTCAACTATGCAGGAAACTTTACAGATACCCGGCAGATTACCGTTGCGCATCTGGATTCACCGGCTGGCCAACAGCTCGTGGGCTCAACGGTGACGTTCACGGCCCCAAGTTCACCTTCCGGGGCGACTTGGACCTACCAGTGGGAGAAACGGCTGGCCGGTCAGCAAACGTGGACGCCAATTGCTGGTGCGACCGGTGCGACCTACACCACGCCGGGCCTGCAGGCGACGGATGATGGCGCCAGCTACCACGTCAACATCAAGTTGCCGAACAGTTATACTGCCACGAGTAATCCGGCGACAGTCAGCGTTTTAGCCGGCACATTGGCCTTGAAGCAGGTGCCGAGTTTCACCTTCGGCCAACCCGGGACTACGCCTAGCGTGGCAGACCTGATGAACGGCACCTATAACGGTAGTACCACCGACGTCACCGCGCCGGACTACAGCAAAGTCTGGCTGATGCCACAGGCCGCGTCTTACGCCATGACTTTGGCGGATGGCCGTCAGCCAGCTGGGCAATCGTACACCGTGTCCTTGGCGGCAGGCCAGTTCAAGAATGCGGATGGCACGCCAATCAGCAGCCAAGCCGGTACGGCAAAGTTATTGCTGAACATGACTTGGGCAGGGCAACCGGCTGTCCAACAAACTGTTGCCGATGACGGTCAGCCCGTGGCACTGTTCGGGAGCATTCCTGTTTCCGCCACCACCCACGAGCTCATGACACACATCACGCCGGCGCTGGCAATCAATTCATCCAATCAAGCAAAGGCTGGCAATTACAGCAGCCAGCTGACTTGGACGCTCACCACCGGTCCGTAAACCACCTAAATAGCGGCCCCACCTCAGCTCGAGGCGGGACCGCTATTTTGCTGCCATCAATTGGCGTGCAGCCGGCGGTAAATCACGACGCCCAGGCCAAGCACCGACAGCGCGGTGCCGAGCCAAAAGACGTTGGCAAACGCCGGCAACAGTGCCACTTGCGGCGTGATCACCTTGACGCCTGGCAGCTGCGCGAAGAGTAACTGGGCACCGAAGCTGATGCCGATAGTCATGCCGAAGGTGCGGGCAAAGGAGTTCAGCGACCCCGCGACGCCGGCGACGGTCGGCGGCACGGCCGCCATGGTCAGCGCGTTGTTCGGTGATAGGAATAACGCCATGCCGACGCCGTTGAGCACGATGGGCCACAGCACCGCCACCCAGCTCAAGTGATTGGGGTAGCTGGCGTAGCCGATTTGCGAGCCGATGAGCGCCAGTAGCCCAAGAATCGTTAGGTTATAGCGATTCCAGTGGTCGGCGAGGTAGCCGGCCAGCGGCGTCACCAGCAGCATGACCACGCTTTGAATCATCAGCGTCAGCCCGCTTAGCCACGCGCTCACGCCGAGGTAGCTTTGCAGGTAAAACGGCAGCAGAATGTTGGACACGGCGTTGATTAGCATAACGATCCACAAGGTGCTGACGGAAATCATGTAATCGGGATTGCGCAACAGGCTCGGCGCAATCCACGGCGTGTTGGCGTGATCGTCTTGCACGAAGGAATAGACGGTCAGCCCGGCGCCCACCAGCAAGGCGCCGATTACCAGCCAGCGCTTGCTCGGCACCGCCAACAGACTGCCGCCGCCGAAAAACAGTAGGATGCCAGCGGTAAACAGGTTTTGCCCCGTCCAGTTCGCCGCCCGCCAGATTTGGCCCACCGCGGCGCGACTCGGCCGGGTCAGCGGCACGGTGCGCGCGCCGAGCCACAAGGCGATCAGCCCCAGCGGCACGTTCATCAGGTAGATCCACCGCCACGAGGCCACGGAAATCAGCAGTCCACCCAGCGCCGGTCCGGAAATCGAGCCGACGGAAATAAACATGGAGATGATGGCCAGGGTCTCGGCGCGCTGGCGGTCGGGCACCGCGTCGCTGACGATGCCCATCGAGTTGGCCATGATCATGGCGATGCCCACGGCTTGCACGAAGCGTCCGGCCAGCACGGCCCAGAACCATGGTGCGATGCCGACGAACAGCGAGCCCAGCACGAAGATGCCGCCGCCGAGCACAAAGATGGTGCTTTTTCCCAACAAATCACCGATGTGGCCGAACATCACCAGCAGAATTGTGGTGGTGATCAACCCGGTGGTGACGACCCAGGTGGCCGCGGCGTTGCTAACGCCGAATTCCCGCGAGATGACCGGCAGGGCCAGGGTCGTGCTAGAGCCAGACAACCCAGTTAATAACGACATGAAGCCGAGGAAAAAGGTTAATGCCGCGTGTGGTGTCCGCATCACACTCGCCTCCTCAAGAGTTTACGGTCAGCATACCCACTTTTTCCGGTTTCGGCAACTATTAAGGTGGCGACGGGCGCGCCGTGTGGTAAGGTGAAATCACCACCAAGGAGGACAGCCATGACCGTCATTACCGATTACATCGCGACGCACCCGCACCAAGCCGAACTCACCGTGGTTTACCAGTGTCTCCGCGCGGCGTTACCGGCAGCTTCAGTGCGGCTGAGCTACGGCATGCCGACCTTTTGGCAAGGGGAGAACCTGATTCACTTCGCCCCGGCCAAGCAGCACCTGGGGATTAATCCCACGGCTAGCGCCATCGTGGCCTTTGCCGAACCGATTGCCGAGCTAGGTCTGACCACCACCAAGGGCAGCCTGCACCTGCCTTACAACCGGCCGCTCCCGCTGGCGCTACTCACCGCCATCGCGGAGTTTCGGCTGGCTTCCGCGAAAAAATGAAAATACGGGTTGACAAAGGTTGGAATCTTCTGTATTCTCTAATCGTAAATTAATTTTGAAAGGAGGCCGTCAAGATGGCCAAGCAATCTCAAGTTCTGACCCTGGCGGTCGCCAATCAATCTTTGGCCTTGTTGTTGAAGCCGAAGGACCCGACGTTCAGCTAAGCAGCTGAAACAGTTGAGCCCTTTTTCCGCTTTGGCAATGGGGCTCGCCACGACGATATCAACGTCGGCCTCATTCAAACGAGTGAGGCCGACTTTTTTGTTGGTTCGTGGTTACCAACCTGGTTGTGGATGCGCGCCCACAGCTGCGTTGAAATTCGAAAGGTGGACTTATTGATGAAAATGAATCGCATGATGAGTGGGGTCGCGGCAGTCGCGGCCATGATGGTGATGGCCGGCTGTTCGGCTAAGGCAAGCGCCAAGTCGGGTAACACCGCCTCTGGCAACACGGTCAAGATCGGGATGAACATGGAGCTATCAGGCGCCGCCGCCGGGTATGGCCAGCAAATGAAGCAAGGCTTCCAGCTCGCCGTCAAGCAGATCAACGCGCAAGGCGGAATCAAAGTAAATGGCAAGAAGATGAAGATTAAAACCGTCATTCAAGACAACAAGTCGACGACCAGTGGCAGCGCCAGCGTCACCGCGCAGTTGGCCACCAAGGAAGGCGTCGTCGCCATCGTCGGCCCAGCCACGACCAACGACGGCACCGCAGCCATTCCAAACGAGACCAAGGCTGAAGTCGCCGGCGTTTCGCCTTCCGCCACCGACCCGGATTACACGCTCCAGAAGAACGGCAAGGTCCAAGACTACGTATTCCGCGCCTGCTTTGAAAACAACTTCCAAGGCGAAACCGCCGCGCACTTTGTGACCAACACCATCAAGGCCAAGAACGTCGCCGTCATCGCCGACAACTCGTCGGATTACGGCACCGGGCTGGCCAAGGCCTTCAAGCAGGCCTACAAGGGCAACATCGTGTCGACCCAGTACTTCCAAGAAGGCGACAAGGACTTCAACGCCTTGGTCACCGCCATTAAGAACAAAAAAGTCGACGCCATTTACGCGCCAGGTTACTACTCCGAGGTCGGCTTGATCATCAAGCAAGCCCGCCAGGCTGGCATCAAGGCGCCAATCGTCGGCAGCGACGGCATGGCCGATCCAAAGCTGTCCCAGATCGCCGGCAAGGCCAATGCCAACAAGGTTTATTACACGACGCCATTTTCCAGCAAGTCCGGCGCCAGCAACAAGATGGCGGCGAAGTTCATGAAGGACTTCAAGGCCGAATATGGCAGCGACGCGCCGACCTTCTCCGCGCTGGCTTACGACTCCGTGCTGATGATCAAGCAGGCGATTCAAGACGCCAAGTCCACGAACTCCGTGAAGATCGCTAAGGCGCTGGCCAAGATCAAGAACATGCCAGCCGTCACCGGGGCCATGACCATCAACAAGCATCACGATCCGGAAAAGCCGATCATGATTGAAGAAGTCGAAAACGGCGCCGTCGTGAGTGCGACTGCCGTCAAGTAAGCTTCAGCCGCTCGTGCAAGTCCTGCTTGCCCAAAAGCCGCGGGCGGCGGCCAATACTCGTCAACAGTCCACAAGTGGCAGTCCGGTTTCGGGCTGCCCATTTGTGGGTAGAAGGAGTCACTCGTGCATACATTTTTCCAACAAACGCTGAACGGCCTGTCTCTTGGCAGCATCTACGCGCTTTTGGCGCTGGGCTACACCATGGTGTACGGCATCATCAAGCTGATCAACTTCGCCCATGGTGACGTCTACATGCTCGGGGCCTTTTGGGGCTATTACGTGATTAATACCTACCACGTGAATTTCCTGGTGGCCTTGGTGTCGGCGATGGTGGTGACGGCGCTAGCCGGGATGCTGATCGAATATCTCGCCTACCGGCCGCTGCGCAACTCGCCGCGGATCACGGCGCTGATCACCGCCATCGGGGTGTCGTATTTCCTCGAAAACGGCATGTCGTTTCTCTTCGGCGCCAACACCCGCAACTTTCCGCAGGCGATCACCCAGCATAACTACGACGTCTTCGGCATCACGGTGTCGAACATCCAGATCTTGATTCTCGTCACGTCGCTGGTGCTGATGGTGCTCTTGCAGCTGATCATCCAAAAAACCAAGATGGGCACGGCGATGCGCGCCGTGGCCGTCGATCCCGAGGCGGCGGCCTTGGTCGGCATTAACCCCGACCACGTCATCAGCTTTACCTTCGGGCTCGGCTCGGCGCTGGCCGGCGCCGGCGGGGTGCTGATCGGCCTGTACTACAACTCGATCGATCCGCTGATGGGCATGACACCCGGCATCAAGGCCTTTGTCGCCGCGGTTGTCGGCGGCATCGGGTCGATTCCCGGCGCGGCCATCGGCGGGTTCCTGATTGGCCTGCTGGAAACGGCCACCCAGGCGGTGGGCCTGTCCGCCTACAAGGACGCGGCGGTGTACGTGGTGCTGATCGTGATTCTGGTGCTGCTGCCAACCGGGTTGTTGGGTAAAAACGTGAAGGAGAAGGTGTGAGCATGACCAAAGCAAAAGTCAAAGTCGCCGCCGCGTGGTTCGCGCTCATGCTGGCCGGCTTTATCCTCATCAACGTCTTGGTGGTGGTCGGCGTCGTCGATACCTTCATCGAAAACATGCTGGTGACCATCGGCATCAACATCATTTTGGCCACCGGGTTGAATATCATCATCGGCTTTTCCGGCCAGTTCTCGCTGGGCCACGCCGGGTTCATGGCCATTGGCGCCTACGCTACGGCCATCATCACCAGCAGCCTGCCGACGGTGCTGGGGTTCTACGTCTCGATGCTGGTGGGGATCGTCATCAGCGTCATCGTCGCCATCATCATCGGCATTCCGACCCTGCGCCTGCGCGGGGACTACCTGGCCATTGCCACCATGGGCGCCGCGGAAATCATTCGCGTGGTGATCAACAACTTGAAGATCACCAACGGCGCGGCGGGGATGTACAACATTCCACCACTGGCCGGCTGGCCGACGGTGTACGTGATGGTGTGCTTGACCACCATCATGTTGTGCAACTTCGCCCATAGCCGCTCCGGCCGTGCGGTGCAGGCGATTCGCGAAGACGAAATCGCCGCGGAAGCCGTCGGGATTGCGCCGACCAAGTGGAAGCTGGCCGCCTTCGTGCTGGGCGCCAGCACCGCCGCCATCGCCGGGTCGCTGCACGCCGTGTACATTCAAACCATTACGCCGACGGATTTTGGCATCATGAATTCCGTGTCGCTGCTGATCATCGTCGTGCTCGGCGGCGTCGGTAGCATGACCGGGACCTTCATTGCCGCCATCGTGCTTGGCGTGTTGGACACGGTGCTACAAAGCTTCGGCACCTTGCGCATGGTGATCTATGCCTTGGCGCTGATTCTCATCATGGTGTTCAAGCCAAGTGGGCTGCTGGGCCGCTACGAGTGGTCCTTCGCCCGGTTCTTCACCAAAAAGGAGGCTAGCCATGAGTGACCTATTGACTGTCAGCCACGTCACCAAGCGCTTCGGCGGCCTCGATGCCGTCAGCGACGTGTCGCTGCACGTGGCCAAGGGCGAAATCGTCGCCTTGATTGGCCCCAATGGCGCGGGGAAAACGACGCTGTTTAACATGCTCACCGGCGTGATTCAGCCCACCAGCGGCGAAATCACCTTCGCCGGGACCGCGGTGCCAGGGAAGAAACCCGCCACCGTGGCTAAGCTGGGCATTGCCCGCACGTTTCAAAACATTCGCCTGTTCGCCCAGCTCTCCGTGCGCGACAACTTGCAAGCGGCGATGACGCACCGCTACGTCGAACACTTCGTTCCGATCGTGCTGCGCCTGCCGAGCTTCTACCGCCAAGAACAAGTCGCCACCGAGTGGACCGACCAGTTGCTGACGGCGTTTGACCTCACTGACGTTGCCGACATGGATGCCGGCAACCTGCCTTACGGGACCCAGCGCCGGGTGGAAATTGCGCGCGCCGTGGCTACTGCGCCGGAGATGATTTTTCTCGATGAGCCAGCCGCGGGGATGAACCCCGAGGAAACGGCGGCCTTGCGCACCTTGATTCAACGTCTGCAAAGCGAGTTCCACCTCACTGTCGGCTTGATTGAACACGACATGACGCTGGTGATGAGCCTGGCGGAGCGCATTTACGTGCTCGACCACGGCAAGCTCATCGGCAGCGGCACCCCGGCGGAGATTCAACAAGACTCGGCCGTGGTCGCGGCGTATCTGGGAGGTGGCGTGCATGCTTGAGGTCAAGGATCTGCGCGTCAACTACGGCGCGATTCAAGCCGTGCAAGGGGTCGATTTTACCGTGAACGACGGCGAAATCGTCGCCTTGATTGGGGCGAATGGGGCCGGCAAAAGCACCATCCTCAAGACGATTTCCGGCTTGCTGCGGCCGAAAAGCGGTACCATTACCTATGAAGGGACGCGCCTCGATAAACTCAGCGCGGCGAAAATTGTCGCCGCCGGCATCGCCCAGGTGCCGGAAGGCCGGCACGTGTTCGCCGGGCTGACCGTCATGGAGAACCTCAAGATGGGGGCCTACTCCGCGCCAAAGACGCAAGCGGCGCAACTGACCGCGGTGTTCGAGCAGTTTCCCGTGTTGCAGGAGCGGCGCCACCAAGACGCCGCCACGCTGTCCGGCGGGGAGCAACAGATGCTGGCGATGGGCCGCGCCTTGATGGCCAAGCCCAAGCTGATGTTACTGGACGAGCCGTCGATGGGCCTGGCGCCGCTGTTCATCAACAAGATTTTCGCCATCATCAAGGCGATTAACGCCACTGGCACCACGGTGTTGTTGATTGAGCAAAACGCCACGCAGGCGCTGCAAATCGCCGACCGCGGCTATGTTGTCGCCAATGGCAAGGTGCGCTTGAGTGGCACGGGGGCCGAGTTGCTGGCCAACCCGGCCGTGCAAAGCGCCTACCTCGGGGGCTAAATCACCTGATCGCCGGTTCGCCGGCGATTTTGTTAGGGAAGGAAAACTGTTGAAACCATTGAGTAAACGCGGCGCGACTGTGCGCGCCGCTTGTGGGACCACCATGTGGGGCGTCGGCGGCGTCTTGGCCAATCTGTTGTTCATGCACACCGCGGCGTCGCCGGCCTGGCTGGTGAGCATGCGCCTGACCTGGGCGGGCATCTTGTTGCTGGGCTTCGGCGCGGCAACGCACCAGCCGCTGTGGCGCGTGTGGCAAACCCCAGCCAAGGCCATTCGCCTGATCGTGTTCGGCGTCGTCGGCGTGGCCTTGGCGCAGTTGACCTACCTGTTGGCGATTCAAACGGGTAACGCGGCCATTGCCACCATCATGTTGTCGCTGGTGCCGATGATCATCACCGGCGTGGTGTGCCTGCGCCAGTGGCACCTGCCGCGGCGCAGCGACGCCATCGCCATCGGCATTGCCTTGATCGGGGTGGTGCTGCTGGTCACAGGGGGTCACCTGACCCAACTCCAGGTGCCACCGGCGGCCATCGGGTGGGGCGCGCTCGGCGCGGTCACCGGGGCGGCGTACACGATGGTCCCGCGGCCGCTGGTGGCGACCGAACCCCCGCTGGTCGTCGTGGGCTGGGGGCTGGTGATCGGCGCCGTCTTGATGAACGTTGTGGCGCCGGTGTGGCGCATTCCAGCCGGGATTCAGCCCTGGGGGTGGGCCGCCATCGCCTTTATCGTGCTTGGCGCGACGCTGATTGCCTACATCCTTTACGTCACGAGCCTGACGGTGCTGGCGCCGGCGTCCGCGGCCATGATCGAAAACCTCGAGCCGCTGACGGCCACGCTATTGTCGATTCTTTTTTTGGCGCTGGGCTTTCACCGCCTGCAGTTGCTGGGCATTGCGTTGGTCCTCGGCGGCATCGCGTTGATGAACTGGACGCCGCAGCCGCACCGCCACCGCGTCCGAGCCAGCCAGGCGGCCGCTCACCATATTTCTTGACGCCTGAATCATAAGGCGGAAAATAGGGGTAAAGCGCGGAGGCGACCCCGATGAAAATGACGATGATTGTACCCACCTATAACCTTGGTGATTACTTTGCCAGTTTTGCCACCAGCGTGGTGGCGCAGACTCACCCGGTCCAGCTGTGGTTGATCGACGATGCCAGCACCGATGACACCGCCACGCAGGTGCGCAACTTTGCGGCGAGGCACGGCGACTGGGTCCACGCCGTCATCCGCCGGCAACACGGCGGCCCAGGCGCGGCGCGCAACGTCGGGTTGACCCACGCCACCGGCGACGCCGTCATTTTTGTCGATGGCGACGACTTGTTGGCGCCGGAGTTCGTCGGGAGCTTGGCGGCCGGGTTTGACTGGGACGTGCAGGCAACGGCGGTGGGCTACAGCTGGTGGGGGCCCGCGCAGCATACCAGCCGCAAGTGGCAGGTGCTCAGCCAGCGCGACACGTTCGCTCAGGTGGCCACGCACGGCACCCCGGTTGGCGGCTACGTGTGGAACAAGGCCTTTCTTCTCAGCGAGTTGCGCCGGCAGCACCTGAAGTTCGAGGAGAATCTGGTGTTGGCCGAGGACTACCTCTTCACGGCCAGTTACGTCGCCCATGCGCGCGGCAACTATGCGTTTTTGCCGACGACGCTGTACACCAAGCGCAACCGGCCGAATAGTACGATCCATTCGGTCGGCTTTCGCGGCCGGGCGCAAGAAGGTGAGGTCTTTGACCGCATCCGGCGACTCGGCGAAGAAATTTAGCGTGATGAAAAAACTCGGGTAACCGAGTTTTTTTAACTCCTGGTGCAGAGTACCTGCCGAGTCCACGCCACAAAAAAATCAGCCATCACTGATGGCTGATTTTTTGTGGTTACAAGTCTTCGTCGACGCGCAACGGTTGCCCGGATTGCAGGTCATCGATTTCGACCACGCGGAAGTTCTTTTTCTCGAGCTTGGACACGATGGTGTTTAAGGTTTCTTCCGTGGTGCCGGCTGGCAAGGTGAACAAGGTGCGCCGGACGAACTCGTCGCGCTTGGCGTCAAGCGTCAGGCACCCGGAAATCGACACGTACTTGGCCAAGATCTTGCTCATGGTGGCTAAGTCGCCGCGGTCGCCGGTGGACACCACCGTCAGCACGTAGGAGCCGACGCCGATGTTCCAGGACTCGGACAGCATCGCCAGCAACTTCGAGTGGGTCAAGATGCCATAGAAGTTGGCGCTTTCGTCCAACACGGCGATGTAAGGCAGGTCCTTGATGTTGAAGAACACCTTGAAGAACGGGGCGTTCACCGGGATCGTCTTGGTGGCGTTCTTTAAGAGGTACGTCACCGGCAGGCTCATGTCGCCGCCTTGGGACTTGTGGCGGTAGATGTGCATCTTATAAATATTACCGCGGAAAATCTGACCGCTTTCGTCAAGAATTGGCACGCAGCGGAAGCCGGAATCCTCCAGCACCTTTAGCGCTTCTTCCAGCGTCACGGTTTCTTTCACGGTCGTCAAAAACTCTTTTTTGAGTACCAATGATTTTAGTAACATAGGCTTCCTCCAACGTCATTACGGATGAAAATTAAAATTTACTGATAGCAATATCATACCATAGGCTAAGCCTGGTGAACACTATCGACTTTCAAAATGAGATGATGATGAGGGTGAAAACTATTCAGGCCACAAAAAAACCCTCGCTGGGCAGGCGAGGGTTAATCGCGAATTACTGACGAGTTTCGATGTCATTCTTAGCGAATGCGTCATCGATAACTTTCTTCAGTTGGGTCGCGGACTTGTTCATGGATTCTTGTTCGTGGTCAGTCAGTGGGATTT
Organism: Lacticaseibacillus nasuensis JCM 17158; assembly: GCF_001434705.1. GTDB lineage: Bacteria > Bacillota > Bacilli > Lactobacillales > Lactobacillaceae > Lacticaseibacillus > Lacticaseibacillus nasuensis. Next base: position 22,337 of record NZ_AZDJ01000035.1, read on the forward strand.
CCAGAATGCTTTGGATCCCGTTGGCGTTGATCACGGCAGGGCTACCGATGAAGATGTCATGCTGACCATATTGGCCATCCATGTAGACGGACAGTGGCAATACGGCGTTTTCGTCATCGAGAATGGCCTTAGAAATCCGAGCCAGCGCAGTGGCGATCCCATAGAAGGTCGCACCCTTGAGCTTGATGATCTCGTAAGCGGCGTCACGCACGTTTTCGAACATGTCGACCAGCTTGCTTTCATCGATTTCTGGATGCTGCTTAACCCATTCGCTGATCTTGATCCCGCCGATGTTGGCATGGGACCATACAGGGAATTCGGTGTCACCGTGTTCACCCATGATGTAGGCGTGGACGGAACGGGCATCGACGCCAACCATCTCGGCGATGGATTGACGGAAGCGGGCAGTGTCCAAGGAAGTCCCGGAACCAACGACGCGGTTCTTCGGGAAGCCGGACAGCTTCCAAGTGGCGTAAGTCAAGATGTCAACTGGGTTAGCAGCGACCAAGAAGATGCCGTTGAAGCCGGAGTCAACGATTGGGTCAACGATGGACTTCAAAATCTTCAGGTTCTTGTTTACGAGGTCAAGGCGAGTTTCGCCCGGCTTCTGCGGGGCGCCAGCGGTGATGACAACAAGGTCAGCATCCTTAGCGTCGCTGTATTCAGCGGAGTAGATCGTCTTCGGGTCGGTGAATGGCAGCGCGTTGCTCAAGTCAATCGCGTCACCCTTCGTCTTGTCCTTAAAAATATCAACAATCCCAATTTCTTGGGCGATGCCTTGCAAAACCATTGCATAGGCATAACTTGAACCAACGGCACCATCACCAACGAGGATAACCTTTTGGTGATTCTTTTCAGCATTTGCCACGGTGATATCATCCTTTCTTATTTGCAGTTGCACAATTCGTCTGCTAGTATAACACATTTGATTTGGCGTGCCCACTTTTTCACAACGAATAACATGATGATTCATGGTGAGGCAAAGTCGGATACGCGCGTCACAACAAGGCTTTTGTGAACTCGTGAACGGAATGATTTCACTAATGGAACCGATTACAGGGCTGCTTTTCACAACATGTGGTTGGCTCAAAATAGCGCAGAATCGGCCCCGGAATGCCCGGCTTTTTTCGAATAAATTATACAGTTTGCGCTTGACACTAGTACAGAGCACTCGCCGCCGCTCTGCGCCGATATGGTATACTGAGGCCAACTAGGGCTGTGCGTTTGCAGCCTGCTTTTTTGCGTTTATTAAGGAGACTATCTTGAAGATGATCGTTGGCCTGGGCAATCCAGGCAGTAAATATGAACAAACGAAACACAATATCGGCTTTATGACCGTGGCGGAGCTGGCCAAGCAGCTCGACGTCACCTTGAGCAAGCACGAGTTCAACGCCATCACCGGCACGGCGCACGTCGGCGGCGAGAAGGTGCTCTTGGTGCAGCCGCAGACCTTCATGAACGACTCCGGCCGCGCGGTGGGCGAGCTCAAGGCCTTCTACCAGTTTCACGACGACGAGATCATGATCATCCAAGACGACATGGACATGGCCATGGGCCGCGTGCGGCTGCGGCAACGCGGCAGCGCCGGCGGCCATAACGGGATCAAGTCCATCATTAATGTGTTAGGCACCCAGGATTTTTACCGACTGAAAATCGGCATCCAGCACCCGCAAAAACAACGCGTCGTCGATTGGGTGCTCACGCCGTTCACTGAGGCGGATGCCGCGTTGATCAATGCCGGCATCGACCGCGCGTGTGCGGCGCTGACCGATTGGATCAACGGGGAAACCGTGGCGCAGCTCATGAACCAGTACAACTAAGGAGGCACCATGGATCTCATCGGCTGGCTCGGACAAGTTCCGGCCTTACAAACACTGTGGCCTCAGCTTGGCGCCGGGCGCCACATGGTCACCGGGCTCAGCGGCTCGGCGAAGACCTTGATGCTGGCCAGTGCCTTAGAGGCGAGTGACCGCCAACTCATCGTCGTCGAGAATAATCGCTTCCACGCCTCGGAACTGGCCACGGACTTGACCAGCCTCTTAGGCGCCGATTTGGTGTGGCCATTTCCCGTTGAAGACGTCTTAGCCGCCGAGGTGGCGGTGAGCTCGCCTGACAGCCGCAACGAGCGCATCAACGCGTTGGACTGGCTGCAAACGGGGCACCCCGGCATTTTGGTGACGAGTTTAGCCGGCTTGAAGCGCCTGTTACCGCCGCCTGATGCTTGGCAACAAGCGACCTTGACCCTGTCCATGAACAGCGACATCGACCCGCAACGCTTGGCGACGCAGCTGGTGGCGATGGGGTACAGCCGCGACACCTTGGTTGGCACCCCCGGCCAGTTCGCCATTCGCGGCGGCATCATCGACATTTACCCGTTGAACCAAGACAACCCGGTGCGCATCGAGCTGTTTGACACCGAGGTGGATTCGCTGCGCAGTTTTGACATGGGCACCCAACGCAGCATCGCCAATCTCGAGTCGGTCGTGATTCCGCCGGCCACGGATTTGATCGCCGACCACGCCCGGCTAGTGGCCACCGGCGAGCGTCTGGCGCATGCCGCCACGGCGGCCAAGGCCAAGGCGAAGACCAAAGAGGCCAAGCAAGGCATTACCAATGGGGCGTTGGCCGCCGCGGCGTTACTGCAAAGCGGCGAGCGGCCGGAGCAACTGGGCGCCTATGCCGACGTGTTGTATCCAGAAGGCACCCGGCTGGTGGATTACGTCCAGCCGGCGGCCTTATTTGTCTTCGATGAATACGCCCGCATCCTCGACAGCGACGTCACCTTGTTGCAAGACACCTTGGATTGGGCAACGGGCCTGCAAACCAGCGGCATGCGCGTCAGCGAGTGGCCCAACCCGGCCATTCAAGACCTGGTGCACCACAGCAAGCACCCGCAGCTGTACCTGAATCTGTTCCAGAAGGGCATGGGCAACCTGCGGCTGGATTCACTGACCAACGTGGCGTCGCGCGACGTCCAGCAGTTTTTCAGCCAAATGCCGCTCTTGAAAACCGAAACCGACCGCTGGCGCAAGCAGCACCAAACGGTCGTCTTTTTGGTGCAAACCAAGGCGCGAGCCGAGAAGCTCAGCGAGACGCTGCGCGATTTTGAAATCGACAGCGTGATTAGCGAACCTGAGGAGATCTTGCCCAACGCCGTGCAGGTCGTCGTCGGCACGCTGCAAAACGGCTTCGAGCTGCCGGATTCAAAACTCGTCGTCGTCACCGAACACGAGCTGTATAACCAACAACCCAAGCGCCACGCCCGCCACCAAACCCTGGCCAACGCCGAGCGCCTGCGTAGCTACACCGAGCTGACCCCCGGCGACTACGTGGTTCACGTCAACCACGGGATTGGGCAATACGTCGGCATGCAGACTTTAGAAGTCGACGGCGTGCACCAAGACTACATCACCATCTTGTACCAAAAAGGCGACAAGCTGTTCATTCCCGTGTCGCAACTGCACCTGGTGCAAAAATACGTCGCCTCCGAAGGCAAGAAGCCCAAGATCAACAAGCTCGGCGGCGCGGAATGGCAGAAAACTAAGCGCCGCGTTGCCGCCAAGATTGAAGACATCGCCGACGACTTGATCAAGCTGTATGCCGCGCGGGAGGCCGAGCCAGGCTTTGCCTTCGCCCCGGACGATGACTTGCAGCGGGCCTTTGAGGCCGAGTTCCCGTATCCGGAAACCCCGGACCAGCTGCGCTCCGTGAAGGAGATCAAGCGCGACATGGAGAAGCCGCGCCCGATGGACCGGCTGTTGGTCGGGGATGTCGGCTTCGGCAAAACCGAGGTCGCCTTGCGCGCCGCGTTTAAGGCCGTGGAGAACAACAAGCAGGTGGCCATTTTGGTGCCGACGACGATTTTGGCCCAGCAGCACTTCGACACGATGAGCGACCGCTTCGCCGATTTTCCGGTGTCGATTGGCATGCTGTCGCGCTTTCGCACCAAGGCGCAAATCAAAGAAACCATTGCCGGCTTGAAGAACGGCTCGGTGGACATTGTCGTCGGCACCCACCGGCTGTTGTCCAAGGACATTCAGTTCAAGCAGCTCGGCCTGTTGGTCATCGACGAGGAGCAGCGCTTCGGCGTCAAGCACAAGGAGCGCATCAAGGCGCTGCGGCAAAACGTCGACGTCTTGACGCTGACGGCCACGCCGATTCCGCGGACCTTGAACATGTCGATGCTCGGCGTGCGCGACCTCAGCGTCATCGAAACGCCGCCGACCAACCGCTATCCGATTCAGACCTTTGTCATGGAACAAAACGCCGGCGTCTTGCGCGAGGCCATCGAGCGCGAGCTGGAGCGCGGCGGCCAGGTGTTTTACCTGCACAACCGCGTGGCCGACATTGAGCGCACCGTCGACCAGTTGCAGCAATTGGTGCCCAGTGCGACGATTGCCTATGCCCACGGGCAAATGACGGAGACCCAGCTGGAAAACGTCATCTACGACTTCATTCACGGCGCCTATGACGTCTTGGTCACCACCACCATCATCGAAACCGGCGTCGACATGCCCAATGTCAACACGTTGATCATCGAAGACGCGGATCACTATGGCCTCTCCCAGTTGTATCAGTTGCGGGGCCGGATCGGCCGCTCGAGCCGAGTGGCGTTCGCCTACTTCATGTACCAGCCCAACCGCGTCTTGACCAGCGAGGCCGAAAAGCGGCTGCAGGCCATCAAGGACTTTACCGAGCTGGGCAGCGGCTTTAAGATTGCCATGCGCGACTTGGCCATTCGTGGCGCCGGCAACCTCTTAGGGTCCCAGCAGCACGGCTTCATCGACTCGGTGGGGTATGACCTGTACACCCAGATGCTGGGGGACGCCGTGGCCGAAAAGCGCGGCAAAACCAAGGCCGCGCCGACCACCGACACCGAGGTGGAGCTGGACATCGAGGCCTACCTGCCGGACAGCTACGTCAGCGACTCGCGCCAGAAAATCGAGCTGTACAAACGCATGCGGGAAATCACCAACCAGGCGCAAGAAGACGAGCTGGTGGCCGATTTAATCGACCGCTTCGGCGATTACCCACCGGCCGTGGCCAACTTGTTGGCCGTGACGCACCTCAAGCGCTTCGCCGACCGCGGCCAAGTGGTGAAGATTCGCCGCGACCAGCAGCAGTTGTTCATCGACTTGACCCCGGCGGCCAGCGCGAAGCTCCAAGGCACCCCGGTATTTGAGGTGCTTCAACACACGACGCTGAAGGCGCGGGTGGGGATGCCTGAGCAAACCATGCGCATCACCTTGACCGTGCCCGCCGCGATGACGACAGCGGATTGGCTGCACGAACTCAGCGAAGTCCTCGAGGCCCTGGCCACAGTCGTCGCCCCTTAACCAGAAAGGAGCCGGCATGCAAAATCGGCAAATGAAGCGCCTGATGGCCGGTGCCTGGGCCTTATCAGTGGCGACCTTGATCGCCAAGGTCCTGAGCGCCGTGTATCGCGTCCCGTTTCAAAACATGGTGGGCGACACCGGCTTTTACGTGTACCAGCAGGTGTACCCGCTGTATGGCATCGGCATGACCTTCGCGTTGTCCGGGTTTCCCGTGTTTATTTCCAAGGTCGTCGCTGAGGCGGCCGAGCCCGCCGAGCAGGCGCAAGTGGCGCACCGGCTGATGGTGTTGCTGAGTTGGCTGGCCGGGGCCACGTTTATCGCCTTGGAGCTCGGCGCCGGTTTGATCGCCACTTGGATGGGCGATGGCGACCTCGCCGACCTCATCCAAACCGTCGCCTTCATGTTTTTGGTGATGCCGCTGTTGGCCACGATTCGCGGCTACTACCAAGGCACTTACGATATGACCAAAACGGCCGTCAGCCAGGTGGTTGAACAAGTCGTGCGCGTGGCGGTGATTTTGCTGGCGGCTTGGCTCGCCGGGCGCCTGGGGTGGTCGGTTTACCAAATGGGGGCCATCGCCATGAGCGGGGCGTTTTTCGGCGGCGCCGCGGCGCTAGTTGTCATCGTGCCGGCGTATTGGCGCGTGGTGGCCACCCAGCGCTTTACCTGGCCGGGGTGGGCGGCTTATCGTCAATTGGCCGGCCGCCTCGTGCGCGAAGGCGGCTTGATTGCCATGTTTGCGGCGATGGTGGTGTTGCTGCAGCTGATCGATAGCTTCACGGTCACCAAGGGCCTCGTTGCCGCCGGGGTGGACCCGGCCGTGGCCAAGGCGCTAAAAGGGGTCTATGACCGCGGTCAGCCGCTCGTGCAACTCGGCTTGGTGGTGGCCACGGCGCTGTCGACGAGCCTGCTGCCCGGGCTAGCCACCGCCTTTGTCCAGCGGCAACAGGCGGCGTTTGTCGGCACCGCCCAGCGCCTGGTGCGCTTCACCCAGGTGATGGCCGTGGCTGCCACGGCGGGATTGATTGCCATCATGCCGGCGGTGAATTGGTTGCTGTTTGGCGACACGGCTGGTACATTGACCCTACAGGTCTACGTCGTTGCCATCTTATTGGTGGCGTTGATCAACGCCGATGCCGCGATCTTGCAAAGCAGCAATCAGTTCGCCAAGGCCGGCTGGGCGTTGGCCATCGGGCTGGTGGTGAAACTCGTCGCCACGCCGCCCTTGGTCCGCCTCACCGGCACGATGGGGGCGGCGGCGGCCACGGTGTTGGCGCTGGGGGTGATTGGCCTCTTGACGCATCTACAGCTGCCGGCGCCGATCACGGCGCGGCGGCGGGATCACTTCTTGGCCAAGCTCGGCTTGTGCACCGGCGTCATGGTCCTGGTGGTCGCGCTGACGCTGGCGTGGTGGCCGTTGACCAGCCGGCTGGCGGCGTTGTTGCAAAGCGGCGTCGGCGTTCTCGTTGGCTTAGTTAGTTTTATTGGTGCGGCCAGTGCGGTCCGCCTCTTGTCCATTCGCGAAGTGTTGGCCTTGCCATTTGGCCGGCGGCTGTTGAAGGCGCTGCGGCGACACCGATCGTGACGAAAGGAAACTCATGCGATTAGATAAATTTTTAAAGGTCTCTCGAATCATCAAGCGGCGCACCGTCGCCAAGGAAATTGCCGACAAAGGGCGCATTACCATTAACGATAAGGTGGCTAAGTCTAGCTCCGACGTCAGCGTCGGGGACACCTTGGTGGTGGCGTTTGGCAACAAAACGTTGACGGTTAAGGTGACGGCCTTACTGGAAACGACGAAAAAGGATGCCGCAGGGGAAATGTACGAGATTGTCAGTGAAACTTATAAGGAAAATTACTGACCGCTCCCTGCTGAAGTGACCCGGAATTTGTTATACTAGCAGTATCAATCCGGAAAAGAGGGAGCCAGATGCAACAACCGGCGAAGATTCATCAACTACGGCCTCAGCAACCTGCGGCCCCGACCAAGCCCAGCTTGGCGGCGCAGCGGGCCCACCGCGTGCACCGGCGGCGACTGGTCCTATTATTGGCCACGTTCGCCTTGGTGGTGGCGGTTGGCGTCGGCGCGTTTATTCACACGCAACGTGCGATTGCCCACAGCCGCACCACGGTTGCGTCTGCCCAGCACACCTTGAAGAAAACCAAGGCGACCAAGGCCGCCTTAAAGATTCAAATCAACCAGTTAAACGATGAAGACTACCTGATGAAGCTGGTGCGGGAGAAGTATCTGGTGTCGAAGAAAGGCGAAACGGTCTTCGCTTTGCCGGGTCTCGCCGCCAGTCCCACCACCACGAGCACAGACAAATAGCGCCGCATCGTGGTATACTACACGAATGTTGCAAGTTTCCCACGAGGAGGATTTTTAGGTATATGGCACTTGAAATTGGCGCAAAGGTCACGGGCAAGGTCACAGGGATCACGAACTTTGGCGCCTTTGTCGATTTAGGAGAGGGCAAGTCCGGCCTGGTGCACATCAGCGAGATTTCCGATGGGTACGTTAAGGATATTCACGACGTCTTGAGCCTCGGGGATGAAGTCACCGTGGTGGTGGTGAGCATCAAGGACGGGAAGATTGGCCTATCGATTCGTAAGGCCCAGCCTCATCCCGCCGGTGCCGCCCCGTCGCACCAAAGCCACGCGCCGGCGCAGCACCATGCCGCTAGCCGGCCGGCACCGCGCCGTGATAGCCACGCCAGCAATCATCACGATGCGCCGGACAAGGGCGATTTTGATTCGCTGATGTCCGGGTTTCTTAAGGAAAGTGAAGATCGGCTGAGCAGCCTGCGTAAGAACACCGAAGGTAAGCGCGGCGGTCGCGGCGGCCGCCGCAATTAACAGCAATGAGCCTCGAGACACATCATCACGATGTCGCCTTGAGGCTCATTCTTGACTGCGACACCTTGTCATAATCAGTCTAAAGGCTGGGGACCGCCTGTTGGGAAAATGCTAAGGTGGCCATACCCGCCTGAGAAAGGGGAGCCGTGATGGAATCCATGCAGCAGCTGTTGGCGCCGTTTCACCTGGCACCAGGGACCAAAATCGTCGTCGCCGTGTCCGGTGGCGTTGACTCGATGGTGTTGCTCACGCTGCTGGCTCGCCTGCCCGGCCGGCCCTACCCGCTGACGGTGGCGCACTTTAACCACCAGCTGCGCGCCGAAAGCGCCGCCGAGGCGGCGCTGGTGCAGGCGTATGCCACACGTCTTGGCGTGCCGGTGCAAACCGGCTCGTGGCCGGTGGCGGCGCACCCTGCCACCGGCGTGGAGGCCGCGGCTCGCCAAGCCCGGTACGCGTTTTTGCACCGGGTGGCCCAAGACGTCGGGGCGACGGTCATCATGACGGCGCATCACGCCGACGATCAGGCTGAGACCGTGTTGTTTCGCCTGGCGCGCTCGGGCGCCAGCGCCGCCATGAGCGGCATCTCGCCGGCGCGATTAAGCGCCGGCGTTCGCCTCTTGCGACCGCTGTTGCCGCTCAGCAAGGCCGAGCTGCGCGCCTATGCCGAAAGCCATCAGGTGCCGAGCATGGAAGACGCCAGCAACGCCAATCAGCACTTTAGCCGCAACCACTTGCGCGCCGCCGTGATGCCTGCCTTAAAGCAGGAGAACCCAGGCCTGCTGACGCACGTGACGCGGTTTACCACCGAGCAGCGCGGCCTCTTGGCCTTAGCCCAACCGGCGTTGAACCAGCTGGTCGCCAGTGTGCAAACCCCCACCGGGGCGGACTGGCGCGGGGTAATGGACCAGCCGGCAGCGGTGCAGGCCCTCGTTTTGCAGCGGGTGCTCGCTGCCAGCGGCCCGCGGCTGGCCTGGGCGACGCAGCAGCAGGTGTTGACGGCGCTCGCCACCACCGGCCGCCGGTTGTTTGCCGTTGGTCAGCGCCACCTGATCGTGGCGAACCACACGCTGACTTGGGCGGCGGCCGCCGTGGCGGCCGCACCGCGCCTGTTGCGACCCGGGGAGTGGCACCAACTCTCGGCCACCATGGCGCTTGCGTTGGCTCAGGCGGCCCCGCCGGCGACGGCTTGGGTCGTGCCGGTGAGCGCTGAACCGTTGGTGTTGCGGCACCGCCAGCCGGGGGATCGGCTGCACTTAGCCGATGGCCACCATCAGCTGTTGCGCCGGTGGTTCATCAACCACAAGGTCCCGGCGGCGCAGCGCGCCAGCTGGTGGGTGATCGCCCATGGCCACGCGGTGGTGTGGTGCCAAGGAATTGCGCCAGCTCAATTGTTTCAACGCGTTGATACTGATATACTTCAACCTGTGATTGCTTGTCGATTAACGGATGAAGGAGTTAGCGATGAATGACGATATTTTAAAAGTGTTGTATTCAACCGCCGAGATCAACGCGATCATCAAGCGGTTAGCCGGTGAAATCAAACGTGACTACGCCAGGAAGAATCCGTTAGTGGTCTGTATTTTAAAAGGCGCCATCATGTTCACCACCGACTTGGTGCGGGCCATCGATGACTACTGTGAAATCGACTTTATGGATGTGTCCAGTTACGGCGACGCCACGGAAAGTAGCGGCGAAGTCAAGATCATCAAGGACCTCGACACGAGCGTCAAAGGGCGCGACGTCTTGATCGTCGAAGACATCGTCGACACCGGGCGGACCTTGTCGTACCTGATGAAGTTGTTCAAGACCCGCGACGCGAATTCCGTGAAGATCTGCACGCTGATGGATAAAACCGAGCGGCGCGTCGTGGAAGTTCATGCCGATTACGTTGGGACCACCGTGCCCAACGAGTTCGTGGTCGGCTACGGGCTTGATTATGCTGAACGCTATCGTAACCTCCCGTACATTGGGGTGTTGCGTCCGACAGTTTATGAGAACTAACCACACTTGGACGTGCATGTAGTAAGATAGAGAGATAATGTTGCTGGAGGTTTTGCATGAATAAAAAACAAAATGGGTTATTTAGCAGCACACTGACCTACGTCATCTTGTTTGTGTTGCTGGTAACCGGGTTTGCGGTGTACCTGCGCGATAGTGGCGGTAGCCAGACGCAAGAGCTGCAATCAAGCCAATTCGTCAGCGCGCTGAAGAAAAACGAAGTGAAATCCTTCGAACTGCAGCCGTCAGGTGGCGTCTATAAAGTAACCGGGGAATACCGGCAGGCCAAGAAGGTCAGCGGCGGCAACGACTCGCTGAGCCTCTTTGGTAGCCAGTCCAGTACCACCAAGACGTTTTCCGCGTACATTCCGACGAATGATTCGCTGCTGAACACGATTCAAAAAACCGCCGAGGACAACTCGGTGAAAACTAACACGGCCGCCGAGTCGAATTCAAGCGTCTGGGTCAGCCTGTTGCTGACCGTCTTGCCACTGGTCATTTTCATGGTGTTCTTCTACATGATGATGAACCAAGCCGGGCAAGGCGGCGGCAACGGCCGGGTGATGAACTTCGGCAAGTCCAAGGCCAAGCAAGCCGACAAGAAGGCCAACAAGGTCCGCTTCTCGGATGTCGCCGGCGAAGAAGAGGAGAAACAAGAACTCGTCGAAGTCGTCGAATTCTTGAAGGATCCGCGTAAGTTCTCCGCGTTAGGCGCTCGCATTCCAGCCGGGGTGCTCCTCGAGGGGCCTCCTGGTACTGGTAAAACCTTGCTCGCCAAGGCCGTTGCCGGTGAAGCCGGCGTACCGTTCTTCTCGATTTCTGGGTCTGACTTCGTCGAAATGTTCGTCGGGGTCGGGGCCAGCCGAGTCCGGGACCTCTTCGAACAGGCCAAGAAAAACGCGCCAGCCATCATCTTCATCGATGAAATCGATGCCGTTGGGCGCCAACGTGGTGCCGGCATGGGCGGTGGCCACGACGAACGGGAACAAACCTTGAACCAGTTGCTGGTTGAAATGGACGGGTTTACCGGGAACGAAGGCGTCATCGTGATGGCCGCCACCAACCGGTCCGATGTCCTCGATCCGGCCTTACTGCGGCCAGGGCGTTTCGACCGGAAGATTCTGGTGGGCCAGCCCGACGTCAAGGGCCGTGAAGCCATTTTGAAGGTTCACTCCAAGAACAAGCCGTTGGCGGCCGATGTCGACTTGAAGGAAATCGCCCGCACCACCCCAGGTTTTGTCGGGGCGGATCTGGAAAACCTGCTGAACGAAGCGGCCTTAGTTGCCGCGCGGCGGGGCAAGAAGGAAATCGATGCCAGTGACATCGACGAAGCCGAGGACCGCGTCGTTGCCGGGCCGGCGAAGAAGGACCGCGTCATGAGTGATAAGGACCGGCAAATGGTCGCCTATCACGAAGCCGGCCACGCCGTCATCGGGTTGGTGCTGTCGGATTCTCGCGTTGTGCGGAAGGTCACCATCATTCCGCGGGGCCGCGCCGGCGGTTACGCGATCACCTTGCCGAAGGAAGATCAGTTCATGCTGACCAAAAAGGACATGCAGGAACAGATTGCCGGCTTAATGGGTGGCCGGACGGCTGAAGAAATCATCTTCGGCGTCGAAGCCACCGGGGCCTCCAACGACTTCGAACAGGCCACCAACATGGCCCGCGCGATGATCACCCAATACGGGATGAGCGATCGCATCGGCACAGTGACCCTGGAGTCTAACGGCCAGCCATTCGTCGGCGCCAATTACGGTCAGATGCCGCCATACTCGCAGGAAACGGCCGCGGCCGTGGACGACGAGATTCGCCGCATCATCGACGAAGGCCACAAGCGCGCCTACGACATCATTCAAAGCCATCGCGAACAGCACAAAGCCATTGCCGAGGCGCTGCTGAAGTACGAGACGTTGAACGAAAAGGAAATCCTCGAGATTTTCAACACCGGGAAGATGCCTGACAAGCAACAAGACCAATTCCCAAGTGAAACCGCCGCGTCGTTTGAGGAAGCTAAGAAGGCCCTCGAGCAAAAAGACGCCGCCAAGCAAAGTGAAACCACCAGCACGACGGACAGCGAGTCAACCAGTACCGCTGCCAGCACGAGTGATAGTGAAACCACTGCGCCTAGCGTTTCCGAATCGAGCAGCACGACGCCCGATCACGAAATCTAGTGGCAGTTTGCTGATGACAACCCTGGCTCTGCGAGCCGGGGTTGTTTTGTCGCTTCGGGGGCTTCTAGCATCCGCGGCGGCTTTCTGGTATGATATTGGCGTTTACGGATGACGCGTGACAAGTGGAAAGGAAGCAATCATGACGGATCAATTAGTGACCGCTGTCTCCACAGATGGCGCGTTTCGGATTTTTACGGTGGACGCCAGTGCGACGGTGGGGGAAGCGCAACGGCGCCACGCCACACTACCTACCGCCACGGCAGCCCTCGGGCGGACGCTCATCGGCACCAGTTTGTTAGCCGCGGCGGGGTTGAAGGATGACCAAGGCCTGATCACGGTGCGGATCAAAGGGGACGGCCCGGTTGGTGCCATCATCGCCGATGGTACGGCCAAGGGAACGGTGCGCGGCTACGTGCAAAACCCGCAGGTCAACCTGCCGTTGAACGTGGTGGGCAAGCTCGACGTCGCCCGCGCTGTGGGTAAACGCGGCTTATTGGCTGTGACCAAGGACCTCGGCGTCGGCGAACCGTTCACGGGGCAGGTACCGCTGGTGTCCGGTGAGCTCGGAGAGGATTTTGCCTATTACCTGGCCAAGTCCGAACAGATTCCTGCCGCGGTGGGGTTGTCCGTGTTCGTCAATGCCGATGGCTCGGTGAAAGTGGCCGGTGGCTTCATGGTGCAGGCCTTGCCCGGCGCCAGTGACCAGGCGTTGACGGCGTTAGAGACGAACGTGAAGACGTTACCGCTGGTTTCTGAGCTGCTTAAGGCCGGCGTTAGTGCCGAAGGATTGGTGGGCCGCGTGATGGGGGCCACTCCGGTAAAAGTACTCGAGCGGCGGCCGCTGAGTTTTGCCTGCACCTGCAGCAAGGACCACTTTGCTGAGGTGATGGCGACGCTGGCCCCTCGCGAGTTGACCCAGATGATTGAAGAAGACCATGGTGCCGAGGTGACCTGCAAGTTTTGTGGCGCCCAGTACCACTATAGTGAAGCAGAGTTAACCAGCATCAAGAAACGGAGTGAAGCACATGACTGATGATTTAAGTTGGCAAATCGGCAACGTGACGATTCCGAACCGGGTCGTCGTGGCCCCCATGGCCGGGGTGACCAACGCGGCGTTTCGCGTGACGGCTAAGGAGTTCGGCGCGGGATTGGTTGTGTGTGAAATGATCAGCGACCGCGGCATCATGTATCACAATGCCAAGACGCTGAGCATGTTGTTCGTGGATCCGCGTGAGCACCCAATTTCCATTCAGATTTTCGGTGGCACCAAGGAAACGTTGGTCAACGCGGCGAAGTTCGTTGCGGAAAACACACCGGCAGACATCATCGATATCAACATGGGCTGCCCCGTGCCGAAAGTCACCAAGACCGATGCCGGCGCTCACTGGCTCTTAGACCCCAACAAGGTCTACGAAATGGTCGCCGCTGTGGTGGACGCCGTAGACAAACCGGTGACGGTGAAGATGCGGACCGGCTGGGACGAAGACCACGTGTATGCGGTGGAGAATGCCTTGGCGGCCGAGCGGGCCGGGGCGGCGGCTTTGGCCATGCACGGCCGGACGCGCAAGCAGCTGTACAGCGGCCACGCCGACTGGGATATTCTTAAGCAGGTGGCAAGCAAGCTGACCATTCCGTTCATGGGCAACGGTGACGTGCGGACCCCGCAAGACGCCAAGCGCATGCTGACGGAAGTCGGGGCCGATGCCGTGATGATCGGCCGCGCCGCCTTGGGCAACCCTTGGCTGTTGCAGCAGGTCGAGACCTATCTGCGCACCGGCGAGTTGATTCCAGAGCCAACGCCTCGCGAGAAAATCCAGACGGCCAAGCTCCAGTTGCACCGGCTGGTGGAACTCAAGGGCGAGCACCTGGCCGTGCGGGAATTCCGCTCTCAAGCGGCGTACTACCTCAAGGGTATCCCGCGGGCGGCTCGGACCAAAAATGCGGTCAACTCGGTCGACACGGAACAAGCAGTAGACGATATTTTCGATGAATTTGTGGCAACGACGGAAGCGCGACTCGCCGAAGGGCACGTGCGTTAGAGAAACGGAGGAACTGTGGTGGCAAAGCAACAAGGCGAATTGAATGATCAAATGCAGGCCCGGCGAGAGAAGATGGATGCCTTACGGGAAGCCGGAATCGATCCATTCGGGCACCGGTTTGACCGCACGGCGCTGGCAGCAGACGTGCATGCCCAGTATGATGACGAAACCAAGGAAGACTTACTCGAAGCTGGGCACGAGGTCGTGATCGCCGGGCGGATGATGTCCAAACGCGGCAAGGGGAAGGTCGGCTTTGCCGATTTTCGCGACCGTAGCGGGCGTATTCAGGTCTATGTGCGCAAGGACCGAGTCGGTGAAGACAACTATCAAATCTTTAAGAAGGCCGACTTGGGAGACTTTCTCGGCATCGCCGGGGATGTCATGAAGACGGACTCCGGTGAGTTGACTATTCGGGCCAGTCACGTCACGCACCTGAGTAAGGCGTTGCGGCCACTACCCGATAAGTACCACGGGTTGACCAACGTTGAACAGATCTATCGCCAGCGTTACCTCGACTTGATTGCTAACCCCGACAGTTTTGACCGCTTTGTGCGCCGGAGTAAAATCATTAGCGCGGTGCGTGAATACTTGGATAGTAATGGCTTTCTAGAAGTAGAGACCCCGGTGTTGCATAATCAAGCCGGTGGGGCGAATGCGCGGCCATTCATCACGCACCATAATGCCTTGGATATCGATTTATACTTGCGGATCGCCTTGGAGCTGCACCTCAAGCGCCTGATTGTCGGCGGCATGGAGCGCGTCTACGAGATTGGGCGCGTATTCCGTAACGAAGGGATCGATACCAAGCACAACCCGGAGTTCACGGAGCTGGAAACATACGCCGCCTACTGGGATTTGACGGATGTGATGACGGAAACGGAAGGCATTTTCCGGTTTGCTGCGCAAAAGGTGCTGGGCTCTGGCCAGATTACCTACCAAGGCCAAGCCATTGATTTAGCTGCGCCGTTTGCTCGGGTGCACATGGTGGACGCCATTAAGGCCGCCACCGGGGTGGACTTCTGGGAACCGATGGACGCTGCGGCGGCGCGCGAGCTGGCGACCAAGCACGGCGTCAAGTTTGAACCGTACTGGACGACGGGCCATATCATCAACGCCTTTTTCGAAACCTTCGTAGAAGACACACTGACGCAGCCAACGTTTGTTTACGGGCATCCCATCGAGGTGTCGCCACTGGCTAAGAAGAGCCAGCGCGACCCGCGGTTCGTGGATCGCTTCGAGCTGTTTATCGGTGGCAATGAGTACGCCAATGCCTTTACGGAACTGAATGATCCCATCGATCAACGCCAGCGGTTTGAGGCGCAAGCCAAGGAACGCACGGAAGGCAACGACGAGGCGCAAGGCATCGACGAGGATTACATCGAAGCGCTGGAGTATGGCATGCCGCCAACAGGGGGTCTAGGGATCGGTATCGATCGGTTAGTGATGTTACTGACGGATGCTGCTTCGATTCGCGATGTCCTTCTATTTCCTACGTTACGCCCATAATGACAGCAAGCAGCCAACTTGGCTGCTTTTTGTTTATCCGGATGATATCGGTATTGTTAACGAGAACCAGGCGCGATTTACAGACGAAATTGTACTAGCTTAATGAAACGTTCGGAAGCACAGATTACCTTAAAAAACAGTTGACGCTATGCGGTTTGGTTGATATTATAGAAAACGTCGTCAAGGCGATTGACGCTGCTTTTCAGCGCCAGATTGACGGCGGGTAGTCCTTTGAAAACTGAACAAAGTTTCGTAAATGTGATAGGGCTTTTCGATTT
>NZ_AZDJ01000001.1:0-144111 GCF_001434705.1 Lacticaseibacillus nasuensis JCM 17158
GATCTCCAAACAGCACTCGATAATGCTGAACAAGACAAAGGGACCACTGCGGCAATCACCGCGGCGACGAACGCGTTGACTCAAGCGGTCACAGCTGCCAACACGGTGGATGATGCAATCAAGAACGCCGCCACCACTGCCAGCCCATACAGCAAAGAACCAGATGTCGCAACGGCCTTAACCGTCATCGCGGCGTTAAAGCCAACCACCGCGACCGCGGACAAACAAGCGGCCATTGATGCGTTGACGCAGGCAATCAACACTGCGGCACCGCTACGTAAGACTGCTGACGATGACGCTACGACGACGTTGGCGAAAGTCACGCCTGAGCTGGCGCAAAACCCAGCCGTGCTTCAGGCCCAAAACGACCTGACCACAGCCCAAGCATCGGCGGTTGCGAACAACGGCACGACCGCGGCTATCACCGCGGCCACCCATGCCCTAGAAACAGCAATCGCTGCTGCCAACCAGGCTAAAGCTGCAGCCTCGACCGCATTGAACCAAGCGGCCGACCCGGTTAGCAACGAAGCACCGGTCAGCGCAGCGAAGACCAGTTTGGCCACAGCTTTAGCCGATCCGACGACGCCAAATGACCAGTTAAGCACTTTGGCAACGGCTTACACCAATGCCATTTCCACCGCTAAAGCGGCGCGGACCAGCGCCACCGATAACGGCGCGGCCACTGTCGCCAAGGCAACAACCGCTGGCGTCGCCGCCAACACCGATGTTGCCGCGGCTATCGCCAACTACACGACGGTGGTTGGCAAGGCGGACAACGCCGCAGCGACGACTGCCGAAGTTAATGCGGCTGCGCAAGCCGTGCAAGCCGCAATCGATGCCGCGACGCAAGCTAACACCGCGGCGAAGACGGCCCTGGCACAAGATGCTCAGCCCGTTGCCAACGAGGCGCCGGTAACGACCGCCAAGGCTGCACTGCAAGACCTGCTGGCCGATCCAGCCAGTGCCACGACTGCGATTAACGACGCCGTCACCAAGTACAACAACGCCATCAGCGCCGCCAAGACGGCCCGCGATACTGCCAAGACCACGGGAGATTCGACGGTCAGCCAGGCCACAACTGATGGGGTCAACCAGAATACCGACGTCGCCAAGACTATTGCTGCGTACAATGATGTGGTCAAGGCGGCCGATGCTGGCACGGCCACGACGGCGGCAGTCGCCACCGCGGCTCAAGCCGTGCAACAGGCCATCGCTGATGCGAACCAGGCGAATACCGCTGCGAAAACGGCGTTGGCCCAACCGGCCAGCCCGGTAGGTAATGAGCCCGCGCTCGCGGCAGTGAAGGCCAAGCTCCAAACCATTTTGGCCGAGCCGACGAGTTCAACCGATGAGATTACCACTGCCACGCAGGCCTACAACGCCGCCATCACCAAGGCAAAGGCTGACCGTGACGCCGCCGAAACGGCAGGCGATAATACGGTCGCCGGCGCGACAACTGCCGGGGTGGCCCAAGACGGTGACGTTGCCACCGCAATCAAGGCTTACCACGACACAGTCGCCGGCGCCGACGCCGAAACGAAGACGTCTGCCGAAGTGGCGGCCGCGGCCAAGGCGGTGCAAACCGCCATCGACGCAGCGACGGCGGCTCGGGCCGTGACCGTGCCAACCGCGCCGTATGCGCTGGATGATGCGGTGGCCAAGGCTCAAGCCGCGCGTGACGCGCTGCTTGCCGAGCCAACGAGCAGCACCACCGCGATTCAGCAGGCAACTGCCGCGTTGCAAGCCGCAGTGACCGCCGCGGCGAAAGCGCGCGCAACGGCGACCGCCACTGGCGCCGCTGCTGCCAAGCAGGCGACGACCAAGGGCGTGGCGCAAGAACCAACCGTAGCAAAAGCGTTGGCTCACTTCAAGGCTGTGCAAACTGCAGCCGCCAACAACGAAGCCAGCACCGCGGCGCTCCAAGCCGCAGCCGACGCGTTGCAAAATGCGGTGACCAACGCTGCCACGGCGCGCCAAGCTGCCATCAAGTCCGGCGATCAGCTGGCTGATGCGGCAAAGCGGGCCGGTAACGCCGCTGTGGCCGCGGCCATGGCGAAATACGAGCAGGTGAAGCGCGCTGCGGCCGCTGGCCAGGCGACCACCGCGCAGCTGCAAAGTGCCATCGCCGCGCTTAAGGCGGCGATGGCCAAGGCGGCAACGCCGGCGCCAACCAGCCAGCCAACGGCTCCGCAGAGTCAGGCCAACCTGCCAGCCGCCGGCGATGCCACGAGTCCTGCCGGGATGATCGGCGTCGCGGTCCTCAGCCTGTTTAGGCTGCTGGGTTACGCCAAGAAGCGGCGTGACGATACTGACTAGCCGCACCGAATGAACCAGTCAGTAAAAATCGATCCGGGTCACCCACGCGTTAGCGCCGGGCGGCCCGGATTTATTTTTGCCTCGAGTAGGCTTGACTGTCACGTCACGTGATAGTTTATACTCAGCATGTTGGTGAGGTGATTCGGCAGCCGAGCTTAGCTGTCACGTCACGGCACAATCATGGAAGGGGTAGGGACATGCTGAAAATCAGTGAAATGGCGAAGTTAGCCAACACGACGCGGCGCACGTTGATTTTCTACGATGAACAAGGCGTTTTTCAACCCGTGAAGAAAAGCGCCTCGGGTTATCGCTATTATGATTATAACCAGGTCTACGCGTTGCTGACCATCCTGGGGCTGCGCGACGTCGGGTTGTCGCTGGCGCAGATTAAGGCGATTCAAGCCGGCAGTCAGCAATCCCAGCCGGAGTTGCAACAAGCGCTAAGCAAAATCACCGGGCAACTCACGCAGCTTCAGCACATTCAGGCGATCTTGGCGCAACGCTTGGCGGCGCAAACCGCCGCGGCCCCGCCGCAGCCGTACCAACCGGTGGTCACGGCGTTACCGGCCGCCACGTATTGGTGTTCGCGCAAGGCGGTGGATTGCACAGAAGCAGAAATCGCCACGCTGTTCGCCGAGTTTTACCGGGAGCTCGGCGCCGCGGCGCTGTTAGACACCGAGACGTCCGGATTCATCACGGATTTGCCGGTGACCAATCCCGGCGGCTACATGGCCGCGTCGTTTCGCATTCTCAAGGCCACGACTCACCACGCAGACGAGCCGTATATTCCGCAGCTGGAACGGCCGGCGGGGCGGTACGTTCGTGTGTGGGTGGAAAATACGCAAGCCGGTATCGACCGCGGCCTGCGCGCGTTGCAGGCGTATTGCCAAGCGCAAGCGCTGCAGCCGCAACCGGTGCTGTGGCAGCTCAACGCCGGGGACGCCTTGGTCACGCATGGCGCCACGAAATTCGGCTGGTTGGCGTACGCGTTGGCGTAAGGCCAGCCTAGGGTTATCAATGAGGAGAAATTCACAGATGCAAGCAATTCAAATTAGTGAACCAGTGCCGGCCAGTGCCTTGAAGTCGGTGACGCTACCGACGCCGCAGCCGGTGGCCGGCCACGATGTCGTCCAGGTCAAAGCGTTTGGCGTCAACGAATCGGAGGTCACTAGCCGCAAGGGCGAATCGGATGGCGATTTTCACTATCCGCGGGTGCTTGGCATCGAAGGCGTCGGCGTGATCAGCGCCACGGCGCCGGACTCGCCGTACCAAGTTGGCCAGCAAGTGGCGATGATGATGGGCGG
The DNA here is from genome assembly GCF_001434705.1 of Lacticaseibacillus nasuensis JCM 17158. Taxonomy (GTDB): domain Bacteria; phylum Bacillota; class Bacilli; order Lactobacillales; family Lactobacillaceae; genus Lacticaseibacillus; species Lacticaseibacillus nasuensis. The sequence continues at coordinate 3,621 of NZ_AZDJ01000001.1, forward strand.
CCTCGGTCGCGCCATCGACGGCACCTATGCCGAGTATTGCCTGGTGCCGCACACCGCGATGATTCCGCTCAAGACTAACCTCGATTGGTCGCTGGTCGGCGCCTTGCCGGAAATGCTGCAAACCGCGTATGGCTCGCTGCACGTCGGCTTGAATCTGCAAGCCGGCGAAAGCGTGCTGGTGCGCGGCGGCTCGTCGACAGTTGGGTTGATGAGCATCGCGTTAGGCAAAATGCTTGGCGCCACAGTGTTTGCCACGACGCGCAAGCCGGCAAAAGTCGCTAAGCTCAAAGCGCTCGGCGCCGCGCGGGTCTTGATCGATGACGGTAAGCTCGCCGCCCAGCTGCCGGCGGGCGTCGACAAGGCGCTTGAGCTGGTGGGCACCACGACGCTGTTTGACACGTTTGCCACGGTGCGGGCAGGCGGGCGCGTTTGCTTCACCGGCGGCCTCGCCGGTGGCTGGGAAATTGATCACTTCTCGCCGTTCATGATTCCCTCAGGCAAAACGCTGACCAGTTACGCCGGGGAGGCCCGTGACCTGCCGGCCGAGCTATTCGACCGGGTGCTGAAGGCAGTCGCGGCGCACGAACTTGAGGTGCCGGTTGCCAAGGTGTACCACGGCCTCGAGCAGGTCGGCGAAGCGCAGACGAACCTCGAGTCCGGCCACTTTGTCGGCAAGCACGTGGTGGTGCTAGCCAATTAATAGAAGAATCGGCAAAGGCCCGCGCCAATAATTTATCGGCGCGGGCCTTTGCGTTGGCCATATTTACTGATTGTTGGCTGCTTGCCGCTTGGCTATCACCACGGCACTCAGCAGGATCACGACGGCCAGCCCCAGCAAACCGAGAAAATCGGCGCGGCTGCCGCTGATGGTGGCGGCCATGGGCTTGCTGTGCAAGGCACGCGCGGCAATCACCGCGGCCATCAGGCTAGTGCCCAGCGACCCGGCGAATTGCTGCATCATGCTAAACATCGCGTTTTGATCGGCTTTTTGCGGGCCGGTCACCTGCAGGCTGGCGTCGGATACCGCGGTGCCAAAGCCGGTGTTAAACCCGATGCGCAACAGGGTGTACAACAAGGCAATCAGGCCGACGGTGAGGTGGCCGGTGAAGCCGGCAAATAGCGCCATGGCGGCCCCGGCGAGGCTGGCGCTGAGAATCAACAGCGGCGCGGCGCCGATGCGGTCATAACTCCGCCCGGCCAATGGCGCGACGATGGCCCCGATCAGCGCCCCGGGCAGCATCATCAGCCCCGCGCTCATCGGGCTGGCGCCGAGCACGTCTTGCACGTATAGCGGCAAGACGAAGGACAGGCCAATGTTGATGAATTGCAGGCCAAAATATTGCAACAGCCGCTGGCGGACGACGGCGTTGCCGAGAATTCGGTAGTCGAACAGGCGCCGCCGGCCGTGCCGGGCATACCAGGCCATCACCAAGATCAAGACCACGGCGCCGGCGAGCAGCGCGCCAAACTGGCCGCTGAGCCAACCATGCGTGCCGGCCATGTTGGCGGTGAGCACGAGGCTGCCGAAAGTTACGGCCAACAACGCTAGTCCTAAGCCGTCGAAGGCCTGGCCGCGGGTACCCAAGGCCGGCCCGTGAATCGCATACGCGCCGATCAGCGTGGCAATCAGCAACAGCGGCAACACGCCGACGAAAATCGCGCGCCACGACCACAGGCTGGTGACGATGCCGCCATACGTGGGTCCTAGCGCCGGCGCCAGCGAAATGATGATGCTGGCAAACCCGGTATACAACCCGAGTTTATTCAGCGGCGCGCGGGTGAACACCAATTGAAACATTAACGGCGTCGAAAGTCCGGTGGCGACGGCTTGCAGCAGCCGCCCAAGCAGCAGCAGCGCAAAATTCGGCGCCAACATTGCCACCAGCGTGCCCAGCAGGCTCATGCTGGCGGCAAAGAAAAACAGCGCGCGAAAGCTGAAGCGTTTGAGCACGAAGGCCGTGGCGCTCATGACGATGGTGACTAACAAAAGGTAGGCCGTCGTCAGCCACTGCACGGTGGCGAGGCTGACGTGTAGCGTGGCAATCAAGGTGGGAAACGTGACGTTCATCGACGTTTCCACCAAGATGCCGATAAACGATAGAAGGCCGGCCGCTAAAATGGCCAGCTGGCTTTGGCGAGACAGTGTTGGTTCTGGCATAACAGAAACCACCTTTAGTGAGATTGTGGGGTTGCACTGAGTGATGCCATCTAGGTGCGACGATCACAATCCTCAGGCGAACACGTTCAGTTTACCGCAGAATCTCCCGCCGGCAAAAATTCGCCCGGGGCATGATGGGTGGCGGTCATACCAGTACAACCACCTTGCCAAAACTGTCTGGCGCGTCCAGCGCCGCTTGGGCCGCGGCGGTGTCCGCCAAGGTGAAGGTTTTGCGGGGCGCGACAGCCAGGTGATGCGCGTCGATGAGCGCCAGCAAGTCCTGCACCTTGGCCTCACTCACGCCTTCGGAGCGAAAGGCGGTGAGGTAGCCGCCAGTGGGCAAGGCGCTAATCGGATAAAAATCCGCCGACCACACGCCGCCAAGCTCGCCGGTGACGCAACAAATCCCGCCTGGCCGCAGGACCCGTAGCGAATCTGTCAGGGTCGCCGGGCCCACCAGCTCGAGGATTTTGTCGGCGATTGGCGCCTGGGCCTGCAGCTTTCCGGCGACATCGGCGACCACACTGGCGACGCCTACGGTCTGCAGTGAAGCGGTTTTGGCCAGGTTGCGGGTGCTGCCGATGACCTCGTGGACGCCGAGGGCATTAGCCAGTTTGGCCGCCGCCACGCCGACGCCGCTGGTGGCGCCGCGAATGAGGAGATCGTCTTGCGCGGTGAGGCGCAGGTTGACCAACGAGCCGTACGCCGTGAACCAGGTTTCCGGCACCGCGGCCAGCTCCGCCCAACTTAATTTGGTCGTCACGGGATAGAGTTGCGCGTTTGGAATCAGCGCGTATTCGGCGTAGCTGCCGTCGAACTCGCGGCCCAGCCCGCCCATCAGCGAAATGGCGCGCCGGCCCACCGGCAAGCGCGCGGGATCGGTGGTGTCGGCGATGACGCCGACGCCTTCGATGCCGAGAATTCGCGGCAGGTGCACGCTGGGCGACCAGCCGTTGCGCGTAAAGATCTCGGAGCGGTTGATGCCAAAGCCCTTAATCTTTAGCAGCGACCAGCCGGGTTTAACGGTTGGGGTGGGGACGTCTTCATAGGACAACGCGGACGCGTCGCCGGGGTGGTGCAACACAATTGCTTTCATCATGACCTCCTGCAGGTGCTGAATAAAGTCTAGTGCTAACGATTGTGCGCTGCAACCTCCTCGCGCCAAACCCGAATGGGCCATTTTGCTCTGGCCCAACGGATGACGGCCAACAAAAGTGAGCCGTCAGAACTGTTCATCAATGGCGGACACTGGGACGTAAATCGTGAACAAAAACCGGTTATGCCCAGGGTGTTCTTTAACGCTTAAACCGCGAATAAATGCCGGTCCATCAAGACTTAGCGGCGTTCCTAGCAAAAAAGTTGGCGCGCTGAGTGCGCGCCAAGTGGACAGTTACCGGTCAAGCGGGTGTATTCAACTTTTAACAGCGCGTCAAACAGCTAAAAAGCGACCTTGCGCCCATGTCCCCCAAGCGCCAGCGGCCGAAAAGAACACCCTGGGCATAAATCGCAAATATGCAAGATTTCGCCGAAGGTTAAATGATTATGCAAGCTCCCGACAATTACCCCTGATTAGCCCGTTACCGAACGCGCACAGCCTGTGCGCGCCAGATTTTTCGTCACGGCGTCGCGCTGCCCCATTTGCTTAATCGGTGCTTGGCTGCGGCAGTTTTGCGCCGCGGGGCTTGGCTCTGCAAACCAGCCAAGGCGGCGAGCACAAAGCGCGTCACCCATTCTAGATGCACGTCGGGTGGTGGGTCGCCCACATTGATAAACGTGATGCGCGTTTGCTCGGCGGCTAACGCGCCTTCGATTACCGCCACCAACCCGATGCCGTCGCCAGGCACCAGCCACGTGACGCCGGCATCGAGTTCCGCGCCGGTTTTAGCGCTGAGCTGATCGAATCTGGCCTGCCAATCGGTGCGCAGGCGCGCCGATAACGCCGGCAAAATGACCGGGTACAACGCGGCGCGCAGGTGGTGGAAGGCCGGCTCGTCGCGAATGTAGCGAATCAGCAGCTGGCGAATTTTGTCTTCATTGTATGGCACCATCGCCTTGACCAGCGCGCTGCACCATCTTTCATATTCCGTCCACCACACCGCGATTAACAATTCGGCCTTGCTGTGGACGACACGCAACAAGGCGCGGCGGTTGAGGCCGGTGAGCTGCTCCAGCGCCTTGAAGGTCAACGCGGCGGCGGGCTGTTCCTTCAAAAACGCCAGCGTGGCGGCGTCGATCATGGTGCGGCGCTGGCTGCGCAAGGCAGAGGTGAGGGCGATGCTTCCGGGTGTGCGCATTACGCCACCTCCTTTTTTCGCCAGCATACGCAGAAGCGCAAAAATTTGCAACGAATAAGGTGCGTTGACCAGGCCCGGCGCGGGGCGTATCGTGGCGGTAGAAGAATTGGAGGCAAAATTGTGAGCAAGGACCCAGAATATGACCGGATGCTCGCCGGCGAGTTGTACATTACCGACCGCATTCAACAGGCCAACCGCGAGTGGCCGGGCAAGCGCCTGGTGCAGCGCATCAACCAACTGCCGGCAGACGATTTGGCCGGCATCATCGCCTTGGAGCAGAAGCTGTTCGCCGGCACCCACCCGGATTTATACGTGCAGCCGCCGTTTGAGGTGGATTACGGCAAGCACATCAAGATTGGCAACCATTTTTACTGCAACGCCAACGCCATGTTTCTCGACACGAATTGGATCACCATCGGCGACAATGTGAAAATCGGGCCGCGCGTCAATCTCCTAACGGCGGGGCACCCAATCGACGCGGCAACGCGGGTGAGCCTGCTGGAATTCGCCAAGCCCATCGTCATCGGCAACAACACCTGGCTCGGCGGCAACGTCACCGTGCTGCCCGGCGTGACTATCGGCAACAACGTCGTCATCGGCGCCGGCGCGGTGGTCACCCACGACATTCCCGATAACGTCGTGGCGGTGGGCAATCCCGCCCGCGTGCTGCGCGAAATCGGCGAAGCGGACCGGGCGCGCTGGCAACAGGAAGCTGAGGAGTATTGGGCGTGGCGGGAAGACTCGGCAACCCCCGCTACCACTGACAATCCGCACCAGTAACCAGGGTGACTTGACAATTCATTGTTGAGTCACCTTTTTGCTTGCAATTTTCTAATCACCCGTTATAATTGGCGAGGATACTAAACTTAATGTTTAGTTTAACGTAACCGACTAAAGGGGGGTGGCGCCGTGGATATTGGCAGTAAGCTACGCGACTTACGCATTCGCAAGAACTTGACGCAAGAGGAGCTCGGGGAGCGCGTCGACTTGACCAAGGGCTACATTTCGCAGCTCGAGCACAACCAAAGTTCGCCGTCGATGGAGACGTTTTTCGACTTGTTGAACGTGTTGGGTCAAAGCCCGGCGGAGTTCTTCACCGAAGAGCGCAGGCCGCAGCTAGTGTATCCGGTGGCGGATCAAACCGAGTTCACCGACGCCGAGCGCGGCTACACCCTGCGCTGGCTGGTGCCGGAAAGCAACGAGAACGAAATGGAGCCGGTGTGTATCGACTTCGCGCCAGGCGGCAGCTTCAAGACTTTTGAGCCCAGTCCCGCCGAGACCTTCATCTTCGTGGTGAAAGGGGCGGTGGCGCTGGTGCTCGGCACCACGCGCCACGAGGCCAAGGCCGGGGAAACGATTTATTTTCACGCCAATCAACAACACCAGATCGTCAACGCGGCCAAGGGCGCCAGTCGGGTCATTCTGGTGGCGACGGCATCATACTTATAATCGGGGGAAAATGGACACATGACTGAACCGATCATTGAATTGCAACACGTCAGCAAGCGCTACGGCGACACCGTGGTGCTCAAGGATATTAATATCGAGCTGGAGCGCGGCAAGTTTTACACGCTGCTCGGGCCGTCGGGGAGCGGCAAAACCACCATCTTGCGCGCCATCGCCGGTTTTTTAGACGTCTCCGAAGGCACCATCATGTTCGACGGCAAGAAAATCAACGACGTGCCGGCCAACATGCGCAAGGTCAACACGGTATTCCAAGACTACGCGCTGTTTCCGCACATGAATGTCTTCGACAACGTGGCGTATGGCCTGCAGATTCAAAAGCTCAAGAAGGCCGAAGTGCAAACTCGCGTCGAAGCGGCGCTGAAAATGGTGCGGCTGGCGGGCTACGCGGACCGCGAAATCTCCGAGTTGTCCGGCGGCCAGCAGCAGCGCGTCGCCATCGCCCGGGCCATCGTGCTCGAGCCGGCGGTGTTGCTGCTAGACGAGCCGCTGTCTGCGCTAGACGCCAAGCTGCGCAAGGACATGCAATACGAACTGCGCGAATTGCAGGAGCGGCTGGGCATCACCTTTTTATTCGTGACCCACGACCAGGAGGAAGCCTTGGCCTTGTCCGACGAAATCTTCGTCATGAACGACGGCGAGGTTCAGCAATCCGGCACGCCGGTGGATATTTATGATGAGCCGATCAACCATTTTGTGGCCGACTTCATCGGGGAAAGCAACATCGTGGCCGGCCACATGCTCAAGGACTTCTTAGTGGAATTCAACGGCCAGGCCTTCGAGTGTGCCGACGCGGGGATGCGGCCCAACGAACCAGTCGAAGTCGTGCTGCGGCCGGAGGATCTGGACATCACCACCATCGGCAATGGCAAGGTCAGCGTCAAGGTGGACACCCAGCTGTTCCGCGGGGATTATTACGAAATCGTCGCCTATGATTCGGCGCAAAACGAGTGGCTGATTCACTCGACGAACCCGGCCAAGGACGGCGACACGGTGGGCCTGACCTTTGACGCCGAGGATATTCACGTCATGCGGCTGAACGAATCCGAGGAGGACTTCGACGCGCGGTTGGAAAGCTACGAGGACGACTAATGGCGAAGAAATCATCTGGGACCAACGCGCTGTTTTACACCCCGTATGTGTTGTGGCTGGGGTTGTTTGTCATTGCGCCGCTGGCATTAATTGTTTACCAATCGTTTTTTGACATCAGCGGGCACCTGACGCTGGCCAATTATCAAACGTATTTTAGCTCCGGGACCTACATCCTGATGACGGTGAATTCCGTGTGGTATGCCTTCATTATCACCGTCGTCACGTTGTTGATTTCCTATCCCGCCGCGTATGTGCTGCACTACGCCAAGCACAAGCAGCTGTGGCTATTGCTGATTATTCTGCCGACCTGGATCAACCTGCTGCTGAAGGCCTACGCCTTCATCGGCATCTTCAGCCAAGACGGCGGGGTGAACACCTTCTTGGGGTTCTTTGGCATCGCGCCACAACAATTCCTGTTCACCGATTTTAGTTTTATCTTTGTGGCGGCGTATATCGAAATTCCGTTCATGATCCTGCCGATTTTTAATGGCATCGAGGAGCTGGACGAAAGCTTCGTCAACGCGTCGCGTGACCTCGGCGCCACGGGCTGGCAAACCTTCACGAAAGTCATCCTGCCGCTGACCATGAGCGGCGTGAAGGCCGGGGTGCAGGCGGTGTTCATTCCTAGCCTGAGCCTCTTCATGCTGACCCGCCTGATCGGAGGCAATCGCGTTATCACGCTGGGCACGGCCATCGAGGAACACTTCCTGGTGACGATGAACTGGGGGATGGGGTCGACCATCGGCGTCGTGTTGATCGTCGCGATGGTGATCATCATGTTCCTCACGGGTGAACGGAAGAAACGGGGGAGCTTACGATGAAAACGCGCAAATGGGGCAGCCTGTACCTGGTCCTGGTCTTCATTATCTTGTACGTGCCCATCATTTATTTAATTGCCTATTCCTTCTCGGCCGGTGACACCATGGCCAACTTCCACGGCTTCACCTGGCGGCATTACGCCGACTTATTCGCCGACACGCGGATGATTCAAATCGTCATCGATACGCTGTTATTGGCGCTGTTATCGAGCCTCATCGCCACGATGATCGGCACGCTTGGCGCCTTGGGCATCCACCGCACCAGCCGGCCGGTGGTGAAAAACACGATTCTCAGCCTGAACAACATCTTAATGGTCAGCCCCGACGTCATCATCGGCGCCAGCTTCCTGATTTTCTACACGGCGCTGAAGATTCCCCTCGGGTTCGGCTCCGTGTTGCTCAGCCACATCGCGTTTTCCATTCCGATTGTCGTGTTGATGGTGTTGCCCAAGCTGCAGGAAATGCGGCAGACGATGCTCGACGCGGCGCGCGACCTCGGCAGCAGCAACGCCCAGGTGCTCAGCCGGGTGATCATGCCCTTCATCGCGCCGGGGATTCTCAGCGGCTTCTTCATGGCCTTCACCTATTCGCTGGACGATTTTGCCGTGACCTTTTTCGTCACTGGCAATGGCTTCCAGACGCTGGCCGTGGAAATCTACGCCCGCGCCCGGCAAGGGATTAATCTGGAAATCAACGCGTTGTCTGGCGTGATGTTTGTCTTCGCGCTGCTGCTGGTGGTGGGGTATTATTTCATCCAGCAAGGCAGCGCGCGGCGCAAGGCCAGTCACAAGGCGGAAAGCGAGGCGAAGTTGAATGAAGCGGCTCATTAGCATGGCCATCGCAATTCTCGCCGTGGTGTTGGGGCTAGCGGCATGGTCCAACCACCTGCAGCAAACCCAAGGCGCCACCGGCGATAACACGCTAAACCTGTACAACTGGGGCGACTACATCGACCCGGCCTTAATCACTAAGTTTGAAAAGCAAACCGGCTATCACGTCAACGTCGAGACCTTCGATTCCAACGAAGCCATGTACACCAAGATTCAGCAAGGCGGCACCAGCTACGACCTGGCCGTGCCCAGCGAGTACATGATCGAGAAGATGAAAAAGGCCAACATGCTGATTCCGCTGGACAAGTCTAAGCTCACCGGGATGAACAACTTCGGTAAGAGCTTCTTGAACCAGCCCTTTGATCCCGGCAACAAGTACAGCATCCCGTATTTCTGGGGGACGCTGGGGATCATTTATAACGACAAGTTCGTCAAGCCCGGCGCCATTCAGCACTGGGACGACTTGTGGTCGCCGAAGTACCGCAACGACATCATGCTGGTAGATTCCGCCCGCGACATCCTCGGGTTTTCCCTGGTCAGCCTCGGCAAGTCGATGAACACCACTGACGCGCCGACGCTGCAGGCGGCCAAGGCCAAGCTCGATCAGCTGTCGCCGAATGTCAAAGCCGTCGTCGCCGATGAAATCAAGATGTACATGGCCGACAACGAAGCCGCCATCGCCGTCGATTGGTCCGGCGAAGCCAGCGAAATGATGAGCAACAACTCGCACTTGCATTATGTCGTGCCGAGCGAAGGCAGTAACTTGTGGTTCGATAACCTCGTCATTCCCAAGACCGCCAAGCACTTCAAGGCCATCTACGCCTTTTTGAACTTCATGAATAATCCGAAAAACGCGGCGCAAAACACCGATTACGTCGGCTACGCCACGCCAAACGACAAGGCCAAGGCCTTGTTGCCAAAGTCCGTGCGCAACGACAAGCAGTTCTACCCGCTGCAAAGCGTCGTCGACAAGTCCGAAGTCTATAAGGACCTCGCGCCGAAAACGGTTGGGCTCTACAATGATTTGTTTTTGGAATTTAAGATGTTTAGAAACTGAGCGTGTTGACGCGTGACCAGGAGCACCGAACTGCCGGAAATGGCGGGTTGGTGCTCTTTTTGTGACCAAAGATTTCGCCAAATATTCCCCACATTCCCTCGCTTTGCGCTCTCACCAGCCTAAAATTCTACTAAATATCACACTTTGATTGAAAAATGGGTGGAACTAGTCACTTCTGACAGCACGTTTTTCGCTAAGGCATGCTACAATGTTTGAGTACCGGTTGGTTGGGTGGAGTGGCCCGGCTGCCGGCAAATTCAATCATGCGATTGATCCGTGGCAGCTGGCACGGCGTTGGGGGATGCCGCGCCAGCAGGTGGCCGTGGTGCAAAAGGAGTAGACATGAGCAACCGGGTTCGAGACGATATTTTTCTTTCCGCATCTTCGTATGACCGCTATGATCTCTACCAGCGGATCCAAGCGGCCAGTACGGTGCAATTATCCACGGCGCAGTGGTTGGCGGGTTACCGTAACCATAGCTTAGCCGTGTCCGAGATTAATCTGCGGCAACTGGCGGCCAACGCCGGGCGGAATTACGGCAGTATTTATAATATGTACAACGACCTTGTGGCGTTGTTGAAAACGCTGGTGCCAGACGAAGAGGGTCCGGCGGCGCAACTGTTTAACGTGCCGGCGGGGCGGGTGCGGTTTGCGCTGGTCGAGCAGGGGAATCCTTACGCGTTTTTGCAGGCCGTCTTGGCGCAAACCTACGATAGCTCGGATGATTTCTTGGCCGCGCAGGCGACGTCGAAGGTGACGATGCTGCGCCACCTCAAGCCGCTGCGCGCGCTGTCCAGCGCCGTGGGGGTGCGGCTACATTACGAGGGGATGAGCATCACCGGCGACGAGCGCCGCGTGCGGATTTTATTGACGCTGGCGTTTTGGCTGGCGACGGATGGTGCGGTGTGGCCGTTCACGCTGGATCGCGACACGGTGGTGCGGGCAGCGGACATGATTTTTGATACGTTTGATGTCTCTGCCGTTAATCCGGTGAGCCGCGAAGTGGCCGCGTATTACTTGGCCGTGGCGGTGCAACGGATTCGCCAGGGGCATTGCGTCGATTACCAAGCCGAAGAGCAGGTGCTGAATTATCCGGTGCCGAATCTGTACGCGGAGTTATCGCGCCAGTTTGGCGGCGACTTGCCGCTGCCGAAGCTGACGGAGGAAACCCAGCTGGGCGAATCGGCCTACGCGTATTTCCTGACCAACTTTGCGCCGATGTTTGTGACCCCGGAGTCGACGGCGGCCGCGGATGTCTTGGCCCGTTTTGGCCGCTACAACCCGGAGCTGTCGCAGCTGGTCACCGACTTTTTGGACAAGCTGCCATCGCCGATGTTTGACGCGCAACACCTGCCGGCCAGCGCCCGGGCGATTTTATTGGCCAACCTGTTGGCCATCACCGTGAGCACCTTGACCTTTGGTGTCGACCTAGGTGCCTTGTTGGCCGGGGCGTTTAGTCAAACCGTGGCGGCCGCACCGGAGGATCCGGACCTGCGGCGCAAGGTGCAACAGACGCTGGAAAACGTCGTCGCCACCAGCCCGCTGACCCACCAATTTGCCCCGCTGATTCCGGTGCTGACGCAAAGCTTCTATGATAACTTGCGCCAGCTCACCTTGCGCTACCAGCCGAAGCAAACGGTTAAAGTCTTGCCGCTGATGGAGCAAACGGCGCTGGGGTACGTCGACTTGTACACGTTTTTGCTGATGCAGCCGTTTGTCACGGTGTTGCCGCCGGATTCACCAATCGAATCCGCCGACGTCGTGATTCAAGCCGCGTCGGTGCCGGTGTCACCCGAGCAGCTTGGTAACGCGGTTTTCTTCCAGTGGCACCTGAACGCCAGCAGCGATTTGTTCGGCCGGCTGTTTGCCTTGTTGCGCCAGCTGTGGTTAGACCAAATCGAGGAGGCGTAAGATGACGCAAGGATTAGGCCTGTCCGGGGCGGTGACGTTGATTTCGCACTTTGTCTTCATCATGATCAGCTTCCGCCTGTTGACCGCGGTGCGGTTCGACAAGTTCCTGCGGCCGAATCACGTGCGGGAAAGTCAGTTGTTGATGGTGTTCATCGCCATCGCGCTGGGATATTTGGTCAGCGAGTTCTTCTTGTCGCTGATCAGCTCGGCGCGGGCCTTGCCGCTGTTGTTGCGCTAGTACCGCAAAGTTTGCGATTGCGTTAAACTATTTTTCTGAAAATCATTTTGTTGGCCGAGCCGCGCGACTCGGCCTTTTTGCGGCCCCGGCGCGGTTCGCGAAGGCGTAGGCTCTATGCTATAATTCATTCTTGAGTACAAATAAGGGAGACTATCATGGCGAAAGATATCGGAATCGACTTGGGCACGGCGAATGTCCTCATTAACGTCAAAGGCAAGGGCATCGTGCTCAACGAGCCATCCGTGGTGGCGGTGGACACGCATAGCGGCAAGGTGCTGGCGGTGGGCACGGAAGCTTACAAAATGGTCGGCCGCACGCCGGGTAACATCAAATCGATTCGGCCGCTGAAAGATGGCGTCATCGCCGATTTCGACATCACCGAGGCGATGCTGGAATACTTCATCAACAAGCTGAACGTGAAGGGTGCCTTTTCCAAGCCGAACATCTTGATCTGCGCGCCGACCAACGTCACCAGCATCGAGCAAAAGGCGATCATCCAAGCCGCGGAGAAATCCGGGGGCAAGCGCGTCTACCTCGAATTTGAGCCGAAGGTCGCCGCAGTTGGCGCCGGTCTGGATATTTTTCAACCGCAAGGCAACATGGTCATCGATATCGGCGGCGGCACGTCGGATGTTGCGGTGCTGTCGATGGGCGAAATCGTCACCAGCCGCTCGCTGCGCCTGGCCGGCGACAAGATGGACGCGGCGATTGCCAGCTACGTCAAGAATAAGCACAAGTTGTTGATTGGTGAGCACACCGCCGAGCAGATCAAGATCCAAATCGGCGCGGTGTACGAAGCCGACCCGGAGAAAACCATCGAGGTCCGCGGCCGAGACATCGCCACCGGCTTGCCGCGCGAGGTCACCGTTAGCGCCAGCGAAGTCGCCGAGGCCTTGCACGACCCGATGATGCAAATCGTCGCCGCCGCCAAGGACGTCTTGGAACAAACGCCGCCGGAACTCTCCGCGGACATTATCGACCGCGGCATCATGCTGACCGGTGGCGGCGCGCTCTTGCGCGGCATCAGCAAGTTGTTTGCCCACGAGTTGAAGGTGCCGGTGCTGTTGGCCGACGATCCGCTGGACGCCGTGGCGCTGGGCACCGGCGTGTTGCTGGATAATATCGCCCACCACAAGCAGTATTAATCGGAGGTGCGCCGTGAGTTCACAATATGCCTGGCGCGTGGTGCGCAAAGTCCTGCTGTGGCTGGTCATCGCCCTGATTGCCGTGATGATCGGCGCGATGATCGGCTACGGCATCGGCGGCGGCGACCCGCTGAAGGTGTTCCTGCCGAGCACCTGGGGTCACATCGCCGACTTTTTGAAATAGAGGTTCGGTCATGAAAACCGTATTGATTTGGCTCGTGCGCGGGTATCAGCGGTTTATTTCGCCGCTCTTGCCGCCGAGCTGTCGCTATTACCCGACGTGTTCGAGTTACATGCTGACGGCGCTGCAGAAGTTTGGTTTTGTGCGCGGCTTCTTGATGGGGAGCGCGCGGATTTTGCGGTGCAACCCGTTTGTCCGCGGCGGCATCGACAAGGTGCCGGATCACTTCTCGCTGCGGCGCAATCCGGAATCATAAAGGAGTAACTATGGCAAAAGACCAGAAAATCACCGTGAACCAAAACGACGTGACCAGAAACGGCCACACCGTGTCCGTGCTCACGGTGGGCAAATACGAAATTGGCTACATCGAGGAAGTGGACGCGAAGTTCATCGCGTATCTGAATGGCAGCAGTCAGCCGAACCACTTCAAGACCATGGATGACGCCGTCGATTTCTTGATCAGCGATTATCACCTGCACCACTAAGCAGGTGGATTGGAGGGTGCATTTTGCATTCAGAAAAATCAGGTGACCGCGTCGACTACGGGATTATTTTATCGGTGATGCTGCTGGCGTTGATCGGCATGGTCGCCATTTACCTGGCGGTGCAACACGACACGTCGAGCACCGTCGGCACGCCGGGGCACGCAATGATGATGCAGGCGGTGTGGTATGTCATCGGCGGCATCGGGATTTTCTTCGTCATGCGCTTTGACGGCGAGCAGCTGTGGCGCATCGCCCCGGCGTTGTATAGTCTCGGCTTGGTGCTATTGTTTGTCGTGTTGTTCGGGTATGACCGCACCGTCGCGTATAAAACCGGCGCGAAAAGCTGGTTCAGCCTCGGCAGCTTCACCTTTCAGCCTTCCGAGGTGATGAAGCCCGCCTACATCTTGATGCTCGGCCGCGTCGTCACCAACCACAACGCCGAGTGTCCGCACACTACCGGCAACGACTGGCGGCTGATCGGCACGATGTTGCTGTGGACGGCGCCAGTGATTCTGTTGCTGCAGGCGCAAAACGACTTCGGGACCAGCCTGGTGTTCCTGGCAATTTTCGCCGGGGTCTTGTTGGTGTCCGGCGTGACCTGGAAGATTATCGCGCCGATTGCCGTCGCCGCGGCGGGAGTCGGCACCACCGCCATCATGTTGGTGACGCAAACCTGGGGTCGCCACCTGCTGGAACACATCGGCTTTAAGGCTTATCAGTTTTCCCGCATCGACGCGTGGTTGAATCCGTCGGCATCGACTTCCGACACCAGTTTTCAGCTGTGGCAATCGATGAAGGCCATCGGGTCCGGCCAGCTGTCCGGGCGCGGGTTTGGCGGCATCAAGGTGACCGTGCCCGTGCGCGAGTCCGACATGATCTTCTCGGTTATCGGTGAGGCGTTTGGCTTCATCGGCTGCGCCGTGGTGATCTTGTTGTACTTCTTGCTGATTTACCAGATGATTCGCGTTGTGTTCGACACGAAAAACGAATTCTACGCCTATGTCGCCACCGGTGTCATCATGATGATCCTGTTTCACGTCTTTGAAAACATCGGCATGAACATCGGGCTGTTGCCACTGACCGGGATTCCGTTGCCGTTTATTTCTCAAGGCGGGTCGTTCCTGTTGGCCAACATGTTATCGGTGGGGATGGTGCTGTCGATGCGGTACCACTACACGACCTACATGTTCAGCCGCGAGGACGAAGGCTTTGCGTCGCGTTAAGCGAAAAATGGCAAGAATCTCATTTTTCCGCTTGACAATGGGCGGCGTTGTCGGTAATCTTAGGTCAATTCATTGAACAAACGAACGATGTGAGAGAGTAAATCGCGTGCGCCTGAACAGAAAACCTGGTGGGCTGAGAGCAGGGCAGGCAGCGCGGTCGAAGATGGCTCACGGATCGGTGCACCGAACCTGCGGGTAAGGCTGCAATGGCTGCCAACCATTATCTTGGACACGGGTTGATGGACCCGTTACTGAGGGCGCCTTGTGCGCCGAATTAGAATGGTACCGCGGGCAACCGCTTCTAACGTTGTTAGAAGCGGTTTTTTGTTTGCTCACGCCGTCAGTATCGAAGTTGAAGGAGGAGACACAATATGAAATTTTGGCAAAAATTGGCAACGGTCGCGTTGGTGGCCGTGCCCGTATTGACCCTCGCTGCGTGCGGCAACAAAACTAGCGACAGCAAGGACAAGGTCGTCAAGGTCGGCATCATGAGCAACGACAAGGAAATCTGGCAAGACATTCAGACTCGCCTGAAGAAACAAAATGTCCAAATCAAGCTGGTGGAATTCACCGATTACAACCGGCCCAACCAGGCGCTGGAAGACGGCGACATCCAGCTGAACTCGTTTCAACACCACGCCTTTTTGAACGAATGGAACAAGGCGCATGGCGATCACATCGTCAGCATCGGCAACACCTACATCGGCCCGATGCGCGCGTACTCCGATTCGATCAAGTCGCTGAAGGAATTGAAGAAAGGCGACACGGTGTCCGTGCCGAATGACGCCTCTAACGAAGGGCGCGCCTTGCTGTTGCTCCAGCAAAACGGCTTGATTACGATCAAGGCCGGCGTCGCCAACCCAACGATTCGCGACATCAAGACGAACAAGTTGAACCTGAAGTTTACCGAGCTCGACGCGGCGCAAACCGCCCGCAGCCTGAAGGACGTTGATGCCGCCATCGTCAACAACGACATCGCCGCGGCCGCCAAGCTGGTGCCAAAAGACGCCATCGCCACCGAGAAAATCACCAAGGCCTCCAAGCCGTGGATCAACTTCATCGCCGCCAAGTCCAAGGCCGACGCCAAGAACAAGACCTACCAGAAAATCGTCAAGGCCTACCAAACCAAGCGCACCGCCACGCTGTTGAACAAGTACTACAAGGGCTCCACGGTACCGGCTTGGGACTACAAGTTTTAATCAATCAGAGAAGTGAGGCAAATCATGGCAGAATCCGTCATTACATTGAAGCAAGTCGACGTGAATTTCGTCGAGAAAAAACGGAGCGTGCACGCCGTCGATCACGTCGACCTGACCGTTAACCGCGGCGACATTTATGGGATCGTCGGCTACTCCGGCGCCGGCAAGTCCACCTTGGTGCGCACCATCAACTTGTTGCAGCGCCCAACTAGCGGCGCCGTCACGGTGTTGGGCCAAGACATGCTGGCGTTAACGCCCAAGCAATTGCGCCTGGAGCGCCGCCGGATCGGCATGATTTTTCAGCACTTCAACTTGATGAACAGCCGCACCATCGCCGACAACATCGCCTTTCCGTTGCGCGGCCGCAAAAGCAAGGCCGAGATTGCCAAAAAGGTGGCCGACTTGCTCGACCTCGTCGGCTTGGCCGACCGCGCCGGCGCCTATCCCGCCGAATTGTCCGGCGGGCAAAAACAGCGCGTCGGCATCGCCCGCGCCTTGGCCTCGGATCCCGAGATCCTGATTTCCGATGAGGCGACCAGCGCCTTGGATCCGAAAACCACCAGCGCAATTCTCGACTTGCTGCAGTCGTTGAACGAGAAACTCGGGTTGACCATCGTGTTGATCACCCACGAAATGGAAGCCGTCAAGCAGATTTGTAACCGCGTGGCGGTGATGGACGAAGGGCGCATCATCGAGCGCGGCGACTTGCTACAGATTTTCGCCCAGCCGCAACAGCAGCTGACCAAGGACTTCATCGATACCACCATCCAACTCGACGCCGCGCTGAAAAGCGTCGTCGCCCAGCCGGCGGTGCAAAACCTCAAGCCCACCGATCGCCTGGTGCGCCTGACCTATGTCGGCGACAGCACCGACCAGCCGCTGGTGGCCACTTTGTACAAGGAATATAACGTCGTGGCCAACATCTTGTTCGGCGACATTCAGATTCTGCAAGGCACGCCGTTTGGTAACTTGATCATCGTGTTGTCCGGCGCGCCGGCGGATCTCGATCGCACCTTCGCCTACCTGAAGGCCAACGATGTCACCGTGCAACCCATTGACCCAAAGGAGGTGGCCAACTCATGAGTTGGATCGAAAAGTTTTTCCCTAACGTCGTGCCGATTTGGACCGGCGATAACGGGGTGGTGCAAGCCATCCAACAAACACTGTACATGACCCTAGTCACCGCCGTGTGCGCCGGCATCTTGGGCCTGATCATCGGCATCTTGTTGGTGCTCACCGACCAACACGGCCTGTTGCAAAACGACCCGGTGTACTTTATCCTCGATAAACTCGTGAATATTTTCCGGGCCGTGCCGTTTATTATTTTGCTCGCCGTGATGACGCCGTTCACCCGCGCGATTGTCGGCACCGGTATCGGCCCGACCGCCGCGTTGGTGCCGCTGGTCGCCGGCGTCACGCCGTTTTATGCCCGGCAGGTGCAAAATGCGTTGCTCACCGTGGACCCCGGCGTGATTGAAGCGGCCGAATCGATGGGGATTTCGCCGCTGGGCATCACCTTCCGCGTGTACCTGCGCGAAGGCTTGTCCGAATTGATCCGCGTGTCCGTGCTCACCATCATCTCCGCCATCGGCCTCACCGCCATGGCCGGGGCGGTTGGCGGCGGCGGCCTGGGGAACCTGGCCATCGCGGTCGGCTACCAGCGCTACCAAAACGACGTGGTGTGGGTCGCCTTGATCTTCATCCTCGTGCTGGTTTTCCTCGTGCAGTTTATCGGGGACCTGCTGGCGCGCAAGACGCATCATTAACTTCACGCAAAACGGCTGGTTGCTTCGGCAGCCAGCCGTTTTCATTATGGTATGCTAAACAAGCGAGTGAGCGGTTACAATTCCTGTTTGCCGCACACAATTGCTTGCCGTACAATGAATGTAACGAAACGGAGGAATGGCTGTGACAACATTAGAAATCACCGACCTGCACGTCAAGGTCAAAGCTGAACCAACCCACCCGGAGATTCTGCGCGGGGTCAACCTCGTGGTGCACACCGGCGAGATTCACGCGCTGATGGGCCCCAACGGTAACGGCAAGTCGACGCTGGCGGAAACCATCATGGGCAATCCCGCCTACGAAGTGACCCAAGGTGACATTCGCATCGACGGCCAAAGCCTGCTCGACATGCCCGTCGACGCCCGCGCGCGCCTGGGGTTGTTTCTCGGCATGCAGTACCCGGCGGAAATTGCCGGCGTCACCAACGCCGAGTTTATTCGCGCGGCAATCAATGCCCGCCGCGCCGACGACGACCAGGTGCCAATCATGCAGTTTCTGAAGGAACTCGACGCTACCATGGCCACCTTGGAGATGCCTGAGGACATGGCCGACCGCTATTTGAACCAAGGCTTTTCCGGCGGGGAGAAAAAGCGCAACGAAATCCTGCAGCTGATGATGATCAAGCCGCATTTTGCCTTGCTGGACGAAATCGACTCCGGGCTGGATATCGACGCCTTGCGCATCGTGTCTAAAGGGGTCAACTCGCTGCGCGGCCCCGAATTTGGCAGCCTGATTATCACGCATTACCAGCGCCTGCTCGATTACATCGTGCCCGACTTCGTTCACGTGATGAAAGACGGCGAGATTATTGAAACCGGTGGGGCGGACCTGGCCAAGGAGCTGGAGAAAACCGGCTACGAGCACCTTAAGGGTGGTGTTGGCAATGCCTAACCCAATGCCCAACACGCCAAAAATTGCGCTGCGGCGCTATTTGGCGAATGCTAAAGACGTGGCGAGGACCCCGGTGACGGTGACGGCCGACCCGGCCGTCACCGTCAGCACGAACGTGGCGGCACCACAACCGACGGATGCGCTGGAGGATTGGCTAGTGGGCGGCGATTCGGCCGTGACCACGGTGACGATTCCGGCGCACTACACCGGCCAGGCCGTCGTGTTGACTGGCGCGGCTTATGCTGGCGGGATTGTGCACGTGATTGTCGAAGCCGGCGCGACGGTGGCATTAGAAGAACGCTGGCGCACCAGCGGCGAGCACCTCGGCATCTGGGTGGTGCTCGACGTTGCTGCCGATGCCACGGTCAACTGGCTGACCTATGACGCGATGACCAGCACCACGGCGCTGGTGAAGCGCACGGCGAACCTTGCGGCACACGCGACGCTGAATTGGACTACTGCCGGCTTCACCCAGGCCAGCGGCGCCACGTTGATTGCGGCGAATTTAATCGGCACCGGCGCCAAGGCGACGGTGAACGTCGGGGTGTTGGCTGCCGGCAAGCAACACGTCGGCTACGTCACGGCAATGACCAATGATGGCCGGCAAACCGTCGGCCACATTAACCAGCGCGGCGTGATCACCGGCCACGCCCACCTGATTTTTAACGGCATCGGCCACATCATTCACGGCGCTCGCGGCAGCGACAACCAGCAAGAAAACCGCGTCTTGATGTTGTCGCCCCACGCCCGCGGCGATGCCAACCCGATTCTGCTCATCGACGAAAACGACGTCACCGCCGGGCACGCGGCGTCGGTGACGCGCGTCGACGAACGCCAGCTGTATTATTTGATGAGCCGCGGGCTACGCGAGGACACCGCCAAGCGGCTGGTGATTCGCGGTTTTCTCGAGGCGGGGCTGGCGGAGATTACCGACCCGGCGCTGAAGGCCGAGTTGTTCCAGACAATTGATGAAACGCTGGTGAATGCAGATGCGTGAAGAATTTCCATTTTTTGCCGCCCATCCCGAGTTAATTTATCTCGATTCCGCGGCCACCAGTCAAAAACCGCAGGCCGTGCTCACCGCCTTGACGGCTTATTATCGGGATAGCAACGCCAACGTCCACCGCGGGTTGTACACGCTGGCCTATAACACGACCGAGCGCTACGAGGCCATTCGTGCGCAAGTCGCGGCGTTTATGCACGCGCCGGAAGCCGCCAACATCGTCTTCACCCGCGGCACCACCGATGGGTTAAACCTGGTGGCGCAAAGCTTCGGGCCACAGGTCGTGGGGCCCGGCAGTGAGATTTTGGTTTCAGGCGCCGAGCACCACAGCAATTTTATTCCCTGGCAGCAGCTGGCCAAGCGCACCGGCGCGACCTTTCGCGTCGCCCCGGTGACCCCAAGCGGCGACCTCGATGAATCCGCGCTGTTGCGGTCGATCACGCCGCAAACCAAGTTGGTGGCTGTGGCGGCGGTGACCAACGTCGCCGGCACCCGCGTCGACGTGGCGAAAATCGCCCAGGCCGTTCATGCCGTTGGCGGTTATCTCGTCGTTGACGGCGCCCAGGAAGTGCCGCACCTGCCGGTTGACGTCAGCGCCACGGATGCCGATTTTTACGCCTGGTCGGGCCACAAGGTCTTCGGGCCCACCGGCATCGGCGTGTTGTATGGCAAGTCGACGTTGCTGTCAGCAATGCCGCCGGTGCAATTCGGCGGCGAAATGATCGATGAGGTGCAAGACGCTGAGTCGACATGGGCGCCGGTGCCGTTAAAGTTTGAAGCCGGCACGCCGAACATCGCCGGCATCTACGGGTTAGGCGCGGCTTTGACCTGGCTAGGCCAGCAGGACCGCGGCGCCATGGCGGCTCACGAGGCCGAATTGGTGACGGCGTTGCGCACCGGGTTAAGCGAAATTCCTGGTATCACGTTGTATGGGTCGGCTGCCAGCGTGGCCATCGTCAGCTTCAACCTGGCCGGCGTGCATCCGCACGACTTGGCGACGTTTCTCGACGAGCAACACATCGCCGTGCGCGCCGGGCACCACTGCGCGCAGCCGCTCATGGCCCGCCTCGGCGTGCCGGCGACCGTGCGCGCCAGCTTTGGCCCGTATAATACGGCAGCCGACGTGACGGCATTGACCACGGCGGTGGCAACAGCAGGGAGGTTTTTCCATGGCACTCACTAAACTCGATCAATTGTACCGCCAGGTGATTTTGGACGAAGCCTACCACCCGCGGCATCACGGTAAGCTATCCGCCCCGGATCGTAGCGTGACCTTGCGCAACCCGAGCTGCGGTGACGTGTTGACCTTGCAGCTGCAGGTAGCGGCTGATCGCGTCACCGACGCGAAGTTTTCCGGGTCCGGTTGCACGATTTCGCAAGCCAGCGGCAGTTTGATGACCGATTTAATCATCGGCCGCCAGCTCAGTGAGATTCCGGAGCTGGTGGGGATTTTTTCCGACTTGGTGATCAATGGCAGCGACCCGCGCGAGGACCAGCTTGGCGACGCGGCGATTCTCAAAGGGGTGCACCAGTTTCCGGCGCGGGTGAAGTGCGCCACGTTGGCCTGGAAGGCGGCCGCGCAGGCGGTGGAAGGAGCAACAGATGACTGAAACCAAGAATACGAAGAATAACGAAACCGTCGCGGCGGCCGTCGATTTTCTCCCGACGGACAATCCCGCCGACTTCAAGGACGACATCACCCCGGTGTTCTCCACTGGCCGTGGCCTCACCGAAGCCACCGTGCGCACCATTAGCCAGGAAAAAGGCGAGCCCGACTGGATGTTGGATTTTCGCCTGGCCAGTTTTCACACCTACCAAAAACTTGCGATGCCGAACTTCGGCCCAGACCTTTCCGCCTTGGACCTCGAGCACATGTTGTACTTCCAAAAGGCGACGGATAAAACTTACCGCGATTGGGCCGACGTGCCACCGGAGATCAAGCAGACCTTCGATCGCCTCGGCGTCCCGCAAGCCGAGCGCAAGTACCTCGCCGGTGCCAGCGCCCAATACGAATCCGAAGTCGTCTATCACAACATGAAAAAAGACTTCGACGACCTCGGCATCATCTTCATGGACATGGACTCGGCACTGCGCGAGCACCCGGATTTGGTCCGCCAATACTTCGGGACCCTTGTGCACCCTAGCGACAACAAGTTTGCCGCACTAAACGGCGCCGTATGGTCCGGCGGCAGCTTCATTTACGTACCCGCCGGCGTGCAAACCGACGTGCCGATTCAGTCCTACTTCCGCATCAACGCGGAAAACACCGGTCAGTTCGAGCGCACGTTGATCATCGTCGAGCCCGGCGCCCACATCAACTATGTCGAGGGTTGCACCGCGCCGAATTATTCCAGCGACTCGCTGCACGCGGCGGTGGTCGAAGTCTTCGTCAAAGACGACGCCTATTGTCGCTACACCACCATTCAAAACTGGTCTAAAAACGTCTACAGCTTGGAAACCAAGCGCGCGCAGGCCATGAAGAATGCCACGATGGAGTGGGTCGATGGCAACCTCGGCTCCAAAACCACGATGAAATATCCTAGCGTCTACCTCGACGGCGAAGGCGCCCACGGCACAATGCTGTCGATTGCCGTGGCCGGCGCCGGCGTCGATCAGGACAACGGCGCGCGCATGATCCATAATGCGCCGAACACCAGCAGCAGCATTGTTTCCAAGTCGATTGCCAAAGACGGCGGGGCGGTGGACTACCGCGGCACCGTGCGCTTCACCAAGAAGGCGGACAACGCGTTTTGCCACGTTGAATGCGACACGATTCTGATGGACGAGCAAAGCACCTCGGATACCATCCCGTATAACGAAATCCAAAACGCCACCGCGGCGATGGAACACGAAGCCAAGGTCTCCAAGGTCAGCGAGGCGCAGCTGTATTACCTCGAAAGTCGCGGCATTCCGGAGGCCAAGGCCACCGAAATGATCATCATGGGCTTCGTCGAGCCGTTCACCAAGGAGTTGCCGATGGAATACGCCGTCGAGCTCAACCGCCTGATTGGGATGGAAATGGAAGGTAGCGTCGGCTAGTCGTATAACACTGGGCCTAATAGACTATGGATAAGGCCTGGGAAACGGGCTTACCACGGATCTGCCTCAAATTTTTTCAAAGTATATAGAAATAGCCACCCACATCTTGAAGATGCAGGTGGCTATTATTATGGATAATACTATTTTTCCTCCAATAATTATGGACTGGACATTGCTTTAGTTTACGGTTGCCTCAAATGTTATTGGGCTATCCAATCCGTCTGGCTGATACTCAAGGGTGACTTTATCCCCCTTACCGACTGCAGAAGTAAAGTTTACCCAGAACGTCGTATTACCATTATGACCAATTGATACTTCATTTTGCCCATCCTGCTGGTCTACAATTTCTCCCGCTGTGCCAGACTGGTCATAAACTGTGAAGTCCCAGATTGTTGGTAAGTAAGATTCACTGTCACCGTAGTTTGTATAGTTGAAAGAAAATTGAACGGATTTTTCATTCGTAATGGCAATGGTATCAATGTCACTGTTCACCAAGTTTTGACCACTAGAGTTGAAGTTCTTAGTAGCACTTGTAAGTTTTAACCCCCACATTTGGTTACCACTGCCGTCTGACAGTTTGGCTTCCTGGCCAATCTCGTAAGGCGTGGATGAAGTAGTATCTTCAGAACTGTCATCACTAGAATCAGATTCGTCGTCGTTGGTAGTGCCTTCGCCTTCAGAATCATCGAACTTTCCAGATTTATACTTGAGTTTGTGCAACACGTCCTTACTAAGAATTGCGCCATTCTCAATTTGCTTCTTTGCAGTACCCACAATTTCTACAGGCACATCACTGCTATCGAACTGAGCAGGAATTGCGAATTTTCCGTCGGATACCTTGACACATTTCAGCACAGCGTCACTCTCAGTAATTGATACATACTTAACTTCACTCGGAGCGGTGCCTTTAATCGAAAAATTACCCGCCTCATCAACTTTAACGACTCCGGATTTAACTCCAGACGTAACTGCAAACTTGGTCTGAGCGCAACCGGCCATCACAACGACAGCAAATAGCGTAACCAGTCCAACCCATAACTTCTTCATCTCAGTCCTCCTCAAATCCAGCTTGTATAGAAGTCGACAATCGTTGCGTCTACCCGATCATACTGGGACGAGTGTGATCGGGTAGGTGTCCTCTGTTTATAGGCCGAGAATTTGTTTTTTCTTAGCGTCGAATTCTTCTTGAGTAACTGCGCCAGCGTCTAGGAGGTCCTTGAGCTTCTTTAATTCGTCCAAGTCACTGGTCTGCTTAACTACTCCATAGGGTTGATGTGCTTCTTTGATTTTTTCTTCCACAATTTGTTGCAGTTCAATCATGTCATCGAGCGTTTTCTTGCCGGCAAACATTACCGTGTTTTCGTCTTGAGTTGCGGAAAAAACACCGCCTCGTGATTCATTTCCGCCCATTACCGAAAATTGAATATAGCCGTTAGTAAGACCGGGCTTCTTAAGCTGTACGGCGGTAATGCTACTATATGGGATGGTTTTATCGCCCTTTAATCCCTGATTTAGCGCGTTAAGCATACCTTTCCGGTGAATTGTGACTCCGAAATCGTCTATTTTAATCTCATTTCGGCCGCCATGGTTGCTTACAAAAGTTCTCTCCATTTTTCCCCTCCAAGATCTACTTTTTGTACAATGCCCAAGGCCCGACTTATCCAGACCTGTTGCTTGAGTGGGCGAATATGGTTGATTATATAAATCACTGATAACAGTTTGACCGACATCATGAAGTAGGCGCGTAATGGTCAGCTAGTTCATGGATTTTACGGGTTTGATTAACGAGCTCTACTTCATTTTAGATTGTCACAACGATGCCACAATAATCGATTACTAGAGACTTCGAAAAGTGTAACGTAACATTGAACTCTGCATCTACTCGTTTTGATGTTGCTAATTCACTCGAGTTAGGTGCGGGAACGGAGGATAGCCGCTGTATTGGTCCGCGAGTCACTGATCAAGATCGTCGACAATAGCGGTGATCTTATCTGAAAACTGCACCAAGTCAATTGGGTGGACAAAGTCGATAGTTTCCTTTTCAGCATTATTGAGTTGAATCCAGTTGCGGCTCTTGCTGAAGTATACTCGAACGATCCATTTTCTGATGTTGTCGTCTAGGAGTACGTTGAAGTAACTTTTGTTGTCGCGATAAAATACGCGCTCTTCATCGAGTTTGTCCCGTAAGATGATTTTCACCGTTGTGTATGCTTCGATTTCAGCAGGGGTGGTCACAATTGTGGAAGTACTTGAATCATTTTCTTCGTTGTCTTCTTCTGATTGGGTTGTCTCATTAGAGGTTGGGGTGGTCGATGAGTTCGTTGAGACGGACGTGTTAAGCGCAGAACTCAATTTGTCACTAACTTCTTCCTGAATTGCCTGATTAAAGCCGGATTGAATAATCGGAGTGAACAGCTCGAGATTTGCTTGAGTTGCACGCTCATGAAAGACGTTAGACAAAATGAAGCGAACGAAATCTTCATTTACAGACTTGATTTGATGCGTGAGGTAGTCACGGAATTGATTGCTGTACTTCAACTGAGAGGCAGACGAGGAGATACTTTCCTCATCAAAATTATCTTTGGTGAAGCGGAACAGCTCGTTGATTTGGCTATCTCTCAAAGTGCTCAGGTGAACGGTGAGAAAAGGCTCAGAATCCATCTTATTCTGGTTATCCAAATCGGTAAAGAACCGATACTCGTCACCGTTTGAGAGGATACCAAACTTTGCGTCTGTAGTCCCGAAGTATCTAAACAATTGAGAGTCGTGGTTATTGAGATCTTCGTTGATTGCTTTACACTCAACCAGTAACTGGAGTTTGCCAGCGATTACGATGGCATAATCAACTTTTTCACCTTTCTTAATACCCACATCCGCCGTGTACTCTGGAATAAACTCGAGTGGATTAAACACATCGTAGCCAAATGCCTGAAAAAATGGTTGGATCAATGAACTCTTTGTCGCTTCCTCAGTTTTCAGGCTATCTCGAAATTGATCGACGCGTTTTGCCACAGCTTTAATTTTCTGGGTAAACTCTTCTTTTTCCATGTTATCCTCCAAATAATTGCTTTTAACTAAAAAAGATTCTCAGCTTTTTTCGTCAATCAGGGTTGGACGTAAATAGAGTTTAATGCACTTCATTCGACACAAACTAAGCAGAGAAACATATACATGTTAGCGTTCGCATTATCTCTAGCTTACTTTAAATAGTTTGGTTCGACAATGGCTCATAGTACTTTTTTGTAGATTTTTACTTGGCCATAATGATATTGGAAGAAAATAACAAAGGGATAAAGCTTTCGAGATATCGTCCTCATGAATATCGTCGTTAGCGTCGGCTAGAAAAAGGGCTGCGGCCCTTTTTTTCGTGCGCGCCATAACGGTATACTAGTGGCGGAGGTTAGCCATGAGTGAAGACTTAACCGATTTTATCAAGAGTCACGCATTCGGGGTGCCGCAGCTGCGCCCCGACGAAAAGCGCGCGTTTCTCGGCAACTTTCGGGAGCGCGTGGCGATGGCCGTGACGGTGCGCCAACTGCATAGTGAGCAAATCTATGACCTGCTGGCATCCGTGTTGACGCGTTACCCGCAGTACCGCATCTACCTGAACGGCCGGATGCCCCAGGAGCTGGTGACGACATATATGCAACAGGCGTTGGCGCACGACTATCCGTTTACCATCATGGCCCAATCCGGGCTGCGGGTCGCGCGGCCGATTACCGCCGATGATTTTGGCTGGGTGTTGGCCAGCCCAACGGAGAAAATCTCCCGGCCAATTTTACTGTGAACAATAAAGGAGACATGCACAATGGCAAATGAAGTGGCGCAGATTCAAGCGCAAGTCGCAGATATTCAGCAGCGGCTCTTGGCGGGCAAGCTGTTCCGCACCTTGCCGGCCGAACTCGGCCAGCTGATGGCCAACGCGCCGGAATTGCCGGCCACCCCGATTGAAGAACCGCACGACGACTTGGCCGCGTTGGCGCGCATCCACGCCATCGGCAAGCGCGTCAAGGCGGCCAAGAATCCCACCGTTACCGACGTCGAGCTCGAGTTTATGCTGGCACACTTGGCCAGCACCAGCCCGGCGGTGCGGGACAAAGGGGTATTTTTCCTGCTGAACGATTTGCTGCAAGTGGGGGCGTTATCCGATGACCAGTTGCTGATGGTATTCACTCGCCTGCAGGCTCCCGACATTTTATACGCCCACATCCTCGAGCCGGAAAACGACGCGGTGTTTCTGCGCAGTTTTGCCGTGATGATTCTGTCTGTGTTGACCTATGCCGATAGCCATCAGTACCACCTGTTCAGCGAAGCCGAGTATCACACCTTGGTGTTGCGCCTGACCGCCTACATCGTGATGGAAAAAGACGGGCGCGGTTACGTGGCCAAGAAGGGTTGGGCGCACACCTACGTCCACATCGGCAACGCCTTAGACGAGCTGACTAACGTCGAGTTCCTGCAACGCGGCGAGAAAATCTTGTTGATGGCCGCCGCAATCGAAGGCTGGCAGCGCATCGACACGCCGCTGGTGTACGGTGAGGATCAACGCATCGCGCTGTACCTGACCAACCTGGCCGCCAAGCACGAGTTTTACGCGAACTCCTTGGTGATGTGCCTGACGCACTGGCAACAAAAGGTGCAAAAAATGCGGCCTCGAGAATCGATTCGCTTCTGGAACCGGTGGTATAACCGCGATCGGCTCCTCAGCGGCTTGTTGATGCGCGGCGACCTGCCGCAAGTCGTCGTCGATTACCTGCAGAAAATTCTCGATTTCTATTGAAGGACGGCCACCGCTGCGGTGGCCGTTTTTTATTGCCAAATTAGATCCAAACTATTGTTCGCGACATAATTTAGATAATATATCATTATCTGAATATATTTATTTATGAACAGGTGGTGTTTTTCTGGTGGTTCGCGTATAATTTAGTACCGGGATAAATATAAGGAGTTTTGCTTCCCGGTAATTGATGGGTGATTATCGGGCCAACACCCTCACTAAAGGAGTGGTATGTGATGCGTAAGAAATCAACATTGCGGATTCTCGGGGGACGAGTCCGCTACTATCGCCAGTTGCGCGGGCTGTCGCAAGCCGCACTGGCCAAGGATATCTGCACCCAGGCGACCATTAGTCTGATTGAAAAGCGCAACAAGGTGCCGAGCATGGAAATCTTGTTGCAGCTGGTGAATCGGCTGGGGATTCAACTGGCGGACATCGTCGTTGAGCAGGCGGACCGGAACCAACGGACGCTGAATCAAGTCGAGTCGCTGGTGCGCCACGGCGATTACCAAGCCGCCGAGGCGAAGTTGCACACGCTGGTGCCGGAGAAATTTAAGGAGCCGAGTGCCACGCGGCGATTTTATTATTTTCAAGGGATGGTCGAATTATATGCGCACGAACAGCCGGAAGAGGCGATTTATTATTTTGGTCGCGTGCTGAATCCGACGCTGAGTAACGACCACGACTTGCTGGGCATCATGGCGACGTTGGGGTTCGCCTTGGCCTACGCCAACCAAGGCGCCAACGAACGTGCCCGCGTCTATGTCGACTCCGCCTTAGCGCTGATGGCCACGGCGGCGCAGCCGGATCAAGAAGCCTTGACGGTGGCGTTGACGTTAAACTGGCACCTGGCCCAAGTGTATTACGCCTTACAGGATTATGCCGCGGTATTAACTTACGTGCGGCGCGGCATCAAGCGCGCCATCGCCGAGGAAAGTCTGTTTCTGCTGGCGGAACTGTATGCGTTAGAGGCGCTGGCGTTACGGGCCACCGGCGACGCCGAGGCGCCGGCGAGTTACGAAATTGCTCAGGCCTTAGCGCAGTTGCAAGAAGCCGACGCCGCCAGCGATCGGTTAGCGGCGCAATGGGCCGAATTATCGGCATAACAAATAACGCCTCGCGCAGGTTGCGCGAGGCGTTATTGTTAGTTTTGGACGAAATCGTGCACCGCGGCGACCAGTGCTTCGGGGGTCGAATACACCTCGCCGTTGAGTTTGATCAAGCCGACGGTGTAGAGATTCAGGTAGTGGAATTGGTTTTCCGCCACCGTTTGTAAGGCGGCAATTTTCTTCGCGTTGGTGGCGCCTTGCTGCCGTGAATCGGTGTACAAGCCGAAGAGGTGCATGCCCTTGGCGTACGCGATGCCGATTTCGCTGGCCACGCCGGCGTCGATCACCGGGCCGTCCAACACGGCGATCATGGCGTCTGCGCTGAGCACTTCCTTGGTGTCGGCTTCGGCAATCATCTTGCTGTCTGCGTAAGCCTGCTTGTCGTTAATCGCCGTATTTTCCTGCGGCAGATAAATGGTCAACCCGGGATTGGCGGCGCGCAGTTGCGCCACGAGCTTGGCGTTAAAATCAAAGTCGGCCTGCGAAAATAGGCCGTTAGCAAAGTAAAGTTTCATGATAGCCTCCTACAGCCGAGTCAGTTTGACCACCGCTTCGCAGCGCGCGGTGTACGGGAACATGTCGATAGATTGAATGTAGTCGACGCGATAGTCGCGGCTGAGTGCCACTAAGTCGCGGGCCAAGGTCGACGGATTGCACGAAATGTAACACAGCTTAGCCGGGCGCGCCTGGTGCAAGGCGCGAATTAAACCGCCGTCCAAACCGGCCCGCGGTGGATCGACCACCACGGCGGTGGGGGCGAAGCCAGCCTTTAGCCAGCGCGGAAAAACGGTTTCGGCGGTGCCCACTTCATAGCGCGCATTGGTCACGCCGTTGCGAGCGGCGTTGGCATTGGCGTCGGCGACGGCAGCGGGAATAATTTCCATGCCGCGCACTTCCTGCACGCGATCGGCCAGCGTGATGCCGATGGTGCCGACGCCGGCATACGCGTCAACTAGCCGGTCCTGCGGCGTTAACGCCAAGGCCTTGGCCGCCGTTTCGTACAGCGTGGCGGTTTGTGCCGGATTCAGTTGCAAGAACGCTTGCGGTGAAAGCTGGAATTGTTTGCCTAAAATGGTTTCGGTAATTGTCGGCTGGCCGGCCAAGATTTTGGTGGTGGGGCCCCATAATAAACTGGTACGGCCGGGGTTGACGTTTTGCGCCACCGACACCACCGTCGGGAGCTCGCGGGCAATCGCCGCCAGCAGCGGCCCTTGTTGTGGCAATTCCGGACTGTTGGTCACCAAGGTCACCTGGCTTTCGCCGGTGGCCGCGGCTTCGCGGACAATTAATGTTTTCACCGCGCCGGCATTCTGATGCTCGTCGTACACGGGCACGTCAAGTGATTCCAGCAGGTGGCACAGCGTGGTGACGATGTGCATTGTACTTTCGCGTTGCGTGGCAAAATGCGTTAGCGGCACGAGCCGGTGGGAACCCGGCGCGTACAGGCCCGCCGCCACGTGGCCGTTCACGCGGCGCACCGGGAATGAGGCCTTGTTGCGATAATGTAACGGCTGCGCCATACCGATGGTGGGGCGCAAATCATAATGTTGCCAGCCGGCTGGTTTATATTTGGCCAAGGACTGGGCCACCACGTCGCGCTTAAACGCCAGCTGTGCAGGGTAAGCGAGGTGGGCCAACTCGATGCCGCCAACCTGACCGTAAAGCGGATCGATTGGCGGCACGCGGTCGGGGCTGGGTTGCTTGACGCGGTGCACCCTGGCTTCCAAGAAGCGCTCATGCACGGCCGTGACCTCAGCGACGACGACCTCCTGCGGCAGCGCGCCGGTGACGAAGGTGATTTTCCGTTTGTAATAGCCGATGCCGGCCCCGTTGATGTCTAACCGTTTGATGGTGAGCGGAAAGCGCGTCCCAATTTTTACTTGATTATCCATGTCTCCCCCTTATCGTGTCGTGATGATTATACCGTGTGACGGTGCGCGCGGCCACCCGGTCAGGTATAATAGAAGCACAACGAGGAGGAACAGCATGAAGATTAGTTATGAAAGCAGTGGCCGCGGGCGGTTGACTACCACGGTGTGGCACAACCAAGAGGCTCACGAACTTCACGCCGGCGAATCCGTCACGCTCAAGGTGCACCGCGGGGATGTGATCACTTGGCGCGTGGGCAAACACACCCGGCGCCACACGTTGAGCTACCAAAGTCCAGAAGCCGAGTTTGTCATTCGCGATAACCGTCAGCTGGGGTGGTACCTCGCCGCCTTTGCGGTGCTCGCCGTGGCCGTGGGGTACCTCAAGTGGCTCGACAATACGGGCTTAACGATTTTCGTGCTGTTGGCATTGATTGGGTACGAAGTGGTGAACTACTTCATCGGGTGGGTCGCCATCCCGCAACATTAAAAAATCGCCGCTAGTAGACTAGCGGCGATTGTGCCGTTCACAGGCAGTTTGGAGCGCGGTGTACAACCGGAAATAATCGTTGTCGGTGGCCGTGGTTTGCCAATGAATCACCGGGGTGTCCGGCCGCAATTCGGTTCCTGCGTCTGCGGGGTCGACCAGCGTGGTGATGATGAGGTCAGCTTCGCGGTAATCCGCCGGCGCCACCAGCTTGACGAATTGAATGCCAGCTAAAAACTGCAACAAATCGCGAATAGCGAAGGTCCCCGGGTCGACGAGCGTGGCGACTTTCAGGCAATGATCGGTGTTCAGCTGCGGATAGCAGCGCGCCGTGGTCAAAAACAAGCCGGTGGTCATCAACGGGGCCAAATCGTGGAACTCCCCAAGCACGCCCGTGGTTGGTAGCTGCGCAGCATAGGCATTGATGCAGCTGGCCAGTGCGCCGTGATCGCTGCCCAACTCGTCGCTGGAGTAAAAATCGACCCGGCGGGAAAAATTGGTGCCGACCACCGCAAAACTATAGGCGATCCGGTAGAGGTTGGCGAGCATCCGGTCATTGTTGGCGGGCTCACCGCCAAGGGCTTGTTCGTGCTGATCGAGCCAGGCAACCAAACCCTTGGCATACGCCACCGGGGCCACCTCAAGCGCGCCGAAGCGGGAGAGTAGCCAGCTGGTGGCCGGGGTAGGCTGTAGGTCAAAGCTCAGGCTATGCAGCTGCATGAAACAATAAAACAGCGTTTCGGTTTGCCGGTGCACGTCGCTGAGCTCGTCAGCGGTGAATAACGGTGGCAGCGGGCGCTTCTCGGCCTGTTCCAGATAGCTCAGCGCTGGAAGCTCCGGCAACAGGTGGCCTTGACGTTGCCGCAGCAATTGACACGCCAAGCGCATGCGATCTTGCATGGCGCTGGCCAAGGGGATGAACCACTGTTGCCGCACCGCCGGCGTGAGCCGGGCCAGGTGGTCACGCACCGTGGCGTCAAGCGCCGCGGTGAACGGCCAACCATTGCCGCGATAGCCAAGCAGGAAAAACGTCTCCATGGCGAGGCGAATCTGCACCTCTGCGCCTTCTAAGGCCCAGGTGCTGGTGTTTAACGTGATATGGCAGCTGGCCAAGTACCGCTTGTAGGCCGCCGCACGTCGGCGCAACGTCGTGATATTATAGTGATGGTCGGCGCAGAACTCATGGACATTCGGCACCGGTGCCGTGAACAGGTAGCGAAAGAGATTAAAACTAGGACTTTGGTCGAGCAGGTGTAGGCGGTATTGATCCACGGTGATCGCTTTGGCGATATGCTGAAAGGTGACTTCATTGACCGCCGTTTCCGGCACGATGCCGAGACTTTGGAGATCCTTCATGATGGCTTGAAAGGCGGCATAGGTTTGGGCATAGCTCAAGCCCACCACTTCGGCCAACCGCGTCACGGTAAAACTTGAGGTGGAGAGGGCTTTCATCACGCGAAAAACCCGATAATTCGTTAGCATATGCTTGTCGAAGAAATAGGATTCGAACATGAGGCACCTCCCCCAAAAGTCATTAGTAGTATAACACAGCATCAATTATTGCTTGTCGAAAGGGGTCAGGATAACATGCCAAAAATTACGGCAATCACCACACAAAAACGACGCGGGCGCTATAACATTTTTATTGATGGTCATTACGCGTTTCCGGTGAGCGAGCAAAGCCTGATTCAGTTTCGCCTGAGCAAGGGGCAGGAGCTGACCCCGGCGCTGGAGCAAGCCATCAAGGCCGCCGAGGTCACCGCCAGCGCCAACACCTTGGCGCTGGATTACCTGAGCCACCAGTCGCGCACGGTGCACGAACTGCGCCAACACCTCGCCGAAGCCGAGCTGCCGCCGGACGCCATCGATGCGGCGGTGACGCGACTGACCGAGCTGCACTACCTCGACGATGCCGCCTATGCCCGCGCGTATGTGAACGACAACTTGCTGATGGGGGAGCGCGGCCCCAAGGCGGTGATGCAGGTCCTGACGAAAAAAGGCGTGGCCAAGGACATTCAAGCCGACGTCTTAGCTGCGGTCACCACCGCGCAGTGGGCAGCAGTCGCATTGCGCGTGGCAGCTAAGGCCGCCAAGCACAACCAGCGCCGCGCGTATCACGACGCCGTGGCCCGCATCAAGCTGGCCGTTTTGCAAAAAGGCTTTAACGCCGATGCCGCAGCCGCCGCGCTGGCCGATTTGGACTTTCAACCTGATCCGGCGGGCGAGGCCGATCGATTGGCCACCGAGGCGGCCAAGCAGTGGCGCTTGAAGCGTAAATATACCGGTTACGATCGGCGGCAACGCGTGAAGCAGGCGTTGTATCGCAAGGGTTACGACTTGACGGCCATCGACGCCGCCTTAGCCGAATTGACCGATGACTAAAACAGGCCCCCGCTGGGCCTGTTTTTTGGTATACTGAAACAGAATACGATTTTGTGAAAGCAGGTTAGAGATGCGGATACCCAAAGAAGGCGATTCGGTCGCCATTCAAAGCTACAAGCATGACGGTAGCCTGCACCGCACCTGGCGAGACACCATGGTGCTGAAAACCAGCGAAGATGCATTAATCGGTTGTAACGATCACACGTTAGTGACGGAGTCAGATGGCCGGCGGTGGTTGACCCGCGAGCCGGCGATTATTTATTTTCATCAACATTATTGGTTCAACATCATCGCCATGATTCGAGAAGGCGGCGTGTCGTATTACTGCAACTTGGCGACGCCGTATGTTCTCGATCACGAGGCGGTGAAGTACATCGACTATGACCTCGACGTCAAGGTGTTCCCGGATGGGGAAAAGCGCCTGTTAGACGTCGATGAATACGAGGCCCACCGGCGGCTGTGGCAATATCCCGCGGCGACCGATCGGATTCTCAAGGCGAATGTGCGCGTGTTGGTGGATTGGATCAACCACGGCAAGGGACCATTTTCCCAGGCCTACATCGACTTATGGTACAACCGGTACTTGCAACTCGCTCACCGAGTGTAGGCAACAGGCTGCGGCGTGCCGCAGCCTGTTTTGATTGGAGGAGGAACCATGACAGAATTAATTCAAACACCGGCGGCTAGTTTTGCCGGCAAGGTCTTTACCACCGAGGACCTCGACGAACTGAATACCTTTGCCCAGTGTTGGCGAGATTTTGAAGCCGCGGGGTATTGGCCACAGCTCGATGCCCTCACCGATACGCCGAACCGCAGCTACCTGTTGGTGTTTTCGCCTTACGGTGCGTTTCAGTACTGGGTGGGGGCGTTGCTGCCGGCCATGGCGCAGGTGCCGGCGGGTTTGACCAATTTCAAGTTACCGGCTGCCACGGTGGCCAGCACCAGCGAAAAGACCAACCGCTTGTTGGCGGATATGCCGGTGGAAGTCAGTTACATGAAGGGCATGGCGGAACTGGAAAGTGCCGGCTTCCCGTTGCCGGAGCATATCGGGCAAACGGATTGGCCGTATTACGTCGAGTCGTTTGCGGTGAATTCGGCGACGATTACGCACCGGCTGTATGTCAATCCGGATCAGTTGGAAGGGTATGACGAGTATGACTAATGAAGAACGCATGAAATCTGGGGAGCTGTACATTGCCAGCAAGGGCGACTTGCCCGCCAAGCAACGGCGCGCCAGACTGTTGATGGAAAAATATAACCGCACCAGCATCACCGATTTGACCGGGCGGCGGGAACTCTTGCAGCAGCTCTTCGGTGCGGTGGGTGAGCATGTGTATATCGAGCCTCGCTTGGCGGTGGACTACGGCGAAAACATTCGCGTCGGCGACCGGTTCTATGCCAATTACGACCCGATCATGTTAGATGTCGCCCCGATTACCATCGGCGCAGACGTCATGTTTGGCCCGCGGGTCAGTTTGCTGACGCCGGGGCACCCGCTTGATGCGGCAGTGCGCGTGGCGGGCTACGAATACGCCAAGCCAATCACCATCGGCGACCGAGTGTGGATTGGTGGCGAGGTCACGGTGCTTGGCGGCGTCACCATTGGCGATAACACTGTTGTCGGCGCCGGCGCCGTGGTGACCAAGGATCTGCCGGCGAACGTCGTGGCAGTCGGTAATCCGGCCCGCGTCTTACGGCCATTGGGGCCTGAGGATGCCGCTACCTGGCAAGCGCAACGTGCCGCGTATGACGCCGAATTTGCGCAACAATAACCAACTGATCCGCGTCGATTCCTGTAAGGAGTCGGCGCTTTTTTGATCGTGCGGTTAACTTGATATTAATGAACAATATTAGAATATTTGTATCACGGCTTGGGAGGTTGCTATACTCAAATTAGCAACTGCTTGATGCAGGCGAAGGGAGTGAGCGTCATGAAAGAGCCGTGTTCGACCACGCCGACCGTTGACCAAGTCATCCTCGGCATCGAGGTGGAAAAACTGCGCGTCGATCGCCAAGGCGCCGTTAGCCAGCAGCCGTATCCCACGGATCTGACCCCGGCGGTGCGCGACTATGTCGACCGCGAATACTTCGAGGCGCAGGTGGAGTTCACCTTGCCGCCGACCGCTGATGTGGTCGCCAATCTGGCCACCGGGACTCAGATTATCGGCGAAGTGGCACGTCAGCTGGCACCGGCGGAGTGGTTGTGGCCGTATAGTTGCCCACCGCCGTTGGCTGCGCCGCCGACGCTGGCCCAGATTTCACGCGTGCCCGAGGCGACCTATCCCTACCGGCGCACCTTGAGTGGCTGGTACGACATGCGCCGCTTGATGAATAACGGCGTGCACATCAACGTGAGTTTTGCCGCCTCGGCGGTGGCCAAGCTAGTTGCGCAGTCGCCACTGAGTGATGCCAACGCGCTGTACATGCACGTGGCGCAACAATTCATGCGCTACCAGTGGGTGTTCGTGTATTTGTTTGGGGCCACGCCAGCGAGTTTTGCCGGTTACGCGCCAGGCGCCGACCTGCCGGTACCGGTGCGCAGTGTGCGCAGTGGACAAGCGGGGTTCCCAACGAGCATTACTGGAGACTATCGCAGTCTTGAACATTACGTGAGCCGGCTTGAATCGGCGCTGGCCTCTGGGGAACTCCTGCGGGCGAGCCAATACTACGAACCGGTGCGGCTGAAGGGCCTGCGCGGCAAGGCACCGCAACAACTGCGGGCGGGAATCTCTCACCTGGAGTTGCGGGCGTTTGATCTAAATCCCACCACCAGCACAGGCGTGACGGCGGATCAGCTACGCCTGATTCAGGTGATGGCAATGTATTTTGCTCAGCAGCCACCGTTAGCAGCCGACCAGGTTGCTACAGTGCTAGCGCAAAGCCGCCGGCAAAGCGAGCAGGTGGCCCATGAGGATCCGCGCACGCCGTCTTGTTGTGCTGCGGCTGGGCGTCGCTTGTTGACTCACCTTGAAGCATACGCCGAGCGGCAAGGCTTACCCTTGGCCTATCAGAAAAGTCTCCAGAGCTTTTTGCAGGAGTTTCAAGACCCGCGGCGAACGTTGGTGTATCGGGTGTGGACCCAACAGTTGCAGCCGGCGCTTACGGTACAGGCCTAACTAAAAAAATCGGCGCCGTAGCTCACCTTGAGGGGTGAGCCGCGGCGCCGTTTTTACTTGCCTTGACGTAATTCTGGGTTGACCAATTTTGGATTCACAATGGACATGGTTTCAAAATCGAGATACGCACCAATCATGATGGAGATAAACATCACGGCTAGGCACCAGCCAAACGGGGTACCGATCAACATTCGGTAGCCGAAGTAATCCGGCCAAATGAAGCGCACCAGGTTCGTGCTGCCTACCGCAACGCCAAAGTCGAGCAGCAGGTTCAGCGTGATTTTCAGCGGCCGGGCCGAGGCCAACATGAAGAAGCGCACGGCGAGGTGAATCAGCGGTACGTAAGTGTACTTGCCCAAGATCCGCAGCGGGCGCTCCACGGGGATCTTGGCGAAATACAAAATCACCGCGCCGACGCCGGCACCAATCAACGTTCGCCACACGCTACTAGCGTGAAGCACCAAGGCGTTATACGCGATACCAATCATGAATTGCGCGGCAAGGTAGGGAATAACAAAGAAGAAAAAGAAAATGACGCTGGCTTTGCGGTCACTCATAGGGCGCCTCCTGACGTTCTTTATCCATTATACCTGCGTGCCGTGGAAAATGGTGAGATTTCGTGGCGAAAATTGACGACGTGAGGCAACCTGACAGGATGACTTGACCTCGTTGGCCTCCCGTGCTTTGATGGAAGAAAGAACAATGCGGAGGCTGAAATGGCAGAAGAAGTTCGCTTTCATAGCGTGTTTGATATCATCGGGCCGGTGATGGTGGGGCCCAGTAGCTCGCACACCGCCGGCGCCGCGCGCATCGGCAAGGTCGTACGCAGCATTTTCGGCGAGGAGCCGGAGACGGTCACGATTCACCTGTATGAGTCCTTTGCCAAAACCTACCGCGGGCACGGCACCGATGTCGCGTTGGTGGCAGGCCTGCTGGGCATGTCGCCGGCCGACCCGCAACTGCCGGATTCGTTGAAGATTGCCTATGACCGTGGCATTAAGGTGGCCTTCGTGCCGGAAAGCACGCAAGTCGACCACCCCAACACGGCGAAAATCGTGCTGACCAAAGGCGACCGCACGCTGACGGTGACGGGCGTGTCGATTGGCGGCGGCAACATCCAAATCTCTGAAATCAACGGCCTGAAGATTTCGCTGCAAATGGGGACGCCGACATTTATCACGGTGCACCGCGACGTGCCGGGGATGATTGCCAAGGCCACGGACATCATGGCCGCGGCTCACGTCAATATCGGCACCATGACCGTGACCCGCACCGCCAAGGGTGAAAAGGCGATTATGATTCTTGAAGTTGACGAGCGGCACCCGGAGCTCAAGGCGCAGTTGCAGGCGATTCCCGATGTAGAAAGCGTGACTTATTTTGACTGAACCCATGTTTCACACTGTTGCCGAATTGGTGACGCAAGCCGCGGCTTACCCCAACGTAGCCGAGCTGATGGTGGCGCAAGAAATGGCTAACACCGGCCGGACTCGCGAGCAGATTCGCGACTTGATGGGCCGCAACCTCGACGTCATGGTGGCGGCCGTTCACCAAGGGATTCAAGGCGTGACCTCGGTGACCGGCTTAACTGGCGGTGACGCCAAGCGCCTGGATGCGTATTTGGCCGCTGGCGATACGCTATGTGATCCTACCGTGCTCGAAGCCGTGCGCAACGCCGTGGCGGTCAACGAGGTCAACGCCAAAATGGGCCTGATTTGTGCGACCCCAACTGCGGGGAGTGCGGGGGTGCTCGCCGGCACGTTAGTCGCGGTGCGCGAACGCCTCGGGTTGACCCGCGAGCAGCAAGTCGATTATCTGTTTACGGCGGGCGCATTCGGCTTGGTGATTGCTAATCACGCCGGCATTGCCGGGGCGGAAGGCGGCTGCCAAGCCGAGGTCGGTTCGGCCAGTGCGATGGCCGCGGCGGCCTTAGTGGCGGCAAAAGGCGGCACGCCGGACCAATCCGCGCAAGCCGTTGCCATCACCATTGCCAACATGCTGGGCTTGATTTGCGACCCGGTGGCCGGCCTCGTCGAGATTCCGTGCATCAAGCGCAATGCCCTCGGTGCCTCTCAGGCGCTGGTGTCCGCGGACATGGCCTTGGCTGGTGTGCGTAGCGTGATTCCGCCTGACGAGGTCATCGACACCATGGGCCGTGTCGGCCGCCAGTTGCCAGCCATGTTTCGGGAAACCGCGGAAGGCGGATTAGCGCAGTCGCCCACCGGCCGCAAGCTGATGGCGCAAGTCTTCGGCGAGCCAACTGAATAAACGATTTTCGCCTTGGTGGTCACGCCAAGGCGTTTTGTTTGCGTAAAAATTGTGCACCAATTCTTCAATGTGTTGACTGTCAGATGCTGGCCCCGCGCTTAAGATGACCTAGAAAGCGTTTTCCCATTAGCAATTCATTATCGGCTCGACCCAGCGCAGGTCGCAGCCCGGTGCAGGAGGAAAGGAATCTTGGCAGAAACAACAGCAACTGAATCCGTCGATCCAAAAATGGCGGCCGTTTATCAAGACCGGCAATTCTTCGGCCACCCTAAGGGCCTCGGGGTCTTAGGCAGCGGCAATTTATTTAATTCCATCGCGTGGGCCGCCTTCAACGCGATTTTTATCTATTACTTGTACACCCCGTTTTCTAAAGGGCTTGGGTTCTCGCAAGGCCAGGCCAGCTCGATTATCGCGGCGATGGGCGTGGCCAATTCGGTGTTTGGCATCGTCGGCAGCTGGCTGGCCGACCGCGTGCTGGGCATGCAAAAGGCGCTAGTGTGGGGCAACGTCACGAAGGCGCTGGGCTTTGCGATGATGGCTATTCCCGCCATCACCATGAACCAAGGCCGAATTTTCATGTTTATCGGCCTGATCTTGCTGTGCGTGCCCTTGATGGGTTCGAGCAACGCCTCTTTGACGGCGCAACTCTATCGCAAATCCGATGACGCGCGGCGCGATGCGGCGTTTAACGTGCACAATATTTTTAATAGCATCGGCGGCTTGCTGGCCCCGGTGATTGTCGGCAACATTTCGACGAAGAACTATCATATTGGCTTTGCCATTGCGGCGGTGGCCGCGCTGGGGTATGCCGGCATCATTTTGATTTTTGGCCACAAGTTCTTCGGTGACCTCGGGCTGAAGCCGGTGAAGCCCCTGACCAAACGAGAAGGGACCACGGTGTTGAAGTGGAGCGGCCTCGTTGCCGCCGTCTTGCTTGTCGCTTTTGGGGTCGCCTTGGGCACCCACAGCCTGACCTTTGATCGCCTGTTGAATCTGATCACGACGATGGCCTTCCTGATTCCGCTGGCATTTTTCACGAAAATGTTTACCAACAAGGCGATTAGCAAACACGAGCGACGCGTGTTCAAGCCGATGGGCAAACTCCTGGCCATTCAGGTGTTCCAAGCGGTCATCTGGGCGCTGACCGGGCCGGCCACGTTGATGTACATGGACCAAAAACTAAACCGCACCGTTGGCGGCTTC
The DNA here is from genome assembly GCF_001434705.1 of Lacticaseibacillus nasuensis JCM 17158. Taxonomy (GTDB): domain Bacteria; phylum Bacillota; class Bacilli; order Lactobacillales; family Lactobacillaceae; genus Lacticaseibacillus; species Lacticaseibacillus nasuensis. Next base: position 43,641 of record NZ_AZDJ01000001.1, read on the forward strand.
ACTTTTGCCCCGGCGACCTTCGTCTCGATTGGCGCGGCGTTTGCGCTGATTTTCAATCCGGTCGCAACTTACCTGTGGACTGCGACGAAATTCGGCAGCCGCATCCATAGCCTGAGCAAGATGGCGTTGAGCTACATTCTCGGCTCGGTGACCTTGTTTGTCATTCCGTTGACGATTTTCCTGGCGACGGGCAAGGTCAATCCGCTGTGGTACATCCTGACCATGCTGGTCGATAACTTCACCGGTGCGGTGGGCGGACCATCCGGGATTTCTTTGATGGCCAAGATGGCGCCAAAGTCGTATGACACCCAGATTCAAACGGCGTGGAGCCAGTGCACCACGATTGGCAATGGCATCGGGATGTTGGTGTTCATGGTGTTCAACACCGTGGATAAGCAACTGACCTTGTTCCCGTTCCTTGGCGTCGGTTCCGTGCTGGTGGGTATCTATCTGTATGCCACCCGCAGTAAGTTGGAAGCGGCCATGGCGTGATCGCCAAAACAGTCGAAGCGGGCTGGGTCAAAAATAAAAATGAGAATATTCTCATCAAACCGGTCGCTGTAGCCCTTGATATGACTGACTTTTCAATATTCGCCAAATTGAAATTAACCAAAATCGATTCTCAATGGCTATTACTAGTGTAAGGGTCATCGCCGGCCGGCAACAACGCTTGCACAGACTCGGGCAGTCAGCACCAGTTCGCCTAGGCAGGAGCGCCAGCACCAATCGCTCAGGTGAGAATCGCCAGCTTCACGGATTCAGGCGTGAGCCCGCCAGCAATGTTGGGTTCAGACTCGGACCGTCAGCATGAATCGTCCAGGCTTTGGGCCGCCAGCCACACTCGCCCAAAGGCTTGCCCGTCACCCGACTGCGCATTATCGGCGAAAGCCCGCGCGGCCCGTGATTGGCAGGCGGGTGAGTTGAGTTTCACCTTGGTAACCACCACGCATCTCGCCACGCGGACATGAGTGTGAACATTGCGCTTCACCTCACCATTCGCTCAGGGCTTGCCGTGCCTCGCGGTTTTCTCGAAACTCAACTCACCACCCGTGCGAGCCTTTGCCGGCCGGCGAACCCGCACAGACCTCGGGCCGTCAGCAACAGTCGCCCATGGTTCAGGCTGTCCGGTGCGTTGTGGCTCACTTGCAAGGCAACGCACTCACCGCCAACGTAGACGTACGTGAGCGGCGGTGCCGGCGCATTCATGAGTGCGCCGGCATGATCGCAGTAGTCAGCGTCATGACCTGACGATAGCGCTTGCCTGAAACCACCAATTCACCCGTGTCTGCCGTCATGGCGGGGACGGGTGTTTTGGCGTGTTGCCAAGCAAAAAAATCCTCGCATTCGCCTGACCAATGACGATCAAGCTGACGCGAGGACTTTTTTTTAATCTTTGACTGATGCCCCACTGACGGCATCGGTGACTGGCGTGGTGATGGTGTGCAGCTGGCCCTGAAAATCGGTGAGGCTGGTGTGGCCATTTTCCGCCATGGCCACTTGCAGTTCGGCCAGTAGGCGAGGAAAGACGCCAAGGCCTTCTTCTTGCAGAGTCGTGGCGACTTGCACCATGCTAGCGCCGCACAGAATCAGTTCGTAGACGTCGCGCCCGTTGCGCACGCCGCCGGTGCCGACGATGCTGATCTCTGGCCGCAGGCGTTCGCGGAAGGCGCGGACATTGGCTAACGCAATCGGCTTGGCGTAGGCGCCGCCGATGCCACCGAACCCGCCTTTCGGGCGTACCAGCGTCGTGTCCGTGGCCGGGTCGATCATCAAGCCGTTGCCCAGGCTGTTGATCGAATTGATGTAGGTGATGGGGAAGCGATTCAACACGGCAGCCATTGCGTCGAATTGGGCGAGGTCAAAATACGGTGGCAGCTTAATGCCGGCCGGTTTGTTGAAGACCTTGAACAATTCGGTGAGGATCTGCTCAGTCGCCTCAACATCGTAAGCGACCTGAGGCTTGCCGGGTACGTTCGGGCAGCTGAGGTTGAATTCGGTCAGGCCGGTGAAGCTGCTGGCTTGAATTTGCTTGGCCATCGTCACATAGTCGCTGGGGGCCATGCCGGCTACTGATAAGAAGAAGGGCTGGTCGGGGTGGGCGGCTTGGAATTTCTCCGCGTATTGAATATAGTAATCGAGGCCTTTATTCGGCAGGCCCATGGAATTGATGCTGCCGTAGGGCAACGTGGCGTATCGCGGCGCCGGGTTGCCGACGCGCGCTTCCAGGGTCCCGCTTTTGGTGATGAAACTGCCCGCCGCGCTGGCGGCCAATTCATCGAGGTCTTGTGCGGACAAGCAATGCACCCCACTGGCATTCATAATGGGGTTGGCGAATTCAAACGAACCGATATGCGTCGTTAACGTCATGATTTCCTCCTAAGCAAGTTGTGAGCAGTGGCGGGTTGCACGACACTGTGAACCCGGTTTCAGCCAGAGCCATTAAACCACAGATTGGCCGAAATGAAAATGTTCGGGAATTGCCGGCAGCGGCGCGATTCTGCTAGCTGTTTGGCCAGAGGTTTGCTATACTAGACGGAGCTTACTTAATGAAAGGGTCATGCTCATGATTTATTTTGATAATAGTGCGACCACCAAGGCGTTGCCCGCGGTACTCGACACGTATCGCAAGGTCTCAGAGGACTTTTTTGGCAACCCGTCAAGCCTGCATGCACTCGGCGATCACGCCTATCAGTTGCTAGAAGGCGCACGTAGCCAAATTGCCGAATTGATCCACGCGCAACCAAGCGAAATTTATTTCACCAGCGGCGGTTCCGAAGGTGACAACTGGATCATCAAAGGCACAGCCATCGAGAAGCGGCCGTTTGGCAAGCACCTGATTACCACCGCCGTCGAACATCCCGCCGTGATCAATACGATGAAGCAGCTGGAAGGCCTCGGCTTTGAGGTCACCTACCTGCCGGTGGATCACCGCGGGTTCATCAACATCGCGGATTTGCAGGCGGCGATTCGTCCTGACACCATCCTCGTGTCGATCATGGCGGTGAATAATGAAATCGGCGCGATGCAGCCGATTCAAGCGGCGGCTCGAGTGTTGGATGATTATCCGACTATCCACTTCCATGTCGACGCGGTGCAGGCCATTGGCAAGGGCTTACTGCCGGCCTTGCGGGATCCGCGCATCGACTTCATCACCTTTTCTGGTCACAAGTTTCACGGCCCGCGCGGCACCGGATTTATTTACGCTAAAACCGGCCGCCATTTTGCCCCATTGATTACCGGTGGCGGGCAGGAAAGTAATTTACGCTCAGGTACGGAAAATGTGCCGGCCATCGCAGCAATGGCCAAGGCGCTACGCCTGCTTCTGGCCAACGAGCCCGCAGCAGTGGCCAATCAGCAAGCGATTCGCCGGCGGATTTATGACCACGTCAGTAAGCTGCCGAACGTCACGATGTTTAGCCAGCTCACGCCGGACTTTGCGCCGCACATCCTGTGCTTTGCCATTGCCGGTGTCCGCGGGGAAACCATCGTGCACGCGTTTGAAGTCGAGCAGATCTATATCTCGACGACCAGCGCCTGCAGCAGCAAGAAGGGCACGGAAAGCAGCACGTTAGCGGCGATGCACGTCGACAGTAATATCGCCACCAGCGCCATTCGCGTCAGCCTCGATGAGTACAATACGCTGGCTGAAGCCGACCAGTTCAACGCAGCATTCGACCGCATTTACGCAAAATTTCAGAAGCTGATGCCAACCGCCAGCTAGAAAGGACTCTTGATGCAATATTCTGAAATCATGGTGCGCTACGGCGAATTGTCCACTAAGGGCAAGAACCGCAACGCATTTATCGGCCGCCTCACCGGCAACGTCACCAAGGCGCTACACGAATTTCCGCAATTGACCATTCGCCCTAAGCGCGATCGCCTGCACATCGAGCTCAACGGCGAGGACTCTGATGCCGTGATGGCGCGCTTGCGCCTGGTATTTGGCATTCAAAACTTCTCCGCCAGCGTGGCGGTGCCAAAAGACATGGCGCAGGTGCACGACGTGGCGTTGCAGCTCATGAACGAAACGGCGCCTCAAGGCAGTAGCTACAAGGTCGCCACACACCGCTCCGATCACACCTTCGAGTTGGACACCAACGGCATGAACCTGAATCTTGGCGATTTTCTCACGGAGGCCCGCCCAGATTTGGTGGTTAAAATGAAGCACCCCGACGTGACCTTGCGCGTCGAGGTCCGGCGAGAAGCGATTTACCTCTCGACGCTGACCGAACTTGGTGCCGGTGGGTTGCCCGTCGGCACGGCCGGCAAAGGGGTGTTGATGCTCAGCGGCGGCATTGATTCGCCGGTGGCCGGGTATTATGCCTTGAAGCGCGGCGTCGACATCGAAATGGTGCACTTCTTCAGCCCGCCGTACACGAGTCAAAATGCGTTGGCCAAGGCTAAGCAGCTGACCGCCAAGCTCGCCCCTTATGTCGGGAGCATCCACTTCATCGAAGTGCCGTTCACGGAGATTCAAGAAACGGTGAAGGCCGGCGTGCCGGAAGGGTACCTGATGACCATTCAGCGCCGCTTCATGTTGCGGCTCACCGAAGCCATCGCCAAGCAGCGCGGGGCGTTAGCCATTTTCAACGGGGAATCCGTTGGCCAGGTGGCGTCGCAAACGCTTGAAAGTATGGTGGCCATCAACGATGTCACCACGATGCCGATTATTCGGCCGGTGGCGACGATGGACAAAAACGAAATCATCAAGGTGGCAGAAGACATCGATACCTTTGACTTGTCGATCATGCCGTTTGAAGACTGCTGCACGATTTTCGCGCCGCCTCGTCCGAAGACGAAGCCGAATCTCGACAAGACGCGTTATTATGAAAGCAAACTCGATGTGACCGGGTTGGTCGAGCGGGCGCTGGCTGGCATCAAGCAAAGCGACATTCGCGCCTCCGACGAGTTTATGAATCAAGAACAAGATTTAATTGCCGAATTACTTTAATCCCGACCAACGCTTGCAGAAGGCGTTGGTTTTTATTTTGGCCTGTGCTAAAATTAAATGTGAAATGGTTAACAAACTATTTGGAGGTGCCGGTATGAGCGAGCAAAATAGGCGAATCCCGCGCGCGACGATTCGGCGAATTCCGTTATACTATCGGGCAATTGAGCAACTGCAGCGGCAAGGGGTCCAGCGCGTGCGGTCCGACCGGTTAAGCGAAATCATCCATATTCCTTCCGCCACGATTCGCAGAGACTTTTCCCATTTCGGCGAGCTGGGCAAAAGCGGCTATGGCTATTCCGTGAGTCGCCTGGCCGCTGCGTTTGGCGCGTTACTCGAGGTGGAGTCCGCCGAGCACATCGCCATCATCGGCGTTGGTGGACTCGGGCGGGCCTTGATCGTGAATAATTTTCGTCGCAATCCTGACTTAACGATTGTGGTCGCCTTCGATATCGATCCGGCCAAGGTGGGGCAGTCGATTGCCGGCGTGCCGGTGTATGCCTTCACCGAATTGGCCCAACGCCTGCCACCCGGTGTGCACACGGCCATCATGGCGGTGCCTTCTGCCGCTCAAGCAGCGGTGGTGCCGGTATTGGAAAACGCGGGGGTCACGGCGATTATGACCTTCGCGCCGCTGCCGGTGCAGTGCCGCCCGACGACGACGATTCGCTACATCGACTTGACCTCGGAATTACAAAGTCTGTTATTTACCGCCCGGCAACGCGAAGCGCAGGTGGCCAAAGTCGATTGACCGTTGCTCCCAACGGCGCGGTGGGCTATAATGCCCTTAACGCATTGACCAAGAGGGTGACGTCGAGGTGGTTCAGCGACGAGGCGGCTGGTGAAAGCCTCGCATCGCGACGTCATTGTAGCTTGTGAGCTGTCGACCCGAACTTTGAGTAAGGCCGACCGGGACCACCCGTTAGCAGGACTTGAGTGGGGGCTGTGGCCCCAAGTTAGGTGGTACCGCGAGCATGCTCGTCCTATGTGAATAGGGCGAGTTTTTTTGTCGACAATTTCTGCTCACAATCTTGGTCACTCAATATGAAGGAGGAAGTTAATATGAGTGAAGAACTTGCACCAAAGTTTGATCCCCAGGCGGTCGAAGCCGGGCGGTACCAAACTTGGTTGGATCAAGGCGTCTTCAAGCCGTCTGGGGATCCCAAGGCGAAGCCATACAGCATCGTGATTCCGCCACCAAATGTCACGGGCAAGTTGCACCTCGGCCACGCCTGGGACACGACGCTACAAGACATGATCATTCGCCAAAAGCGCATGCAAGGCTACGACACACTGTGGCTGCCTGGCATGGATCATGCCGGCATCGCCACGCAGGCGAAGGTGGAAACCAAGTTGCGCAAGGAAGGCATCTCTCGCTACGACCTCGGGCGCGACAAGTTTGTCGAGAAGGTTTGGGAGTGGAAGGACGAATTTGCCGCCACGATCAAGACGCAGTGGGGCAAAATGGGCCTGTCGCTGGATTATTCTCGCGAGCGCTTTACCCTCGACGACGGGTTAAGTCAAGCCGTGCGCAAGGTCTTCGTCGACCTCTACAACAAGGGGCTGATTTATCGTGGGGAATACATCGTCAACTGGGATCCCCAGGCGCGCACCGCGCTGTCCGACATCGAAGTGATTCACGAAGACGACCAGGGTGCATTTTACCATTTGATTTATAAATTTGCCGATGGGACGCCGGGCGGCATCGAAATAGCCACCACGCGGCCGGAGACGATGTTTGGCGATACCGCCGTGGCCGTGAATGCCCACGACGAACGCTATACCGCGGTGGTCGGGAAAAAGGTCATCGTGCCAGGCGTCGGCCGAGAGATTCCCATCATCACCGACGAACATGCCGATCCCGAGTTTGGCACCGGGGCGGTGAAGATCACGCCGGCGCATGACCCGAACGACTTTCAAGTCGGCAACCGCCACCACTTGGCCCGCATTAACTGTATGAACGACGACGGCACGATGAACGAAAACGCTGGCCAGTATCAGGGCCAAGACCGCTTCGAGTGCCGCGAAAACTTGGTCAAGGCGCTGCAGGCCAGCGGCGACTTGATCAAAATTGAGCCAATCGTCCACAGCGTTGGCCATTCCGAACGCACCGGGGTGCAGGTCGAAGCCCGGCTGTCGACGCAGTGGTTCGTCAAGATGAAGCCACTGGCTGAGGCCTCGATCAAGAATCAGGAAGGGCCGAACAAGGTCAACTTTGTCCCGGAACGCTTCGAGCACACCTTCTTGAACTGGATGAACAACATTCACGACTGGGTCATTTCCCGCCAGCTGTGGTGGGGCCATCGGATTCCGGCGTGGTACAACAAGCAAACCGGTGAAACGTATGTCGGCATGGAAGCCCCAGCAGACGCCGAAAACTGGGAGCAAGATCCCGATGTTTTGGACACCTGGTTTAGCTCCGCGCTGTGGCCATTTTCCACGCTGGGGTGGCCAAACACCGATGCCGCCGACTACAAGCGCTACTACCCGACGGACACGCTGGTCACCGGCTACGACATCATTCCGTTTTGGGTTGCCCGGATGATTTTCCAAGGCCTCGAGTTCACCGGTCAGCGGCCGTTTAAAAACACGCTGATTCACGGTTTGATTCGCGACGAACAAGGCCGCAAGATGAGCAAGTCCTTGGGTAACGGCATCGACCCGATGGATGTCATCGACAAGTACGGTGCCGACGCCTTGCGCTGGTTCTTGGTCAACGGCTCGACGCCTGGCCAGGATACCCGTTTTTCCTGGAAGGCGATTGGGGCCAGCTGGAACTTTATCAATAAAATCTGGAACATGTCGCGGTTCGTCTTGATGAATCTCGGCGACACCAAAGCGACCGATCAGCCAGATCCGGCTAGCTTCGACTTGTCGGATCAGTGGGTGTTCGCCCGGCTGAACGACACGATTGCCAGCGTTACGGCGAAGTTCGATAAGTTCGAGTTCGGGGAAGCCGAGCGCGACTTGTACAACTTTATCTGGAACGAGCTAGCCGACTGGTACATCGAAATGGCCAAGGAAGTCCTGTACGGGGATGACGAAGCGGCCAAGACGGCCAAGCGCGTCAACCTGCGCTACGTCCTCGACCAAGTGCTGCGGCTCTTGCACCCAATCATGCCATTCGTCACGGAAAAGATTTGGCTGACGATGCCGCATGTCGGCGAGTCCATCGTGGTGGCCAGCTATCCGGTCACGCATGCCGAGTTTGAAAATGACGCGGCAGTGGCGCAGATGAATGCGATCATCGAATTGATCCGGGCCGTCCGCGGCATTCGCACGGAGGTCAACGCCCCGTTAAGCAAACCGCTGGACATTCAAATCAAGCTCCAGGATGCGGCGCTAGCGCCGGTGTTCCAGGACAATTTTGCGTTCATCGATTACTTCATTCACAGCAAAGCCTTTGAAGTCGGGGTCGACCTCGAGGCGCCGGCGTTGAGTGCCAGCGCCGTGATCAACGGCGCGACGATTTACGTCCCGTTGGCTGAATTGATTGATTTAGATGATGAAATTGCCAAGCTGCAAAAAGAAAGCAAGCGGTTGGCCGGCGACATCACCAAGTTTGAGAAAAAGTTGGGCAATGCTGGGTTCCTCGCCCAAGCCCCTGCCGATGTGGTCACGGCCCAGCAACAAAAGCTGGCCGATGCTCAGGCCAAACAGGCGGCGACGCAGGCGCGAATTGCCGAGTTACAAGCGGCCAAATAATCAGTGACACGCGCCTCACCGGCTTCACGGTGAGGCGTTTTTTTGTTGCCGAAAGTGGGGGGTCACCAAGCATTATTGCGGGGAGAGGCGTATACTGAAAGAACGCTTCTTTTTAGTCAATACGGCTGGTGCGCCCAGACAGCGCGACAGCCGTGTGGTATAATTACCGCAATAATATGGATTGGGTTTCGCACAACCGAACAAGGAGTCTAGTAAAATGACGAAAAAACGCGCTTGGATTATTGAGGTAGTGGCCGCGGTGGCTGTGGTCATCGGCGGGAGCTATACCGCCCGCGGCTTACATTATCAGCACCGGTTTCTGCCGCATACCCAATTGCTTGGGGTGAACATTGGGGGCAAAACCGTCGCGGCGGCCGAACAAGCGGTGACGCGCGGCGTGCAACAAGAGCGCTTTGCGTTCAAGGAAAACGGGGCGACTAAGCTCACCGCTACTGGCGCGAAGCTGGGGTTAACCGTCAAGTATACGGCGCAGCTGCAAAAGTTAATGAAGGCGCAAAATCCGTGGGGCTTTAGCGCCGCCACGGTGGTCGCCGGCACCAAGGATACCGATATCAAGGCCTTGACGACAGGCGCCACCTTCACCGCGTTCATGCAGGAAACCGCCAAGCAGTTGAATACCAACCGCCGCGCGCCGCAAAACGCCAAGGTCGTCGCGTCTGGCGACAAGTTCGTCGTCCAAAAAGAAAAAGCCGGTAACACCATCGATCCTCAGTTACTCGGTGCCGCGGTGGCCAAAAGCGTTTTGGCTGGCAAGCATACGGTCGCGTTGGCGAGTGCCTATGCGGAGCCTCAGGTGCGGTCGACGAGCAAGAAGTTGATCGCCGAGGCCAAGACGTTAACCAAGACCCAAAACTTCACGGGGACCTTGACCATCGAGAAGCAACAGGTCACGCTGTCGGCCAAGGAAATTCATTCCTGGATTTCTGCGACTAACGGCAAGATTACCGTTGACCAAACCAAGGCCGCCGCGTATGTGGCTAAGCTCGCTAAGCAGTACAACACTTACGGCAAGTCGCAAACGTTCAAGTCGACCAAGCGCGGCACGGTCACTGTGCCGGCCGGCACGTATGGTTGGAGTATCGATCAAGCCACGACCACGGCTAAACTGGTGGCGAATATTCAAGCCGGCAAGCCGTTCACCCAGGCCGTGGCCACGCAAGGCGCCGGCTACAACAAGGATGGCGACGGGTCGCTGATCGGCAAGACCTACGTCGAAGTCGACAAGGTCAACCAGCACGAATGGTACTACCAAGACGGCAAGCTGGTGTTGGATTCCCCGATTGTGACCGGGAAGCCGAACCAGGCGACGCCAAGCGGTGTGTTCTTCGTTTGGGCGAAGAAGCGCAACGCGACGCTCCGCGGGAAAAACGACGACGGTTCCAAGTACGCGAGTCCCGTCAGTTACTGGATGCCAATCGATTACACCGGGGTTGGCTTGCATGATTCGCCTTGGCAGCCGACGTATGGTGGGGATTGGTACAAGCTCCACGGCTCGCACGGCTGTGTGAATAATCCGCCAACATTTATGGCCAAGTTGTATGCGGCCGTTGCGCTGGGGACGCCGGTTGTAGTTTATTAAGCTTCATCACGCCACCGCATTCGCGGTGGCGTTTTTGATTGCTGCGGGTTAACCTTGCGTTCGGCTAATAAAATGAGATAATGATGACAAATATGTGAGGAGTTGATTCTTTTGGATTTTAATGAAGTTGCGTATACGCGACCAGATCCAGACGCCGTTATCGCTACCGCCAAGGCGGGCGCCGCAGACATGGCGCAAGCCACTAGCCCGGAAGCGGCGTTGGCCGTCGCCAAGCGCATGACCGCGTACTTTAATGACGTGGACTCGGCTGCCATCATCGCCAACACGCGGCACACCATCGACACGCGCGACGCCTTTTACAAGCAGGAAAGCGATTTTTGGGATAATTTTGAGCCGCAACTGGATAGCGCCACGACCGATTATCTGAAGGCCGTCTTGGCCAGCCCATACCAAGAGGCACTCAGCGAGATTTACCCGAAGCCGTTCATGTTGCAGGCCAAGAATCAACTGCGCACGGAAAGCCCAGACGTGATTGGCTTGAAGCAGCAGGCCAATGCCTTGAGCAGCGAGTACACGAACCTGATTGCTAGCGCGCAAATCGATTTTCAAGGCCAGACCTACACCTTGGCGCAACTCGGCCCGTTTCGCGACGACAAGAATCGCGCCGTGCGCAAGGCGGCCAATGAAGCTTACTGGGGCTTTTTTGCCCAGCACGAGGCGACCTTTGACCGCATCTACGATGACATGGTGAAGACCCGCACCGAAATCGCGCACAAGCTGGGCTTTGCTGATTACTCGGCGATGAGCTACGCCTTCATGAACCGGTTTGACTACGACGAAGCCATGGTCAGCACCTACCGCCATGAGGTGTTAACCAAAGTGGTCCCGCTGGTGCAAAAACAACGCGCCAAGCAGGCCGCGCGACTCGGGTTGGACCACCTCGCGTATTACGATCTCGGCGTGCAGTTCACCACCGGGAACCCGAAGCCAACCGGGACCAGCGCAGAGCTCGTGGCGACGGCCCAACAAATGTATCACGACATGTCACCTGAAGCTGGAGAATTTTTCGATAAGATGGTCACTGACCACCTGTTGGACCTGTTGGCCAAGCCTGGCAAGGCCAGCGGCGGTTATTGTGAATTCATTCCGTCGCTGCAGGCGCCGTTTATTTTTTCCAACTTCAACGGCACCAGCGATGACGTCGACGTGTTGACCCACGAAGCCGGCCACGCCTTTCAGACCTATCTGGCGCGCTGGATTCAGCCGTCCGGGTTGCAGTTCCCGACGTTTGAAGCGGCCGAAATTTTCTCCATGAGCATGGAGTTTATCGCCTACCCGTGGATGCCAAAGTTCTTCGGCGACCAAACCGACAAGCGGCTATATAGCCACCTGCAGTCCGCCTTGGAGTTTTTGCCTTATGGCATCTTAGTCGACCATTTTCAACATGAGGTCTACACGCATCCCGACTGGACGCCGGCGCAGCGCAAGGCTTGCTGGCGGGAGTTGGAGCAGCAGTACTGTCCGGACAAGGATTACAGCGAGAATCCGGACTTGGCTCGCGGCATTTACTGGATGCGCCAGGGGCACATCTTTGAATCCCCGTTTTATTACATCGACTACACCATCGCGCAAGTCATCGCCTACCAGTTCTGGAAGCGATTCAACGTCGATCACGACGAGACCGCATGGACGGATTACGTGACGATGGCGAAGGCCGGTGGGAGTAAAACGCTGTTGGAGCTGATTAAACTCGGCCACCTCCGCTCACCGTTTGAACCAGGGGCCTTAGATTCGACGTTGACCGCCATCAGCGAAGCTTTAGACGCCGTTGACGACCAAGCCATCGACCGGTAAAAAAACATCGCGCCGCCTCTTTCAACTGAAAGGGGCGGCGCGATGTTGCGTTATTCGGCCACCAAGACAATTTTGCCTGGGGCGTGGTGGGTCTCTAGCAATTCGTGCCCGGCAATCACGCCGGCCGTGGAAAACGGCAGGCGGGCGATGATGGGTAGCGTCACATGCGCGGCCAACGCGGTGGTCATCGCCGGTGCAAAGGCGTCGAGGTGCGTGAGGGCCGTGCTTTGAATATCGGCGCGGGGCGCAGGATCGGCTGTACCGCCGGTGGTGATGAGCAGCCCACCAGGTTTCAAAGTCGTGGCGGCGGCACCGTGATCGGCCCCGCCGGCCACGGCGTTGACGGCCGCATCCGCTTGGCCGGCAAAAGCTGCGGCATGGGCGTAATCCGCCACGGCAGTCGCCCCAAGTGTGTGTAAATAGTCGAGATTGTTGGGACTGGCCAGCGCCAGCACCCGGAGCTTTGCGGCCAGTGCCAGTTGCACCAGCACGGCACCCACGCCGCCGCTGGCGCCAGCGACGGCCACCGTGGCGCCGGCTGGCAGGGCCAATTGATCTAAAATCGTGACGGCGGCGATGCTCACTTGCGGCAGCCCCGCCGCCGTGGCGACAGCCAGATTCGCCGGATTGGCGACAAGCTTGCCTACCGAGGCGGTGACAAATTCACTGTAACCGCCAATCGGCCGGTAGTTCAGCACCACGTCGCCCAGCGCGAAGCCGGTCACGTCGGCCCCTAACGCCGTGATGGTGCCGACGACATCGGTGCCAGGCACGATGGGAAACTTTAACGGCCGCACTGCGGCTTGTTCACCGCGGCGCAGGCTGGCATCATAAGGGTTCAAGCCCACCGCCAACACGCGCAGCTGCACTTGGCCAGCTTTTGGGGTCGGCGGGTCGGCGGGCAGCCGGTGGAAGACATTGGGGTCGCCAAAAGTCGTGAAGCCAAATCGCGCCATCGAATCATCCTTTCTGCTGGCGCAACCAAGATTGCGCCGCTTGCAGTTCAGCTGCATTAATGCCGTGGCCAAAGTCATGCGCATAGGTGGTCACCGTTGCCCCACTTAAGCGCAAGGCCGTCATCAGCGCCTGAAACCCGGTTTCACTCAGGTGGGGATCTTGGCGGCCATACGACGCCCACACCGCCAGCGGTTCGATTTCCGCACCGGCGATGGCGCCGCTGATGGTGGGATGAAACAATAAGGCGCGGCGAAACGGCACCGGCTGAGTGACCATGGCGTAGGCGGCGAGGTCAGCGCCGTTGGAGAAGCCCAGTAACGTCGGCGCGTGGGTGAGCCCTTGCGCGGATAAAGTCGCTTCGATGTGAGCCATCAGCGTGGTAGCCGCTTCCTGCAGGCTGGCCGGATGCGGCGAGCCATCGGGCAGGTGCCGAAAATAAGTGGTTCGCCCATCTTCGACCAACGGTGCCGCCACGGCGAGCACCGGCGCCGCCGGATTGAAGCGCTGGGCAATGGGAATTAAATCCTGCGGCCGACCGCCATGGCCATGGAGCAGGATAAAGGGCGATAGGGTGGCATCGCCAGGGATGAAGACATCGTGCATGTGACCACCGCCTTTCCAGAATAATGGTAACCGATTTTCCCGGGAGACGCGAACATTTCGATGCGCCGGTCAGACAAAAAAAGAGCCGCTGGCGCGACTCGACGTTACCGTAACGCATTGACCAATAACGCAACGACGGCCACCACTGCGGCCCATCCGCACACGCGGCGAGGTAGGCTGGCGTCGCGTTGGCGCACCATGGTGACCAGCCACCCCACCATGGCCACGACGCACACGATGGCACTGCCGACGAAGACGACTGCGGTCAACCACCCCAAAATCGACATCAGGCCGTCTCGTGGTGGGTTTGGCGTTCGGCGAGGGCGGCCAACTGCCGCGCCTTGGCCCGAATCTCCGCCGGTGGCGCCTGCGGTAGCGTGAAGTGGGTGACCATTTTGTGGGGATCAAAGTCGTCAGTCACCGATACCTGTGAATAGAAGACATCGGGTTCGGTGGCCGCGGGGATGGTGGTCAGCGTGTACGCGGTCAGGGCCGCTTCGCCGGCGGGGAGGTGCTTGAGAAAATCGGCCAGCACCCGGTAGGAGTAGTAGGCGGCTTCCTCGTAATTCTCACCGACGGCTTGCGCAGCAGGAATATTGGGAAAACTGATCTCATACCCGTGGGCGGTTTTCTTGTTCTTTGCGATGAAATTATAGTGTCGAATCGCCGCTGCCATTTGCCTCACCTTTCAGTCTTGTTTTCTATTATTATAGCACGATTAAAAATCATTTCAATAAATGACAACTCTTTAATTGTCGAATCCCGCCCCAACTTTTTCAGCGGCGTGGGTTGCAATTTCAGGGGCTTATCGCTATACTCTTACATGTTGTTGCGGTTGTAGTTTAGTGGTAAAACTCCAGCTTCCCAAGCTGGCGTCGCGAGTTCGATTCTCGTCAACCGCTGCAGGGCTGGCGCATCTTGCCAGTTTTTTATTTTGATTCAGAGGAAGCCAAATAGCCGGCACAGTGAACTCGCGGATGGTGGAAGCGAGAGCGGTGATTTGGGGGCGCGCTGATGACACAAGTGGATACATCGAGTGGACAATTTGTCAATGAGAGTGGTACCGCGGGGTGACTCGTCTCTCTTGAAGCATTCGCTTCAAGGAGACGAGTCTTTTTGCGGATTGAGGAGGAAATCATGGATTTTAAACAGCAGGTCGTGACCGCATTGCACCAGGCAATCGGCGACACGATTCCGGAAGCACAACTGATGCAGCTGATCGAAACGCCAAAAAGTGCCGATTTAGGGGATTACGCGTTTCCAACGTTTAGCCTCGCCAAGGTGTTGCGGCAGGCGCCCAAGCAAATTGCGGCAGACCTGGTGACCAAAATCGACGCCAGCTCCTTTGAACAGGTGCAAGCCGTGGGCGGCTACGTGAACTTTTTCTTGCCAAAGGTCGCGTATGCCCACGAGCTGTTGACCACCATTGCCGCCGACCCGGCGCATTACGGTGACGCCACGGTCGGCCATGGCAATGTGCCAATCGACATGAGTAGCCCCAACATCGCCAAGCCGATGAGCATGGGCCATTTGCGGAGCACCGTCATCGGCAACGCGTTGGCGAATATTCTCACCAAGGTCGGCTATTCGCCGATTAAGATCAACCACCTGGGCGACTGGGGCACCCAGTTCGGTAAGCTGATCGTCGCTTACCGCAAGTGGGGCAACGAAGCGGATGTGCGCCGCGACCCGATTCATTATCTCGTGCAATACTACGTCCAGTTCCACGAAGAAGCGGAAAAGGATCCGAGCTTAGACGAGGCGGCGCGCGCCGTGTTCAAGCAGCTGGAAGACGGCGACGAAACCGTCACCGCGTTGTGGAAATGGTTCCGCTCGGCTTCGCTGAAGGAATTCAACCGCATCTATGCGATGTTGGGCATCAGCTTTGACTCGTACAACGGCGAGGCGTTTTACAACGACAAGATGGATGCGGTCGTGGCCGAGCTGACCGACAAGCACCTATTGCACGAAAGCCAAGGGGCGGAAATCGTCGACCTCAGTCAATACGACTTGAACCCGGCCCTGATTAAAAAGTCCGACGGCGCCACCTTGTACATGACGCGGGACCTAGCGGCGGCAATTTATCGCCACGACCACTACGACTTCGTGCAAAGCCTGTATGTCGTCGGCAACGAGCAGCGCGAGCACTTCCAGCAGCTCAAGGCCGTGTTGAAAGAAATGGGCCACGACTGGGCCGATGACATTCACCACATTCCGTTTGGCCTGATTACCTCCGGCGGGAAGAAATTGTCGACGCGCAAGGGCAACATCATCTTGCTCGAGCGCGTGCTCAACGACGCCATCGACCTGGCGCAGCAACAAATCGCTGACAAGCACCCGGACCTGCCGGATGCCGAGACAGTGGCGCATCAAGTCGGCGTCGGTGCGGTGATTTTCCATGACTTGAAAAACGAACGGCTCGACTCGTTTGACTTCAACCTCGAAGAAGTCGTGCGCTTTGAAGGCGAAACCGGTCCTTACGTGCAATATACGAACGCTCGGGCCAACTCGATTCTGCGCAAAACAACCACGGCGCCGGCGCCTGAAGTGGCGCTGACGGATCCCAGTGCCTGGGGCGTCTTGAAGGCCCTCGGCGACTATCCCGACGTCGTCTTACGCGCGGCGCGGGAATACGAGCCGTCGGTCATCGCCAAGTACACATTGCGCTTGGCCAAGGCCTTTAACCAGTACTATGCCAACACCAAAGTCCTGGTCGATGACGCCGAATTACCGGCGCGGCTGGCGTTGGTCAAGGCCGTTAGCCTCGTCTTAGAAAACGCGCTGAGCCTGCTTGGCGTTGGCGCGCCAGAGGAAATGTAGGCGCCGCCGGTGGTGCATGCTATAATGCATACGAGGTGAATTTTTATGAACAAGTCGGAGCGCCAAGCCGCGGTTGCGCGGATTATTAACCAACAGCCCATCGCCACGCAAGATGAACTCCTTGAGGCCCTCAAGGCTGCCAACATCACGGCGACGCAGGCGACCATCAGCCGCGACGTTCGCGAGTTGAAAATCTTCAAGGCGCAAGACGCCAATGGCAACGTGCGCTACACGCTGTTCCGCGGCGATGAAGCGTCACAAATCGAGCGTCTTGGCGCGTCCATCCGCGAGGTGGGCTTGGGCATCACCCGAGTGCAGTTCATGAACGTGATCAAGACGCTGCCGAGTAACGGCAACTTGTTGGCCGCGCAAATCGACGAGATCCACTTTAAGCAGGTGGTGGGCACGTTGGCCGGTCACGACACCATTGTCGTGATTAGCCCTGACGAAGTGGCCGCCAAGTGGTTCCAGCAGCGCTACGAAAATAGTTTTGAATAAACCAAACGGGTACCGACTGGTGAAGCCGGTACCCGTTTTTGTTTGCTGTCAAAATGGCACGGGACACGTCACCGTCAAGGCCTCACCGGTAAACGGTTGGGCCAGCGTGATTTCATCGGCGTGCAGCATCAGCCGCGGCGCAGCTTCAGTGCTGTACAGCGGGTCGCCGATGATGGGAAAGCCCAGATACGCGAGGTGCACGCGCAACTGGTGCGTGCGCCCGGTGGCTAGGGTCAGCCGCACGCGGCTGACCCCGGCGGTCGTGCTCATCACGCGATAATGGGTGATGGCCGGGGCCCCGTCTGGTCGCACCATGCGCTTACGCTTGTCGGCGGGGTCGCGGCCGATTGGCGCGGTGATGGTTCCGGTTGCTGGCAAACCCGCAGGCACGAGGGCAACATAACTGCGCGCCATGGTTTTGGTGGCCAGCTGGCGGTTGAGGATATTTTGCGTGATGGGGTCGCGCGCAATCACCACCAAGCCGCTGGTTGCCATGTCCAACCGGTGGGTAATGTACGCCGGGCGCGGCGCCAAATACGCGGCGACTTGATTCAGCAAGGTGCCGGTTTCGTCCGGCCGGTTGGGGTGAGTTTTGATGCCAGTCGGTTTGTTCACCACCAGTAAGTGCGCGTCTGCATAGGCAATCGTCAAGGGCGTCGGCGCCAGCAAATATTGCGGCGGGGTGGCGTCGACGATGGTCATGGTAACCACGTCGCCGGGGTTCACCGGTTCGTTAAAATGGCGGTACTGGTCATTGACCAAGACGCGGCGGTGAATGCGCAACTCATGGCGCTGCGTCTTCGGCACCTGCCACGTGGTCAGGGCCGCGCGCAGGCTCGCGGCCGAGTGTGTGACCGTGACGCGTAAGGTAAATTCCATGGTGGCCTCCAATCGGCAGTTTTTTCGTTTTCGCTAAGTTCGGGCTGGGGGCCGACAAGCGGCCGGAGTCTGTATGCTACAATAACAAGGATTATCGACACGGGGAGGTGTTGGCTTGACAATCCTGAATCGCGTTTGGGCAGCCATCAAGCCCGCCTTGAAGCAAGGGGGGCATTTGGTGGGCTGGGTCTTCCGGCGCTTCCAGCTCATTCGGTGGGGCATCTTACTGGTGCTCACCTTGATTTTGTGTGCCTCTGCGTGGTTCACCTACCAAGCCAAAACCGCCGATGTCCAAACGGTGAAAAGCAGTCTGCAAACACGGACGACGCTGTATGATCGCAAGGACAAGCGCGCGGGGATGCTGTACGGGCAAAAAGGCACCTATGTGGAGCTCGATAAGATTTCCCCCGAGGTCCAAAACGCCGTGATTTCCACGGAGGACCGGTCGTTTTATACGAACTGGGGGTTTTCCATCAAGGGCATTTTGCGCTCGGTACTGGGGCTGATCATCCATCACGGCCAAATCAGTGGCGGCGGTAGCACCATCACCCAGCAGCTGGCCAAGAACACGCTGCTGTCGCAGAAACAAACCTTCCTGCGCAAGGCGCAGGAGCTGTTTCTCGCGGTGCAATTGACTAAAGTTTACTCTAAAAAAGACATTCTGACGATGTACCTCAACAATGCCTACTTTGGCAACGGGGTGTGGGGCGTGGAAGACGCCAGCCTGCGCTACTTCGGCAAACACGCTAGCGCCCTGACTGCCAGTGAAGGTGCGACGCTGGCGGCGATGCTGCGCAACCCCAGTTACTATAACCCGTTGGATCACATGGATAACGCCATTGCTCGGCGCAACTTGGTGCTGGGGCTGATGGTGGATAACGGCAAGCTGACGGCGGCACAGGCCGCCTCGGCCAAGGCCAGCCGCCTCACGTTAAAAGACGCCTACACGGCTTATTCCCAGGAGCGCTACCCGTATTTCTTCGATGCTGTCATCGAAGAGGCGTGGCAAGATGGCATCAGCCAAGACGATATCGTCAACAAGGGGTACAAAGTTTACACGACGCTGGACACCACCTACCAAACGCAGCTGCAAACCGCGTTTGACAACGACGCCGCGTTTCCGGCGGCGGCCAGCGACGGGACTAAACCGCAGGCCGCTAGCGTTGTGGTGGATCCCCATACTGGCGGCGTCATGGCCGTCGTCGGCGCTCGCGGCAAGCACGTTTACCTCGGTAGCAATTACGCCACGCAGCTGCAACGTTCGCCTGGCTCAACCATTAAGCCGCTGATGGTGTACACGCCAGCGCTAGAAAATGGCTACTCCTATGACTCAATGCTGGAAGACAAAAAGCTCAGCTACGGCACGAATCATTACACGCCGACCAACCCCACCGGCCAGTACCTAGGGAAGACGCCGATGTACAACGCCTTGGCGCAGTCACTCAACGCGCCGGCGGTGTGGTTGCTCAACAAGATTGGCGTCCAAACCGGCGTCGATTCCCTGCAACGCTTCGGCATCACACTGAAGAAAAAGGATCAAAACCTGGCAGCGGCCTTGGGCGGGGTGACCACCGGGTTTTCCCCGCTGACTATGGCGCGGGCGTATTCTGCCTTTGCCAACGGCGGCACGTTGCCACAAACGCATTTTATTCGCAAGATTGTGGATGCCACCGGCAAAACGGTCGTGGACAACACTAAAGTCGATGCCAAGCGCATCATGAAGAAGCAAGTCGCCACGGAGATGACTAGCATGATGCTCGGTACGTTCAAGTATGGCACGGGCGTTTCGGCGCAACCCTATGGCTACACGGTGGCCGGCAAAACTGGCTCCACCGAGGTTCCGGATAGCTGGGGCTACGGGACGCGTGACCAGTGGGTGGTTGGCTACACGCCGGACATGGTAGTGGCGACTTGGGTCGGTTTTACCACCACCGACGCGAACCATTTCCTGCAAGGCACCAGCGAGTCTGGCGTGGCCGGAATTTTCAAGACGGAGATGGAAGCGATGCTGCCGTATTCGCCACACACTAGCTTCAACACCGAAGACGCCAAGGCCAAGGCAACGGTTCAAGCGGACAGTGCTGATGGCAGCGGTGACGTCTGGCAGTCGATTGGCGACGGGATTAAAAATGGGTTAGATACCGCCAAATCGAAAGTCAGTCAATGGTACAATGACGTTAAGGGCCTTTTCGGAGGCAACTAATACATCCACGAAATGAGGCGCCACATGGCAAATATTTACGACACCGCGAACCAAATGGCTCAAGACTTGAAGGCCAGCCAGCAGTTTCAAGAAGTCCAAAAGGCTTACGACCTGCTGAAGCTTGACGCAATGGGCTGGGCGCTGTTCCAGCAATTCCAAAGTAAGCAAGCTGAGCTCCAACAAAAGCAGGCCAGCGGTCAGGAAGTCACGCAAGACGACATCACTGCCATTCAAGACCTGGGCAATAAGATGCAAAACATTCAGCCCGTGCAGGATCTGATGGCCAAGGAACAGATTCTCTTCAACATGATGGACGAATTGAACCGCGTTATCGCCCAGCCGATTGTGGATCTGTACCAAACCAACGACCAGTCGACGCCCGCCAAGGACTAGGTTGGCCAGTCGCCACGTTCACGCGAACGTGGCGATTTTTCGTGGCATTCATGGTATGCTAAAGGCAAATACGAGAGGTGAAAGCATGGCAAAACAAATCTTCGATTATCAAAATGGTGACGAAATGAAGCTGGCGGTGTTGATCAAGTCCGCCGAAGTGCGCGTGGCGAAAAATGGCAAGAAGTTTATCGCCTTTAATTTTCAAGACGCTTCCGGCCATATCTCCGCGAAGTTTTGGGACGCTACCGATGCTGACATCGAGCAGTTCAAGCCAGGCGAGGTGGTGCGCCTAGCCGGCAAGCGCGAGCTGTACCAAGGCAATCCACAGGTCAAGATTTATAACATGCGCTTGGCCACCCAAGAAGAAGGCAACGATCCGGCCAAATACGTCGAATCCGCCCCGGAAAGCGCCGATGACATGGGGGAGGAGCTTAACGACTTCATCTTCCAAATCACCAACGCCAACTGGAACCGGATTGTGCGCAAGCTCTTAGGCGATCACAAGCAGGCATTTTTGACCTACCCGGCTGCCAAGGCGCTGCACCATGCCTTCGCCGGTGGGTTGGCCTTCCATACCTTAAGCATTCTGCGCCTCGCCAAAAGCGTGGCCGAACAATACAGCAGTGTGAACCGCTCATTGCTGTATACCGGCGCGATTTTGCATGATTTAGGCAAAACGATGGAACTGTCCGGGCCGGTATCGACTGACTACACCATCGAAGGCAACCTGATCGGCCACATCGTGTTGGTCGACGAGGCGATCGTTCAAGTCGCGGGACAGTTGAAAATCGACATTCACGGCGAGGACATGATGATGTTGCGGCACATGGTGTTGGCGCACCACGGCTTGCTGGAATACGGTTCGCCTGTGCGCCCGGAGCTGCTCGAGGCGCAGATCTTGCATAACCTCGATGAGCTCGACGCCGAGATCAACATGATGACCGGCGCCTATCAACACACCGAACCAGGCACGTTTACCGAGCGCCTCTTCGGGATGGACAACCGGCGTTTTTATCGCCCGCAAAATGGACAAACCTATCCGGATCCCAAATAAAAAAATTGCGCGTCTTGGCGACATGCCGAGGCGCGCAATTTTTTCGATTAAAAAACCCTCGCCAACGGGTGGCGAGGGACTGGTACTTAGTTGGCGGCGCTCGTAGAAGCGGCGCTGCTACTGCTGTCGAGGTAAACCGACAGGACGTCTTTCAAGTCGTTATCCTTGATGGAGACGTTCGCCTTCTTCAAGACCTTCTTCATGATGCTGGTCATGACGGTCGTATCGGATTGCCAAGTGGTGTAAAGCTGCTTCTTCAACGTGGCGGTGTGATCGCTCATGTTGCCCTTGCCAGGGTTCTTGATCGAGCGAATGACGTGATAGCCATAGCTCGTCTTGACTGGCGTCGTGGTGTAAGTGCCTTGCTTCAAGGCGAAGGCGGCCTTCTTGAACGTGGCATCGAGTTGCGTGTCGGTGTTGTCAAACGCCGGGATCTTGCCGGCATCGGATGCCGTCGCGGTATCGGTGCTGTACTTCTTGGCCAGCTTCTTGAAGTTGGCTTCGGAGTTGTCCTTCTTCAGCTCGGCGATGATGGTCTTCGCCGTGCTTTCTTTTTTGACCAGGATGTGTTGAACCGTGATCTTTGGTTGGTACTTGGCCCATTGCTTCTTGATTTGTTTTTGCGTTGGCTTCTTGAGGTCCTTCAACGCCACTTCAGAAAGCAGGGACGTCTTGACTTGTTCCTTGAAGGACTTGGTCGTGTAGCCACTTTGCTGCAGCACGGAGCTGAAGCTCGTACCGTAGTTGGCCTTGATCTTGTTGTATTGCTTGGTGACCTTCTTGTCGCTGACCTTGTCACCATATTGTTGTTCCAAGGCTTTCAAAACAATCATGTTCCGCAACGTCGACTGGCCAGTGGTGCTGTCCTTCATTTCGTTGTAGAACTCATCCTTGGTGATCTTGGCGCCTTTCATGTTGGCCACCGTGCCGCTTGAACAAGCAGCTAAAGTCGTGGCTAACAGCAGTGTCGCCAAACCGACGATCCATTTTTTCATAAGGTTTCCACATCCTAATTCGTTTTGTAGTGTCGCACGTGCTCTAATATAGCACAATGTCGAATTCTCTGCCGGAACTTCACACAAGTTTCACACTTGCGGGTCGTCAGGCGACAGGTCGGAGACGGCCGCATCGATGCGATCGAGGTGTTCGCCAATCTGGGTCAGCTGCGGCTGGGTCTGAAACTGAAAGTCGTTCACCGCGTCTTCAATGCCGGCCATGGCCGGCGCTAAGTCGGTGGTAAGCGTGTGTTGCAGTTGCTGGCCGGCTTCCTTCAAGTGGGTCACGCTGGCCGTGACGGCGGTGGTGCCATCGGCGATGCCGGTGACATAATCCGTCAGGGCTTGCTGCGATTGCCGACCAGTGCGCTTGGCCGTCAACAGCCCATACACCGTCCCGACCACGGCGCCGAACAGTAATCCAGTGCTGAATTTGGCCATTTAGTCCACCACCTTTGCGCGGATGCTGGCGGCCACTTGTTCCAGTGCCGCGGCGTCGTATTGCGCGCTGTGGTCACCGAAGTGGATATTGAAGTCATCGTCTGCGGAATACCGCGGAATGAGGTGGATGTGGGAATGAAACACGCTTTGGTAGGCGAGTTCCCCGTTGTTGTTCAAGATGTTGAGCCCCTGAATCGCGGGGTCGCTGGCTTTAATCGCGCGGGCAATCTTGGGCAGGCGCGCAAACACGGCCGCGGCCAACTCCGTATCATAGGCATAGATATCCGGCACGTGGCGCTTTGGGACGACCAGCGTGTGGCCCTTGGTGGCTTGGCTGATGTCGAGAAAGGCGAGGACGGTGTCGTCTTCATAAACCTTGGTGCTTGGAATCTTACCGGCGATAATCTGACAAAAAATACAGTCTTCCATAGTAAATCCTCTTTCCTCAGCTGAATTTAGTTGGTTCCATGCTATCATATAGGGAAGTGAAAGAATAGTTGAGGTAACGCGCATGAGCTTAGAAATTCAACAATTGACCGGCGGCTATGGCACCATGCCGGTGATTCAACAACTTGAATTTACCGTTCCGGCCGGCAGCATCGTCGGGTTAATCGGGTTAAACGGGGCCGGAAAGTCGACCACCATCAAGCACATCATCGGGCTATTGACGCCGATGAGCGGCAGCATCGCCATCGACGGCAAGACCTTGGCCAGCGACCCAGACGGCTATCGTGCCGCCTTGGCCTATGTGCCGGAAACGCCGGTGCTGTATCCAGAGTTGACGCTGCGCGAACACATCGACTTGACGATTATGGCCTATGCGCTGGACCGCAAGCAGGCCTGGCAGCGCGCCGAGGCCATGCTGGCCAAGTTTCGCCTGGCCAACAAGCTCGAGTGGTTTCCGGCTAATTTCTCCAAGGGGATGAAGCAAAAGGTCATGATTGTGATGGCCTTCATCACCGACGCCGAGGTTTTCATCATCGACGAGCCCTTCACCGGCTTGGATCCACTCGCGGTGCACGACTTGTTGGATTTGGTGCAGGAAAAACGGGCGGGTGGCGCCGCCGTGTTGATGTCGACGCATATCCTCGCCACCGCCGAGCAATACGCCGACAGCTTCGTGTTGCTTCAAGACGGCAAGGTGCGCGCCACCGGCGACATGGCCGCGCTTCAGGCGCAGTTTAACCTGCCGGCAGGAACCCTGGATGATATTTACATGGCGATGACGGAGGCGGCCCATGAATGAGCTGTGGCGAAAACGGCTCCGCGCCCATTTGCGCGGGCAGATGAAATACCTGCGCCTCGTGTTTAACGACCACTTCGTCTTGGTGTTAATCATTCTCTTTGGGGCCTTGTTGTATGGTTACAGCCAGGTGCTGAAAAGCTTGACGGTCAGTTGGTGGCTGGTGCCGCTCGTGGCGCTGGCGCTTAGTTTAGTCGGCCAACTGGGGGGACTGGCGAGTCTGGCAGAACCGGCCGACGCCACGTTTTTGCTGCCGCAAACGCAGGCCTATTCGCGCTACTTATTTAAAGCGCGCCGGTACAGCCTGTGGTTGCCAGCCACGATTTTGGTGTTGGCGACGCTGGCGGCTTGGCCGTTGATCGGCGTGGTGCACCACACGGATTGGACGCAGCTGGTGACCTTGGGGGTCGCGGTCTTGGTATTCAAGGACCTCGAGTTATGGTTGCGCCTGTTGCGCTTGTACCGGCAGCCGCAAATCGCAGGCTGGGGCCGGTTGGCACTTTGGGGTGGCGAATGGGTCGCCATCATGCTTGGCTTGTGGTGGCATCCGGCCATTACGATGGCGCTGGCCTTGGCCGTCAACTTATTATTCCGCTGGCATCTCACCACTTGGTTCACCCCGGCCAAACTCGACTGGCTCGGGATGATTGCCCAAGAAGACCATCGCATGAGCCGAATTTATCGCTTCTACAATTTATTCACCGATGTGCCTGGCTTAAGCAGCGGGGTGAGTCGGCGCCGGTGGTTGGATCCGCTGGCAAAATTGGTGCGCCGGCGGCCAGAGCGGCTGTGGGATTTCCTGTATGTCCGCGGGTTTTTGCGGCGCACGGAGTGGAGTGGCTTGACCTTGCGCCTCGCGCTAATCGGGGCGGTGGTCGAGGCGCTGGCGAGTCAGTGGTGGCTGGCGGCGATCTTGGCGGCAGTCGTCGTGTATTTGATTGGCTTTCAGCTTTTGCCGTTTTACCTGGTGTATGATGAAATCGTCTTTTCTCAACTGTACCCGAACCAGGACCGGCTGCCAGCGTTTCGCCGCTTGGTCGCCCGCGTGCTCGGCGGCGTGAGCGTGGCCTTGGCCGCCGGCGCATTGGTCGCCAACTGGGTGACGGCCCTTGTGGTGTTGGGCGTGGCCGGCGGCGTCAGCCTCGCGTTTTGCGTCTGGTATTTGCCGTGGCGCCTGGCGCCGAAGCAGGCTTGACGCGGCCGGGTCGCCTTGGGTAAGATGGGAACATGTTGCTTTGCGCCATCATGCGCCAAAGGAGTAATGGTATGGATTTCGATCTCGACCCTGGATGGTCCCTCGAGCCGGTTGGCGGGACCACAGGAGGCGCCTATTTAGGCGTCCACGCACATGAGAAATACTTTTTAAAACGAAATGCGTCCCCCTTTCTGGCGGCCTTATCCGTGACCGGCATCACGCCGAAGCTGATTTGGACCAAACGCATTTCAACTGGTGATGTCCTCACCGCCCAGGAGTGGCTGAACGGCCAAACGCTGACCCGCGCGCAAATGAATTCGCCGCGAGTCGCGCAACTCTTGGCCAAGGTTCATGAGTCTGCGCTGTTGCGGCGGATGCTGGTGAAGGTCAACGGCGTGGTCATGACGGCGGCGATGGTGCGCGAGCGGACGTTGTTGCGGCTGCCGGCGGAGTTGCGCAACCACGCGCTGGTGCAAACGGCGATTGCCGCCTTGGCGGTGGCGCCGGCTGCACCGAGCCGCCTCACCGTGTTGCACGGCGACCTCAACCACAAAAACTGGTTGCTTTCCGATACCGACCGGTTATATCTGGTGGACTGGGACCAGGCGGCCTTAGGCGATCGCGCCTTTGACCTCGCCAGCGTCTTGGTGCCGTATGTGCCGACAGCGGAATGGGGCACTTGGCTGGCCGCGTATGGCCTGCCGCCTGATGCCGACTTAGCCGCGCGCTTGCGGTGGTATGGGGTGGTCAACTTACTCGGTGAGCTGGCGCGCACCTACCACGCGCAACGCTACACGGAAATGAACCAATACTTACTTGCCTTACAAGGGCTGCTTGAGCGCCCATTGGATACTTTCAACGCGTGACCGTGGCCACGCGTTTTGTTTCGCCGCGGCTCGGCCGCAGAAAGGATCACCATGCGTTTACGGAACAAACCTTGGGCGGCACCATTAATTGCCGCACACCCAGAATGGATTTCAGTGCGACCGGTTGGCATGATTGGAAAGTGGCAGGACCGCTTTGCTCAAAGCCAACCCCTAGCGTTAGAAGTTGGATCTGGCAAGGGCCAATTCATCATCGGCATGGCCCAAGCCCATCCTGAGCAAAACTTCATCGCCTTAGAGATTCAAGAAGTCGCTATCGCGTATATTTTGCGCAAGCAAGTCGAGCTGCAGCTGCCGAATCTGCAGCTGATTCTCGGCGACGGGGCGGCCTTGACGGATTATTTTGCGCCAGGTGAAATCAGCCAGCTGTTCCTCAATTTTTCCGACCCTTGGCCCAAGTCGCGCCACGAAAAGCGCCGCTTGACGTATCGGCACTTCTTAGCCGAGGACCAAGCGATCCTGGCTAGCGACGGGCGCCTGCAATTCAAGACGGACAACCAAGGCTTCTTCGAGTATTCCCTTGTCAGCATGAACAATTTTGGCATGACGTTCGACCTCGTGGCGCTGGATCTGCACCACGACGCGCGAGTCACTGACAACATTGAAACCGAGTATGAGCAGAAGTTTGCCTCGCGCGGCGGGCGAATTTATGAACTGGTGGCGCATTTTCCCACTAAAAAAGACACGCCTGCGCGTGCCTAACCGTCAAGCCGTCAACCGGGCCAAGTAGGTGATGGCGCCGGTTTCGGCAATGTCGAATTCATAAGTCACCGGCCGGCCCGCCTGCAGAACTGTCAAGCCGCCGTGATAGGAAGCCACCAAATGATTAGCCACATAGCCGGCCCGCGGGGTCTGGTCGATCCAGCCCCCGGTGATCGGGCCCTTAGCGGCCAGCGCCAGTTGCGCCTTGCGGTACAGGCGGTTGGGTAATACCTGGTGCCAGTAGCGGGTGGTTAGATAAGCTGCCGCTGCAGTCGTGGCCGCTGCCAAGCCGGCAGCCAGCGTGAATAAGCGAGTCGTTGATTTCACCAGCGTCATCCTTTCGTCGTCGATAGGTGCAGTATAGGTGACTAGCGGCGCTTGCACAAGTGCCAGCGGCCGGCTATACTATTCTTATCAAAGGTAAGTGGAGGAATGTGCCATGAAGAAATTTGACACGAACGAAGAAATTGTCAAGGCCAGCCAAGCCGCTGGGAAAAAGATGTTATTTTTCAGTGCGGACTGGTGCCCAGATTGCCGCTTCATCAAGCCGGCAATGCCTGAAATCGAGGCGGAGTACCCGGATTACGACTTTATTTATGTTGATCGCGATGATAACATTGACGTGGCCCAAGACATGGGCGTCTTCGGGATTCCGAGCTTTATTGCGTTTGCCAATGGCAAGGAAACTGGGCGCTTTGTCAACAAGGACCGCAAAACTAAGCAAGAGGTTGAAAGCTTCATCAACGGCCTCCCTGCCTAATCAATTTGGAGGAACACATGCTCATTACCAGTTATAACCGGCGCGCTTTTGGGGACACGTTGATTGCCATTCTCGGCCCGGACCAGCAGCCCCAAACCGTCTCGCAACAAGGTGACGTCGTTGGCATTTTTGCTGGGGACACCGCAATTGGCTTCAACTTTCACCATGTCGCGCAGTGGGGCGTAACGGGCTTAACTGACGGCCAGGTGTTCCTCAGTGAGTCACAGATTGCCAGCTTAAATGCGGCGTTAGCCGCGGCCGGTTTTACCACCAAGCTGGCGGCTGACACCACGCCGAAGCTGGTCATTGGTAAGGTGCTCAAGCTGACGCCGCATCCGGACTCCGATCACCTGCAAGTCGCGCAAGTCGACCTTGGGGCTCAGCAGGTGCAAATTGTCTGCGGTGCCCCCAACGTCGCCGCCGGTCAAACGGTGGTCGCCGCGATTCCCGGCGCCATGATGCCAAACGGGCAATTGATTTGGCCTGGCCAGTTGCGTGGCGTCGATTCTTACGGCATGTTGTGCGCGGCGCGAGAGCTGGCAATTCCCGGCGCTCCGCAGCGGCGCGGCATCTTAATTATGCCAGACGACTTACCCGCGGGCCAAGCCTTTGACCCAACGCTAGCCGAGCAAGTCGTTGCCGCCCAAAATTAATTGAATCTGTTCAAATGAACCGCTTTGCGAAATTTATTTGCGAAGCGGATTTTTTTGACCAGAAAGCAGGCGGCATGATGCAAATGACCAGTGGCTTGATCATGTTGGCGACGCTTGGTGGGTGGTGGCCAACCGGTGGGAATGTGATTCCCGAAACCCAAGCACCGGTGGCAACGGTGTTACCCGGGGATGCGTTACAACAATCGGTGATTGGGGTAGACACGCGCAAGATTATCGGTGCGACGAAGACGTACCCTTACCGCGCGATCGTCAGAATCCGGGTGCACTTTCCCAAGTTGGCCGCCAACATCGACGTGCAAGGCACCGGGACCTTGATTGGCAATGATACCGTCCTCACCGCGGGCCACGTGTTGTATGATCGCACCCTTGGCGGCTGGGCGACGCGAGTGCAAGTCGCCCCTGGTGCGGGCAAAACCGGTACGCCTTACGGGATTGTCAGCGGCCGACAGTGGACGGTGCCGACGCAATACAGTTCGACAGGCAAGGCGAGTGCCGATCTTGGCGTCATCAAGCTGGCGACACCCATCGGTAAAACCACGGGTTATCTGGGGTTAACCAGTGCCATGCCGGCCGGCACGCGCGTGACGCTGGCGGGGTACGCCGTGGCGGCAGGCGGCAACCTTGGCGTGGCCACCGGCAATCTGCAGACGGTGAGTGGTGGCATGGCTACCTACACGCTTGATACGTCTGCCGGTGATAGCGGCAGCGGCTTATTTTCCACCACGCATCGCATCGGCGTCGTGCACACACTGGGGAGCAGCACGATGAACGAAGGGGTGGCGTTAACGGCAGCCTGGGTGGCGTGGCTGAATCAATGGCGGGCCAAGGCGACCAGCGTTGCCGCCAATCACCTGGTGACCATCACCAAGCCGCTGACCATTTGGCAAACGGTCACGTTTCAACGCAAGGTCGCCACTGCCCGCCTTGGCACCGTGTACCGGGTGCGCCGAGAATATTTGGCGCCCAATGGGTATTATTATGACGCCTTGTATGACGGCACCGGGAAATTGCGCGGGGTGATCAATCGCGGGGCGGTGACAACGCTGAAGGCCACACCGGTCCGGCAGTGGCAGGTGGTTCGCCGCGTCGGTTATACCCGGTGGCAAAATCTATTCTGGACCAAGCGCAAAGGCACGACGACCGCGTGGCGCGGGCGTCGGGTCTACGTGGCGACGCGGTATCGCCTCGGCAACGGGGTCAGCTATGCATCGCTGTACACGCGGCCTGGTGGCACCTGGCTGGGCTTTGTGAATGTCAGTGCGCTGGGGTAACAAATTGCCGGCGCCACGCAATAGAGCGCTGTGTTAAAATAGTAGCATTGACGAAACGTCGGGTGACCAATCCGGGTGGCTGAGCATCACCGTACCCTTGGCACCACGACAGAAGAGAAGGACCGCAATGACAGAAGAAATAGATTACTTTATTGGCATCAAAGGCTCAGGGATGAGTGCGCTCGCCTTGATTTTGCACGACCTCGGTCACACCGTGTTGGGCAGTGACATTACTCAGTACACGTTTACCCAGCGCGGCTTGGCGGCGGCGGGCATCGAGATGCTGCCGTTTGCTGCGGAAAATCTAAAGCCTGGCTACACCGTGATCGCCGGTAACAGTTTCACCGAAGAGCATCCGGAGATCAAGGCGGCAAAAGCGTTAGGCCTCAAGATTTATCGCTATCATGAATACTTAGGCCGGTTGTTGGCCAACTACACCAGCATTGGTGTCGCCGGGGCGCATGGCAAGACCAGCACCACCGGGTTGTTGGCGCACACGCTGACCGGGGTGGCGAAAACCAGCTACCTCATTGGCGATGGTACCGGCAAAGGCGTCCCGGATTCGCAGTTCTTCGTGTTTGAAGCTGATGAATACCGGCGGCATTTCCTGGCGTATCACCCGGATTACCTCATTATGACCAACATCGATTTCGATCACCCCGATTACTACACCGGCATCGAAGACGTCTATGATGCCTTCGAAACGGAGGGCAAGCAGGTCAAGAAGGCGATTTTTGCCTGGGGCGACGACCCGTGGCTGCGCAAGCTAAACGTCACCGTGCCCGTGTACTACTACGGCTTGAAGGATACGGACGATTTTCAGGCGAAAAACGTCGTGCGCACCACCACCGGTTCGAGCTTCGACGCCTTTCATGGCACCAGCCTGATTGGCCACTTCCACGTGCCGTTATTCGGCGAGCATTCGGTGTTGAACGCCTTAGCCGTTGTGGCCGTGGCCGACACCGAGGGTCTGGACGCGGAACTCATTGCGCAGGAACTCGCCAGCTTTGGTGGGGTCAAGCGGCGCTTCTCCGAGAAAAAAGAGGCGGATGCTGTCATCATCGATGACTACGCCCATCATCCGAGTGAAATCAAGGCGACCTTGGATGCCGCTCGGCAGAAGTTCCCGGATAAACAAGTCGTCGCGGTGTTCCAGCCGCATACTTTCTCGCGGACGATTGCCTACCTCGATGACTTCGCCACAACGCTATCGGCGGCGGATGCCGTGTACGTGACGCCAATTTTCAGCTCGGCGCGGGAACAATCTGGCTCCGTCAGCGCGGCCGACTTGGCGGCCAAGATCGATAACGGCCACGTCATCGAATTAGCCGACATGTCGCCATTACTGGATTACCACGACGCTGTCTTTGTCTTCATGGGCGCCGGGGATATCCAAAAGTATGAGCACGTGTTTGAGGACCTGTTGGAAGATATCAGTCCAAAGTCTAACTGACAATCAGGTTGCATGCTGTTATACTATTCATAAATTAGTAGGTGAAAGGAGCCGATCAGATGCAAGAGCGGCGAGTTGTGAACGAAGTAGGAGTGGCCAGTTGGTTCAACCGAGTCTATGCGGTTGTCGGTGGCGGGATTGCCATCACTGGGTTGATTAGCGCCCTCCTGGGGAATGTGTATCGGGAACAATATGTCAATTTTATCGGCAGTCATCAGATCATGTTTTACGTGATGACGTTCCTGCCGTTGATCTTGAGTTTCTTCATCTACGGTAAGCGGGCGCGCGCCAATGCGGCGTATGCCAGCGTCATGTTCGTGTTGATTTCCGCGGCCTTCGGGTTCACCTACGCCAGTCTGTGGCTG
Source organism: Lacticaseibacillus nasuensis JCM 17158 (assembly GCF_001434705.1). Classification (GTDB taxonomy): domain Bacteria; phylum Bacillota; class Bacilli; order Lactobacillales; family Lactobacillaceae; genus Lacticaseibacillus; species Lacticaseibacillus nasuensis. The sequence continues at coordinate 75,099 of NZ_AZDJ01000001.1, forward strand.
ATTTATCCGGCGGCGAATATTACAGCGGCGCTGTTTACCACCGCGGTGGTGTTCATCAGCATGTCGGTGGTGGGGCGCACCACCAAGACGGATCTGTCGCGGGCTGGTGGGATTGCCTACACGGCATTGTGGGGCATCATCTTGATGAGTCTGGTGAACTTCTTCATCGGCTCGTCTGGCATGAGCTTGCTCATCTCCTACGCGGTCTTGATCGTCTTCATCATCTTGACGGCTTGGGACAATCAGTCGCTGAAGCGGATGTACATGCAGGCTAGCGGCGGTCAGCTGGATGTCAGCATGAACTCGCTGGCCATCATGGGCGCGCTGCAACTGTATCTCGATTTTCTTAACTTGTTCCTCGCCATTCTCCAGATCTTCGGTGGCAACGACAATAACTAACGCAAACCCGAGGCAGGTGCCTCGGGTTTTTGTGTGACCAATTGTGTGCCTTGTGACAATTGCGTCTCAAAGGTGTGACGGTCAGGGTTGTGCGTCAATTGCGTAACAATGTCTCAAAATTTCCGGCAGTTTGTCGCCCCAGTGGTGCAGCGGTGTCATGTTCACCCCGTATAGTAAGCGGTGTTGATGAGTCCTAAGCCAATCCATATAGGAGTGACATGATGATAAAATTTAAAGCCATGACTTGGTGGTTAACCGCCACGCTGGCCGCCGCGTTCGGCGTGACCGTCGCGACGACTGCCCCGACCCACGCCGCCACAATCAGTGGCAACACCGCCACGGTGCAAAGTGGCGATACGCTGTCTGAAATCGCCCACACCACTGGCACCAGTGTTGACACGTTGGTGAGCTTGAACCACCTCGCCAATCGCGACTTGATTCTCGTTGGGCAAAAATTGACCTTGACCGGCACGACGACGGCAGCCACAGCGACGCCGTCCTCAGCGGCTAAGCCCGCGACGGCGCGCGCCACGACGCCGAGTCAACAGCCAAGTACGGGCACCGCGACGAGCCAAGGCACGTTTAAGCTGACGTTTTACGATCCTGCCGTGCTCGGCTCAAACATGGGCTACGGTGGCGTCGCGGCGAACCTTTCCGTTTTTCCTAAGGGCACCCGGTTGAAAATCGTCTTGAGCGACGGCACCACCTGGTATCGCGTCGTCAATGACACCGGTGGTTTTGCCGCCAGCAACCCGCGGCAACTGGATGTCGCCATGCCAAGTAGCCAGATTCCGTCCGCAGGCGTCTTGTCCGCCACGGTTTCCGTTGTCAATTAACACATGTTCCCCGCTGCGGCGGGGATTTTTTTGTGGCTTGCGAATTTGTTTGGTAGGAGGTGAGGAGTTGGACGAGCTGATGGCGTTGTTGCAAGCCGCCGCCGACCTGCACGCAAGCGATGTCTACGTGCTACCGCAAGGCGCGACGTATGACATCTGGTGGCGCACGACGGCGGGGATGCAGCGTAACCAAACGGTCCCCGCCACGATTGCCGCGCGGTGGCTAAATTATTTGAAGTATCAAGCGGGGATGAACATCGCCGAGCACCGCCGGGTCCAGCTCGGCGCGGTGTCCTTGCCGGGGCTGACGCCTCGGTTGCGGCTGAGCACCGTCGGTAACTTTGCCGATCAGGAAACGCTGGTGATTCGGTTGCTGTACGGTATTCCGCTGGTGAACGTCCGCACCGCCATCGTCGTGCGGCAGTTACACCACCTGCTCGCCACGCGCGGCATGTTGGCCTTGTGCGGGCCCACTGGCGCCGGCAAATCGGCGCTGTTGTATCAGGTGGCAGCCGATTTTGCCCAGACGCAAATGGTGATGACCATCGAGGACCCGGTGGAAATCATCCACGCGGCGTTTTTGCAGTTACAGGTGAATGAAGCAGCGGGGCAAAGCTATGCGGCCTTGTTGAAGGCGGCGTTGCGGCACCGGCCGGACGTCTTGGTCATTGGTGAAATCCGCGACCACGAAACGGCGGTGACGGCCTGTGAAGCGGCGGTTAGCGGCCACATCGTCTTGACGACGGTGCACGCCAAGGACGCCAGAAGCGTCCCTGTGCGCCTGCGTTCACTGGGCGTCGCGCAAAGTTTAATCGAGGCCGCGCTGGTGGTGAGTGGCGCTGTGCGCTTGCGTTTGTCCCCGGAGGTTTATCCAGAAGTGGAGATGGTGAAATGGCAAACCGCAAGTTCACGCTAGCTGCGCAAGTCGCGGCGCTGACGACGCTTGCCGCGTTGCTAGATGCCGGGTTTTCGCTCCGCGCCAGCGTGGCGTACCTCGGCGTGAGTCAGCCGCAATTTCAAGCGCGCTGGCGGCAGTTGGAAACGCAGTTAACCGCTGGTGGCGACTTCGCCACGGGACTCGCCGACTTAGGGTTTCACGACGCCATCGTGACGCAAACTACCTTGGCCACCGCGCACGGGCAACTCGCCTTGGCGCTGCGCCAGGCCGGCGAGTTAATCGACTTGCAAACGCGGCGGGTGGGTAGGCTGCGGCAGCTGTTGGTGTACCCGTTACTCCTGTTGGGTTTATTGGCGGGGCTGCAGGTGCTGGTCATCGGCTGGGTATTGCCCACGTTCACGGCGCAACAGCGCCAAGTACCGCTGACCCTAGTGGTGACCGGCGGGGTGGTGCTCGGCGGCGCGGTGGTGGGCTGGTGGCTGCACCACCTGAATGCCCTGCGGCGGTTTGCCATTTTGTCCCGCGTGCCTGGTATCGGGCCGCTGGTGGTATTAGATCAGCAATTTCAATTTGTCAGCGGCGCGGCGCAGTTTCTGGCCGGGGGCCAAACCCTCACGCAATATTGCGAGCACCTGGCGCAGTTGCCGCCTGGCGTGTTGGCACAGGCCGGCCGGCGCATCGTGGCGCGCGTCGCCGCCGGAGCGGCCTTGCCGGATGCGTTAGCCGAGCGGGTGGTGTTTCCGCCGGTGGTCGCCTTGTTGCGGCTGGGGCAGCCAGAGGCGTTGGTGCAACAAGGGGTGGCGTTATTTGCCCAGCAGTTATTGGCCACGCTGGAGGCGCGAGCCAACCGACTCTTGGCGCTGGTACAGCCACTGTTGTTCGGCGTGATTGGCATTCAGATTGTTTTGGTTTATCGCGAATTATTAGTGCCCTTGTACAGCCAATTTGGAGGTGGCTTTTGATGAAAAAACGACTGCGCGGCTTTACGTTGGTCGAGGTGCTCGCGGCGTTGGGCATCATCATCGTCTTGACGTTATCGCTGGTGGCGACGATTCAAGCGCAAGTCACGCGCGCTCACCGGCAACACTTAGAAGCACTTGTGGCGGTTGTGAACAGCGAAATCGTGGCGGCCTACCAAGGCCAAAACGTGGCCGCTAGTGACCTAAAAAGCGGCGAGACCATGGTGAAGGCCCAGATTATCACGAGCGCCCAATGGCAAGAACTGGCCGGGGCGGTGAAGCTTTCGCTGGATGAGCCGCCGCAGTTTACGGTGACCGGCGAGCCATGAGGAAGCCCGCGTTCACGTTGATCGAGGTAACCGCGGCGTTGGCCATCTTCATCACCGTGCTATTAGTGGGCGGCTGGCTGTTGCCCCAAGCGATGCAGGCGCGGCGCGAGCAGGCTTTTTTCACCGAGTTTGAACAAACCTGGCGCACGAGCATGCGAGACGCGCGGCGGCGCCGGCAAGACATCAGCGTGAAGATTGGGCCCGATGCGGTGACCTTTACCGTGGGCGGCCAAACCACCATTGCCATCCCAAAGGGGTTACGGGTGGTGGATGGCCTGGGCAACGCCAGTGTGCTTTCCGTGGTGAACCGCTTCAAGTCGACCACGAGTTATGGCTTTTATACCACGCCGGCGACGGTGCGCTTCTTGCGCGCCAATGGCCGCACGCAAACTTACACGATTCAGTTAGGATGGGGAGTATTATTCAGCAAAAGCAGTTAAGTGCCGTCATCCTCGCCGAGCACCTGGCGGCCATCATGGTGACGGTGCTGATTGTTGGCTGGGTGACGATGACCTATACCGTGTATCAAACCACGACCACGCCACTGCGGGCAGCCGCCTCCGCACGCTATGCCGCGCGGGTCGCCTTGCTGCGCCGAAGCACGCCTGGCGAACTCACGGTGCACGTTGGCTCGGCGACGTGGCACGTGACGATCACTTTGCAGAAAGTAGAGGTAATCAGTGATGCGGGGACAACCACCTACACGCTTAGCCGCGACGACCTTGATTGAAACCACCGTTGCGCTAGCGGTATTTGTTGTGCTGGCCGGCTTGTGGTTGGGCGTGATGCACCTGATGGTCGTGCCGCTATGGCAAGATGAGGCCTTAATTGAAATGTTTGATGCCGAACGGGCGCTGAACGACTTGGCCACGGACGTGACGCCGGTGGTCCAGCGCCCAAGTTCCGGCGCAGGTAAGGAAGCCACGGAGTTAAAGTTGAAGCGATCGGATCAGACGTACCTGGTGGGGGTGGCCATCAGCCCGACCCTCAATGCTTCGGTGTTGCGCGCCACCGGTCCGACCGGCGCCGGTTATATGCCGCTGATGACCGGCGTGGCGGCGATGCACTGGGCACAACTCGATGCCACCCACGTGACCTTTCGACTCGAGACGCTGCCGCGGTGGCGCGGCTTGGGCTATGCCCCTGGCCAGACGTTTGAGGGGGTGATTGGCCGTGCGCTTACCCGGTAGTGCCTTGATTACCGCCATCGGGATCTTAGCGGTGGTGATCATCGTGTCGACGGCACAGCTGATGCAGCTGGCCCAGTGGCAGGCGGAATATCGCAGCGAGATTCGCTGGCAACAACAGGAGGTGGTGCGTACTTATCGCGATTGGTTAGCCATGCAGGCAAAATGAATCCGCTCCCGGCGCCGTTTCTCACCAGTTCACCTTGAAACTGCTTTCTTGGATGGGTAGAATATACTGGTACGTACTGATGAGAATAAAGGGGGTCAAGCAGTGGCACAAGCGGAACTAAAGGCGTTGTGGCAAGCGCTGGAACAAGCGACGACCTTGCTACAAAAAAACCTCCACACGAGTTTTTTAGACGCCGTGATTGAGGCCGGTGAAGACCTTCAGTTGGGTATTCGCCACGAAGACGGGCTGCCCGATGCCGCCACGACGGCAAAACTCAAGGCGTTGTTTGCGCCGATCAACTTGCGCGATTATTCGCCCGAGGAGTTGCGCCAGGCCTTGCAGCTCGTGTTGGTCAAAGCCATTACGGTTGATGGCATTCAGCCGAATCAGCAGGTCACGCCCGATGCGATGGCCAGCTTGGCTTCCTTCATGGTGACGACGTTCATGCCGCACTTTTCGCCCGCCGCCACCATCGTGGATCCCACTGCCGGCACGGGCAACCTGCTTTTTGCTGTGATGAATCAATTGCACACGGCAACTGGCAGCAGCTTGCACGGGGTGGGCATCGACAATGACGAGCAGCTGCTTGGCGTGGCCAGCATGAGCGCGGCCTTACAAGGGCTTGACGTCGAGTTGTTGCACCAAGACGCCTTGGCCAACCTACCGGTGACCGCGGCCACGCTGGTGGTTGCCGACTTGCCGGTCGGGTTTTATCCCGTTGACGAGCGGGCCAAGCAGTTTGCCACTGCAGCCAAGTCGGGGCACTCGTATGCGCATCACCTGCTGATCGAGCAAAGCGTGCGGATGTTGGCCCCAGGCGGGCTCGGGCTGTTCTTTGTGCCGAGCGACCTGTTCCAAACCGAAGAGGCGGCGGGGCTCACCGCGTGGCTGACGCAGGCGGCGCTATTTCAAGGCTTGCTGAATCTGCCGAAGGGCTTTTTCACCAGCGCAACGGCGCAAAAGGCGTTGCTCGTGGTGCAAAAACCAGGTGGCAGCGCCAAGCAGGTCAAGCAGGTGTTGCTCGGCGAGTTCCCGGATCTCAACGACCGGGCGGCGTTTGCGCAGTTTGTGGACTCGGTTCACAGCTGGGCGGCGCAAAACCTGGCGTAATCGCGATACGAATTCATTTTGAGGAGATGCACTATGTCAAAAATTCTTGCAATCAATGCTGGTAGTTCAACGTTAAAGTGGAAGCTGTTCATCATGCCCGACGAAACCGTCGTGGCCTCTGGGATGGTTGACCGCATGGGGTTACCCAACTCGATTTTTAAGGTCAAGTATGGCGATGGGCAAAAATATCAGGTGGAACAAGACATTCCAACCGCCGATATGGCCGTCGATATGTTGCTGAAGGCCTTGTTGGACCTGAAAATCATTAGCGATTACCGCGAAATCGAAGGCGTCGGTCACCGCATCGTGGCCGGTGGCGAACGCTTCAAGGAATCCGAGCTACTGAATGCGGACTCGTTGAAGGAAGTCGAGGCGTTGGCCGAATACGCGCCGCTGCACAACCCCGCCGAAGCCAATGGCATCAAGGCGTTCATGAAGCTGTTGCCAGGCGTGCCGGAAGTCGGCGTGTTTGACACCTCCTTCCACACCACCATGCCGAAGATGAACTACCTGTATTCGATCAAGCCGGAATACTACGAGAAGTACGGCGCGCGCAAGTACGGGGCGCATGGCACGAGCCACCGCTACGTGTCGCACCGCGCCGCCGAGATTCTGGGCAAGGATTTGAAGGACCTGAAAATGGTCACGATGCACCTCGGCAGTGGGGTGTCCATCACCGCCGAAAAAGATGGCAAGTCCTTTGACACGTCGATGGGCTTCACCCCGCTGGCCGGCGTGACGATGAGTACCCGCTCCGGGGACATCGACCCGTCGCTGGTCGCCTTCTTGATGCAAAAGCTTAACCTGACGGATCCCGAGGACATGATTCACATCCTCAACAACGAGTCCGGGTTAAAGGCAATTTCTGGGTTGTCCCCAGACATGCGTGAGTTGGAACAAACCCGCACGGAGCGGCCGGCGTCGCAGTTGGCCATCGACATTTTCACCAACCGCGTCGTAAAGTACGTCGCCGGCTACATCGCCGAAATGGGCGGCGTCGACGCGCTGGTGTTCACCGCCGGCATGGGCGAAGGCGACAAGGTTGAGCGCAAGCGCATCATCGACGGGCTCAGCGTCTTCGGCGCCAAAATCGACGACGAAGCCAATGACGTAATGGGCGAAGAGCGCATCATTTCTAGCGCCGACTCCAAGGTCAAGGTGCTGTTGGTGCCGACTAACGAAGAGTTGATGATTGCCCGCGATGTTGTGCGGTTGAGCAAGTAAACTGGGGGGAAGGCAATGGCCTTCCCCTTTGTCAACGAAAGGGTTGCTATGAATCTATTGAGTTGGGGCTATATCGCCATCTTATTGATTGCCCTCGGCGTGTCGCTGTGGTTGCGTCACGCCATCGTCTTTGCCGCCAGGGTGCGGTGGGGCTGGCGGTTGTTTTACCTGATCGGCGCGGCGCTGGCCGGTGGGCTGACCTGGCTGACGTCGGGCAAGTTCACAGATCTGGTCAGCGGCGGCTTCATCGTGGGGATGTTTCTCGTGTTTGCCTTTTGGCCGCGCGGATTGACCAACGAAGCGCTGGTCAACGGGTTAGGGACATTGCGCGCGTATCGCGTCTTAACCGAGGTGCAACTGAGTGCCAACAATTCCGGCACCCTGGTGACGGCGAAGGTTGGGGCGGTGACCGTGGTGACGATGCGCCTGCGCGAAGCCCCGGCGCCTGTGGCCAAGTGGCTGAAGCAGCGCATGGATCCGCAACGGGTCATCATCACAAAATGAATGATTTTCATGCAAACCGGGAGAACGGTGAAGCGAGCGCGTCAGCTCGCCGCTGCTCCCGGTTTGTTTTGTTGTGCGGCAGGTGGCGTAACCAGCGATAGACCGCGGGTTTGTGTATAATGGACCCATTACGGAGGTTATTTATGGCTAAATCCGCCCAGCCCACCATGGCGCGCAGTTTGAAAAATCGACACATTCAATTGATGGCCATCGGTGGCACTATCGGCACCGGGCTATTTTTAGGCGCGGGGCAATCGATTCACCTCGCCGGCCCGTCGCTGCTGCTAGCGTATGCGATTATGGGCGGCGTGTGCTTCTTCATCATGCGTGCGCTGGGTGAGTTGTTGGTGTCCGACGTCGACAAGCCGTCGTTCATCGACTTTATCAAGCAGTACCTCGGCAGCGACTGGGGCTTTGTCACCGGCTGGACCTATTGGATCTGCTGGTTGGCGATCGCCATGGCCGAGGTGACGGCCATTGGGGTGTATATCCACTACTGGCTGCCGGGGTTGCCGCAGTGGCTGCCAGGGTTAGTCGCGTTGGTGATTTTGCTGCTGATGAACCTGATCAGCGTCGGGGTCTTTGGCGAGACGGAGTTTTGGTTCGCGTTGATCAAGGTGGCGGCGATTTTGGCCTTGATTGCCGTGGGGATTTGGATGCTGATCATGCGCTACCCGACGCCGGCCGGGCACGCCAGCCTGCGCAACCTGGTGGCATACGGCGGCTTCTTCCCGCATGGCGCACGCGGGTTTTTCCTGTCGTTTCAAATGGTGACCTTCTCGTTTGCCGCCATTGAAATGGTGGGGCTGACGGCGGGGGAGGCGAGCGATCCGGAAACCGTGATCCCCAAGGCCATCGATGAACTGCCGATGCGAATCATCTTGTTTTACATCGGCGCCTTGACCGTGATCATGGCGATTTATCCTTGGAACACGGTGCACGCTAACAGTAGTCCCTTCGTGCAGGTCTTCGCCAACCTGGGCATCGGCTACGCGGCCGACGTGGTGAACTTTGTGGTGATCACCGCCGCGGCCTCGTCCTGCAACTCCGCGCTATTTTCCACCGGCCGGTTGTTGTTCTCGCTGAGTCTGACCAGCACGTCGCCGCGCGTGCGGCGGTTGGCCAAGCTCTCGCGGCGCCAGGTGCCGGCGCGGGCGACGCTGGTGTCGGCGTTAATCGTCGCCGGCGCGGTGGTGTTGAACCTCGTGTTGCCAAGCGCGGTGTTCACGCTGATTTCAAGCGTGGCGACGACGAGTTTTCTGTTTATTTGGAGCATGATCGTCTTGGCCCACCTGCGCTACCGCCGGGCGCATCCCGGTGGTGGGCGCTTCCCGGCGCCGTGGTTCCCCTGGGGTGACTATGTTGTGTTGGCATTTTTGGCCGCGGTGTTCGTGATCATGTTGTTCACGACGACGACGGCCGTGTCCGCCGGGGTGGCCATCTTATGGGTGGTGGTGCTGTACGGCGCGCGCCGGTGGTGGCGCAAAACAAATTGATGAATTGGGTGGCTCGGCGCAAACGCCGAGCCACCTTTTTGCTTGCATCGGCGCCTGTCAAGTTGGTACGGTGGAGGCAGGAAGGGCCCCTGCGACTTCACATAAAGTTTTGACCAAATGGGGCTAGTTTGTGCTTCATGTTAGATTGAGTTAACATAATATGTATACTTTACTGAAAAGGGGCGAGCGTTTGAATACTGTTTCTCTGAAAATTTTACCCGACGCCATCGCGGTGACGTTGCCGGCCGGCGCGACTGCCGATCAGCTGCGCATCACCGACGATCCCGACCAAAGCATCGGCGATAACCTCGAAAATCTGCGGGTGCAGCTGGTCGGCATCGATTTTGCCGCCATCATTATTGAAAATCCCTTGAGCTATCCCTTTTCTGATACGGTTGTTGGCTTTCACGGCGGGCGGATCGACATCGGCTTAGCGTTGACCAACATGTTTAACGTGCCGGTGGTGGCCCAGCCGACGGTCAAGCGCATTGGCCTAGCCGAAGCCCTAAACGCCAAGCGCGAGCAGGCCAGCTGGCATCTCGATTATTACGGGCAGTACCAAGGCAAGCGCAACCGCGGCCAAGAGGCGATGCTCACCATCGGCAACGGTTTTTATGGCTTGCGCGGTGCGTATGTTGAGGCGCAAGCCGACGCGGATAATTATCCCGGCCTGTACGTCGCCGGCGTGTATAACCAAACCACGACGACCATTAATGGCCGCGACGTGACCAACGAGGACCTGGTCAACCTGCCGAATGTGCAGGCGCTGACGGTGTCGATCGACCAAGGCAACCCGATTCGGATTCGTCACCGCGACATCCACGATATTTATCGCAGCCTCGACCTGCGCACCGGCCGGCTGACGACGACCTTGATGCTGGCGCTGGCCACCGGGCACCAGCTGATGATCCAAACGCAAAAAGTCGCGGGCATGAACCACTGGCACCAGCTGGGGTTGCGCTATGCCATCACGCCGCTGAATTTTGCCGGCACGATTCAAATCAGCGCGACAATTGACGGCGACGTGGTCAACGGCAACGTCGACCGCTATGCGCAATTCGACCAGCACCACGTGGCGGTGACCGGCATGGCCAGTGCCGGCGAGCGCGCGCTGTTAACCGGCCAAACCAAAACCAGTCACATCGAATTCGCCTTAGGCAGCAAACTCACGACCGGCGCCAAGGCCACGCCGGTGACCACTACCACCGGCGCCAAGGCGATTCGCCAAAGCCTGACGCTCGACGTGCAGCCCGGTGAAACCTACACCGTGGACAAAACCGTGGCAATTTTTACCAGTCGTGAAACCAGCGGTGCGCTGGACACGGCGGTGTGGGAGGAACTGGCTGGTGCCGACTTCGACCATATTACCGCCGACAGCGCGGCGTATTACCGCCACCTGTGGCAAACCAGCGACATCACCGTCGACGGCGACTTGATCAGCCAAAAGCTGTTGCGGGTCAACGCGTTTCACCTGGCCGTGGCGGGTGGGGCGCTGGCCAGCGGGCAACTGGACGCCTCGGTTGGCGCCCGCGGGTTGCACGGCGAGGCTTACCGTGGCCACGTGTTTTGGGACGAGCTCTTCGTGATGCCGGCGTATATCGACCAGTCGCCTGAGATTGCCAAGCAAATGCTGCTGTATCGCTACCGGCGCCTGCCGGCTGCGCGGGAGGCGGCCAAGGCGGCGGGCAACGCCGGGGCAATGTTTCCCTGGCAATCCGCCAGCCGCGGCGACGAGCAGGCGCAAAGCCTGCACCTCAATCCCTTGACCAACCAGTGGGACCCGGATTACTCGCGGCGCCAGCGCCACGTCAGCCTGGCGATTGCCTATAACGTGTGGCTGTACTGGCACACTACCGGCGATGACGCATTCATGCGCGACAACGGCTTGGAAATGCTGCTGAGCATTGGCAAGTTTTGGTTGAGCAAGGCCGAGCTTGATCCGCAAACCAAGCAGTATCACATCAGCGGCGTGATGGGGCCCGATGAATTCCACGAAGGCTATCCCAACGCCAAAACGGCGGGGCTCACCGATAATACCTACACGAATCTATTGGTGGCGTGGCTGCTCGGCACCCTGCAGCAATTGCAGGCCCCGTTTGCGAAGAACTGGGCCCAAGCCGCGCAAGCCAGCGACTGGCAAGCCGCCGACACCAAGCTGGCCAAGGCAGTTCAGCAGCACCTGGCGATTCCCGTCAACCGCGATGGCATTCTCGGCCAGTTCGCCGGTTACTTTAAGTTGCCGACGCTGGATTTTGACGCGTATCGCAAACAATATGGCGACATCTCGCGGCTGGATCGGATCTTAAAGGCGGCGGGCAAGACGCCGGATGCCTATCAGGTGGCCAAACAGGCCGATACCTTGATGGCCTGGTACCTGTTGCCGCAAGCCACAATGCAGCACCTGCTGAAGGGCCTCGGGGTGAAGTTGCCACCGGATTATTTTGCCCAGAACCTGCAGTTTTACCTCGACCGCACCACGCACGGGTCGACGCTGTCGCGAATCGTCTACGCGGCCTTGACCTTAATGGCCGGGCGCAGCGACCAATCCTGGCAGTTTTACCACCAGGCGCTGTTCTCGGATTACTGGGACATTCAAGGCGGCACCACCGCTGAAGGGATTCACCTCGGGGTGATGGGCGCGACCTTGAACGTGGCCACGCAGGTGTATGGCGGCGCCGACCTGCGCGGCCCGCAGCCGACAATCACGCCGCACCTGCCGGATCACTGGACCAAGTTAAGTTTTTCGCTGCGGTGGCACGGTACCGTGCTACGCGTCACGGAAACAGCCGCCACCATCACGGTGCAGGCCGATCACGACTTGACGCTGCAGGTGCTCGGCCGGTCGTTATCGTTGACGGCTAACCAGGCGCAGACGGTGACAATGGGAAAGGATGAGGAACATGAGTCGCTTTGAACAGTTACAAGGCGCACTATTTGATTTAGACGGGGTGATCACGGACACCGCGCGGCTGCACGCGAAGGCGTGGCAAGCCGTAGCGACCCAGGTCGGCGCCGACTGGACGCCGGCGCTGGCCGATTCCCTGAAGGGCATCGACCGCATGAGCAGCCTCGAGCTGATCCTGCGCGCAGCCGGCAAGCAAGACGCATATAGCGCGACGGAAAAACAGGCGCTGGCCACGGCGAAAAACGAGCGTTACTTGGCGCTGGTCGACACGCTGACGCCTGCGGATATCTTACCGGGCATCGAGGCGTTTGTCGGCGAGTTGAAGAATCACGGCTTCCGGATTGCCTTGGCGTCGGCGTCGAAAAATGCGCCGAAAGTGCTCGCTCGGCTCGGCCTGGCCGCAGACTTTCCGCACATCGTCGACCCCGCCACGCTTCAACACGGCAAGCCGGATCCGGAAATCTTCGAGCGGGCCGCCGCCAGCATTCAGCTACCGGCTACTGCCTGCTTCGGTGTGGAAGACGCCGCGGCTGGTGTGACAGCGATTCGCCGGTCGGGGGCGCTGGCGGTGGGCATTGGCGACCCGGCGGTGTTGCGCGATGCGGATCTGGTTTTCGCCAACACCGGTGACTTGACGCTTTCGGCGCTGCAACAACGATTGGCGGGTGACGCCCATGCCTAATGCCGTCGTGTTCTTTGATTTGGATGGCACGCTGTTGGCCGACGACAAGTCGCTGTTGCCGAGCACGCTGGCGGCGATGACCAGCCTGCGCCAGCACGATATTTTGCCGGTGGTGGCCACGGGACGCAACTTGTTTGAGATTCAGTATGTGCTCGACGCCACGCAAATCGACTCGATTGTCTCCGCCAACGGTTCCTACGTGCAACTCAATGGCCAGCCGATTGCGACGGAGACGATTCCGCCGGCGGTGATCACGCGGTTCAACGTGTTTGCCGCCAAATTCGGCGACCCGGTGGGCTGGTACACGCACCAGGGCTTTGCCTTGAGCGCGGCGAGTACGGACACCAAGGAAAACTACGCGCTGTTGCGGCTAGCGGCGCGCGTCGACCGCACCTGGTGGCAGGCTCGCGACATTAATTTTATGTTTGTCTTTGACCGAGGGCGAGACGCTGAGTTTCAGGCCGCCTTTGCCGGCGAGCTCGACTTGGTACGCAACAACATTCGCGGTTTAGATGTGATGAATCACGGCGTCAGCAAACGTACTGGCATCATGACGCTGCTGGCCCAGGCTGGCTTGGCGCATTTGCCGACTTATGGCTTTGGCGATGCAGCAAATGATTTGCCGATGCTGCAACTGGTTGATCACCCGGTGGTCATGGCCAATGGGGAGCCGGCGGCCAAGGCGCTGGCGGAGTTTATCACCACCAGCAACACGGCCGATGGCATCGCCAATGGGTTGCGGCATTACGGGCTGATTGACTGACGGCAAGTTGAATTTGCGTGAGTGTGACGCGCGACGCGTCGGATGAGGTGTCGCGCGTTTTTGGTTGGCGTGGACGGTTGGGCCGCGGTGAGGGAATGTGACGCGTGAGGCGTCACATCGAAGCGTCGTGGCGGTCACAGTCGACAGCAAACGCTCGTTGGAAAGTGGCGATGATTCGATTGACCAGTTCATCTGACGCGTGACGCGTCGGATTGGGTGCCGGCTGTGAGTTGCTGGGGTCGATGGGGGAAGAATCCGGTCTAACAAAATGCGCGTGATAGGTGAGTGTGACGCGTCGTGCGTCACACCGAAGCGGGATGGCGGTCACGGTCGACAGTAAACGCTCGCTGTGAACTGGCGATGATTCGATTGACCAGTTCATCTGACGCATGATGCGTCGGATTGGGTGCCGGCTGCGAGTTGCTGGGGTCGATGGGGGAAGAATCCGGTCTAACAGAGTGCGCGTGATAGGTTAGTGTGACGCGTCGTGCGTCGAATCGAGCAGAAACTGGCGATTTGTCACCGGCTGGTGTGCCCAACTTGATGAATGACACCGTAAAGCATTTTGGTTACGACCAAGTCTGACGCGTCACGCGTCAGACTCAACCGACCCAACAATCGCATCAAAAAAGTCCGACGCGTGATGCGTCAGACTTTGGTTGAGCCAACTATTCGACAGAAATCAAGGCCACATCGGTGACGCCATGGGCTTGCCGCAGCTTGGCGAGTAAATCGTCAAGCGTGCCGGTGAGGTTACTGATGTCGAATGAAATCACAACGCTCGCCCAGTCGTGAATCGGGATGTTTTGGTTAATGGTCAAGATGCTAGCCTCGGCATTCGACACCGTGGCCAAGACCTCGGACAAAATGCCGCGGTCGTGATGGAGCATCAATGAGATCACCGCTTTGCGTGAGGTCAACCCGGCGTCGGGGAGAAACACGTAGTCCTTGTACTTGTAGTAGGTGCCGCGACTGATGCCGACTTGGCGCACGGCCTCGCTGACCTGGCGGACCTGACCGTTTTCGATCAGCGTGCGCGCCTCGATGACCTTGTCGACCACGTCGGGCAGAATCGAACTGTCGACGATATAATACTTTTCCATCGGATTTCCCCCAATTGAGCTTGTAATGCGGCAATTGTACCATGAATCGCGAACACATGACTCAATCTTCCTCAAGGTTTGGTGAAAAAGTCGCGAATTCTTCACGCTTTTCATGCACACTTTGGATGGTAGCGACCGTTGTGCAAAAAACGGCGCCACCGACTGTTTGCACAGCAGGTGGCGCCGAAACCTAAGATTTCTGAGGTGATTAAGTCGTATTGAGTTGGATGTGAGCCATGAATGTCCAGTAAAAATAAAGTTGACGTTGTCGTTTTTTCAAGTGGCGACAATTTACAAAAGCCTGACTCAAAATTGACTCAGACTTTTGACGAAGATGCCGTTATTACTGTAAAAAAATCGGCTACAAACGCTGATTTAGCAACGATTGTAGCCGATTGTAAATGATGTGATGTTACTTTATGGAGGTGAGGAGAATCGAACTCCTGTCCATCAGCCCCGCTCCTTGCAGCTCTACACGCTTAGTCGTCCCATTTGAAGTTCACCAAGCGGCCGCGCCGGACGGCAGGGCTAACGCCACTTGGCTAACCTAAAATCTCTTGACAGCGCCTCAGGTGGCAACGTTGCCCGTAGCTCAATGCTTTTAGACCTTGACACACCCCTTGAGCAAAAGTGGCAAGATCACGCTAGGCCGTAATTAAGCGGCGAGTGCGTAAGATGGTTCGTTGTTTTTTGCAGTTAAATAAACTGTGTTCCGTTGATGACGGAGCCGGACTCCGGCGTGCACCACAAGGGCTAAGACCAATGTCGAGACCATTACACCCCCGGGAAACTCAAGCATAGCAGGGCTTTAGCCGTTTGTCAAAGCGCGGTGGACGTGCTAGTCTGATGAATAGACAATCAATGGAGGAACGCGCATGATTTTTATGTTTGCTGGGACGTTCGAATGGTTATTGGCGCTGATGTATTTGGTGAACCGGGCGCACAAGCGTGGCGGCATTTTCGGCTACACGAGTTACCTGGCTAGCGTCACCGATGACGGGTTTGCCCATGCGCAAACGTGGTGCCGCAACAGTTTATTTATGACCGGCTTGGGCGAGCTGCTGGTGGGCGCCGGGATTCATTACCTCCAGTGGGACCGCTTCTTTATTATCTGGTTGTTCCTGGCGGCGTTGGCGTTTTTAACGCCGTATCTGTACACCGAAAGCCGGCTGAAGCGCTACTTAATCGCGCATGATGCCTTGCCGGATGACTACGTGGATCCGGATGAGGCGTTGCGTCAGCGCTCGGCGCAACGCCAGCGCACCGAGGGCTTGCGCGACCAGTTACGTCACCATCGATAGGAGTTAGATAGATGAAGATTTTGATGATTGAAGACAACGAGAGCGTGTCCCAGATGATGGACATGTTTTTTAAGAAGGAACAATGGGACGTGGTCAACGCCTATGACGGCGAAGCGGGGCTGGCGACCTTCAAGGCGGCGCCGGACAGCTTTGACATCATCACGTTGGACTTGAACCTGCCGAAGATGGACGGCATGCAGGTGGCGCAGGAAATCCGCAAGGTCAGCGCCACGGTGCCGTTGATCATGCTGACGGCGCGGGATTCGGAAAGCGACCAAGTGTTGGGGCTGGAACTCGGCGCCGACGATTACGTCACCAAGCCATTTTCCCCAATCACATTGGTGGCGCGCATCAAGGCGTTGCACCGGCGGGCGGAAGTCGAGCCAGAGGCAGAAGCTGACCAAGGCGTCGGCAATTTTGACGTGGTGACGCGGCACTTTAAGCTCAGCACGAAGACCCGTGAGGCCTTTCTCGACGACCAGCCAATCGAGAACCTGACGCCGAAGGAATTCGACCTGCTGCACACCTTGGCCAACAAGCCCAAGCAGGTGTTTTCCCGCGAGCAACTGTTGCAGCTGGTGTGGGATTATGAATATTACGGCGACGAGCGCACCGTCGACGCCCACATTAAGAAGCTGCGGCAGAAAATCGAGAAGGTCGGCCCCCAGATTATTCAAACGGTGTGGGGCGTCGGCTACAAATTCGATGATTCGGGCCTTGATTCATGAAATTACTCTATCAACAAATGCTGGCGTTTTTCGGCGTCATCGCCATTACGCTGGCGATTTTTGGCATTTTGATGGTGCGCTCCACCAGCAATACGGTGTGGGATAACAGCTTCGACCAGCTTGAGGAATACACCGACGTTTTGACCCAGCGCGCCGTCGATCAGAACACCTATATGATCAACGCGCAGTTCATCCAAAACAGCGAGGAAATTCTGGCCAAGCAGCACACCCGCTTCATGATTTACGACGCCACCAACCAGGCGCGCTACCCGCAAATGGCGCAAGGCACGCGGCCAATTGCCACCAAGTACTGGCGCCAATTGAAAAAAGGCACCGCCGTGGCGCTGCCGGAGCTGACGACCAATCCGCAAACCGGCAAGCAACAAAGCCTGGTGATTTACTACAAGCCGGTGTTCTTGTCAGGCAAGCTCTTGTTTGTCATTGCCGCCTTTGCGCCGGTGGACAACATTCAAAGCGCTATTAATAAAACCGAGCACAACTTATTGATTGCCTTTTTCTTCTCCATGTTAGCGGCGGTGGTGGTGAGTTACTTCCTCGCGCGCTTTCAGGTCAACCGCATCAACCGCCTGCGCGCGGCGACCCACCAGGTGGCGGAAGGCGACTATGACGTCGACGTGGCGTTTCCGACGAAGGCCCACGACGAAGTGGCGGCCTTGGCGAACGATTTTCAAGACATGGTCGGCTCGCTGCGCGCCAGTCAAGCCGAGATTCACCGCCAAGAGGAGCGCCGGCGCCAGTTTATGGCCGACGCCGCCCACGAGATGCGCACGCCGCTGACCACCATCAACGGCTTGCTGGAGGGGCTGGCGTATGACGCGATTCCCGAGGAAAGCAAGGGCGAATCCATCACCTTGATGCGCAACGAAACCAAGCGCTTGATTCGCCTGGTCAATGAGAACTTGGACTACGAAAAGATTCGCACCAACCAAATCGCGCTGAACAAGCGCACCTTCTCCGCCGCCACGGCGCTACAAGGGATCGCCACCCAGCTGCACCAAAAAGCCGAATCCGCCGGCGACACATTGACGGTGCAGGCCCCGGATACGGTGATGGTATACGCCGATCACGACCGCTTCGTGCAGGTGATGTTTAACATCATTCAAAACGCGATTCAATTCACCGACCATGGCGAGATCACAATCACCGCCAAGGCCGGCTACCACCAAACCGAACTCAGCGTCAGCGACACCGGCATCGGCATGAGCGCCGACCAGCTGAAAAACATTTGGGAGCGGTACTACAAGGCTGACCCGTCGCGGAAAAACACGAAGTACGGCGAGTCAGGGCTTGGCTTGGCCATCGTCCATCAACTCGTCACGTTGCATGGCGGCACCATCGACGTGACTTCCGAGCTCGGGCAAGGCACCACGTTTACGCTCACTTTTCCGGATGAAGCAACGGCACCGAGCCAGGCGCCCATTACCCATACGGCCAAATAAAAGCCGCGACTCGGTCGCGGCTTTTTATAGTGGCTTGATTGCCCAGCGGTCCATCAACTGGTGGGGGCCGGGCCGCAGCGGCTCGGCCAACAAGGTGTAGCCGCTAGCGGCATACAGGTGCAACGCCGCGGTCAACCGGTGGTGACTTTCGAGGTAGAGCTTAGTATAGCCGGCAAGCTTGGCTTCGGCCTCGGCGCGAGCCAACAACGCCCGGCCCAACCCCTGGCCGCGGGCGGCCGGAGTGAGGTACAGTTTTTGCAGCTCGGCGGTGGTTCCAGCGTACTCGCCAAAGCCGGCACCGCCCAGCACTTTGCCGTGGGCCACGGCGACAAAATAGCCGCGCCCAGGCTGGGCATAAAACGTACTGAGGTGATCGAGTTGCGGGTCGGCAAAGGCCGTGCCCGGTAGCGCGAGATTAGCGGCGGTGAGGCTGGCGCGAATAATCGCGGCCAGCGGCGCGTCGTCGGTGGGTTGAATCGGTCGAATCATGATGGCCTCCTGAGGTTTCCTTCGATTATCGCACATTCGCGGCCAAACGGCGGTGGTATAATAATCAATAGTTTACGGAAGAAGGCAAGGATCATGACAGCATTAACTGAAACATGGCAACTCCCTAACGGCGTGGCAATTCCGCAGGTCGGGTTTGGCACCTGGCAAATCCCGGCAGGAGAAACGGCCCAAGCCGCGGTCACTGCGGCGCTTGAAGCGGGTTATCGCCATATCGACACGGCTTGGCAGTACAAAAACGAAGCGAGTGTCGGCGCGGCCGTGCGAGCTTCCGGCTTGCCGCGCGACCAGGTCTTTGTCACCTCGAAGCTCCCGGCCCACGCCAAGGATTATGACGCGGCCATGGCAGCCTTTCACGAAAGCATGACCAACTTGGACCTGGGCTACATCGACATGTACCTGATTCACGCCCCGTGGCCATGGGCAGAGCTTGGCGCCGATTACCGCAAGCAAAATCGCGAGGTGTGGCGCGCCATGGAGGATATTTACGAATCTGGGAAGGTCCGCGCCATCGGCATCTCTAACTTCAACGTGCGCGACTTGACTGACGTCGTCGACCACGCCCGCATCGCCCCGATGGCCTTGCAGTTGCAGTATTACATTGGCTTTACCGAAGACGCCATCGTCTCCGCGGCGCGCAAGGCGGGGATGCTGGTCGAAGGCTTTTCACCATTGGCCACTGGGTTCTTGTTGAACAATCCGGCGGTCCAGGCCATCGCCGACGCGCATCACGTCAGCGTCGCTCAGGTGGCGATTCGCTACTGCCTGCAAAATCAGGTGTTGCCGCTGCCTAAGGCGACCAGCCCGGCGCATATTCAAGCCAACGCGCAACTGGACTTCACGCTGACTGCCGACGACATGGTCACCCTCGATGGGCTGACCGATACGGCGCCTGGCGAAGATCACAACGTCTATTAATCAGCACCACGAAAAACGCGGATGAATCGGCTTTCGATTTATCCGCGTTTTGGTGTCGTCAGGCGGACAGCACCGGCGGGGTGGCCAGCTGGTGTTGGGCGTTGGCGGCCAGTAACGTCTCGTCTTGGGTGAAGACGACCAGGCTGCTGGTGGTTTGCCGCAGCGCCGTTTGGGCCAGCGTGATGAAGGCGCGCACCGCCTGGACCGCCATCGTCGCGGGGAAATCGCCCATCACGATGAGCTGGCGGCCACCGAGTATGGCGCGAAAAAGCTGCACATACAGGCTCTGCTCGGTAGTCAAGGCGACGGCGGGGCGGTTAAGGAAGTCCAAATCCTCGCGAAACGCCTTGGGCAAGACGTGAAACGGCACCTTCTCGCCATTTAACAAGAGGTTGCTGCGCACACTTAGGTAAGGCACGACCGCCGGAGCCGGCAACCCGATGGCCGCAAACAATCGGGCGGCCCCTTGCCGGTGGCACACCTGCTGATACTCGCGCATCGTGGCCGCCGCCAGTTCAGGCGTGGCGTGCACAAACGTGATGTGCGCCGGTGGAAACACTTGGTGCACTTGGGTGATGAATTGAAGTTGCAGCTGACGTGATGGCATGGCCACTCCTTTCTAGCGTATCGTGCGCCGGGTGCGCCAGGCACCGATTCCGGCTGCGGCCCCGATACTCAGCATCATGGCACCTGCGCCGACGAAGTAGGTGCGCCACACACCGGCTAACAGGCGCGGTGGCTGGTCGGGGTGCGGCAACATTAAGCCGGTGCCGTTAAATTCGGTCACCTTGTGGGCAAACAGTTTCTGCATAATTTTCGCCACCGTGCCGGCCGATACCTGACTGCGCAGCGTCGCGTCCATCAGCTGATGGTTAAGGCCCTGCAGCCAATCGGTGACCCCGGCGCTGATCACGGCCAGGCCCGCGACGACCAGCCAAAATCCCAGCGTAAAGGCAATCAAGGCTTCGCAGGCGGCTTGCGCGGCGATGTTCCAGCCGGATTTGCCCATGACCAGGTAAGCGGTGATTTCCGTGCGCCGACGCTTGCGTTGCAGCAGCGCAAAGCCCACGCCGATCAGCACCAAGCTCCCCATGCACGCCCACCAAGCCAAGGTATAATGGCTACCGATGGTGTGGTAGGCCTGCGTGACGATGCGCTGCAAGGGCCGCCCGGCAGTGTGATTTAATCCCGCGATGCGGTGCAAGAACCCAGCCAGATTGACTTGGTTCATCATCGTGGCAGTCGCGAGTAAGATAGCGCCAGCGGCCACGCCGCCAACGAGAATCACCAGCACAGCATACGCGCGCCGGTGATACCAAAGCGCATTCAGCGCGCGTTCGACAAACCTCATGGTGTCACCTCGTTATCTGAAGTATAGGCGCGACGTTTGAACTTTGTATGAATATCGCGGGAAATTTCACGCGCCAACGCGTAAAATAAAAGGCAACTTTGACGGTGACACAGAAGGGGAGAACATGCAGAAAAAACAGTTGTGGTTGATTGGCGGCGCAGTGGTGCTCGTGCTTGGTGGCGGGGTCGGCACCACGGTGTGGTGGCAACGCCACCAGGCTGCCCAGGCGGTGCAAGCCGTCGCCACCCGGTACACCAAGGCGTTTGCCCAGCGCGACTACGCCAAAATGGCCAAGGTGGTGACGCCGACCCAAGGCTACACGGCGAAGACCTTGATTGCCCGCAACCAGGCGGTGTTCGCCCGGCTTGGGGCCAGCCATATTAACATTAGCCGGCTGACCACGACGCGGCAATCCGCTCGCGTGTACCGGTTGCGCTTCACGGCGCGGATGCGCACGGTACTTGGTCAACTGCCGGCGCAGCATTACCTGGCCACCATCCAGCGCACCAAGGGCCACTGGCGCGTACGCTGGACCACCAAGTTATTGCTGCCGGCGATGCAGCGCCAGTCGACCCTGCAGCTCACGGTGACGCCGGCGGTGCGCGGTCAGATTTTCGATCGCGACAACGAACCGCTGGCGAAAAACGGCACGGTGACAGAGGCCGGGTTGGTGCCGCGCAGCCTTGGCACCGGCACCACGCAAACGGCGCGGCTCACCGCCATCGCCAAGGCCTGGTCGACGACAGTGGCTGCGCTGAAGCAATTGCTGGGGCAATCCTGGGTGACCAAAGACACCTTCGTACCGGTGAAGGTGGTGAAGGCGCCGACCGTGTTGCCTGGCGCGGCGTACCAAGCTAAGGATGCGCGGACCTATCCGCTCGGTGCCGCGGCGGCGCAACTGATCGGCTATGTCGGTCCCGCGACAGCCGCAGACATCAAGGCCAATCCGGCCTTAACCGCCGCTAGCGTGGTGGGCAAGGCTGGGCTGGAGCGCCGCTACGATCGCCAGCTGCGCGGTCAAACCGGCGGCAAGCTCACCATCGTCACCGGCAAGCACCAGCACCTGTTGTTGGCCAAAGACGCGGCAGACGGTACCGATTTGCACCTGACGATTGCGGCCACCGCGCAGCGGGCCGCGTATCAGCGTCTCGCCGGTAAACCCGGCAGCGTCGTCACGATGGCACCGAAAACCGGGGAGTTGTTGACCTTGGTCAGCTCGCCGAGCTACGATCCCAACGCCTTTGTCACCGGCATCAGCCAGGCCGACTACAATCGCTACGCCAAGAATGCGCAGCTACCGTTTGTCAGTCGCTTCACGCAACGTTATGCGCCGGGCTCGACGTTTAAGCTGCTGACGGCGGGGATTGCGTTGGCCAACGGCACCATCACCACGGCAACCACGAAGACCATCAGCGGGTTGAAGTGGCAGCCGAATGAAAGTTGGGGCAAGTATTTTGTCACCCGCACCGTTGCCGCCGGCCGCGAAAACATGACCCAGGCGCTGGTGAACTCGGATAACATCTGGTTCGCCCAGGTGGCGCTACAAATGGGTCAAGCCGCGTACCTGAAGGGGCTCGCCCCGTTTTTTGCCACCAAAGCAGACCTGCCGCTGACGATGAAGGCGGCGCAGCTGTCGAATTCTGGCAAACTGGCCAGCGCCACGTTGCTGGCCGACACCGCCTATGGCCAAGGCCAGCTGCTGTTGTCGCCGATTCAACAAGCCGCGTTGTATAGCGCCATCGCCAATGCCGGCACGCTGCAACAGCCAACGCTGATCGCCGGGCAAGCCGGCAAGCGCACGGCTGTGTTGAAGGCCAGCGCCGCCAACGCGGTGAAAACGGCGCTGACTCATGTTGTGAGCGACGCGGCTGGCACCGCCCATGGGTTGCAGCTGGCCGGCCACACCATCGCGGCCAAAACCGGCACAGCCGAGCTCAAGCAACAACAAGACACCGCCGGCAAGACCAACGGCTTTCTGGTGGCAATGGACGCCGATCATAACACCTACCTCACCGTCGCCATGCTGGAAAATGCCGGCAGCGACGCGGTGGTAACCGCGTTAAAACCTTATCTGGCCAGCCTTTATTGAACCAAAAAACTCACCGGCAGATGCCGGTGAGTTTTTAATTGGTGCTGAATGAGCTACTTGTCGTCGCCTTTTTCGTGGGGTTCGTGGTGCTCGGGAACTTGGTGATGACGCTGGTGTCGGTTTGCACCTCTGGCGCGTCGGTGCGGTACAAGCCGGTGGTCGAGTGATTGCCGTGTTCGCTGTACAGCGAGGTCGAGGCCTTGCCGAGGTCCTTGGCCACCGTCAACACGCTACGCAGGCTCTTGGTGTAGTCGTATTGGCGCGGGTCAATCGGTGTAAAGCCGTCGGGGACGTAGAAGCGCAACAGGTTTTTCTCGTTGAGCAGATCCGACATAGCGAGTTTCTCGTCGACGGCGGCTTGGTCCTGCTTCAGCTTCTGTTGGGTCGCCGCTGGTACGGTGACCAGCTCGCCGGTGGCATTGCTGTAGATGCTGTCGCCGACGACGGTATACTTCGGCGTCACGAAGTTGTGGTTGCGGAAGGCGACGACTTGGTTGTGTTGCGCCGACAGCAGGTCGGTCCCAAATTGCATGTACTTCCCCGTGTTGACGCCCAGCAGATGCAGCAAGGTCGGCAGCACGTCGATTTCGCCGCCATAGGTATGCCGAACGCCGCCTTTTAAGCCCGGCATGTGCAAAATCAACGGGACGCGCTGGAGCTTGGCGTTGTCGTAATCGGTCCAGTTGTCGCTGTCTAGCCCCACCAGCGGGCCAAGCGTTGAGGCGCGGTCGTTACTGATGCCATAGTGGTCGCCGTACAAGACCACCAGCGAATGCTGCTCAAGCCCCGAGGCCTTCAGGTAGGCGAAGAATTCCTTCAGCGATTGATCGAGGTAGTGCGCGGTTTTGAAGTAACCATTCACGTATGGGTCCTTGGTCCCGGCGTCGGGAAAATCGGAGTCGGTGGCACTGATGTAGTACGGGTAGTGGTTGGTGGTGGTGATGACCTTGGCGTAAAACGGCTGCTGCAGGCGCTCGAGGTACTTGGCGCTTTCGGCAAACATCAACTTATCCTTGATGCCGTATTGCGTCTGGGCTGCGCCGTCTTGGTCGTAGTAGTTGCCGTCGAAGAAGTATTGATAGCCCATCGACTTGTAGGTTTGCTCGCGGTTCCAGAACCCGCCGGAGCCGCCATGGAATACCGCCGTGGTGTAGTGGTCGGTTTGGTTCAAAATCGCCGGGGCGGCTTGGAAGGTGTTATCCGTGCCCAAAGAAGAAAACAGCGAGCCGGTCGCGAGGCCGAAGGTGCTGGTTTCCAACATATTTTCCGCGTCGCTGGTGCGGCCTTGCCCGACTTCGTGGAAGAAGTTGTCGTAGCTCAAGGTGTCGTCTTGTTTAATCAGGCTGTTTAAAAACGGCGTGACTTCCTTGCCCTTAATCTTCAAGCCAATCAGAAACTGCTGGAAGCTTTCCAGGTGAATGATGATGACGTTTTTACCCTTGGCTTCCCCGAAGTACTCGGGATTCGGCGCGGCGTAGTGGGCCTGCGTGTAGGCGCGCACCTTGGCGGCATCGCTGCTGTCGGCGCTAGAGCGCACGGTGTTGGTTTGCGCGGCCTTGACGCCGTCGTACACGGTGAATGGGGTCAAGCCGAGGTACTTCACGATGTAGGTGCGGTCAAAGGTCCGGGTCAACAACTGGGGCTGCTTGAACTCGCTGACGGCAATGGTCGCCGCAAAGGTGGTGGCGGCCACGACGCTGACGGCTTGGGGAAAATGGTAACTCGGTGGCCGCCGGTCGATGATAAAGCCAAAATGCGGCCACCGCAGCGGTTGCTTGTTCAAGAAACGCCAGATGTTCGCCACGCCGTAACCGAGGTAGGCGGCGACGATGATGATCCAGTCAAAGAAGTAGGCCAGGTCATGCCACATCAAGGTGTTAAACGAGCTGGCGCCGAGGCCGGTGGAGATCTTGCCGACGTTGAAAATCGTCGTCACGGTCAAGAAGTCCGACAGTTCCCGGTAGTACAGCACGTTCGACAGCAACAAGACGCCGAGCAAGACATACACCAACAAGCCAACGAAATAAGCGCGGCCGGGTTTGCGCACATACAGGGCCAGGCTCAACAAAAACGCGCTGGTGCCGAGCGGGTTAATAATGGCGATGAACCATTGCAGCCCGCCGTCGAGGCCAAGTGAAAAATCATAAAAATAGGCAAACAGGGTCTTGGCCCACAGCAGCAGTAACAACACGGCCAAAAAGCCGAGGCGCGTGGTCCGGACCCGGTGGATAAACTCTTTCACACCGAACCTCCCATGATTCTTATCTCGCCCATTGTACCGTGCAAAGCACCCGCGGGCAAACTGCCTCACCGGCCTAGCCGGCGCGAATGCCTAAGTTGTGCGACGAATGGACCCGGAAAGAATTACTAAAGATTGCCCATTTGGCTAAATTCGGCGACGTGTTCCGGCCAGTGAATTGATACAATATCCACAGGAGGAACACCCATGCTGCTGTTAGGCCCGCTTTACCGCTTCGTCGCTGCCCACTTTGCCACGCGCATCAACCACTTTCCGCTGGTGCGGCTGGTGTTTTTTAGCGTCGACAAGATGCTTTTCTACCTATTTGTGTTCATGGTGCTGCGCGCGGTGTGGGGTCGTCTGCGTCGCCAGCCGTGGCACTGGCGCCACGAGTGGAAGGTGGCGGGGTTTGCCGGCTACTTGATGTTGCTGTTGAACCTCACCGTGTTCCGCCAGACTTATTGGCCGTGGCAGCTGACTTGGTATTGGCACCGTAATCTAGCGGCGGTGAATTGGGTGCCGCTGGTCGAAACAGGCAAGCTGTGGTTCGGCGCGACGCGGTTTGATTTTTGGTACCAGTCGCTGGGCAATATCTTGTGGTTCGTGCCGTTTGGCTGGGGGATTCAGCGCCTGGCGCGGCGGCCGTACCGACTGCTCGGTGTGGCGGTGCGCGGTGCGGCGTTTTCGCTTTTGATCGAGGCCCTGCAGTTTCTGTTGTGGAGCGGCGTGGCGGACATCGACGACGTGATCTTTAACACGGTGGGGGCGATGGTCGGGTATGGCTGCTTCCAAGTGACCCGTCATTTTCAGAAACATTTTCACGCTTAGCTAATTTTGTGAAAACCAGCAATGCTTCGTTCATCCGGGACTGGGTGAACGAATTTTTTTTGCTGAAAATTTTTCTTGGTGGCGATGCCATGAAAATTCATTGAAGCCGGCATTGCCTATTTTTTCACAACAACTGGCATCGGTTTCAGTATTCGGTTTCACAACCCGCCCTGCGCACCGGTGGGGTTGATTTGAAAACGCTGAACCGATAGACTAAATACTTGTGGCTTTTTACAAGTTCCTGTAAATTAAACGATTAATCAACGAAAAGAGGGTTCACCAATGGCAATCATCATCGCACTCATCCCTGCCTTGGCATGGGGTTCAATCGGCTTAGTGAGTGGCAAACTAGGCGGCAATGCTTATCAACAAACGCTCGGGATGACCTTTGGTGCCTTGGTGTTTGGCATCGGCACCTGGCTGTTCCTGCAACCGACCTTGTCCACCAAGGTCTGGCTGTTGGGCATCCTGTCCGGCCTGTTTTGGGCGTTGGGCCAAAGCCAACAATTCCAGGCCATGAAATATATTGGCGTGTCGATGACCGTGCCGATGTCGACGGGCATGCAGTTAGTCGCCAACACGTTGGCCGGCGCCTTGCTCTTCCACGAATGGCAAAATGGCCAGCAGGTGGGCTTAGGCTTGACCGCACTGGTGCTATTGGTACTCGGCGCGGTATTGACCTCCCGTAAGGAAAGTACCGGCGAAGCCTCGGGCAACCAACAATACGCGCAAGGGATCCGCACGTTGCTGGTGTCCACGGCGGGTTACGCCGGCTACACCATCGTCGTCAACGCCGGTCACCTCGGCGCGCAAGCCGTCGTGTTACCGCAGGCGGTGGGGATGGTCATCGGCGCGTTGCTGTTCTCCATCGGCCACGACGCGATCAACCGCGAAACCGCGTTGAACGTCATCACCGGCTTGGTATGGGGGACTGGGAATGTCTTCATGCTGATGGCGATGAGTTCCGTCGGCTTGGCCATCGCGTTTTCCATGTCGCAAATGGGCATCGTGATTTCGACGTTTGGGTCCATCTTCTTGTTGGGTGAGCGCAAGACCCACAAGGAAATGACCTGGGTCACCTGGGGGTCGTTGCTGATTATTGCCGGCGGCGTCGTGCTCGGTGTGATGAAGTAGGGGATTGCTTGCATTTTCACAGCCGAATGCTTAAAGTTTAACCTGTAAGACGTGTCTACCATTTAGGAGGAAACCATAATAATGGCTCATATCAAGTTTGATTCATCGAAGTTGAGCAAGTTCGTGCACGACAACGAGCTTGGCCAGATGCAGGCGTTGGTCACTGCTGCTGATACTGAACTGCGCGAAGGCACCGGGGCCGGGAACGACTTCCGCGGCTTCATCGATTTGCCGGTTGATTACGACAAGGACGAGTTCGCTCGGATCAAGGCTGCGGCCAAGAAGATCCAAAGCGATTCCGAAGTCTTCGTCGCTATCGGCATCGGCGGTTCATACCTGGGTGCGCGCATGGCGGTGGACTTCTTGTCCCACACCTTCCGCAACTACGAACCAGGCCGGAAGCTGCCAGAGGTCTACTTTGCCGGGAACTCCATTTCCGGTTCCTACCTGGCCGACTTGATCGACATGATTGGCGACCGCGACTTCTCCCTGAACGTCATCAGTAAGTCCGGGACGACGACGGAACCTTCCATCGCCTTCCGGATCCTGAAGGCCAAGCTGATTGCCAAGTATGGCGAAGCTGGGGCCAAGGGTCGCATCTACGCGACGACCGACCGCGCAAAGGGAGCCTTGAAGACTGAATCCGATGCGCAAGGCTACGAAGAATTCGTCGTGCCGGATGACATCGGCGGCCGTTACTCCGTCTTGTCCGCGGTTGGCTTGCTCCCAATTGCCGTGGCCGGTGGCGACATCGATGAATTGATGCATGGTGCGGCCGACGCACGCAGCGAATACAGCGACGCCGACCTCAGCAAGAACGAAGCGTATCAGTATGCGGCTTACCGGAACATTTTGTACCGCAAGGGCTACACCACTGAATTGCTGGAAAACTACGAGCCAACGCTGCAATACCTGTCCGAATGGTGGAAGCAGCTGATGGGCGAATCCGAAGGTAAAGACGAGAAGGGCATCTACCCAAGTAGCGCCAACTTCTCGACGGACTTGCACTCGCTGGGTCAGTACATCCAAGAAGGCCTGCGCAACTTGATGGAAACGGTCGTCTGGGTGGAACAGCCGAACCACGACTTGACCATTCCGGTCGAAGCCGGTTCCCAAGACGGCTTGGCCTACCTGGAAAACCGCAAGATGTCCGAAGTCAACCGCAAGGCCTACGAAGGCGTTGTGTTGGCCCACTTGGACGGCGGCGTGCCAGTGATGACCGTGTCGATTCCTAAGCAAGATGCTTACACGCTTGGTTACCTGATTTACTTCTTCGAAGCTGCCGTGGCCATCTCCGGTTACCTGAACGGGATCAACCCGTTCAACCAGCCAGGGGTCGAAAGCTACAAGCGCAACATGTTTGCCTTGTTAGGCCGCCCAGGTTATGAAGAAATGACCAAGGAATTGAATGCTCGCCTGTAAGTTAACTAACGTCGCGACCCTTGTGGTGGCGGCGTTTTGATTTGGTTTTGACGACGGCGGGGTCATGTGATAGCGTGAACGTATAAGTGGAGGATGAGATATGTTAAATATTGGTGTTATTGGTATCGGCAAAATTGCCCAAAAGGCTTACTTGCCGGTATACACCCAACTCCAAGACCGGGCGCGCTGGTATCTGATGAGTCGGGACCTCAACAAGCTGACGGCGGCGTCGAATCGGTTCGGGCTGGCCGCCGCGGGGACGGATCTGGCCGATATGGACCGCTTGGAGTTGGACGCGGTGATGATTCACGCGGCCACGCCGGCGCATTACGAGCTGGTGAAGCACTTCTTGACGCACGGGTTGCACGTGTTTGTCGACAAGCCGTTGGCGACGGACATGGCCAAGGTGACGGAGCTCTACATGTTGGCGGCGCAGTACAAGGTGATGTTGACCGTGGGCTTCAACCGCCGCTTCGTGCCGGCTTACCAACCGCTGTTGGCCTTGCCTGATAAGCAAATGATCACGGTGATGAAGACGCGGGTGAACAAGCCGCTGCCGGCTAAGCAGGCAATTTTTGACGAGCTGATTCACCCGTTGGACACGGCGCTGGCGCTGGCGGGGTTCCCGGAGTCGCCGAATGCGCGCTTTGCCGTGCACACGAATGACCAACACGACGTCGAGCAGGCCAGCGTCGAATTCACCGCACCGGGGATTCGCGCCAGCGCGAGCTTGAACCTCGTGGCCGGGGCCAACTTCGAAGAAACGACCATCGCCACGCCAAGCGGCTTGTACCGCGTGCAAAACCTGAGTCAAGCCACGACCTACCAAGATACCGGGGCCACGCAAAGTACCCCGCCGGACTGGGCGCAAATGCTGACGACGCGCGGCTTTAAGCCGATGGTCTCCGCGTTTTTGGATGCCGTGGAAACGGGTTCTGCCAATCCCGTGGCGCCGGACACGAGTCGGCTGACGCATCAGCTGCTGGCGGAAATGGCCAGTCAATTCTAGGCATTGGTGAGGCGCGGCGAAGAATATTGCCTTGAAGCGAGTTTCTCCTGCGGAAACGGTTGACAGTCTCGGTAATCTTCGGTAATATATTTAGCGTGCTCATGAATGCCATTGCCCGTTGGTCAAGTGGTTAAGACGCTTGGTTCTCAGCCAAGAATCACGGGTTCGACTCCCGTACGGGTGATCACAGCCACCGCGAACCGATTGCGGTGGCTTTTTTATTTTCTGGAGGCGATTTTGGTGACGTTAGCGATGACAGCTCTTTCTGCCGGGGACCAAGCAGCGTGGCGGCGCGTGATTCGCGCCAGCCAGGCGACAGTTCTGCGTCGGCAACCCTGGGGCACGCGGCACCGCCTGCTAGGCCAGGCAACCAGCAGTGCAGCGTTTGAGGCAGCATTACAGTTGCCGGCGCATTCATATTTGTTGTTGCAAGGGCGCGCCGTCGTGGGCTGTGTGACGTTGCGCGTAGATCAAGTGGAAAACGCCGCGACCATTGAAACCATGGCGCTGCGACCGCATGTGAACACCGCGGCCAATCGGGCTGAGGTGGTCGCTGCTGCCATCGCGTTTGCGCACCAGTGGTACGTCAGCCGCCTGGTGGTGACGCCGCCGGCTGAGTGGACAGACCAAGTCGCGGCGGCCGGGTTTACGCAGGAGTCTGCCGGGGCCGCGTGGGTGCGGCCAATCGTGTAAAAAAAAAGGGACGCTTGCCGGTTGGCGAGCGTCCCTTTGTCGTCAGTAAGTCATTACTGGCGAATGTGTTTGACGTCGTGTTGACGTCCGGTCATCATGGTTGCGCGAGACCACATTGCGATAAACATTAAAGCAAAGCTGATCAGGGCAAGCAGGCTGATTGAGAAAACCATCATACATACCACCCTTTCGTTAGTGTCACCAGTTGGTTCAAAGCTGCCAACTTGATGAATGGCAAATCCGTGAGCGTTTCTCACGAATATTTAAGTAATGAGTATAGTCGCAATGTGGCGACTTGTCAAATCCGAACCCGAAAAAAATTGGCATTCTGCATTTTTCCCAGCGTAAAGAAAAACGTTCCCGCCAATGTTGCGGAAACGTGACTCGTTAGTCTTGCTGAGTTGGGTCGTCAGGCACGAACACGATGGGGCGTTGATGTTCCTTGCCTAAGATAATGGCGACGTCGTGATAGGACAGGCTCATCGTGACGCCGCCGGGTTCGACGATGTACTCGTCGCGCAGCAGATACAAGCCGCCGAAAATCACGATGAACATGATTGGCAGCACATCGAGTTGCGAATCGAAGCGGTGAATCAGAACCAACGCGACGACGGCGACAATCAGCAAGATTCGGTAGCGGCCCGGTTTGCGTTGGATGTGCGGCTGACCGCCGTGAGTCGCCATGAGGGCGTTAAGTTTTGGCTCGCGAAATTCGCGACCGTCTGCGCTGTGATAGTGGGTGGCCACAATGATGCCTCCTTTTGTGACGCGGCTACTTCAGTAGGGCGGCCGCTTCGGCTTTGGCTGTGCCGTCGAGGTTGCGGTACGCCTGATAGGCCTTGACGTAATCGCCGGCTGCGATGGCTTCGCGCAACGGGGTCAGCGCGCTGGAGGCAAAAACGGTGCCGGCGGCGCTGTTGGCCTGCGCCGCAGGGATCCCGGTGGTCGATTGCAGGAGGCGGGCAAATTTACTTTGGTTGCCGGCGGCCGCCACAATGGTGCTCATCTTGGTGTTTTTCAACGTCGTGGCCGCCTGGTCCAGCACGCCATCGACGGTGGGGTTGCCGGTTTTGTTGGCATCGATTTGTTTGACCAGTTCGTTTTTCACGGCACTGTCAGCCGGCGTGTCGTTGCCCGTGGCATTGCGGTACGCGTTGTTCAGTGGCGTGAAGAACACGACCAAGAGGATGCCGAGGATCACAATGAGGCCGAAGAAAATCCCCAGTACTCGTGGCCAGCGGCGCTTGTGCGGCCGCCGTTGTTGACGCTTTGCTTGACGCATCTCATCACTCCTTATCTTGCTTCTATTATATAGCGGGGTCGTGCCGTCATTTGGTAAGATTCTCTGTTTTTTGCTTGGCGGCGATGTGCGCCACTTTAGAAAAACGCAGGTAGGCGATGAAGTGGAACACGACCCCGGCAATCAGCAGAATACCGGCGACCAGGTTGGAAAAACTGGTGGCAATCATCGACAACAAGTAGATGATGACGCTGCGGGCGGGGTCCAGCCGGATGCGTTCGTAGTGGCTAGTGATGCCGCTGCGCTCGACGGTTTGCAGCTCCGGATGGTGCTCGAGGTAGCGATACAACACGAGAAACGAGAACGAAATCAACAGCGCCACGAGGTCGTAGACGATGAAGGCCAAGCGGATGTCGCCAGTGTTACCATCCGACAGCGCCTCGATCAAGAGCACCATGGCGTAATTGACCAACGTCACGGTGAACAGGAGGAACAGGTTCAAGATATTCACCGTGCGGTTGGTGCGCTTGACGTACTGAAAATAGTCATGGTGAAATAGCCAGCTGGTGCCTACGTAAAAGTAGGACAGCAAATACATCAGAAACAAAGGAAGCTGGTGGAACACGACGGTTTGCAGCGAGCCGGGCTTGATGGTTTCCGGCTGAAATTCCAAGATCAGAATCGTCAGGAGAATGGCGAAGACGCCATCGCTTAAGGCGTCGATGCGTGATTTGGACATGGTGATCACCTCGAAAATGCTGGGCAGGGGCCGAGCTGACCCCTGCCTTTTGGTTTAGTATGCCGCATCTGGGCGAAAAAAACACCCACCGAACGTCGGTGAGTGTCGGAATGGCTACAAGTTCTTGTCCATGTTGAAGGTGAGCTTGGACAGTTCCATGCCTTGCATCAACATGCTGGCAATTTGTTTTTTGGCCTCGGCCTTCACGGTGGCGACCAGCTTATAGTTGGCTTGGGTCAAGGCATCGGTCAGGTCCTGGCCGGAGAGGTCCTTGGTGGCCGCATCGGTGGCCGCGATGTGGATGCGGAACAAGCGGGCTTGTTCGGTCAGGTAGTCGCGATTTTGCTGGATAAACTTGCTGTAGTGGCTCTCCACCAACATCCCCAGGCTACGGTGCAGCCAGTAGGCGGAATCTTGATCGAGGTCCAGCTTCATGGGCGTCTGCGAATACGACGGGTCGGTGTCATCGGCGTTGCAGTAAAACGGCACGTAAGGACTGAAGGTCGGCATCCCAATATTCAGCCACATGATGGCGGACTGGCCGGTGGGCACGTCGTTACGCAACTGCAGGATGTGCGAGTTTTGCGTGCGGTTCAACCCAATTGGCCGGTAGCGCAGGCGGTCTGCCTCATCACCATGGCCGAAGGGATCAAAGCGCGTTTCATTATAGTGGCTGCCGAGAATCTGGGCGATGTCCTCGCGGGTGATCTTGTGATCAGTATGCATGATGAACGGCAACTCGGCGGATTCGGGTTCCTCCGGCGTCTCGGGGTTCAAAATGTGGTGCGCGTACCACACGCGCGGCGTGTTGTAGTGGCGATCTTTTTCGTTCATCGTGCCGAAGATGTGGCGGAAGTTCCAGCCAGTGTGGTCCGGGTTCAGGTGGTGAGCCTCAACGAAGTCTTGAATGCCGTCGCTCCAGATGAAGTTATCCGGATCCTCAAAGTCGACTTGTTGAATCGCCACCTGGTTAGCGGCCACGGCATAAGCGTCGTCGGGAATGCGCTGGGCGACCCAGTGGTGACCGGTGACGATTTCCATGTACCAGACGTTATCCTTGTCGGAAAAAAGCACGGAGTTGCCGGCCGGGGAGCCGTATTGCTTGATCAGCTGGCCGAGGTATTCGACGCCGTGGCGAGCCGATTCGATGAAGGGCAGCACCATGTTGACGATGAGGTCCTCATCTAAGCCGTCTTCAACCAGCGGATCAAAGGCCAAGGTGCGCTCGTTGCCATAGGTGCTTTCGGTGGCTGACATCGCCACGTTTTGGGCGTTGATGCCACTTTCCTCGTAGTCGCCAAGGTGTTCGCGGTCGACGTTTGGCACGGCGTTATAGCGGTAGCCATTTTCTGGGAGCGGCGCCTTGAAGCCGTTGAGCGGTGACGTCACGGTCAGGCCCTTTTCACCATGCCACGCGGGGTGCATGTAGAAGCGGTGCGGCGCGAGGACGTGAAAGGTGTCGTCGTTGCGCGCAATCATCGTGCTGCCATCAATGCTGGCATTTTTCCCCACTAAAATCGATGTGCAGGCCGTTTCAATTTTCATCGTTGTTCCTCTTTTCGTTATGATGAGTCTAGTTTACGCTAACTGAGCGCGAATTGCCCGTTTCGCGGAATTTCGCGAAAAATTGGGAAAAGGCGTTGACAGGGTGGGGGATTTTCCATAATATAGTATTCGTGCTTTAAAGTTATTGGGTAGTAGCGAAGTGGTAACGCAGTGGACTCTGAATCCATAATCATAGGTTCGATCCCTATCTACCCAAGCGCGAGTCGTCACAGCTGTGGCGACTTTTTTTGTCGGCAAGGCAGTGGGCTCACCCTGCACACAAGCCGTGAATGCGGTACAATATGTCCTAATTGATTCGGATTATAACGCAGGAGGCATCATCATGAGAAAAGTGCAACCAAAACGCCGCGGGCTGTTGGCCTGGGGCATCGTCTTGCCCGTTGTGTGGGCGTTATTGACCACCTTCGTCGAGGCGCGGCGCATTGGCATGTTAGGGACGCTGCTGACGGACATCGGCAACTGGCTGATTGCGCCGCTGTGTGTCGCCGTGGGCTTATACTACCTGATGGACTGGTCGCAACCAGAAGAGCGCGACTCAAGCCCGCAGCCGACTCGCCAACCAGCCCCTCAATCCGAGCCAACGCGGCAGGCGCCGGCGCCGTTGAAAACGACGCCGATCGTGACCAGTAGCGTGGTGCCAACCACGAGTCACTCGGCGTCGGCAGCAGCCGTGACGGCGACCAGCCGTCAAGCCGCGCAAGCGCCGGCGGTCCCCCAATCGACGACGGCACCGGTAACTGCGCCGGAGTCGGAATCGGCGCCGACGACAGTAGCCGATTCGGCCAGCGCCCAGACGCCTCCCGAACGATTAAACGCTAACTTGATGGCGTATTTTCAAACCGATGAATCTGAATCGGCCACGGCGCCAACGAGTACGCCTGAATCTGCACCGACCACCGCGTCACGCCTCACGCGGCGGCAGGCGACGCCGGATTCCGAAGCCGCGCCGTTACCAGACGTCAACGTGCCCACCGCCGCGGCCGGCGATATCGATGCCAGTCCGATCGACAAGGCCATCGCGATTAAGTTTGGGTTCTCCAGCGGCACCCAACAAGAAGTGGATGATGCCTTGAATACCGCCCGGCAGCAGGCCGATTCCCGAATGAGTCGCCGCGACCGCTAGGCAATGCAAAACCCCGCAAGCCAAACTTGCGGGGTTTTCATTCGGGATGATGGTCGAGCCACCACAACACGCTGGCGTAGCCGAGGCAAATGAGGGCCACGACGAGTGCGGCCATGATGGGAAAAATCAACCACCACAGGCCAAAGGCGATGCGGCCAAGCCACAACAGTGCGGCGAAGATGGTGGCCTGCACCGTGCGGGTGCGCCACACCGCAACGTCACGACTCAAAAGCGACCTCGATGTACAGCGCGCGCTTAGCCAACACGTGGCTGGTGGTGAGCCACAGTTGCTGAGCGACTGGGGGTTCTTCCGGATTCACCAGGCGGGCCAGCCACGCGATGATGTCCGGCCGCTTGGCGATCAATTCCTGCGGCAGGCGCAAGGCGTCGAGCGCATTTGGTGGAAATAGCGACCCCGGTTCCGGCAGAATTAGGGTATCGGGCAGGATGAGGGCCACGGCGTTTTGGTAGCGCTCGGTTTCGGTCGTGTAACTTTGAGGATGGGTGTAACAATAATCCAGTAACATTTCCACGTTTTCCACTACCGTTAGCCTCCGGTGGGTGCTTCGCCCTGATTTTCTTTCATGATACCACACTGGTTGCGCTTAGGTGGTTTCTGAAAAAAGACCTTGGCCTTTTTGGCAAATACGCGTATAATGACACTTTGTCATATGACAACGCGTCACGCGTGTTGTCAGAAAGGAGGCGGGCATGCCGAAACCAACATTTTTCCGGTTAGCGGACGAGAAACGTAGTCGCTTGATCAAGGCGGCTTACGATGAATTCACGCGGGCGCCGTTTGCCGAGGCCAGTATTAGTAATATCATCAAAGATGCTGGCATTCCGCGCGGGAGCTTCTATCAATACTTCGATGACAAGGCAGACGTGTACTTCTACTTGTTGAATCGGATGAAGACCTCCGCGACCATGCAAATCAAGCAGGCGATGGACGTGCACGATGGGGATTTATTCGCCGCCATGCGTAGCTTGTTTGCGGGGATGGCCAAGGCCCTGATTGAAGGACCCTATGCGAAGTTCTACCGCAATATTTTTATGTACATGGATTTCCATGCCGCGTCAAAGATGTCGACCCCGCCGCCACCGCATCCCCATGGCAATGGGGAAATCATGGATTTTCTCGTCGACCGAACGGACATGACCAAGCTCCGCGTCAGTTCCGAGGAAGACTTGCGGACCTTGATTCACCAACTGATGGGGCTGTTCATGCAGACGATTGGCTACTACTATAACCGGCAAAGCGCCGGGGCGGTCGTCGACGAAGCCGCGTTGTTGCGGCGCCTGAATCAACTGCTCGATTGGTTGGAGTTCGGCGCGGGCCAACCCCGTTAGGCATACTTGTTAATTAGGAGGCTTATATGTTCAAAATTGCCAAAGGCCGGGTGTCAGCCTGGATGATCACGGGGGCTGTGCTCTTCATGATTATTCAGGTCATTACCAGCCTATACTTACCAAACCTGACCTCGGATATCGTCAATAACGGGGTCGCCAAGGGGGATGTCCCGTACATCTGGAAGACGGGTTTTCAAATGATTGCCTTCGCCTTGGTCAGCGTCATCGCCGCCGTGGGCAACGTCTTCATCGCCTCGAAGGTGTCGCAGCGGCTGGGCCAACGCCTGCGCAGCGATGTTTACCGCAAGGTCATCAACTACTCGCATGACGAGATGGATACCATCGGCACCAGCAGTTTGATCACGCGGACCACTAACGACGTCACGCAGATTCAAAACGCCTGGGTGATGGTCTTACGCATGATGATCATGGCTCCGATCATGCTTATTGGCGCGAGCTTCCTCGCCTATCAGAAGAATCATACCTTGACCTTGGTGTTCCTGATTGTGCTGCCAATCATGGCCATTTTCATGGGGGCTGTGATGTACTTCGCCGTGCCGTTATTCCGCGCGATGCAGCAAAAAACCGATAACATCAACCTGGTGTTCCGTGAAGGACTCACCGGCGTGCGCGTCATTCGCGCCTTCCGCCAGGACGCCTTCGAGCAGCACCGCTTTGATACCGTCAACAAGGACTACACGGATAACGCCGTGAAGGTCTTCTCCATCATGGCCTTGATGTTTCCCATCATGACGTTGATCATGTCCGGGACCAACATCGGGATCACCTGGTGGGGCGGGCACCTGATTGCGCAGCAAGCCATGCAAACCGGGAACCTGATCGCGTTCATCACCTACGCCATGCAGATTCTCATGAGCTTCATGATGCTGTCGATGATCTTCGTCTTCCTGCCGCGGGCGCAGGCCAGTGCGGTCCGGATTCAAGAAGTCTTGGCACAGCACACCACCATTACCCAGCCGGCCGCTCCGAAGTCGCTGGCTGGCACCACGCCGAGCCTGCAGTTTGACCATGTTGAATTCCGGTACCGCTCTGCCGAGCAACCGGCGCTGTCTGGCGTCGACTTCAAGATGACCGCCGGGCAAACCGTCGCCATCATCGGCGGCACCGGTTCCGGTAAATCCACGCTGGTGAACCTGATTCCGCGGTTTTATGACGTCGAGTCCGGCGCCGTGCGCGTCAATGGCCTCGATGTCCGCGATGTCGACCAAAAGGAACTCCATCAGCAAATCGCCTTTGTCCCGCAAAAGGCCAACCTGTTTTCCGGCACCGTGCGCGACAACATGCAATACGGCAACGACAACGCCACCGATGAGGAAATCTGGCGGGCACTCGAAATTGCTCAGGCCAAGGACTTCATCGCCGAAACCGACGAAGGCTTGGACTACCACGTCGAACAAGGCGGGGACAACTTCTCTGGCGGGCAAAAACAGCGGCTCGCCATCGCCCGTGCCTTGGTGAAAGACGCCGCGGTATATGTGTTCGACGACAGTTTCTCCGCCTTGGACTTCAAAACCGACGCCAACCTGCGCCAGGCCTTGAAGGATGACCCGTTGATTAGCCAGCGCGTCGTGGTTATCGTCGGCCAGCGCGTCTCCACCGTCGCCGATGCCGACACGATTCTCGTGCTGGACGACGGCAAGATGGTCGGGCGCGGCACGCATGCCGAGTTGAAGGCCACCAACGAAACCTACCAAGAAATCGTGAACTCGCAAATTCGAGAGGGGGACGAAGCATAATGGCTGAAAAAACAACAACGCCAAGTCGGCCCATGCATGGTCCTGGCCGTGGCGGCGGTTTAGTCGAGAAGCCGAAGAACTTCTGGGGCACCACCATCCGCTTATTCGGCTACATGAAGTCGCGGTTGATTGGGATTGCCTTGGTCATGGTGTTCGCCATCATCTCGGTGATTTTCCAGATTCAAACGCCAAAAGTCTTGGGGAAAGCCACCACCGAAATCTTCAAGGGCTACATGAAAGGCGTCTCCCAGCAAAAAGCCGGCATCGCCATGAAGCAGTTCCCGATTGATTTCGAGAAGATCAAGGACATCATGATCATGGTGATCTTGATGTATGTGGCCAGCGCCTTGTTCAGCTTCATGCAGCAAATCATCATGACCCGCATCTCCCAGCGCACCGTTTACGACCTGCGTAAGGAGTTGAAGGGCAAGATGCAAACCGTGCCGATCAACTACTACGACACGCATAGCAACGGCGATATCATGTCGCGGGCGATTAACGATATGGATAACATCGCCAGCACCTTGCAGCAAAGCCTGACGCAAATGGTCACCAGTACCGTGACCTTCATCGGGACCTTGTGGATGATGCTGACCATCAGCTGGCAGCTGACCTTGATTGCCTTGGTCACCTTGCCGCTGTCGCTGGTCGTCGTCGGCATCGTCGCGCCAAAGTCCCAGCGCTTCTTCGCCTCGCAACAGGCCGCGTTAGGGCTGTTGAACAACCAAGTCGAAGAAAACTACGCCGGCCAGGTCATCGTCAAGTCCTTCAACCGTGAAGAAGACGCGATGAAGGCATTCGAAGTTGAAAACGACAAGTTCTACAACTCGGCGTGGAAGGCGCAGTTCATCTCCGGCATCATCATGCCGCTGATGACCTTCGTCAACAACATCGGCTACGTCTTCGTCGCCATTGTCGGCGGTGTGTCCGTGGCCAATGGCTCGGTCACCTTGGGGAATGTGCAGGCGATGCTGCAATACACCCAGCAATTCTCCCAGCCGATTTCGCAGTTGGCCAACCTCGCCAACACGATTCAAAGCACCATCGCCTCCGCGGAACGCGTCTTTGCCGTCTTAGACGAGCAAGACATGACCAACGAGCCGAGCGGTGTACCGGCCGTGGCCAACGACCCGAACAAGCTGGTCATGGACCATGTCAAGTTTGGTTACGAGGGCTCGCCGATTTTGATGAACGACTACAACCTCGAAGTTAAGCCGGGGCAAATGATCGCTATCGTCGGCCCGACTGGCGCCGGGAAAACCACGGTGATCAACATGCTGGAGCGCTTCTATGACGTCAAGGGCGGCTCGATTCGCCTGGACGGTGTGGACACCCGCGACATGACGCGCGAGCAGTTGCGCGAACACTTCGCCATGGTGCTGCAGGATACCTGGCTGTTCACCGGCACGATTTGGGACAACCTGAAGTATGGCCGCGAAGACGCGACCAAGGAGCAGATTCTCAATGCGGCCAAGGCGGCGCACGTGGACAACTTCGTCCGCCAGCTACCGGATGGTTACCAAACCGTTTTGAACGAAGAGGCCAGCAATTTGTCGCAAGGCCAACGCCAGCTGTTGACCATCGCCCGGGCCTTCGTGGCTGATCCCGAGATCTTGATCTTGGATGAGGCGACCAGCTCGGTTGATACCCGGACCGAAGTGCACATTCAACACGCCATGGAGCGGCTGTTGAAGGGCCGCACCAGTTTCGTGGTGGCGCACCGATTGAGCACGATTCGCGACGCCGACAACATCATCGTGATGAATCACGGCTCGATTGTCGAAACCGGGAATCACGACGAGTTGATGGCGGCCAAGGGCTTTTATGCCGATTTGTACAACTCACAATTTAGTGGCAACGTGGCGATTTAAGCCGCGGTCACGCGAAAAGCCTCGGCAACTGCCGAGGCTTTTTTTGCGCCCTGACGCGTTTTTTTGGCCCGTGTTAGCAAACCTAACATCATTTGTTGACACCCGTTTTGCCGACAGGTAGGATGAAACACGTGATGAGGAGGTGAGCGTGATGGCTGCCGAAGAGGACTTACGGACCCGGCATATTTTGCCGATTAGCACGGTCATGTCGCTCACTGCGCTCACCGCTAGGCAGATTCGCTATTACGAAGCGCAAGGGTTGGTTCAACCTGGGCGCACGGCCGGTCAGCATCGCGTGTATTCGCTGCGCGACGTCGATGTGCTGTTGGCCATCAAGAGCCAGCTGGCCGACGGGTTCTCGATTGCGGACATTCGCAATCTGATGCACCCGCGGCACCAAGCGGAGAATAGCGATGAAGCGGTGCGGCAGATGCTGCGCGATGAATTGTTGCAACAGAGTCGCTTTGCCCCCGACGCGGAGATGCGCCAGGGCTTTGGTTTTCGTCGAAGTGGAGAATGATGGGGGTCTATATGGCAAGGAAAACGATCACGGCGGACGAGATTCGCCAGAGTGTGGAAAAAGAAAACGTGCGCTTCTTGCGCCTGATGTTCACGGACATCAACGGCATCATCAAGAACGTCGAAGTCCCGGTGTCCCAGCTGGAAAAGGTACTCGCCAACAAGATCACGTTTGATGGCAGTTCCATCGACGGGTTTGTCCGCATCGAAGAAGCAGACATGCTGCTGTATCCGGACTTTAACACTTGGCTGCTGTTCCCTTGGGGCGGCGAGCACGGTAAGGTCGCGCGCCTGATTTGTTCAGTGCACACGCCGGATGGCAAGCCGTTCCCAGGCGATCCGCGCAACAACTTGAAGCGCATCACTGAGCAGATGAAAAAGGCCGGTTTCTCCGCCTTCAACATCGGCCCGGAGCCAGAATTCTTCTTATTCAAGTTGGATGATGACGGCAAGCCGACCATGAAGCTCAACGATAAGGGCTCGTATTTCGACTTTGCCCCGTTAGACCTTGGGGAGAACTGCCGGCGCGACATCGTGTTGGAGCTCGAGAAAATGGGCTTTGAAGTCGAGGCATCGCACCACGAAGTTGCCCCGGGTCAGCACGAAATCGATTTTCGTTACGCCGATGCGCTCGACGCCGCCGACAACATTCAGACCTTCAAGCTGGTGGTCAAGTCCATCGCCCGCAAGCACGGGCTGTATGCGACCTTCATGCCAAAGCCGCTGCAAGGCATCAACGGCAGTGGGATGCACATCAACATGTCCTTGTTCAAGGATGGCCAGAACGTCTTCTACGACGAAACCACGGACACGCAGCTCAGCGAACCGGCGATGCATTTTCTGGCCGGGATTCTCGAGCACGCCCGCGGCTTGACCGCCATCAACAACCCGACGGTCAACTCCTACAAGCGTCTGGTGCCAGGGTTTGAGGCGCCGGTGTACATCGCCTGGTCGCAAACCAACCGCTCGCCGCTGATTCGCATTCCGCAATCCCGTGGCTTATCCACGCGGCTGGAGTTGCGCAGCGTCGACCCGACCGCCAACCCATACCTGGCCATCGCCGCGATTCTGGAAGCCGGCTTGGACGGGATGAACAACGGGCTGACGCCTGAGGAAGGCATCGACCGCAACATCTATCGCATGCAAGACTCCGAGCGCAAGGCCAACCACATTCAAGACCTGCCATCGACCTTGCACAACGCGCTGAAGGCGCTTGAGGCCGACCCAATCGTCAAGGCCGCCTTGGGTGAGCACCTGTATCAAAGCTTCAAGGATTCTAAGGAGCTCGAGTGGGCGGCTTATCGCCAAAGTGTTTCCGAATGGGAACGCGATCAGTACCTCGAATTATACTAATCTTCCCAAAAGCAGAAACAGCCGAGTCGCCGATCAAAATGATCGGCAGACTCGGCTGTTTTTGCGTTGCGATTAAGCTTCGACGACGCCGAAGACAATCTTGCCAGACAGGCTGACAAAGAAGGCGCCTAGGCCGGTCGCCACGGCGTTGCCGCCGGCGGCACCACCGCCGCCTGGTTGTGGGCTCGGCGCGGCGAGGGCCGTTTGTTGCGTGGTTGGATATTGTTGCTGTTCATCGCGTTGGTGGCGCTTAGGCGTCGCTTTTTTCGCCTGGTGCGTCGCCGGCTGTGCGGCGACCGAGGCGGCTGGCTTGGCCGCCTTGGCATTCGCGGCTGGTTTGGCCGGGGTCTTGGCGGCGATTCGGCCAACGCTACTCATGGTGCGCTGGTGGAATAACTTGCCATCGTCGCTGCTAGCCTTGGCCGGTGTGCTCGGCTTGGCGGCTGGCTGCTTCGTGGTGGCCGGCGTGGTGTCGTCGGTCGCGGGTAGTGTTGGCGTCGTGGCCGGCTCGCTTGGCTGCTCGGTGGTCGTGGTGGTTTGCGTATGGAACGGCGTGGCGCCGGCCGGAGCCTTCAACAACACGTAATACAGTTGCGGCGTGGCTTGATAGTTGCCGCCGCCTACCGTGGCGTCGCTGAGAATCGTGTAGCCGAGGCGCTTGTAAGGTTGCGTGTAAAAACTCGTGTCGAATTGAATCGCCGTGCCGATGTCGCCGGTCAGGTATTCACGCGCCAGCACTTCGCCGGTGGCCTGCACGATGTAGGACACGGACGCGTTGCCTTGTTGCGTCTTGGTGCCTTGCGTATTCGGCAAAGTGTTGCCGGTGGTCGTCGCCGGTTCAGCGGGTTGTTGAACCACGGTGCCAGGCGGCAAGGTGCCGGCGGCCCGCACCGGGTCGGGTTGGGCGTTCAAGACGGCGACAGTCAGGAGACTCCCGGCGAATAGGAAGATTTTGTTTGGCGTAATTTTCTTCATGATGAGCCTCCTTTGAGCTTAATCGGGTAGGGCGGCGAGCTTGGCGCGCTTGCAGGTGAGAATCATGTCGGCGAGCATCGACCAGTCCGTCGGCGTCGGTGGGTCCTGCCAAATGACTTGCGGCGCGGCGACTTGCGTGGCGTGGAAGTCGGAAATATAAATGTCGGTTTGCGCGTCCACCGCGCGGGTGACGATGAGGTTGGCCTGGGTGAAGGCGCCGAGGCTACGAATCACGTAGTCCGTGTACAGCGTGCCTTGCGAGAAGTCGACGCAGACGTAAACGCGATCGGCCATTACCGCCGGCGGCAGCGCCGTGATCAAGGCGAACATGTAGCTGAAGTACAAGTTGACTTGTAAGGCGGCGTCGACGGGAATGCCGGCACTCTCCGGCAGGCCGTGAATGAACTCGAGGATCAAGACGTCAAACGACGGGTACAAGTCGCGGAAGAAGCTGACCTGATCGGCATCGATGAACGTCGTCGGCGGGACGAAGAAGGTGGTGAATTGCAGGTGCAGCTGTTGCAGCGCCTGGGTCACGGCTTGTTGATCCTGGTCGCTGGTGGCGCTGACTGCCGGATGGGCCAGCAGTTGCTGGGTAAAATCCTGCGTTAGCTTGGCGGCCAGCGGGAAGTTGGCTTGCAGGCTGGCGGCACTTGGCGTGTAGAAGCCTTGCCCAATCAGGAAACTATAGAGATAGTCGAACTCGGCTGCGGTGAGGGGCACGTCCAGGTTGACCGCGGCTTGGATCGCGGTTTCGACGGCCGTTGCTTGAGCGGCCGGGACCAGCGGCACTTGGCGCGCAGGAGCGGTGATGCGGCCGCCGTTTTGCCAGCGCAGCAACCAGACCTTGAAGAAAATCGTCAGCTTGGTGGCTTGCGTCGGCGGTAGCGGGCCGGCGAGCAGCGGCGCCAAGGCCTGCGTCAAGGCACCGGCCAGTTCGTCGAGTTCGGGAAACGGGGCGCTGACGCCGCTATACATCGCGTAGTACAGCTGAAACAGCCGCAGGCGAATGATGGCTTCCTCGTCATTGGTTGTGCCCACCGGCGAGAAAAACCCGTGTGCCGACAAGAGCTGATCGAGTTCGTTGACCGCGCGGTAGAACCCGGCGTTACTGAGGTAGTTGGCCGCGACGTATTCGCGCCGCGTGTATTGCTCGGAATACAAGAAGCGATATTCAAAGGCGATGTACAAGGCTGAGCGTTGCAGGTACACGAGGCCAATGCGTTGCAGCTGGTAGCTCGTGATGCCGTGGCCCGCCCAGACGCCCTTGGTCGTTTCATCCAAATAAGCCGGAGGGGTGGCCTTCAACGTCGCCAAATCGGCATTGATCGCGTCGAAGGTTTTGTTCAACTGGTACCCAGTCAGGCCAAATTCGTCGGCAATGGCGGTTTTGGTGACGGTCGCGGTGGCGCTGCGTGAGAGGTGTTGGAGAACGGCATAGCACACCGAATCATCATGATTGAACAAGAATTGGAAATGCATAGTTGCCTCATCTTCTCCTATAAATGGCAGAGCCATTCTCGGACATAATTTATTGTAACCTACCTCCTATAATAGCGGAGCCAAACCGGGAAATAAAGGTGTCTCAACTTTTTACAAAAATCGGTAAATTGTGGCACGCCCAAAGCATTCACATCAAGCCATAATTTTCCTATCATAAGCATTAAGAGAAAGGCAGGCGAATATGGATGGCAATGAATGGATACGA
This sequence comes from Lacticaseibacillus nasuensis JCM 17158, assembly GCF_001434705.1. Taxonomy (GTDB): domain Bacteria; phylum Bacillota; class Bacilli; order Lactobacillales; family Lactobacillaceae; genus Lacticaseibacillus; species Lacticaseibacillus nasuensis. The sequence continues at coordinate 119,543 of NZ_AZDJ01000001.1, forward strand.
AACAATTGAACGACCGATTGTCACCATCGCCTTGCTGGCGGCGGACATCAAGGGCCGAATCATTCAAGGGGTGCGGCCAAAGCTGGTGTCCGGTGCCGTGGGGGAGCCAATCGCCGCGACGTTAGCGGTCAGCGGCTATCGCCAATTGGCCGACAACCAAAGTTTCCCCGCCGATAGTGGCGCCCGCATCAAGGTGCCCTTCGAGCCGCTGCCGCAAGTCGCCAAGGTCCGCTTTCTCGATGGCGACGGCAGTGAGCTCCATGCGCCACTGATGCTTAGCGGCGTCAGCGACGGGGCCGTGCCGCGCGCAGAGGTGCTCGGGGTACGCCGCGAGCTCGCTGCTGCCGGTTACGTCGCCATCAACGACGAAACCTTCGGCGCCCAATTCGCCCGCGACAGCCAGGAGCTCGACTTCACCGTCATGTTCCAACGCCGCGAGCCTGCCGCCAGGAAACCATCCTGGTGGGCATTACGGTTTCACCAACAAAATCAAGGAGGTCACCATCATGGAAATGTTCAGTAATCCAATCGGCTTAGCAGCAGGCCTGTCACTTTGTGCACACGCCAAGGCCGTGCATCATCAACCACAGGCCATGATCAGTTTTCGGCTCGTGCCGACGCTGGCCAATGGCAAACCGATTCGCGGTGTCCGCCCGTTTGAATTAATCGGAACGCCGAATAGCGACTTGATTACCAGCCTGGATGTGCCGGGCTACCAACTGTGCTTCGGCCAACAGCTCCGCTTCCCGCGGGTGTCCGGGCTGGTCGCGCCACTCTATTATGAACCAGCCGAAACGACCCAGGAATTGTCGGTTGCCGGCTTAGACTAATGCCATTATTGATCACCGCGATTGCGGTGATTTTTTTTTGGCCTGGACCAATTTTTCAGGCAGCCCATGGGCAAGCGGCTGGTCGGGAAAAGGTGGGTCAAACCGATTGGTAGCGATTGCAGGCTAAATATAAATTTCGCAATATTCGGGTTGACAGCGTTTTCCTAACTTGTTAAGCTAGTCTCGAATCAAACGTAAAACGTTTTACTAAGTTAACCGGAAGGAGGGATGACCATGGCGAAGAAAGTAACGATCCGCGATGTCGCAGAAGCGGCGGGGTTGTCCGTCACCACGGTGTCCCTCATCCTCAACGGCAAGGGCGCACGGTTTGCCGCCGACACCCAGGCGAAGGTCCGGCATTGCGCCAAGGTGCTGGATTACCACCCGGATTACTTCGCCCGGGGGCTGGTGGGCCAGCGAGGCAACTCGCTAGGCATCGTGGTGCCGGATATCTTGAATCCCTTCTTTGCCACGTTTGTGCAGCAGGTCTCCGAGGTGGCGATTCCGCAAGGGTACTTCCCGCAGGTGTTCTCGGTGAATGGCTTCCACGAAAACGTGGGGCACTTCATTGAACAATTCGCCGGTGGTACCCAGCGGGGGTTGATCCTCGCCGCGCCTGGCGCCAGTTCCGAGATTGTCGACAAGCTGACGCAAAGCGATAACCTGCCGCTGGTCTTCACCGACCAAGCCGAGGTATCGACAGGCGGGGACATGGTGCTGATCGACGAGGCGATTGCCGGGCAGGCGATTGCCGAGCACCTCTTAAAGCTCGGACACCGGCGCATTGCGTTGGTGGTGCCGCAAACCCTGTCCTTAAACCTAGTAAAACGTTTTTCCGGATTCCAGACCGCTTTTGCGGCGTATGGCGTGCCGCTACCGGATGATCTGATCTTCCGCGAGCGCTTCGGCCCCGATGGTGGCGAGGCGGCGGCGACGAAAATCGTCGCCACTGACGCCACGGCAATCATCGCCATCAACGACGACATGGCCGTGGGCGTCTACCGCGGGCTGATGGCGCAAGGCAAGCGCATCCCCGCCGATTATTCCGTGGTTGGCTTCGATGACATTCCGCTGGCCAGTTACCTGACCCCGCAGCTCACCACCGTTCACCAGCCGATTCACGCCTTAGCCGAAAAAGCCGTCTCACGCATCATTGATCGCCTCGCGCATCCATCCTTGCCGCTTGAAGTCACCCATTTGGCGACGCGGCTGGTCGTGCGCGGGTCGACGACAGCCATTATTCCGGGCAACCGGTAGAAACGAGGAATCATTATGAAGAAAGGCACTGTATTAAACACCCAAATCTCCGCGGTGATCGCGGACATGGGCCACTTCGACACGTTAAGCATCGGCGACGCGGGCATGCCCGTCCCAGCCGGCACCAAGAAAATCGACCTGGCGGTGACGCTGGGCCTGCCGAAGTTCATCGACGTCTTGGCCAACGTGTTGACCGAGCTGCAAATCCAAAAGGTGTACCTGGCAGAGGAAATCAAAACCGAGAACCCGGCGCAACTTAAGGCCATTGAAAACCTGATCGACGTGCCCATCGAATTCATCCCGCACGCCGAGATGAAAAAGCACCTGGCCGTTGACAAAGCATTCATTCGCACCGGCGAGGCCACCCCATTTTCAAACATCATCTTGGAAAGCGGCGTCACGTTTTAGCCACAGCATCACCTGCATGCAAATAATGGAGGCATCAACATGAGAATTGAAATGAAAGGGATTTCGAAGGCGTTCGGGCAAAACCGCGTCCTGGAAGGCGTTAACTTCACCGTGAATTCCGGTGAGGTCCACGCGCTGATGGGCGAAAACGGCGCCGGCAAATCCACGCTGATGAACATTTTCACCGGCTTGTATGCTAAAGACGGCGGGACGATCACCATCGACGGCCAAGAGGCGCACTTCAGCGGGCCGCTGGACGCCGAGCAGCACGGCATCAGCTTTATCCACCAGGAAATGAACAACTTCTTGGAGATGCCGGTGGTGGACAACATGTTCCTGAATAAGGAGCTGCACACCAAGCTCGGCACGCTGGACGACAAGAAGATGCGCGCCCAGGCGACGCATTACCTGCAGGAGCTTGGCGCTGACATCGACGTCACCCAGCCGATTGGCACCTTAAGCGTCGGCCGCCAGCAAATGATTGAAATCGCCAAGTCGCTGATGACCGACGCGAAGATCATCATCATGGACGAGCCGACCGCCGCGTTGACGGAAACCGAAATCAAGAACCTGTTCGATGTCGTCAACCGGCTGAAGGCCAAGGGCGTGGGTTTCATCTACATCTCACACCGCATGGAGGAAATCTTCGAGATTGCCGACAAGGTCACCGTGATGCGCGATGGCGTGTCCGTGGCGGAATACGACACCAAAGACGTCTCCATGAAACAGCTGGTCAAGGACATGGTCGGCCGGGAAATCGGCGACTTCTATCCGGAGCGGCACCCCGAATTCGGCCCCGTGGCGTTGAAGGCGGAGCACCTCAGCGAAAAAGGGGTCTTCGAAGACGTCAGCTTCTCCGTTCGTGAAGGTGAAATCCTGGCCTTTTCCGGGTTGATGGGCGCCGGGCGCACGGAAATCATGCGGGCCATCTTCGGCATCGACCACCTGGATAGCGGCACGGTGGAAATCGATGGCAAGCCGGTGCACATTCACACACCAGCCGATGCCATTAAGGCGCAAATCGGGTTTGCCACCGAAAACCGCAAGGACGAAGGCTTGTTCCTGAACGATTCGCTGCACGACAACATCGTGTTGCCAAGCATCAACGGCTTCGTCAAGCACGGCTTAGTCGATGACAAGGCCACCAACCAATTCGTTGAGATGCTGATGAAGCGCCTCACCGTCAAGGCGATGGGGCCAGACGTCACCGCCGGCAGTCTCAGCGGCGGGAATCAGCAGAAGGTCGTGTTGGCCAAATGGGTCGGCAGCGGCGCCAAGGTGTTGATTCTCGATGAACCGACCCGCGGCGTTGACGTTGGCGCCAAGCGCGAAATTTACGACCTGATGAACGAGCTGACCGCGCGGCACGTGGCGATCATCATGATCTCCAGTGACCTGCCGGAAGTGCTCGGCATGTCCGATCGCATCGCGGTGGTTTATGAAGGTCACATCACGGGCATCGTGCCAACCGAAGGCGCGACGCAGGAATCCATCATGACATTAGCAACAGGAGGAAATACCAATGCAAACTAAAGAAGCAACAAAGAAGGGCTTTGACTTCAAGGCCATGTTGGGCAAACTTGGCCCGCTGCTGGCCTTGATCGTGTTGATCATCTTGGTCACTGTGTTGAGTCCCGGCTTCATGGCCCCGGCCAACTTGTTGAACCTGTTGCGGCAGGTGTCGATTAACGCCGTGATTGCCTTCGGGATGACCTTCGTCATTCTCACCGGCGGCATCGACTTGTCCGTCGGCTCGATTCTCGCCTTAAGCGGCGCCGTCACCGCCAGCATGATTGCTAACGGCGTCAGCCCAGCGATTGCATTGCTCGGCGGCATGCTGCTTGGCGCGGTGTTCGGTCTGTTGAACGGGATCTTGATCGCCTACGGGAAGGCGGCGCCATTCATCGCCACCTTGGCGACGATGACCATTTTCCGCGGCGCGACTTATGTCTTCACCAACGGGAACCCGATCACCGGCGCGAAAATCAACGACAGCTTCTTGTTCCAGTTCATGGGTCGTGGCTACCTGTTTGGGATTCCGTTCCCAATCATCATCATGGCCGTGGTGTACGTCATCTTGTTCGTCCTGTTGCATAAAACCGCGTTTGGCCGCAAGACCTACGCGTTAGGCGGCAACGAAACCGCCGCTTACATCGCCGGGGTGAAAACCAAGCTCGTGACGATGATCATCTACACGATTTCCGGGTTGATGGCCTCGATTGCCGGGATCATTTTGACCAGCCGGTTGAGCAGTGCCCAGCCAGACGCCGGGACCAGCTACGAAATGGATGCCATTGCCGCCGTCGTCTTAGGCGGGACCTCCCTGGCCGGGGGTAAAGGCCGGATCTTCGGGACCTTGATTGGTGCCTTGATCATTGGGACCTTGAACAACGGCATGAACCTGTTGGGTATTTCCAGTTTCTACCAGCAAATCGTCAAAGGGGTCGTCATCCTGATTGCCGTCTTGCTGGATCGGAAGAAATAACTGTTGGGTATCAGGATTAAAAAAGAAAAGGGGAATTTCATCATGAAAAAGTCTCTCAAGCACGTGCTGGGCACCATTGCTGTCGCCGCCTTGGCGGTCATCACCTTGTCCGCCTGCGGGAATACTGGCCTGGATTCCGGGAAGAGTTCTGACGCCAAGGTCACGAAAAAGGCGCCGAAGGATCTGAAGGTCGGCGTGTCGCTGTCCACCTTGTCCAACCCGTTCTTCGTTTCCGTTAAGAAGGGCGTCACTGAACTGGCCGACAAGAAGGGCACCAACGTTCAAGTCGCCGATGCGCAAAACGACACCGCCAAGCAGAACAACGACGTGGAAGACTTGATTCAAAAGAAGGTCGACGTCTTGATCATCAACCCGGTGGACTCCAGCGCCATTAGCTCCGCCGTCAAAGACGCCAACGATGCTGGCATTCCGGTCATCACCGTTGACCGTTCCGCCGATTCCGGTGATGTCTTGAGCCTGGTTGCTTCCAACTCCACGAAGGGTGGGCAAATGGCCGCCGACTTCCTGATCAAGAAGCTGGGTAAAAACGCCGCGATTGCCGAACTCCAAGGCACCCCAGGCGCGTCTGCCACGCGTGAACGCGGCAAGGGCTTCGACGCCACTGCCAAGGGTCAATTGAACATCGTGACTAAGCAAACCGCCGGCTTCGACCGCGCCAAGGGTCTGAGCGTCACGGAAAACATTCTCCAAGGCCACGGCGACATCAAGGGCATCTTCTCGCAAAACGATGAAATGGCCCTCGGCGCTGTGCAAGCTGCCAAGGCTGCCAAGAAGAACCTCGTCATCGTCGGCTTCGACGGTGAAGATGATGGCTTAAAGGCGGTTAAGGCCGGCGACATGGCCGCGACCGTTGCCCAGAAGCCTGAAGAAATGGGTAAGTTGGCGCTGCAAGCGGCCTTCGACCACTTCGCAGGCAAAAAGGTCAAGGCCAACATCGAGTCCCCACTTGAACTTGTGACCACCGACAGCTTAAAGTAAAAGAGTCAATTCAACAAAGACGGCAGGGCCGCGGCAAAGCCGCGGCCCTGCGCCGTAAGGAGGAACCTGTTATGTCCAACACCGTCGCCGTGATCGGCAGCATCAATGTCGATTCGATTTTACACATCAAGGCCTTGCCGCAACCAGGCGAAACCATCGCCATGGAAGCTTTCTCAAAAGCCGCCGGGGGCAAAGGCGCCAACCAGGCCGTCGCCGCCGCCCGCGCCGGGGCCGCCACCAGTTTTGTCGGCCGCGTCGGGGATGACGCCAACGCCGACTTCATGCTCAAGCAGCTGGCGGATAATGGCATCACCACCGCCGACATCACCCGCACCGCCAACCAGCAAACCGGCCAGGCCTACATCTTGTTGCAAGCCAGCGGCCAAAATTCGATCATCGTTCAAGCCGGGGCCAACTTTGACCTCACCGAAGCCGATATCGATGCCGCCAAGGCCACGATTCAAGCCGCGGATTTCGTCATTGCCCAGTTTGAAACGCCCATTCCCGCCGCGATTCGCGCCTTCACCCTGGCGCATGAAGCCGGCAAGTTGACGATTCTCAACCCGGCGCCGGCCAAGCGGGAGATTCCCGAAGCCTTGCTGGCGGTCACCGACTTGATCATGCCGAACGAAACCGAGTCCGAGGTGATCACCGGCATTCCCGTCACCGATGAGGCCAGCATGGCCGCCAACGCCAAGTATTATCACGAACGCGGCATCGCCGGCGTGATTATCACGCTGGGCTCGACTGGCTCGTATGTCGCCACCCAAACCGTGCACGAAATCGTGCCGGCGTTCAAGGTCAAGGCCGTGGACACCACCGCGGCCGGCGACACGTTCATCGGGGCGCTAGCCGCCGAGTTACGGCCAGACCTCAGCAACCTGGTGGCAGCTGTGCGCTACGCCTCCAAGTCGTCCAGCTTCACCGTGCAGAAACTCGGCGCGTTCCCGTCGATTCCGACGCGCGCCGTGGTGGCTGCTGCCTTAGCCGAATAGCAATCAACGACTCGCCACTGGCGGGTCGTTTTTTTTTGCCTAGATTCGATTTTCGGTGATGGTAAAGCATCAATTGATTGGTATAATGCAATCAGGATGGTAATTGGGATGAGGAGCGGCGCAAAATGAGTGAGTTAATGGGAATCTTGAGAACTGGTCGCGACTGGGTGAACGTGGGGCTGCACGCGATTCTGGCGCGGCCGTGGGTGAGCGAGCTGGTGATCGTCGGCTTGCTGTTGCTGCTGCTAGTGCGCTTTTATTTTCGCTACGTCAGCGCCGCGACCCAGCCGAATCTGCGGATTCGGCGGCGGCGCACCGCGTCGACGCTGGTGCACACGCGGGTGTGGCTGGTGATTCTGGTGATTGGGTTGCTGGCCTTGTTTGGGTATGATCATTTCGGGTCATAATTACGTTGAATCGAACCAGTTTTGCTGACGGGCGCTGCGCCCGTCTTTTTTTGTGCCACGAAGGGTGTTATTTGTTTTCAGTGTCGGCGGGGGATTGTTTCGGGTTAGGCCATACATGGTTAACTGGGCAAACTGCCGGCATTTATCATTGGCGGTTGGCTGCGGCGCGAAATAGAAAGGCTGTTCCCATCAGGAATTATTGTCAGAATATGTCAATCATGATAACCGATAAATTCTAATTAATTCGATGATAATTTCATCATCGTTTTCTTTGACCCACTGCCTGGGCCGCCCATACAATGGTTTTTAGAGGCCGGGATAGTCCGCTTGACTGGCGTCTGAAAATTACGAGGACTGCTGAGGAGGAGTTTATTGATGAGTAAGCATACAGAGGGCAAACGGTTCTACGAAGCCAACAAGACCTGGTTGGCCGCGAGCATTGCGGCCGCCGGGATTTTTGCCGTGACGGCCAGTGGCCAGCAACCGGTGAGCGCGGCGACCAGCGAGCCGGGGACGACGGCGAAAGCCAAGCTCGCCGAACTCGCCGGCGCGCAAACCAAGTTAAGTACAGCCAAGGTAACGGCGGGTGACGAAACGCCAACCGATCCGCACGCGGGGCAATTTGCCAATCCCGCGAAGAATGCCCCGGCTGATCCAGACCCGAGCGAACCGGGCACGGATCCGCACGCGGGGCAGTTCGCCAATCCGGCGAAAGGTGACGACGATCCTGACACGCCGGCGCCAAGCGATCCGGATCCCGCAGACGACGACGCGCAACCAGCGCCGACCACTGAGCACAAGCATGCCATCACCAATTTTGACGAATACGCAGCCCATGAGCTGGGCATCTCGGTTGAAGCGTATAAGGCCGAAAAAGACTTGTCAATATTGAAGAGTTACCAGGCGAAATACGAAAACGCCAAGGCGAATGGGTTCACTTTGCAAGCTAATCTCTACTTGGCGGAATTCGAGGTCTTCAAAGCGAAGATGATCGCGGCGGGGGAGCCGACTGTTGATGTGGCGTTAACGGGTGGTACTGTTGACAATCCGGGGACGCCAAAGCCGGATGACGACGGCGTGAAAAATCCGGATGACGGCGGCGAGACAAAGCCGGATGACGGCGGCGAGACAAAGCCCGATGATGGCGGCGTGACAAATCCAGACGACGGCGGCGAGACAAAGCCGGATGACGGCGGCGAGACAAAGCCGGATGATGGCGGTGAGACAAAGCCAGATGATGGGGGCGAGACAAAGCCCGATGATGGCGGCGAGACAAAGCCCGATGATGGTGGCGTGACAAATCCTACCGATGGCACCGGGGCCTCAACCACAGGTGGCGATAACGGCACTGATACGCCTACCGACGGCACCAGCACTGGCACTGGCACCGGCACCGGCACAGGGACTGGTACGGGAACGAGCACCGGAACTGGCACCGGCACCGGAACTGGCACCGGCACAGGAACTGGCACCGGCACCGGCTCAGGAAGTACCGGCACTGGTTCAACTGGAACTGGTACTGGTTCGACGGGTACGGGAACTAGCACCGGTTCCGGCACCGGTACGCCGACCGATACGGGCACGCCGACTGACACAAACACGCCGAGCACCGGCGCGACCACGACCATTTATCCGGCGGGCAGCGCGTTGCCAGCCGCTGGTTCAGCTGCGCAACCGGCGACCAGCGCCATTGGGGTGCTGGCGGTGATGGGCGCATTGTTCGGCTTGGCCGGCACGAGCCTGAAGAAGCGCGGCTAAACCGTTCCTAAATCATGGAGACTCTCGGCCTGAGGGTCTCTTTTTTGATGAAATAAAGAAATTTATGCCCGCGGCGGGCACCTCGGGCTGGGTGTGGCTTGCCGAAATTTTCGTATATAAGCTACTCGTCATATTCTTTGACTCGCGAAACCGCACCCGCCTACCATGGTGGTGAATGGAGGGATCGTCATGAAAAAAGGCATCGTCCTAAATTCTCAAGTCTCTGCAGTCATTGCGAACATGGGTCACTTTGATTTGCTCGGGGTCGGGGATGCAGGCATGCCCGTCCCCGCGGGCATCCCCAAAATCGACCTGGCGGTGACGCTGGGCCTGCCGCGCTTCATCCCCGTCGTCGAAAATGTCTTGGCGGAGCTGGAGGTGCAACGGATTTACCTGGCCGAGGAAATCAAGACGGCCAACCCGGATCAGCTTGCCGCCATAAAGCAGGTGTACCCAGGCCCGGTGACGTTCATCCCGCACGCCGAAATGAAGCGGCGGCTGGGCGACACTAAGGCGTTCATCCGCACCGGCGAGGCCACGCCGTTTTCTAATGTGTTGCTGGAAAGCGGGGTGGTGTTCTGATGAAAATCGAACTGCAGCATATCAGCAAGTCCTTCGGCGCCAACCAGGTGCTCACCGGCGTCGACTTCACCGTCGAATCCGGCTCGGTGCACGCGCTGGTCGGGGAAAATGGCGCCGGCAAGTCGACCTTGATGAACATTCTCACCGGCCTGCACAAGGCGGACGGCGGCACGATGCTGGTCGATGGCCAGCCGACGACGTTTACCGGGCCGCTTGACGCCGAGCAGCACGGCATCAGTTTTATCCACCAGGAAATGAATAATTTCCTACAAATGAGCGTCGTGGACAACATGTTTCTCAACAAGGAACTGCGCCACCACGGATTGCTGGACGAGGCGAGCATGCGCAAGCAAGCGCAACAATATCTCGCCCAGCTGGGCACCCAGCTGGATGTCGACGCGCCAATTGGCACCCTTAGTGTCGGTCGGCAGCAGATGATCGAAATCGCCAAGTCACTGATGACTGACGCGAAAATTATCATCATGGACGAGCCCACTGCCGCCTTGACCGAAAAAGAAATCGATCAGCTGTTCACCGTGGTGCGCCGGCTCCAGCAACAAGGCGTGGGCTTCATCTACATCTCGCACCGGCTGGAGGAAATCTTTGAAATTGCCGACACGGTGACGGTGATGCGCGATGGCGTCGCCGTCAGCAGTGCCGCCACCAAGGACGTGACGATGGCCGGCTTGGTGCACGACATGGTGGGCCGCGACATGGGCGACTTTTACCCGGAGCGGCACCCGACACCAGGCAAGGTGGCGCTCAGCGTCAAAAATCTCACCGAACCCGGCGTCTTCCGCGACATCAGTTTTGCCGTGCATGAAGGGGAGATTCTGGCGTTTAGCGGCTTGATGGGCGCCGGGCGCACCGAAGTGATGCGCGCGATTTTTGGCATCGACCGCTACACTAGCGGCACCGTCGAGTTATTCGGCGCGCCGGTGCACTTCAAGAGTCCCGCGCAGGCCATCGCGCACAAGCTCGGCTTTCTCACTGAAAATCGCAAGGACGAGGGGCTGATTCTCGCCGATTCGCTGCACGACAACATCGTCTTGCCCAGCATCAACGGGTTCCGCCACCACGGCCTGATCGACACCAAGGCGACGGACAAGTTTGTCAGCATGCTCGTTGACCGCTTGACTGTGCACCCGGCCGACCCCGCTGCCGAAGCCGGCAGCCTCAGCGGCGGCAATCAGCAAAAAGTCGTGCTGGCCAAGTGGGTGGGTAGCGGCAGTCAGGTGCTGATTCTCGATGAGCCGACGCGTGGCGTCGACGTCGGCGCCAAGCGCGAGATTTACGACTTGATGAACGAGCTCACCGATCGCCACGTCGCCATCATCATGATTTCAAGCGACCTGCCCGAGGTGCTGGGGATGTCCGACCGCATCGCCGTGATGTACGAAGGCCGGCTGATGGGCATCGTCCCGACCCAAACGGCGACGCAGGAGTCGGTGATGACGCTGGCAACAGGCAATCAAAAGGAGGCAGTCACAAATGGCAACTAAATCTGCGAAATTTAATTTGCGCCAGTTTATCGCCAAGCTGGGGCCGCTGGTGGCCTTAATTCTGTTGGTGATTCTGGTCACGATTCTCAGTCCCGGCTTCTTGTCCCCGACCAATCTACTGAACCTGTTGCGCCAGGTGTCGATCAACGCCGTCATCGCGTTTGGCATGACCTTCGTGATTCTCACCGGCGGCATCGACTTGTCCGTCGGCTCGATTCTGGCGTTAAGCGGCGCCGTCACCGCCAGCATGATCACCAGCGGCATCCCGTCGCCACTGGCCTTGCTGATTGGCCTGGCGCTCGGGGCCATTTTCGGCCTGATCAACGGGCTGTTGGTGGCGTACGGGAAGGCCGCCGCCTTCATCGCGACGCTAGCGACGATGACCATCTACCGCGGCGCGACCTATGTCTTCACCGACGGCAACCCGATCACCGGCGCGAAAATGAATAATAGTTTTCTCTTCCAATACGTCGGGCGCGGCTATCTCTTCGGCATTCCGTTTCCCATTATTATCATGTTGGTGGCGTATGTCATCTTATTTGTCCTGCTGCATAAAACCGCGTTTGGCCGCAAAACTTATGCGCTCGGCGGCAACGAAACCGCCGCGTACATCGCCGGGGTCAAAACCAAGCTGGTCACCGTGATCATCTTCACGATTAACGGCTTAATGGCGGCGGCGGCCGGGCTGATTCAAACCAGCCGGCTGAGCAGCGCCCAGCCCGATGCCGGGACCGGCTACGAAATGGACGCCATCGCCGCTGTGGTCCTCGGCGGCACGTCGCTGGCTGGCGGGAAGGGCCGCATGTTTGGGACCCTGATTGGGGCGTTAATCATCGGCACGCTGAACAACGGGATGAACCTGTTGGGGATTTCCAGTTTCTGGCAACAAATCGTCAAGGGGATTGTCATCTTAATCGCCGTATTACTGGATCGCAAATCGAGTAAAGCATAAGCCAAATTAAAAAGGAGTACGCTCATGAAAAAATCTATTCGTCGATTGCTTGTTGTCGGGGCCGCCTTGCTGGCCTTGGTCACCGCCACGGCCTGTGGCAAAAGCGGCCTGGATAACGGCGGGGGCAGCACCACCAAGGTGACCAAAAAGGCCCCGAAGAATCTGAAGGTCGGCGCGTCACTGTCCACGCTGTCGAATCCGTTTTTCGTGTCGGTCAAGAAGGGGATTAATGATCTGGCCGACAAAAAAGGCACCAGCGTGCAAATCGCTGATGCCCAAAACGATACCGCCAAGCAAAATAATGACGTGGAAGATTTGATTCAGAAAAAAGTCGACGTCTTAATCATCAACCCTGTCGACTCCAGCGCGATTTCTAGCGCCGTCAAGGACGCCAACGACGCCGGCATTCCGGTCATCACCGTCGACCGCTCCGCCGATTCCGGTAAGGTCTTGAGCCTCGTCGCCTCGAATTCGACTAAGGGCGGACAAATGGCGGCCAAGTACATGATCGAAAAACTCGGCGAAAACGCCAAGGTGGCCGAGCTGCAAGGCACCCCTGGCGCGTCGGCCACCCGCGAACGCGGCAAGGGCTTTGATGGTTACGTCAAGGGCAAGCTCGACGTGGTGACCAAGCAAACTGCCGGCTTCGACCGGGCCAAGGGGCTGAGCGTCACTGAAAATATCTTGCAAGGCCACGGCGACATCAAGGGCATTTTCTCCCAAAACGATGAAATGGCCCTGGGTGCCGTGCAAGCCGCTAAGGCCGCGAAGAAAACCATCTTCATCGTCGGCTTCGACGGCGAAGATGACGGGATCAAGGCGGTGAAGGCGGGCGACATGGCCGCTACCGTCGCCCAGCAGCCCGAAGAAATGGGCCGCCTGGCGCTCCAAGCCGCCTACGATCACTTCGCCGGTAAAAAGGTGAAGGCTTATACGGAGTCGCCGCTCGAATTGGTGACGACAGAAAGTCTCACGAAGTAAGCGAACGTCGCACTGTCGACCCTGCGCGGGAACTTCGCGGTCCCTGCGCAGGGCTTTTTGCGGGGTTGCTTGTCAGCCTCCGCGATTCGATGATATACTCCGAGTAAATTGATGAGGTCACAGGGATTGGTCGGCATTTATCGGAGGGCTTCAGATGAAGAATTCGCAACCATCAGCTCACCACAACCACCGCGATGGCGGCGGAGAAACGTGGAGAGCTGGCAACCAAGAAGCAGGCATAAGCCAGCCCGTCGACGCAACCGAGGCCAAACAGAAACGGTGCCGCAATTTACGCGGCACCGTTTTTTTTGCCGGTGCTAGCCAGCTTGTTCCTGGTTTAACCCCGGCTGCCACAGCGTGAGGTTACAGCCAGCCGCGCACGTGGTGGATCAAGCCGCTGTCCCAGAAGACGTACAGGCCAATCAACACGTAACACGCCTTCATCAGCGGTGCGCCGAAGCGGTCCATGACGCGAGTGACGATGGGCAGCTCGGCAATCTGGTGGATGAGCAATACCACCAGCACCGTCAACCCGGCAATAAACAGCAAGGTGAAGCCAAAGTCGGGCAGCGCCACCCCGGCCAATACCGGCAGGAAAATCGCTAAGTTGCACCCGGCACACACCGACAAGTAAGTCAGCATGACGCTGAGCCACGGCATTTTGTTGCGGTGACCGGCGTTAGCTTCGTCGTCATCTGCGCGGAAGGCCAGCCAAATCGGTAACAATCCCAGCAGGCCGAGCAGCCACTCGGGGAAAATTGCCGCCAGCACTTTGCCCGCCGCAAAGCTCGCGGTGACCAGCAATAAGACGCCGATGAGATAGCCAATCAAGACCTGCGTGAGTCGATATTGGCGTAGCAAGAATAATAGTATGAAGAAAAAATCGAGGTTAACGCTGAGAAACGTCACCGCTAATAGTCCGTAATGCACCCAACCGCCTGCTTTCTAATGAGTTCGATTGTAGCGCAAGCGTGAACGGGTGGACAAGGTCAAGTTGGACCGCGACGAAACGATGGCCTGCCAGTTGTCAGTTTAGGAAATGCTAAATTCTGCTTGTCGCGTTAATTTGCCAACTTTATCTGGTTATAAAGTGTGCCACCACCCCCAACGTTTGTTAAAATAAGGTGGAGCTAAAAAATACTCCTGTTCAAGTGAGGAGAATTTAGATGCAAGTAACATATCAACCAGTTTCATCGATGCAGCAGCGCAACGAAGCGCTGGCCGTCTATCGGGGTTCATTGGATTATTTTCGGGAAACCGCGCAACCGTTGCCAACCAAGGCGACCGTTCACGATGACCAGGCGCAGGTGGTGGCAGGCGGGGCCAGTCGCCCGAACCACTATGATCTCTTGATCGTGGGCGGCAAACCCATTGGCGTGGTTTCGGTGGTGCCAAGCGTGCCGACCGCAGAGACGATTACGCTGCGCTTGTTGCTGGTCATTCGCCAGGCGCGCGACCGTGGTTATGGCCAGGCGGTGATCGCGCACTTGCGGCAACGCTATGGGCATCAGCAGTGGCATTGGCTGCAGGTGCAAGTGATTAACGCGGAGCCGGCGCGGCTGGCTTTTTGGCAGCAGGAAGGCTTCACCATTGTTTCTGATCAGCTCGTGGCCATGGCGTCTGGTGATTGGCGGCAGGAAACCATTCTGCGGCTGGCATTAGACCGGGACTAGGTATCAGCATCCGCATGTCGATAGCAAGTAAAAAATCCGCCAGTGATGGCGGATTTTTTTTAGCTGACGCAGTACTAGTTAGGTCAAGGAAATCAACAGCCGCTGTTTCACCTGCGGATCCATGACCATTTGGTGGGCGACTGCCGCGTCGCTTAATGGTAGGCGCTGGTAGGCCGGCGCCGTGAGCTGGTTGGCGTGGGCGAGCAGCCAGCGGTTGGCTTGGGTCAGCGCAGTTAAGCTGGCGCGACTGATGACGAAGCCTTGCAGACGCTGATCGTTCATGTAAAACTGCGGCAGATTAAACGTCGCGGTGGGGTTGGCGGCCGCAGCAATCAGGATAATCTGGCCGCCGACCGCCAACTGATCGAGGTTGAGCTGAAGCGGCACGTGGCCTGAAGTATCGATAATGGCGTCAACGGGTTGCGTCAGCTGATTTTCCCAGCCGGCTGCGTAATCGATCGGCGTGGCGCCTAGCGCCTGAAGCGCAGGAAAATCGCGCGGATTCGCCGTGGTGATGACGCGCAGGCCGCAGAGTTTGGCGCATTGAATCAGCATGCGGCCGACGTGACCGGCGCCGCCTTCCACGAGCAGGGTCTGGCCGGGCGTCAGCGTCAGCAGTTGGGTCACGATGAGCGCGGCGGTGGCGCCGGGGTGCACCAGCGCCAGCCAGGCGCTGGGGTCACCGGCCGGCAACGGCAATAATCTGGCCTCGGGGATGGCGGCGAATTGTGCCGTAATCCCTTGCCGGCCGCCATACCCCATGCTGTTGGTCCAGACGCGATCGCCGGGCTGAAACTGCGAAACCGCTGCGCCAACTGCCTGGACACTCCCCCAAGCGTCGCGGCCAATCACTTGCTGGGTCTGCAGCGGCGTTTGAAAAGCACCGGAGCGGACATAGGCGTCGACGCGATCCACGGCGGCTTCGGGAATGGCAACTAGGACGTCGGTCGGCCCGATTGTCGGGATAGGCAGTGACCCAATCTGGATTTCTTCGGGGCCGCCGGTGTGGGTAAAATAGGCGGCTGACATGAGATTTTGCGGATTCATTGGTGTGCTCCTTTGGCTGATTTGACCACTTTATTCTAGTCGTTGCCAAGGGGGCAGGTAAAGCGGGTGGGACCTTGGCCAGGCGACTCGAGAAGACTGATTGATTTTGGCATAGCCAGCCGGCAAAGGAAAACAATGTAGCGCTCGTTTTCTACCTTTCGGTTGGAAGAAAACTGAATCATCCAGCCTGACCTGTTCGAAGGGATGCAATCGTTGGTTCATCAATGTTAACCAAATAATTTATCAATCAAAAGCGTCTATGTATTTTCTCTTGGAGAGAAGAAATATAATAACAATTTAAAGCCCATTTTTACAGAATTTATGTTTGTTAACGAGTTTACAAGGCCCGTTATTGAGGGCTATACTTGAGAAGCTCGAAAGGGTTTAAAGTATTAGTTTTATCATTTATATAGAGGGGTGGCATCAGTATGGTTGGGGATTATCGTAAGCTCTCAAATCACAATCCATTGCGGCATGAGTCTGCAACTACTGCACGCATCAAACTGTTTAAAGGCAAAGGTATCTGGCTAACATCATTAGTCATCGCAGTGGGTTCGGCTATGTCGATTCAAGGCCAGACTACCCAGGCTGCGACCACCGGAACATCTGACAATGCGCCGGCTACCGTTTCAACCGTTGATACGCCTGCTACGGTGGCCGCTTCCCAGCACCCTACCGGTATTGCTACACGTACAAGCGGGGATTTCGCTGGCCAGGCAAGTATACCGACAGAGGCCGCCGGCGGTGCCGCGGCCTCAGTGAAGTTATCTGCCAGCAGCGCATCATCAGAACCGGCAACCGCCAAGACGGCGGAATCACAGGCTGAATCACAGGCTCCTGAAGCGCAGGCCCCTGAAGCCCAGGCTCCTGAAGCACCGGCCCCTGAAGCCCAGGCCCCTGAAGCACCGGCCCCTGAAGCACCGGCCCCTGCAGCAGGACCGTCAACCGGTGGGGTAGATGAGACGTCAAATGGCGTTGACCCAGATGACCAGGTATCACCGGAGAATAATACGGTTACGCTGACGCTCAAGTATTATGATGATAACCAGATCCTGAAACCTGACATCGCCAGCAGACCGCCAGTCGTATTAACTGGGCAAATCGGCCAAACGGGGACCTACACGGTTGATGTTCCGGCAAACTACCAGTTAGC
This sequence comes from Lacticaseibacillus nasuensis JCM 17158, assembly GCF_001434705.1. Lineage (GTDB taxonomy): Bacteria > Bacillota > Bacilli > Lactobacillales > Lactobacillaceae > Lacticaseibacillus > Lacticaseibacillus nasuensis. The sequence goes on from NZ_AZDJ01000001.1 coordinate 136,572, forward strand.
CCCAGGTCAACCTGCTACCGTTTCGTACACATTTACCACTGACGGCGCCGTTCAATACATTCACCTGGTTCACATCCTGACTCCGAAACAGGTCGATACTCATCGGTACATCGTGTACTTCGTTCAAGGCCTGCAAATTCAGCCACCCGAAAGAGTCATCCAGACTGTCAATTGGAACGGGAAAATAGATACTGTTACAGGCTGGTATCTCGATTTCGTGCCAACGCAAACGGAGTATCCGGAGCAAATCACGCCAGTGCTGCCTGGCTATACACCAGAGCTGGTAAACTATTCAGGATCACTGCCGTTTCCCCCGACTTCTATACCCGCACTGCCTGTCAGCAAAATGGGTTTTTCTGGTCAGCCCGGTGACCCCACAAACTGGAATATTATGTACGTACCAGACATGCAGCATGCGACCGTTAATTTTGTCGACAAGGCGGGTAACGAGGTAATCCCCCCTCAGCACATTCAAGATAAAACGCTCACTAAAGTTGATCACAGCACCATCAATATTCAAGCGGCAATGGATAAGGGGTATACCCTCTATCAGGACGGGACTCTCGGCGCTAGGTATGATGACCTCACTGGCCAGGACCAGATCTATACAGTTGTATTAACCCCGATTGAAAAAGCCAGTGTTACCACCAATCTGGTACCCCATGATTCAACCGGAAGATTGCTTAGCCCGGACAAGCCAGTCAGCTATACCGGCAAACCCGGGGATCTAATTACGACTGACGTTGAGCTCCCGAGTGTGCCAGGCTATACACCTGATTTGTCAAACAAGCCACAGGTGCCTGAGCCAACCCGCACAGATCATAAACTCACGGAACCGGATACCCCAATCACTTATCTTGCTGATGCCCAAACTGTGACTGTGCATTATCTGGACGAGCAGGGTAATCAGATAGTCACAGATACATTACTGACCGGGGTAACAGACCAGCCGATTAATCACGCGCTGATTGCGCCGAACATTCAGGAAGCCATCGCGAAGGGCTATTCGCTTGTCGCTGACCAAACGGTTGGGGCCAAGTTTGACAATATTGCTGACAGTAAAGCAAAGCAAAACTTGACAATCAAATTTGTCCCAATTGAAGCAGCCAATAGCTTTACCCCGCTGATCCCTGAAGACCCATTTGGCAACCCGCTCAAGCCTGTTAATCCGGTCACGATTAAGGGCAAGCCGGGTGATTTAATCAGTTTAACTCAGCTACCGAAAGTGCCAGGATACACGCCAAGGCCAGGTCAGAATCTTAAAGTGCCAGATGACCCAACAAATCCAAATGGGCCAATCACTGTCATTTACGAGACCACAATCAACACTGCGGACGGTATTCGGGTCTACACCGTTGATAAAGTTGACGATCCGGTATCTGCAGTGACCTTTGCACTGCAACCTCAAGGCCCAGATGGCGAATCAATCGGCACCCCAATCCAACTCGTTGGCAATCCAGGTGAACCAATTTCTAAAAAGGACATTCCCGAATCTTTTGCCGGTGGCTATCAACTCATTCCAGACCAATTTCTGACAGTGCCGAACACGTCGAGAACGACCGTGTCAGTCCTGTATAGCCAAACCAAGAGCATGGTCGACGAGCCGCCATTTGTCATTTCTAACCCTGCTCAACCTGGTGGTAAACCTGACGTATCGATCAGTGATGGCGGCCTACCGAATACTCAGGGCGACCCAACGGCCCCTGATCAGAATCTGACTGGGCCAAGCACGGCAGACAGCACTGCCATTGCATTAGCAGCTCCTGCTTCAAAAGGGCTGCTGTCATCTGCCAGTCAAACCCCGGGCAAGGCCGTGAAGTCTGGCCGCGTCCTGCCTCGGACAGGGAACGCTCACCAGTCCGGACTCGTTGCGCTTGGCGCCGCCTTGCTTGCCCTGATGGGTTTCGGAACACTGGAGATTCGGCGCAAGGCTTAGGCTTTTTAACTAATTGTATAGCGCCTTGGCAAGAACAGTTGACCATCATTTATGGGCGCTTCAGCAAGTGAAGTTGTGCAGCGTTTGTGAGAGTATCTAGACCTTAATTGGCCTCGGTACTCTTTTTTGGTTGAACTGATGAGTGAGTAGAGACTGTGTGCGAGGGTCGGGGTGGCAATCAGGCTTTGCGTTGGCCATGCTTTCGATTCAGCTTAGTTCGAGCGCGGGAAGGCTTGAGGACCTCGAAACAGACAAATTCATCCAAACCAAGAACCAGGCAAACCAGCAGTCCCCCTTGCCAAAGCGGCGACTGGGCGGCTGGCACCAAGGACTGGGCAGGAAGGCTGGGCCGATTCCTGTCAGTATTTTCTCGAATATCCTTGTAGATAATAAGTAAAACCTTTTGCCCCAACAAAAATATAACGGCGGTGGTTTCAAGGCGAAGAATCCCGCCAAACCGGGATTTAAAGACAGTCTTTCATGAATATAACGCTGGCTTGCATTGGCTTTTGCTTATTTTACTCAAAAATTTAACTTGTTATTTCTGCGAGTTTTGGATAAGCTATCAAAAGTGTGGGGTAAGCTTGAGGCATCCGCAATGGGGAATTCAAACACTTGGAGGATGCGTAACATGAAAAAGTTGCAATCGTTAGCGACGGCGGGGGCCGTGGCGTTGACTGCGTTGGTGTTAGTGGCGTGTGGCGGCGGTAAGAAAACGGCGACCACCACAACCAGCACCGGGAATAACAGTGTCAAAATTGTTTCGGGCACCTATATCATTCCACAAGATGCCGATGCGGCGAATGGCTATAAATATCTCGCCTTGAACCTGTCCGTGAAAAATAACGGCATCAAGGAGAATTTTTATTCCAGTAGCTTCAGCCTAAAGAGCAAGGACGGCAGCAAGATCAAGACCGAATACGTCGACGATTCTGACGACGAAACGTTCAAGGGTATGGACAATGAGAAGCTCGACAAGGGTGAAAAGGCCAAAGGTTACGTCGTCTTCAAAGTGAAGCCGAAGACGAAGTACACCTTGGAATTCGAGCCATACGGTGACGGCGGCAAGGACGTGAAAAAGTCCGAGCTGAAGGTCAACACCGGCAAGTATCTGGACCAAACCGCTGACGGCCAAAAGGCGCTGAAGGCGTATATCGACAATGTGTTCATGGGCTTGAACGATAAGGATTACGATACGCTCGTGGCCAACGACCTCGACGCGGAGCGCAAGACTTATGCCACCGAAGTACGCAGCTATTTGGAAAAAGACGTCGTGGACGATCCGTTGACGGATAGCGCCTTTACCAAGATGCTGGGCCAACTGCAGGCGGCTAACGTCAAGGCCGGCGCGGCGAAGTACCAAGTGGAATACGCCTACCCAACGAAGGTGAAGATCGAAGTGACCCCGACGGTTTACAGCCTGACGGACATGAGCAGTGAAATCTCCGACTTGACCTCCGAATTGATGAAGAAGGACACGTCAGACAAGTACGACTACGACCAGCTGGAACGCATGGCCAAGGAATACTTCGTCGCTTCATTCGACAAAGTCTTGGCCGACCTCAAGCCAACGTCTTCGGATTACGGCAACGACATCGAACTGGTGAAAACCGATGGCAAGTGGAAGATCGACACGTCGAGTGATGACTACGAGACTTTCGCGGAACCATTCACTGGCGACCAATACTAATTTGTTCTCGGCCTCGCTCGGTCACGCGTACATGCGTGACTCGGGCGAGGCTTTTTTGCTGCCTTCATAGATAAATGTCATTGAGTGGGGCAAATGTTAAGGTTTTAGGCGCTGAGGGCCGGTGTTACGGCGTTTTTGTGGTTGGTGAGCGGCGCACTTCCATTTAAGCGAAAAATTCGCGGTCGGTTCTGGCCAGTTGGTTAAATGAGAAAACTCTCATCAAAATTGGCGGCTGTAACCCTTGATCTGACAGCATTTTGAAAAAAGTTCGAGTGGCGACCTTAACATTTGGCATTCTCAATGACATTTATAGGTGTAAGGGTTATTCGCCGGCCGGCAATTCTTCTCGCACAGACTTGGGCAGTCAGCACCATTTCGCCTAGGCAGGAGCGCCAGCATTATTCGCTCAGGTGAGAATCGCCAGCTTCTCTGATTCAGGTGCGAGCACGCCAGCAACATTGCGCTCAGACTCGGACGGTCAGTGTTATGCGTCCAGGCTGCGGGCCGCCAGCAGTTTTCGCCCAAATTGCCAACCCATCACTCGACCGTGCATTATCGGCGTAAGCCCGCGCAGCTTATGACTGGTTGGCTGGTGAATCAATTGCCACTTTTCGAACAACCACGCATCTCGCCACGCGGACATGAGTGAGAACACTGCGTTTCTCCTCACCATTCGCCCAGGGCTTGCCGTGCCTCGCTGTTCCATCGGGAATTGATTCACCACTCGTGCGAGAGATTGCCGGCCGGCGATTCCGCACAGACCTCGGGCCGTCAGCATTATTCGCCCACGCATCAGCAACTCGCGCGGGGCTTGCGCAAGCCCCACCGTGATCGCGGAGACGTCCGCGATGCGGCGAGCTAGTTTCACTCGAGGGGAACTGGCCGCGCGTCTGCCGTCAGCGTCATGACCTGGCGGTTGCTTGTTGCTGATGCGCCAACGCACCCGCACCGGAATTTCTCGGTGACGGGTGCGTTGGTGTGTCCAGAATTTTTGCCGGAGAAATTTTGGCCAAAAAAAATCCTGACAGTTTTTGTCAGGATCGTCGTGACTGGAAAGGATAGGCGACTACCACGTTTTGGCCATGGCCTGATACGCGACGTTAATGTCAGTCAGCGCAAACGTCTTGGTGAACACCTTGCCGGAATGAATTTTGCCGTTGAGAACTGCATCGAGCAAGATGTAAATCATCACGTCGTCAGGGGCTTGAATCGTTGGCTTCTCGATATTCTCGATAGCCACTTGACCGGGCTGGATAAAAATTGTATCTATCAAATGATATTCCGTCATTGTGATAGCAAAATGCTGGCGTTAGTCAGGCTGATGATGAACTGATACTTCACCCGATGCTAAATATTTAATGAGCTGACCAAGTATGCTTCTAAGCGACGACCGTGGCTACTTGATTTGGGGAGGGACTGCTACTTCTCGTTATGGAAAAATTGTATAATATCAATTATTCAATTATTGAAGGTGACTACATTTTGCAATACAACCAGAAGCAGTTCCACGATTTTCGACGCCGGTACCACGATGATTGGGCGCCAGCTCATTTGAAAACAATCAGGTGGGTTTATGCCGCAATGATTATCTTGGCCCTTCTGTTTCCCGCAGTTTGGTTGCACAAAGTATACGGCGGACAAGGGCTTGCCGGCATCTGGGGGTTGTTGGGATTAACCCTCATTGGCACAATTCTGTGCGGCGTGACGGGCAAACCGATTAATCAGGCTTGGCAAATCGGTGGGGATTTATTGTTGCTGCTGGTCGGTGCGATTGTGCTGGGGGTACTATTTCTGGCTTTTGCCTACGCGTATTTGCAAATCACGCTGCCAGCGGCATCCGTCGCTTGGACAGGATTGGCGGTAGTTGTTGTATTCTGCGGTGACGTTATTCATATCGGACGCTTGATTGGCAAATATTACTATAGTGGATCGGCAAAACGAAATAAGGCAAGCTGGGGTGATCTCATTATCCCAGTGGTGTTGGTTCTGTTTGCCGTTGGTGTCTATGTCGCCGCCAATTTTGCGACCTCGATGCTCGTGATTAATACGCCATGGGCAATCTGGATTTTCCTCCTTGGGGGGCTGGTGTGCTTAGCCTATTTAATTAATTGGACGGCGCAAGTGTTTTGGGGGATTTATGCGGTGGTGAAGTTTCCTGAGATTAATCAGTCATAGGAATCATTGATAAGTGTGACGCGTGACGCGTCACACTATTGTTTGCTTGAGCAACCGTCACCAGGGTAGTCGAACTGATCTGGTAATCTTCGTGATTGTCTCGATAATCTCCCTACATAGATAATAGCCATCAAACCCGGAAATTTTCCGATTTTACGCCGCCAGCGCCGAGCTGACGGCATTTCTGGTTGGTCAGACGACGAATATGCTGGCTGGTCTCCATTTAAGCGAAAAATCGCGAATCACTGGCTGAGTGCGTGGCGCGTTCATTTAGTGTGCAATTGGGAGTTATGTTGCCGCGATTTGTTTGACTCCGCGTTCGGCATCGACCCACCCTGGGCCATTTTGAATTGGGGGATTCATACCTCAGTCCGTTCCGGAAAACTATCAGAGAGCAGTATTCCTTTGAGTTTGATCCCTGCCAGTTAATAAAGTGTCAACAATCCGGGCAAAATTGTCGCGAATCTTTGGTGGTACCGGGCCTGATTGCTCGGTAGAATGATTTTGTTCCTAATCTGAATGGAGGTAGTGGTATGAGTTTGGGGCAGAACTTGGCGGCTGCGAGGCGGCAAGTCGGCCAATCGCAGGAGGCGGTCGCGGCGGATCTCGGGGTGAGTCGGCAAACCATTTCAAAGTGGGAAACTGACGAGACCTTGCCGGACATTTATCAATCCAAGAAACTCGCCAACTTGTACAATTTAACGTTGGATAAGCTGGTCAGCTTTGATCCAGACGTCGAGCGAATCGAGCATGTGATCATGAACACGTCCGATGAGACGGAACAGAAGGTGGATTGGACCGCGGCGTGGGCGAAAAAATATCCCGTGTTGGCAACTTATCAGCAGGAAGTGGCGACTGAGCGGTATGCCAAGGTACTCCGCGACCAAATTTCTTCGTTGCAACATGACTACGGCTATGATCGGCAAGATGCCTTTCTGGTGCTTAAGGATATTTTGGCCAAGCAACTTAAAGGATGAAGTGGCAGTTTGAGGATTGAGCGGCGGGATGGATGTGACGCGTGACGCGTCACATTTTTTTTGCTTCGTGGGGTAGAAGTAGTGCCGGCATTCTAGAACAATGATTGGACCATTTCCGTACTCGCGTCATTGAGCACCCCTACATAGATAATAGCCATTAAACCCGGGAATTTTCCGATTTTACGCCGCCAGCGCCGAGCTGACGGCGTTTTTGGTTGCTCAGACGACGGGGATGTTGCCTGGTTTCCATTAAAGCGAAAAATCGCAAATCACTGGCTGAGAAGCTGGGCCAATTTTTAAGATGAGGAAATGGTGAGAGCAGAAACCCTTACCGGACAAGTCTTCAAGGACACCCCCAAAAGAAAATCGGAAAATTTTCAATCTCAATGGCTATTACTAGTGTAAGGGTCATTCGCCGGCCGGCAATCTATCTCGCACAGACTCGGGCAGTCAGCACCACTCGCCCAGGCAGGAGCGCCAGCACTATCGCTCAGGTGAGAATCGCCAGCTTCTCTGATTCAGGTGCGAGCGCGCCAGCCCCGTTGCGCTCAGACCTCGGACCGTCAGCTTTATGCGTCCAGGCTGCGGGCCGCCAGCACCATTCGCCCAAATTGCCAACCAATCACTCGACCGTGCATTATCGGCGTAAGCCCGCGCAGCTTGTAATTGGTTGGCTGGTGAATCAGTTGCCACTTCTGAACAACCACGCATCTCGCCACGCGGACATGAGTGAGAACATTGCGTTTCTCCTCACCATTCGCT
>NZ_AZDJ01000001.1:144121-292192 GCF_001434705.1 Lacticaseibacillus nasuensis JCM 17158
CGCTGTTCTATCGGCAATTGATTCACCACTCGTGCGAGAGATTGCCGGCCGGCGATTCCGCACAGACCTCGGGCCGTCAGCAGTTTTCGCCCATTGGCTGATCATCACCAGACCGCGCATTATCGGCGTAAGCCCGCGCAGCGCGTGATTGTCAGCCCGTGATTCAGCGCTATTTTGACCAACTGCGCATCTCGCCACGCGGACATGACTCTGAACATTGCGCTTCAGGTAACCATTCGCCCAGGGCTTGCCGTGCCTAGCGGATCAGCCGGTGCTGAATCACGATTCGTGCGAGATTGCCGGCCGGCGAACCGCACAGACTAGGACCGTCAGCACCATGTCGTCCAGGCGCGAACCGCCAGCAATTCTTAGTTCAGACTCGGGCCGTCAGCATTAAGCGCCCAATTCAAGTCAGTTGCGTTGGCCCGCTTTCTTGCAAGAAGCGCGCCACACCGGGAACGCGGAGACGTCCGCCAACCTGGTGCCACCGGTGGCAGCATGCACCGCCGGCCACGCGACACGTGATGCAGGGTCATGACCTGACTCACGTGAATGACTTGAAAAATAGTTTGGCCCGTAGCGGAGAGTTTTTCCGTTACGGGCCATTTTTTGTGTGGCTGGGAAGGCGGCAGGCGTGAGTGCGATTGTTGCGGTGAGGTTGGCGGTGGCAGGTGTAAACTGTGGCTAGCAGGATTGTGGATGGAGGAGATTAATAATGACCAAGCCGTTGCAGGAAATGAGTCTTGAGGAATTATGGCAATTGTTTCCCATTGAGTTGAAGGCGCCGGATCAAAAATATGCGGCGTGGTATGAAGCAGCAAAGCAGAACTTGTTGGCGTTGCTGCAGGATTTTCACATCACGCGGATCAGCCATATTGGGAGTACGGCGGTACCGGGATTGATTGCCAAGCCCATTGTCGATATTTTGTTGGAGCTACCGGCTGGCTATGAGCAGGCCGCGTTGACCGAGCGCTTGACTGCTGCGGGGTGGTTATTGATGAATCAGCAGGCTGATGAGGAGCTGTTGGATTTTAATCGGGGGTATACGCCGGCGGGTTTTGCCGAGAAGGTGTTTCATTTGCACGTGAAGCCTGCCGGGGATTGGGGCGAGTTGTATTTCCGCGATTATTTGATTGCTCATCCGGATGTGGCCCAGGATTACGCGGCGCTGAAGAAGCGATTGAAGCGGGAGTTTGAGCATGATCGGGATGCTTATACCGATGGAAAAGGGGAGTTTGTGCGGCGGGTGACTGAGTTGGGGAGAGAGGAGTTTGCGGGGAGGTACCGGAACTAAGAAAAAGGGGCGTAATTAGTTGTAGATTGGAGCCTGAGGCAGTATGAGCTAGTATCAATTGAGCTTTGTTAGGTCTTACAAATTAAGATAAATGATGCTCCAGAAAAAATTGTCGCCGTGGCTCAAATCCAATGGTTGACGAGAGATAATATTTTGGATTAGCACTAGGAATTAAGTCGGGGAAAGTATTAAATAGAGCACAAAATTGGCAGGAAGCCCGGAATCCGGGCTTTTAATTTGCTTAAGAACCCAGTCATGCTTCATACTCCGTTTGTTTAAAGTGAGAAGATTTAGCTATTCACTTCGCAATAATTGGCCAATAATGGTAGATTTTGCCCACCGATTTTCCCGCTTTTTTGTATTATCGTGGAATAGTTAGTTGTTAACCATTCGTTGGAAGTAGATTGAACACAAGTGGCTGATCATAGTTTATTCGATAATTCATTTCACCCATTTCTACTTCTGAGCAATGTCTGATTATTTATCTTCATTAAAAAACTCCAGCATGGAAGAAGTATAAAGTTGATATGGAAGCGGCTTTGTCTATCTAAACTATTGATTCATGGTAAGATAGTGTCAATTATTGGCTAGAGAAATTAGGAGGTAACAGCTTGAATTCAGAACGAAAATCTGTACTTGAAATGACCGCAAGCGAGGCGCGATCGTTTTTCTCGAAGCCTCAAAGCTATGTGCCTATGTTGCTTCCTGAGTATTTTAACTTTGAACCCGTTCTAGATTATGCGAAAAGCGAACTTACAAAACATCAACTATCATCAATGATTGACAAAGACTGTTTGTTAACGGATGAGAAAGTTAATCACACTGTATTGTTAAATAAGGACGCTCGTTATGACTGGCGACCTGTCCAAATTATTCATCCGTTCTTGTATATCAACCTAGTGAACTTACTCACCGAGGAACAGAACTGGTCTGAGATTATTAGTCGATTCCAAGTATTTCAAACAGATAAGCATATTGAATGTATCAGCCTTCCTGTGGAGTCAGTTGGTGAAAACAATGATACTGCAGAAACAATTTTACATTGGTGGGAGGAAATGGAGCAGAACTCTATTGTCAAATCCTTAATGTATAAGTATTGCATAAGAACTGATATCACAAATTGCTACGGGTCTATTTATACACATTCGATTGATTGGGCAATTAGGGGTAAGGCGAAAGCTAAGGATGGCAGGAGAAATAACAAGGCACTTGGATTCAGGATTGATCGAGCAATTGAACAGATTCAGTGCGGACAGACTAATGGAATTCCTCAAGGCGGTGTGCTATTTAATTTTATCGCCGAGATTGTGTTGGGTTATTCGGACATGTTGTTAGCTTCGAGGATTAACAAAATTGGTAATCTTGAAGACTGGCATATTATTAGATATCGTGATGATTATCGAGTGTTTTCTAATAGTAAGGAGACCGCAGAGCAAGTTGTGAAGACGTTGTCTGATGTGTTGGTGGATTTAAACATGCATTTCAACAGCAAGAAGACTGGCATCACATCGGAAATAATTGAGTCTGCAATAAAACCAGATAAAATTTATTGGAATTCCAAAATCCCTGTGATTATGCCAATTATCTTCGATGGCAAACGTAAGAATGTCCAATATCAGTTGACCCTACAGAAACATTTGCTGGAAATTCTCTGGTTGTCAAAAAAATACCCGAACTCAGGTAGCATTACGAAGGCTCTTACCGCGTTCGCAAGACGATTGGATGGAATGGATAGTATCAATGATCAAGTTCTTCCCTTGATTAGCATCATAGCCGATATTGTTAGTCACAATCCCAGTGCTATTTCCTCAGGAATAGGCGTCTTAAGCAAGCTGATTTCAAAAACGCAGAATGACCCTGTAGCAGTTAGCCAGATAACGGATTTGATTATTAATAAGCTTCAGAATACGCCTAATCTTAACTATCTTGATGTATGGCTTCAGCGATTAACTATACTCAGTGATAAGACTAAAAATTTTTCAGAAAAATTGTGTGTGACTGTAACAAATCCCGATACTTCGATTTGGAGTTCTGCATTCTTCAGTGACAAAAGAATTTGTCTGCCACCTATAGTAGATATGGATGAAGTTAAATCAATCAAAGCTGAAATTGCAACAAATGTATTTGATGTATTTAGCGATTATGATTGAGTAAAATTATGTTGTGTTACTTGCTGTATCGGGTTAAACTTGGGCGCTTTGGCGATTCCCGCTTTGATTACTGACAAGAAATCAAGGCGGCGCGCAGTATTCTCATTCATAAGTCGATTTGCTGTTACAAGAGGGATAATTATTTAATGGATCAAACCCATACATGAAAAATCACTGAAAGTTATCTAAACATATCTTCGATTTTGAGCAATCATATGCGTTGGGCTCAAAAAGCTTTTACATAGTTGAATTTTTACAGGAGGAATAATGAAAATCTCTGAACTAACGTTGGAAGGGTTTGGCCGGCACTTGAAAACAACAATTAATTTTGGTGATGCAACATACTTAATTGGAGAAAACAATGTTGGTAAAAGTACGGTTCTACGTGCTTTAAAGATAATGCTATCAGCTACTAAGAGCTTGGATTTGGCGGATTATTTCTCATATAATAACGGAGACTCTGACGGATTGAATCATGTTCAACAAGTCAGAATGACGATGAGGATCGATGACCTACCCGCAGAAGCGAGTTCATGGCGAGGATTTAGAGGACGCGTGTTTGAAGAGAATAAACAAAGTGGGCACACTCACTTTATTGTCTATCGTAAAACATTTCCAATCGGTCAGTCTGTAGTTGTCGAGATGAAATCTAGACGATTTAGTTATGTGGGAGGTGTATCGGGTAAAGAAAAGAGCCTCGCTGACTTTGCAGGATATGCTGCGTTAGACAAAGAAGATCAAGCTAGATTGCTATCTGAACTCAGTAGCATTGATCCTAAACTGGTGAAAATCACAAATAAGTCAAGAGATGAAATAGAGGAGATTATTGACTCTTATTTCCCTGTTCGAAACTATAGTGATCAAGTTGAGTGGGATAAGAATCCTGGCGGATTTCAAAGTAATGTTGTTTCGAGATTACCAAGCTATTTATACATACCTGCTGCTGATGGAGAAGATGATCTTTCGCAAAAAGGTGCTTTGCAAAATTTACTAAATGAGATGTTCAGGGAAGTCAGAGATAAATCTAAAAATTTTGCGGAAGCTCAGATAGCTTTGGATAAGCTAGCGGATGAACTTAGCCCAGAAAATAAAAATTCTGATTTTGCTGATCTGATGAGTGCTCTGCAGGGAGTGGTTACTGAAGTATTCAGCGATGTTACTATCAATATTGCTGCTGAACTTTCGCAGCCAGATAATGCTATTAAACCGAGTTTTGATGTAAAGATTGGTAGCAATATTCAAACAGACAGTAAGCATCAAGGTACCGGAATTGTCAGATCAATTGTATTTGCTTTTCTCAGGTACAATGCTCGTCGCAGGCTCAACAATGAACGGCCAATTCTAGTAGGATTTGAGGAGCCGGAGCTGTTTTTGCATCCTAATGCAGTAAATCAGATGCGTTCTGTTATATATGATTTGGCTGAAAAAGAGGGTAATCAGATTATCTGTACAACTCATTCCCCATTAATGATTGACTTAACCCGTAAACCTAATCAGGTGTTGAATCATTTGACCTTGATTCATATAAAGCCGGATGATGTTGATATGAACGATCCAGAGGAAATTAAGCTGATTTGCAAGAATTCCAAAGTAAGGTCTCAAGTCATTAACGCAAGTTCTGCATTTCGGATGATATCGCAGAATGATCAACAATACGTTAAGATGCTATTAAAGATGGACGACTATATTAACCGGGCATTTTTTGCCAAAAAAGTGCTAATTGTTGAAGGAGATACTGAGGATATAATTCTACGTCTGAGTATCGATGATATGCCTGAAAATATGCGTATGAATGTACTTCAAAACTGGCAAATTGTGAAAGCCCGGGGGAAGGCTGCAATCATCTCCTTAGTGAGGTATTTTGAAGCCTTAGGCATCCATCCATACGTGCTGCATGATCTTGATGCTGAGACTCCGGCGGCAGAGAAATATAATCAGCCTATACTTGAGGCTCTGAAGAATGATGAATCGCATCGCTTTACAGATGATAACGACATTGAGGATGTTTTAGGTTTCGAACACCCACAACAAAACAAACCGTTCAAGGCTTTCGAAGAGTATGAGAATCTACCAATAATTTCGAACTCCCTTGGTTGGCAACGAGAACTACCAGAGCCCTGGGTGAATCTATTGGCGAAGATATTCGTATAGGATATTCGTTCTTTTGGGAATACTTTGTAGCCTAACTTGATGGAGAAATCAACATGGAAAATCATTTATTGTTTGCTGATGAGAAGGGACCACAGGAGCATATAAAAACGCAGGTATCCGAAAAATCTTCACGAAAGCTTGATGATCCAATGCGTCGTTTTGCAATGGGCAGCGACATGATGACTAACTATGTGATGGCGGTGGTTGATATTCCGGAAGCACAGTTAGGGGAAGTAGAGGATGAGTTTCTACGTAATGAGAAAAAATACCGCAAAGCTAGTCACAATTTCCAAGGAGAAATCAAAGGAGAAAGATTACTTAAAGGAAAACTATTTGAGACAGGTTTTACAAGTATGCGTGACAGAGAATTGAACTTTTATTTGCAAACTATGCAAATTCTAAAAGAACACAATGCAAAGGTTTGTATAGTTACTCAAAATAAGGTTTCGTCGATAATAACTCAGCGCCTCCATGATTGGATTCTTATATCCTGCAAACGAATGCATGTATCGTTTGCAATTTTTACTTATATTCTGGCCAAATACTTCACTTTAGAAGCTGGAGTCGGTGTGTTAGAAAAATGTCAAGAAAGGGAGATTAGTACATATCAACTGCTGAAAGCCATTAAATTCGATCTTCTCAACTATCTTCGGAGCCATTCGAGCAGTCCTCGATTAGTAAGCCAAATTAATTCGTATAAACAGATTCTTAAGGTGATTTCCAAATCTCTGAATATTAATACTCAAGATTCGGCTGACAATGTCGGGCACTTTGAGTGGGAAAAAGTTGACTTTTCTCTTGAGCTTTGGCTTGATGAACGGGATGGACTGAGGCAAGACAACTCGTATCATTTGTTTCTTGACCAAGGAATTAAAGCTTCATCATTCAATTCGAACCGATTTGAGAAAATTCAAGATGGTTGTCATTCAGACAGAATGGTTGGCATACGTCTGGCTGACCTCATAGCAACAATTACAGGACGCCTGATGTCTGAACTATCATTAGCCTCGCTATATGACCCCTCTGAACCAGAAAAGACAATTCGATTGGAAGAAAAATGGTTCAGTTTGACAAATGGCCAATTTAAGCTTGCCAGATCCCTAACAGATTTGATTATTAATACGGGCCTTCATTTCTCGTTTAATAATGATACCTATTTTGACGATGCTGTTCATTTGCAGGCGTACCTTGCGTTCATATCAGACTTCAAATCACCTGATTCTTTGAAGTTAAGTAAGGAAAAGCCAGAGCGAGAATTTGAAATATATGCAGAGTTGGCTGCAGCAAAATTTAATCAGATGCGTGCCATGCCCAATCAGATTCGTACACTTTTTGATGGGGAGCAAGACGCTATTGATCAAGGTTTCCTTAAACCGTTCTAGAGTTCACACTTTTGATGATTATTAATCCCCAATTATTTTCAACACATCTACAAACCTTCTTCCAGATGCCTGGCTTTCTCTTTTGAAATAAAGAAAAATACGTGTAACATGTGTTGTAAATTCAATTACAACCGGCGCATCATCTGAGCTGGCTCTAGGAAACAGTCATTACTGGTCAAAAATTTAAATGTCCATCAATGGCTCCACATCTTCACGCAGCGTCTTATCAAGATCCTGCTTAAACTGCTTCGTGTACTTAAATGGAAACTTCTCTTTCTTTTCCAGCGTTTCCTCGTATTTCTTCCAATCGAAAGTGTCCTTTACCTCGGTAAAGCCAGGCTGCTCTTCAATCGGTGCTTTAGAGTTGTAATGCCTTGCCATGTAATCGAGCCGATCTTCATTCACCATCCACTTACTTGAGAAATCATCCAGCACAGTGTTTAACTTGGAACCTAGTTCATGATTGAACTCATCCATTAAATCGCCAGATTGAAGCTGCCCAGCCTTAACTTTGCCCCATAAGTCACTGAGGATATCGGCAACCTGCGGATTGTTAGCGGAAAATTTATTAATCGAATCGATAATCTCTTCAGCATGTTTGTCACGCTGCTTTTCGCTCAAATTCCCAGCTTGTTCTGAATAGGAGGCAATTAACCTCATGATGTATGAGTAATCAATGATGTCAGATTTGTACAGTGACAATTCGTAGTCCATTTCGACCAGCTGTTGAACATCTTCGCCATCATCTGGATCAACTGCTTTCTTTTTGAGATGGTTAATGACGTTTTGATAATTGGCGTTGTATTCCGTGAAAAACTTATCATCAATATTCAGTGACTTTTTGATTTGGTCTGCATCGTACTCTGCATAAAACTTTGCATCTTGGTAGGCTTTTGCAAATGCCTGGAATGCCTTAGCAAATTCAGTCTGCTCAGTAGTAGTTGACTGTTCCGGTGTCACAGTATCCCAATTAGGGGCAATGCTCTTAAGTTTGGCAACGGCTTGTTGCAGTCTTTGCTTTGCCGGCAACCACTCAGGTGCCAGGGCGACTGATTCGCCACCTTTAGCATACAGTTTGATAGCTTCATCAACGCCACGCTGGAAACTGACAGGTGATTGGAAAGTGACAATCTGACCGTGTGGCTTGTCTTTCGCATCATACGTCCGGTTAGTCCGAGAGAAAGATTGGATTAATTCGGCTGCACTCATGACAGGCCGGTCTACAAATAAAGTGGACAATACAGGGGCATCAAAACCAGTAAGTAAGCGGCGGGCAACGATTACAATATCAAGCTGTTCGGCACGATTTTCATACTTGTTCTTCTTACGTGAAAGTCGCTCAGATAGGTCTGAGTTGTATGCTGAAATGCCTTTTTGATCATGCTCATAAGTTGTCCCGAACATTTCATTGTAATCATCGATAGCGGTGTACAGCTCTTCAGCCTTCGGGGTATCACCATCTTGGTTTTGATCTGCTGCCGAATAGGTGAGGGCAATCTTTGGAAAGCCATCTGGGGCTAGCTGTTTGATCCGCGTTTTCATCGCATCAGGTTTTTTGAGTATTTCCTTGAATCTCTTGTAGTACGCAATAGCTCGAGAAATATTGCCAGCTGTCAAAATTGCTTCGAATGTTCGGCCGGTACCTCTTTGAAAACCAAGCTTTTGGCTGCATCTGTTCAGAATATAATTGATCACATTATCCATATGCTCATTCGTATCGTAGTATGCAGACGGTAGTTCTTCCTCTTTCTTGGCGGGATCCCATGTCTCTATCTCATGAGTGCTCTTTCCAGTCGCCTGAGCCACGGCATCATTCAAATAAACATCATCGAAAGGATGTTGATAATCAGTCTGGAAATCTAAGACAGAGCCATCACGCAAAGCATCTTGGATATTATAGGTGGATAAAACCGGTCCAAATTGCTTTTCAGTCGTGTCTGGCAATTGACCCTTAACATCCTTCTTGTTTTCATCAAATATTGGGGTGCCCGTGAAGCCAAACCAGTCAGCGTGTGGGAAGAAAGTCTTAATATAAGACATTTGCTCAGCGGAAATTGATCGATGGCATTCGTCGACGATCATTTCCAAACGCAATCCCTGAAGATGCTTCGGATCTTTGCCATGGTATTTCTTCGCATAGACATCGATAAGATGACCTAGTTTCTGTGCAGTAGTCACAATAGCTGTCCGTTTTTTGTTAGCCAAGGCTGTAATTAATTCAGTCGTGTTGTCAGTGCCTTCAACCGTGAAATTTTCGAACCGAGAGTACGAAGCAAAGGTGTCTTTAGCCTGATCATCCAAATCGCGGCGGTCAACGATATAGACTGTGTGATCCACCGATGGAATCCACAATAATCGCTGACAAACTTTGTAGGCGGTTATTGTCTTACCCGACCCGGTCGTATGCCAAACAAAGCCTGATTGGCGGGCGATAGCTGACTCGTAGACAGCTTCTAACGCGTGAATTTGGTATGGCCGCATCAGCAATAGACGCCTGTGAGCGTAGTCGAGAACGGAGAAATGAGCGACCATTTTGTGACCCATTGGGATAGATAGAACTTGTTCTGCAAATGATTGAAGATCTTCAACGGGTTGATTGTCTTCATTCGACCAGCGAGTGAGAAATTTCCCGTTTAAATCTGTTGCAGCTGCTGGTGCGAAGTAGCGAGTGGTTGATCCGTTGGAGACGACAAACATCTGAACGCAAGAGAATAGACCGTGGAAATGGCCTTCACGAGTGTACTTTTTGATTTGAGTATAGGCGTCCATGTAGGTATGGTTTTGCGTTTTGAGCTCAATATGAATCATTGGGAGGCCATTAATCAAGAGGGTTACGTCAAATCGCCGGTCGGCGGAGTTGATTCCGTTGCCAGTTTTGTTTGAAATATATTGATTGATTATTTCATAAGAGCTAGAACCGCCAGCAATATCTCGAGCAACAAATACAATCAACGAAATGGTTTTGGCACTGGGATCATCAGGTTGAACATACACGTGAGCAATACCGTTTTCACCTTGCAACCACGATGCAGCATCAAAAGGAGAACTAAACTGAAGTTGTTGTTGAACTTGAGAAAACTCATAATCAGATAATGGTTTTCCCTTGAGAACATCTTTGTTCATCGCATTCAGCTTTTCCCGCAGATTATTCCAGAGTTCTGCTTCGGTCGTGATATCTGGACGATAGGTCCATTGGCCGATGTTTGAGCGAGTGTCTTTTACAAGCTGGTCAATGAGATTAGTTTCAATTATTGCCTCAGGACCAACTTCTTCTTTAAAGTAGACAGACATTAAGCTGTGCCTCGTTTCATTTCTTGCTTTTAATAGCCAATGACGTTTTGTTCGATGGTTGAGATTACTACCGGATCAATTTCAGCTATGTCCAGTGTATACGCGACATTGAGCCGAGGATTGAAGATGCCAACTGATTTCAAAAAATGGTAGATGGGTTGGTCAGAGTGCTTTGCCAACAAATAGTAGACCACAAGTTGCAGCGTGTACTTATTGAGTGGAGGATTCTTTGAGACTTTCATATCCCATAAGATCGTTTTGGACATAAAGTCTGCATCGCCTTTGTCAATTGTGCTGGTATAGCCGCCTTCGAAAGTCAAATCCGACGCAAGCAGGGGAGAAACATCCGTAAAAAAGGTGATTGCCCGATCTACCATAATCATCATGTTTTTACGAGTTTGCTCATTAGGTGCCTCCGGCTTGAGGTATTGCACAGCGCGAGGGCCAGCACGATAGTATGTGTCGAAGTAAGTAGTAAACTTTGTGGCTGCGTTCAGCGATTCTTCAGAAAAGTCCTTGATCTTTGGAATCAGTTCTTTAGCTTCGGCAATCATTGGCAGGCCAGGAGAATAACTTTTAGCTAATTGTAGGCCTTTGAGTGGAATATCGAAAGCCATTTTAACTTCACCAGTTTGTGCGTAGCGGGTGAGATAGTCCACCATTACGCCCATTGCTGCAGCCGAGAGGTTCTCGTCAGGGTATAACTTGCGATCATCATTGAAGTGCTGTTCATGCATGAATTTTGGCGGAATATAACCGCCACGGGGTTGCTTGATTTGTGCGATGCGTTGTGTAACAGAGACCATGTTAGGCCACCTTGATTTCTAATTATTAGACAAACATGTTATCGAGTGCCCATCTCTTGACTCGTTTTAGGTAGTTAATAACTGAAAGCTCCAAGTCGATGCGAGTTTCTAAACTTACAAAAAATTGGGCTATTTCACGCTGCTCTTCTATATCAGGATACGTAATATTCGCCAAACAAAGTTGCTCGTAGGAGAGAGTGGTACGAACACTGCCCGTGCTAAGAATACGACGTTCATTATTAAATTGAGAAGAATGCAACCATATCCATAGGAAGCTGTCATCAATATCACTGTTAGCCTGAAACGACACATAGAGGGGAGAAACAATTGAAACAGGGTCTCCGGCTTTTTTATATCCAATCGAACGGACATTGATTCTGGAAGGGTTGTAGACAAATGTTGTTGGACGAATTACATAATAGTTATGGGTATCTTTACTTGCAACCTCATAATCCTTAAATTGATCAGTTTGCTTAACTAGTCCATATTTGTTCGAGACGCTTTCAACAAGATTGAATTTATGGTCTCGATTTTTTTCGGTATTAGGCTTTAGAATATTCCCTAATTTCCTCGTAGTCCAATTCTCGTTATTATTTTTAATGTGGATCTGTGGACTGCTTTCTTTTGGCATGGGTAATAAATTACGCTTAGCCCAACGATACACTTTCTTTAGTGCTTCAGACTTTTGCTGATGAAGAGCGATAGTTTCTTCAATGCATAAAAGAAATATCGCAAGCTTATCTTGCTCCTCTCTTGGGGGCATATAAAACTTGTAATCCAGAACACTAGACTTTGAAATGTTTTGAACCTTCGTCCCACCACTTCGCAGTTCAAAATAGTGTTGATTACGATTAATTGCTTTGGACAGAAAAGCCGGATTTACATTTTTCTTATCAACCGAAAGTTGCGCGACACGTTGATTCAGCACATACCTGTGATTTAACGGGACTAATGCAGTCATTCCAACCGCACCGGGAGTTTGTTCACTTAATACCATCACCAAAGAACCAGCATCAAGAGCCTCGTCAGTAGAGGCGAGAAATTTGCCAGATGACTGTATTGTCCCTTCTTCACTCACTGACTTCAGAGTAATTAGCTCAAATGGTCCCTGACTTTGGACATTTTCTTCGTGAGCTGTGCCATTTTTATATTTTGTAATGTCCCCAAGCTTACGCTGTTCCCACTCGTCAGTAAAACCAACCACGCGAATAGAAGGCACTCGCTTTGTGCTTACATTCTTCTTATTCATTTAAATAAACCTCGAATCTTTTCAATTTCGGTTTGTTTTGCCTTATCTTGACCGACAAACTGGGAGAAAAGTTTGTTCAGCTTTTTGTTTTGCTGAGTGATTTCTTCCTGAGCCTTGGTAACATCGTCGACGAGCTGATTAACATTAACGGGTGGCTCTGGTATAAACGTGTCAACATACATTGGGATGTTCATATTGTAATCGTTCTCAGCTATTTTCTCGAGTGTTATAAGGTGACTGAACTCAGTTCCATCTTCGTTATATGTGACTGGTTTTCGGGCATTCAAAGTGTCCAGAATTTTTTGCGTATTCTTAGGATCCATTTCATTCTGATTCTTAGCTTTTCGAAATTCTTTAGATGCGTCGATGAATAACACATCGTTACCGTCGCGTTGCTTCTTGAGCACAATGACAACGGTGGGGATCGATGTATTATGAAAGATGTTTGCGGGCATGCCAATAACCGCCGAAATATTGCCTTTAGTTAGCAAAGCTTTGCGAATACGGCCTTCAGCTGCGCCACGAAACAAAACACCAGTAGCGAGTACGATTGCCATTGTGCCATTGCTCTTCAGATGATAGAGACCATGAGTTAGGAATGCGTAGTCGGCAGCACTTTTGGGAGCTACGCCGAATGGCTGGAATCTTGGGTCAGTCTCCATAGCCTTCGTTGGTTTCCACGACAGGCTGTAAGGTGGATTCATTGTCACAATGTCAAAGGTCGTTGGCTCATCGGAAGGCCAGTCAGCACCAAGTGTATTTCCCAAATTCAGATGTTGATTTGCAGTAGGAACATCATGGAGCATCATGTTCATACGAGCCAAATTGTATGGCGCCGTTTTCACGTCCTGACCGAAATATTGAATTGAGTCGGGGTGACTGTTATATCGCTTGGCATTCAGCAGCAAAGAACCTGAACCCATCGCGGGATCATAGACCGAGACACCTTGAACACTTTCACGACCTTTCATACCAATCTGCATCATCAGGCGGGAGACTGCTTGTGGCGTGTAGAACTCCCCAGCCTTTTTTGCTGATTCGGTTTGAAATTGAGAAATTAGGTATTCATAGGCATTGCCCATGATATCCATCCCGGTATCTTCAGCAAAATTGATCTGCTCCAGTGCACTCATCACATCACCGATTGTGGTGTTCCGTTCCTGCTCGGAACTGCCAAGTTTGGTGGCGTTAAGATCCAAGTCGTCGAACAATCCAGAGAATACTTCATCGGAGTCTTCCAAATCCTGTAATGCTTGAGCCAAGTCGGCCATTTGAAAGGTGTTGTGATTAACATCTTGGACGAGGTGATGAAAGGTCTTGTCCGGGGCAATCATGAAGCGAAGATCCGATTTTACGACGTCAACGACGTCTTTGGCATCAGGGTCTTTCAAGGCTTCTTCATATGCTTCTTGTGCGTTGTCGAGGTTGGTGAACTCAATGCCCAGACCTTCTGAGATTTTCCGTAAGAAGCGATCAGATTCATATTTATAAAAGATGAGACCTAACGTATAGTCTCGGTAATCGTTGGCTTCCATTCCAGAATTACGTAACGCATTGGCCGCGGCCCAGATTTTACTTTGTAGCTCTTGCGTGATTTGTGACTGTTCTTGTGAAGTCATCATTATATATTTCCAACTTTCTTCGTAATTATGGGTATACAGACTGATAAATCTTAAGGGAAATAAACTTTGCATGTGGTTCCGAGAATGGCACAAAAACCGCGCATTCAATACTCTATTATATCCTGAATGTAGATGAGATTTGGAGACGATTTTGAAATTATCTGCTATAGCTGAAAGTATTAGGAGTACTCTACGCATCAATAAATATTTGCTTAACTAACCTATGTCTGCCATGGACAATGTCTCTTTAGAGATGGCGGGTGTCAAGAGCACTCAACCTGAGTTAGATCATTAAGTGAAAGGAAATGTGTTTGCTTGCTGTTAGCTATGCTGTTTGACGTCAGTAGCAATTGAATTAAGAGTTTAAGAAATGCCATAAGCATGAGCGGTAGATTATCAATGAATATCAACTATCTCTAACGAGCATAACAATCATTTAAAAATAAGAAGAACTTGCTTGGCAAGCGAGACATATTCATACATACTAATATAACAAGGGGGGACACGATGAGGTCTAAAATACAATTTAATAAGGAGCTGGACATGCGGTTAATCCGTAACGAGATAGAAAGGCTCGGAATACAAGACGATCCAAAGCAAGACGTGTATCAGAAGAAGCGTTCAGATGGCTCACCTGCCGTTTCAACGATGAGAAGTCGGTATGGATTGAAATGGAAGGATGTCGTAGGAGAACTAGGATATACACTTAAGTCATACGCTGGCACTCAGTGGCGAGGAATGAGTGTAGACGATTTGAACAAGCTTGTCATTCAGGCCGCTATAAAATACAAAGCTTTCAAGGTTAATGACTATACTGCTTCGGTACCTGTGGAGGAGGCTCCTAGCATGCTATATATGTCTGAAGTGTCCAGCAAGAGCCAATGCTTGTGGCTCCTTGATGAAGCAATGCGAGCGTGTAATGTTGTTCCGAATCACAGAAATTGGAAGATATACAATGATACGCAGCTTTTAGGTGCCACACGGAGATTTATCAAAAGTAAAGCAATAACGACGAATCAAGAGTATAAGAATAGGCTGATCAGTGGGATGGCGCCGACATTGCCGTATTTGTCAGTTCGTTTCGGAAATCTGCCAGCTGCCTATTCTGCATACTATAGAGAATTTGGAGAGCCGATGTTCTTGCATCGAAAAAGAACATTTCAGAAATAAGGCGATTAGCGCTCACCGTAGGAATATACCAATCCAGTATCGACATTTAATTCTTGTGAGCATAGACGAGAGCTAACTGGTGTAATACAAAGAGCTCAACCGACTCGGGTAAGTATACGAAAGTATAGTTATTGTCGTGGAATACAACAAAATAAGATTGATATGGATAGTTTTTAATGCTTGAGTGTAAAAATCATAATGATACTCCCGTCATGAGCTTCATTATGATACATGTATTTCACAATTGGTAATGCTCTATATTGTTTTAGACTTTAAAGATGGAACATGTAGCTAATTAGCATAATGCCTAGACTAGGAGACAGACGTGGTTAGACTAAAGATCAAATCAATTAATGACTCATTATCCTTTCCAACTAAACAAGAGAAAGCAAAAGCTTCAAACCTTTTACAGAAGTCCGGAATTAGTTCAGCAAATATTAATTCTCTAATCAGTAACTTCTCCTCTGCCTTTTATTCGCTCGGTCCACTACAACAAATTAAGGTTATACAAGCTTTAAATGGTGTAAATAAATCCAAGTTCGATGAGGGTTGCTTAATTGAATTAGACTCAACTTCGGATGAGGAAGAGAATGTTTTTCGCCCGTTTACACATATTCGCTTTAAGAATGAAAACAATGCAAAGCAACTGTATCTCTACATCAATTACTTGGAATCGAGTCGAAATGTGCTTATTTCACTTCGCCTAACTTTGCTTGAACTTGATGCTTTTGAATCAAATATTGGACGTGGAATAACCAAGTTTAAGGTTCAAGACGATCGTGCACTAATAGAGTATCTACAGCAGATTGATGATGTGGATACGGTCCGATTACGTCAGTACGTTTATCATATTCGCAAATTTTGCACTTTTTACTCAGAACAAGTCATGATTACGCCTTCGTCCTCTGACCGGTTGCATGCTGATCGATTATTCCTAGAATCAGCTACAGCCAGCACGACCCGTGCCAATTTTGGCGTAAATTTCGACTCTCTTCGCCAAGCCAGTCAACTGGTAGACAACCCACAGTACTCAGTCGTTCCGCTGCTCCTTTATGAAGGCGTTAAGAGTAGTAATGACCCAGCCAAATCAGAAATATTAAACTTGAAGCAGAGCGACTTAAAAGGAAATAAGTTGCACATCTCGGGAACACGTGAGCGAGTAATCGAATTGTCAGACTATACTGTACAAGTGGTTAAGGACGCAATTCGTCAGGACGTTACAATGATGGTCAACAACACATTACACTTCATTGATTACCGTAGGTTGGTTGATGCAGGGATGATTCTGAAGACGACAGATACTGGACGAGGACGTTCACTCACAAAAAGTGGATTGCGTTCAAGAATCAGAATTTTTCAACAAGGCCTGTCTCAAGTGACTGCTGTACCCGAAAAAGAATTACCGCCGTCTTTTTTCTCGGATCTAGGTAAGCTTCAATATATTGAGAAATTAATCGAAGACAATGGTCTTAAGACTAATAAGGCTGTCTTTGAGATGGCGTTTCGTTTCGGTCTGGGCACGGGAAACCGTAATCTCGGAAATTGGCGATTACGGTATGAAGCCTATCGAAAAGATAAGGGTTAAAAATATGTTCTACTAAAAGGTGGTTGTTGCTATGTCCGATTTCACTAAAAAAGATTACACGGCCTACCTGTATCTCTAGCTGACCGACACCAATGAATAGTTCAATGACTGGAGGGTGGCATGCACTTAGGGACTCTGCTACCATACAAAGCTATATGTTGGTTTAAGCCCCTTGTCAGATCGTACTTTTACAAGTAAACTCCAATTGTTCATAATCTCGATACTCACATCAACTTGCGTGTCTAAGGCAGCGGAATTCGAAGGATAATCATGACTCATACCAAGCTCTCAAGCAATCTAACTCAAGAAACCATGATGCACACGCTCGACTGGGCCTACGAGAAAACCTTGACGGGTCTGCCTGGTCAAAAGAATATCCAAGAGTTGGTCGATGACTACCTCAGCAAATATTCCCCGGAAGTGGCCATCAAGCATCTGGTTAATTATCAGACCACTAAAGCAGCTACTTCTGGTTTTGTGACTGGGTTTGGTGGCATCATCACGATGCCGGTCACAATTCCGGCTAACGTTGCAACCGTCATTTTATTTCAGATGCGGATGATTGCAGCTATTGCGACGATTCGTGGATATGATCTGAAGAGCGATCAAGTTCAAACTTTTGTGTACGCAACGTTAGCAGGGTCATCCGTTGTAGATATTATGAAGAAGACGGGCGTTGTAATTGGCGACAAGATGCTACTTGGCGTGCTGAAGAAGATTCCTGGGCGTGCACTAACGAAAATCAATCAGGCAGTTGGATTTCGGATGCTAACCAAGTTTGGTACGAAAGGCTCAATCAATCTGGTTAAGGTGGTCCCAGTCGCTGGTGCTGCGGTCGGCGGCGTCATTGATACCCTTACGACTCGAACAATTGCTCGGCTAGCCGTTCATACCTTTACACCAACAGGAATTGATATCGGTGACGGGACTGTCATTCAGAAGACAAACCTATCTGACGATACTAACCAACCTCCAGCTTTCAAGGATTGAGCTAGTGTCACTGAAAGTAGCCTGAGCAAAATATGCCAGTACAACAAAGCGTGCCCACGTCAACTCTCTTGACGTGGGCACGCTTTGTTATATATGTGGTCAATCAATCTCTGATTGTTTCTAGACAAGCTGAACTCAACCCACAATCTGTCTAGCTCACCATACTCCCAAGCGCCTGCTGCGCCGCATATGCCTTTGCCCGCTTCACCAACAAGGCAAACAACCGCAACTCCGCGGCATCCTGCTGCCACAAATTCTCGGGGTGCCACTGCACGGCCATGATCTGCCGGTCTTGCTGATCGGCCAGCGCTTCGATCACGCCGTCCGGGGCGGTGGCCACCACCTGCAAGCCCGGCGCCACGCGCTTGACGGCTTCGTGGTGGCGGGAGTTGACATAGGCGCGCTCGCCGAGTAAGTTGGCGAGCTGCGTACCAGGTTGGATGCTGACGTGATGCGTCGGGTATTGGCCCGGCGCCGCCTGGGCGTGGCGAATGCTGACGTCGGGGTCTTGGCTGACGAGATCCTGATACAAGGTGCCGCCAAGCGTGACGTTGAGAATTTGCATGCCGCGGCAAATCGCCATGATGGGTTTGCCCGCGGCGACGGTCGCGCGAATCAGCGCCTGCTCGAAGCGGTCCTTGGGATATTCCGTGCTGCCAATCGACGGACTCGGCTCCTCGCCATACAGGGTGGGGTCGACATCCGGGCCGCCGGGCAGCAACAGGCCGTCGAAAGTCGCCACCGCCGCCTGGGCAAGCTCGGCGGCGAGGCTCACGTCGTCGGGAAACGGCAAGATGATGGGCAGGCCACCAGCTTTAATGATGGCCGTTTTGATGTCGCGCGGGGCGAAGTCGGCGTGGTTTTCGTTTAGAATTGGGCTCGGCGTCTCGAGCGCGTCGCCGGTCAGGGCAATGATTGGTCGCATAGAATTGTTCCTTTCTAAAAATCAGTTGCCCCTTACTTTAAATCATTTTGCTGGCCAGTCAAGGAAAACTTGGGCGAATTCTCGCACAACGACGCTCACCATTGCGGTTACGGGCCTAGACACCACCGGATTAATGTTATGATTAGGCATCATTAGGTTGGCCGTGGGGGTCAGCCTCAAGGAGGCGGGCCGCCTGCCCCAAGTGGCGGGTCGGCGAGAGAGTATGCAGCAACGCGCGGCGATTAATTTAGGCTTAGGTGGCTATTGTTGGGGACTGGCGGTATTCGTGCCGGTGTTATTTGTGGTGGAGAGGTTAGCGCCGCAACTGCTGCCCGAATTTGTCGGCACGGGACTCGCCATCTTGGGGATCGGCGGCCAGCTCGCCGCCAGCGTGGCGATTGTCAGCAACCGCCGCGCGGATCGCCAACTGGGCGGCGCGATGTTGGCCTTGCTGTGTCTGCCGATGTTGACGCTGGCGCTGTTGCCGGGTTTTGTGCAGTGGTGGTTCATGGCGCTGCTGGCGGTGGGCCTGTGGTTCGCCGGCCGAGCGCTGGTTGCTGCTCCCGTGGTGGCGCCGACTGCCGGCGGCTATCGCCAAACCAAAGCGCTGCGCCAGGCGGTGAACTTCAGCAAATTCAGCCGCCGGCGCCGGAAGCTGCCGCCGCTGCCCATGACGTTTTACCGTAGCGCGGCAGGGGCCTGGAGCTTGGTGGTGGTGCTGCCACTTGCGGTGGTGTTTTTCTGGGCGATTCTGGATGACGCGACGCATGGCGCCGGGCCGCACGCCACCATTTGGCTGATCATCGGCGCCAATACCGTGGCGTGGTGCGTTAGCATTCCCGCGCTTGTGCAGCGCATTCGCATTGCCGCCCCGGTGCTCACACTGACGGCCACGGCCTTGGTGTATCCAGGCAGCCACCATCGGCACCACGAGCTGCCTTGGGCGAGCGTGACGGCGCTGAAGCTGCACCACCAAACGGTCCAGACGCGCTATAACTCGCTTGAGCAGAATTTTCTGTTTGTGTACGTCCAGGACCCGGATCCGTACCTCGGTGCCGCCGCGCACCGCTCGCCAGCCCTGCAGTGGCTGCTGCGAATGGTGGTCAGCCAAACCGCGGCGAACTTCGAGGCGGATTTTCCCGGCTTGGCCTTAGCGTTGCCCATCGATCATCTCGGGGTGGACCCGCAGGCGCTGGTCGATTTTGTCACCCGCGTGTGGCATCACCAAACCATCGGCCACGATTGATTGGCGGGCTTAGTCGCCAAACCGCTGGGCAAAATGATGGCACTGCTGCCCGCGACGCGCGATGCCCTGTCAATCCAAGGTCAGCTTCCCTGCAAAATACCGGCTCGCCAATTTTTGGCGAGCCGGTTTCATTAGCTTCAGGATGTGCTTACCGATTGTCGCGGCTTGGCCGTTGGGGTGGCTGGCTTTGCGGCCGGCTTGGCGGTTCAGTCGGATTTTTTCTCAATTTGGCTTTGGCGCTTTTGGCGGTGGAACGTATTGTTGGCGGTGTAGACCCCGCAGATGATAACTGCCGCGCCGATCAGTTGCGCGCTGCTGAAGGCCTCGCCTAATAGCAACACGCCGGCGATAATCGAGACGACAGTTGAGATGCCGATGAACGAAGCCGTTTTGTTGACACCAATCTGCGCGATTGCGAAGTTCGATAGGAACAGAGCCAAGACTGAGCTGCCGATTCCTTGATACGCGACCGCAACGGCAAAACTCGGATGCTTCACCGGCAGGCTGAACAGCGCCTGCGGATTGCCGTGTTCAAGCGCTTCAATCAGCGCCATGGTGACAAAAACGACCGCCCCAGCCGTTAACATGATGTAGGTAATCTCGATGCCGGTGTAGGCTGAGGCTTTGTCCACATAGACGCTGTACAACGCGTAAGTCACTACGGCCAGTAGCAAGAATAAGTAACCAATCAGTGACAAACTGGCACTGGCCCCGGCAGCTAACACGGTCACGATCACGCCAATTAAAGTAATCAAGATGCCAATCACCTGCAGGCGTGTCGGGTATTTGTGCAAGAGCCAGGCCGAGGCCAACAAGGCAGCGACGGGGATGCAGGCCAAGAATACGCCGCTTTCCGATGCGGTGGTGTGGCTGATGCCGAATGTTTCGCCAATGAAGTACAGCACCGGGTCAAACAAGGCCACTAAGAGTAATGGGCGCAACCTTTTGCCTTTGAACGAGACGTGGATGACGCCGACCACAATTAAGCCGGACATGACGACGAAGGCGAGTAGAAAGCGCCAGCCGAGCAACGCTAATGGGCTGGCGACGGCGGTAGCTTGTTTGGTGAAAATGTAGCTCAGCCCATACAACACCTCACAGCCTAGCGCGGCAAAGCTACCAAGAACGAGACCGCCTGAGTTTCGTTTATGCATAAGAGGCCTCCGGGTTAGGTAAATATATAGTTGATTTTAACACATGACGGGTGATCACCACTGCGCCAAACCACGCGGCCCCTCACCAACAGGTGAGGGGCCGCGTGGTTTGAACGATCAGATTTAGCCATTCTCATTGACGCGAAACGGCAGCGAGATGCTGGAGCTGGCGCGGTCAATGTGGTAATTGACCACGGCGGTTGGCCGCTGGGTCTGGGCCATGTCGGCGCCGTGAATCACTAGCGCCAGTTGCCGCTCGGCCGGCAGGACGTAATGCGTCGGCTGCAGGTCGAAGTCAACAGTGAAGGCCTCGCCCGGCGTGATCTGCTGAATCTCGTAGGCGTTCTTGGGATTTTGCAGGTTGACGTGGCCGAAGGTGATCAGCTTGCTGGCGGTTTCGGCGGCGGGCTTGAACTCGACGATTTTATCCGTCTTGTAGTCGTAACCGAGCTGGTAGCCGGCGCCGTCGATCACGTCGGCAACGGTGCCGAAGCGCTTGGCCGGGCCGAGGTCGACGAGACGCACGGACAAGATGCCAGTCGGCGCGTCGATCCACAGCCGCAGGTGCACATGCGGCACGCCTTCCAGCACCCGCGTGTCGCTGGCCGGCGCTTGGGTCAGCCACAACCGCGCGTCGCGGTAGAGGCTGGCGGGTTTGATGATTTCGGCTTCGAACAAGTCGCTGGTTTGGTGCCGCGCCTTGAAGGTGCCCGTGGCGTTGTCGGCGAAGCTGGCGCGCTCGCCGGTGAAGTCGCCGAGCAAATCATACTGGCGGGTCTTGTGGGCGTGGGCGCTATGGCCGAAGTCGGCGTAGGTGTGCCAAGTTTCCGGCTCGACGTTATCCTGCACGGTGACGTTGGGCAGCTGCGCCGGCGCGTCGTTATCGACGCCTAGCAGCTCGTAAGACAGCCACAGGTTCATCATGTCGGTGAAGTCCAGCGACAGCACGTTGTTCAAGTAGACGTGTTGGCCTTGGTGCAAGAAGAGCTTCTTTTGAATCGGCAAGTCGCGCAGGCCATTCCAGAAGCGGATGACGTTGGCGGGTTTGACGTTCCAGTCGTTGAGGCCATGCACGCTGACGACATCGCAGCGAATGTTTTTCAGGTTGTTGCGATAGTTGCGCTCGTCCCACCAGGCGTTGTAGTCGCCGGTGGTGCGATCCTGCGCCTGGCCGATGGCGTCGAGCGTCTGGCTCCACTTGCCGCGCAGTTTCAGCATATCGCCGGCGGCTTTTTGCCGGGAAAAGGTATCGACGGCCAGCACATCGGCGTCTTCGCCTTGGTAGCCGCCGGGCGCGACGACCAGGCCGTTTTCGCGGTAGTAGTCGTACCAACTGGAAATGGCGGCTTCAGAAATCACGGTTTTCAGCCCGGCGACGCCGCTGGTGGCCGCTGCGATGGCCAGCGTGCCGAGGTAGGATTTACCGGTCATCGCCACCTTGCCGTTGCACCACCAGGCCTTGGTCTCGGTGGTGCCGGTGCGGGTGGTGAAGGCGCGGCGGGCGCCGGTGAGCCACTCGATGACGGCCACGGCGCTGGCGGTTTCGCTGACGCCGCCGGTGCTACGCACGCCATCGGAGCCGCGGGTGCCGACGCCGGCGGAATACACGGTGACAAAGCCGCGGCCGAGGAAGTAATCGTTCAGCGAGTAGATGCCATTCTCATCGGCATAGACTTCGGCCTTGCCTTCGCCAGTGGCGGTGCGGTGCGGCAGGTCGGGTTGGGGTGCTGGGTGATACGTCACGTCGGCCTTGGTGTGCGACTCGGTTTTCACCGCGAGCTTCGGGTCGGGGTCGTGGGTGACGGCGTCGACGTCATTGGTGCCGTGAAAATAAGGATTGGCCGTAAACAGCGCGGGCATCTTGATGCCGGCGTCGGTTTCCTTCGGCCGGAAAATCGTCGCCTCCAGCATGTCGCGCTGGCCGTCGCCGTCCGTGTCCAGGTCGGATTCAATCCACACGCATTCGCGCACCAGCTGCCGCGCGTCGAAGACGTTTTGGCTCTTGCCGTTGAAGAACAGGTAGCCGTCGTGATAATCCTTGAAAAAGCCGCGGTTAGCCAGGTCATCCAGCAGCGTGACTAGGTGCTTGGTGCGCGTGGTCAACAACAGGTAGATGGCCTGGAGAAAATCGGCGGTGTGGATCAGGTCCCGATCCACCACCGGCAGCTTGGTTTGCGCCATGAAGGTCAGGGGCGCGGTGAGCTGAAAGTCGGTGAAGGCCTCAAAGCCTAGCAGCTGCAAGCCGATGTTGTAAAACTCGCGGCGCGTCATCGTATGTTGCGGCGTCTGCAGCCAAGTGGCCAGGGTGTCGTAGTCGTCGACGGCAATGGCGGCTTGCGCGTCGGCGATCGCCTGCGGGCTGCTCGCCACGGGGAAGAGCTTGGCGTATGTGGCTTGAATGGTGGCGAAAAAGTCGGCGGCGGGGTCGGCAGGTAAGCCGATGGCGGCCAGCTCGCGGTATTGGGTGGCGGGGTCGGCGGTGATGCGAGCGAATTGATTTAATTTCATCATGGACACTCCTTATTTTCTCATATGTTAAGTGTAGCGTTGTGCGCCTGGCGATTCAACTGGCTAGCCGCTTGTGCGCTTTTTTTGACCACTTAGGCGAAAAGTATTTCATTGTCCAGATTAAAATTGTTTAATAAAAGTCGAGGCAAGGAGGTGATGCCAGATGAAGCTGCATATTGATTACGATGACGACTATCCAGACCCTGACATCACGATTCGCGCCGCCAAGGATTCGCCTGCGCTGGCGGCGTTGCTGGCGCGCTTGCAACCGCAGCCCAAGACGCTGGCGGTGTTCCAAGGCAACCGCGAACACTTCTTGCCGCTGGCCGACATTCTCTTCATCGAAACGGCGGAGCGCACGTTGCAGGTGCACACGAAAACAGACATCTACGTCATGCACACGTCGCTGGCCAGCGCAGCGGCAATGTTGCCGCCGACCTTCCAGCAAATCGCTAAGTCGACCATCGTCAACCTCGACGCCGTCAGCGCAGTCGAGCGGGCCATCGCCAATTGCGCGGTGAGCTTCTATGATTCCTACAAGCAAGTGTACGCGTCGCGGCGCTACTACAAGCAGCTGTTGCGCAGACTCGAAGAAACGAGGTCACCATCATGAACAAGAAAACTTATTCGGACATCTTCTGGGGCATGTTTTTCCTGATCGGCGCCGGGTTGCTGATTGCCAGCAAGCTCGGCTGGCTCGGCGTCACCATGGGCTGGTGGGGCTGGCTGTTCACCATCGTCCTCGTCGCGGCCCTGGTGCAATCCATCGCCAACCTCAGCGTCGGTGGCGTCGTGTGGTCGCTGGCGTTTTTGGCCATCATCTGGAACCGTGCGTTGGGCATCGCCACGCTGGTCCCGTGGACGGTGCTCGGCGTGGCGTTGTTGGTCCACATCGGCTTGAGCTTGGTGCTGCACCCGTTCTTGAAGCACCACCACAGCCACCTCATCATCATTAAAAACGGCCAGAACCTGACGCTGACGCATCAGCAAGGCCAGCCCAAAGAGGCGGTGAGCCGCGACCAAACCGTGGTCATCACCACCAAGCTCGGCAGCGTCACGCGCTACGTGCAAAGTCCAGATTTTCGCCTGGCGGACATCACCATCGGCCTCGGCGACGCCAAAGTCTACTTCGACAAGGCGACGATTCTGGCCGATCACGCGGAAATCGCGGTGACCGGCAGCCTCGGGGACTTGGATCTCTACATCCCCGCCAACTGGCACCTGCAGTCTGAACTCGAGAGTTTTCTCGGCGACGTCAAGGTCGTCGGCACCCCCAGCGACGCCGCGGGCCCGACGGTATATCTCACCGGCGGCTTCAAGCTCGGCGACATCAAGGTGCATTACATCTAACAGCCGCGCCAAGTCGTGGGATGGGAGGGAATTATGCGCAAAATTACCAAACAAATGGCCATCTTAATGGTCGTGAAATTCGCCGGCAACTTTGGCAGCGCGATGTTGAGTTTTGCCATCGGCTTGTACGTGCTCAAGCGCACCGGCTCGGCCTTGGGGATGGGCTTTACGATGATTACCGGGCCGGTCTTGAGCCTGGTCTTGACGCCGGTGGTGGGTTACGTGGTGGATACCTGGCATCACCGGCCGATCATGGTGGCGGCGCAGGTCACCACGAGCCTCGGCTTGTTAGGCTTCTTCTTCGCCTTTCGCGCGGCGCCGCAAGCCTATTTTCCCGAGGTGATTGGGCTGTTGATCGTGCTGCAGATCACGGACAACTTCTTGAGCACCGCGCTTTCCGCCAGCTTGGTGCAGCTGTTTGCCGACGCGCAGCTGCAGGCGGTGAATTCGTATAATCAGTCGATTCAGTCGCTGGCCAGTTTTCTGGCGCCAATCGTCGGGGCGGTGGTGTACACGCTGGTTAGCATCGGCAGCTTCGCCTTGATCGAAATCGGCTTCGAGCTGGTGGCGCTGGTGGGTATTCTGGCGTTTAAGTTTCACCCGGCGCCGGCCAGCACAACCACCCACGAGTCGGTGGGGCAGAACTTTAAGGCCGGGTTCGGCTATTTGCGCCAGCAAAAACTGATTTTTCTGCTGGGGCTGACGGCGGCGTTGATCAACTTCTTCTTTGCGGCGGTGAACGTCGGCGAGCCCTTCGTCTTGGTGCACGCGTTACGCTTAAGCAACTCGCAATACGGCATCACCGAATCCGCCTTTGCCGTGGGGATGTTCGTCGGTGGCATCGTGTTGAGCCAGGTCCATTTGCACAACCACCCGGTCATGGTAGCGTACCGTTTCATTATTCTGTTATCGCTGACGCTGATGCTGGTCGGCGTGCCGCTACTGATACCGTGGGACAATGGCATCAACACCTGGTTTTACGTCAGCGTGAATGCGGCTACCGGATTCTTCCTCGTGTTCACCAACACGCCGATGAGCGTCTTCATGCAGCAAACGATTCCGCAACACTTGCAAGGCCGCGTGTTCTCGTTGTTTAGCACCATGGCCACGCTGTTGATGCCACTGGGCACGTTATTGTATGGCGTGCTGTTCGATCACCTGGCGGCCCCGGCGATTTATGGCGTCACCGGCTTGTTGTTGATTGCCTTCACGGTCGCGGTGCTGGTGGGCTTGCGGCGGTTCGGGTTGGTCCCGGCACAAATTGACACGCCTTAACTGCTTCCATATAATAAATCTGTTGTGCGCCAGTAGCTCAGTTGGATAGAGCAATGGTCTTCTAAACCATCGGTCGCGAGTTCGAACCTCGCCTGGCGCAGCAGAATGTGACGGAACGCCTCGAGCTTGCTTGAGGCGTTTTTTGATGGGGTGGGTAAAAAAATAAGAACGCAGTGTGCGTTCTTATCGCTTTGGCAAAGTAGGCGGCTTATTTCTTCAGGTTGGTGTAAGTAATAATGAACGATCCCATCACTGATTTTGCCTTGTTGACTTTGACGGTGACAGTGTCGCCTTTTTTCACCTTCGGATTATCCGAGCTGACAAAGTTTAGATGCTTCCCAGTTTCCATGTTATAGCCAAACGCGCTGGCGGGTTCGTAGCCGGTGACCTTGAACTGGACCGTTTTTCCCTTGAGGTCCTTCCCCTTGTTGAGTGCCGTTTCCGCGGTGCTGGCTGTATAATCCGGTTTCGCAGCTTGACCGCAGGCGGCTAACGTCAACAACATCAACAACGCGGTCATTAATAAGACAATCCGTTTCTTCATCAAATCATTCCCCCAGACAGCTTTTTCCGTCGATCAGGATTGGACGTTAAGTGGTCGCTAACTCGTGAGCTTCAACACGACCTCACTGAGAATAATGGCGCCCCACATGACTGCTAGTCCCAGCCACATCAGCCGCAGCGGGCGGCGCGGCGGCTTACGGTGATGAAAAAATGCCTCACGACAGCCGAAGAAACCATACAAGGTGATGATCATGCCGATGCCGTCAATGCTGAGTAACCCGTAAATCATGCGGGACCTCCTTGGTGGGGCGGACCCCGGTGAGTTGCCGTCATTATAGCATCTCGGTTGGCCGGGCAGGGGCGAATGCGTCAGGACCGAGGCCGGCGAATTCAAAACGCCAAGAAATCAGGTGGCCGCCAGTTGCTCACTCCGGCGGCGGTGCCGGCGCGCCGGCATTCGGCGCCAGCAATTCTTGGCAGCGATTGCACGGGGCTAATCATGATTATGGCATTTGGGTTTGCAACCGCTTCATAACCTGGTATAATAAAGCTTGTAAAGGTGCTTACTTTTGGTCATGACTGTCTACGACTTTAGAATGAGTTTAAAGTTTTTGTTTGACAAGCGAATTTCTTGTGAGTATACTATCCTCATCGCTACCAAAAGACCATTCGCACCAGAAGGATGGAGGTAATATTTATGAAGTATCGGATTCAATTAGATACCAACAAGAATTTGTTCATCGCGATCGACACTGCAAACCAGAATCACCGCGGTACCGGCGTGACCATTGAACAAGCTGTTGCTCAACTGAATGCATAACTTTAAATCGCGTCGGCACATTGTGCCGGCGCGATTCTCGTTATATACTAAAGGTCCTTGGCAGGGGCATCCGGCGCGTCGCATCTCGACGCGTCTTTTTTGTGCTTAGCGCCTCGGGCGACGGCGTCGTTGCGCGCGTCGATACCACCGGTAGCCGCCGAGGCCAGCCGTCAGTGCCAGCGACCACACCAAGAGCCCGATGGTAAACCCGCTGGGGCCATCAAGGCGCTGGTTGACCACGAACAGGAACAAGGTGATCAAGCCGGCGACGACTAGGTTTACCGGTTGCGGGAGGCGGGCGACGGTGGTTACCACCAGGCCGGTGGTTAAGATGAAGACGGCGATGTTCAGTCCAAGCATACGGGCACCCCTTTCTGCAGGTCAGTATAGCAAGCGAGCATTTTCCCTTCAAGTGCGTAATATATATAGAAGAAACTCGGCCCGGGGGTGGCGCCGATAACTTTCCGTCGGTTCAACTAATTAAGCATGGTTAAGAATTCTGTTGCGGTGACAGCGCCGATTCTGTATGATGATGATAGATAAGTTAAGTATCCCTAACAAATTCAGGAGGTCCCCATGCTGACCATCAAGAACCTCACTGTTGCTTATGCCGCCACCCCTGTCTTCACGGATGTGGCCGTGACTTTCCCCGCGGGCAAAATCACGGGGATTATCGGGCCGAACGGTGCAGGTAAGTCCACGTTGATCAAGGCCATCCTCGGCTTGATCAAAGTGGCCAGTGGCACCGTCGCGTACAACGACCAACCCGTACAGGCCATGCGCAAGCGAATCGCCTATGTTGAGCAACGCAAAGACTTAGACCTGACGTTTCCGATCGACGTGCTGGCGGTGGTGATGACCGGCACGTACGCCAAACTCGGCCTATTTCGCAACCCCGGGGTAGCCGAACGCCAGGCGAGTCTGGCGGCGCTGGCGCAAGTGGGACTTTCCGAATTTGCCCACCGCCAGATTGGCCAGCTATCTGGCGGCCAACTGCAGCGCGTCTTTGTTGCTCGCGCCATGGTGCAAGAGGCGGACATCGTGATTTTAGACGAGCCGTTTGTCGGCATCGACTTGCCTAGTGAAGCGGCCATCATGGCGATTTTGCAGGCGTGGCGCGCCGCCGGGAAAACAATCATCGTCGTGCATCACGATTTGAACAAGGTGACCACGTATTTCGATGAGCTCGTCATCATGAACCACGGCATCATCGCCGCCGGCCCGGTTGCTGAAGTCTATACGGCGCGCAATCTCACCGCGGCGTTTTCCGCGGATTTGGCCAATGTCTTGTTCACCCCAGCGGAGGCGACCTCATGACCACACTGACTGAATTTTTCACGGCGCTGATGCGCTACGACTTTTTGCAAAGCGCGTTGCTGACGGCCGTCATGGTCGGCATCATGTCGGGCATCATCGGCAGCTTCATCATTCTGCGCGGGATGTCCTTGATGGGCGACGCGATTTCCCACGCCGTGTTGCCCGGGGTGGCGATCGCCTACATGCTGGGCATCAATATTTTAATCGGGGCGTCGCTGTTCGGCGTGCTGGCGGCGTTGTTGATTGGCTTTGTGGCCACCCACAGCAAGGTCAAGGCTGACACGAGCATCGGCGTGGTGTTTTCCGCGTTTTATGCCTTGGGCTTCATTCTGATTGCCATGGCGGAAAGCACCACCAATCTGCATCACATTTTATTCGGCAATATTTTGGCGGTGAGCAATCGCGACATCATGACCACGGCCGTTGTCTTTGCCATTGTCATCATGTTTGTGGTCGCCTTTTACAAAGAACTGCTGATTACCAGCTTCGATCCCACTTTCGCGCGGACCTATGGCTTGAACACGCAACTCATCCATTATGCCTTGATGCTCGTGTTGACCTTCGTCACGGTGTCGGCACTGCAAACCGTCGGCATCATCTTGGTGGTGGCGATGCTGATCACCCCCGCGGCCACGGCATTTTTATGGACGGCTCACCTGGGTAAAATGCTGGTGCTCGCCGCGGGGGTCGGCGCCGTGTCCTCGCTGGTGGGGATGTACCTGAGCTTCACCTTGAATTGGGCGTCTGGTCCGGCCATCGTGCTGGTCGCCGCGCTGTTATTCGCGCTGTCGTTTCTGTTTTCGCCAAAGCAATCGGTGTTGCCGCTGCGGCGGGTTAGGAGGAGCCAGTCATGAAGCGGATTGTGATCACGGCGCTATGCCTCGCCGGGTTTCTCGTCGGCGTCTGGTATTTTGTCTACGGCCGCTCGGCGGCCCCGGCGGCCAAGCCGGCCCACGCGCAGTTGCGCGTGGTGACGACCAACTCGATTCTCGAAGACCTCGTGCGCAACGTCGCCCAGGACCGCGTGGACCTGCATAGCATTGTCCAACGCGGCGTGGATCCCCACGAGTACGAACCGCGGCCGACAGATATTGCCGCGGCCACGGAAGCCGACGTGCTGTTTCATAATGGGTTAAACTTAGAAACCGGCGGCAACGGCTGGTTCAAGAAACTGGTGGCGACGGCGGGCAAGCAATTTAATGAAGAAGTCTTCGCCGCGTCCGATGGGGTGAAGCCGATGACGCTTACGACCAACGCCCAGCAGGTGGACCCGCACGCGTGGCTGGATCTGGCCAACGGCATGCAGTACGTCCGCACCATCACGGCCGTGTTGAGCCAAAAAGATCCCGCCAACGCCAGCTTCTACCGGGAAAATGCCACGCAGTATCTCGCCAAGCTCGCCGCGTTGCACCGGCGCGCCCAGGCGCAATTCCAAGCGATTCCGGCCAAGCAGCGCGTGTTGGTCACCTCCGAAGGCGCGTTTAAGTATTTTGCCGCGGCGTATCAGCTCACCCTGGCGTATATTTGGGAGATCAACACGGAAGCCCAAGGCACCCCGGAGCAGATGCAACGCGTCATCGCCACCATCCGGCGCGCCAACGTGCAGCACCTGTTCGTGGAGGCCTCGGTGTCGCCCAAGTCGATGAACAAAGTGGCCCAAGAAACCGGCCTCAGCATCCATGCGACGGTCTTCACCGATTCGCTGGCCAAACGCGGGTCGCCAGGGGACACGTATTATGAGATGATGGCCTGGAATCTCGAACACATTCAGGCGGGGTTGGCCGGGTAATCGGCTGTCAAGAAATTTTCTTGGCGAAGCTTGCGCCAGTGCTGGATTTTTGATACAATCAATCCGTTGTATTTGTCACCCCTCATCTGCAACCGCACAATGGTAGGCATCAAAGCATAGCGCCTAGCTTGGCGAGTACTCAGGGGAAAATGCCCACGGGCAAACAGGAGGTGCACAAGATGTACGCAATTATCAAAACTGGCGGTAAGCAATATAAGGCCGAAGTCGGCGAAGCGCTTTACGTCGAGAAGCTCGATGCAGAAGAAGGCGCAGCAGTGACCTTCGATCAAGTAATCTTGATCGGCGGCGAAGGCGATGCCAAGATTGGCACGCCAACGGTAGATGGCGCAACGGTGACTGGTAAGGTTGAGAAGCAAGGCCGCGAGAAAAAAGTCGTGACCTACAAGTACAAAGCCAAGAAACACCAACACCAGAAAAAGGGTCATCGTCAACCTTATACTAAAGTGGTTATCGACGCGATCAACGCCTAACGACGGAGAATCACATGATCAAAGCAACCTTTACCCGAGATGAGCACGGCGACATCGTGAAGTTTCTGATTACCGGCCACGCCGACCACGGCGACTACGGCAAAGACATTGTCTGCGCCGGCGTCTCCGCGGTGAGCATCGGCGCCATAAATGGCATCGAAGCGCTGGCCGGGTTCACGCCGCAGGTGGATGCCGATGAGGTCAACGGCGGGCATTTGTCCGTTGAGGCCACCGGCGACGCCACTGGCGAACAGAATCACATCGCGCAAATCTTGCTGGAGAACCTGGTCCTTTCGGTGCAAAGTATCGCGGATCAGTATCCCGATTATGTTCACGTCACCACACAGCAAGCCTAATTCTACATACGGAGGTGTATCCACATGTTACAGATGAACTTACAATTCTTCTCCCATCATAAGGGGGGCGGTTCCACTTCAAACGGGCGGAACTCCGCAGGCCGGCGCCTTGGTTCCAAGCGTGCCGATGGTCAATTCGTTTTGGCCGGCAACATCTTGTACCGTCAACGCGGCACGAAGATCCATCCAGGGGTCAACGTGGGTCGCGGTGGCGATGATACGCTGTTCGCCACAGCTTCAGGCATCGTGAAATTCGAACGCCTGGGCCGCGACAAGAAGCAAGTATCTGTTTATCCAGCCGCTGACGCTGAATAAATCCACGAAGCGCTCCCACCACTGGGGGCGCTTTTTTTCACGCGAAAGGACGCATGGCGATGACACGATTAAGCAAATTACAGGCAAAAATTCAGGCCAGTGACCTCGACGGTTTATTGGTCACGGACCCCGTCAACGTCGGCTACCTCACCGGGTTTACCGGCGACGAAAGCGGGCTGTTGGTCGGGGAAACCGGCGCGTGGTTCATCACGGACTCGCGCTTTACCACCCAGGCCAAGCAGCAGGTGACCAATGCAACATTGGTGATTCACACGCATGGCGTGTTGCGTAAAGCCGCCGAACTCGCCGACGACCAAGGCATGCAGGCGGTCGGGTTTGAAAGTGAGTACATGACCTTCGCCGACTACCAAAAACTCGGCGCCCAGTGTAGCTGGAACCCGACTACCAACCTGGTCGCTTCGCTGCGCGAGGTCAAAGACGACGAGGAAATTGCCAAAATCAACCAGGCCATCGCCATCGCCGAAGCCGGCTACCAACATGTCCTCGAAACGATTCACGCCGGGCAGACCGAGCTGGCCGTGGCCACGGACCTCGATTTCTTCATGCGCGGGCTCGGCGCCAGCGGCACCTCGTTTGACACCATCGTCGCGTCCGGTGCCCGCTCGGCCATGCCACATGGCGCCGCAACCGATAAGGTGATCGAAGCCGGCGACGTGATCACCTTGGACTGGGGCTGCATCTACGACGGTTACATGTCCGATTTGACTCGGACTTTTGCGGTAGGCACGCCCGATGATCGCATCAGCGAAATTTACCGCATTGTCTACGCCGCCAACCAGGCCGTCACCAAGCTGATGGCGCCTGGCGTCACCGGCCGGCAACTCAACGACTGCGCGCACAACTTTATTGACGAAGCTGGGTACGGCCAATACTTCGGTCACGGCACCGGCCACGGCATCGGGCTGTCGATTCACGAAGGCCCCGGCGCGTGGAATGGCTACCTCGACGTGCCGCAAGTGGCCGGTAACGTCGAAACCAACGAACCCGGGATTTATTTGCCGGGCATCGGCGGCGTGCGCATTGAGGACGATTTGCTGGTGACCGAAACGGGGAACGAAGTGTTGAGTACCCCGGCGCCGAAGGAGATTTTGGTGGTGGGGGAATAGGGCGCGGTTTTGCCTTTGCTCACCGGCCTTGTTCGTTCACGCCGCTCACTCACGGCTAACGCGGCGCGCTTGCGCTCGCCTGCTTGTTCGTTCGCTGCGCTCACTTCCGGCCTTGAATCAAGGACCTTGTTCGTTCGCTGCGCTCACTCACGGGTACCGTCACAAGCTTGCGCTTGTGACGGTACCTTGCTATGATTACACTAGTGTGAAACATACAATGGAGGATTCTGATGATTTCTGTAAACGACTTTAAGAACGGCCTGACCATCGAGGTTGATGGCGACCTGTGGCGGATCGTGGAATTTCAGCACGTGAAGCCGGGCAAGGGGTCTGCCTTTGTCCGCTCGACGCTGAAAAACCTGCGGACCGGTGCCGTTCAAGAAAAAACGTTCCGCTCGACTGAAAAAGTTGAAAAGGCGCAAATTGATACCAAGAGCATGCAGTACCTGTATGCCGACGGTGATTCCTACGTCTTCATGGACACCGAAACTTATGAACAGCTGACCTTGCCGGGCGATGAGATCCGGGAAGAATTGAAGTTCATGAAGGAAAACATGGAAGTGAAGATCATGATGCACGGCGGCGAAACGCTGGGCGTCGAGGTGCCGAACACCGTTGAGCTTGAGGTCAAGGCGACCGAGCCTGGCGTGCGTGGCAACACCAGCTCCGGCGGCACGAAGCCGGCGACGATGGAAACGGGCCTGGTTGTTCAGGTGCCATTCTTCGTCAATGAAGGCGACATGCTGAAGATCAACACCCAAGACGGGACGTACATTTCTCGCGCGTAGGCGTGAGGCAAGGAGGCAAGCGCATGGCTGAAGAAAAGAATATCATTTTGGCTAACCGCGAAAACGCCGCGGGGACGATTGAAATCGTGCCTGAGGTGCTCGAGGTGATTCTCGGCATCGCCGCCGTTCAAGTCGACGGCGTGTACCAGATGCGAGGCACGCTGGCGAGCCAGATCAACGAGTTATTTGGCCGCGCCAACCACGGCAAAGGGGTGACCCTGACGGTTGACGGCGACAAGTTGACGGCCGACGTCTACGTTTATTTGAACTACGGCGTGTCCGTGCCGAAGGTGGCCTTGGCCATGCAGACTCAGCTGCGCGAGCAATTGCTGTACATGACCGATTTGGCGTTGAACACGGTGAACGTGCACGTCGTCGGCGTCGTCCCGGAGAAGTTGCCGAAGGTCGATCCGGCCGACTTGTTCAAGGATGACGACAGCGATAGCGAAGGGGACGACTAAATGCGTAATCGTCACGAAATTCGTGAAGCGGCGTTTCAGTCGCTGTTCGCGTTGAATGCCAACCCCGAAGCCGACCACGCGGCGGTGTATGCCGACGTGCTGGCGCCCGGGGAGGAAGTGCCCGACTACCTCATGGAACTTGTCGATGGGGTGTTGGCGCACCAAGCCGAGCTCGATGAGGCAATCAGTGCCAAGTTGAAAAAAGGCTGGACGCTGAGTCGCCTGACGAAGACGGACCTGATCGTATTGCGCCTCGGCTTGTACGAGATTCAATACGAAACGGCGATGCCCGACAAGGCGGCGATCAACGAAGCCTTGGAAATCGCCAAGACATATAGCGATGAGCAAGCGGCGAAATTCATCAATGGGATTTTAGGCCACTTCGTCGCCAAGGCATAGAAGACGCCGGCGCGAAAGCACCGGCGTTTTCTAGTAGAATGGGAGGAAAGCCACATGACGATTCGCCTGGATGGCAATCAAACCGCCAACGCCTTGATGAACACTTTGCAGGGGCAAGTCGCCGCGCTGAAAACCGCGGGAGTGGTGCCGGGCTTGGCCGTGATTCTCGTCGGCGACGACCCGGCCAGCGCGATTTATGTCCGCAACAAGCGCCGCCGCGCCGCGGCCATTGGCGTCGCCAGCACGGTGTACACACTGCCGGCCACCGCGACGCAAGCCGAGTTGTTGGCGCAAGTGGCGGCGCTCAATGCCGACCCTAGCGTCGACGGAATTTTGGTGCAGCTGCCGTTGCCGCCGCAAATCGACGCGGCGGCGGTGATTGTCGCCATCGCTCCGGACAAGGACGTCGACGGGTTTCACCCGGTGAACGTCGGCCGGTTGTGGACCAATACGCCGGGCATCGTCGCCAGCACGCCGTATGGCATCATGGCGCTGCTGCACGCCTACGGAATTCACGTGGCCGGGTTGCACGCCGTCATCGTCGGCCGCAGCAACATCGTCGGCCGGCCGCTGGCGG
This sequence comes from Lacticaseibacillus nasuensis JCM 17158, assembly GCF_001434705.1. Lineage (GTDB taxonomy): Bacteria > Bacillota > Bacilli > Lactobacillales > Lactobacillaceae > Lacticaseibacillus > Lacticaseibacillus nasuensis. Next base: position 179,214 of record NZ_AZDJ01000001.1, read on the forward strand.
GGTTGTTGTTGAATCACGACGCCACGGTGACCATCGCCCACCGGCAAACGGCGGGGTTGGCCGCGTTGACCCGCACCGCGGACCTCTTGGTGGTGGCGACGGGCCAGGCCAATTTGATCACCGCGGACATGGTGAAACCCGGCGCGGTGGTGGTCGACGTGGGGATGAATCGCGACGCGGCCGGCAAGCTTACCGGCGACGTGGACTACGCGGCGGTGGCGCCCAAGACGCGGGCAATCACGCCGGTACCCGGCGGCGTCGGGCCGATGACAATTGCGGCGTTGATGATGCAAACCGTCGCGCTGGCAGAAAGGCGAGCAAATGGCTGAACCAGAATACTTAACGGTGACGGCGCTGACCCAGTACCTCAAGCGCAAATTCGATTTTGATCCCTATTTGACGCGGGTGGCGGTCAGCGGCGAAATCTCCAACTTTCGGTTGCGGCAGAATCACCAGTATTTTTCGCTGAAGGACGACGGTGCCAAGATCAGTGCCGTGATGTTCAAAAGCGCCTTTGCCAAGCTGAAGTTTCAGCCGGAAGAAGGTATGAAGGTACTGGCGGTAGGCCGCGTGACCTTGTACCCCAACTCCGGCAATTACCAAATCGTCATCGACCGCATGGAACCAGACGGCGTCGGCGCGTTGTACCAGGCCTATGAGCAACTGAAGGCCAAGCTCGAAGCGGAGGGGCTGTTTGCCAAAAATCAGCGGCCGCTGCGCCAGTTTCCTAAGCGCGTGGCGGTGATCACCAGCCCCAGCGGCGCGGTGATTCAAGATATTCGCACCACCGTGGCGCGGCGCTACCCGATTTTGCAACTGGTGCTGTTTCCCGCCCAGGTGCAAGGCGACACCGCGGCCGCCGGGATTCGCGCCCAGCTCAAGCGGGTGCGGGCGATGGGGCCGTTTGACGCGTTGATCATCGGGCGCGGCGGCGGGTCCATCGAAGACCTGTGGCCGTTTAACGACGAAGCGCTCGCGCGCGACTTGGCCGACATGCCGATGCCCGTGGTGGCGTCGGTGGGGCACGAAACCGATTTTACCATCGTCGATTACGTCGCCGACAAGCGCGCGGCCACCCCGACGGCGGCCGCCGAGCTGGTGACGCCGGTGCCGTTGGTCGACGCGTTGAGTCGGCTGAGCGAAGACCGCACCCGCCTCGCCGCCGCCTTGATGCGCACGCTGCAAACCCTGACGCAGCGCCTGCACCGCGTTCAACAAAGCGTGGTGCTGACGCAACCCGAGCGGCTGTATGATCAGTATCTCCAGCGCGTCGACCAACTCGTGGCCCGGCGCAACGCGGCGATGCAGACGATTTTGCAGCAACAAGCCCACCGCCTGGCCATGGCCCAAGCGAGCCTCGCGCCGCGGCAGTTGGCGGTGCGGGTGGCGACGACGCAGGCCACCGTGCGGGCGGATCGCGGCCGGCTCGACCGCGCCGTCCAAACGCTGGTGGCCACCAAGCGCCAACAGCTGGCCGCCGCCGAGTTGGCGCTGGATCACCTCAGCCCGCTGAAGATTCTCGGCCGCGGCTACGCCTATGTCACCGCCCCGGATGGCCACATGCTGACGCGGGTGGCGGATTATCAAGTCGGCGCCACCGCCGAGATTCACGCGGCTGACGGCACGGTGCATGTGACGATTAACGAAAGGAAGCAAACCGATGGCTGAACCAACCTTTGAAACCAAATTGAGTCAACTCGAACAAATCGTGACCCAGCTGGAACAAGGCGACGTGCCTCTGGAAGAGGCGCTCAAGCAGTTCAAAACCGGCGTCACCTTAAGCGCCGAGTTGGAGAAAACGCTGAAGTCCGCGGAGCAAACGGTCACCGAAATGGTGAAGGACGACGGCACCACCGAGCCGTTTGACCCCGACCATGCTTAAGCCTGCGACCACGGCGCGCCAGCCGGCCTTAGAAGCCCGGCTGGCGGCGCATTTTGCTCAAATCGAGAATGCCCATTTGCGTGAGGCGATGGCTTATTCGGTGAACGCTGGTGGCAAGCGGCTACGCCCGTTGTTGTTGCTGGCGACGGTGGCGAGTTTCGGCGGCGACGTCACGGCGGCTTTGCCAGCCGCGGCGGCGTTGGAGCTGATGCACACCTATTCGCTGATTCACGACGACCTGCCGGCGATGGACAACGACGACTTGCGCCGCGGCCGGCCGACGAATCACAAGCAGTTCGGCACCGCCACGGCGATTCTGGCCGGCGACGCCTTGCAGGCCGACGCCTTGGCGCTGGTGGCGACCACGCCGGTGAGCGCCGCGCAACAGGTGAGCTTGGTCGCGCAACTGGCGAGGGCTGCCGGCAGCAACGGCATGGTGGCCGGCCAGGTGATGGACATGGACGGCGAGCACGAGCAATATGATTTGGCCACGCTGCGCCAGTTGCACCACCTGAAAACCGGCCGTCTGATTCAAGCCGCCGTCAGCATGGGGGCAACGATTGCCCAGACGCCGGCCGCGACCACCGCGGCCTTGGCCGAGTTTGCCCGGCAATTCGGCGTCGCCTACCAGATTGCCGATGACATCAAGGACGTCACCGAAACGGCCGCCGAGCTGGGCAAGACGCCGGGCAAGGACGTCGGTGAAGGCAAGAACACCTATGTGGCGCTGCTCGGCCTCACCGGCGCCCGGCAGGCGTTGGCCGACACGCTGGCGGCGGCCCAAGCGGCGTTAGCGCCCCTCGGCGACTTGCCGGAGTTGGCCGCATTTCTAACGATTTTTCAGCGAGAGGAAGCACTGTGACAACGACGAAAAAAGAACGCATCGACGTGATGCTGGTGGAACAAGGCCTCTTCACGTCGCGCGAACAAGCCAAGCGCGCCGTGATGGCCGGCGAGGTGTATGATCACAACAACGAGCGCCTGGACAAACCCGGCGTGAAGATTCCCGGCGACACCGAGCTGCACGTCAAGGGCAAGAAGATGCCTTACGTGTCGCGCGGCGGCTTGAAGCTGGCCAAGGCCTTGCGGGTGTTTGACCTCGACTTGGCCGGCAAAACGGTGCTGGACATCGGCGCGTCCACCGGCGGCTTCACCGACGTCGCCTTGCAAGCCGGCGCCAAGCTCAGCTACGCGCTAGATGTCGGCTACAACCAGCTGGCGTGGTCGCTGCGCGAAGATCCGCGGGTGGTGGTGATGGAGCGGGTGAACTTTCGCTACGCCAAGCCGGAGGATTTCACGCAAGGCCCCGTCGAGTTTGCCATGACCGACGTGTCGTTCATTTCCCTGCGGTTGATTTTGCCGCCGCTGCACGCCATCATTCAACCCGGCGGCCATGCCGTGGCGCTGATCAAGCCGCAGTTTGAAGCCGGCCCGACCCACGTGGGTAAAAAAGGCATCGTGCGCGACCCGGCGGTGCACCGCGCCGTCCTCGAGCGCATCGTCACCTTCGCCTTGGCCAATGGCTACAACGTGCTCGGCCTCGACTTCAGCCCGATCAAAGGCGGCGAAGGCAACATCGAATTCTTGATTCACCTACAACAATGCACCGGCGCCGGCAGCCAAGCCCCCGGCGTGGACATTGACGCCACGCTGCAGGCGGCTTACGCCGAGCTACGGCCCGGGCAACACAGCTAGGAGGGAGTCTCGTCATGCAAAAAAATGAACGCCAGGCGCACATTCGCCAACTGATTCAATCTGAAGTCATCGAGCGGCAAAGCGATTTTGTCACCCGGCTCAAGGCGCTGGGCGTGCCGGTGACTCAGGCGACGATTTCTCGCGACATCAAGGAGATGCAGCTGATCAAGGTGCCGGACGCGGCGGGCCACTACCGTTACGCGTTGCCGCCGGCCAAGCAGCTGCAGCCGGCCGACAAGTTGCGCCGCACGCTGATTGCCGCGTATCAAAGCGGTCAGCAGATGGATCAATTCGTCAACGTCAAAACCAATCCCGGCACCGCGCCGGCCATCGGCAATCTCATCGACCAGCTCAACGACGACCGGGTGTTTGCCACGGTGGCCGGCGACGCGTCGATTCTGATTATTTGCCGCGATGCCGCAGGGGCCGCCGGGGTGTTGGCCACGCTTGAAGGAATGGTGGGGTAACATGCTGCAGGAGCTCGTGATTCACGATTTTGCCATTATCGATCAACTCGAGCTGAGTTTTGCCTCGGGCATGACGGCGCTCACCGGGGAAACCGGTGCCGGCAAGTCGATCATCATCGACGCCGTCGGGCTGCTGGCCGGGGGCCGCGGCTCGGCGGATTTCGTGCGCACCGGCGCGGCCAAGGCGACGCTGGAAGGCCTGTTCACCGCGCCCGCCGATTCGGCCACGGCCGCGGTGCTGGCCACCTATGGTTTGACCAGCGACGACGACACGGTGTTGCTGCAGCGCGACATTTACGCGTCGGGCCGCAACCTCTGCCGGGTCAACGGGCGGCTGGTGAACACCGCCACGCTGCGCGAGGTCGGCGAAACGCTGGTCGACATTCACGGCCAAAACGAGCACCAACAACTCATGCACCCGGAGACTCACCTCGGTTTGCTGGATCAATTCGGCGGGCCGAGCTTGGCCAAGCGCGTGGCCCAATACCGCCAGGACTATGCCGCCTACGAGAAAGCGGCCGCGGCGCTGCGCAAGAAGCAGGCCAACGAGCAAGAGTGGGCGCAGCGGCTAGACATGTTGCAGTTTCAAGTCGCAGAAATCGCCGACGCCAAGCTGCAGCCAGACGAAGAAGACCAGCTCATCGCCGAGCGCGACCGGCTGGCCAACTTCCAGCGCATCAGCGACGCCTTGAACCAAAGCTATGCCGTGCTCACCGACGACGCGGCCAGTCCCGTCGACGCGTTAGGCACCGTGATGAGCAGCCTCCAAGGCGTCGCCGATTACGATCCGGCCTACGCCGCCTTGGCCGAGCAGGTGGCCGGCGCGTATTATGCCTTGCAAGACGTGCAAAGCGACTTGTCCCATCAGGTGGCGGCCTTGGAATTTGACGAAGGCCGGCTCGATGAGGTCGAGTCGCGCCTCGAGTTGTTGACGCAGCTTAAGCGCAAGTACGGCGACTCCGTGGCGGCGGTGATCGCATACGGCGAAAAAGCCGCCCGCGAACTCGCCGACATGCAGGCCACCGAGGCCGGCGCCAGCGGCTTGGAGGCCAGCGTGGCGCAACAAGCCGCCGCGCTCACGAAGGAAGCCGCGGCGCTGACCAAGGCCCGGCGCGCGGCGGCCACGACCTTGACCAAGGCGATTCACGCCCAGCTGGCCGCGCTGTACATGGCCAAGACGGTGTTCACGGTGCGCTTCACCGCGAAGCACGACTTCGGACCGGATGGTGCAGACACCGTCGAGTTTTACATTCAAACCAATCCCGGCGAGGCGGCCAAGCCCTTGGCCAAGATTGCCTCGGGCGGGGAGTTGTCGCGGCTGATGCTGGCGCTCAAGACGATTTTCGCCAAGTCCGCCGGCGTCACCAGTATTATTTTCGACGAGGTCGACACCGGCGTCTCCGGCCGCGTCGCCCAGGCCATCGCCACGAAGATCAGCACGATTGCCTTAAGCGAGCAGGTGCTGTGCATCACGCACCTGCCGCAGGTGGCGGCGATGAGCGACCACGAGTACCTGATTGCCAAAACCGTCAGCCACGGCCGCACCCGTACCACGGTGACGCCGCTGTCGGCCACCGAGCGGGTCGCGGAGCTGGCGCGCATGACCGCTGGCGAAACCATCACCGATCTGGCCAAGCAACACGCCCAGGAATTGTTGGCGCAGGCCGACACCATCAAGGCCAAGCTGCGCGCGGGCCATTGACGCACTCACGCAAAAAAAATAGGATTGAGGCCGCTTGGTCTCAATCCTATTTATGTCTACGCGGCAACGCGGTTAATATATCGCAGTTCCGCCAGCGCAAAGACACGCACCAGGTTACTGTGATACGCTTGAATTAGGAAGCGCTCACCGATGGGCCGCACGATGCGGCCGGACAGGGTGGTGCCATCTTGGAAGTGGAGCGTCACCAGGTACTGCTTGGCAAGGGCTTGGTTGACGAATTGCGTGAGCTGCGCGACCGGCATCACCTGGGTGGTGGCGGGCAACTCAAAGAACTGCTTAGATGTGGCGACCACGGCGTGCGTCACCGCGTGGAGCCGATTCGGTTTCGTTTGCATGTTTTGCATTGTGAGCACCTCGAACGTTTGTTTGTACCTTTATTATACGAACGTCTGTTCAGGAATGCAACCCATAGGAGGAAAAAGTTTGAAAGTAGCCGTGTGTTTTGGTGGCGGCGGCGTGCGCGGCGCGTTTCAAGCCGGCGTGTGGCAGGCCATCGCCGATCTCGTCACGCCGACATTTACCATCGGCAGCTCAATTGGGGCCATCAACGCCTTCGCGACGACGCGGCTGACCCCGCGGGAGTTAACGCAGTGGTGGCGCAGCCGCGCACCGCGTCACGTGCCGCCGCAGGTCACGCGGCAGCCGGCGTTTGCTGCGCTGATCAATACGCTCACCACGCTGCCCACCCGCCAACCGTGGCCCGCGCTGGCGCTGGCCACGCGGCTGGGGCGGCCGCGCCAAATCGTCGTGCGCAAGCTCGGCGGCGCGGACACGGCGACGTGGCTGTTGGCCAGCGCCGCGATTCCCGGCTGGCTGCGCCCGGTGCGCGTGGGCGACGCGCGCTACATCGACGGTGGGGTGCTCAACGACTTGCCGGTAGACATTGCGTATGACCTTGGCGCCGACTACGTGATTGCCATCGCGGCGGCCGGCTTGGGCCCGGTGCCCAAGCGCCAGGCCGACGTGTTGATCACGCCGCCGGAGTGGGCCAAGCACATGCTGAATTTTGCCCCGGCGCACCGCGAGCAGCTGCTGGCCGCCGGGGTGGCAGTCGGGCGCCGGCTGCGGGCGCGATTGGCGGTTGAAATTTCCCGCTGAAAAGTGCAGAATGGTGGTTAAACATTATGAAAGAGGTACAAGCATGCATGAACGGGGAATGCTAATTGTCCTATCCGGCCCAAGCGGCGTCGGCAAAGGGACGGTTCGGCAAGCCATGCTGGCTGGTAACTACCGAGATTTTCAGTATTCGGTATCGATGACGACTCGCCAGAAGCGGCCGGGAGAAGTCGATGGGGTGGATTATTACTTCCGCACCAAGGAAGAGTTTGAGCACGAAATCGCCACTGGCGGCATGCTCGAATATGCCCAGTACGTCGGCAATTACTACGGCACTCCGCTGAAGTATGTGAACCAGACCCTCGACCGCGGCAAGGACGTCTTGCTGGAAATCGAGGTCAAAGGGGCCATGCAGGTCCGGGAGAAATGTCCGGATGGCGTCTTCATCTTTTTGACCCCGCCGGATCTGTCCGCGTTACGCTCGCGGCTGGCCGGACGCGGCACCGAAGATGAAGCGACGATCGACTCGCGCATCAAAAAGGCCGCGACGGAAATCGCCATGATGGAAAACTATGACTACGCCGTCGTCAACGACAAGGTCAACCTCGCCGTGCGCCGCATCGAGCGCATCATCGAAAGCGAGCACCTGCGCGTTCCGCGCGTCATCGATCGCTACAAGGGCATGTTGGCCAAGGCCGACGCCGTGAACTGAACTCAAAGGAGAGCACATCCATGATTATTTATCCTTCTATTGATAAGCTGCTGGCCAAGGTGCCGTCTCGGTACTCCCTGGCCGTCTTGGCCGCCAAGCGCGCCCATGAGCTGGAAACCAGCGGCATCCGCACCTTGCCGGATTACAAGTCGAAGAAAACCGTTGGCCAGGCGCTTGAAGAAGTAGCCGCCGGCGATGTGATCATCGACCCAGACTCCAAGTTGCTGGAACGCGACGCCGAAAAGCTCGACCACGAACCGGGTAACGAAGAATAAGTGCCAGCCTGCCGCGTGCAGGCTTTTTTGTTGGCCGCAATAACTCTGGTATAATAAGGCCCAGAACGAAACGGAGGCGCGAGATGACAGGCAAACACATTGGACTCTTTATCACCGGCGGGATTGCCGCATACAAGATGCCGGCCTTGGTGCGCGCATTAATTCGCGCCGGCCACGAGGTGAAAACCGTGGTGACGCCGAGTGCACTCGAGTTCGTCACCGCCGCCAGCCTCGCCACCGTGTCCAAACACGCGGTGCTCACCGACGCCAACGCCACCGCCGACCCGACCCATGTCGCCCACGTCGCCTTGGCCCAGTGGCTGGACCTCGCGGTGGTGGTGCCAGCCACGGCCAACACGATCGCCAAGCTGGCGCATGGCCTCGCCGATAACATCGTGACCACCAGCCTCCTGGCGTTTAACGGCCCGAAGCTGGTGGTGCCGGCGATGAACGACCAAATGTGGTTGAACCCGCTGACTCAGGCCAACGTGGCGACGCTGGCGCAAGCCGGCTACCACATTTTGCCTCCCGCCACCGGCTTCTTGGCGGAAGGATACAGTGCCGTGGGCCGCATGCCGGACCTGCCGGTGATCGAAGCGGCGATTGCCACGCTGCAGCCGACTGCTTGGCTGGCGGGCAAGCGCGTCTTGGTGTCCGCCGGCGGCACGCGCGAGCGGCTAGACCCGGTGCGCTACCTCACGAACGACTCGTCCGGCAAAATGGGCACCGCGCTGGCCAACGTCGCCGCGGCGGCTGGCGCCGCGGTGACGCTGGTGACCACGGCGAGCCAACCGGTGCTGCCTAACGTCAAAGTGCAAGCCGTCGCGACGGCCGCAGAACTGGCCGCCGCGATGCAGACCGAGTATGCGGCGGCCGACATCGTGATCATGGCCGCGGCCGTGGCGGATTTTCGCCCGGCCCAGTCTGCCGATCACAAGTTGAAAAAGGCGACGCCGACTGCCGGCATGACGCTTGAATTGGTGGCTAATCCCGACATCCTCGCCGGCCTCGGCCAAACCAAGACGCATCAATACCTCGCCGGCTTTGCCGCGGAAACCGACGACTTGATCCAAAACGCGACGGCCAAGCTGGCCAAAAAAGGCGCCGACCTCATCGTTGCTAACGAAGTTGGCCACGGCCGCGGCTTTAATGCCCCGGACAACGCCGCCGTTTTGTTGCGGCCACACCGCGCACCCGTGACCTTGGCCATGCAGCCGAAGGTCGAGTTAGCCGCGGCGATTTTGCGGGCGATTGCCCAGGATTTGGAGGGGCGCTAGTGCCAGTGGCAAAAGTCATCGTGGATGTGCCAACGATGCAAACCAATCGGCCTTATGATTATGAGATTCCGACCGCCTTGGCCGAGTCCGTCCAGCCGGGGATGCGCGTGTGGGTGCCATTCGGTCACCGCGACGTCGCTGGCATGGTCGTCGCCATTGACGCCGCGCCGACGTTTACCGGCGAGCTGAAGTCCATTTCCAGTGTGCTCGACCCCGCGCCGGTGCTCAACGCCGAATTGTTGGCGCTGGCGCACTGGCTGGCCGACACCACCTACGCGTTTTGGATCTCGTGTATTCAAACGATGCTGCCGACCATGCTCAAGGTCGACACGGATAAAACCGTCACCGCCGCCACGCCAGCCGGTGAGGCCATGCTCACCGCGCCTGAGGTCAGCCTCACCGCCATGACCGACCAAACCGAGTTGGCTAAGCTGCTGCGCGGCGTGGCCAGCGGCGACTTGGTGGTACATTACCGCCGCCACGACCGGGCCAAGGTGAAAACCGAGACTCACGCCGTGCCTTTGCTGACCCCAGCCGAATATAGCAAGGCCGCCGCTGCGTTGCGGGCAAATGCCACGCAACAGCGCGCCTTGCTGCAAACCCTGAGCGACTGGGCCGCCGCCGGCCAGCAGCCGGCCATCGCCGAGAGTCAACTGCCGCGGGCGCCATTCACCGCCGCGGCCAAGCGCGGCTGGGTGCGGCTGGAGGAGCGCGAAGTGTATCGCGATCCTTATCCGGAGTTGCGCGGGGCCAAGCTCACCACGCCGCTGCCGTTAACCGCCGACCAACAGCCGGTGGTGGCGACGGTGACGGCGGCGGTGGCCGCGCGCCGGGCGGAAACTTTTTTGCTCGAAGGGGTCACCGGCTCCGGGAAAACCGAGGTGTATCTGCAAATCATCGCCCAGGCGATTGCCGCGGGCCGCACCGCGTTGATGCTGGTGCCGGAAATCGCGTTGACGCCGCAAATGGTGCACCGGGTCACCGGGCGCTTCGGGCGCCAAGTCGCCGTGTTGCATTCCGGGCTCAGTGACGGCGAGAAGTTCGACGAGTGGCGGCGCATCCAGCGCGGTGAGGCGAAAATCGTCGTCGGCGCGCGCTCGGCGGCGTTTGCCCCGCTGACCAACATCGGCGTGTTCATCATCGACGAGGAGCACGAAACCAGCTACAAGCAAGACGACGCGCCGCGCTACCACGCCCGCGATGTCGTCTTGCACCGCGCGGCCACGTTTGGCGCGCCGGTGGTGCTGGGCAGCGCGACGCCGAGTCTGGAAAGTCGCGCCCGGGCGGAAAAAGGCGTGTACACCTTGCTGCGCCTGCCGGAACGGATTAACCAGCAACCGATGCCGCCGGTGACGATCATCGACATGCGCGACGCGATGAAAAAAAGCGGCCAAGAAGATTTTTCTCAGGAATTGCTGACGGCCTTGCAAGACCGCGTGGCGCGCCACGAACAAAGCGTGCTGTTGCTCAACCGCCGCGGGTTCTCGAGCTTCGTGATGTGTCGCGAGTGCGGGTATGTGGTGCAGTGTCCCAACTGCGACATCAGCTTGACGTTGCACATGGACACGCACACCTTGCGCTGCCATTACTGCGGCCACGAGGAGCCGATTCCGCACCGCTGCCCGAGCTGCGGGTCGACGAAGATTCGCTACTACGGCACCGGCACGCAAAAAGTCGAGGCCAAGCTCAACGAATTGCTGCCGGAAGCGCGGGTGCTGCGCATGGACGTCGACACGACGCGCAAGAAGGGCGGCCACGCCAAGCTGCTGGCTAAATTCGGCCGGCACGAGGCGGATATTCTACTCGGGACGCAGATGATTGCCAAGGGGCTCGATTTTCCCGACGTCACCTTGGTCGGCGTAATCAACGCCGACACCGGCTTGGGCCTGCCCGATTTTCGCGCCAGTGAGCGCACCTTTCAGCTACTGACGCAGGTCAGTGGGCGGGCGGGGCGCGCCGACAAGCCCGGCAGCGTGATCATTCAGACCTTCAATCCCGACCACTACGCGATCACCTACGCCAAGCACCACGACTACGAGGGGTTCTTCCGGCGCGAAATGGCGATTCGCCACCTCGGCCACTACCCGCCGTATTACTTCACGATTAAGCTCACCGTCAGCCACCAAAGTGCCGAGCAGGCGGCCAAGGCGATTTATTCGCTGGCCAAAACATTGAAGGCCGGCCTGACCCCGGCGGCCATCGTCTTGGGGCCGACGCCTGGGGCCATCGCGCGGCTGAAGAATCGCTACTATTATCAAATCGTCGTGAAGTACACACGCGAGCCAAAACTCGCCGCCACGCTCACCCAGATTCTCGATTCGACGCAACAAAGCGGCCGCCAAGGCTTTCAAGTGGCCATCGACCGCGAGCCGCAAAGCTTCGTGTAACGTGGCCAACATAAAGGAGTTTAGCATGACATCAATTATTTTCATGGGCACCCCGGAGTTCGGCGTGCCGATTCTCACCGCCTTGGCGGCAAAATACGACGTGGTCACCGTGATCACGCAACCCGATCGGCTGGTGGGGCGCAAGCAGCGCCTCCAGCAGTCACCGGTGAAAGTCGCCGCCACCAAGCTCGGCATTCCCGTGTTGCAGCCGGAAAAACTCAGCGGCAGCCCCGAACTGGACCAAGCCATCGCCTTGGCCCCGGACCTCATCGTCACCGCCGCGTATGGCCAGTTTTTGCCGACGAAGTTCCTGAAGGCGGCCAAGATTGCCGCGCTGAATGTCCACGGGTCGCTGCTGCCAAAGTACCGCGGCGGCGCGCCGATTCAATACAGTATCATTAACGGCGACGCGGTAACCGGCGTGACCATCATAGAAATGGTCAAGGCCATGGACGCCGGCGACATCTACGCCCAAGCAACCCTGCCGCTGACGCGCGCCGATGATACCGGCACCGTTTTCGCCAAGCTCAGCCTGATGGGCCGCGACTTGTTGCTCGAGACGCTGCCGCAAATCATCGCCGGCACGGCCACCAAGCGGCCACAGGATCCGGCTTTGGTGACCTTTAGCCCGACGCTAACCAAGGAGCAGGAACACCTCGACATCACCTTGCCGGCGCCGCAGCTCGACCAATGGGTGCGCGGCTTGCGGCCGGCGGTGGGCGGCTACGTTTACCTGAACGGTGAGCGCGTCAAGCTGTGGGCGATCACGCCGCAGGCAGCGGCGACCACCGCCGCGCCTGGTGTCGTCGTCGAACGCAGCAAGAAGCGCCTGGTGGTGGCGGCTGGTGCGCAGACCAGTTTTGCCATCGACGAATTGCAGCCGGCGGGCAAGAGCCGCCAGCCGATTGCCGCGTTTTTAAACGGCGCCGGTCAAGCCATCAAAGAAGGAGACCTCATCATTGGCAATGCCCAATAATGCTCGCGCCGTGGCGCTAGCGGTGCTGGAAAAAGTCAGCAAGCAAAATAGCTATTCGAACCTCGCCCTCGACGCGGCGTTGCGCCAGGCGCACCTGGACCAACGCGACGCCAACCTCGCCACCACGATTGTGTATGGCGTGATTCAACACAAGCTGACACTGGAGTACATCCTCAAGCCCTTCGTTGCCGGCAAAAAACTGGCGAGCTGGGTGATGCCGTTGCTGGAAACGGCGGTGTTTCAGCTGCGCTACCTCGACAAGGTGCCGGCCCGCGCGGTGTTTTACGAAACCACCGAGTTGGCCAAGGCGCGCGGCAACGCCGGCGTGGCCAAGCTGGTCACCGCCGTGATGCATCAGGTGCAGCGCGCAGGCGAGCCGGATTTTGGTCAAATCGCCGACCCGCTTGAGCGCCTCAGCATCGCCAGCTCCACGCCGCGCTGGCTGGTGGCCAAGCTCACCGACCAACTCGGCCCCGAGCGCACCGCCAGCATCTTGCACAGCATTAACCAACCCGCCGCCGCGTCGCTGCGCGTGAATACCACGAAAACGACGCCGGCCGCGCTGCAAGCCGCCTTGGCCGATCGCGTGCCGGAACTAACGCCGAGCGAGATTTCCGCCGTGGGGCTGGTGGCCCCAGGCGGCCACCTCGCCGGCTTGCCGGAGTTTGCCGCGGGCGACTTCACCTTGCAAGACGAAAGCTCGCAGCTCGTCGCCCCGAGCCTGGCGCTGCAGCCAGGCGACCACGTGCTCGACGCCTGCGCCGCGCCAGGGGGTAAGACGACGCACATCGCGCAGTACCTCGACGCCGCACAAGGCGGGCAGGTCACGGCGCTGGATTTGCATCCGCACAAGGTCAAGCTGATCGCCCAAAACGCCGCGCGCCTCGGCCTGGCCGACCGCGTGAGCGCGCGGGCGATGGACGCGCGCGCGGTAGCGTCGGCGTTTGCGCCAGAGAGTTTTGACGCCGTGCTGGTCGACGCGCCGTGCTCCGGGCTGGGGCTGATGCGCCGCAAGCCCGAGATTCGCTACGAGAAGCAGCCGGCAGACCTGACGCATTTGCACGACATCCAGCTGGCCATCCTCGCCGGCGTGGCGCCGGTGGTGAAAATAGGCGGGCGGCTGACTTACAGTACGTGTACAATGGTACGTGAGGAAAATCAGGACGTGGTGGCCGCCTTCTTGGCCGCCCATCCCGGGTTCAAGCAGGTGGCCGTTCCGACCGCCAAGCCGCTGGCCGCGCACAGTGCGCCGGCCTTGCAGCTGTTCCCAGATGATTACGGCACGGACGGGTTTTTCATTGCCAGTTTTGTGCGGGAAGCATAGGAGAGTTCATGGAATTCGCATACCGAACCGACATTGGTCAAAAACGGCCGAATAATGAAGATTACGTCGGGTTGTTCACCAACCGCGGCCAGGCGATGCTCGCCATCGTCGCCGATGGCATGGGCGGGCATCAAGGCGGGGATGTGGCCAGCGAAATGGCCGTGTCCCACATTGGCTACGCCTTTGAAAACACCACCGCCGCCGACATCTCCGAGTTGGTGCGGTGGCTGGTCTTCGAGCTGCAACAGGAAAACAGCCTGATCTTAGAAAAAGCCAACCAATTCGCTGATTTGTCCGGAATGGGCACGACGCTGGTGGCCGTGATCATCTCCGGCAACCGCTTCGTGGTGGCCAACATTGGCGACTCCCGCGGGTACTTGTACCGCGGCGGGCACCTGGTGCAAATCACCGAGGACCACAGCCTGGTCAACGAGCTGGTCAAATCCGGCGAGCTGACCCCGGCGCAGGCGCGGAAGTTTCCGCGCCGCAACGTCATCACCCGCAGCCTTGGCGTGGCCGATTCCGTCGACGCCGACGTGACGATTTACGACATGGAGTATCAGGATTACTTGTTGCTGTGCTCGGATGGCTTGACCAACCAGGTGAGCGACGACCAGCTGGCCAATATTTTGGCTAGCGGGATTCCCATCGGCACCATGGCCGGGCAAATGGTGGCCGCGGCCAATGCCGCCGGCGGCCCGGATAACATCACCGCACTCATCATTCATCAGGATTGGAGGGGACAGGCATGATTGAACCTGGCGTCGTCTTAGACGAACGATACAAGTTAATCCGCACGCTAGGCGAAGGCGGCATGGCCAACGTCTACCTGGCCCGCGACCTGATCCTCGACCGCGATGTGGCGGTGAAGGTGTTGCGGCTGGATCTGCAAGACGACCCGGACACGCTGCGGCGCTTCCAGCGGGAGGCGCATGCCACCAGCGAATTGGTGCACCCCAACATCGTGGCGATTTACGATGTCGGCGAGGCGTCCGGCCAGCAATATCTGGTCATGGAGTACGTGCAAGGCACGGACTTGAAGAAATACATCGTCGAGCATTTTCCGATTCCGTACCAGCGCGTCGTGGAAATCATGACCCAGGTGCTGTCGGCGGTGCAAGCCGCGCATGACCACAACATCATCCACCGCGACTTGAAGCCACAAAACATCCTGATTGCCCAAGACGGTACCGCGAAGATTTCCGACTTCGGCATCGCCGTGGCGTTGTCCGACAACTCGATGACCCAGACCAACTCGCTGCTCGGCTCCGTGCACTACCTTTCGCCGGAACAGGCGCGCGGCGGCATGCCCACCAAGCAAAGCGACATTTATGCGCTGGGAATTATCCTGTTTGAAATGCTGACGGGCACCGTGCCGTTTGAAGGCGATTCGGCCGTGGCTATCGCCCTGAAGCACTTCCAAGAGGACATGCCAAGCGTGCGCGATTTTGACCCGCGCATTCCCCAAGCCTTGGAAAACGTGGTGATCAAGGCCACCGCCAAGGATCCGTTGAACCGCTACACCAGCGCCGACGCCATGGCCAGCGACCTGCGCACCGCCTTGAGTCCGGCCCGGGCGCACGAGGAAAAATACGTGCCGCCGGTCGCCTCCGACCTCGACGAAACCAAGATTATTCCCGCGGCCGCCGCGGCTGCAGCTGCCACCACGCCGGCGACGCCAGTCGAAGCGGCCACCAAGGACGATAGCCCGGTGACGCCGGTGACCAAAGTGTTGAGCAACAAGGCCAAGTGGAAGCGGCGGCTGCCGTTTATCATCGCCGGCGTCGTGGCGGCGGCCTTGATCGGTTTGCTGATTGCCGCGTTTGTCGGCGGCCCCAGCGACACCACCGTGCCCGACCTGCGGGGAATGACCACCACCCAGGCCAAGTCCGCCTTAGCCAACAGCAACCTGAAGCTCGGCAAGATCACCAAGCAGTCCAGCACCAAGGTCGCCAAGAATCGCATCATTAAAAGCGACCCGGCGCAAAACACGGATCTCAAGGAAGACAGCAAGGTCGACATCGTCATCAGCAAAGGCGTGAAGAAATTTACGCTGAAGGATTACGTCGGCCAGGACTACGACGATGTGAAAAAAGATCTCGAAGACCGCGGGTTCACCGTGTCGAAGCTGGAAACGACTTCGGACACCGCCCCAAGCGGCCAAATCACGGATCAAGACATCGCCGCCGGCAAGAAGGTTGTGCCAGGCGACACGACGATAACCTTCACCGTGTCCTCCGGTTCCAGCAAGTTTGCCGTCGCCAATTTGGTCGGCAACTACACCGAGTCCTCGGCGCGTGATTACGCCGAAACGCAGGGTCTGACGCTGAAGGTCGATTCCGAATACGACGATAATGTCGCCAAGGGCATGGTCAGCCAGCAGAGCCCGGCGCCGGGCACGATGTTGGCGCGCGGCGACACCTTGACCATTACCGTCAGCAAGGGGGTTGACCCGAGCAAGGCGGAATCCAACAAGGAGGTCACCATTCAAGACCTCACCGGCTTCGGCCAGAACTTGGCGCAACGCTACGCCGATGACAATGGGTTGAAATTAGCCGTCACGGACGATTATTCTGATACGGTGGCAAAGGGCCAGGTGGCCAGTCAATCCCCGGCCAAGGGGACGAAGCTCAAGCCGGGGGAGACGATTAACGTCGTGATTTCCAAGGGACCAAAAACCACGGAAGAATCCAGCAGCAGTAGCAGCGATTGACCAAAGGAGGCAACCACGTGACAGAAACTTTAAAGGGCCGGGTCATTCGCCAAATCAGTGGCTACTACGATATCGCGGTAGGCGACCAAGTCTATCGCACGCGCGGCCGCGGCCAGCTGCGGCAAAGCAAGCTGCGGCCGGTGGTCGGCGACTGGGTGGCCTTCACCCCGACGGCTGACGGCCATTCCGACGGCAGCATGACCCAAGTGTTGCCGCGCCAAAACGCGTTGGTGCGCCCGCCGGTGGCCAATGTCGACGCCGCCATCTTGGTGGTGGCGGCTGTCGAACCGGATTTTTCCTTGAATCTGCTGGATCGCTTCCTTGTGTATCTGGAAGGCAAGCAGATTCACGCCAGCATTTACCTCACCAAAACCGACCTCGCCACGCCGGCGCAACTGGCGCAAATCACCACTTGGCTGGCCGGGTATGCGGAGATTGGCTACGCGAGTTTTCACAGCGAGCCGCCGTTTGCGCCGGCGACGATGGCGGCGGTGCAGGCGACGTTTGCCGACAAGCTGACGATTTTCACCGGGCAAACCGGCGCGGGAAAGTCGACGCTGCTGAATCATCTGGTGCCGGGGCTGACGCAAGCCACCGGAGCCATCAGCAAGGCCTTAAACCGCGGCAAGCACACGACGCGTACCACCGAGTTATTCATGGCTAACGGCGGCTTGGTCGCCGACACCCCGGGCTTTTCCAGCCTGAGTCTGTTGGACGTCGAGCTCACCGAGTTGCGCGACCGGTTTCCGGAGTTCGTTGCGGTGGCCGGGCAGTGCAAGTTCCGCGGCTGCCAACACGTTGCCGAGCCCGCGTGCGCGGTGAAGGCCGCGGTGGCGGCCGGGACCATCATGCCGAGTCGCTATGAGAATTATTTACAGTTTCGCAGTGAGCTGGCCGGCAAGCGGCCGGTTTATCGTAAACAATAAGTTGCGCAAATCGCGCCAGGAGGATTTTTCAATGAAGATTGCACCGTCGATTTTAAGCTCTGACTATGTGAACATGGAACGCGACATTCATGTCGTGGAGGAAGCCGGCGCCGACGTCATTCACGTCGATATCATGGATGGCCATTTCGTGCCGAACCTGAGCTTTGGCCCTGGCATCGTCAGCGCCTTGCGCCCAATCACCAACTTGCCGCTGGACGTTCACCTGATGGTCACCGATCCGGACATGTGGATCGAACCCTTCGCCAAGGCCGGTGCGGATACCATCATGGCCCACGTCGAGGCCACGCCACACATTCACCGCACCTTGCAGTTGATGAAGGCTAGCGGCGTGAAGGCCGGCATCGTCGTCAACCCCGGCACGAGCCTGAGCACCATCGACGAATTGCTACCGAATGTTGACCAGGTGCTGGTGATGACCGTGAACCCCGGCTTCGGTGGGCAAAAATTCCTGCCTGAAATGGCCGACAAGGTGCGCCGGCTCAGCGACATGCGTAAGGCCCGCGGCTTGCAGTTTGACATCGAAGTCGACGGCGGCATCAGCGACCAAACCATCGAAAGTTGCCTGACCGCAGGCGCCGACATCTTCGTGGCCGGCTCCTATGTCTTCAGCAAGGGCGAACCCGCCGCGCAAATCGCCAAGCTGCGCGCCTTCGAACACTAATGACCCGGCTGAATCTGATGCTCGGCGGGCCGGTTGAGGAGTTACCGGCCAACTGGGCGAGTCTGCCAGGAGATTGGGTCGGCGTCGACCGCGGCACCTTGCATTTGCTCAACGCCGGCATCACGCCAGTGTTTGCCGTGGGGGATTTTGATTCGCTCACTGCCGCCGAGCACGCGCGGGTGACTTCGGCGGTGGCGGACATCACGGCGGTGCAGCCGGAAAAAGACGACACCGACACGGAGCTGGCCGTGCAGCTGGCCTTAATGGATCATCACGCCGATGCGGTGACGCTGGTGGGCGCCACCGGCGGGCGGTTGGATCATCTGCTGGCGAATCTCTATGTGCCTGCCGAGGCGCGGTTTCAACCGTTTGCTGCGCAAATCAGTCTGGTGGATCACGACAATCTGGCGTACTTTCTGGCCGGCGGCACCCGCACATTTTCGCCACAAGCCGGGTATGATTATATCGGGATCGTGCCGCTGATGGGCGTGACGGGGCTGACCATCACCGGCGGCAAGTACACGCTGCGCGACTGGTCGTCACAAACGCCATTCGCCTGGGCCTCCAACGAATTCGTGGGGACGCAGCCGATCACGGTGAGCCTGACTGCCGGGGTAGTGGCTGTGATATACAGCCGTGACCGGCGGGGGCAACAAGTGGATAATTAAACACACGCCTGACTCGGCCGAGTCAGGCGTGTTGTCGGTTCTGGATAATTTTCGGCACAAAAAAACGAGAACAAGATTGTTCTCGCTAGCGGGTTAGACCCGAGTCACTTTACCTGATTTCAATGCACGAGCGGAAACCCACACGCGCTTTGGCTTGCCATCAACTAAAATGCGTACCTTTTGAAGATTTGCTTTCCAAGCACGCCGACTGGAGTTCAAAGCGTGAGACCGCTTATTGCCGAAAGTCGTGTGGCGCCCGGTGATTACGTCCTTTGCCAAAGTGAGACCCTCCTTGCTACTTCGCTACCTGCGAATTTTTCACTAGACTAACTTATCATACGGACAGGGCATTTGCAAGCTCTGCTAAGGAAGAATACTTGACAGCTAGGCGAAGAACTCGACGAAATCAAAAATAATCACGGCCACCGCGATCACGCCGTACAGGCCGGTCAGCCACCAGCGTTGCTGCCGCCCGTAGGAAAGGGTCCCCAGCAAAAAGACGATGGGCAACAGCACCATCATGATCGGCTGCAACGCCGGCATCACCACGGCAATCAAGAGCAAGCCGATGGCGACGGTGTTGCCGATAGAAGTAAAAATCGAATCCAATGCGTCGAGAAATTTCACGGGTCGGCCTCTTTCTGGATTAATATCTCCTAGCATAGCACGGCAGCCGAGTCGCGAATAGACCGAACTTCGTGTGACCCGCAGCGGCCGGGTAGGCGGAAAGTGGCCCGAAACCGGCTATTTGCCAAGCAAAAACCTACCGCAAAAATCGCCTCGGAACGCAGTGCTGGCGCGGGTTTGGCTGATTACTCGGTAAATATCAGGGCCGCTCACGTGCAGACAGGTGGGTAGTTCTGCGTGGCAGCGGCGTATGCATCGTTTAACAGCGCATGATTTTTGCGGTCCGGCCGCGCCTTTCTTTGAGCGCCAAGGGATACGTCGATTTTTTCGCGGTGCGCCCGGGCTTGGCAAATAGAACGGATATGCAGGAATTTCAAAGTGCCCATCGAGTTCATACAGAAAATATTCAGTGGGCAAATCGGGGGCTGGCGTGGTGCACAGGGTGGGCATTAATCGCGACCAGCAAATTTTTCGGTTGGGTGGTCAGCCAATCAAGTTTTGCGTATTCTAAATTTGAGGTGAGTTGTGGCCAATTCTGTTGGCACCGTTGCCCGTGATTCGCGCGGCGCGGCGAAATATGCTAAACTATCGTAGAAATGCGACGGGATTTTTGCGCCGTAATTGTGCTCGCAACGGCAAGCGACTGCACACAAGTCCCCCCTGCGCACTGACTGGCAAAACCCGCCAGTCACCACGCAGGCGGCGCTTGTGCTCCGTCACTTACCCGCCGTTGCTCACTACTTGCTCTAATTGTGCTTGCAACGGCAGCGAGCTACACAGAGGACCACCTGGTCACCGAAGCGCACAACCCGCGCTTCACCGCTCAGGCGGCGCCTCTGCGCCACTCGCTAACCGCCGTTGCTCACGACTTGCTCTAATTGTGCTCGCCGGTGCAAGAAACTGCGCGTAGGTCCACCTGAGCTCGAAGCACACAACCCGTGCTTCAGCGCTCAGGCGGCGCCTACGCTCCGTTTCTTCCCGCACCGGCTCACTACTTGATAGGAGGACTTTTTCATGGCGGTTAAAATCAAGACCAAGTTTGGCACGATCGATATCGCGAATGGCGTGATTGCCACGGTCGTCGGCGGCGCTGCCACCGACATTTATGGCATCGTGGGGATGGCCAGTCGCAATCAGATTCGTGACAATCTCAACGACATCTTGAAGCGCGAGAATTATTCGCGCGGCGTTGTCGTGCGCCAGCAGGACAACGGGGTGACGGTGGAGGTCAACATCATCGTCGGCTATGGCACCAAGATTTCCGAGGTGTGCCGCAATGTCCAAGAAAAAGTGAAGTATAATCTTGAAACGATGCTTGGCGTCACGGCTAACGCGGTGACGGTGATCGTACAAGGCGTGCGCGTTCTCGGCGACGATTAATCACCGATTCGACAAGCGCATTGAGGAGGAAACACCGAGTGGAAGTTACGACGATTAGTGCGGCTAAATTTCAGGACATGATCCGGATGGCGGCCCACCGTATTAATAAAAATGCTGAGTTTGTTAATTCATTGAATGTTTTTCCCGTGCCGGATGGCGATACCGGGACGAACATGAACCTGACCTTTCAAACCGGAGCCAAGGCCGTGTTGGAAGCCGACGCCGATCATGTCGGGCAACTCGCCAAGCACCTGGGCAAGGGCCTGTTGATGGGCGCCCGCGGGAACTCCGGGGTGATTTCGTCCCAGCTGTTCCGCGGCTTTGCCAAAAGCGTGGAGCCCAAGCAGACGCTGACGGCACAAGATTTAGCCGACGCGTTTGCCAGCGGTGTCGAAACTGCGTACAAGGCCGTGATGAAACCCGTTGAAGGCACGATTCTCACCGTGGCGCGCGAGGCGGCCAAGGCCGGCTTGAAGGCGGCCAACCAGTCCAGCGACACGGTGGTCGTGATGGACGCCGTGGTCAAAGGCGCCAAAAAAGCGCTGGCCAAGACGCCAGACTTGTTGCCGGTGCTCAAGGAAGTCGGCGTGGTCGACTCCGGTGGCCAAGGCCTGGTCTTCATTTATGAAGGTTTCCGCGAAGGGCTCACCGGCGACGGCGACGTCAACGCGTATGTGCCAAGCGAGGCGGAAATGGACGAAATGGTTAACGCGACGCATCATCAAGACGCGCAGACCCAACTCGATCCCGCCGACATCGTTTACGGTTACTGCACGGAAATGATGGTCAACCTCGGCGAAGGGGATAACAAGAAGCCATTCGATTACGAAAGCTTCCGCAACTACTTGAACGACCTCGGCGACTCCACCTTGGTAGTGGCCGACGAAGAAGTCGTCAAGGTCCACGTCCACACCGAGCATCCAGGCACCGTGTTCCGTTACGGCCAGCAGTTTGGCACCTTGGCGAAAATCAAGGTCGACAACATGCGCCTGCAACACGAAAGCATCATTGAGCGCAACGAAGCCAAGCCGGCTGCCCCGCAGCCGCTGGCGGCCTTTGGGGTCGTGGCCATCGCCGCCGGTAAGGGCCTGGGCGAATTGTTCAAGAGCCTCGGCGTCAGCTACGTGTTAAACGGTGGCCAAACCATGAACCCAAGCACCAACGATATTTTAGAGGCGATTACCGCCGCGCACGCCAAGCAAGTCGTCGTGCTGCCGAACAACGGCAACATTTTCATGGCGGCCGAAGAAGCGGCGAAGGCGGCCGAATTGCCAGTCGCCGTGGTCAAGTCCAAGACGATTAACCAAGGCCTGACCGCGATGTTGGGGTATAACCCTGAGGCCGACCTCGACAGCAATGTGGCAAACATGACCGCCGAGCTCGGCAACGTGATTTCCGGCTCCGTTACCCAGGCGATTCGCGATACCACCATCGACGGGCTGGAGATTCACGACGGCGACTGGATGGGCATCATCGACGGCGCCATCAAGATTACCGACGCCGACCGGCAGCAGGCGACGATCAACATGATCAACGCCATGCTGGATGACGATAGCGAAATCGTGACCGTCATCATCGGCGATTCTGGCACCCAAGACGAGGCGGACGCCATCAGTGATGCGGTGACCGCCGCCAATGAGGAGATCGAAGTCGAGATTCACCAAGGCGACCAGCCGGTATATCCTTACCTGGTCTCTGTCGAATAAGTCGTCGGCCCTGTGCTCGCCTCGCGGGCGCAGGGCCGTTTTGGTTGGGAGGTGACGCGTATCGCGTTGACAGATTCCGTGACTAGCCTGCCAGGCGTCGGCGAGAAGCGCGCCGAGGCCCTGGCTAGTCTCGATATTCGGACGATTGGTGACTTATTGTTTTACTTTCCGTTTCGCTACGACGACTTGCAGGTCAAGGACTTAAGCACGGCGCTCGACGGCGAGAAGCTTACCGTCAAGGGTGTCGTGGCCAGCGTGCCGGTGGTGGGGCGTTATGGCCGCACCAGCCGGTTGAATTTTAACCTGCAAGTCGACCGCGATGTGGTGCGCGTCAGCTTCTTCAACCAGCCGTGGCTGAAGGACAAGGTGGAACAAGGCACCGAAGCGGCGATTTATGGCAAGTGGGACGCCAACCGCAAGGCACTGACCGGGATGAAAATCCTGGCCACGCAAACCGACGGCGCGCCGTCTTTGGCCGGAATTTATCCGGTGAACAAGCACGTGCGCCAGTCGACGTTAAAAGAGTTGATTCGCGCCGCTTACGACCGCGACGGCGCCGACTTGCCCACCGAAGTGCCGCCGGCGTTGCGCGCCCATTACCGGCTGGAGGACAACTCGGCGATTGTGCACGGGATGCATTTTCCCGATTCGCCGCAGGAAGCCAAGGCCGCGCGGCGCAGCGCCATTTTTCGCGAGTTCTTTCTATTTGAATGTCAGATTCAGGCGTTAAAGTCGGCAAACGACACGGCGGCAAACGGCCTGGCGATTCCCTACGGCAACGCCAAGGTCCGCGCGCTGATTCAAACCCTGCCGTTTGCGCTAACCAACGCGCAAAAGCGGGTGGTCAACGAAATCTGCGTGGACATGCGCCGGCCGACGCACATGAACCGCCTGTTGCAAGGTGACGTTGGCAGCGGCAAAACCGTCGTCGCCGCCATCGTCATGTACGCCGCGGTGACGGCGCGCTACCAAGCGGCGTTGATGGTGCCCACCGAGGTCTTGGCCGAGCAGCATTACGCCAAGCTGACCAAGCTCTTTGCCGATTTTCCCGTGCGAGTGGCGCTATTGACCGGGTCGACCCCGGCGGCCGAGCGCAAGGCGACGTACGCCGACTTGGCCAGCGGCGCCATCGATATCGTCATCGGGACCCACGCCTTGATCCAACCCGACGTGAACTTTGCCGCGCTGGGCTTGGCCATCATCGACGAGCAGCACCGCTTTGGCGTCAACCAGCGCCGCATTTTGCAGGAAAAAGGGCTGAAGCCCGACCTGCTGGCGATGACCGCCACGCCGATTCCGCGGACGCTGGCAATCACCGCGTATGGCGAAATGGACGTGTCGAGCATCGACGAATTACCCGCCGGCCGCCAGCCCATCA
Source organism: Lacticaseibacillus nasuensis JCM 17158 (assembly GCF_001434705.1). Lineage (GTDB taxonomy): Bacteria > Bacillota > Bacilli > Lactobacillales > Lactobacillaceae > Lacticaseibacillus > Lacticaseibacillus nasuensis. The sequence goes on from NZ_AZDJ01000001.1 coordinate 203,068, forward strand.
CCACCATCTGGCTGCGCAAAAATCAGGTGCGCCAGGCGCATGCGGCGATTTTGGCCGCGCTGGCGGCGGGGCATCAGGCCTTTGCCATCACGCCGTTGATTGCCGAAAGCGAGAAAATCGACCTGCAAAACGCGGAACAATTATATGAAGACATGCAACACGCCGTGGGCGACCGCGGCAGCGTGGCCTTGCTGCATGGGCAAATGAAGCCGGCGGAAAAAGACGCGATCATGCACGACTTTGCCGCCGGGCGCACCCAGGTGTTGGTGTCGACCACCGTCGTCGAAGTCGGCGTCGACGTGCCCAACGCCACGGTGATGGCGATTTTTGACGCCGACCGCTTCGGCCTCGCGCAGTTGCACCAACTGCGCGGCCGCGTGGGGCGCGGCAACGCCGCCGCGCAGTGCATCTTGATTGCCGATCCGAAAAACGACACCGGCGTCACCCGGATGCAAACGATGGTCACCACCACCGACGGCTTCAAACTGGCCGAAGAAGACCTCGCGCTGCGCGGGTCGGGGGACATTTTTGGCCAGAAGCAAAGCGGCCTGCCCGAGTTTCGCGTGGGCGATCCGGTGGGCGACTACGCGAGCTTAAACGTCGCCCAACAAGAAGCGGCGCGCTTATTCAAGCAGGACCCGACCTTGAGTGCGCCGGAGTTTGCCCCGCTGCGGGCGTACCTGGCCCGCCAGCAACAAACCCGCGGCGTGCTCGACTGACCTCGCGCTTGGGCGCGGCGCCGCCGGGGTGGTATACTGACGACTAGACCTTAACGGCCAGCGAAAAACGGAGGAGTTACGGATGAAAATTGCAGTTGACGCGATGGGCGGCGACCACGCCCCACAGGTGGTCATTGAAGGTGTCGAGCAGGCGCGCGACGAATTGACCGATGTCGAATTCACGCTTTACGGGGATGAACAACAGATTCGCCCGTTGTTAAAGTCCGACACGCGCATCACCATCGTGCACACCACGGAGAAAATTAACAGCGACGACGAGCCGGTGCACGCGATTCGCAGCAAGAAGCAGGCTTCGATGGTGCTGGCCGCTCAAGCCGTAAAGGCCGGAGACGCGGACGCCGTCTTTTCCCTCGGCTCCACCGGGGCGCTGTTGGCCGCCGGGTTGCTTATCGTCGGCCGCATTCGCGGCATCGATCGGCCCGGCTTGATGCCGACGCTGCCCACCGTCGACGGCCAGGGCTTTGTGATGCTTGACGTCGGCGCCAACGCGGAGAATCGTCCGCAACAGCTGGTGAACTACGCGGTGATGGGGGACTTCTACGCCCGCGACCTGCGCGGCTTGAAGAATCCGCGCGTGGCGCTGTTGAACAACGGCAGTGAAGCCAACAAAGGCGACGCGTTGCACCAGGAGACCTACAAGCTGCTCAGCGACATGCCGAACCTAAACTTTATCGGCAACGTCGAGGCCGATCACCTGTTGAACGGCGTGGCGGACGTCGTGGTCACCGATGGCTTCACCGGCAACGCCGCGCTGAAGGCCATCGAAGGCACGGCCAAGAATATTTTGCGGCTGGTTAAGCACGCAATTTATGACGGCGGCGTGCGCGGCAAGCTCGGCGGTTTAATGCTGAAAAGCGGCATCACCAACATTGCCCAGACCTTCGACGTTTCCAGCTACGGCGGCGCGGCCTTGTTGGGGTTGAAGGCGCCGGTGGTGAAGGCCCACGGCGGCGCCGACGCCAAGGCGGTGTATTACACCGTGCGCCAGATTCACGATATGGTGCAAAACGGCACCATCACCAAAGTCGTCGACTACTTCACCCAAGCATAGACAAATCGCCTTGAAACCGGTATATTAGTCCTCGTGTAATTGACAAGGAGGAACATCATGACTGAGCAAGAAGCATTTGATAAAATCTCGGGCTTGATCCAAGACCACTTTCAGATTCCAGCGGCGAAGATCACCAACGACTTGAACTTTAAGGAAGACCTCGACGCCGATTCGATCGACATCGTGGAGTTCGTGCTCGAGCTCGAGGATACTTTCGGCGCCGAGATTCCCGACGCGGATGCCGATAAGATTGTGACCGTCGGCGACGCCGTGCAATACGTGCTCGCGCACCAAAGCAAATAAGGCGCTTGTCGCGCTAAGTCAGTGATGATGCGCGCACCACACCCAGCAATCCAACGAACGGCTAACCAGGCCGTTTTTCTTTTCGGCTCAGTTGTTCATGATGCGTAGACGCCTGTTTACTTACAATTACCAACAATGAGCGCCCCTCATTTGCCGCTTAGCGTGCCGCCACACGGGAAAATTGCGGGCCGATTGCCAAAAAAAGCGCCGGAATCACCAAGAAAACGCTTTGAAAGCGTAAACCGACGCGCTTCGCCTCTTGCAAAGGGGCGGGGTGGTTTGTATAATGAATCATAAATTGATTTGAAATTTAATCTAGTTCTCATACTTGTCAAAAGAGTGGGAAGGAAAAGGGGGATTTACGATGGACAAACCAGAAGACCTATTGCTGGATATTCAGCACCTTCACACTGCGTTTCGTGTTGGCGATGATTTCTATGATGCCGTCGATGATGTCAGCTTGACCCTGAAAAGAGACGAGATCCTGGCGATCGTCGGCGAGTCCGGCTCGGGGAAAAGTACCCTGGCCACCAGCATCATCGGGCTCCACAATCCAATGAACACGAAGGTTACCGGTGACATTTTGTACAGTGACCTGAACTTGGTGGGGCTCAACGAACCCATTTACAACCGGTTGCGCGGTAACGACATCGGCATGATTTTCCAGGACCCGTTGGCGGCGTTGAACCCGCTGATGCGCATTGGGGACCAAATCGCCGAGACCTTGCTGTACCACACCAAGATGACCAAGGAAGAGCGCGACAAGCGCGTCTTGGAACTCTTGGGCCAGGTTGGTATTCCGAATCCGGAACGCACCTTCCGCCAATATCCGCATGAGCTTTCTGGGGGCATGCGCCAGCGTGTCGTCATCGCCATTGCCATCGCCTGCAAGCCGCCGATCATCATCGCCGACGAGCCGACCACGGCGCTGGACGTCACGATTCAGGCCCAGATTCTGGACTTGTTGCGCCAGATTCAATCCGAAACCCACTCCGGCATTATTTTGATTACCCATGACCTCGGGGTCGTGGCCGAAACCGCGGATCGCGTCGCCGTCATGTACGCCGGCCAAATCGTGGAAAAAGGCAGCGTCAAGGATGTCTTCGAGCACCCGACGCACCCGTACACCCGCAGTCTTCTGCGCTCCATGCCGCAGGCGGACTCCGATGACGATGAACTGCACGTCATCCAAGGCGTCGTGCCGTCATTGAAAAACATGCAAATTGAAGGCTGCCGCTTCGCCGAACGGATTCCGTGGATTCCTGACAGCGCGCATGAAGCCAAGCCGACGATGCATGAAGTTGGCCCGGATCACTTCGTTCAGTGCACGTGCTACAAGTCGTTCCACTTCGAAGACGAACCGGCACCAACCGCCGAGCAAATCGCCGCGGCACCGGACAAGCCAGCCGTAGAAACTGCGGTTGGTGGCGCCGGCGTCACCGACGATTCGGAAGATTAACGGGGGAAACATTATGGCATTGATTGAAATTCGCAACCTCAAGATCCACTACCCGATTCGCAGCGGCTTCTGGAATCGCGTCACCGACCATGTGCTCGCCGTCGACGGCGTCAACTTCGACATCGAAGAAGGCGAAACCTACGGGCTGATTGGCGAATCCGGTTCCGGTAAGTCCACCATCGGCAAGGCCATCGTGGGCCTCGAGCCCGTTACGTCCGGCCAGATTATTTACAAGGGCAAGGACATCACCAAGGCCAAGAACCGCAAGGCCTTGCAATACAACAAGGACGTCCAAATGATTTTTCAGGATTCCTTGTCGAGCCTGAATCCCCGTAAGCGCATCGAAGACATCATCGCCGAGCCGATTCGCAACTTCCAACGCCTCAGCGCCACGGAAGAACGCAAGCGCGTCCAGGAGCTCTTGGACATCGTCGGCATGCCAAGCGACGCGTTGTACAAGTACCCGCATGAATTCTCCGGCGGCCAGCGCCAGCGCATCGGCGTGGCCCGGGCCGTGGCGACCAACCCGAAGTTGATCGTCGCCGACGAACCCGTTTCGGCGCTGGACCTGTCCGTGCAGGCGCAGGTGCTGAACTTCATGAAGCGCATCCAGGAACAGTACAACATTTCTTATTTGTTCATCTCTCATGACCTGGGTGTCGTGAAGCACATGTGTCGGGCGATGGCCATCATGCACCGCGGCCGCTTCGTTGAAATCGGCACGCGCGAGGACATCTACACCGACCCGAAGCACATCTACACCAAGCGCTTGTTGGCGGCGATTCCTGAAGTCAAGCCCGGCGACCGTGACGCCCACGTGGCGCACCGCAAGGCCATCGAAAAGGAATTCACCGAAGAAGAGAACCGGTATTACGACAAGAATGGGCGCGTCTATGACCTGCAACGGGTCAGCGACACGCACCAGGCCGCCTTACCGGAACTGGCAGACGGCGGGGAGGCGTAGACTATGTGGAAAACAATTTTACGACGCGTGCTGATCATGATTCCCCAGCTGATTTTGCTGAGTATCTTGGTGTTCATTCTCGCCAAGATGATGCCTGGGGATCCCTTCACCGGCTTGATCACGCCGCAAACAGACCCAGCGCAAATCGCGCACTTAAAAGCTGCCGCCGGGTTGAATGACCCGTGGTGGACGCAATACTTCCACTGGGTCGTCAACATGTTCCATGGCGACTTAGGGCAAAGCTACACGTACAAGCGCGCCGTCACCGGCTTGATTGGTGAACGCGCGGTCAACACCTTCTGGTTGGCGCTGCTCACGGTAGTCATTTCTTACGGGATCGCCATTCCGTTTGGCGTCATCGCCGGTCGGTATGAAGACACGTTGCGCGACAAGAGCATCCAGCTGTACACGTTCGTTTTGCTGGCGATGCCATCCTTCGTGTTCTACCTGTTCGGCTTGGTTGTCTTCGGCTACGTGTTGCAGTGGTTCCCAACGAGCGGCTACGTGTCATTGAACGCCGATCCAGGCACCATTGGCTACTGGGGCAGTCGCTTGTACCACATGATCTTGCCGGCGTTAGTCGGGGGGCTGGTCAGCACCAGCGGTACCATTCAGTACCTGCGCGCCGGGGTCATCGATAACACCAACGAAGACTTCGTCCGCACCGCGCGGTCCAAAGGGGTGCCAGAACGCGTCGTCTTTAACCGGCACATTTTGCGCAACTCCTTGCTGCCAATCGCGGCGTTTCTGGGGAACTCGATCACCGGCTTGCTCGGTGGGTCGATCTACGTTGAAACGATTTTCAGTTACCAAGGGATGGGGCAATTATTCGTTTCGTCCATTACTGCTAACGACTATTCCGTCATCACGGCATTGACCTTGCTGTTCGGCTTCTTGACCCTGTTAGGGAACTTGTTGTCCGATATCATCATGAGCATCGTTGATCCACGTGTCCGGGTCGAGTAGGAAAGGGGGAAATGACAATGGCTAAAGAAGACACACCAACGACTGACACCCAGGTGCCAGAAACTGCAATTGCCGCTTCACCTTCCGCTTTCCGGGTAATTGTACGTGAATTTTTGAAGGACAAAGGCGCCATCGTCGCCTTAGTCATCGCGATTTTGATTATTGCCGCGGCGCTGATCGTCGGCACCATGAACTCCGGGGAGCTGACCACCAACGTTAACGTCTTGGACCGCTACATGGCCCCGGGCGTGAACGGGCACATTCTCGGCACCGATGAAGGCGGCCGGGACATCTTCCGGTATCTGTTCGTTGCCGCCCGTAACTCCATCGGCATTGGGGTTTCCGTGGCGATTCTGATCGAGTTTATCGGCATCGTGCTCGGCACCATTTCCGGTTACTTCGGCGGCATGGTCGATAACGTCATCATGCGCATCGTCGATTTCTGGATGGTCCTGCCATCCATGCTGTTGATCATCGTCTTGGTCACCATCGTGCCACATTACGACGGCTTCAAGCTGGTCATGATCATGACGGCCTTTTCGTGGATGACCACCACGCGACTCGTGCGCTCACAGGTCTTGTCGCAAGGGCGGCGCGATTATGTGTACGCCTCGAAAACTAGCGGCACCAGCAACTTTAAGATTATGTTTGCCGGCGTCTTGCCGAATATTAGCTCCATCATCATCACCGACTTGACGCTGACCATCGCCTCAAGTATCGGCCTAGAATCTGGGCTGGCCTTCCTGGGCTTTGGCCTGCCAAACAGCACGCCTAGTCTTGGGACCTTAATCGGGTATGCGACCAATCCCGAAGTCACCATCGACCGCTGGTGGGTGTGGCTGCCAGCCGCGTTAGTCTTGTTAGGGCTGTCGCTGTCGATTAACTTCGTCGGCCAGGCCTTGAAGCGCGCCGCTGACTCCCGTCAACGCCGTGGTTAGTCTCATGAAATGAGGATTTCATGAAAAACTTCGCCAATTTCTCAAACTTTTTGCACATTACAGTTGACGTAGAATTTTCATGATGCTATCATTTTTGTCACAGAAAGCTTTTCAATCCTTTGGGCAAAGGATTGAGGGGTTCTGGAAATTAGGGGGGAAACAACATGAGTAAAAAATCCATTCTGGGTTCTGTTACCATGGTCGCTGCCTTAACCGTGCTTCTGGCGGCTTGCGGCTCCAAGAGTAACAGCTCCAGCAGCTCCAGCAGTTCCACCAAACAACAAACCTTCCCGTTAGCAACGACTAACAAGAAGGCTGCGGTCAAGGGTGCAACCTTGAACATCGCCGTTGTTGATGATTCGCCATTCAAAGGGGTCTTCAACGAAGAGCTCTATGATGATGCTTACGATGCCGACTTCATGACACCAGCGGCTGAATCCTTGTTTGGCACCACGTCCGGCTTCAAGTTCAACGACAAAGGTGCTGCCAGCATCAAGTTCGACAACGACAAGAAGACCGCCACGATCGAGATCAAGAAGAACGTGAAGTGGTCTGATGGCAAGCCTGTGACTGCCAAGGATATCGAGTATGCGTACGAAATCGTCGCCAACAAAGACACGTCGACTTCTCGTTACACCGGTTCCTTGCAGAACATCGAAGGCTTGAGCGAGTATCATGATGGCAAGTCCAAGACGATTTCTGGGGTTGAAATGCCTGACGGTGCCGATGGCCAGAAAGTCATCCTGCACTTCAAGCAAATGAAGCCAGGCTTTACGCAGTCCGGGAATGGTTACTTCCTTGAATCTGCTGCACCATACCACTACTTGAAGAGTGTGCCATTCAAGAAGTTGGCTTCTAGCGATCAAGTGCGGAAGTCGCCACTGTTCTTTGGCCCTTACGTCATGAGCAAGATCGTGCCTGGCCAATCCGTTGCCTACACGGCTAACAAGTACTACTGGAAGGGCGAACCGAAGACTAAGAAGCTGACAGCCTCCGTTGTTTCCACCTCCTCCATCGTTTCTGGTTTGAAGAACAAGAAGTATGACATTGCTATGGAAATGCCTACCGATAACTATTCTTCTTACAAGAACGTCAAGGGTTACAAGATCCTTGGTAAGGAAGACTTGTCTTACACCTACATCGGCTTCCACGTTGGTAAGTGGGACGCCAAGAAGGGTGTCAACGTCATGGACAAGAACGCCAAGATGAACAACAAGTCCCTGCGTCAGGCGATGAGCTACGCGCTGAACTTGGATGAAATCAACAACAAGTTCTACCCAGGCCTGCGTTCCACTGGGACCACGTTGATTCCACCTGTCTTCAAGGAATTCCACGACAGCTCCTTGAAGGGCTACCCACTGAACATCAAGAAGGCGAACAAGCTGCTTGATGATGCGGGTTACAAGAAGGGCAAAGATGGCTACCGGACTGATCCTAACGGCAAGAAGTTGACCATTCGCTTCGCTTCCATGGCCGGTGGCGATTCCGCGACTGCCATTGCCCAAGACTACATCCAGCAATGGAAGAAGATCGGCCTGCGCGTCAAGCTGACTTCTGGTCGCCTGCTTGAATTCCAAAACTTCTACGACAAGATCCAAAACGACACGAACGACTACGATGTGTTCCAGGCCGCTTGGTCCCTGTCTTCCGAACCTTCACCTGCTGACTTGTTCAGTGAACAAGCGCCTTACAACTTCAGCCGCTTCGTTTCGAAGAAGCACAACAAGCTGATTGCTGACATCGACAGTGAAGCTTCTCTGAATGCGGATCACCGTAAGAAGGCGTTCTACGCATGGCAGAAGTGGATGATGGATCAAGACTACGTTGAACCAGTGCAATACCGGACCAACGTAACGCCTGTTTCCAACCGGGTCAAGAACTTCACCATCCAATGGGGTTCATCTCCTTGGAACGAAGTGGAACTTACTGCTAAAGACTAAACTCTAATTTCCAGAAGGCAATCGCGCAAGCGGTTGTCTTTTTTTGTGCGAGAAGTTTCTGCGAGACTTTTTGCGGCCGGGCGCGCTCTTCTGTATAATAGGCAAGGACACGTTACGGTCACATTAGAGGAGGAAGCACATGGTTGCATCAGAGTTTGTCAGTGAATTGCGGCACCGGTACGGGATCGAGTTTAAGGATCTCGCGATTCTTGACGAAGCCTTCACCCATTCCTCCTATGTGAATGAGCACCAAAACATGGGGCTGCGCGACAACGAGCGCCTCGAGTTTCTCGGCGACGCGGTGCTGGAGATCACCGTGTCGGATTACTTGTACCGCCACTACCCGACGCTGCCAGAAGGCAAACTGACCCGCATGCGCGCGGCTATCGTGCAAACCCGCAGCTTCTCGATGTTTTCTAAGGAGGCGCACTTCGATCGCTACGTGCGCCTCGGCAAGGGCGAAGAAGCCGCCGGCGCGCGCAGCCGCTTGACGCTGTTGGAGGATTTGTTTGAGGCCTTCAATGGCGCGCTATACCTCGACCAAGGGCGTGAAGCCAACGTGAAATTCGCCGAGCAGGTGATTTTCCCGCACATCGCCGCCGGGGAGTTCGACGCCAACCTCGACCACAAGACGGCGCTGCAGGAATTTGTGCAGCAAGACGGCGAGGTCAAGATCGAATACCAATTGCTGAGTGAAAACGGTCCGGCCCACGCCCGCCAGTTCAAGGTGGACGTGGTCGTCGACGGCCAGGTGCTCGGCACCGGCGTCGGCAAAAATAAAAAAGCGGCTGAGCAAGACGCGGCGCACAACGCCTTAACGACGTTGCGCCAGGCCCCAAGCGCCGGCTCAGCATCGACTGGAAGTTAACCTATGCAATTAAAGCAACTAACCATCAACGGCTTCAAATCCTTCGCCGACAAAACCACCATCGAATTCGTCTCGGGGCTCACCGGCATCGTCGGCCCCAACGGCAGCGGCAAGAGCAACATCACCGAAGCGATTCGCTGGGCGCTGGGCGAGCAAAGCGCCAAAAGCCTGCGCGGGGAGAAAATGGGCGACGTCATTTTTGCCGGCACCGCCAACCGCCCGCCGCTGAACCGCGCCGAGGTGGTCATGACCTTCGATAACAGCGATGGCTACTTGAAGGAGCAACCCGCCACCGTCGCCATCACGCGGCGGCTGTACCGCGACGGCGAGTCCGATTTTCTCATCAACAACCAAGCGGTGCGGCTCAAGGACATCGTCGACTTGTTCATGGACTCGGGGCTGGGCAAGGAGAGCTTCTCCTTTATTTCCCAGGGCCGCGTCGAGGCGATTTTTAACAGTAAACCAGAGGAACGCCGGGGGATCTTGGAAGAGGCCGCCGGTGTTTTGAAGTACAAGCAGCAAAAAACCAAGGCCGAACGCGAGCTCACCACCACCGATGATAACCTCGACCGCGTCAACGACATCATCCAAGAACTCCACCGCCAGCTGGCGCCGTTGGAGGAGCAAGCGAGCCTGGCCCGCGACTTCGAGCAGCAAACCAGCGAATATCAGCAGATTCACAAGCAGATTCTGGCGCTGGAGATTCAACAGTTTGCCGCCGAGCAGGAACAAACCCAAGCGGCCAACCGTGAGACCAAGCAAATCGTCGCCGCCCAAGCTGACCGCGCCAAGTCGCTGGAGGCTAAGTCGGAGGCCTTGACCCAAACCGAAGACGACTTGGAACGCGAACTCAACCAACTCAACGACGACATCTTGGCCAAGTCGATGCGGCTGGAGGGCCTCACCGGCGAGGCCAATTTGTCCTCCGAGCGCGTTAGCAACGCGCAAAGTACGCTGGCCGAGCTCAAGGAGCAACTGGCCAGCGCCACCAGCGACCGCGAGTCGGCAGAAGCCCAGGTGCAGACGCTGAGCGACCAGGTGGCGGCGCAAACCACTAAGCGTGCCGCCTTGGCCAAGGCCTTGCAGGATCAGCAAGCCGCCGCCCACACGCCCGCGCAACTCAACGAGCAACTCGACGCCGCGCAGAATCACTACATCGACCTCTTGCAGCAACAGGCGACCAATAAAAATGCGCTGGCCGCCACCGAAAAAGATCAGGAACTCGCCGCGCGGCAAAGCTCCGCCGACGCCACGCGCCTGCACGGCCTGCAGCAAGCCGCCGCTGAGGCGAAGGCCACGGCTGCTACGCAGGCAACTAAGGTGGCCGACTTAACGTCGCAGCTCGCCACGGCCAGCGCCACCTTGGATGAGGCGCAAGACCGCCTTACCGCCGCGCGCGAGGCGCAAGCCGGCGCCGACACCGCGTACCGCGACCACGTCGCCGAGTTTCAGCGGGCCAAGGCGCGCTACGAAACGCTCAGCGAACTGAAAGAAGATTATAGCGGCTTTTACGCCGGCGTGCGCGCCGTGTTGAAGCACAAGGCCAACCTCACCGGCGTAATCGGCGCGGTCGCGGAGTTGTTGACGGTGCCGGCCAAGTATCAACAGGCCATGGACGTCGCCCTTGGCGCCAACCTGCAAGCCGTCGTCACCACCGACGAAACCGCCGCCCGCGAAGCGATTACCTATTTGAAGCAAACCCGCGCCGGCCGCGCCACCTTTTTGCCGGTGAGCGTCATTCGCCCCCGCCAATTACCCGCGGCGGTGCAGCGCCAGCTGGCCGAAGCCCCCGGCTTCATCGGCGTCGGCAGTGACTTGGTCCAAGCCGACCAGGCGGTGCAAAACGTCGTGGCCAATCTCCTCGGCAGCCTGATCGTCGCCGACACCCTAGCCAATGGCGTCAAGCTCGCCAACTTATCTGGCCACCGCTACCGCATCGTCACGCTAGACGGCGACATCTTGTCGCCGGGCGGGGCGATGACCGGCGGCCACGCGCAACGCAGTGGCGTCTCGCCGCTAGCTCGCACGCAAGAGGCTGCGCGCTTGAAGCAAACGCTGGCCGACATGGTGCCGGCCTTGCAACGGGAAAAAGCCGCGCTGGATGACAAAACCGCCGCGGTGGCCACGGCCACCACGGCGGTGACTGAAGCTCAAGCGACCAGCACGCGCCTCACTGCCGATTTACGCGCGGCCACGGCGCAGCGCGACAGCCTCGCCGAGCAGGCCACCCAAGCCACGCGCCAGGCGCAAGCCGCCAAGCTGGCCGCCGATGCGACCACGGATTTTGCCGCGAAGCTCACGACCTTGCAACACACCGCCACCGAGCTGGCGGCGGCCATCGCGCAGGCGCAGGCGACGATTACCAACACGAAAGAACAACTGAATTCCGCCACGGCCGCCGAAGCCGAATACCAAGCCCAGCTGAATCAGCGGCAAACGGCGCTGGCGGTGTTGACCACCGAGTGGCAAACCGCCAAGACCCAGCTGCAGCAGTGGCAAGACCAAGCCGCCCAGCTCGCCCAACAGGTGAAGACGCTGACGGCCCGCATCGCGCGCATTACCCGCGAATCCGCCGACACCGCTGAGGAAAAAGCCAACCGCGAGGCCACCATCAAGCGCTTGAATTCGGAGTTGGCGACGCTGAAGGCCCGCCAGGATCAGCAAGCCAAGGCCAAGGCGGCCAATCACACGACGCTCAGCGAGGTTTCCGCGCAAATTTCCACGGCCTACGCCAAGCAAAACGCGGCGATGGCCACCGCCGAACAACAAGCCGCCAGCCTCAGCCGCTTGAAGCTGAACCTGGAGAACCGGCTGGCGACCTTGGCGGAGGATTATCAACTGAGTTTTGAAGCCGCGCAACAGCTGGTCACGCAGCAGCCGGCGGAGTTGCCGGCGATGAAGAGCAAGCTGAAACTGCTCAAGCGCGGCCTCGACGACCTCGGACCGGTGAACCCCAACGCCATTGCCGAATACGACAACGTCAAGCAGCGCTACGAGTTTTTGCACAAGCAACAAACCGACCTGCTGGACGCCAAGGCGCAGCTCTTGGCGACGATGGGGGAGCTGGACGAAGAGGTCAAGGTGCGCTTCAAGGACATGTTCGACCAAACCAACGCCGCCTTCGAGGAGATCTTCCCGAAGATGTTCGGCGGTGGGCATGCGCACCTGAGCCTGACGGATCCTGACGACCTGTTGAACACCGGCCTGGAAATCTCGGCCGAGCCGCCTGGCAAGAAGTTGCAGCGCCTGTCGCTGCTGTCTGGTGGCGAGCGGGCGCTGACGGCCATCGTGTTGTTATTTGCGATTTTGCAGGTGCGGCCGGTGCCATTTTCCATTCTCGATGAGGTGGAAGCCAGCCTCGATGACGTCAACGTCAACCGCTTCGGGGAATTCTTGAAGCACTATAGTAGCGACACGCAATTCATCGTCATCACCCACCGCCGCGGCACGATGCTGGCGGCCAATATGCTGTATGGGGTGACGATGCAGGAATCCGGCGTCAGCAAAATGATGGCCGTGAGCCTCGACCAACTGGCCAAGCCGGCCGCTAGTCACCCGAAGGAGGATGAACATGGGGTTATTCGATAAACTTCGCGCCGCGTTTGGCGGCAAAACCGATACGCCGCCGGCAGACGACAAATACGAAGAGGGCCTGGCCAAAACCCGCTCGAGTTTTGGCGAGCGGCTGAATGCCTTGTTCGCCAATTTCCGCACCGTCGACGAAAACTTCTTCGATGACCTCGAGGAAATGTTGATCGAAGCCGACGTCGGTTACGACATGGCCGTCAAGCTCAGCGACGAGTTGCGCGAAGAGGCCAAGCTAAAAAACGCCAAGTCCTCACAGGACCTGGCGCAAGTCATCGTCACTAAATTGGTGGAGCTTTACGCTGCTGCCGGCGTCAACGAGGACAATTCCTTGCATGAGGCCACCAGCGGCCCGACGGTGTATCTGTTTGTCGGCGTCAACGGCGCGGGCAAGACGACCACCATCGGCAAGCTCGCCCACCAGCTGGAACAAACCGGCAAAAAGGTGCTGCTGGCGGCGGGGGATACCTTCCGCGCCGGCGCCATCGAGCAGCTGCAGGAATGGGGCAAGCGTGATGGCGTACCCGTCGTCGCCAGTGCCGTCGGCGCCGATCCGGCGGCAGTGGTGTTTGACGCCGTGAAAAAAGCCAAGGCCGAAGCATTCGACATCTTGTTGGTGGACACGGCAGGCCGCCTGCAAAACAAGGTAAACTTGATGAAGGAGCTCGATAAAATCAAGCGCGTCATCAGCCGCGAGTTGCCCGAGGCCCCACAGGAAGTCCTGCTGGTGCTCGACGCCACCACCGGCCAAAACGCCTTGAGCCAGGCCAAGCAGTTCAACGAGACGACGGATATTTCCGGCATCGTGTTGACCAAGCTCGACGGCTCGGGCAAGGGCGGCATCGTCTTGGCGATTCGCAACGAATTGCACGTGCCGGTGAAGCTCGTCGGCCTCGGCGAGGGGATGGACGACTTGCAGCCGTTCGTGCCGGAGAAGTTCGCCTACGGATTATTCCAAGGCTTGATCGAAGAGCCGACTCAGGATTAAAAAAAACGCCTTGGCGAATTTCGCCAAGGCGTTTTCACTAAGCAGCGGCCACTTTGCGCTCGCGGCCGAGAATCACTTGAAGCAAGATCAAGACGATGTAGGCAATCAATAAGGCGCCAAGCCACGGGCCCATTTGCACCGTGCTGTCAAACCAATACTTCTGCCAGGCGGTGTTGCTCATCACCCAGTAGAAGATGGCGGCGAACACGAGACCCAGCGTGTTCAAAATGGCGTAGAACCACAAGTTGCCATTCTCGTGCCGGGCCAGGTTGATCAGGCTGAACACCAACGTCCACGTGCCCCAAGCGGCCATCAACAAAACCACGGCCCAATACAGGATGGTTGCGACCATAATTATCCCTCCAATTCTATTCTTGTTCATTGTATCACAGAGCCGCAGTTTTGACAGCGGTTCCGGCTTGAGCCTGGTGGCAGCCAAGCGCCGGTAGGGTATAATAGAAAGACATTGATTGGAGGACTGGTCATGCCCGAGTTGTTAGACATTCATCACGGCTTTAACTTTCGCGACCTCGGCGGCTATCGCACCACCGCCGGCGCGATTGTCGCGCCAAAGCGCCTCGTGCGCGCCAGCAAGCTGGCCGACTTGTCGCCGCGCGACGAAACTTATTTGCGCGACTATGGCGTCGTGGCCGCCGTCGATTTTCGCTCGCCGGCCGAGCGCCGAGCGGCCCCGGACCGGATTCCTCACGGCGTGGCTTACCACGAAGAGCCGGTGTTTGCCTATGACGAAACCGCCGTGTCCGATTGGGCCGCGCAGCAGCGGGCCTTCGCCCAAGCCGCCGACGCCGGGTTTCGCAATATGGTGCACACCTACGCCGACATGATCACCAACCCGCAGTCGCAAGCCGCGTATCGCCAATTGTTCGACTTGTTGCTGGACACGACCAGCGGCGCGGTATTGTTTCACTGTTCAGCCGGCAAGGACCGCACCGGCATGGGCGCCGTCTTTATTTTGGCCGCGTTAGGGGTACCCGAGGCGACGATTCGCCAAGATTATCTGCTGACCAACCGGTACGTGACGGCTGCGGCCGCCGCCGTGGTGGCGCAGGCCAAGGCCGGCGGCGCCAACGCCAACACGCAGGCCAGCCTTCACGATTTGTGGGTGGCGCGCGGCGCCTACCTCGACAGCGCCTTAGCCACCGTTTCGGCGCATTACGGGTCGCTAGCGCATTATTTAAGCGCGGTGCTCGACTTGACCGACGCGCAGGTGGCGCGGCTGCGTCAGTTGTACCTGCTGCCGGCAGCCGACTAGTCGCGGACTGGTGCTTGCGCTTGCCTGTGGCCACCGGTATGCTAGTGATAGATTGGTGAAGGACGGATAAGGCATGGAAATCGAAAAAAACAATCGCATGAATTCCCTGTTTGAATTTTACGGGGCCCTGTTGACGAGCAAGCAGCATAGCTACCTGGAGCTGTATTACGGCGACGACTATTCGCTTGGCGAAATTGCCACCGAGTTCGACGTGTCGCGCCAGGCGGTGTATGACAATATTCGCCGCACCGAGGCGAGCCTGGAGGAGTACGAAAGTAAACTCCACCTGCTGGCCAACTACCAGGCGCAAAACGCCGCCGTCGACGCGTTGGTGCGCTATGTGCGCCAGACGTATCCCGGCGATGAACAACTCAGCACGCTCGTGACGCGCGTGGCGGATCAAGCCGCCCGCTAACAGGAGGACAACATGGCATTCGAAGGATTATCTGAACGGTTACAAAAAGCCTTCGCCGGTTTGCGGCGCAAGGGCAAGGTCACGGAAAGCGACGTTTCAGAGGCGATGCGCGAGATTCGCCTGGCCTTGTTGGAAGCCGACGTCAACTTTAAAGTCGTCAAGGATTTCATCAAAACCGTGCGCGAACAAGCCGTGGGCAGTGCCGTCTTAGACAGCCTGACCCCGGCGCAACAAATCATTAAAATCGTCAACGACGAGCTGACCAAGACCATGGGCGAGGCCGCCGTGCCGCTGGTCAAGGCGCCGAAGATCCCGACGGTCATCATGATGGTCGGGCTGCAAGGGGCCGGGAAAACCACCACGGTCGGCAAGCTCGCCACGCGCCTAATCCAACAGGAAAAAGCGCGCCCGTTGCTGATTGCCGCCGACGTCTACCGGCCAGCGGCCATCGAGCAGTTAGAGGTGGTTGGCCAGCAGGTCAACGCCCCGGTGTTCCAGCTGGGCACCGATGTCGATCCGCGTGAAATTGTCCGCCAAGGCCTCGCCCAAGCGGCGCTGCAGCATAACGATTACGTCATCATCGATACCGCCGGCCGTCTGCAAATCGACGAAAAGCTGATGGCCGAGCTCACCGACATCAAGGCCATCGCGCAACCCAATGACATTTTGCTGGTGGTCGATGCGATGACCGGGCAAGCCGCCACCGATGTCGCCACCGGGTTCAATGAGCAGCTGGACATCACCGGCGTTGTCTTGACCAAGCTCGACGGCGACACCCGCGGCGGGGCGGCGCTGTCGATTCGCGCCGTCACCGGCAAGCCAATCATGTTCGTCGGCCAAGGCGAAAAGATGGACGCGCTGGATGTCTTTTATCCCGACCGCATGGCCAACCGCATCCTCGGCATGGGCGACATGCTGACCTTGATCGACAAGGCGCAGCAAAACTTCGACGAGAAGCAAGCCGCCGACATGGCCGAGAAGATGCGCGAGAACACCTTCGACTTCAACGATTTTCTCGACCAAATGGATCAGGTGTCGAAGATGGGCCCGATGGAAGACATCATGAAGATGATTCCGGGGATGGCCAACAACCCGGCACTGAAAAACTTCAAGATGGACCCCAAGGACATCGCGCACATGAAGGCCATCGTCTACTCGATGACCCCCGCCGAACGCGTTGATCCCGACTTGCTCAACCAAAGCCGGCGCCGGCGCATCGCCGCCGGGTCCGCGCGGCCGGTGCAAGAAGTCAATCGCATGATCAAGCAGTTCAACCAAAGCAAGCAGGTCATGAACCAGATGTACAAGGGCAACATGCAAGGCATGGAAGGCCTCTTGGGCGGTGGCATGAAGGGCCGGCTCGGCAAGATGGCGATGAACCAAATGGTGCGCCAACAAAAGAAGAACAAGAAAAAGCGCATGAAAAAAATTAAGCACGTCAAGTCAAAGTAGGCGGGTGCACCCAGCAGTGGGTGCATTTTTTGGTATCATCAGCGCAGGAGGCAAGGCGATGAAAAAACTGCTGATAATCCTGGCGAGCCTGCTGATTGGGCTGAGTCTGACCGGCTGTGTGAGCAAGCAAGGCAGCTCGCGGGCGGCCAAGTGGGTGACCCGCGATTCGCGCCTGTTGTTCGGCGTGGCGCCGAGCCGGGTGGTGGTCGCGCGGCTGCCCATCTCAGAAACCGGGCACTACCGCGAGCTGACCTTGACCTACACCAAGGCCGCGCAAGCCAAACTGCCTAAACCCGCGCGCCACGCCTTGAATCAGGCCGGCCAGTTGAAATTGCAATATTCTGACTCGAGCACCAAGGGTAGATTGCACGCGCACCGGCTGACCGCCATGGGGTTGGCGCTGCTCGATGCGTTGGACTTAGCCGGGGGCTTGCACGCGCTTGCGCAGGAGCCGCAGCTGTGGCGGCTGTGGGTGCGCCCGAGTCCTCAGATTGTGGCTGCTGATCAGTGGGTGCAAGATTTTCGCATCGACAATGTGGCCGACGTCAAGCGGGCGGTGCGTCAGCGGGCTGCGCTTGCTAATGGCTCGGCGGCCGTGCGCCAAAGTTTTGTTGCCAACCTCCAAGCACCACCGCATTTTTCCCTGGAGGCGACTTATCGGTTTGCCTACACCACCGACGCCGAGTTGACGAAGTTCTTGCGGCCATTGCTCTTGACCCAGCACCTGCCGGCAGGCACCACCATCACCCTAGATGAAGCTCACGGGCCGCACCTCACCAGCTTCACGTATCAGGCCGGTCAGTTGACTTGCGACGGCACGGGACAGGTGTTGGGTGGTCATTGAGGCTTGTAAAGAAAAAAAGCTTTACACTTGCCGTGGGGTTTGGTATTATTTTGAAGTTGAGAAATTTACAGGAGGTGGACCTCACATGGCAGTTAAAATTCGTTTGAAGCGGATGGGTTCTAAGCGTAAGCCGTTCTACCGCGTGGTTGTAGCCGATTCTCGGTTCCCACGTGACGGCCGGTTTATTGAATCCGTCGGTTATTACAACCCATTGACCGAACCGGTTGATCTGAAGCTGGACGAAGACGAAATCTTCGCCTGGTTGCAAAAAGGCGCACAGCCTTCCGATACTGTACGCACCTTGCTTTCTAGCAAGGGCATCATGCAGAAGTATCACGAAGCACGCTTCACCAAGAAGTAAGCCTCGTGGATATCGAAGCGCTCATTCGGGCGATCGTGACGCCATTAGTTACGCACCCAGAAGCAATTCAAATTACGCCGCATGAAACGGCGGAATACATGGCGTTCGACTTAGCGGTCGCCCCGGACGATGTTGGCCGGGTCATTGGCAAGCAAGGTCGCGTCGCGCAAGCGGTGCGCACCATTGTCTATGCCGTGAAGTCCCCGTATCAAAAGCGGGTGCGCTTAAATATATTGGATGCTCCGCATTCAAAGTAAAAATTGATCGGCGGCTGCCGGTCAATTTTTTTAGAGCGCGAAGCGGGGCGGTTAAGTGCCGAGCGGCTGCGCCGCCTGTGGGTGAAGCGGCGGGTTTGGCCGCTGGCCCACAGGTGGTCAGCGGCGCAGGCACTTGCCCCGGTGAGCGCGTTTAGCAGGCAGCGGCGCAAGGCGGTTTTGGATGCGACAGGTAGCCTTTCTAACGCATGTCAGCCTGTACGCGCTTTGCGCTACAGGCTGATCAAGCTCGGTGCTTGGGCCGCACTTTGGCCCGGGTACCGAGCGTAGCTAACTGTTCGCATCCAGCCTTGCAAAGCGCAACTCAGCGGAAATTTTGCGCGAGCTGCACCGCCCCGGGCGCATGTTTACGAAAGGAATCATTATGCCAGATCGATATAAAGTGGGCACCATCGTCAACACGCATGGCGTGCGCGGCGAGGTGCGCGTCATTGCCACTACGGATTTTCCAGCGGAACGCTTTGCCAAGGGGAGCCAGCTCATCGTGGAAACGACGCCGCCGACGCCGGTCACGGTGGCTAGCGCCCGTAAGCACAAGCAATTCACGCTGTTGACCTTCACCGAATTCGCCGACATGGATGCCGTGCTGCCGTTTAAAGGCCACGACCTCAGCGTGCCAGCCGCGGCGGTGAAGCCGCTGACCGAGCCCGACACCTATTATTATCGCGACATCATCGGGCTCACCGTGATCGACGACACCGGCGCGACGCTGGGCAAGGTCAGCGAGATCTTGACTCCCGGGCCCAACGACGTGTGGGTGATTCCGCGGCCGGGCAAGCCCGACATCTTGTTGCCATTTCTAAAAAGCGTGGTGACGGCCATCGATCTCGACGCTAAAGTGGCGCATGTGGTGGTGCCGGAGGGGTTGATTGACGATGCGGATTGATGTGTTGAGCCTGTTTCCAGACATGTTTACGCCGTTGACGCAAAGCATCATCGGCAAGGCGCTAGAGCGGGAGCTGTTGCAGTTTAATGTGGTCGATTTTCGCGACTACAGCCACGACAAGCACCACCACGTCGACGATACCCCGTATGGCGGCGGGGCGGGGATGTTGCTGCGGCCGGAGCCGATTTTTGAGGCGATGGACGCCCTCGACGCGGCGGCGCCGGGCCCGCGCCGCGTGATTCTCTTGGATCCGGCTGGGCGCAAGTTCGATCACGTCGCGGCCAAGGAGCTGGCGCAGGAGTCGCACCTCGTGTTTATTTGCGGCCACTACGAAGGTTACGACGAGCGGATTCGCAGCCTTGTCACCGACGAGTTTAGCATCGGCGACTTCGTGTTGACCGGCGGTGAGCTGCCGGCGATGATGATGATCGACGCCACCGTACGCTTTTTGCCCGGCGTTCTAGGCAACGCCGAGTCCGCGGCGACGGACAGCTTTGAAAATGGCCTGCTGAATTATCCCGAATACACGCGGCCGGCCAGTTATCGCGACATGGACGTGCCCTTCGTCTTGCAAAACGGCGACCACGGCAAAATTGCGCGCTGGCGGCTGAAGGAATCGTTGCGCCGCACGTTGCAGCGCCGGCCGGACCTGTTGGCTGACGTGACGCTGGATAAAGACGGGCAAAAACTGCTGCGCGAGGTGCGCGGCGAAGAGGCCGGACGGTTGGCAGATTGCGAGCGTGAAGACGAGTAACCCTCGTCTTTTTTTTCGGGGTTTTTGAGGTACTTGGCAAAGTTTATTCCTAGTCAATTGACGACATGAGCAGAGGCACTCATGGTAGAATTAGGGGATGGGCAAATGTTTGTCGAGCTTGCCACGCCGAGCCAACTTGCTACCACTAAACTCAGCCGGCTGGGCTTTACGAGCCACTTTGATTGGACCGCGCCGCTGGCATCCGCCATTGTGGTGGGTGAACTCATCGGCAGGCGGTTGGTCGGATTAGTTGCGTTTGGACGTCAGCCTAAAAATTTGGCGAATCATGTGAACTTGCTCGAGGTGCGGCAATCAGCTCGTGGGCAACATCATGGTGCGCGGCTCCTCGCCATTGTGGCCCAAGATGCGTTTCGCCAGCCGGGGTTTGATGGTTATGTTTATCTGACCACGAAAACCACTGGCGTGCAGCGGTATTATGAGTCACTAGGCGCCAGTCGCGTTCATCAACAAATTATTTTTGCGCCGCCGGCCAGCCGGCAACTAATAGCGACTTATCTCCCGAAAGGAAGCGAGATTCGATGGACCAAGCACAGGTCAACGAAACCCTTCAACGGTTATCGGCCCAACTAAATCGCACCACCAGCGGCTCGCCGGCCTTCCGCCAACTTGCCGCCCAAGAAGAAGCCATCGTGTTTGCCGACTTGGACGTGCACGCCTGGGGATTCTTGCAGGCGGCGTTGGGTCGGCCGTTGGCTGCCGGCGAAACCGCCGCGGTGATTGCGGCGGCGAGTCGCGATCAACCCATTAGCTCGGTGCTGCCGCTGGCCGCTGGCGCTGATACGGCGCTCACGGTTCGCGTGTTACGCCACCGCCGAGACTGGACGCAGGCGCACCTTGCCGAAGCTGCCCGCGTCAGCGTGGCGCAGGTGCAAGCCATCGAAACCGCCGATGCCGTCGATTTGACCGCGCTCCAAAGCGTGCTCGTCGCCTTGGGCCGGCATCTGGTGGTGGCGCCTGCGTAGGCGCCCACCAAAATCTTTGGCAGAATCGCCCAGGGCGCGTACAATAGGCAAAAATACTTGGAGGCGCGCTCATGAAAGTCGAATTAGTTCCCGCTCACCCCAATCTTGCCCCGGCCCTGTTTGCCGTGGTTGACGCCAGCCGCGATTTCTTAGGCGAGTGGCTAACCTGGACGGCTACTACCAATAGTGTGGCCGATGAAGTGGCGTTTCTCGCCGCGCAAGCCGCGGAGCACGCCGCCGGCACGGGGCACATGTTTGTCATTCGCGCCGATGGTCACGCGGTGGGCGGCATCGATTTGCACAACATCGATGCGCAAAACCGCCACGCGGAAGTCGGCTATTTTCTCGGCCGCGCCCATACCGGGCAAGGCATCATGCACACCGCGTTGGTGGAGCTGGAGAATTACGCGTTCGGCGAGTTGGGTCTGCACAAGCTGACCATCGTCGCCGCTAAGGCCAACGTGGCTAGCCGCCGCGTGGCCGAGCGCGCCGGTTACGACTACATCGGCGATTCACCGGCGGAGCTGTATCTGCACGAGCGCTACTATGACGCGGCGGTGTACGTGAAGATTGCCGCGCGCAAGTAAATTCCCTTTACAGCACCGCGCGGCTATGCTAAACTACTTATTTGTGGAAACACAACATCAACGATGTTCCGCTGGTTCCCAGAGGACGCATGAATGTCGGCAAAGGAGAACTACCCATGAACCCATTGATTGAAGAAATCACCAAGTCACAACTGCGTGACGACATTCCTGATTTTCGCCCTGGCGACACGGTCCGCGTTCACGCGCGCATCGTCGAAGGCACGCGCGAACGGATCCAGATTTTCGAAGGCGTTGTGATCAAGCGCCGTGGCGTTGGCATTTCTGCCATGTACACGGTTCGTAAGATTTCCAACGGCGTCGGTGTGGAGCGGACTTTCCCGTTACATTCCCCACGTGTTGAAAAAATCGAAGTCGTTCGCCACGGCCAAGTACGTCGGGCGAAGCTTTACTACCTGCGGGCACTCCGTGGGAAGGCAGCGCGGATCAAAGAGAAGCGCCGTTAATCAGGAAGGCCGGCCGTGTGTCGGCCTTTTTTGTGGTGTGGATAAAGGAAAATCATGAACAACCAAAAAATTTATGTCGTGTATTACGCCGCGGCCAGCGCACCGGTCCAACTGATTCGGGCGTTTCAATCTCAGCGCCGCGCCGCCGAATACACGCAAATGTTGGCGCAAGCGCCGTTTCCGGGGCAAGACTCCGACGGTTACGCCTACGCGCCGATTGCGTTGAACTAGGAGGGATACCATGGCCCAACAACCACAAGCACGATTGGATCGGATCAACGAACTCGCCCGCAAGGCCAAGGCCAGCGGGCTCACTGAGGCGGAACAAGCAGAGCGCAAGGCCTTGCGTGCCGCTTACTTGAAGGATTTTCGCGCCGGGCTGCGGCAGCAGCTCGAAACGACGCAACTGTTTGATAAACAAGGCAAGGAAATCACGCCGCGCAAGGTCCAAGAAATTCAGCGGAAAAACGGCTGGCGCAAAGATTAGGCTTTCATTGCCGCGCGGGGTTTTGTACAATGTAAGGCGTGATGATTTTTTGAAACCGGAAGGAGGCAGCCGAAGATGTGGTGGATGTTAGTTCTAGGATTAGTAATTGGCGCCATTTTGGGCTTGATCGGCGGGTTCTTCGCCGCGCGGGCTTACATGAAGAAATATTTCCAAGATAATCCCCCTGTGAATGAGGACATGATGCGGATGATGATGATGCAGATGGGGCAAAAGCCTTCTGAGAAGAAACTTAATCAGATGATGCAGTCCATGAAACAGGCGCAAAAGAACCAGAAGTAAGCGGTAGGGATTGGTTCGGTCAACCACTTGACTGGGCCTTTTTTTGTGGCCATTGCGGCTTTTTTTCTCACCAATTTCGAAAAGTGTTATCATTGTAATCTAAGTGTTGTAATTATCGGAGGAGGTCATCATGGGCATTTTTAAGAAACTAGGCTGGTACTTTCGACAAGAGAAGAAACGTTATGTCCTTGGGGTCTTCTTCTTGGCGTTAGTGGCGCTGGTCAACCTGATTCCGCCGAAAATCATCGGCACCTTGGTTGACGCCATGGCCGCACGCAACCTCACGATGGATCGCCTCTTGTTGTGGCTGTCGTTGATGTTGTTTGCGGGCATTACCCAGTATCTGTGTCGCTACGGCTGGCGCAACGCCATTTGGGGCGGGGCGGCCAAGCTCGAGCGCACGCTGCGCACGCGGCTATTTTGGCACTTTATGAAAATGGACGCGACGTTTTATCAAAAACACCGCACCGGCGACTTGATGGCGCACGCCACCAACGACTTAAACGCGATTCAAAACGTCGCCGGCGCCGGCATCTTGACGCTGTTTGACTCCATCATCACCGGCGGCACCACCATCGTGGCGATGATGCTGTTCGTCGATTGGCGCCTGACCATCCTGGCGATTTTGCCGATGCCGTTGTTGGCGGTGATGGCGCGCAAATTGGGCATGCGGTTGCACCGCGAATTTGCCCGCTCGCAGGCGGCGTTTTCCCGGTTGAACGACAAGACGCAAGAAAGCGTCTCGGGGATCAAGGTCATCAAGACATTCGGCCAGGAAGCCGAAGACACCGCGGACTTCAACCGCATCGTCGACAAAACCATCAAGATCAACAAGCGCGTCAACTTCATCGACGCGCTGTTCGACCCGACCACCAGTCTGATCATGGGCATCACCTATGTCATCACCATTATTTATGGCGGCTACCTGGTGGTGCACGGCCAAATCAGTATCGGCCAGCTGGTATCGTTTGTCACTTACGTTGCCGCGTTGGTGTGGCCGATGTTTGCCATCGGGCGGCTGTTCAACATTCTTGAACGCGGGAATGCCAGTTACGACCGCGTCAACGAGCTATTGACCGAGCGCAGCAAGATCATCGAGGCGCCGGACGCCATCACGACCCCGGCCCACGGCGACATTCGCTTCAAGATCAACAAGTTCAGCTACCCCAACGACGATCACGCCACGTTGATGAATGTGCATTTTACCTTGCAACAGGGGCAAACGCTGGGCATCGTCGGGCGGGTCGGTGCCGGGAAGAGTACGATTTTCAAGCTCTTGCTGCGGGAGTTTGACGACTACGACGGCGTGATCGAATTCGGCGGCCACGACATTCGCCGCTACACGCTGGACGCCTTGCTGGATTCAATCGGCTACGTGCCGCAGGACAACTTCCTGTTTAGCACCACGGTGGCCGACAACATCCGCTTCTCGAGCTTCGACAAGAACCAGGCCGAAGTCGAAGACGCCGCTAAGAAAAGCGACGTGCACGACGACATTCTTGCGTTCACGTCGGGGTACCAAACGATGGTCGGCGAGCGCGGCGTCAGCCTCTCCGGGGGGCAAAAGCAGCGCCTGGCCATCGCCCGGGCCGTGATTACGGCACCGGAGCTGTTGATCATGGACGATTCGCTGTCGGCCGTCGATGCCAAAACCGAAGCCGAGATTCTCGAAAACATGCGGGCCGAGCGCGCCGACAAGACGACCATCATCGCCGCGCAGCGCTTAAGCTCCGTCATGCACGCCAACGAAATCATTGTCGTCGCCGATGGTCGGATCATCGAGCGCGGCACCCACGAGCAGCTGCTGGCCAACCACGGCTGGTATGCGGAAATGTGGGCCAAGCAACAATTGGAACAAAAACTCGACGGGGAGGCGCCAACTCATGGATAAATATCAATCTGCCTGGTCGCGCGCCATTCCAATGCGCGAACAGCTACACATCATGCGCCGCCTGCTGGGCTACACCAAGCCGTATAAGAAACAATTCGGCGGCGCCTTGCTGGCGGCGGCCGCCTTGGCCGGGGTCAACGTCTTGTTGCCGTGGATCCTGCAAGACTACATGGATCGCTACTTGACCAACAAAAGCGCCACGACCAACATCATTCTCGGCTTTGCCGGGTTGTACGCGTTAGGCACGCTGCTCAAGGCGCTGGTGCAATTCCTGCAGACGTTTCTGTTCGCCATGGGCAGCGAGCGCGGAATGGAAGACGTGCGGCGCGAATTGTTTGCGAAGCTGCATACGCTGGGCATGCGCTACTTCGACCAAACACCGGCCGGCTCGATTGTCAGCCGGGTGACCAACGATACGATGACGATGACCGATTTTTGGAACATGATCTTGTCCGTCATCGTCGGGCTGTTCTCCATTGTGAGCAGCTTCGTCACCATGTTGGTGGTCAATGCGAGAATTGCCTGGATGGTCGCGGCGTTTCTGCCGATTCTGCTGTTAGTGATTTGGTATTACAGCCGTTATAGTTCAAAAGTCTATCGCCACATGCGCGAGAAGCTGTCCGAACTGAACACCAAGCTGAACGAATCCATCGAAGGCATCGGCATCATCCAGCAATTCCGCCAGGAAAACCGGATTAGCCGCGAGTTTGAGGCAACCAACCAGGAATATTTGGATACGCGCAAGGCGATGATTCGCACCAACTCGCTGTTGTTGTCGTCGATGATCAACCTGATGTACTCGCTGGCCGTGGTCGTGGTGCTGTATGCATTCGGCTTGTTGTCGCTGCATTCTTACGTTGAAGCCGGGGTGGTGTACGCGTTTGTGACGTATACCAACAACTTCTTCAACCCGATGACCAACATGATGGACTCGCTGTCCTTCTTCCAAGACGGGGTCGTCGCCGGGTCACGGATCTTCCGGATTCTCGACAACACCGAATACGCGCCGGCGCAACACCCGGATGCGCATGAAGTCGTGTCGCTGGGTAAGGTGGAATTCCGCCACGTCAGCTTCGCCTATGACGGCAAGCACGAGATCCTGCACGACATCAGCTTTGTCGCCAACCCCGGCGAAACCGTCGCCTTGGTCGGCCACACCGGCAGCGGCAAGAGTTCCATCATTAACGTGATGATGCGCTTCTATGAATTCGGCACTGGCGAGATTCTCATCGACGACAAGGACATTCGCGATTATCCGATGCCGGAGCTGCGCAAAAAGCTGGGGCTCGTGCTGCAAGATTCCTTCATGTTCTACGGGGACATCGCCAGCAACATTCGCTTGTTCAATGAAGATATCACCGATGAGCAAGTCGAAGCCGCCGCGAAGTTCGTCCAAGCCGACCGCTTCATCGACAAGCTGCCGAAAAAGTATCACGCCCGCGTGATCGAAGGCGGCGCGCAGTTTTCTTCCGGTGAACGCCAGCTGTTGAGCTTCGCCCGCACCGTCGTCACCAACCCGAAGCTCTTGGTGCTCGATGAGGCCACGGCCAACATCGACACGGAAACCGAGGCCGTCATTCAAGAAGGCCTGCGCCGGATTCGCCAAGGCCGTACGACGATTGCCATCGCCCACCGGCTGTCGACAATCAAAGACGCCAACTTGATTCTCGTCTTGGACGCCGGGCGCATCATCGAGCGCGGCACCCACGATGCCTTGCTGGCGCAAAAGGGACGCTATTACGACATGTACCGGTTGCAAAATGGGGATGTCGAGTTGTAATTTGGATTAACCGCTTTTCGACCACTGGTCGGGGAGCGGTTTTTCTTGCATCAAGGGGAAAATTAGCCGAGCAAAGTTGTTCGTGCATCGTAGACTAAGGTCTGCAATTCGTGAACAGATAAGCCTATTTGCCAAGCAAAAACCTACCGCAGATTGCGGTCGTGAGCGCCGGTGTGGCGCGGCTTTGGCCACATTTGTCGCGAAAATACCCCGCGCTGTGGTGCAGGAAGCTGGGTAATTGTCCGGCCCCGGGTTGTATGCAGCGTTTAACAGCGCGTGATTTTCGGCCGTTGATCGCTGAGGCCATTGTGCGGCAAGACATTCCGCGTTTTTTCGGCGGTAGGTTTCTGCTTGGCAAACCACCCCGAGTATGCAGGAAAATCAATTTGCCCAGTTGGTTCATTCACTTTTTATGCAGCCGCTAAAAATGGGCGAAATGAATATGCACTGCGTGTTCTTTTCATTTTTTGGCTGCGCGGATTCTTCGCGTGGCAGGCGCAAAGCTGATACACTGAAGGCATCAGGAAAGGACGTGAGGTTATGCCAAGCACAGTTCAAGTGCGCCGCGCCACCGCCGAAGAGGTGCCGCAAATCACGAAGCTCATGCAGGAATATTATGCCGCCAGTCCCGTTCCCAATCCGTTCAGCGTGCCGGCAATGACGCGCTACTTAAAGGCGCTGACCGTGCCGAATAATCCCCGCGGCACGTTGTTGGTGGCGCTACAGCCGACCACGCCGCCCGGACAAGCCCTTGGTGGTTTTGCCGTCGCCTACCTCGGCTACAACACTCGCGCCTTGGCGCCGCAGGTCGAATTAGCCGACCTGTTCGTCACGGCAGAGTGGCGGCGGCAAGGCGCCGCCCGCAAGCTGATTCGCGGTGTGGCCGCCTATGCCCGCCAGCAGCAAGCCAGCCGCATCATTTGGCAGACCCGCACCAGCAATGTCGGCGCGCAGACCTTGTACAACGAAATCGCCACGCAGGAAACCGGCTGGCTGCATTACGCCATGGAATTGTAATTGAGCAAAAAAAACAACGAGTCGCTAGCGCGACTCGTTGTTTATTTGCCGTGCCTGAACCCATAGCCGAAGTAGATCACCATGCCGACGCCGAACCACACGAGGCTCATGAGCCAGGTGGTGGCGCCGAGCTGACTCATCAGCAACAGGCAAAACAAAAACGACAAGACGGGCACCACCGGGTAGCCCGGGACCTTGAAGCCATCGTTTTGCAGCTCGGGGTGGCGGCGCAAGGGGATGATGCCGATGGAGACAAAGGCAAAGGCAATCAGCGTGCCGATGTTCACCAGGTTCACCAGCGCGGTGAGCGGCACCAGCCCACCCATGATGGCGATGATGATCGTGACGGTCCACAGCGCGTTTTCCGGCAATTGGTGTCGTACCGCGCCGAACCAAGTTGGCAACAACCCGTCGCGGCCGATGGCATACACCAGGCGACTCGAGCTATAAATCATCGTGACCATCATGGTAAACATGCCGGCCAGCGCGCCCAGCGAGATGAAGCCGGCGAGGCCGCGGTGGTGAATCGCCGTCAGCGCAAAGGCGACGGGATCGGCGACGTCTAGGCGCGTGTAGTGCACCATGCCGGTGAGGACGATGGCCACGGCGACGTACAGCACCGTGGCGATGATCAGCGTGCCGATGATGCCGCGCGGCAGGGTTTTCTGCGGATTTTTCACCTCGGGGGCCGACGCGGAGACGGCATCAAAACCGAGGTAGGCGAAAAACACGAGGCTGGCGCCGGCGAGCACCCCTTTGGCCCCAAACGGCAGAAACGGGTGCCAGTTGGCCGGTTGAACATAAAACAGGCCGACGACGATGAACACGCCGATGATCAAGAGCTTGACGGCGACCATCGCGCGGTTTACCGCCATCGAGGTTTGCATCCCGCGCGACAGCATCAAGCCAATCAGGAGCACCACCAGCACGGCGACCAGGTTGACGTAGGTGCCTTGCGTAGGATCAAAGGCGCCGCTGAGCGCTTGGGGCAAGTGCAGATGAAAGCCTGCCAGCAGGCTGGCAAAATACGCGGCGAAGCTGGTGGACACGGCGGCGACGGCCAACATGTACTCGAGAATCAACGCCCAGCCGATGATCCAACCAAAGATTTGGCCGAAGACCACGTTGCCATAGGCGTAAGCCGAACCGGCCACCGGCAAGGTCGAGGCGAATTCCGCGTAGCACATGGCGGCCAAACTGCAGACAATCGCCGCCAGCACGAAGGCCAACATGATGCCGGGACCACTGGTGGTGGCGGCGACGGTGCCAGGCAGAATAAAGATGCCGGTGCCGATCACCGCGCCGATGCCTAAGGCGATGAGATCGCGGGTGGTGAGGGTGCGGGCAAGCCGGTGGTCGGCGCGCAAGGTTTGTTGCAAGTCAGGCTTGGCGGTTAATTTTTGCCACAACGTCATGCGCTACACCTTGCCCTTTTTCTTCTCGGCAATGTATTTCGTTTCGTCGGGCACATACTTGAAATTCGGATCGATGGCCGCGTCGATGCGGTCAAAGGCGGCCTTCATCTCGTCGCCAACCGCCGCGGTCATTTCATCCGTGAGCTTGCCGGCCGGCGGCATGATGGGCTCGCCGAAGCGCACGGTGACGCGCTGGCGCTTCAAGAAGCCGGAAAATTTCAACGGGCCTTGGTACACCGCCGGGACGATCGGAACTTTGGCCAGCTTGGCGATGAGAATCGCGCCGCCGCGCAGCTCGTTACTGTAGCGCGAGCCCGATGGAAAAATCATCACCGACAGCTCGCCTTTGCGCAAATACTTCACCGGCGTCTTAATGACGCTGGGGCCGGGGTGGGCGCGGTCGACGCCAAACGCGTTGGCGTGTTCGAGAATCCAGCGCAGAATTGGATTCTTGAACAATTCTTGCTTGGCCATGAAGCTAAACTTGCGCGGGCTGGCGGCCAAGGCGAACATGATGGGATCCCACCAGGTGCGGTGCGGGCCGACGAGCACATACGGCCCGGTCGGCAGGGCTTGTTTATTTTCGTAATGCGTGTTGCCATTCAATAGGAATACGAGGGCGCGCACCAGCACCCGGGCGAATGAGTAAAACATGGGCATCTTCCTTTGGGCGCGAGCGGACTCGCGCAGATTTGCGACAGAACTGGTTGCATTATATCATAGGCACAGACAATTCGTAGATTGGAGCGGCCATGTCCCTTAAGTCTGGAGAGCGCATCGATTCGCTTGGTGCCATCAAAATCATTCAAAGCCCGGAGGTGTTTGCCTTTTCGCTAGACGCCGTGTTACTGGCGCACTTCGCGCAGGTGCGGCCGCAGTCGCGCGTCGTCGATTTGGCGGCGGGCAACGGCGCGGTGGGGTTGTTTGTGGCGCCGCGCACCCACGGCCAGGTGACACTCGTCGAGCTGCAGGCGCGCCTGGCCGACATGGCGCGCCGCTCGGTGGCGTTAAACGGCTTCACCAACGTCGACGTGATCACCGGCGACTTGGCGGCTGCCCCGCAGCTGATCGGCAAGGATCAAGTCGATGTCGTGACCTGCAACCCGCCGTACTTCAAGGTCACCCCGCAGGCAATTCAAAATCCTAATGAACACTTGGCCTTGGCCCGCCACGAGTTGGCGACGGATTTTGCCACGGTGGCCGCTACTGCCGCGGCGTTGTTGAAGTATCAAGGCAAGGCCTTTTTCGTGCACCGGCCGGACCGGCTGCCGGAATTATTGCACACCTTGGTCGCAGCGGGCTTGGCGCCAAAACGCCTGCGCTTTGTGCAACCAAAAGCCGACCGCGAGGCCAACATGGTGTTGATCGAAACCATCCGCGCCGGCAAGGCCGACGGGGTACGCGTCTTGCCGCCGGTGATCGTCCAAGCTGCTGACGGCGCCTACACGCCAGAAGTGGAGGCGCTGTTGCATGGGTGAGCCATACTATTTTTACGTGTTGCTGTGCGCCGACGGGACGTTTTACGGCGGCTACACCCGCGACGTCGGGGCCCGAGTGGCGACGCATAACGCCGGCAAGGGGGCCAAGTACACGCAAACGCGGCGGCCGGTGCGCTTATTGTACGCCGAGGCCTTTGCCGATCAGCACGCAGCGTTGTCCGCCGAGTGGCACTTCAAACACCAAAGTCGCGCCGCCAAGGAGGCGTTTTTGCAGGCGCACCACATTCAATGGCGGTGACGGCGGCGTCAAGCAATTTTGCTTGCCAAACGGTGGGGACTCCTGTAAACTAGTCAGAGTGTGAAAAGCACAAACCACATCGTCGTCGATCACCGGCAGGGTGCGACCTAGTCGTCTGTCGGTGAAACGAAGCGGCGAGAGGAAAAAACCATATGGAGGAACTACAATGTCAGTATTAAGCATGAAGCAGCTGCTTGAAGCAGGTGTGCACTTCGGTCATCAGACCCGTCGTTGGAACCCGAAGATGAAGCCGTTCATCTACACGGAACGCAATGGCATCTACATCATCGACCTGCAAAAGACGGTCAAGATGATCGACGACGCCTACAACTTCGTCAAGGAAGAAGCCGCCGACAAAGGCGTGTTCTTGTTCGTCGGCACGAAGAAGCAG
The DNA here is from genome assembly GCF_001434705.1 of Lacticaseibacillus nasuensis JCM 17158. Lineage (GTDB taxonomy): Bacteria > Bacillota > Bacilli > Lactobacillales > Lactobacillaceae > Lacticaseibacillus > Lacticaseibacillus nasuensis. The sequence goes on from NZ_AZDJ01000001.1 coordinate 234,182, forward strand.
GCCCAAGACGCCATCGCTGAAGAAGCGACCCGCGCCGGCCAGTTCTACGTGAACCACCGTTGGCTCGGTGGTACTTTGACCAACTGGAACACCATCCAGACGCGGATCAAGCGCCTCAAGGACATCAAGAAGATGGCCACCGATGGCACGTTTGAGAAGCTGCCGAAGAAGGAAGTTTCCTTGCTGAAGAAGCAGCAAGAAAAGCTGACCAAGTTCTTGGGCGGGATCGAAGACATGCCACGCATCCCAGACGTGATTTTCATCGTTGACCCACGCAAGGAAAAGATTGCCGTTCAGGAAGCGCAAAAGCTGAACATTCCGATCGTGGCCATGGTCGACACGAACTCTGATCCTGACGACATCGATGTCATCATCCCATCTAACGATGACGCCATCCGTGCCGTTCGCCTGATCACTGCCAAGATGGCGGATGCCATCATCGAAGGCAACCAAGGCGAAGACCAGGTTGAAGACGCGCCGGAACAAACTGCTGCGCCAGACGCACCGGTTGATTCCATCGAAGACATCGTTGAAGCCGTTGAAGGCGACAACGAAGCCAAGTAAACTTACAAATTAATAAGCGTCGCTGTTGGGTTTCGCATACTGCAAGATCTGCAGGGACGCTTTTTTTAAAGTTGTGAGCGGTGGCGGGTTTGGGCCGGTCCGGAGGCGCCGCCTGAAGGGGGCGCCTCCGGTTAGGCCCAAGCCACCGCGAGCACGATTCTGAAAAGTTGTGAGCGGCGCCGGGATGAGCCGGAGCAGATGCGCCGCCTGGGCGGTGACTCGCGGGTTTTGCGAGTCGCAGACCGGGTGGACATCTGTGCAGGCTCATGGTGCCGCGAACACGATTAAAACCGATATCGATTTTCCCTAAGGAGGAAACACAATGGCAAACATTACTGCTGCGCAGGTAAAGGAACTCCGCGACCGCACGCAAGTCGGCATGATGGACGCGAAAAAGGCGCTGGTCGAAGCTGATGGCGACATGACCAAGGCCATCGACGTCTTACGCGAAAAAGGGTTGGCTAAGGCCGCCAAGAAGAGCGGCAACATCGCGGCTGAAGGCCTAGCCGAAATCGCCATTAACGGCGACACTGCGGCGATCATTGAAGTCAACTCCGAAACCGACTTCGTAGCGTCCAACGACAAGTTCAAGACGCTGGTTGACCAAATCGCCACGGCTGTTGCGGCCAACAAGCCGGCCGACATGGACGCGGCGTTGGCCTTGACCATCGACGGCCAAACCATCGACGAAGCAACCAAGGCCCTGACTGCCGTCATCGGCGAAAAGATCAGCTTCCGCCGCTTTAGCGTCGTTGAAAAAGCCGCTGGCGATCACTTCGGCAAGTACCTGCACAACGGCGGCCAAATCGCCGTGCTGGTGACCGTTGAAGGCGCTGACGACGACACCGCCAAGGACGTGGCGATGCACGTGGCAGCCATCAACCCGCAATACACCACCCGCGACGATGTGCCAGCCGATGTGCTTGAGCACGAAAAGGCCATTGTGACCGAAGAAACCAAGAATGAAGGCAAGCCGGAAAAGATTATTCCGCGCATCGTTGAAGGCCGGATGAACAAGTTCTTGAGTGAAATCTCCCTGGTCGACCAGGAATTCGTTAAGGATTCCGACAAGACGGTTGGCGAGTACGTGGCCAGCAAGGGCGGCAAGGTAAAGGGCTTCGTGCGTTACGAAGTCGGTGAAGGCATCGAAAAGAAGGCCGACAACTTCGTCGATGAAGTCATGGGTCAAATCAAGTAACACCAGAGGCGCCGAGCAATCGGCGCTTTTTTCTTGGCTCCCGGGCAGCCGGAAGATATGGTAAACTGTTACTAGCAAATCAGGAAGGACCCTCACATGATTAAATATAAACGCATCGTCTTGAAAGTCAGCGGTGAAGCGCTGGCCGGCCCTGGTGGTTTTGGCATCAAGCCGCCGGTGATCAAGACCATTTCCGAGCAAATCAAAGCCGTCCATGACCTCGGCGTCCAAATCGCCATCGTCTGCGGCGGCGGCAACATTTGGCGCGGCGAAACCGGCGCCGAAATGGGCATGGAACGCGCCCAGGCCGACTACATGGGGATGCTGGCGACGGTGATGAACGGCTTGGCCTTGCAGGATAACCTGGAAAGCCTCGGCGTACCGACCCGGGTCCAGACCTCAATCGAGATGCGGCAAATTGCCGAGCCGTACATCCGGCGTAAGGCCGTGCGTCACTTGGAAAAAGGGCGCGTCGTGATTTTCGCCGGCGGCACCGGCAACCCGTACTTTAGCACCGACACCACCGCCGCCTTGCGTGCCGCCGAAATCGGCGCCGACGTCATCTTAATGGCCAAAAACGGCGTCGACGGCGTTTACTCCGCCGATCCGAATAAGGACACCACGGCGGTGAAGTACACGGAATTGTCCCATCTCGACATCATCAACAAGAACCTGCACGTCATGGACTCGACGGCCAGCACCTTGTCGATGGATAACGATATTCCGTTGGTCGTGTTCAACCTGAATGAAGCTGACAATATTCGCCGCGTCGTTGAAGGAGAAAACATCGGCACGACGATTCAAGGGAGAGAATAGCATGGCAAATCCAATTATCGAACAAGCAAAGCAGTCGATGGGTAAGTCCGAAGCCGCGCTGGAACGCGACTTAACCGGCATTCGCGCCGGGCGCGCCAACGCTGGCCTGTTAAACGGCATCGAGGTGGAATACTACGGTACCCCAACGCCGTTGAACCAAATGGCCGCCATTACGATTCCCGAAGCCCGCGTGTTGATGATTACCCCTTACGACAAGTCCAGCCTTAAGGATATCGAAGCGGCCATCAACATGAGCGACCTCGGCATCAACCCGGCCAATGACGGCTCTGCCATTCGCCTCGTGATTCCGCAGCTCACCGGTGAGCGTCGCCAGGAAATCGCCAAGGAAGTCGGCAAGCACGCCGAAGAGGCGAAGATTGCCATTCGCAACATCCGCCGCGACGCCTTGGACAAGCTGAAGAAGCAGGAAAAAGCCGGCGACATCACCGAAGACGACTTGCACCGCGCCGAGAAGGACATGCAAAAAGTGACCGACGACGCCGGCAAGAAAATCGATGAGATTGCTGCCGCGAAAGAAAAAGAAATTACCGAAGGCTAATCCAAAGAGGCAGCGATGCCTCTTTTTTTTGCCCGGAATCAGCCGCAGCGTGGTGCTTTCATGGTATATTTAGCGCAGAAAGTGGGGGAATGATGATGAAATATTGTGAACATTGTGGGGCGGCCTTAACCGCAGCCGATAAGTTTTGCCCAAAGTGTGGCACGCCGGTTGCCGCCGCCACGACACCAGCGCCTGCACCACAAGCGGCCCAGCCAATCACCCCGATTGCGCCGGTGGCCGCCGCTCAACCAGCCAAGCCTAAGCGCACCAAGTGGCTGCTCGGCATCGGCGCGGCCGTCGTCGTCATTCTGGCCGCTGGCGGCTGGTGGTACACGCACCAACTGTATAATCTCACGCACTCGCGCTTCCGGCAGGCAACGGTTTACGCCTGGCAAGGCGAGAGCGGATCGCAGTTTGGTGGGGTCAGCCCGACTGGTCACAAAACTAACGTCGCCTACATGACCTTCACGCCCAATGGCAAGGTGTATTGGGTGGCCATGACGAAGGTCGAAGCCGGCGTTTATCACGGCGTCGCCTCGACGGGCACTTACCAGCTTAAGCACAACCAGCTGACCTTCCACCTGACGGCGAGAAGTTACGCGGTGCGCACGGATAGCGTCGCCAGCCTGATGACTAAAACGCCTAAGATTGCTTACAAGACCAATAGCAATGACGGCACGTATTCATACAGCTTGGTGAAGGATCAGCTCTTTAAGTATGATTACACCAGCAAGGCGGGCAAGGTGTATCACGAAACCTTCAAGCCGACCGCCGCGCCGGTCACCGTCGATAAGGGTGGGTTCGATGCACAAAGCATTTTCACCCGCTGGCAAGCCGCTAAACACTAACCTACCGGAGGAAATCGATGAAATATTGTTCAAATTGCGGCGCCGAGCTTACCCCAGGGGCGAAATTCTGTGATCAATGCGGGGTGGCGGTTGGCACCGTGGCCGAAACCGCCACGCCGGCCCCAACGCCGCCGACGCCTGAGCAACCCAGCGCCATCAAACCACTGCCGGCAGCCCCACAGCAGCCGCGTCGAATTAAGTGGCGGCTGCTGCTCGTTGCCGCCGCGGTCGTGGTGCTAGTCGTCGGCGGTGGGTGGTGGTATACGCATCGCCTGTTTAACTTCAAGCACACGCGGTTTCGTCAGGCGACGACTTATGCGTGGCAAGGTGGCCACGACCAAGTGCAACTAGGTGGCGCAGACCCGACGATGCTGAAGAATGACAGAGAGTATTTTCAGTTTCTGCCCGATGGCAAGATGTATCATCTCTATATCTTCAAGGACAAAGGCAAGGGTCAATATTATAACTTTACCGTTAAGGCGGGCTCCTATCGGCTGACCAAGCATCAGCTTCGAATCAAGATGACTGGCAAGATTTATTATGGGGCAGATCTCTCAATGGCCAAGCTAGTGACGAAAAAGCCACATTCTTTCACCCGGCTAGGGAGGAAATACAGACTCAGGGGGACGTACCAGTTAGGACTCAGCCACGGGAACATGGCGAAGTACACGTTCGTGACAGAAAAAGGCGTGCATTCTAACGATACCTTTAAGCCCCACGCCAAACCCGTGGCCGTGGCCAAGAACGGCGTCGACGTCCGCGCCATCTATCGACATTTGCAAAAATATTCTGAGCAAAATGGGGGAGACCAATGAAATATTGTCCGAATTGCGGCGCCGAGCTGGTGCCTGGCGCAAAGTTCTGTGCCAATTGTGGGGCCGTCGTGGGCGCTGTGACCGCGCCCGCCCAACCCGCGCCGACCACGCAACCGAGTCAACCACAACCCGCGGCCACACCAACCCAACCGCAGGCGCCACAGCCGCCAACCGCGGTGCCACCGACGCCCCCGACTGGGGTGGCGCCGGTGCCGGCTGCGCCGCGCCGCCGCGGCAAGAAATTGTGGTGGTTGCTTGCCGCCGCCGTGGTGGTGATTGCCGCCGGGGCCGGCTGGTGGTACACCCATCAGTTGTATAACCTCGGGCACACGCGGTTTCGGCAGTCGACGGTGTACGCATTTACGAATAACAAAGAAGATTCTGCCGTCGGCGTGTCGGCACGGACGGCTAAGGATAGTCGGGCGTATTTCCAGTTCAACCCGAATGGCAGCGTCAACGTGTCTGTCCTTTATCGCGAAGACAGCACGCACGTGGTCGCCTGGGTCACCGCCGGCACGTACCGACTGCAAAACGGCCGGGTGCTGGCGACGATGCGCGACACGGGGTATGGCGCGCAAGGCAAGACGTATTCAAAACTCTTTACTGAGCAGTTAAAGAAAAGCAACACGGGCAAACAAGGCGGGGAAAAAGGCGTGTACAACCTGACGCTTTCCGGCAATTATGCGACCACCTTGAGTTTTACGCTGCCGCACGCCGCTAAGGCACAGCGCATTAAAGTCAAGGCGCCGTCGCCGGCCGTGCCGGGCAAACAGGCGGCCTTTGATGCCGCCGCCTTGATGGTCCGCATCCAAGCCGCGCGTAAATAATCGAGCAGGAAGACGCAAAGTTGCGTTTTCCTTTTTTCGTGGCCGCTTATACCCGGCGTGCGGCGGCTCTGCTATAATGAACCAGTATGACTTAACGCAGGGAGGAACAATCGTGGCTAAACAACCCACACTCGATCCGGCGCGGCTGCCGGCACACGTGGCCATTATTATGGATGGCAACGGGCGCTGGGCCAAGCGGCGGTTCTTGCCACGCGTGGCGGGGCACAAGCAAGGCATGGAAAACGTCAAGACCATCACCATGGCGGCCAGCCACCTTGGCATCAAGTGCCTGACGCTCTACGCGTTTTCCACCGAAAACTGGAAGCGGCCCGATAGCGAGGTCGGCTACTTGATGAAGTTACCGGTCGATTTTTTCAACGTGTTCATGCCCGACTTGATTAAAGAAAACGTCCGCGTACAGGTGATGGGGGAGCTCGACGCCTTGCCGGCCGCCACGCGCCAAGCCGCCGAAGCCGCGATGGCCGACACCGCTAAGAACACCGGCATGATTCTCAACTTCGCCTTGAACTATGGCGGCCGCGACGAGTTGGTTCTAGCGACGCAACAAATTGCGCAAGCCGCCGCCGCGGGGCAACTCGACCCCGCCACCATCGACGCGAGCACGGTGGCCAGCCACTTGATGACCGCCCCGCTGGGAAAGTTAGCCGATCCGGACTTGCTGATTCGCACCAGCGGCGAGGAGCGCATCTCGAATTTCTTGCTGTGGCAGCTGGCGTATAGCGAGCTTGTCTTTACGGATTTGTACTGGCCGGACTTTACCCCGGCGGCGCTAGAAGCAGCCATTCTCGAGTATCAGCAACGCGATCGGCGCTTTGGTGGCTTAAACTCATAACTGGAGGAACCTTTTTTATGAAGCAACGAATCATCACGGCTGTGGTCGCCTTGATCATTTTCATTCCGATTTTGATCGCCGGCGGCTTGTGGCTCGAAGTGGCCGCCTGCGCCTTGGCGGTGATCGCCATGTCCGAAATCTTTATCATGCGCAAACGCGTCATCGTTTCCGGCGACTTTCTCGTCGCGGCGCTCGGCGTGTTGGCAGTGACGGTGCCTGACCGGTTTTACGGCTGGCTGCCCAGCCACCTCACCCGCCTCGACGTGATTTACGTCATCATCGTGGTGTTGCTCTTGGTCACCGTGGCCAGCAAGAACCGCACGACCTACGATGACGTGGCGGTGGTGGCGCTGTCGGTATTTTACATCGGCACCGGGTTCCACAACCTGATTGCCGTGCGCAACGGCGCGGGGCTAGACACCTTGTTGTTCGCCTTGATTCTAGTGTGGCTCACCGATTCCGGCGCGTACTTTATCGGCCGCGCATTCGGCAAGCACAAGCTGTGGCCGGCCATTAGCCCGAATAAAACTTGGGAAGGCAGCATCGGCGGCAATCTCGTCGCTGTGATTTTCGCCGCCATCTACATTCAATTCCAGCCGCAACTCTATAGCTTCTGGCCAATGCTTGGCATCGCGTTGTTCCTGTCGATCATGGGCTCGCTGGGCGACCTGATCGAATCCGCCTTGAAGCGCTACTACGGCGTGAAGGACTCCGGCAAAATTCTGCCGGGTCACGGCGGCATCTTGGATCGCTTCGACAGTTTATTGTTAGTGCTGCCAATGCTGCACCTGTTGGGGATGGCATAAGCTTGGCTTTACTTCATTAAGGAGGTGGCGACATGGCCACAATTATTGCGTTTATCGTGGTATTTTTCGTGCTTGTGCTCGTGCACGAATTCGGCCACTTCATTTTTGCCAAACGCTCCGGCATCTTGGTCCGCGAGTTTTCCATCGGCATGGGCCCCAAGTTGATTGCCACGCGGCGCAATCACACCACCTACACGTTGCGGCTGTTGCCGCTGGGCGGTTATGTCCGCATGGCCGGGTGGCAGGATGAGGACGACGAGATCAAACCCGGCACGCAGTTAGCCATTGAGCTCAACTCGGCCGGCGTCGTCACGCGCATCAACACCAGCGATAAAACGACGCTACAAGGCGGCATTCCCGTGCAAGTCGGCAAGGTCGATTTGACCCACGACTTGGTGATTGAAGGCTACGCCAACGGCAACGAAGACGAGCTGCAACACTGGGCCGTCGATCACGATGCCACGATTATCGAACCGGACGGCACCGAGGTCATCATCGCCCCGGAAGACGTGCAGTTTCAAAACGCCAGCATCTGGAAGCGCCTGCTGGTGAACTTCGCCGGGCCGATGAATAATTTCATCCTCGCGATTCTGGTGTTCATCGGCGTCGGGGCCGTCGCCGGCGTCCAGCAACTCGACACCAATCAAATCGGCCAGATCGTCCAGGCCTCGCCGGCGGCTAAGGCCGGGTTACCCGCCAACGCCACCATCATCAGCGTTAACGGCAAGCAGGTCGCCAGCTTCACGGCCATCGCCAACCAAGTCGGCAAAACGGCGAAGGGCGACGCGGTTCGCTTGCGGTATCGTGCGCCTGGCAGTCAAGCCGTTAAGTCGTTAGCGATTCAGCCGAAGTCCGGCACGATTGGGATTTATCCCAGCATCACGCATAATTTTGGTACCGCGGTGGCATACGGCTTTAGCGAAACCTGGAGCATCGCCACGCGCATTTTCCACGTGCTCGGGCAAATGGTCACCGGCCACTTCTCGTTGAACAAGCTCGCCGGGCCGGTGGGTATCTACACGATGACCAGCCAGGCGGCCAGCGGTGGGGTGATGAGCCTCGTCGTGTTCGCGGCGTACCTCAGCGTCAACTTAGGCGTCATGAACCTGATCCCGATTCCCGTGCTCGATGGCGGCAAGATCCTGCTGAACCTGATCGAGCTCATTCGCCGCAAGCCGCTGTCGCAGGAAAAAGAAGGGCTGGTCACGCTGATTGGCGCCGGCGCCATGGTGCTGTTGATGATTGCCGTGACAATCAATGATATTATGCGGCAGTTTTAGCGGGGTGCTTGCAACTTAATCGTGTTCGCCGGGGCAAGAAACTCCGCGTAAGTCCACCTGAGCACTCGAAGCGCAAAACCCGCGCTTCAAGCACTCAGGCGGCGCTTACGCTCCGCTTCTTAACCGCCCCGGCTCACAACTTAATCGTGTTCGCGAAGGCAGCGGACTGCACGTAGGACCACCTGAGCACCGAAGCACAAAACCCGTGCTTCAGCACTCAGGCGGCGCCTACGCTCCGTCCGCTAACCGCCTTCGCTCACAACTTAATCGTGTTCGCCGGGGCAAGAAGCTACACACAGGACCACCTAGCACTCGAAAGGCAAAGCCCGCCTTTCAAGCACTAGGCGGCGCCTGTGCTCCGCCTCTTAACCGCCCCGGTTCACAACTTACTATCAATTGGAGGCTATTTTTTAATGAAACAATCTCGGTTATTCATTCCCACGACCAAAGAGGTGCCGAACACCGCCGAGGCCAAGTCCCACCAGATGATGTTGCGTTCCGGCTTTATTCGTCAGGTTAGCGCCGGCGTTTACGCTTATTTGCCGCTGGCCACTCGGGTGCTGGAGAAAATTGAAGCCATCATCGATGACGAAATGACCAAGATCGACGCGGTGAAGATGAAGATGCCGACGTTGATTCCCGCTGCGTTGTGGGAGGAGTCCGGGCGCCTGGCCACGTATGGTCCCGAGTTGTTCAAGTTAAAGAATCGCCACGACCGCGAGATGTTGCTGGGCCCGACGCACGAGGAAACCTTCACGGACATGGTGCGCAACCAGCTCACCAGCTACAAGAAGATGCCGCTGGTGTTGTACCAAATCCAAGAAAAATTCCGCGATGAAGACCGGCCTCGTTACGGCTTGTTGCGCGGCCGCGAGTTCATCATGAAAGATGCGTATTCCTTCACCGCCAACGAAGCGGATCTCGATGTCGTGTATCACGACATGGAAAAGGCCTACACCAACATTTTCAACCGGATGGGCCTGAACTTCCGCACCATCATCGGCGACGGCGGGGCGATGGGCGGCAAGGATTCCAAGGAATTCTCCGCCATCGCCGCCATCGGGGAAGACACCATTGTCTACTCGGATCAATCCGACTACGCGGCCAACTTGGAAATGGCCACCAGTGGCTTGACCATCACACCGAGCCACGAGACGCCGGGCGAATTGACGAAAGTTGATACCGGTGACGCTAAGACGATTGAAGAAGTCAGCGCCAAGCTCAACGTGCCGGCCAGCCAGCTAATCAAGGCCGTGTTGTTCATGGCCGATGACGCGCCGGTGTTAGCGCTGGTGCGCGGCGACTTTGAGGTCAATGACGTCAAGCTCAAGAATTTGTTGGGGGCAGATTTTCTCGCCATGGCCACGCCGGAGCAAGTCGAGCAATACATGCACGCGGCCATTGGCAACATCGGGCCGGTTGGCGTCGACGACACCGTGCGCATCATCGCCGACAACACCTTGCGCGGCGCTGTGAACATGGTGGCCGGCGCCAACGCGGCGGCCACGCATTACCAAAACGTGGCCATCGATCGCGACTTCACGCCGGAAACAATGGCCGATATTCGCTTCGTGACCGCCGGCGAGCCAGCGCCGGATGGCAATGGCACCTTGCAGTTCACCAAGGGCATCGAAATCGGCCACATTTTCAAACTGGGCACACGCTACACCAAGATCATGAACGCGAACTTCTTGGATGAAAATGGACGCAACCAGCCGATCATCATGGGTTCTTATGGTATCGGCGTGTCCCGGTTGCTGAGTGCCATTGCCGAGCAGCAAGCCGACGACAACGGGCTGGTGTGGCCGAAGACAATTGCGCCGTTTGACGTGCACGTCATTCCGGTCAACATGAAGCAGGCCGCCCAGGCTGATTTGGCCACGGCCATTACCGAGCAGCTTGAAGCAGCCGGCTACAGCGTTTTGCTGGACGACCGCAAGGAACGCGCAGGGGTCAAGTTTGCCGAAAGCGACCTGATCGGCATTCCGCTACGCGTCACCGTCGGCAAAAAGGCCGAAGATGGTATCGTCGAGGTCAAGCTGCGCAAAACCGGTGAGACGCTAGAGGTCAAACAAGCCGAATTGCCGAATTCACTGGCGATTCTGCGCGATCAACTCGATTAACCGACAACGAGGCGGCACCTGCCGCCTCGTTTTGCGTCTTGTTCACGCTCGGCAATCGGGTTACGATAGACGCAACATGATTCAGAAAGGGTGGCTCACTTGGCACTAAGTAAGGGCGACATGTTTCAAAAATTACTCTCCCAGCTGCAACTGCCGCAAGACGTGGCGGCGTATCCGGGATTTGCTGAAGGCACTGTGGAAACCGTCGTCGCGCACTTGAAATCGCGGCGGTACGATTTCACCATTGGTTTGCCCGACATTTTGCCGGTGCAGATTTTTACGACCTTTTCCCAGCACCTGACGCTGGCCTTCAAGGACATCGCGCAGGTATCGCTGACGATTCAAACCACCGCGCCCCAGGTGACGCAAGGCTTGATCAATGGTTACTGGTCCTATGTGGTGGCGCACGCCGGCATCGACTCGAGTCTGGTGCGTGAAGCCTGCGAGAAACAAACCCCGCAGCTGCAAGGCAGTCGGGTGACGCTCATGGCCGCCAACGAAGTCGTGCAAGGCTTCTTGGTGAAGCAGGGGCTCGGCAAACTCACCGAAGCCTACCAGCGGGTTGGCTTCCCGGATCTCCACCTGGAGGCGCTGGTTGACGCCGCGCAATCCGAGGCCAAGGAAGCGGCGATGCGCGCCAAGCACGCGCAAGAAACTGCCGAGCTGGCCCAGCGCGCCGCCGCGGTGGTGCAAGAGCGCGAACAGGCGCAGCGCAATCATCCGGGCGCCAGCGGGCCGGTTCAACTCGGCCGCGGCTTGAAGCTCGATGAACCCGCGCAGCAAATGAGCAGCATCACCGAAGAGGAACGCTCGGTCATCATCGAAGGCTATGTCTTCAACTACGAGGTGCGCACCTTGCGCTCCAACCGCAAGTTGATGATGCTCAAAATCACCGACTACACCAGCTCGTTTTTGGTGAAAAAATTCTCCAACGGGGCCGAAGACGAGGCGATTTTCGACCAGATTCACGAAGGCATGTGGTTGCGTGTGCGCGGGTCGGTGCAAGAAGATAACTTCTCGCGCGAGCTCACCGTCATGGCCAACGACATTCAAGAAGTGGCGCATCCGGTGAAGCAGGACACGGCCGCCGGCGACAAGCGCATCGAGTTGCACCTGCACACGAACATGTCGCAAATGGATGCCATCACCGGCATCGGGGATTATATTCGGCGCGCCGCCGACTGGGGGCACCCGGCCATCGGCGTGACGGATCACGCCGGCTTGCAGGCGTATCCCGAGGCGCACACCGCCGCGGCCAAGGCCGGCATCAAAATGCTGTACGGCGTGGAAATTAACCTGGTCGATGACGGCTCACCGGTGGCGTTTAACGCCAATCAACCTGTCGACTTGGCCGGCGCCACCTATGTCGTCTTCGACCTGGAAACCACGGGGCTGTCCGCCGTTTACGACAAGATTATCGAAGTTGCGGCGGTGAAGATGCAAGACGGCAAGGTCATCGACTCGTTTGAAGAGCTGATCGACCCTGGTTTTCCTTTGTCCGAATTCACCATTAACCTGACGCACATCACCGACGACATGGTGCACGGTAGCAAAACCGAGGCCACCGTGTTGCAACAGTTCCGTGAATTTAGCGCGGACACGATTCTGGTGGGCCACAACGTCACCTTTGATGTTGGCTTCATGAATGCCGGTTACGACCGGCTCGGCGAAGCGCAGATTGAAAATCCGGTAATCGACACCCTCGAGTTGTCGCGGATGCTGCACCCGGAGCGCAAGAACCACAAGCTCGACACCTTGACCAAGGCCTACAAGATTTCGCTGGACCATCACCACCGGGCCAACGCCGACTCCGAGGCCACGGGGTATTTGTTGTACGCGCTGGCCAAAGAAGCCGCGGCCAAGTACAACATCACGCGACTCGACCAACTCAACAGCCGCATCGGCATGGACTCGGCTTACAAGCAAAGCCGCCCCAGCCACGCGATTGTTTACGCGAAGACGCAAGCGGGGTTGAAGAACTTGTTCAAGCTCGTGTCGCTCAGCAACGTGAAGTATTATTACCGTCTGCCGCGCGTGCCGCGTAGCCAACTGGTAAAGTTGCGCGAAGGTCTGATCGTCGGCTCGGCATGTTCGTCCGGGGAAGTCTTCACCGCGATGATGCAAAAAGGCTATGCCGCCGCTGCCGAAAAGGCGAAGTTCTACGACTACCTCGAGGTGCAACCGCCCGCGGTGTATGCGCCGCTGATTGAAAGCGGCTTGATTCAAGACGACGCCCATTTGCGCGAAATCATCGAGCAGATCGTTAAGATTGGCGCCGCGCAAGACAAGCCGGTGGTGGCCACCGGGGATGCGCATTACCTCGACGAAAATGACGCGATTTACCGCAAGATTTTGATTCACAGCCAGGGCGGGGCCAATCCGTTGAACCGCCATGAGCTGCCTGACGTGCATTTCCGCACCACCGCGGAAATGTTAGACGCCTTTAGTTGGCTTGGGGCCGACGTCGCCGAGCAACTGGTGGTCACCAACACGCACACCGTGGCCGACTGGATCGATGGCGACATCACCCCCGTGAAGGACAAACTCTACACGCCGGAAATTCCCGGCGTTGACGAGCACCTGCGCGAAGACGTGATGCAAACGGCGCACAAGCTTTACGGCGATCCGTTGCCGGCAATCGTGCAGGCGCGGCTGGACAAGGAGCTCAAGTCGATTATCGGCAACGGGTTCTCGGTGATTTATAACATCGCCCAGCAGCTGGTGTTGAAGTCCAACAAGGACGGCTACCTGGTTGGCTCGCGGGGGTCTGTTGGCTCCAGCTTGGCGGCGACGATGTCCGGCATCACGGAGATCAATCCGTTGCCGCCACATTACCGCTGCCCGAACTGCCAGTACTCCCAGTTTTTTACTAAGGGCGAATACGGCTCAGGCTACGACTTACCCGACAAGGCCTGCCCAAAGTGTGGCGCCAATCTACACAAGGACGGCCAAGACATTCCGTTTGAAACCTTCCTGGGCTTCCACGGCGACAAAGTACCCGATATCGACTTGAACTTTTCCGGGGACTACCAGCCAGTGGCGCATAACTACATCAAGGTCCGGTTCGGTGAGGACCACGCGTTTCGCGCCGGCACCATCGCCACCGTCGCCGATAAAACCGCCTATGGTTACGTCAAGGCTTACGAGCGCGACACGGACCAGATGTTCCGCGGCGCTGAAATCGAGCGCCTCGCGCAAGGGGCCACCGGGGTGAAACGCACCACCGGTCAGCACCCGGCGGGCATCTTGATTGTGCCGGCGGATAAGGATATTTACGACTTCACGCCGATTCAATATCCGGCCGACGACATGGGCGCCGCCTGGATGACGACCCACTTTGACTTTCATTCGATTCACGACAACATCTTGAAGATGGATGTCCTGGGGCATGATGACCCGACGATGATCCGCATGTTGCAGGATTTGTCCGGCGTCGAGCCGAAGAGCATTCCCATGGATGACCCCGGCGTGATGTCGCTGTTTTCCAGCCCAGAGGCACTCGGGGTCACCCCCGAGCAAATCAATTCCAAAACCGGGACGCTCGGCGTGCCCGAGTTTGGCACGCGCTTTGTGCGCGGCATGCTGGAGGAAACACACCCAAAGAAGTTCTCCGAGCTGCTGCAGATTTCCGGCTTGTCCCATGGCACCGATGTGTGGTTAGGCAACGCCGAGGAGCTCATCCAAAACGGCACCGTCACCATCAAGGAAGTCATCGGCTGTCGTGACAACATCATGATGGACTTGATTCACTGGGGCATGGACGACTCCATGGCCTTCAACATCATGGAGCACGTGCGCAAGGGCCGCGGTATTCCAGACGAGTGGCAACAAGCCATGCGGGACAACGAAAACGTGCCGGATTGGTACATCGATTCCTGCCTGAAGATCAAGTACATGTTCCCGAAGGCCCACGCCGCGGCGTACGACCTGATGGGGTTGCGCATTGCCTGGTTTAAGGTGTACTACCCGCTGGTGTATTACGCAGCGTACTTTTCCGTGCGGGCCGAAGACTTTGACCTCGTGGCGATGAGCCACGGCAAGGACGCGGTCAAAGCGGCGATGAAGGAAATCACCGACAAGGGGATGGACGCTTCGGCTAAGGAAAAGAGTTTGCTGACGGTGTTAGAGCTGGCCAACGAATGCCTCGAGCGCGGGTTCACCATCAAGATGGTCGACATCGACCATTCAGACGCCCACGACTTCACCATCGTCGACGACCACACGTTGTTAGCACCGTTTCGGGCGGTGCCGGGGTTGGGCGATAACGTCGCCAAGCAAATCATGGCGGCGCGCGAAGAGAAACCATTCTTGTCCAAGCAGGACCTGGCTGATCGTGGCAAGGTGTCGAAGACCTTAATCGACTACCTCACCGACAACCACGTGCTCGACGACTTACCGGACGAAAACCAGCTCTCGTTATTTGAAGGCTTGTTCTAAGAGGATTTGGGATGAAAAAAGGATTAGGTCTCGGGTCGGGTCACGGCTCACAACTTTTTCCAAAAACCAAGGCGCACCAAGCACCGCAGCACCAGTCGGTGAAGCCGGCCCGGCCCGCGCCAAAACCGCAGCCAACAGTCACGGCAAAGCCGCAAGCTGAGCCAACAGCGGCTAAACCTGGCGCCAAGCCAGCACCAACTGCTGCGCCGATTGCCCAAGACAAACCGCGTCCGGCTACTCAGGCTAAGTCCAAGCAGCACCGGTACACGCCGACGCAAATCGTGGTGATGTTGGTGATGTGGTTGCCCATCGTGGCGCTGGTGGGGTTGATCTTTTGGTTCGGCTGGGCCAATCACCAGCCGGCGGCTAAGCCGGCCCGAACCAGCCAGAGCGCCAAGTCGACCCCAGCTAAGGTCACTACCAGTTCGGCGGCGAAGTCGGCGGCATCGGCCAAGCGTCCCCAAGCCAAGCAGTCTTCGGCGGCAAACTCGGCGCAACATACCATTGCCGTGAGCCAACTGTGGGCGGT
Source organism: Lacticaseibacillus nasuensis JCM 17158 (assembly GCF_001434705.1). Classification (GTDB taxonomy): domain Bacteria; phylum Bacillota; class Bacilli; order Lactobacillales; family Lactobacillaceae; genus Lacticaseibacillus; species Lacticaseibacillus nasuensis. The sequence continues at coordinate 249,837 of NZ_AZDJ01000001.1, forward strand.
GGGGGTGGACACCACAAGCAGTGAGGCGTCGGCGATTATGGGCAAACCCAACAGCACCGGGGTGGCGACGCAAAGCGACGGGTCAAAAACTGTGACTCGGACCTGGCACGCGCGGGTAACCGGTTATGCCAGCACTGATGTGGCGGTGACCTATCGCGCCGATCGCGTCGTAATGGTGACGGCAGTTCTCAAACAAGCCACGCCAAAATATGCGAGCGTCAAAGCCGTGACCGCCGTGCGAGAGGGGCAATTCGTTTACGCGGTGTTCAATCACGTCGGGTTCCCGTTGCGCTACATTCGCCTCACTGGCAAAACCGGCGAGCAGGTCACGTTGTACTACCCAGTTGCCGCCAAGCAAACCTACATGATCCAATTAGTGGCTGGCCGGGTAACCGCCGTGACCAAGGTCTGAACGCGCGTTGCGTTGCGCTGGCATCAGTGGTATAGTAAGCCTATGAATTAAGTCGGCCGTCGGGGAGTGAGCAGAAATGCTCACTCTTTTTCTTGGAGTTGGTCGAACAACGCAGTCAAAAGGGGGGAAAAGATTGAGTACGGTAGTCGAAACAGTCACAGACATGGTGCAACCGATTCTGGCAGCGCACGACTTTTACCTGAGCGACATCGAGTTCGTGAAGGAAGGCGGCGGCTGGTACCTGCGGGTGTACATCGATAAGCCCGGGGGCATTTCGCTGAACGAGTGCGTGATGGTCAGTGAGGCCTTGTCCGAAAAACTGGACGCAGCGGACCCAGATCCGATTCCACAGGCCTATTTTCTCGAGGTGTCCAGCTCCGGTGCGGAACGGCCATTACGCCAAGAAGCGGATTACGAAGCGGCCATCGGTCAGTACATTCACATCTCGCTGTTCAAGAAGCAAGACGGGCAGAAGGTGTTTGAAGGCACCTTGGCCGCGCTGACGCCAACCACGCTGACCTTGGCCATCAAGGACAAGACGCGCACACACAGCGTCGAGTTCGAGCGGCAGGCCATTGCCAATGCGCGCTTAGCCATCGAATTTTAATTCGTGGTGGGTCACAACTTAATAAAGAAGAGGAATGCACATGTCTAAAGAAATGATTGAAGCCTTAGACGCGCTTGAGCGGGAAAAAGGCGTCAAGAAGGAAGTCGTCATCGAAGCGCTGGAAGCAGCCTTGGAGTCGGCCTACAAGCGCAACTACAACCAAGCGCAAAACGTTGAAGTCCAATTCGACCAAGAAAAAGGCGACATCCACGTGTTTGCGGTGAAGGAAGTCACGGAGCAAGTCTTCGACTCCCGGCTGGAAGTGAGCTTAAAGGATGCCTTGGCCTTGAATCGCGCCTATGAAATCGGCGACGAGATTCGCTTCGAGGTCACCCCGAAGGACTTTGGCCGCATCGCGGCGCAAACGGCCAAGCAGGTCATCATGCAGCGCGTGCGCGAGGCGGAACGCGCCATCGTGTACGACGAGTACTCCCAATACGAGAACGAAATCATGATGGGCGAAGTCGAGCGGCGCGATAACAAGTTTATCTACGTCAACCTCGGCAAGATCGAAGCCGTTTTGGGCCGCCAGGATCAAATGCCTAACGAGCACTACGAACCGCATGACAAGATCAAGGTGTTTGTGTCCAAGGTCGAAAACACCAGCAAGGGCCCGCAAGTCTTCGTGTCGCGGACGAATCCTGGATTGGTCAAGCGTCTGTTTGAACAAGAAGTCCCGGAAATCTATGATGGGGTGGTCGAAATTGCGGGGATTGCCCGTGAAGCCGGCGATCGCACCAAGATTGCCGTACGCTCGACCAATGCCAACGTCGATGCGGTCGGTACCGCCGTTGGGCCGAAGGGGTCCCGCGTCCAGAAAGTCGTCAACGAGTTATCCGGCGAAAACATGGATGTCGTGCAATGGGAAGAAGACCCGGTGGATTATATCGCCAACGCCTTGAACCCGGCGCAAGTCATCGCCGTGCAGTTCAACGACGAAGACAACGACCGCTCCTGCACGGTGATCGTCCCAGATTACCAGCTGTCCTTGGCCATTGGGAAAAAGGGGCAAAACGCCCGGCTCGCGGCCAAGCTTACCGGCTATAAAATCGACATCAAGCCAGAGTCTGAAGTCGAATTCGTCGACGATGACGAGCTGGAAGAAGCCGACGAAGCCGTGCTAGGCGACGAAGCAGCAGACGATACCGCAGCTGACGCGGCAACGCCAGAAGCGGCAGCACCGACTGAGGATGCCGATGAAGCTGCTGATTCGGCTGCGCCTGCCGAGCAACCCACCACACCGGATGCCACGGAGGAATAAGCCGTGAAACAACGAAAGATTCCAATGCGCAAGGATTTATTGACCGGGGAGATGCATCCCAAAAAGGAAATGGTGCGGATCGTCAAGAATGCCGATGACACCGTGGCTATCGACCCGACCGGTAAGGCGGCAGGGCGCGGCGCTTATGTGGCGCTGGACCCGGCTGCGGTGAAGCAGGCTAAAGGCAAGGGCATCATCGAAAAGGCGTTTAGCCTGAAGGTGCCAGCCGAGTTTTACGACGAGCTGTTTGCCTATGTCGATCACCAAAAGGCCCGCCAAGAACTGTTTGGGCAGAAGCAATGACGCCAATTCAGCAAGCCGAGCAATTGCTTGGCCTCGCCCGGCGTGCCGGCAAGTTGACGACCGGTGAGGGGTTTGTCCTCACCGCGATCCGCGACGGTAGCGCTAAGCTAGTCATGTTGGCCAGCGATACGGCGAAAAATACAACCAAAACAATCAGTGATAAAAGTAGCTTTTATGAGGTGCCGCTGTCCACGGCCCTCACCCGCGACCAACTGTCCAACGCCATCGGAGCGTTGCGGTCGGTGGTCGCGGTAACCGATTCGGGCTTCGCCAAGAAGCTCATAAAGCTGCTCACCTAATCTAAATGGGAGCGTGATGATATGGGCAAAAAACGAGTCTATGAATTTGCCAAGGAACTCAATGTCACCAGTAAGGAAGTCCTGGCGGTCGCCAAGGACCAAGGCATCAAGTTTAAAAACCACATGGCGTCGATTGACGACGCGCAAATGACAACAATCCAACAGGCGATGAAGAAGCGTGCTGGCGCCAAGCCAGCCGCTAAATCCGCTGCGAAACCTGCCGCCAAGGCCGTGAGTGAAACAAAGCCGGCTACCAAGCCAGCAACCGCAGCTAAGGCTGCAGAACCTGCTAAGGCTGCAGAACCGACAAAGCCAGCAGAACCTGCTAAGGCCGAAACCAAGCCTGCCGAACCGGCCAAGGCCGAAGCTAAGCCGACGGAGCCGGCTAAGGACTTAAAGCCAGGCACGCATCACACGGTGCAAAAAACCGCGGACGGTAAGACGAAGATCAGTAAGTCTGCGATTCGCCGGCCGCACAACACGCAGGCGCCAGGCAATCGCCGCCCTGGAACGCAAGGCCAAAACCGCACCAACGGCGGCCAAGCGCGGCCCGGTCAGCAGCGGTCTGGTCAACAGCGCAGTAGCCAACCGCGGGCAGAGGGTAATCGGACCGATTCCCGTAATAACAATCGCGGCAATGGCCGCTTCGAGCGTCGCAATTCGCTCGGCAACGTGGGTCCGGCCCCGATGCCACGCGCAGGTCGGCGGACGCAAGCCAATGGTAATCCGCGGCCAGTTGCTGGCAATGATGACAAGTTCATCCAGGAGTTGAAGGCGAAGCAGCAGCGCAAGGAAGAACGCGCCGCAGCGCCCCGTCCGGCGGTCCAAAAGCCGGTCGCTAAGCCAGCTGCGCCGGCCCCGACGCCGAGTCGAGCCACGCCGGCAGCGGCGAAACCAGCTGCTTCTGCGAATGCCTCCAGTCGCCGGCGCAACACACCGAACAGCAATCAATTCGGGAACAGCCGCTACGGGACTGGCAGTCGGTTTAATAACCGGCGCAACAAGAAGAACCGCCGGCAACAACAAAGTCAGCCGAAAAAGGAAATGCCGCAGCGCAAGGAGCGTCCATTGCCAGATAAACTGATCTATACGGTCGGGATGAATGCCCAGGATCTGGGTAAAATCTTGCACCGCGAGCCAGCCGAAATCATCAAGAAGCTCTTCATGCTTGGCATCATGGTGAACCAGAACCAAAGTCTCGACAAGGATACCATCGAATTGGTTGCGACCGATTATGGCATCGATGCCGAGGAAAAAGTCGAACAAGATATTGCCGATATCGATACGCTTTACGAAGCAGAAACCGGCAATACGGAGCACCTTGCCCCACGGCCGCCAGTTGTGACCATCATGGGCCACGTTGACCACGGGAAGACGACGCTGTTGGATAAGCTGCGTCACACGCACGTAACTGAAGGCGAAGCCGGTGGGATTACCCAGCACATCGGGGCCTACCAGGTGCGCTTGAACGACCGCTTGATCACCTTCCTGGATACGCCAGGGCATGCGGCCTTTACCAACATGCGGGCGCGTGGTGCGGACATCACCGACATCATCATTTTGGTCGTTGCGGCCGATGATGGCGTAATGCCACAGACCATCGAAGCGATCAACCACGCCAAGGCAGCCAATGCGCCGATCATCGTCGCAGTCAACAAAATTGATAAGCCAGGCGCCAACCCGAACCACGTCATGGAGCAATTGGCGGAATACCAACTGATTCCAGAAGCATGGGGCGGCGAGACGATTTTCGTCGAGATTTCGGCCAAGTTTGGCAAGAATATCGACGAACTCTTGGAAATGATTTTGTTGGAAGCCGACGTCCTCGAACTCAAGGCCAACCCTGAGCAAAAGGCGATTGGGACCGTCATCGAAGCCCGGTTGGACAAGGGCCGCGGCCCTGTCACCACCGTGTTGGTGCAACAAGGAACGCTGCGGGTCGGCGATCCAATCGTGGTCGGCAATACCTTCGGCCGCGTGCGGACGATGACCAACGATCGCGGCCGGCGGGTCAAGGAGGCCAAGCCTTCTGCGCCAGTCGAAATTACCGGCTTGAACGACGTGCCACAATCCGCCGATAAGTTTGTCGTCTTTGACGATGAAAAATCTGCGCGTGCGGCCGGTGAAGAACGCGCCAAGCGGGCCTTGGACAAGGAACGTCAGCAGACCAATCACGTGACGCTGGACAACTTGTTTGAAACGATGAAGGAAGGTCAACTCAAAGAAGTTGACGTCATCATCAAGGCTGACGTGCAAGGCTCCGTTGAAGCCTTGGCTAACTCGCTGAACAAGATTGAAGTCGAAGGCGTGCGGGTCAACATCATTCACCAAGCCGTTGGGGCCATCAACGAAAGTGACGTCACGCTGGCCAGCGCCAGCAACGCGATCATTATCGGCTTCAACGTTCGGCCAACGGCGCAAGCCAAGCAACAAGCCGACGCCGAGAATGTGGACATTCGCCTGCACCGCGTCATTTACAAGGCGATTGAAGAAATCGAAAGCGCGATGAAGGGGATGCTCGAGCCGACCTATGAAGAAAAGGTCACCGGCTCCATCACCGTTCGCGAAACGATTCCGGTTTCCAAGATTGGGACCGTGGTCGGCGGCTTCGTCGACACCGGCTTCATCACCCGCGACAGCAAGGTCCGCTTGATTCGCGATGGCATCGTCATTCACGAAGGCGAGCTGGGTTCCCTGCGGCGCTTCAAGGATGACGTCAAGGAAGTCCGTCAAGGCTTTGAACTTGGTTTGACCATCGAAGGCTACAACGACATCAAGGTCGACGATCAAATCGAGGCCTACCAAATGGAAGAAGTGCCAGTCAAATAAGACGTGTTCGCTGGCCCTGGTGGCGAGCAGGCACAGTTGGAGGCAATCATGAAACATCGCATTGGTCGGGTAGAAACCCAACTGCAACGCGAAATCGACGACATCTTGTTGAAAGATGTCAACGACCCGCGGACCAAGGGTGTGACCATTACCGGCGTGAAGTTGACCGGTGACTTGCAACAAGCCACGGCTTACTTCAGCATTTTAAGCGATGACCCCAAGGCCATCGCCGACACGCAAGCCGGGTTGGACAAAGCAACGGGCATGATTCGTCGCGAAGTGGGGCAGCGCATCAAGCTGTTCAAAACACCCGAGTTACAGTTTAAGCAAGACCAGTCCGTTCAGTATGGCGCACACATCGACCAGCTCTTGGCCGACATGCGCAAGCAGGACTAGCATTAGCGCGGCGATTCGCCGCGCTTTTTTGTTGCCGAAAATCTGGCCTGCGAGGCTGCAGGCAAAACGGTATAATAACTAGGTTAAGACTGCAGAAACGGAGACCACCATGGAGTTAGATGGCATTTTACCCGTATATAAACCCGTCGGCATTACCAGTGCCGGCGTCGTCAGCCAAGTGCGCCGCTTGTTGCACATGCGCAAGGTTGGCCATTCTGGTACCCTCGATCCCAATGTCGATGGCGTCTTGCCCATTGCCCTGGGCGCGGCAACCAAGGCGGTGCCGGCGCTGATGAGCCTCGGCAAAACTTACACCGGTGAAGTGACGTTGGGTTTTGCCACGGAAACTGAAGACCTTGACGGCGCTGAGGTGGCGCGGCAAGCGTTGGCTGAACCATTCTCCGAAGCGGCGTTACTGGCCGGCATGCAACAGCTCACCGGCACGATCACCCAGGTGCCGCCGATGTACTCGGCGGTGAAGGTCAACGGCCGGCGCCTGTACGAATACGCGCGTAATGGCGAAACCGTCGAGCGCCCCAGCCGCACAGCCACGGTGTACGAGTTTGTGCCCACGGCGGCCAGTCAATTCGATGTCGAAAGTGGCACGCAGCGGCTGCAGTTTTCCGCGACGGTGTCCAAGGGGACCTACATCCGCACGCTGGCCGTCGACCTCGGGCGCGTGCTCGGGGTGCCGGCGGTAATGAGCCAGCTGACGCGGGTGGCCAGCGGGGGCTTCACCTTGGCCGACACGCTGGATTTACGCGACCTCACGCCGACCACCGCGCCGGCTGCCGTGCTCGCCCATTTGCGGCCGATTGAGGCGGCGTATCCGGACTTGCCGCTCGTCGCGCTCACAGACGCGCAATGGGCGCAGGTACAAAATGGCGTCGGCCTCACGTTGCCGACCACGGTCCCACAGGTCGGGTTGTGTGAGCAAGGGACTTTAAAGGCCATCTATGCGCGACAAGGCGAGCTGTATCGTCCGGCCGTGATGTTCTTAGCTAATCAAGGAGTGACACGTAACTCATGAAAGTAATCGATATTCAACCCCCGTTGCAAGCCAGTCAAGTGTCCCAGCAGCCCATCGTGTTGGCGCTGGGGTTCTTCGATGGCGTTCACCGTGGCCACCAGCAAGTCCTGGCAGCCGCGCGCCAGGCCGCTGACGCCCGCGGATTGCAGCTGGCGGCGATGACCTTTGACGTGCATCCTGCCGTCATTTACCGCCACGTGCCGGCTGCCTCGGTGAAATATTTGACGACCCCTGCGCGCAAGGCCGAATTGATGGCGCAGTTTGGAGTCGATCTCCTGTACATTGTGCACTTTACGCCGGCGTTTGCCGCGCTGTCCCCGCAGGCCTTTGTCGATGATTACTTGGTGGGCCTCAACGCCGCGGTGGTGACGGCTGGGTTCGATTACACCTATGGCAAACGCGCCGTGGCCAACATGGATACGTTGCCGCAATACGCCAAGGGCCGCTTTGAGATTATCACGGTGCCGGCGCTGACGGCTGCCGAGGGCAAGGTGTCCTCCAGTCATATTCGCGCCGCCTTGGACGCCGGCGACATCGATGCGGCCAACGCCGACCTCGGGTATCGCTACCGCACCACCGGGATCGTGGTGCACGGCGAGGCGCGTGGGCGGACCCTTGGGTTTCGCACCGCCAATATCGACACCCCAAGCGCCGAGCGGCTGCCGGGCATCGGGATCTACGCCGTCCGCATGCTGGTGAATGGTCAGTGGGTCGACGGCATGGCCTCGGTGGGACGCAACGTGACGTTTGGGGCGAATCGGCCGGTGACGCTGGAAATCAACCTGTTTGATTTTGACGCGGACATTTATGGGGCGGCGGTGGTCGTCGAATGGTATCACTACCTGCGCGGCGAGGTTAAATTCGCCGGTGCGCAGGCCCTGGTCGCCCAGCTGCACCGCGATCAGGCCAATTCGCAGGCGTACTTTAAGGAGCTGAGCTAACATGGCCGGAGCCTATGTGCATATTCCGTTTTGTAGCCATATTTGTTACTACTGCGATTTTAATAAGGTGTTTATCGATGGCCAGCCGGTGGATGAATACGTCGACCGGCTGATTCAAGAGATGCACATGGTGATGGCCGCCCACCCCGACGAGCCGATTGAAACGGTGTACATTGGCGGCGGCACGCCCACGGCGCTGAGCGCCGCGCAGCTTGACCGCTTGTGCCAAGGCATCCGCCGCGAGCTCAACTTTACCAGCGGCGAATTTACCGTCGAGGCCAATCCAAATGATCTGCTGGGCACCGACAAGTTGGCCGCGTTGAAGGCCAATGGGGTGACCCGCTTGTCCATCGGCGTGCAGTCATTTGACGACGAGATTCTCAAGCGCATCGGCCGCACGCATACGGTGGCCGATGTGTTGGCCGCCATAAAAAATGCGCGCGCCGCCGGGTTTGATAATCTATCCATCGACCTGATTTTCCGCCTGCCAGGGCAAAGTCGCGACAAGTTTCTGGATAGCCTGCACCAGGCGCTGGCCTTAGATCTACCGCATTATTCGACGTACTCGCTGATTCTCGAGCGCAAGACGGTGTTTTATAACATGATGCGCCAAGGCCGATTGCACCTGCCTAGCCAAGACGTCGAAGCCGACATGTACCAAGACGCCATCGACTTGATGGCGGCTAATGGCCGCCAGCAATACGAGATCTCTAACTTTGCCGTGCCGGGTTACGAGTGTCGCCACAACTTGTTGTATTGGCAAAACGCGCATTATTTTGGCTTCGGCGCCGGCGCGTTCGGCTATATCGGGCGCGACCGCTACCACAACTTTGGGCCGATTCAACAATACTTGCAGCCCCTGCGTGAAGGTCACGTGCCGGTGATCGAGCATCACCTGGTGCCGCTGACGGAACAAATGGAGGAAGAGCTGTTTCTCGGCTTGCGCACCAACGCCGGCGTGAGCCGTCAGCGGTTCAAACAGCGCTATGCGTTGACGCTCGACCAAGTCTATGGGCCGGTGGTGCGTCAGTTGGTGGCGCGCGGGTTGTTAGCCGACGACGGCGAGCACCTGACGCTCACCGAGCAAGGCAAGCAATTGGGCAACGAGGTGTTTGAAGAATTTCTGATTACTGAACCGTTGGTAGACTAGGTCCTCCGCCCGATTATTAGCAACCACGTATTGACTTTGCTAATGGTCGTTGGTATATTAAATAGTGTTGTTAGCACTCAAGAATTAAGAGTGCTAAAATTGCGCAGTGAGGAGGTGGCATCATGCTCACAAAGCGCCAGCTACTCATTTTAAAAGAGATCATTCGCTCGTATACCGAGTCCGGCACGCCGGTTGGCTCGAAGTCGTTGATGGCGTCGCTGCCGGTGCATGTTAGCTCCGCCACCATCCGCAACGACATGGCTGCCTTGGAAGAGGCGGGACTGATTCAAAAAACCCATAGTTCCTCCGGGCGGGTGCCGTCGACGAAGGGGTATCGGTATTACCTCGATCACCTAGTGGAACCCGCTGCTGCAACGCCGTTTGAGATTCAGGCGATTCAGCAAGGCTTCGGTGGGCATTTCTACAAGATCGACGAAATCGTCGCGCAAAGTGCGCGCATCTTGTCGAACCTAACGAATTACACCGCGTTTAGTCTCGGGCCGGAACTCGCCAACATTAAGCTCACCGGGTTTCGCCTGGTGCCGCTGGGCAACCGGCAGGTGATGGCGATTCTGGTCACCAACAACGGCAACGTCGAGAATCAGCTGTTCACCTTACCGCCTGGCGTCGCCTCCGACGAGGTGGAAAAGGCGATTCGCATCGTTAACGACCAACTCGTCGGCTTGACGCTACCGGAAGTTGCCAAGAAGTTAAACACCGATGTGCCACCGATGCTGTTCAAATACATGGATAGCCCGGATGGGTTCTTGGACATCTTCGGCAACGTGTTGCGGCAAGCGGCCTCGGAGCGGTTTTACGTCGGTGGGCGGCTGAATCTGATGGATTATCTGGATGATTCAGACGTTGCGCGACTCAAGCGGATCTTTTCCTTGATCGACGACGACAACGGCGACATTAACCGGCTGTTAGGGCCGGTGGCCGGGACGCCAGACGTTAAGGTGCGGCTGGGGGATGAGTTGACCCCCGAGGTGCTCGGCGACCTCAGCGTAATCACCGCCAGTTATTCCGTGGGCGACCACGGTACCGGCATGATTGCCTTGCTGGGCCCGACCCAAATGCCGTATTCGAAAATGATTGGCTTGCTGGAGGCGTTCAGGCAGGAACTGGCGAAGCGCCTGACCGACTACTACAACCATTTTGATGGATAGGAGGAACACCATGGCAAAAAAACCTGAACCAAAGGCCACGGCAGAAACGCCGGCACCTGAGGAACCATCCTTGAAAGAGGAGATTCAAGCGGAAATGGCTGCCGACCTCGACGAAGAGGTCAAGCGTAGTGACGTCGACGTCGCCGCCTTGCAAAAAGAGCGCGACGACTTCGAGGACAAATATTTGCGCGCCGCCGCGGAAATTAGCAACATGAACAATCGCTTCAAAAAAGAGCGCGCCGACTTGTTGAAGTACGATGGGCAGCGGCTCGCCACGGCGGTGTTGCCGGTGATGGATAACCTGGAGCGGGCCTTGGCTGCCGATGCCGGCGACGATAACGGGGCGGCGTTGAAGAAAGGCGTCGAAATGGTGTTGAGCCACCTCGAAACCGCCTTGAAGGACAACGCCGTCACGGAGATTGCCATCGCAAAGCAGGCTAAGTTCGACCCGACGTTGCACCAGGCTGTCCAAACCGTCGCGGCGGATAAGGATCACCCGAAGGATACCGTCGTCCAGGTGCTCCAAAAAGGCTACGAAATGAAAGGGCGCGTGTTGCGCCCGGCCATGGTGGTTGTCGCCAACTAATTTGAGATTAAATCACTAGGGTGTGCGGCGCAGAGAGCCGCCAACGTGACGGCATGACTGGTCACGTCGTCACGTTGGCGGGTTACCCGCTGCCGGCGCACACGCTGACACTACAGGATAGAAGGTAGGTATAACAATGAGTAAAGTTATTGGGATCGACTTAGGGACCACCAACTCCGCGGTTGCGGTGCTCGAAGGTGGCGAACCGAAGATCATCACGAACCCGGAAGGCAACCGCACTACGCCATCCGTTGTTGCGTTTAAAGACGGTGAGATTCAAGTCGGGGAAGTGGCCAAGCGGCAAGCAATCACGAACCCGGACACGATTTCCTCCATCAAGCGCCACATGGGTGAAGCCGGCTACACCGTGAAGGTCGGCGACAAGTCTTACACCCCGCAAGAAATCAGCGCGATGATTCTGCAGTACATCAAGAAGTTCGCCGAAGATTACCTTGGCGAACCGGTCACCGATGCGGTTGTGACCGTGCCGGCGTACTTCAACGACTCCCAGCGCCAGGCGACTAAGGATGCCGGTAAGATTGCGGGCTTGAACGTTTCTCGGATCGTCAACGAACCAACCGCGTCTGCCTTGGCGTATGGCCTGGACAAGGAAGACAAGGACGAAAAGGTCCTCGTCTATGACTTAGGCGGTGGGACGTTTGATGTGTCCATCCTGCAGCTTGGCGATGGTGTCTTTGAAGTGCTGTCCACCAACGGCGATACTCACCTCGGCGGGGATGATTTTGATAACAAGATCATCGACTGGCTGGTCAGCGAATTCAAGGCGGAAAATGGGATTGACTTATCCCAAGACAAGATGGCCATGCAACGCCTAAAGGATGCGGCCGAAAAGGCGAAGAAGGATTTGTCCGGTGTTAGCCAGACACAGATTTCCTTGCCATTTATTTCCGCTGGTGCCAATGGGCCGCTGCACTTGGAGCGCACGTTGACCAAGGCGAAGTTTGACCAAATGACCACCGACTTGGTGGAAAAGACCAAGGTGCCGGTTGACAACGCGTTGAAGGATGCCGGTCTGACCAATGCCGACATCGACAAGGTCATCTTAAACGGTGGTTCCACCCGGATTCCGGCCGTGCAAGAAGCCGTTAAGAACTGGACGGGCAAGGAGCCTGACCACAGCATCAACCCTGACGAAGCCGTTGCCTTGGGCGCTGCCGTTCAAGGCGGGGTCATTTCCGGTGACGTCAAGGACGTTGTGTTGCTCGATGTCACCCCGTTGTCCTTGGGGATTGAAACCATGGGCGGCGTGTTCACCAAGTTGATCGACCGCAACACCACCATCCCGACTTCCAAGAGCCAAGTCTTCTCGACGGCTGCGGACAATCAGCCTGCCGTTGACATTCATGTGCTGCAAGGCGAACGCCCAATGGCCGCGGATAACAAGACGCTTGGTCGCTTCCAGCTGACGGACATTCCGCCTGCACCACGTGGCGTGCCGCAAATCGAAGTCAAGTTTGACATCGATAAGAACGGCATCGTTCAGGTTTCCGCTAAGGATATGGGCACCGGCAAGTCTCAAAACATCACCATCAAGTCTTCCAGCGGCCTGTCCGATGAAGAAATCGATCGGATGATGAAGGAAGCCAAGGAAAACGAAGAGGCCGACAAGAAGCGCAAGGAAGAAGTCGACTTGAAGAACGACGTCGACCAGTTGATCTTCCAAACCGACAAGACCTTGAAGGACCTTAAGGGTAAGGTTTCCGATGATGAGATCAAGAAGGCGCAAGATGCCGAAGACGCCTTGAAGAAGGCGCAACAAGAAAACAACCTCGAGGACATGAAGACCAAGCGCGACGACTTGAACAAGATCGTGCAAGACCTCACCGTGAAGTTGTACGAACAGGCGCAAAAAGAGCAACAAGCAGCCGGCGCGACGGACCAGGCTAAGCCTGCTGATGGCGACGCCAAGTCTGATGACGACGGCACCATCGACGGTGAATACAAGGACGTTAACGACAAGAAGTAACCCGGAAGAAGTCGAAGCCCCGCGGCTTTGGCTTTTTTCATGAAACATGTTATCCTGTGATGGCACGAGGGAGGCAACAATGGCAGACAAAGATTACTATGACATTCTGGGGGTCGACAGAAACGCCGACGACGCCGCGATTAAAAAGGCGTTTCGGCAGTTATCCAAGAAGTATCACCCAGATATCAACCATGCGCCCGGCGCCGAGCAGAAGTTCAAGGACATCAACGAGGCCTACCAGGTGCTCTCCGATCCGCAAAAGCGTGCGGCGTATGATCAATATGGTTCCGCCGATGGCCCGCAAGGCTTCGGTGGCGCCGGTGGCCAAGGCTTCTCCGGGTTCAGTGGCGGCGGGGGTCAAGGCTTCGGGTTCGACGACATCTTCAGCCAATTCTTCGGCGGCGGTCAACAACAAACGGCGTCTTCGCCGCGGCAAGGGGCCGACTTGCAATACCGCATGGATTTGAGCTTTAAAGAAGCCGTGTTCGGCAAGGATACCAAGATCTCTTACGATCGCTCCGCGCAGTGTCACACCTGTGGCGGATCCGGGGCCAAGCCCGGCACCAGCCCGGTGACCTGCTCGAAGTGTCACGGCAGTGGCTACATCCAGGTGCAGCGCAACACGCCGCTTGGGGCCATGATGACCCGCGAAGTCTGCGATGTCTGCAACGGCACCGGTAAGGAAATCAAGGAAAAGTGCCCGACCTGCCATGGCACGGGCCACGAAAACGAGCGCCACACCATCGACGTCAAGGTGCCAGCCGGCGTCGAGGATGGCCAGCAAATGCGCCTGCGTGAGGCCGGGGAAGCCGGCACCAACGGCGGCCCTTACGGTGATTTATACATCGTCTTCCGCGTGGCGGCCAGCGACAAGTTCCAGCGTGACGGCGCGACGATTTACCTGAAGATTCCGATTAGCTTCGCCCAAGCCGCCTTAGGGGACCAAATCAAGGTTGACACGGTGCACGGGCCAGTTGAGTTAAAGATTCCGGCAGGCACGCAAACCGACGCGAAGTTCCGCCTGCGCGGCAAAGGGGCGCCGCGGCTACAAGGCAACGGGGTTGGCGACCAAATCGTCACGGTCACCGTCCAGACGCCAAAGAGCCTGAACCAAAAGCAGCGCGATGCCTTGATGCAATTCGCCGCCGCTAGTGGTGAAGACGTGACGCCGCACGAAGGCAGCCTGTTCGACAAGGTCAAAGATGCCTTTAACAAGGGTAAGTAACGACGAAAAACCCGAAACCGCATTTGCGGTTTCGGGTTTTTGCGTACTCAGGATTGGGCCAAAAAAAAATCCCTCGCCAGAGGTGAGGGAGGTGGGACCTTTACTTGAGCAAAGCAGCAAGACGGCTCTTGTCGCGGCCAGCCTTGTTCTTGTGCAGCAAGCCTTTAGTCTCGGCCATGTCGAGGGCGCGGGATGCGTCTTTCAACAAGTCGGCGGCGTTGTCCGCGTTAGCGGCAGCAGCTACCTTGTACTTCTTGACGGCAGTGCGCAAAGCACTGAGTTGAGAAGCGTTGCGTTGACGGGCGGCCTCTTGGGTCTTGACCCGCTTGATCGCAGATTTAATTTGTGGCATGTGGTTTCACCTCCGCAAAATAGCGTTAATTGAAGAACTAGATTTCGTTTCAACGTTGTTGATTATACCGGAGCCCCGGGGTGAATGCAATAAAAAGTTGTAAAGGAAAAGTGCTTGATAGGCAAATGTTGCCGGACCGGCTTGCATTTTCGTGTTCGTTCCGGTAATCTAGTCAAGTACCACAGAACCCATTGCTTAGTCTTGCGGTTCACCGCGCATTACTCAGCCTTGGGCAATAATCAGAGAAGGGTGGAAATCACAATGGCGATTTCTCAAGAACAAAAGAACGAAATTATCAAGAAGTATGCACGGCACGACGGCGACACGGGCTCCGCTGAAGTCCAAATCGCGGTTTTGACCGCCGACATCCTCGCGCTGAACGACCACTTGGCCGTGCACAAGAAGGATCATCATTCCTACGTTGGCCTGATGAAGAAGATCGGTCATCGCCGTAACCTGCTGGCTTACCTGCGTAAGGAAGACATCCAGCGTTACCGCGAACTGATCAAGAGTCTTGGTCTGCGTCGTTAATCCACGAATAAGCAAAATCGCCTTGGTGCATTGCACCAAGGCGATTTTTTCGTGCAACTAATCGGTTGGGTGGGGCTGGCCTTGCGCGGCGCGCTTGGCCTCTTGCTGGTCGGAGGTGAGAAATTCGCCGACGACATCTACCGTGTTCAAGATATCGATGAAAGCGGCGTGGTCGGCGCCCAGCGTGGCCTGCGTCAAATCGTACAGCTCGTAGCGCGTGATCACGATCATCAGCGTCGTGTTGGCGCGCCCGAGGTAGCCGCCGCGGCTGGGCAACACGGTGATGCCACGAATCAGCCGGCCACGCACGGCGGCAATCACGGCGTCGGGGTGTTCCGTGACCACCATTGCGGTGATTTTTTGGTTGGAGGTGTGAATCGTGTCGACCACGCGGGTCATGCAGTAAATCGAGATGATCGTGTACAGCGCACTTTCCCACTGAATCCCGAAGCCGGCGACGAGGATGATGCCCAAGTTGATGATGAACATCAAGGCGCCGACGGTTTGCCGCGTGGTCTTGGCCAGGTACATCGACAAGATGTCTAAGCCACCGGTGGAAAACCCGAAGCGCAGCGCGATGCCGACGCCTGCGCCGGTGAGCACGCCGCCGAAAATCGCGTTCATCAGCGGATTGGTGGACAAGGCGTGGACGGGCAACACAATGGCCAAGGCCGACACCAAAAACATGGTGATGAAGCTATAAATGGCAAAGCTGCGGCCAAGCTTGTGCCAAGCGAGGTACGCCAGCGGCAAATTCAACAAGAGGTTGAACCAACCGGTGAGGTCTTGATGGGCGACGCCGGCCTGCTGGAGGAACAGCGAGATCAGCTGGGCCACCCCGGTTGCCCCGGATTGAAACACTTTGGCCGGCGTCAGGAAGAAGTTCAAGGCGATCGCGGTGATCAAGCCTGCCGCCAAGGTCACGGCTAATTTACGTAGGGTATCGTGTTGGGTGTATGTCGTTAGCTTTGCCAAAATGTTGCCTCCAATCGGGTCTATTCAGTAGATTACGCGCGCAGGCTGTGAGAGACAATACCCAATCGTGCGCGTGTCGGTGGGGGCTAGACTCGTGTTTGTCGCCGGTAGACACGGTGCCGAATTCGCGGCACCGAATCTGGGCAAAAACTTTGACGTTGTTTGACAAATTGCTCCCCGTCGCGCACGCCTGTCGGTTATGGTACACTGGTCATTAGAGTTAATCGTGCTGGGCTTGCCCGGCGATAACTGAATCGCGCACATCAGGCAATGTTTGCTGTCTCACTGCGCACAAATTTTAATGAGGTGAACCCATGACAGATATTAAACTGGTGGCCCTCGGTGGCGTCCGCGAAAGCGGCAAAAACATGTACGCCATTGAAGTGGACGACCAAATCTTCGTCGCGGACTTCGGCTTGAAGTACCCCGACAATGAATTACTCGGCATCGACATCGTGATTCCGGATCTGACCTACTTGGAAGAAAACGCCGACCGCATCGCCGGCATTTTCCTTAGCCACGGCCACGCGGACGCAATCGGCGCCTTGCCGTATTTCCTGAAAGAGCACCCGGTGCCGGTCTTTGGTAGCGAGCTGACCATTGCGCTGGCGAAGCTGGTGATGGGTAGCGACAAGCAGGCCAAGAAGTTCAAGGACTTCCACGTGATCAACGAAGACTCCGTGATCGATTTCGGTAACGTAACCGTGTCGTTTTTCCGCACGACGCATTCGATTCCCGGCAGCCTCGGCATCGACTTTGAAACCAAGGTCGGCCAAATCGTCTACACCGGCGACTTCAAGTTCGACCAAAGCGCCAAGCCGATGTACCAAACTGACCTGGCGCGCCTGGTGCACATCGGGGAAGGCAAGGTCTTGGCCTTGTTGTCCGATTCCGCCAATGCCGAATCGCCATACGTCAACGCGTCTGAGCGCGAGATTTACGAGAACATCCGCGAAATCTTCAAGTACCAAACCGGGCGCATCATCGTTGCCGGCGTGGCCAGCAACATCGAGCGGGTCCAGCAGGTGTTAGACGCCGCCAGTGCCACCGACCGCCGCGTTGTGTTGACCGGTCGCGACGTCGAGAAAATCGTGCGCACCGCCATCGACTTGAAATATATTCGCTTGCCGAAGCCAGACCTGCTGGCGACGACCAAGGAACTCAAGAGCCTCAAGCCAGAAGAAACTGTGATTCTCGAAACCGGCCGCATGGGCGAGCCGCTGAAGTCACTGGCGCGCATGGCGACCTCCAAGCATCGTCTGATTCACATTCACGAAGGCGACCTCGTCTTCATCGTCACCAACACCTCGCACGCCATGGAAACCATGGTGGCCAAGACCCGCGACTTGATTTATCGCGCCGGCGGGGAAGTCAAGGCGATCAGCGATGACACCCACGCTTCCGGGCACGCCAACAAGAATGACTTGCAACTGATGATCAACTTGTTGCACCCGAAGTTTCTGGTGCCCGTGCAAGGCGAATACCGGCTGCTGGCCGCCCACCAAGAGATTGCCGAGGAAACCGGGATGCCGGCCAATCACATTTTCATCACCGGCCCTGGCGACATCTTGAGTTACGAAAAAGGCATGCTGCGCAACTCCGGGCATGTGGACGCCGGCAACACCATGATCGATGGCATCGGCGTCGGCGACATCGGCAACATCGTGTTGCGCGACCGCAAGATGCTGGCTGAAGACGGCATCTTCATCGCCGTGGTCACCATCGACCGCAAGAAGCGCAAGATCGTGGCCAAGCCAAAGATTCAAAGTCGCGGGTTCGTCTACATGAAAACCAGCAAGGACCTGCTCAAAGAATCCGGCGACATGGTCGCCAAGTCCGTCCAGAAGAATCTCGATAAGAAAGAGTTCGACTGGAGCACCTTGAAGCAAGCCGTCCGCGACGACTTGAGTCACTACCTGTTTGATCAAACCAAGCGCCGGCCCGTGATTCTGCCGGTGATCATGGAAGTCAATCAAAACAGCGCCAAGCGCCAATAAGCGTCATCGCACCGGCTGAAAGGCCGGTGTTTTGGTCAGTGCGCGAAGGGGGAACATCATGGGGAAAATCGTCCCGTTACCAGATAATGCCAGCCGCCATATCGAGATCGGCAAGCAGGCGCTGGCCAACCAGAATTACGCCAGTGCCGCCGCGCACCTCGACAAGGCCTTTGCCGAGGCGCCAACCTACGTCGTGGCGCGCCTCTTGGTGCCGGCGTTAAACGCGCTGCACCAAGAGCACGCCGCGTTGCCATACCTCAGCCGCTTCATGGCTGATTTTGTCGCCGATCCGGCCGGTAGCGCCGTTGTGTTCGATACGTTGTTGGCCTTGCCGGATTACCGGTTTGCCTGGGCGGTGCTGCCGCACCTGCCAGAGGCCCAACAAGCCGCGATGAAAACGCGAGTGATCGACGCGGAGGTAGCAGATCGGACCGCGCACGGGCCGGCTATCACCGAGCTGGCCAAGCGGCTGCGCCACCTCGGCGGTTTTGCGCCGCATGAACAAGAAGAGCTGATCAACTCCTTGGGGCGCCTGCCGCGGCGCGAATTGATCGCGGCGGCAAGCGGCAACCTGGTGGATCCCGACGTGCATCCGGCGGTGCGCATCAGCCTGTTAGACGCGCTCACGGCCATCGGCGCCACCGAGCCGGTGACCATTCTCGGCTACACCGGGGAGCAAACCGTCGTGCCCAATGCGCTGCCAGGCGTCATGAACGACCCGACGATTGCTGAAGTGCTACAGGAAGTGGCGGTGGCGGCAGGGGACAATGATCCCGAGTTGGCCCGGGCCACCGGTGAAGTGCTGAAGTTTGAGCTGGGCTATTTATACCCGGTGATTGGACCGGTGATCGGTGATCCCGCGACGTTTGCTCAGGCCTATCTGCACAAGGACGCGGCCACGGTGACCCCAGCGCAGCGCGACCTGTTCGCTTGGCTCTCGGCGCAAACCGCCAAGTTAATGGAGATGGCGTAATAACGGGATTTTGGTGTCAACGAAAAAAACTTGACTAGGATGGTTTACAAAGTCGCGGATTCTCGATATAATCATTTTCGGAATTCATTTCCAGCCGAAATCTCCGTTTGGAGTTTCGACGTAAATGTAGTACACTAGAACGTAAAGGTTACAGGGCTTGGCGCCGTGTGGCTTTACGAAAATACACAGGAGGTTCGTTTTTCATGGCTGAAAAAGAACACTATGAACGCACAAAGCCCCACGTCAACATTGGTACGATCGGGCACGTTGACCACGGTAAGACTACTTTAACCGCGGCCATCACCAAGGTCTTGGCTGCTAAGGGCCTGGCTAAGGAACAGGACTACGCATCGATCGATGCTGCGCCTGAAGAAAAGGAACGTGGTATCACCATCAACACGGCCCACGTTGAATACGAAACTGAAAAGCGCCACTATGCGCATATCGACGCCCCTGGGCATGCCGATTACGTTAAGAACATGATCACTGGTGCCGCTCAGATGGACGGTGCGATCTTGGTTGTTGCCGCTACCGACGGCCCAATGCCACAGACGCGCGAACACATCTTGCTGGCTCGCCAGGTTGGTGTTGACTACATCGTGGTCTTCCTGAACAAGACCGACCTTGTCGACGATGACGAATTGGTTGACTTGGTTGAAATGGAAGTTCGTGAACTGTTGTCCGAATACGATTTCCCTGGTGACGATATTCCTGTTATCCGTGGCTCTGCCCTTAAGGCTTTGCAAGGCGACGAAGAACAGCAAAAGGTCATCCAAGAACTCATGGACACCGTTGATGAATACATCCCGACGCCAGAACGCGACACTGACAAGCCATTCTTGATGCCTGTCGAAGATGTCTTCACGATCACTGGTCGTGGGACCGTTGCTTCCGGTCGTATCGACCGTGGGACCATCAAGGTCGGCGACGAAGTTGAAATCATCGGCTTGAAGCCGGAAGTGCTCAAGTCCACTGTTACGGGTCTGGAAATGTTCCGTAAGACGTTGGATCTTGGTGAAGCCGGCGATAACGTTGGTGTCTTGCTTCGTGGGATTAACCGCGACCAGGTTGAGCGTGGCCAAGTGCTTGCTAAGCCAGGTTCGATCCAACTCCACTCCAAGTTTAAGGGTGAAGTTTATATCCTGACGAAGGAAGAAGGTGGCCGTCATACGCCATTCTTCTCCAACTATCGTCCTCAGTTCTACTTCCACACCACTGACGTAACTGGCGTCATCGAGTTACCAGACGGTGTTGAAATGGTTATGCCTGGCGATAACGTTACCTTCGAAACTGACTTGATCAGCCCTGTTGCCATCGAAAAGGGTACCAAGTTCACTGTTCGTGAAGGTGGCCGTACTGTCGGCGCCGGTGTTGTTTCCGAAATCTTGGACTAAACATCCGGTAAACCTGAGCACCTCCCTTGTGGGGGGTGCTTTTTTTTGCGCAAACAATTCCTGCGGTTGGTTTGCTGGGCAAAAGTCTCCCCAGGCGCGGCAATTATTGCTATAGTTACCTCAAGCACCACGCAAAAGGGGGAGAGGCTGATGTCACCACGTCGTCGATTAAAACCATGGGTCCGCCACACCTTGTGGGGGCTGTTGGTGGTGCTGATTGCATTGCTGGCGTGGCGGGTGGTGGCGTGCCGCCACCACGCAGGAGCGACGCCGCCAGCACCCCAGCCCACCAAACGTCCGTCGGCCACAGCGGTACAGGCGACAATCAAACGGCGGTGGCGGCGGATTCTCGATGCGACTGACGCGCCAGCGACGGTTGCCATTGAAAGCCGCCGGTATCACCTGACGGTTACCGCCACCAACCAGTCGCGTGCCACGTTTACAACCGCCAGCATCGTTAAGGTCGCCATCGTTGCCGCCTTGTATCATCAACACCAGGTGGCGGGAACGGCGGTGACCACGGCAGAACAATCCGCGGCCAAAGCCGCCATTGAGCAAAGCGATAATGCGGCCGCCTCGCAGCTGTATGCGGCGATTCACACCACCACCGGGTTGACCGCGTTGTTTCAGGCGCTACACATGACGCACTCGCAAGCTAGCCCCGTGGGGTGGACGCAAACGGTGACGACCGCCGCCGATCAGCTGAAGTTACTGGCGGCTATTTTTACGGCGGACAGCGACTACCTGACTGCCGCCGCCCGCAAGCAACTGCGCACGATGATGGGCAACGTCGCCACGGATCAAGCCTGGGGCGTGGCTGCCGGTAGCACCACCTATCAGCTAAAAAACGGTTGGCGGGAAAACTATCGCACCAACTGGGTGGTGAATTCCATTGGGCACATCGGTAAGGGCAAAGACGCCGCCACCATCGCCGTGCTGACCACCGATAATCGCAGTTTTAAGGCCGGTCGGCAGTTGGTGGCCCAGTTGACCAAGGCAGCTGCTAACGCGCTTAAAATCGCCAACTAAGCCGTAACAACGCAAAACATCCCCCCTGTCGTTGAGGACAGGAGGGATGTTTTGCGTTATTCGATCAGCTCGCCGACGACTTTGATCTTGACACGGTTGGCGTTGGCCGGGTGGTAGGCCAGTGGCACTTCTTCAACTTCTACGACGGCAAGCGTCGCGGGATCGGCGCCTGAGGCCGTGGCGGCCGCTTCGGCATGCGCCTTAGCGTCGACCATGGCCGTTTCGCGCGGAATTTCCGCGTAAGGATAAAGGCGGGTGTATTCGCCGGAAACCTGGCCAATTGAGGCCCCGATGGCGTTGGCGACGCCGCCTTGAGGATCCTTGGTGACGCGGCCGACGCCGGCCAGTTGGGTCGGGACGACGATGGCGCCGCCACCGACGAGGATGACATTGGCGTCTCCGGCGGTGGTTTTCATTTTATCGATGGCGGTTTCGACCATTGTGCGAATCTCGGCCAGCGCTGCCGTGGCGACGCGCTGCGTGACCTGGGCGCGGACTCGCGCGGCGTCGCCGAGGGCGGTCATGCCGAGGCGCACGGCAACGTCGGTGGCGGTTAAGGTGTCACCGCCGAAGCAAATCGCTTTTTCGGTGATTTGGTAGCCGACCGAATCCGGGCCGACACTGACGCTACCATCAGCGTGTTCACGGACGATGCTGCCACCGCCGAGGCCGATGGACATGATGTCGGGCATCCGAAAGTTCGTCCGGACGCCACCGACTTCGACGGCCAGCGATGACTCGCGTGGGAAGCCATTCTTCAACACGCCCAGGTCGGTGGTGGTGCCGCCGACATCGACGACGATCGCCTCTTTTTGCCCAGACAGGTAGGCCGCGCCGCGAATGCTATTGGTCGGGCCCGAGCCGATGGTGAGAATCGGAAAATGCCGGGCATACTCGGCGGTCATTAGGGTGCCATCGTTTTGGGTCAGGTAAAGCTGGGCGTTGGCGATGCCGGCGCTAGCCAACGCGGCCTCAAACCCGCTGACGGTATTGGCGATCACGGCGTACAAGCCGGCGTTTAACACCGAGGCGTTTTCCCGTTCGATGAGGCCGAGGCTGCCGATGGCGTGGGACTGGGTGACGGGGAAGTCCGTACCGTAGACGTCGTGCACGATTGCGGCGGCGGCTTCTTCCTGGTCGGTGCGCATAGCAGCAAAGGCCCCGATGATGGCCACGGCGTCGATGCTGCCGGCCCAATCGGCTAAGACGCCACGAATCTCGGCGGCGTCAATCTCGGTTTGGATCTGGCCGTCGTATTCATAGCCGCCGTTGACGATGGCGTACTTCCCGCCGAGCGCGTCGACCAGGTCTTGCGGCCAGGCGGTGTACGGTGGAATCGACAAGGTGGCAGGGGCGGCGAGGCGTAGGATGCCGACGCGGCCGAGGTGCTTGCGTTCAACAATCGCGTTGGTGACCTGCGTGGTGCCGAGCATCGCCTTGGTAATTTGGCTACGGTCAATGGCTTGATCCGCCAGGACGCCGGCGATGGCGTTGGCAATCCCCGTTTCGATGTCGGCAGTGGTGTGGCGCTTGACGGCGTTCACCACGTGTTGCTGATCGTCTAAGATGATGGCGTCGGTGTTGGTACCGCCGACGTCGATGCCTAATCGATACATCTACTTCGCCTCCTTGATCAATTGTTCCAGCGGGACGTAATCGTAGTCGAAATGGAAGTAGCGAGGCCCCACGCAGGCGATGCCGGCCGGGGTACGCCACTTGGCATCGGCCGGGGTGCCCAACACGCGGACCCGCTTGCCGTACTTGATGACTTCAGTGGTCACCGGCTCCAAGGTTTCGGCGTCCAGAATCTCGATTAAATCCGGCGTCATGGTGATCGGCTGCCCGTCGCGAATGGCGATGAGATTTTCGTTTTGAATCATCACGGAGAGTTTGTGGCCCTCGTAGTCGTCGTAGCCATCAATTTTGATCTCGCCGACGTTGAAGCCTTTTTCGGTGCGACGTTCGACGTCGATAATCTTGCCGGTGAAGAGTTCGTAGCCGTGGGTGATGTCGAGAATCTCGGTCAACGCCGCTTCGGGGTCGCGGTGGGCGTCGCGAATGCGCGAGCCGACGAGTTCACAGGCCGTGACGATGCCGGTGACCCCATGATCACGCAGTTGCGCGCCGGTACAGGCATACAGCGACACGGTGGCCGTACCACCCATTTCCACGGTTTCCGCCCGGGCCAGGCGCTCGGCCCATTTGCCCGTGACGGTGTTGATGATACTGGTGTTGCCTTGCACGTCGGTGATGGCCATCGGCGTCGTGGTGACGCCGGCTAAGGCGAGGGTGGACATTTGCAACTCCGGAAAAGCGCGGCCCATCGAATCGGCGTCCACCAGCGGCAGGTTCATCGTCGCGGCCAACGTCAGCGGCACCAGTGAGTTGCCACCGCCGGCTTCAATGGGGAACGTGCCTGCGAAGTGGTGGCCGGTGTATTGGGCAACGGCGTCAAAGACGCGTTGGTATTCGTCGCCGCGAGCAAATTTTTCGAGGCCCACGGCAGGCGCCCCCATGCCGGCGACGGGAGAATACCACGCCGCTGGATCGATTTCGCTGACGTCAAGGAGCTTCACCGGTCCGTATTGGCGCACGGCGGCGACGGCTTGCAGCATGCCGTAATAGGGATTGCCGCCGCCGCCCGCCCCGAAGAAGCTGGCGCCAATGGCAATGTTTTTGATTGCTGATTCATCGATTAATCGCATGATTCCTCCCAGTTATTGAACGGTGACAGGGGCTTTGGCCGGCCGGTCGCCAATCAGGTAGGCGACAAACGCCACGATGATGCCGATGACCGGAATGTTGACGATTTGCGGAGCACTTGGGAAAAAGGTCAAGATGACCGGGGTGACGCCGACGACGGCGCCGATTGCCCAGCTAATGATGCCGACCTTGTTGAAGCCCTCTGTTGGCGCCCAGGCCTTGGGATCGCCGCGGTGGCGCACCCAGTAGCAGGCCCCGGTGACGCCGGCGACCGGCGGCACCATGGCGGACATGATGTTCATGATTGGCGTGAAGTAGTTCATGACGCCGATGATGGCCAAGATGGTGCCGGCCACGCCGATGGCCAGTAGGGTGAGCTTGCGGTACTTCATCGGAATGTTGAACATCGTCGACACGGCAATCCCACCGGAGTACGCGTTGACCGCGTTGATTTTCCAGGTGGCCAGCACCAGCGCCGCGCCGCCAATGACCGGCGTGGCAATGGCGACAAACAGTGAGTTGATGTCGCTAGACTTAAACATGATCGTCAGCATCGCACCAAGCAGCGTCATCAACAGCCCCATCGGTAAGACGCCCCAAAACGCCGCCTTGGTCACATCTGCGCGGCTCTTAGAGAATTGTGCGTAGTCGCCGAAAATCACGGCGCCTAACGCCAAGGCACCCACCGTTGCGGCGACACCATCGAGCATGGACATGGTGCCAGTGGGCTGATAATGAATCATCGTCGCCCAGCCGTTGTGCTGGCTTAACCCGATGTACAGGCCCCACAACGTGACGCCCACCAGAAACGGCACGCCGACATAGGCGAGCCAGCGGACGTATTTGATCCCAAACATGGCGGTCATCACCATCAACAAGCCGATGACCAGCGAAACGAGCCAAGTCGGCAACGTCACGTTCACCGCGGCGAGAATGTTGGCCACGGCGACGCCGGCGACGTTGGCTTGAATGCCGAACCACCCCAAGGCGCTGACGGTAATCAGCAAGGAGACGACGACCTGGGCGCCTTTCTTGCCGAAGACCTGACTAGCAATCGTGACGCCGGGCTTACCTTGATCGACACTCATGAACCCTTGAGAAATCATGATGGCAATGATGAAGGCCTTACCGATCAAGGTGGTCAACAGGACCTTCCACATGGGCATGGACCCTGCCAAGGTGCCACCGAGAATGAGGGTCGGGACGGAGACTGAAGCCCCAATAAAAATCATGGCGAGGCCAAACCAACTTTGATTCCTAGTATTTTCTTCCATAGCGTGCGCTCCTTTAATCAAATACTCATAAATAATGACGTGGCGGTGCACCATTCGGCCGAATCTGATAACAACGTCCCGGTGAAGATGTGATTATTATACATGTATTAAAATATATGGCAATAAAATGTGAGAATATCTCATTTTATTTTTGGCCACACAAAAACGCCACGGCATGTTGCCGTGGCGTAGACGTGTTAGCTTAGTGGGCGAGCTGGGCGCTGGCGGCTTCGCCGGCGATGCGCCCGGAGTTCCAAGCGAAGGCACAGCTGATGCCTTCCATGGTGGGATACGAGGTGTCGTACATGCCGTTGGCGTCGTTGCCCGCGACATACGCGCCGGGAATCGGCTGGCCGGCCGGCGTCAGCACCTGCATGTGCGCGTTGGTGGCCACGCCGCCGATGGTGCCCAGCGAGGTCGACTGAGCCTTCACGGCGTAAAATGGGCCGCTGGTGACTGGGAAGCGCAAGAACTTGCTGGGCTTGTAGTACGTCGTGTCGTTACCCGCATTGACGGCGTCGTTGTAAGCCGTGACGGCGTGGATCACGGCGTCGCTGGAGGCCCCGATACGATCGGCTAAGCCGACGAGGTTGTCGGCATGGCAGGCCGCGCCTTGGGCTTCGGCCTCAGCTAAGTCCGCCGGCAGGTCAGGAAACGGCCCGACGCGGTGGGTCACCGGCGTATGCGCCAGGCTGGTGAAGGTCCGCTCAAATGAGTCGGTCCAATCCAGCTCGTGGCCGCGCAGGTAATCGACGGTGGCTTGGTCGAGGATGTAGTAGTAATAGCCGCCTTGGGTGTAGGTGATGTTGCCCCACAAGGCGAAGTCGTAGCAAATGCTTTCGTCAACGAAGCGCTCGCCCCTGCGGTTCAGCCACAGGAAGGGCAGGTTCGTCAGGGTGAAAATCGTCTGGTTGTGCCACTTGGGATCCGTGGTGGACACGACGGAGGCAGCGTGATTCTCAAAGTTTCCTAGCTTGCTGGTGTCCGCCCCGATGGCGTGTAGCATCGAAATGCCGTCGCCGGTGGCCTTGCGCTCGCCCATGCTGTAGAGGTTCTCTGGGGCGATGGCGAGGTGGTCGGCGACCATTTGCCGGTTGCCGATGTAGCCCCCATCGGCGACGATGACGGCCTGACAACGAATGGTTTGGTTGCCGTTTTTGCCGCTGATGGCCACACCGGTGACGTGACCGCCGGAGGTCAACAAGTCGGTGGCGGTGGTTTCAGTTAGCAACTGCCCGCCTTTATCGGCAAAGCCCTGGGCCAACCGGTCGAAGCCGGCGAATTTGTCGATGTATTGGTGATAGACTTTCGGCCGGCCTTGGTGGACCTCTTGCGTATTATCCACGAGTTCGGTGGCGAGGCCATGGGCGGCCAACCAGTCGATGGTGTCGGCGGACTTGGTCAAAATCGCCTTGGTGATGGCCGGGTCGGAGCGATAATGCGTATAATCCATGAGCTCCTGATAGGCTTCCTTCACCGTAAAACTGCTGCCAGCGTCTTTTTGGGCGCGGCTTTCCACCGCAAACAGCCCTTGGGCGCCAAACATGCCGGCGCCGCCGTAGCGGTTGCCTTTTTCCAGCAGGGTGACGCGCCGGCCGGCGTCGGCGAGGGTGATTGCCGCGCCGAAGCCAGCGGCCCCGGCCCCAATAACTACAACATCGGTTTCTAGATCCATGACGATGTGACCTCCTTTAAGTGCTGAGGTCATTGTAAGCGAAATCATGAGCAAAAACGAATCGGATTTGGTCATGCCCATTAGTTTTACTGATGTTGGGCCCACAGCGCTTCGATTCGCGGTGCCTGCCGGCCGGCGCGCTTGGCCAATACGATGGTGTAGCGATGATGCGTGGCCACCAGGGGGATCACTTTCACCGCGGCGGCGGGCAGATCTAAGGCCTGTTCCGGCATCATAAACGCCACGCCATGCCCCAGCGCGGCTTCGATCACGGCAGTTTGCGGGCTGTCCACCAACCGGCCGATGTGCGGCACGAAGCCATCGGCCTGACAGTTGGCCAGCAGCTGATCGTAGGCGGGGCCGAGCACGGCGCGGCTTTGCATGATCAGCGGCTGGTCGGCCAGCGCCGAACCGAGCAGAGTGTTCGCACTGGCCAGTGGCGACTGGCGGCTGACGATGGCGCGATAGGTGCCGCTAACCAGCGGGTGATAGGTGAGCTTGGCGCCGGCGGGAAAGGCGCTTTTTAAGCCAATGGCCAGGTCCAGCGCACCGCTTTGCAGCTGGGCGGCTAATGTGTCAAAGGGATGGTCGCTTAAGGTCACCGTGCTCGTCGGGGCCAATTGCTGCAACTGCTGCATTTCTTGGGTGACCAGTTGGCTGCCGAGGTTGCTCAGATAGCCGACGGTAATCACCGGGCGGGCCGTGGTTTGCACGGTGGTCACAGTGGCCAGCAGATGCTGGTATTGCTGCAAAATAATACGCGCCTGGTCGTACACGACTTGGCCGGCGGCGGTCAGGCCGATGGGCTTGGTGTGCCGATCCAGCAACGGCGTGCCCAGCGTGCGCTCGAGCTTGGCGAGCTGCTGGCTGACGGCAGTCTGGGTGACGCCGTTTTTCGCCGCGGCTAGCGTGAAGCTTTGCGCGGCCACGGTATCGACGAAGTATTGCAGTTGAATCAGGGTAAGCATGAGGCCTCCAATCGCCACGGGAAAATCGGCGTGGTAAACTTAATCTATTGAAGCTGGCTTTAGCATACCGCAACGGGGAGGGCGCTTGAATGCAAATTTACTTCTTGTGTACCGGCAATTCCTGCCGCAGCCAAATGGCAGAAGGCTTTGCCCGCGCGCTGCACCCAGCCTGGCGCGTGGCCAGCGCCGGCCTTGAGCAACACGGGTTGAATCCCTTGGCGACGCAAGTGATGGCCGAAGCCGGCATCGACATCAGCCGGCAAACCTCGACCTTGATCGACCCGGCGTTTTTGGCGGGGTGCGACTTGGTAGTGACGCTGTGCGGGGATGCCCGCGATCGCTGCCCGGTGGTGCCTGGCGTCGCCCGGCTGCACTGGCCGCTGCCAGATCCGGCGCAGGCCACCGGCGATCAGGCGGCGCGGCTGACGGTGTTTCGCCAGGTGCGCGACGAAATTCGCCGCCGCGTCAGCGCACTTGCTTAGCCACATTAAAGGCCGAAGCATACGCTTCGGCCTTTGTTGTGCCTATTGTTGCGAGTTTTGTTGGCCCTTGGTGTAATCCAACAGGCGGTCGCGCAGCTCGCCTTCCATCTTGGTGAGCTCGGCTTCTGCTGCCTGCCGCTTGGTGTGGCCTTCTTGTTGAATCTGCAAGGTCTGCTGCAAGGTAGCGACCAAGTCGTTTTGCGTTTGTCGCAACGTCTCGATGTCGACGACGCCGCGCTCGTTTTCCTTGGCGGTTTCGACGGCGCTTTGCTTGAGCATCGCCGAATTTTTCTTCAGCAAGTCGTTGGTGGTTTCGCTGACCTGCCGCTGCGCGGTGACGGCGTCTTTTTGCCGCAGCAAGGTGAGGGCGATGGCGACTTGGTTCTTCCATAACGGGATGGCGGTGTTGATGCTGGCTTGAATCTTTTCGGCCAGAGCCTGGTTAGTGTTTTGAATCAGGCGAATCTGCGGGGCTTGTTGAATCGTGATTTGCCGCGCCAGCTCGAGGTCATAGGTGCGCTTTTCCAGCCGGGTTTGGAACTGCTTGAGGTCGTTGACTTCCTGCAGGGCCATTTGGTCGCCGGAGGCTTCGGCGGCCTTGAGCGCCGTTGGGATCGTCGTGGTGGCCAGCTCGGTTTGCTTGAGCTGGGCGGCGGCGATGTAGACGTTTAAGGCATCGAAGTAGGCCTTGTTTTGGGTGTAGAGTTCGTCCAGCATTTTGTTGTCGGTCAACAGGCCTTGCTGGGACTTCTCCAGCCGGGCGCCGATGGTGTCGATTTGCGCGCCGATTTTTTGGTACTTGGCCGTGATTTCAAAAATGCTGCGGCGCACCTTGCCAAAAATCTTTTTGAAGACATTGTTGTTCTCGGCTTGCAGCTCGTCTGGGTTGGCCTCGTTCAACCGCGCCATCAGGCTGGTCAAGGCGTCGCCGATTTCGCCGGTGTCTTGGCTTTGCACCTTATCGAGCATGGTTTGGGAAAACTGGCCGAGCTGCTTTTGGGCGCTAGCGCCATAGTTCATCACGGCATCGGTGTTCTTGACGTCGATTTGCTTGGCCAACTCTTCGGCCTGAGCCGTTTGCTCCGGCGTCAAGGTCGGTTGGTTGGCCGGCTGGGCCTCTGGGGTCGCGGCAGGGGTGGTCGGGGCCGGCGTGGTCGCCGCCCCAAACGGGTTGGCGAGTAAGTCGTTGGTTAAATCGCTGGTTTTCGTTGGTTCGTCACTCATTGCACTTTCTCCTTTTCAACGTTGATCGGCACCGGGCGCACGATGGTGTCTTGGTGCGGCAGCTGCTTTTTGGCCAAGGCAACGTCGGCTTCCAAGGCGTCCAAGTCGGCTTCGACGAAGTTGGCGTAGTCGCTGCGAATGGCCCCGGCGAGGTCACTCAAGGTGTTGGCGGCGGTGGTCAAGACGTTGGCCGTATCCGCGGTTTGCACCTCGTGGTGGGAAATGGTTTCATACTTGCTCGCGATGCGTAGCAGATTGGGCAGTTGTTCATATAGAAAATGCCCGGCCGCCGCCATGTGGCTCGGCGTTTGGACGATGGCCTTGAAGTAGGCGTGCAACACGGCAATCAGGTCTTGATTGGCCGCAATCGCGGCGAGCTTCGGCACGCGCCCGGTGATCGCCTCGAAGTCGCGAATCTGATCGGCCGCCTTGTCCATCGTGTCGCGGAACAAGTCGACCTCACTGGCCGACAAGCCCGCTGCTTGGTAGTGGCTGGCCATGTCGGCCGATAGCGGCGGGGTGTCCGGCTCGGGCGCCGCAGGTCTGGCGAGTTCGCCAATTAAGCGCGCGCCGCCGAAGACCAAGGCGACGAAAATGGCGAGCCACAGCCGCCCGCTGAGAATGCCCAGCGCAAAACCGCCGGCCGCCCAAACCGCTGGCCGCCACCAGCGAATCGATGTGTTGTGTGTATGCACGAGCTCACTTCCCTAGTGTTGTTAGTGCCCTTAGTTTACCATATTCTTGATAGGGGAATATCAGCCTACAGATGGATTTGGGCGCACTTGACGTTCTTGGTATCATGTAACATAGGGACCTTGAAAGGAGCCACTATGGCAAATTCTGATTACCCATCGCGGAAGGCCTATCGCCAGGCCCAAAAGCACCACGCCGCCCAGGAGCAAACGCGCGATGAACAGCGCCAAGCTGTCGAGCGCGCCTACGCGAAGGCCCATGTGCGCCCGCTTGGCAGCGATTTTGACGAAGCCACCTACCGCAAAGTCAACATTATGAAGACCCGTCTGAATTGGGCGATCGGCATCGTCTTGTTCTTGCTGGTTGTTGTGGCTGGCGTGTTGTTTCTCGTGTAATTGACCTCAATAAAGGAGTCGACTATGAAATTAGCCATCATTTGTGCCATGGAAGAGGAGCTGCGTGAACTGCGCCAGGCGTTCAGCGGCGAAACCGAAACCGTGATTGGCAGCCAACATTATTTTGCCGGCACGCTAAACGACGTCCCGGTGGTGCTGGTGGAATCCGGCATCGGCAAGGTCCAAGCCGGCGCCACCGCCGCGGTGCTGATCGCCCAGTTTGCCCCCACGGCCTTGATCAATACCGGCAGCGCCGGTGGCATCGGGACCGGCTTAGCGGTCGGGGAAGTGGTGGTCAGCACGGCCGTGGCCTATCACGACGTTGACGCCACGGCCTTTGGCTACGCCCCGGGGCAATTGCCCGGACAACCGGCCCGCTTTGCCGCTGATGCCGCGTTGGTCGCTTCGATTCAAGCCGCCGCCACCGCGGTGGGGCTGACCAATCGCACCGGGTTGATCGTCAGCGGCGACACCTTCGTGCACAGCGCGGCGCAAATCGCGGCGATCAAGGCCATTTATCCCGACGCCTTGGCCAGCGAAATGGAAGGCGCCGCAGTCGGCCAGGTAGCGACGCAGTTTCACGTGCCGTTTGTCGTGATTCGCGCGATGAGCGACAACGGCGATGACACCGCCAACGTCGATTTCGATGAGTTTATTGTTGCGGCCGGCCGGCGCAGCGCCGCTATGGTGTTGGCCTTGACGCAACACATGAGTAAGGAAGGTAACCTGTGAAGCATATTTATCTCGACAACGCCGCGACTACCCCGATGGCCCCGGCGGTCATTGACGCGATGACGGCCCAGATGCAAGCCGATTTTGGCAACGCCAGCTCGACGCATTGGTTCGGCCGCCAGGCGCATACGGTGTTAGATCTTGCGCGCACCACCTTGGCCGCCAGCATCAACGCCAAACCTGAGCAAATCGTCATCACCAGTGGGGCTACCGAGGCGAACAACACCGCCATTATGCAAACGGCGCACGCCCGCGCTAGCCTGGGCAAGCACATCATCACCACGGCCATCGAGCACCTGAGCGTGTTGAAGCCGCTGGCCGCCTTGGAGCAGGAAGGCTTTCGCGTGACTTATTTGCCGGTGAACGACGCCGGCGAAATCAGCCTGGCGGATTTCGATGCCGCCTTGGACGACGACACGATTCTCGTGACCATGATGATGGGCAACAACGAAGTCGGCAGCGTGATGCCGATTCAAGCCGTGGGCGAGCGCCTGCGCAAGCACCAAGCCTGGTTCCATACCGACGCCACGCAGGCATATGGCTTGTTGGCCATCGACGTGGCAGCCCTGGGCGTCGACTTGCTGTCGGTGTCGGCGCACAAGTTAAACGGCCCCAAAGGCGTCGGCTTCTTGTACCGCGGCGACGCGGTGACGATTGCGCCGCTACTGCGCGGCGGCGAGCAGGAAACCAAGCGCCGCGCCGGGACGGAAAACATTCCGGCCATCGCCGGCTTTGCCGCGGCGGTCGACTTGGTGACACCGGCGGAAAAAGCCGCGCGTCAAGCTAAGTACTTCGGCTTTAAGCAGCAAATCATTGACGCGCTCACCGCCGCCAACGTCGAATTCGCCGTCAATGGCACCGTCAAGCCCGGGAATTTGAACCACGTGTTCAACTTGTGGCTGCCAGGTTGTTCGACTTATGCCGTGCAAACCAACCTCGACTTGGCCGGGTTTGCCGTGTCCGGCGGCTCGGCGTGCACTGCCGGGTCCTTGGAGCCGTCGCATGTGCTGACGGCGATGTACGGCGCCGATAGTCCGCGCGTCAGCGAGTCGATTCGCGTCTCGTTTGGTGCCACCACCACCAGCGCCGACATCGCCGCATTCGCTTCGGCCTTAATTAAAATCGTGACCAAACTGCGCAAACACTAAGCGGCGTGGTACACTTAATTTAACTAGGTAAGGGAGTGGATATGATGGCACTAGCAACTACTGGCAAGGCTTTGGGCGATCCGGACACTTACGCGATCAGCCCGGCAATCAAGCGCTACACGTTGATGGATTTGGGCTTTACGAAGACGAAAAACGGCGGCTTTCAGCTGGCCCGCTCGTTGGATCCCAACTCGCCGTTCACCGCGGCACCGAAGCTGAAGATGATGGTGAGCGCGGACCTGTCCGCGTTTCAACTGAGTGTCACCACTGGCAACGGGTTGAAGGCCATCGACATCTTCAAAACGGCCGCCACTTCTGACAACGTCGTTCAGTATCACTATATCCTCGCCGAGCTCATCGAACGCAGCGTGCTGGTCAAAACGAATTGATCACGCTCCAGTCGGCTTTTGCCGGCTGGTTTTTTGTTGGCCACCGGATTGCTTGGAGGCGGTGAGGGCGGCTTGGTACAATAGAGGCGTACCGAATACGCACACAGGAGGAATGTCCCATGGCCTATGACGAAACCAAAGCGGTGTTGAACCAACTGGTGGCGGACTTGTCGCAAATGTCCGCCGTGATTCACCAAACTCACTGGTACATGCGCGGCCCCGAGTTCTTGTTCCTGCACCCGTTGATGGATGATTACCAAGCAGAAATCGACGCGCAACTCGACGTGATTTCCGAGCGGCTGATCACCTTAGACGGCGCACCGTGGTCCACGTTAAGCGAGTGGGCGGCGCACACCGGCATCGAATCGCAACCGGGCAAGTTTGGCGTGCCGACGCCGGAGCGCTTTAAGGCGTTGGTGGCGGCGTATCGCTACTTGGCCGACGAGTACGCCAAAGGCATCCGAATCGCCGGTGAGGAAGGCGACGACTCGACGCAAGATATTTTCACTGGGTTTCACACCGAGATTCAAAAACGCCTGTGGATGATTCAGGCGCAGCTGGATGATGCCCCGCACATCGCAGACTAACCACCGAACCGGGCTTAGCGGCCCGGTTTTTGTGTGGACAGGGGTATACTAGAGAAAACCCCTAGGAGGTCAATCATGTCAAAAGTCGTTATCTTAAACGCCGGGGCCATCAACTACGATGGGCAACTCGACTTCACCAGCATCGCGGACAATGTCGTGACGTACAACCAAACCGCCCCTGAGCAGCTCGGCGAACGCACAGCAGGCGCCACCATCGTCGTCACCAAGGAACTGCCGATGAATGCCGAATCCATCGCCCAGCTACCGGAGTCGGTGCAAATGTGCGTCGAGGCCGGCACCGGGTACAACAATTATGACCTGGCCGCCTTGGCGAGCCGCGGCATCGCCTTGACCAACATTCCCGCGTATTCCACGGCGCGGGTGGCCGACACGGCCATCATGTTGATGCTGAGCCTGGCCAGCTCGTTGCAGCAGCAGGTCCGCATGCTGGCGGCAGGGAACCACGATAATTTCACCAAGCACTTGATGGTGCACCATGTCGAGCTCAACGGCAAAACCCTTGGCGTCATCGGCTATGGGCACATCGGCCAAGCGGTGATCAAACGGGCGCTGGCCATGGAAATGCAGATTCTCGTGGCGACCCGCACGCCGCGGGCGGATCTACCGGGCGTGCACTTCACCACCCAAGCCGACTTGTTGCAGCACAGCGATGTCGTGTCATTGCACCTGCCGTTGACGCCGGCCACGCATCACCTCATCGACGAAGCGGCGTTGGCCCAAATGAAGCCAAGTGCGTTTTTGATCAATACGGCGCGCGGCGGCTTGGTCGACACTGACGCCTTGATTTCGGCGCTAACTGCCGGCACGCTGGCTGGGGCGGGGCTTGACGTGCAGGAGCCCGAGCCGCTGCCGGCGGATTCGCCGCTGTACACGATGGACTCGGTGGTGCTGACGCCGCACATCGGCTGGCGCGGCTTAGAAACCCGCCAGCGGCTGGTTCGCCTGATTGGTGACAACGTCCACGCTTGGCTGGCCGGGGCCCCGATCAACCGCGTGCACTAGCCCACTTACCTTTGCCAAGCACTGGCATCATTGCTATAATAAGCCTACTGGAATTTTCGACCTTCACTCGTTTAACTCCAGAATTTAACGAAATGATGGTGATGGTTTTGGATCACTCGAATACCCGAGTCGTCGTCGGCATGTCTGGCGGCGTCGACTCAAGTGTCACAGCCTTGTTGCTCAAGCAGCAAGGGTACGATGTCGTCGGCGTGTTCATGAAGAACTGGGATGACACCGATGAGAATGGCGTCTGTACCGCGACGACGGATTACGCCGACGTGGCCAAGGTGGCCAGCAAAATCGGCATTCCATACTACTCGATTAATTTTGAGAAGGAATACTGGGACCGCGTGTTCCAATATTTCCTGACCGAGTACAAGGCCGGTCGCACGCCGAACCCAGACGTGATGTGCAACAAGGAAATCAAGTTCAAGGCCTTCCTCGATTACGCCGAGGAACTCGACGCGGATTACATCGCCATGGGGCACTACGCCCAGGTGACCACCGATGCCAATGGCGTGGTGCACATGCTGCGCGGCGCCGATGGCAACAAGGATCAGACCTACTTCTTGAGCCAGCTGTCTCAGGCTCAGTTGCAAAAGTCGCTGTTTCCTATCGGCCACTTGCAAAAGCCTGAGGTCCGCCGCATCGCCGAAGAGGCCGGCTTGGCCACGGCGCACAAGAAGGACTCCACCGGCATTTGCTTCATCGGTGAGCGCAACTTCAAGCAGTTTTTAAGCACGTACCTGCCGGCCCAACCCGGCAAGATGATGACGCTTGACGGCGAGGAAAAGGGCACGCATGACGGCTTGATGTACTACACCATCGGCCAGCGTTCCGGTCTTGGCATCGGCGGCAACAGCGAGAACTCCGAGCCGTGGTTTGTGATCGGCAAGGACATCGACAAGAATATCCTGTACGTCGGCCAAGGCTTCAACAACCCGGCCTTGATGGCGACTCACCTCGACGCGTCCGGTTTGAGCTGGACCACCGGCGCGCCGGTGGGCAGCGAGTTCCACGTCACGGCGAAGTTCCGCTACCGGCAGCCAGATGTCGGCGTGACGGTGCGCATGACCGGCACCGACACGGCAACGGTTGAGTTTGACGAGCCAGTCCGCGCTATCACCCCAGGGCAGGCGGTCGTGTTTTACAACGGCGCCGAGTGCCTCGGCGGCGGCACAATCGATCATGCTTACGCCCAGACGCGTGAGCTGCAATACGTCTAACGCAAAAAAGCGTGATCCTCAATTGAGGGTCACGCTTTTTCCATGGGTCAGGCCAGGCCCGGGGTTTGGGCGGCGCGGTAAATGGTTTGCACAGCCTGCGCGTCCAGCGGCAGGTAGGAATTGCCGAGCTTGGTCGCCGCGGCAGTGGCCATGGCGGCGAAGTTTTGGTCGTCGGTGATGCCAACGGCCGGCAGCGTCATCGGGAAGCCCAACTGGCTAATCCAGTCGTAGGTCGCGGTGATAGCGGCCGGCGCCACGGTGGCCTCATCCCCACTCAGGCCCCACACGTTGCGGCCGAAGCGGGCAAACAGCGGCGTGGTGGTTGGGTCTTGCGTCAAGACGTAATGCATCCAGCGCGGGGTGAGAATGCCCAAGCCGACGCCGTGGGTGATGTCGTAGTAGGCGGACAAGACGTGCTCCATGGCGTGGTTGGACCAGGCGTTGCGGTTGCCCAGGCCCATGGTGCCATTCAACGCGCTGGTGGCCGTCCACATCAAGTTGGACCGCGCGGCCAGGTCGCTGCCGTCCTTGATGGCCACCGGCGCCCACTTGATCACGGACCGCATCAGGCCTTCGATCATGCCTTTGGTGGCATCGTTGGCCGGTTCGCGGTCGAAGTACTGCTCGGTCAGGTGACTGAAGATGTCCATCGAACCGGCGGCGGTTTGGCTGGCCGGCACGGTGGTGGTCAGACGCGGATCGAGGAAGGACACCGCCGGCGTGTGCGCGCCGCTGGTGCCGAGCTTCTCGTGGGTCTCGGGGTTAGAAATCACCGCCCCGCTATTCATTTCACTTCCCGTGGCGCTCAGCGTCAGAATGGTGACGATGGGCAACTGCGGGGTGCTACGGGAGAGCTCGCGGTTGATGACGAGCTCCCAAGGGTCGCCGGCGTAATTCGCCGCGGTGGCGACGACCTTGGCGCAGTCGATAACGCTACCGCCGCCAACCGCCAACACGACGTCGATGTGGTTGGCCTTGGCCAAGCGTTGGCCTTCGCGCACGGAGTCGATCTTCGGATTCGGGGCGACGCCGGCGAGGTCGGTGATGGTAGTATCGCTCAACAACTTCTGGACGCGGTCATACAGGCCGGAGCGGTGAACGGAATGGCCACCGGTGACCAACAGGACGTTGTGGCCAAACTGGGTGACGGCGGCGTTTAATTCTGCGTCGATGTGGTCACCAAAGAATATTTTCGTGGTATTTTGATAAATAAAGTCTTGCATGGGACACCTCCATTTTCATACCTTCATTATCGCGCATTTACGCCCACTTGAAAACGCCAAGCGAAACCTTGATAATTGAAGGATAACGGGGGTGGCAGCGTGACAAAATTATACTTCGTGCGGCACGGGAAAACGGAATGGAATCTGCAGGGGCGGTACCAAGGGGCCAACGGGGATTCCTCGCTGCTACCGGAAAGCTATGAGCAGATTCACCAGTTGGCCGCGTACCTGCACCCGGTGCATTTTGCCCATTGCTACGTCAGTCCCTTACCGCGCGCGCAAACCACCGCGAAGGTCCTGCTGGCCGACCTCGGCCAATCCATGCCGGTGACCACCACGGTGGGGATGCGCGAATTTAACCTCGGCAAGATGGAAGGCATGCGCTTTGCCGAGGTGGCCAAGCGCTATCCGCGGGAGCTGCACGCGTTTCGCAGCGCGCCGGCCGATTACGACCCCACGGCCATTGCCGGCGAAAGCTTTCCCGAGTTGATTGCCCGGATGCAGCCGGTGGTGACACAAGCCGTCGCCGCTGATCGCACCGGCCAGGCCAATCTACTCTTCGTCAGCCACGGCGCGGCCTTGGTAGCGCTGATTCAAAGCCTATTGGGCACGCCGATTGCCGACATGCGCAAGGACGGCGGGTTAACGAATAGCAGCGTCACGATTCTGGCCGCCGACTCGCCGCAGCCACCATACCGCCTCATCAAGTGGAACGATACCGAGTTTCTAACCAAGCGGCCGGATCCCACCGACACGATTTAACCAGGCAAAAAGGAGTCTCCATGACCGATCTCATCAAACAATTTAACGCCGGCGACCACAACGCCGCCATTCAAGCCGCGGTGAAGGAAATTGACGCGCACCCCAAGGACCCCAAGCGCTACGCGACGTTGGCGACGATGCTCATTGCCATCAACGATTACGACCAAGCCACGCAGCTGTTGGTGCAAGCACTCGGCCTGTTTCCCAATGACCCGGAGCTGCTGTACAGCTTCGGCTTGGTGGCGTATGCCCAAGACAACGCGCCGCTAGCCATCAAGTACTTCGCTCAGCTGACCGGCACAGCCGGCGCGCTAGCGGCGGATGCCGATTACATGCTGGCGCTGTGTTACCAACGCCAGCACAACAACCAAAAGGCGCTGGCCTTTGCCTTGACGGCTAAAGACGCCGATCCCACCCGCGTCGATGCGGCGCTGTTGTGTGCGCAGCTATTGCTGGCACTCGGGAGCTTTGCCCAAAGCGCCGCGATGCTCGAACCATTTTTAGCGGCTAAGGACGCGCGGGTGTTGTTCCAGTATGGCTTAGCCAAAAGCGGGGCCGGGGCAGACGGGTCGCCGTGGCTGGCAGAGGCCAAGCGGCTGGACCCGAAGCACTACGATCAACAAGCCAACAGCGTGCGCGACATTGCCGGCTTTTTAAAGGCGAGTGAGCCCGATGCCTGAGGAACAGTCGGTCAGCGGCCGGGTCAAAAGTATTTTTTTCCAAAACCCGACGAACTTCTATAAAATTCTGTTGCTGGAAATTACGGCAACGAATTTGGTGTGGCCAGAAAGCGAAATCGTGGTCACCGGCAACTTCGGCGACATCAAGGAAGACGAAACCTATGTCTTCACCGGCAAGCTGATTAACCACCCCAAGTATGGCGAGCAGTTTGCCGCCGATAATTATCATAGTGAACGCCCCACCAGCAAGGTCGGGTTGGTGAATTACCTGAGCAGCGACAAGTTCCCCGGCATCGGCCCGAAAACCGCGCAGAAAATTGTCGACCAACTCGGGGTCACGGCCATCGATCAAATCGTCAAGGATCCCAAGACGCTCGTGCCTACGGGCTTAAGTCCGGCCAAGCGCGACATGCTGGTGAACAACCTCAAGGCCAACCTGGGGATGGAACAGGTCATCATTGGTCTTAACGAGTATGGCATCACCGGCGCCATGGCGGCCAAGCTGTACACGCTGTACGCCGACGACACGTTGAATGTGATCGAGGAAAATCCATATCAATTGATTGCCGACGTCGATGGCATCGGGTTTCGCCGCGCGGATCAAATTGCAGCCAAGCTCAACATCGCCGCCGATTCGCCACAGCGCCTCGGCGGGGCGGTCTTGGCGGTACTTGGCGAGCTCACCGATGGCGAAGGTGACACCTATGTCGACTTGCCACGCCTGCTCGACGGGGCCATTGGCTTACTGGAAGGTGCGCGCAACGTCGAGGTCAGCCCCAAGCAAGTGGGGGCTGCCGTGGTGCAGCTGGCGCACGACCATGCCGTCGTGGCCGAAGACCAGCGGGTGTATCCGGCCAAGCTTTACGATGCCGAATGGGCGATTGCCAAGCGCCTGCAAATGCTGATTCGCGAGAAGCCGGAGCTGATTCCCGAGGCCAAGCTACGCGCGGCGATGACTAAAACTGCCGCCGGTATCACCTATGACGAAACGCAGCAAACCGCCATTTTAACGGCGCTACAGCAATCGGTATTCGTCCTCACCGGCGGCCCCGGTACCGGGAAAACTACGGTGGTCAACGGCATCGTGCGCACCTATGCCGAACTCAACGACTTGTCGCTGGACATCAACCAATACGACGAAGATCACCCGTTTCCCATCATGCTGGCGGCGCCCACCGGCCGCGCGGCCAAGCGCATGGCCGACACCACCGGCTTGCCGGCCAGCACGATTCACCGGCTGTTGGGACTGGCGGTCGACGGCACCGATTTTGAGCCGCGCGACTTGCCAACGGGGTTATTGATCGTCGATGAAATGTCGATGGTCGACACCTACCTGTTTCGCATCTTACTAAGCGCCTTGCACCCCGGCATTCGCCTGATTCTCGTCGGCGATAAGGATCAGCTACCTAGCGTCGGGCCCGGCCAGGTCTTTGCCGACTTGCTGCGCGCCGGTGTGCTGCCGGCCCAGGAGCTGACCCACATTCACCGCCAAGACGCCAAGAGCTCGATTATTCCCTTGGCGCATGCCATTAACTCCGGCCAGCTGCCTGCCGATTGGCAACAGCCCAAACCGGACCGCTCCTTTATTTTGTGCCCGCCGAATCAACTGGCCACGGTGGTGGGGCAGGTAGCGGCCAAGGCGGGCAAGAAGTTTGGTCTGGATAACATGCAGGTGTTAGCGCCGATGTACCGCGGCGTGGCCGGCATCGACCAACTCAACCCGTTGCTGCAGCAGATCTTGAATCCCAAGAAAACCGACCGCACCAAGGAAGTCGAGTTCAACGACCGAGTGTACCGCATCGGCGACAAGGTGTTGCAGCTGGTCAACAACCCGGAGCAAAACGTCTTTAACGGCGAAATCGGCATCATTCGGGGCATTACTGACGCCAAGCACGCCGACACGAAAACCGACGAGTTGACGATCGATTTCGATGGCAACGAGCTGACCTATCCGCGTCGCGACTGGAGCAAGTTCACCTTGGCCTATGCCACCTCGATTCATAAGGCGCAAGGCAGCGAGTTTTCGCTCGTGATCTTGCCGTTGACGTTGGCGTCGCGGCGGATGCTACGGCGCAACCTGTTGTACACGGCGGTGACGCGGGCCAAAGACTTTTTAATTTTACTTGGCGATCCGCGTGCCTTTACCTTAGCGGTGCAGGAAGTCGCCGACAACCGCCACACAAGTCTGGTGGCCCGCCTGCAAACGACGCTGCCGCACAGTCCAGGCGCCTTGCCGCAGCAGGCCGACTCGGACCAAGTCAAGGAGCCGGCCCCCGTGGCCGCGCCGCCAAGCGGGCCGGTGCAGCTTACGCCGGCCTTGGTGGCGGCCAACAGTATCGACCCAATGATCGGCATGAGTGGCATCACGCCGCACCAATTCATGCAAGGAGAAAATCATGGATGACATTAAAGCCAATCTCGAAATTCGCCCGGTGACCCTGGACTACCTCGACCAGTTTAATGACCTGCTGGCCTATGTGTTTCAAGTCACCAGCAAGGAAGTCTCGGAGTCTGGTTACGAGGAAGGCGAACTCGAACGCGCCAAGCGCCCGGTGCTGGAAAAATCAGACGTCATCGGCTGGTTCCACGACGACCAGCTGATTAGCCAGCTGGCGGTGTATCCTTGTCAGGTCAACATTCACGGCCGCACCTTCAACATGGGCGGCTTGACCGGCGTCGGCACCTATCCCGAATTCGCCGGGCACGGCTTGATGCACGACTTGATTAAGCTGGCGCTTGAGCGCATGCGGGCGCATAAGCAGTGGATCTCATACCTGTACCCCTACAGCATTCCGTTTTACCGCAAGAAGGGGTGGGAGATCATGTCCGACCACCTGACGTTTGACGTCAAGGACACGCAGCTGCCAAAACCGACCCCCGTGTCCGGCCACGTCGAGCGCCATGAATCCGACCATCCAGACGTCCGCGCCACCTATGACCGCTTTGCCGCGCGCAACCACGGCGCGATGATTCGCAACCAGCTGAACTGGGACGAATACTGGCGCTGGGAAAACGAAGAAGAGCGCACCGCGGCGGTGTACTACGATGCCCAAGGCGTGCCGCAAGGTTTTTGCATCTACTGGATCGCCCAGGAAGTCTTCCACATCAAAGAAATGGTGTACATCACCCAAGAGGCCCGCGTCGGCTTGTGGAACTTTATCAGCGCCCATTTTTCGATGGTTGAGCACGTCCGCGGCAATATTTATAAAAACGAGCCGCTACACTTTCTGTTAGACGATGGGGATATCTACCAAACCATCAAGCCGTATTACATGGCCCGGATCGTCGACGTCGCGGAGTTTCTCAAGGTCTATCCCTTTGCCGAAACCAGCGCGCCGCTGCACTTTGTCGTGACGGATCCGCTGGCCGAGTGGAACAACGCGACATTTGGCTTGTGGTGGGACGAAGCCGGCCAACTCCAGCTCACCGACCGGCCGGTGGGCGAGGAGGTGCGGTTGGATATTCAAACGCTGACCACGATGCTGATGAGCTACCGGCGGCCGTCGTATCTGGCCCGCATCGACCGCATCCAAGCCAGCCGCAAAGCCATCAAGCAGCTGGAGAACTTGATTCCCATGGACGAACCATATTTTTCCGATTACTTCTGATTGGCGCCACGCAAAAGGCCCCACCGACTCCGTCGAGTCGGTGAGGCCATTTTTGCGGTTTGGGCACACCAAGACCACCGCGCCGGTCTCGTGCGGTGGCCTTGGCTTGGTGCGTTGC
>NZ_AZDJ01000001.1:292202-320465 GCF_001434705.1 Lacticaseibacillus nasuensis JCM 17158
ACCAGCCTAGGCGCGGTGTAAGGGTCATGACCGAACGGCGAGTTCAGTGGCTGGCCGTCGTTCTGCCAGGTGGAGCGCCCACATCCCGTACTATGTGGGGAATTGCCGGTGCTTACGTGATCACCTGCCTCGAGCTTGCGCTGTTGGACTAGCCGCCTGCACATCCTGTATATTGCCAATTCCCAGCGGAACGGCTTCATAAGGCTGCCTTCTGGATGTTTCGAAAGGCCGACCTGGCTAGGTCGGGGCTTCCCTTTGTCTAGGCAAGTCAACCGGGTGCGCGCACCGTGCACTGTCCGCTAGGCCGACTTGAGAAGATCTTGGCTTAAGCATAGCAGGCCCCGGAATTTTTGCCAAACATAACGGCGCGAAATCATCTGCGGCAGATGTCCCATGATGGTGAGCTCACCCGGCGGGCAAATGAATAACAAAAAACCACGCCGATGCGGCGTGGTTACTTGAGTTTGAACCAAAAATTTTGCTTGGCCACCGAAAAGTCGAGCTCATAGGCGCGACTGCCCATTTCCTCGCCGTCCATTTGGCCAAATTCCAGCGAGTTGGTTTCGACGCGCAGGTGGGCGGAGCGGAAGTGGTGGACGCGCTTATACTTCAGGTGCTGGCCGCGAATCAGCTGCAACAGTAAGAACAAGAAGTACGGCGTGTTCAGGTGCTCGACGACAATCAAGTCCAGCAGCCCATCGGTGGGCGTGGCGGTAGGCAGAATGCGGACGCCGCCGCCGAAGTAGGGGTGGTTGGTTGTCGTGCATAAAAACGCACGCTGAATGTAGTGGCGCTTGCCATCCATGTAGACAGCCACCGGGAAGGGCTTGCGGGACCAAAAGACCTTGACGACGCCGAACATGTAGGCGAGGCTGCCGAGGTGCAGGCGGTTCAAGATGGTTTTCATGCTGCTGCGGTTAGCGGCGGCGACGGCGGCGGCATCAAAGCCAATGCCGATGTTATTGACGAAGTAACCCGCTTCGTTGCGGGTGGCTTCGCGGTAGCGCCCGATGTCGCGGACAATCGGCTCGGTGGCGTCGAGGACCTGTTGCAACGCCTTCAGCGGGTCTTGGCTCAACCCGATGCCGCGGGCAAAATCGTTGCCGGAGCCAGCGGGAATATAGGCCACTGGTAGTTCCGGGTGAGCGGAGGCGCGCAGGCCGGTGATGGCTTGGTTCAAGGTGCCATCGCCGCCAACGACAAGAATCACGGCGTTGGGCTTGGTGCCGAAGTTGCCGATTTGCCGGGCCAGCTGAATGGTGTGACCGGCGTAGCGCGAGATGCGCACCGTGTAGTCGAGGTGGCGCCGCTTCAACTCCGCCTTGAGTAACTTGAGGACCTTGCCGGCGGTACCGGCGCCAGCCGCTGGGTTAAAAATAATATCGAAATATTCCGTGGCCATCCGCATTCTCCCGTTCACGTAAGCTTGTTACATTATACCGACTAAATTTGCAGAAAACAAACAAAACCCGCTCAGGTGAGCGGGTCGGGAACTACAGGAGAATGAGCATCGGCAAGATTACCGGATGCCGCTCCGTCTTCTTAAACAAGAAGTCTTGGAGGTTGCTGGTGATGGCGTCTTTGAGGATGCCTTCGGTCACCTTTTCGTTTTGCTTAAACGTATTTTTAATCGTGCGGTATACCGAGTGCTGAGCTAAGTTGATCAGCTCACCGGATTCGCGCATGTAGATAAACCCGCGAGAAAGCAGGTCGGGGCCAGACAACACGGCTTGTTTTTGCATGTTGATGGTGGCGACCACGACGACCAGACCTTCTTCGGACAACATGCGGCGATCGCGGATCACCGCGTTGCCAATGTCACCAATGCCGGAGCCGTCGACGTAAACGTCGCCAGCCGGGAAGTGACCGGCGCGGCGGGCGTGGCCTTCAGTCAAGGCCAAGACGTCGCCGTTATCCAAGATGAAGCAGTGGTCTTCGGGAATGTGGCACTCCTGCGCCAGTTCCGTGTGAATCTTCAGCATCCGGTATTCACCGTGAATCGGCATGAAGAACTTGGGCTTCATCAGGCGCAACATCAACTTTTGTTCCTCTTGGCCACCGTGACCAGAGGTGTGGATGTTGTTGACCTTGCCGTGAATGACTTCCGCGCCGGCTTCTTCCAGCTCGTTGATCACGTGGTTGACGGAGACGGTGTTGCCCGGAATCGGGTTACTGGAAAAGACGACGGTGTCGCCGGGTTGGATACTGATTTGCCGGTGGGTGCCGTTGGCGATGCGCGACAATGCCGCCATTGGTTCGCCTTGCGAGCCGGTACACAGGATCATCACTTCATTGGCCGGGATCTTGTTCAACTCGTGGGCGTCAATCAGCTCATCGTCGTTGAGATCCAGGTACCCGAGCTCGCGGCCGTTGACCATCGCCGTTTCCATCGAGCGGCCAAACACCGCGATTTTGCGGCCATGGGCGCGCGCGGCGCTGATGGCTTGCGCAATCCGGCTGATGTTACTGGCGAAGGTGGCGAAGATGATGCGGCCTTCGATGCGGTCGAAAATGTGGCGAATCGAGTGGCCGACAAAGCGCTCGGACTTGGTGAAGGTCGGAATCTCGGCGTTGGTGCTGTCGCTCATGAGCAGCAACACGCCTTC
This sequence comes from Lacticaseibacillus nasuensis JCM 17158, assembly GCF_001434705.1. Lineage (GTDB taxonomy): Bacteria > Bacillota > Bacilli > Lactobacillales > Lactobacillaceae > Lacticaseibacillus > Lacticaseibacillus nasuensis. Next base: position 294,809 of record NZ_AZDJ01000001.1, read on the forward strand.
CTCGCCGAGCCGGGCCATTTTTTGCAAGTTCGGCGCCGGCTGATCGCCAACCGGGGTGAGATCGAACTTGTAGTCACCGGTTTCCACGATGACACCGACTGGGGTGTGCACCGCTACCCCGAGGGTATCGGGGATACTGTGCGTGGTGCGGAAGAAGTCCACCGTGATCGGACCAAACTTCAATACCGTGTCTTCTTTGACCTCGGTGAGCTGCGTGGTCCGCAGCAGCCCGTGTTCCTCCAGCTTGCCGCGAATCAAGGCGGCGGCTAGTGGCGGGGCGTACACCGGGACGTTAGGCACCTGCTTGAGGAAGTAGGGGATCCCGCCGATGTGGTCTTCGTGGCCGTGGGTGATGACCAAGGCCTTGATGCGGTCCTGGTTGGCCTGCAGGTAACCGTAGTCGGAGATGACATAGTCGATCCCTAAAAGGTCGTCTTCGGGAAACTTGATGCCGGCATCGATGACGATGATTTCGTCTTGGTACTCGACGCCGTACATGTTCTTCCCAATTTCGCCTAAGCCCCCGATGGCATAGACGGCAACCTCGTTTTTCTTAATGTTGAGTTTCATTGGCTAAAACTCCGTGAGCTTGAAGTCCTCGGACTTTTGCTCAAACTCCAGGAAGTGGCCACTGAGTTCCTGAATGAATTCGATGTTGTATTCGGTATTGGCTTCGACCTTGGCCCGGGCGGCGACAGCAGAGTCGGCCTCCAGGTAAAGGGTCTTCGTGGTTTCGCGCTTCGGGTTGCGCACCTTGTCTTGTTGGTACAGTACTTTGTAAATCATGTGTTCTCCTTTCGTGACGCAAAACCCAGCCCCGCCAAGGCGGGGTCGGGACTTGCATGAACCGATCATTTGTTGAATCGCTCAACAGTTATGACTAGTTTACCATAACGCTTAACGCTCTGCTACAGGCTGGCGCATTCGCGTTTTGCCCGGTGACTGCCTTATAATGAATGTAACCAAAAAAGGAGGTCGAGCCATGCCTTGGATGATGTTCGTGGGCTTGCTGATTGTCGTGCTCGTTGCGGCCATCGGCATCGTCTGGTGGCGCGTGTGGCACCGCAAGCGCGCCTTACAACTCTTGATTCGCCGCGGCCACAGCATCACCGACACCCAAGTGGCCGCGGCCATGGCGGCGCTGGGCGCGGCGGCGCCGGCGGCGTCTTTGCCGGTGGCCGACGTGTGGGGGCACGGCATCATGGCTTTTGCCTACACCGTGGCCGATCCGCAGGCCAAGTTGACGCGAGCGGCCGTCGCGGCGGCGCTCAGCGAGCAGGCGCAGGCGGCGGGGTTCACGCCGCTTTCACCGCGGTACGCGCCGTTTGAAGTGACAGATTGGTGGCAACGCGGCGGCGAGACGCACTTTGACGTCGCCTATGTGGCCAATGCCGCCACGAGCGAATACGTGGGCGACGTGGCCAAGGTGTCCTAACAAAAAGCGCGCCGCATTGCGGCGCGCTTAGTGGTTATTCGATGATGACGGCTTCTGGATCGATGCTGTACGGTTTTTGCTTGTTGATGTGATCGTAAAACAAGATGCCGTTGAGGTGATCGATTTCGTGTTGGCAAACGATGGCCGGGTAGTTCTTCAGCCGTACCTTCTTGGTTTCGCCGTCGAGGTTTTGGTAGCGAATCGTGATGCGGTCGTGGCGCACGACATAGCCGGGTACATCTTCATCGACGCTCAAGCAGCCTTCGCCTTCCGCCAAGGCGGCGGGTTGCACGCTGTGACTGATGATGACGGGATTGATGAGGACTTCCTTGAACAGGATCTCGTTATCTGGTCCCGGCACCAACACGGCGGCCATCGCTTCGCCGACACCGACTTGCGGCGCGGCCAAGCCGACACCTGGCCGCAAGTGATACTGCGCGTTTTGTTCTTCGTCTTGGCTGATCACGAGGTATTCCATCATGTCGTGAGCCAATTGGCGGTCGGCGGCCGAAAGTGGAAATGCAACTTTCGCGGCGTGCGCGCGCAGCACAGGCGCACCATCCCGCGTAATGTCTTTCATTAGATACACAACTGTTCCCTCCATTGAATCGCTGGCGTGGCTGGCCACGCTTCCTGATAACTGTACCACAGCGGTTGAATAATTTGCAGTGGGGGTAGATTTTGGGAACGGATTAGTTTAGAATGATTATAAATAAGAATGAGACGTTGGCAATTGAATTGCTTTGTCGCCCGGTCCGGGTGACCACCCGCCGACGTCTTCTTGGGAGGTAAGACAATGAGGAATTATCGGCGGTTATGGGCAGTACTGGCCGTGGGGGTTGTGGCGCTGGTGCTCGAGTTTGGGCTGCATTCGGCGCGGTGGGCGCAGTGGGCGGTGACGGCCATTGGTGCCGTGATCGCGCTGTTAATGTTGATCGACATGATTAAGACGCTACGTAGCGGCTCGTTTGGGGTCGATTTGCTGGCCATCACCGCCGTCGTCGCCACCATGGCCGTTGGCGAATACTGGGCCGGGCTGATTGTCTTACTGATGCTGACCGGCGGCGACGCCTTGGAGGATTACGCGCAGCACAAAGCCACGCGCGACTTGAAGCAGCTGCTGGACCAAACCCCGACCGTGGCGCATCGCGACGTCAATGGCGTCGTCACCGACATTGAAGCCGAGGCGGCGGCGGTGGGCGACACGCTGATTGTCAAGCCCGGTGAAGTAGTCCCGGTTGACGGCGTCATCACCGCCGGCACCAGCCTGGTCAACGAAGCCAGCCTGACCGGCGAAAGCCGGCCGCTGGAAAAAGGGCCCGGCGCGGCGCTGATGTCCGGGACAATCAACGGCGACGTGGCGCTGACGATGACCGTTCGCAAGCGCGCCGCCGACAGTCAATACCAGGCCATCGTGCGCCTGGTGCAGGAAAGTACCGCCAAGCCGGCGCATTTTGTCCGCATGGCCGACCGTTACGCCGTGCCGTTCACCATCGTGGCCTACCTGATTGCCGGGGTGGCCTGGTGGCTGTCCGGAGACCCGGTACGTTTGGCTCAGGTGCTGGTGGTGGCCTCGCCGTGTCCGTTGATTCTCGCCGCGCCGGTGGGGATGGTCTCCGGCATGAGCCGTGCTAGCCGCGCCGGGATCATCGTGAAGTCCGGCACGACGCTGGAGAAATTGGCGGTGGCCAAAACCATCGCCTTTGATAAAACCGGGACCATTACCCAAGGCGTGCTCGCCGTTGCCGACGTTCTGCCAGCCGGGGACCTCAGTACCACCCGGCTGTTGCAGCTCGCCGCCTCGGTGGAGCAACAAAGCACGCATATTCTGGCGCGCTCTTTAACCCACGCGGTGGCGGCCAAGGATCTGTTGCCGGCCACGGCGGTGCGTGAAGTCACCGGCGCAGGGGTGGCCGCCCAGGTCGGCGGGCAAGCCGTTAAGGTAGGGAAGGCCGATTTTGCCGGTGCTCCCACCAAGCAGGCGACCACGGCGGTGTACATCAGCATCGACGACCAGTACGCCGGCGCGATCACCTTCGCGGACGTCACGCGGCCGGAAGCCAAGCAGACGATTACCCGCCTGCATGACTTAGGCCTGCAGCATGCCATCATGATTTCTGGCGACAGCCAAACGGTTGCCGATGAGGTCGGCCAAGCTGTTGGCATCGACCGCGTTTACGCGCACCAGCTGCCGGCGGATAAGATTAAGGTGCTCGATGGCCTGCCGGCGGAACTGCGGCCGGCGGTGATGGTCGGCGACGGGGTCAACGACGCGCCAGCCTTGGCGTTAGCTGACGTCGGGATAGCCATGGGGGCGCACGGGGCGACGGCGGCCAGCGAAAGTGCCGACGCTGTGATTTTGCCCGATAACTTGGAGAAAACGGCCGACGCGGTGGTCATCGCGCAAGACACCATGCGCATCGCCAAAGAGGCGGTGTGGATCGGCATTGGGATCTGTACCGGCTTGATGTTGATTGCCGCCGGTGGGGTGATTCCGACGATTGTCGGCGCGATGTTCCAAGAGGTCGTCGACACCGTCACCATTTTGTACGCGCTGCGCGCCCGCAATGGCCGGCGGACGGTCTAACCCGCTTGACTTCGGGCCTGCAGGCTGTTACGCTTAGTCAGTAAAGTAAATCGGTGCTTTCCGTTAGGTGAGGCTCCTATACGAACAATGCTACTGCTCAGAAACATCTAGAGATGCCAATGAGTCAACCGCGACTGCCCATGAAGGCTTTCGCTAACGTAGCTGAAGCTTGCTTCTAGGCGTATAGTGCTAAAACTAAACGATTGGGATGCAGAACCACGCGCGCACTCAGTCGTTGCGCGTGGTTTTTGATTTCCCACGGGTGGCGGAAGGTGAAGGAAAGGTGGTGAGCACATGAAACAAACTAGTTCAGATGGCAGTAGTCCCGACAATGCAGATCCCGGAAGGTTTGTCGTTGTGCCGCCATTAAATCTATTTTTTGAGGTACATCGCTAGCCTTCTCCCGGGACGGAGAGGAGCTTCACGATGTTCATTGACATGACTAGTGGCCTGACCCGTTATCAGGTCCAAAAAATTCGTCGTGCCACTCCGACAACGCCGCTGCGCCTGCCTGTGTTGCAGGTGCTGCCGGTGGGTATGCTGGTCGCGGGCGTCAGCTTTTGGCTGGCTGCCAGCCACGATTGGGCGTTGGCGTTCGCCTTTGCCCTCGTGGTGATGAGTGTGCTCGGTGTGGCTAAGTTGACAATTACGCAGCGCTTAACGCGCCTGCGCAATCCCGCGCAACCCGTGTTGGTAGTGCGGGAAGGCCTGAGTCGCTATGTCGCCGCCAGCGAGTTGGTGGCCGGCGACGTGATTCAAACCCACGTTGGGCAAGTGTTGCCCGTCGACGCGGCGTTAGCTGGCGGCGTGACGGTGGTGCCAACGCGCTGGTTAGCCGCCTTGGTGTGGCTCACCGGCCGCAAACCGGCTGCCGGGTGCGCCATGGCCGGCAGCCGCGTGCAACAGGCTGGGCAGGTGACCGTATTGGCCATCGGCGCCGCCTGTGCCACGCAAGCCGCCGCCGATGCGGTTGCAGTCGGCACCGCCCCAACGACGGTGCCGGGCGTGGCTGCGGCACTCGCCGCAGTGGCGAAACTCGGGCACTTCCTCAAGGGCGTGCCGAGCCTGGTTACCCATGTGGTCCGTCGGCTGGGTCGCGCGGAACAAGCGCGGCTAGCCGCCTTGATTCGCCGTTATCAAGCTACGTTATCCCTGGTTGGTGAAACCCGCCACGCCGCCAAAGAAGCGGCGTTCCGGTACAACCAGGACCCAGTCTCGTGGCGCTTAGCTTAATCTTCTTCATCGCGTGGGGCGACCCGCGCGTTTTTTTGCGTTAAAATAGGGAAAACAAAGGAGAATTCGCATGAAGCCTAATTATCAATACCCGCTTGAACCCGACTGGAGCACGGCCGACATGGTGGCGGTGACCACCTTTTATTCCCTGGTGGAAGACGCCTATGAAAAAGGGGTCGACCGCGACAACTTCCTCGCCGCTTACCGGGCGTTCAAGCAGGTGGTGCCGGACCAAATGACCGAAAAGCGCCTGGGCCGGGAATTCGAGCAGGTCTCGGGCTACTCCTTGTATCACGTCGTCAAAGCCGCGCGCGCCGGTGCCGGTCAGCGTATTCGCCTGGGAGGGGTGCGCCATGACTAGTGTTGCCATCGCCCAACTCGACCAAAACGTCCGCACCTGGCTGCAGGAAAGCCGTGACCAGATCCTGGCGGCCATGGCCAGCAAGGTCAACGTCGATACCAAAACCAACCGCAATGATTTGGTGACCAATGTCGACAAGGCCAACCAGCTGTTTTTGATCGGCAAGATTCGCCAGGCCTATCCGCAGGCGCACATTGAAGGGGAGGAAGGGACCAGCGCGAAGGCCGCCGACCTGACTGGCCTCGTGTTCTTCGTCGATCCCATCGACGGCACGATGAATTTCGTGCGCCAGCGTGCCAACTTTGCCGTGATGATTGGCGTTTATGAAAATGGTCAGCCGTTGTACGGCGCCATCATGGACGTGATGGCGAATGCGGTGGTGACCGGCGGGCCGGATTGGCCGCTGCAGCTGAACCACAAGGCGCTTTCCGCCCCGGGCGACCCGGAGCTGGCCGCCGGGTTGCTGGGCGTCAATGGCCCGATGGCACTGAAGAACAAGCTGCACCTGGGCGACATTGCGCTGGCCAGCTCCGGCGCGCGCATGTCCGGCAGTGCGGGGATGGAGTTTAACGCGATTGCCCGCGGTCAGTTGGTTGGTTACGTCTCGTACCTGCAGCCTTGGGACATCGCGGCGGGGCTAGCCATCGGGCGCAGCTTCGGGTTAATCGTGACCCGGCCGGACGGAGAGCCGATCAAATTGCTCGAGCCTGGCATCGTCGTGGCCGCGATGCCGCGGGCGCAGGAGCAGATTTTACTGATGATGAATGAGCTCGATTGAAATCGGTGGCGGCGGCCGCCGTTTTTTTCTGAAAAAGCGCGACACGCGTGGCGCGCTGTGCTATACTAATAAATCGGAACCTGTGTCCAGCGCGACACACTTTTTTATTGTCAGAAATTCAATCCCTGCACCATTTGAAAGGAAGTACACTAGTGAAAACACGCGACGATATTCGGAATATTGCGATCATTGCGCACGTTGACCATGGTAAGACCACCTTGGTCAATGAAATGCTGAAGCAATCCGATACCCTTCCCGAACACATGACGATCGGCGACCGGGCACTCGATAGTAACGCCATCGAAAAGGAACGGGGCATCACGATCCTTTCCAAGAATACGGCCGTTAAGTATGGGGACACCACGATCAACATCGTGGATACCCCCGGTCACGCGGACTTCGGTGGTGAAGTGGAACGGATCATGAAGATGGTCGACGGCGTCTTGTTGGTCGTCGATGCCTTTGAAGGCACGATGCCACAAACCCGCTTCGTCTTGAAAAAGGCACTGGAACAACACTTGACCCCAATCGTGGTCATCAACAAAATCGACCGCCCAGGCGCGCGCCCGGAAGAAGTCGTCGACGAAGTGTTGGAATTATTCATCGAACTCGGCGCTGATGAAGACCAGCTCGAATTCCCGATCGTGTACGCGTCTGCCATCAACGGGACCAGTAGCTACGATTCCGACCCGGCCAAGCAAGAACACACGATGAAGCCGTTATTCGACACCATCGTCAAGACGATTCCGGCCCCGGCAGACACCGCCGACGAGCCGTTGCAGTTCCAGGTTTCCATGCTGGATTACAACGACTACGTGGGCCGCATCGGCATCGGCCGTGTCTTCCGCGGTAGCATTGCCGTGGGCGACAACGTGACCGTCATGAAGCTCGACGGGACCAACAAGAACTTCCGCGTCACCAAGCTCTTTGGGTTCTTCGGCCTGAAGCGTGTGGAGATTAAGTCCGCCAAGTCCGGCGACTTGATTGCCGTTAGTGGCATGGATGACATCTACGTCGGCGAAACGGTGGCTTCCGCCAGCCAACCAGAGGCCTTGCCGATTCTGCGGATCGATCCGCCAACCTTGCAGATGATGTTCATGCAAAACAACTCGCCATTCGCTGGTCGCGAAGGCGACAAGGTGACGGCGCGCAAGCTGGAGGACCGTTTGAAGTCCCAGCTGCAAACCGATGTGTCGCTGCGCGTTGACGACACCGACCAGGCTGGTGCCTGGATGGTGTCCGGCCGTGGTGAGCTGCATCTCTCCATTTTAATCGAAGAGATGCGCCGGGAAGGCTTCGAATTACAACTCGGCCGGCCGGAAGTTATCTACCGCGAAGTCGATGGCCAGCTGTCCGAACCGTTTGAAGAAGTCGTGATCGATACGCCGGAGCAATATACCGGCACGATCATCGACGCCATGGCCCAGCGCAAGGGCGAGATGAAGAACATGGAAAACGAAGGCAACGGCCAAACCCGCCTCACGTTCCTGGCGCCATCTCGTGGCTTGATCGGCTATTCCACCGAGTTCATGTCCAGCACCGGCGGTTACGGCATCATGAACCACACCTTCGAGAAGTACCTGCCAGTCATCCGCAACTGGACGCCTGGCCGGACCACCGGGGCGCTGGTGTCCATCAACGCCGGGCAGGCCACGACGTACTCCCTGCAGTCCATCGAGGAACGTGGGCAATTGTTCATCGATGCCGGCACGGAAGTTTACGAAGGCATGATTGTCGGCGAAAACTCGCGTGAAAACGACATTGCCGTCAATGCTACCAAGGGGAAGAACCTGACCAACACCCGGGCCGCCGGGAAGGATCATGCCGCCGCCATCAAGACGCCGCGCAAGATGAGCCTGGAAAACAGTCTGGAATTCCTGAACGAAGACGAACTTTGCGAAGTAACGCCGCAAAGCGTGCGTCTGCGTAAGAAGATTCTGAACACCAACGAACGCCAGAAATTCGACAAGCGCAAGAAGATGCCGAAGGACTAGGCAAGTAAAACGCCACCGCAATCTTAGATTGCGGCGGCGTTTTTGCGTTAAGCGGTTTTCACCCAGTAGGTGCGCCCATCTGGGGTGCGGGCCAAGAGCCCATATTCGATCAAGTTGCGGCGCACGGTGACATAGTCGGAGACGTGTTGTTGCAAGATGGCATTGACCGCCGACTCGCTGTAATTCTTGTGGACATCAAAATCCGCCATGAGGTAGCTGAGCAGGATGAGCTTGCGCTTTTCCTTGCTGGGCCAGGTGGCGATGCGGCCGGTGGCATCCACAAAGGTGGCCAGCGTCTTGGTGCGCTCGGCCGGGGTAATGGCATAGCGCGCATCGACTTGCGTGGCCGCCGGCGCCGGCAACAACGTGTCATCGTTGAGCGCCAGCAGCTCGCCTAACGCGACGAGGCGGGTGGCGGCCGCCACCTTCGCCCGCAGCTTGAACTTCTGGCTGCGCACCGTGGCGCTGGCCACACCCAGCCGCTGGGCGATTACCGAATCGCTTAAGCCCTGGGCCAGCAGTTCCGCGAGCGTGGTCAGGCTCGCGCTTAGCCCGCAGTCGGCGTCGGCATGCAGTAACGCCTGCAGCGCGCCGCCGTGGGTAGCGCTCAGGTGTTGTGTCATGGCGGCGGTGGCTTGGTAATAGTGATCGCCGCTGGGATAGACTTCGGTGGTGGCATATTGTTGCTCACAATACAGACAGGACAGGGTGGTGCCGACTTGGGTGTAGCCCCGTGTATAATCGATTGATGTTGGCATATTTAACAACCTCCGTAGTGATTGTTTATAATATAGCAAACACCATCTCGAAGCACAAGCCAAAAAAACGGCCAAACTGGCCGTTCCAACGAATTAAGCTAATGGGTCCCAGGTCGGCAGCACAATTGCCGGCTTGGCCATGGCATCTTTGACCGCTTGTGGCAACAAATCCTCGCGAATGGCGGCTTCGTAGACATAGGCCTTGAACCACCGTTGGTCGGCGGTAAAGTAGCCGTCGTGGCCGCGGTCCTTACCCCAGGAGTTTTCCACCTTCCACTTGGTCGGCTGATCGTTAACCAAGTCGACACCGGTAAAGGTCATAGCGTGAGACACATGGGCCTGCCGCGTGGCAAAGCGATCGGCCTTGGTCATTTCCAAGTCCACGTCGAACAATGTAGACATGTCATACAAGTCGCCGACCAGCGTACCGCTGTCGCGATCCATGTCTTCGAGGACGTCATTGCCAAACCACACCGTTTCACCGGCTTTTAGCTGGGCGATGATCAGGCTTTGAAACACGTCTTGGGGTACATTGACCAACTTGACCTGGCGCCCGCCGACGACCTTGTCCCAGTCGGGTAGGGTGTAGGTTTGGTAATATTCCTTGTCCGCGGCCGGGCTACTGATGATGTCGACATAGGTGTTGAGGTCCCAGCCGACGTACTTGGCGTAAAAGGCTTGCGGCGTCAGGTGGGCATCGCGGTGGTACTGCTTGTCCGTGTCGCGGTATTCAAAGTCAAAGGTTGTCGGCGGGTTCCCGTAGGCGTAGGCCAGAATCCGGTAAATGGCGCTGAGCTGCTTGGTTTTTTGCGCCTCCAAGTCGTCATGGCTGGCGCCAGCGGCAAAGGCGGCGCGCAACTCGCTGGCGGACTTCCGCAGCTTGAGGTTTAGGACACTGTTTAATTCCGCGGTTTTAGAGCTGTTGTAAGTTTCCGGCATCGCGGCCTTCGGGACGAGCCCGTATTTTTCAATCAACGCCGGGGCGTTGTCGTATTGGCCACCGTCGCCATTGGGCTGGGTGAGGTAATCGGCCACAGCCCGGTCGCTTAACGGCTTGTCGGCGCTGTCGATGATTTCTTCCAAAAACAGGTTGGATTTTTCCAGCCGGTCGTAAAACGCCAAGTAAGCCTGGGAGAATTCCATGTCCTTGATGCCAAACTTGGCACTGCTAAAGTGGCGCATCGTGTTGAGCTCAGCAAACATCCAGCAGCGACCACTTTGCTTCTGGTTGGTGACCGCACCAGTGTCCAGTTCCAGGCTGAAGGCCGGCTTCACGCCGGCCTGTTCCAGCGGACCGCGGCTGGCGGCGTCGGGCCCAACGTTTTGAACGGCGCGACTGAGTGCGCTGCTGCCATGAATATTCAGCAGTTGTTGGCGATATGCGGTAATTTGTTCTGGTGTGATGGCTTTTGCCATGATCATTCCCCCTCCGAATCTAACGATACTGTTCATCATACGCTAATCTTGAATGAAAATGAAGAAACAGGTGAGAAAATCTTGGGAACTATCATTTTTCGTTCATTAAGTGGCCGCGCCCCCGGTTGCGCGTCCTATGCTATAATTCGAGTAGATTATTTTTGCGTGAAAGGGCGATTCGTTTGCTGAAAAAACTCCGCTACCTCGATTACTATTTGCTGGTGCCATACCTCTTGCTGTGCGCAATCGGGGTCGTCATGGTGTATTCGGCAAGCGCCTACTGGATCAAGAACCAATACGGCTGGGCGGAAACGACGGTGCTGATGCGCCAGCTCACCTATGTGCTGCTCGGGCTGTTATTGGCCTGGTTCTTCTATTACTTTAAGCTATCGGTGTTCCGCTCGCCGGGGTGGCAAAAGTTCATGTTGGCCGTGTTGTTCATCATGCTGCTGTACTTAACGGTCCTGAGTCACCTGGACCCGGCGGCGGCGATCAACGGGGCGACGGCGTGGATCAGAATCGGGCCAATTCAGATTCAGCCAACCGAATTCGCTAAGCTCGGCGTCATCATTTACCTGGCGCACATGTTTGCCAGCCGGCAAGACCAAATGGCGGCGCCCGACTTCAGCATCATGCAGTTGGCACAACCGGTCTTGATGATCAGCCTGATTTTGATCTTGGTTTGGTTTCAGCCGGATACCGGTGGGGCCATCATCATTGCCGGCATTACGTTGGTGATGTTGGCGGCCAGCGGGATTTCGCTGAAATATGGGTTTGGGTTTGCCGCGTTCATCGCCGCCATTTTGGGCCTGGGTTATTACATCATCAACCGGCTGCCGCTGGCGGATCTGGCCAGCAAGAGCTACAAGCTGCGGCGCCTGATTGCGGCGGTGCACCCGTTTGCCATGCGCAAGCTAGAAGGCAATCAGGTGGTCAATTCGCTGGTGGCAATTGCCCATGGCGGCTTGTTCGGGGTCGGGCTCGGCAACAGTAGCCAAAAACTCGGCTACCTGCCTGAGCCGTACACCGACTTCATCCTCGCGGTGATTACCGAGGAGCTCGGCCTCATCGGCGCCTTGGTCGTCATCGGGTTGATTTTCTGGCTGATCATGCGCATTTACTTCGTCGGCTCCAAGGCCACGCGCCCGTTTTACGCGTTGATCAGTTACGGCATCGCCACGATGATGATGTTGCAGACAATCTTCAACGTCGGCGCTGTCACCGGGGTGCTGCCGGTCACCGGGGTCACCTTGCCGTTCATCAGTTACGGCGGGTCGAGCATGTTGGTGCTGTCAGCTGGCATGGGGATCATGTTGAACATCAGTGCCAAGGAGAAACAGCAGCGGTTGAAACAAGCGGAGGCAGTTCATGCATAAAGTATTGGTCGCCAATCGCGGCGAAATCGCGATTCGCATCTTTCGCGCCAGTGAGGAACTCGGGCTCAAAACGGTCGGTATTTTTGCCGCCGAAGACGAGCTCGCCATTCACCGCTTCAAGGCGCAGGAAAGCTACCAAGTCGGTGCAGGCAAGGCGCCAATTGCGGCGTATCTGGACATGGATGACATCATTCGTATCGCCAAGGAAAGCGGCGCAGACGCCATTCATCCTGGCTACGGGTTGTTATCCGAAAACGCGGAATTCGCGCGGCGGGTGCAGGCGGCCGGGCTGACCTTTGTGGGGCCGCGCCCGGAATTGTTGGATGTCTTCGGTGACAAGGTCAAGGCCAAGGCGGCAGCGCACGCCGCCGGGCTGGCCACCATCCCCGGCATGGCAGAGCCGACCCGTGATTTTGATGAAGTGTTGGCCTTTACTGAAACGCACGGCTTTCCCATCATGCTGAAGGCCGCGTCCGGCGGTGGGGGTAAGGGCATGCGCATCGTGCGCTCCGAAGCTGAGTTGCGCAGCGTTTACCAAAACGCGGTCAATGAAGCCAAGGCCAGCTTTGGTGACGACCGCATGTACGTCGAGCGCTACATCGAGCACGGAAAACATATCGAAGTCCAGGTCCTTGGCGACAGCCACGGCCACCTGGTGCATTTATTCGAACGGGATTGTTCCGTTCAGCGCCGCAACCAAAAGGTGATCGAAATCGCGCCGGCCATCGGCTTGCCGGTGGCGTTGAGGCAGCAGATTTGCGCCGCCGCCGTGCAGTTGATGAGTAGCCTGCACTACGAAAATGCGGGCACCGTCGAGTTTCTGGTCGATGGCGACCAATTCTACTTCATCGAGGTCAACCCGCGGGTGCAAGTCGAGCACACGATTACCGAGCTGATCACCGACGTCGACATCGTGCAAAGTCAGCTGCGCATCGCGGCTGGGGCGGACCTGTTTGCCGATTTGCACCTGCCGCAGCAAGCGGACCTGCACTACAACGGCACCGCGATTCAGTGCCGCATCACCACCGAGGATCCGCAGAATCACTTCATGCCAGATACCGGCACGATTCAAACCTACCGTTCGCCTGGTGGTTACGGCGTGCGGCTGGACGTCGGCAACGCCTACGCCGGTGCGGTGGTCAGCCCGTATTTTGATTCGTTACTCGTGAAGTGTTCCGTGCACGCAGCTACCTTTGACGCCAGCGTGCGGAAGATGCAGCGGGCGTTGCGCGAATTTCGCATCAGCGGCGTGAAGACCAACCTGCCATTTTTGCAAAATGTGCTGGCCACGAAGACGTTCCAAACCGGCGCCGCGGAAACGCGCTTCATCGACGACACGCCGAGTCTGTTTACCATTAAGCCGACGCGCAGCCTCACCGGCGAACTGCTGAATTATGTCGGTGAAATCACCGTCAACGGCTTCCCGGACTTGCACCGTCGCGAGCAAAAGTATTACCCCGATTGGCATTACCATGCCCAGTTCAAGGCCCCAGCCGTGGCCGCTCACAGCTTGCGCCAATTGCTGACGGCACAAGGCCCCGATGCGGTGACGCGCTGGGTCCAGGCCCAGCCCAAGGTGTTGTTGACGGACACCACCATGCGAGACGCCCACCAAAGTCTGTTTGCGACGCGCATGCGCACGCGGGACATGTTGCTGGTGGCACCGGACATGGCCAGCGCCTTGCCGAATCTGTTCAGCATGGAAATGTGGGGCGGGGCGACCTTCGACGTGGCCTACCGCTTTTTGAAAGAAGACCCGTGGCAGCGGCTGCATGCGTTGCGCCAAGCGATGCCGAACACCTTGTTGCAAATGTTGTTCCGCGGCAGCAACGCCGTGGGCTACCAAAATTATCCCGACAACGTGATCACCCAGTTCATCGAAACCGCCGCTAAGGCCGGCATCGATGTCTTCCGGATTTTTGATAGCCTGAACTGGGTACCGCAGCTGACCCACAGCATCGACGCGGTGCGCAACACCGGTAAAATCGCCGAAGGTACCATGTGCTACACCGGCGACATCTTAAGCGATACCCACCCGAAGTACAGCCTGGCTTACTACGTCAACTTGGCTAAGGAGCTGGTCAACGCCGGTGCCAATATTTTGGCCATCAAGGACATGGCGGGGCTGTTGAAGCCGCAAGCCGCCTATGTGCTGGTCAGTGCGCTGAAGGACGCCGTAGATGTGCCGATTCACCTGCACACGCATGACACCACCGGCAATGGCGTGGCGACCTATGTGCAAGCGACGCGGGCCGGCGTGGACATTGTCGACGTCGCGCAAAATGCGTTTTCCGGCACCACCAGCCAGCCCTCAATGGAAAGCCTGTACTACGCGCTGAGCGAGAGCCCGCGCCAGCCGGAACTCGACATTGCCGCCGCGGAGAAAATTAACCGCTACTTCAGTGGCATTCGCCCATATTATCAGGACTTCAGCAACGGTGTCAGCGGCCCGCTGACGGACATTTATACGGTCCAAATGCCAGGCGGCCAGTATTCCAACCTCCAGCAACAGGCCCGCAGCATGGGCCTGACGGATTTTGAAGCCGTCAAGGCGATGTACGCCGAAGTGAACACCTTGTTTGGCGATATCATCAAGGTCACGCCGAGCTCTAAGGTCGTCGGCGACATGGCATTGTATATGTTGCAGAACCATCTGACGCCAGCCGACGTTGAAGCCCATGCCGATACGTTGGATTTGCCTGAATCCGTCGTGAACTTTTTCCGCGGCGATCTAGGCCAACCCGTCGGCGGCTTCCCAGCTGCCTTGCAGGCCAAAATCCTGCGCGGCAGTCAGCCGTTAACGTCTCGGCCGGGGGCCAGTGCTCCAGCCGTTGACTTTGCCGCCGTGCGCAAGCAGCTCCAAGATGCCGGCTTGGCGGCGCCGAGCGACGAAGACGTGCTTAGTGAGATCTTGTATCCCACCGTGTTCAACCAGTACCTCAGTGAACAAGTCAAGTATGGACCAGTCGCCGTGTTGGATTCACCGACGTTCTTCCAAGGCATGCGCATTGGCGAGAAAATCAACGTGCACATTCGCCCGGGAATCACGCACATCATGCGCTTGGACAACATCGGTGAGCCCGATGCAGCCGGCATGCGCACGCTGTACTTTACCGTCAACGGCCAAAAGCGCGAGGTGCAGGTCCGCGATGCTAGCGTGGCCCAAACCACAACGGTGCACCAGCTAGCCGAGCCGACGAACCACAACGAAATCGGGGCACCGATGGGCGGCAAGATCGTTAGCGTGGCCGTTGGCGTTGGCGATACCGTCGCCGCCGGTGACGATTTATTCGTCACCGAGGCGATGAAGATGGAAACCACTGTGCATGCGCCGTTTGCCGGGGTCGTGCAACATTTGTATGTCGGGGCCGGCGACTTGGTGGAAACCCAGGAATTGCTGGCCACGTTGAAGCCACTGCACCAAGAATAGAGGATGACGATGTTAGAGATTACCCCGCGAATCGGCCTAGTCGTGTGGCTGTATTCGGTGAAACAAATCAAAGCGCTCCGCCATTACGGCACCGTGATGTACGTGTCGCGCCGCATGAAGTACGCCTATTTGTACGTGGACGCCGTCGCGGCGCCGACGGTCATGGCCAAATTAGCCAAGCTGCGCTTCGTCAAGCGGGTCGAGCCGTCGCACCGCCCGGAAGTCGACATGGACTTTGCGGATCGCGTCGGCAAGTTGGCCGCCGGTGAGCACAGTGCCAAGGGGACCAAGGACGTGGAGGAAGACAATGCGCGTTATTAGCGGCGAATTTCGCGGGCGACGTTTGGCTGCTGTGCCAGGCAACCAAACCCGGCCAACCGCCGACAAGGTCAAGGAGTCGATGTTCAACATGCTCGGCCCTTACTTTGACGGCGGTCGGGTGTTGGATCTGTACGCCGGCACCGGCGGGCTGGGCATCGAGGCGGTGAGCCGCGGCATGGCCCACGCAACCTTCGTCGATCATCAGTACGCGGCCATCAAGACGTTGCGGGCCAATCTGGCCTTGTTTGACGCGCCGGAGCGGTTTACCGTCATCAAAGCGCCGGTGGATCGCGCGATTGTCACGTTAGGTGAGGCCGGTGAGCAGTTCGACTTGATTCTCGCTGACCCGCCGTATGCCAAACAAGAGGTGCTCGCGCAGTTGGCGGCGCTGCTGGCGCATGACCTCGTGGCCCCGGGCGGCCGGGTCTTATTTGAAACGGGGTTAGACGTGGTGTATCCAGCAGTGATTGCCGGCTACACGATTTTGCGCCGGCAAACTTACGGCGTGGCGCAAGTCATCATTTTGCAACGGGAGGCAGAGGCATGACCAAAACAGCGTTATATGCAGGCAGCTTTGATCCCTTGACCAATGGCCACCTCGACATTATTCGGCGGGCCAGTGCGCTGTTCGACCAGGTGATCGTGGCGCCGATGACCAATGTCAGCAAGGCCCCATTGTTTACCAGTGAGGAAAAAGTGGCCTTGATCAACACAGCCGTGCAGGCGTTGGCCAATGTCACCGTGGTTGCCGCACCGCGACAGCTCACCGTTGCCTTTGCGCAGACGCTTGGCGCTCAATATTTGGTGCGGGGGTTGCGCAACACTGCCGATTTCAATTACGAAGCCGACATTGCGGCGATGAACGCCAGCTTGGCCGCTGACTTGGAGTCTGTCTTCTTAATGGCCGCGCCACGCTACCGCTTCGTCTCGTCGAGTTTGATTCGCGAAGTGGCCAGTTTTGGCGGTGACGTGACGGCGTTGGTGCCGGCGAATGTCGCCACAGCCCTGACGGCCAAGTTTGAGGCCCCGCATGCGTAAGTCGCGGTGGCGCTGGGCGGCGGTGGCCTTAATCATCGTCACCATGGTGGGATTTTGGCCCACCGGGAAGTACGCCGAGGTGCCTGGCTCCGCCGAATCGTTGAAACCATACGTCAAGGTGGCGGGACGGCCGGACCGCGAAAAAGGGAGTTACATGCTGACGACCGTTGGTGTGATGGGCCCCTTGACCGTGGGTGAATACCTTTGGGCGAAACTGCAGCCCTACGCCGAAATTGACACCAAAACCGAGTTGATGGGCACCGACACCAGCGCCGAGTATGACTTGCTCCAGCGGTACTATATCAAAAGTGCCGCTAATGGGGCGGTGGCCGCAGCGTTTAAGGCCGCCAACCGGCCCGTCACGACGCGCCACTTGGGCATTTATGTGATGTCCATCATGAAGGGCTCGCCATTTCGCGGTAAGTTGCGCCTGGGGGACACCATCACCGCGCTAGACGGGCACCATTACGGGACGGCCGATGCCTATGTGAAGGCCATTAGCCAGCGCAAAATCGGCAGTCGCCTGACGTTGACCTACCTGCGCGGCAGCAAGACTCACCACGCCACGGCCAAACTGATGCGGCTACCGGGAACTAAGCGCGCCGGCATTGGGATTTCCTTGACCGAGCACACCTCTATGACCACTCAGCCGAAGGTGACCATCGACGCGGGTGACATCGGCGGGCCCAGCGCTGGGTTGATGTTTGCGGTTCAAACCTACACGTTGATTACCCAGCAACATTACCGCCGCGGCCGCAAAATCGCTGGCACCGGTACGATTGATGCTGCGGGCAACGTTGGGCAAATCGGCGGCATCGACAAAAAGGTGTACATGGCCAATCGGGAAGGGGCGAAAATCTTTTTCGCGCCAGACACCCCGGCGACCAAGCAGATATTAAAGGCAGATCCAACCTACCAGAATAATTACACAGTGGCGAAGCGAACTGCCAAACACCTGAAAGCGAAAATGGTCGTCGTGCCCGTGCGCACTTTGGCTGATGCACTGCAATATTTACGCCAGCATTAAGTCTGACTGGCGCAGGTGAACCGTGAGGCAATTGCTCACGGTTTTTTTGTTCGGTGTGCGTAATCTCCCATAAAGGAGGCGAGCACATGACCATCACCGTGATTCGAGAATGGCTTCGTGACTACTGGGTGGTGCTGCTGGTTGGACTTGGCGTGGCGGGGTATTTTGGCTGGCAATGGGTAACGCCGCCGCGCGCGGACCTCACGGTGACCACGAGCAGTCAAAGTCTGACTGCAAGCGCCAGCACCAGCAGTAGTCATGCCCAAGCCGGCTACGTGTATATTCAAGGCGCCGTTGCCCATCCCGGATTGTATCCGGTCACCGGCCAGACGCGGTGGGACGCCGTGGTCCAGGCCGCCGGTGGGGTGACCAAGCAGGCGGATACCAGTGGGCTTAACTTGGCGAAAATTGCCAACGATGAGGAGAGTCTGTACGTCCCGACCAAAGGCGAAACACCCGCGCCGGCCGCAACCACCGGTGCCGCCACCACGGCGACCAGTGACGGTACGCCGGTCATCAACCTTAACACCGCCACTGCCACCGACCTGGAAGGTCTCAGTGGCATCGGCCCGAAACGCGCGGCGGATATCGTCGCCTACCGCGATGCGCACGGCGGCTTTAAAACGGTTGAGGAGCTGAAGGAAGTCAGCGGCATCGGCGAGAAAATCTTTGCCAGTCTGGCCCCAAATGTGACGGTCGGCCCATGACGCGGCAAGGTATCTTCTGGGTCGTCGCGCTAATTGGCGGCATGCTGTTGCCAATGGGGCCGGCCTGGCTCGGTGGCTTGGCCTTGGTCTGGGTGCTGCTGGTCACCCGGGCGTTGCCGCATTGGCCGGTGATGCTAGCGATTGGCCTTGGCGTTGCAATTGGCTGGCGGGCTCAGGCCGCGCATACCAATCCGCCACTGCCTCAAGGGGTGATTACGGTGCAGGCCCCTGATTGGCGGCTGCAAGACGGCACGGTGAGCTTTACCGGCACCGCCGCAAATGGTGTCCCGGTCAGCGGGCTGGTGACGGCGACCAAGGCCCAACAAGCCCAGCTGGCAACCACCAGCGCGCCGCAAGGAATCGCCTGGAGCGGCCCGCCACAACGCTTGACGGGCGCGCGTAATCAATTCGAGTTTGATTATGCGGATTACGCTTGGGCCAGTAGCCAGCTCGCGTATGAGATTCCCAAGCAACCGCTCCAACTTGTCGCCGTGCCAGGTGGTGGCGTGATCGCCACCCTGAATGGCTGGCGCGTGACGTTGCTGCGGCGCATGGCGCAGCTGCCCCAGCGGGTGGGCAGCTATGCTAAAGGCTTGTTGTTGGGTCAGTTAGATGCCGAGTTCGATGATGTTCGGCAAACCTACATGGATCTTGGTATCTTTCATTTGTTTTCGGTGTCTGGGTTGCATCTATTTGCTTTGATTGGGGCCCTGTATTGGCTGACCGACCGGCTCAAGATAGCCAAGGAACACGTTGACTGGGTGCTCATTGCCACCCTGCCAACGTTATTGGTGATCCTGCCCTTGGGAGCAGGGATTGTTCGCGCGGTCGGCATGCGGGTAGTGATGCTACTCAATGAGCGGTGGCATTGGGCCTGGTCCAGCCTGGATTGTTTCAGTGCCGTCTTGGCCCTTAACTTGGTGTGGCGGCCGTATGTCCTGTACACATTTGGCGGCCAGCTGAGCTACCTGTTGACCGGAGCCTTGCTACTCATGTCGCAACGGTCAGCTTGGGGCGTCAGCTGGCGATTGAGCTTACTGTCTGCGCCGGTAATCATCGCTCACACGTTTCGCGTGCATGTGCTCACCGGCGCGTTTAATTGGTTGTTGTTGCCAATTTTTGAGTTGGCCATCATGCCATTGCTGGTGGTGGCGGTGGTGTGGCCGGCTGGGCCGCTGACGGGGGGATTGGAGCTCGCCTTAGGTCGCTTGGAACACGGCCTTTCAGCCGGTGCCCAGTTGCCGGGACTGCTGGTGGTCGGCGCGATTGGGTTACCCTTAGCGGTCGTTGGGGTAGGCGTGATTTTGCGCGCGCTAGGCGGGCGCCGGTGGTGGCCTGTATTGCT
Source organism: Lacticaseibacillus nasuensis JCM 17158 (assembly GCF_001434705.1). GTDB lineage: Bacteria > Bacillota > Bacilli > Lactobacillales > Lactobacillaceae > Lacticaseibacillus > Lacticaseibacillus nasuensis. The sequence goes on from NZ_AZDJ01000001.1 coordinate 314,615, forward strand.
GTGGGGCGTACTGGCCTGGGAAGTCGCCCATTATCACCCGTTGGCCCGCGTCACGGTGTTTGATGTGGGGCAAGGCGACGCCATTTTGCTCGAAGGGGAAAACGACCAAGGGGTGGTCCTGATCGATACCGGCGGTCGCGGATTCGGCGTGATGCGCAACCCGCCGGCACAGCGCGCAATTTTGAACTATCTCGCCGCCCGTGGGATCACCCGACTAGATGCCTTGGTCTTGACGCATCCAGACGCCGATCACGTCGGGGATGCTGCCATCGTAACGCACGGCATCGCGGTCACCCAACTCATCACCACGGCTAGCGCCGCTCAAGATCCATATATCACTAAGGCCGCTGCCGGGCGAGTGGGCAGTGTGCGACAGGTGGCGGCGGGCACGGTGTTGTCGTATGGCGCGTTACAGCTACAAGTGGTGTCGCCAGCTGCCGAGGCGACGGCCACCGACAAAAACGCCGACTCCGTGGTCCTCTATGGTAAGATAGGACCTGACCGGTGGCTGTTGACTGGCGACGCGGATCAAGGCGTCGAGGTCAATACGCTGATGCCGTTAGGGTTAGCCGTCGATTACCTGAAAGTCGGTCACCACGGCTCCGATACCAGTTCGAACCCCGCGTTCATCGCCGCTTTGAACTTGAAGGGGGCGTTCATTTCGGCCGGGGTAGCGAATCGATACGGCCACCCTCACCCGGAAACACTGCAAACCTTTGCCAACCTAGCAGTACCAATCTGGCGCACCGACCTGGGTGGCATGGCGTGGGTGGAAGGCGGCCAAATTCATCAATTCTTAGTAAAAGAGGAAACATATGCAAGTCGGTGAACTCATCAATCAGCTGAAGGCCAAGCGCATTCCGCCGTTAGTGCTGCTACTGGGCGAGGAAACAGCGCTGCGTGATCAGGCCTTGGCGGCATTGACTGCGCTGATTTCAGAGGACCAGGCGACGATGAATCTTGCCCGGTACGACATGCGCGAAACAGCGGTGTCTGTGGCGCTGGATGACGCGCAGTCGCCGCCGTTTTTTGGCGACTACCGCGAAGTGATCATTGAGTCGCCATATTTTTTGAGTGGTGAAACCGGCGGCAAGGTTGAGCATGATTTAGACAGTCTCACGGCCTACTTCAAGAATCCGGTGCCGTCTACCGTCATGGTCATCGTGGCCCCATATAAGAAACTTGATGAGCGCAAACGACTGACCAAAGCCTTGAAAAAAAGTGCGGTGGTGGTCGACACCGCCACGCTGGATGAGCCCGCGGCTAAACGCGCCATTACTACCTCACTTCGCCAGGCTGGCGTGACAATTACCCCAGGTGGATTAAACACGCTGACTCGGCGCACAAACGCCAACTATACGGCGATGCTAGCAGCGGTGCCGAAATTGAAATTGTATGCGGCAAACGGTGCCGAACTAGACGAAGCGGCAGTCTCGGCATTGGTACCAAGAGAGCTGACAGATCGCGTGTTTGACCTGGTGAGTGCGGTCCTCGCCAAGAATACGGCAGAAGCATTGAGTATTTACCGGGACCTGCTCCTCCAAAAAGAAGAGCCGATTCGTCTCAATAACCTGCTGGAGAATCAGTTCCAATTGTTGCTGCAGGTCAAGGTCTTGATGCAAAAAGGGTATGCGCAAGGCCCCTTGGCGCAAACGCTGAAGGTCCATCCTTACCGCGTCAAGTTGGCGATTCAAAGCGCGCGACACTTAGCGCTTGGGTCGCTGGCGTCTGCTTATCTTGGTTTGGTGGACACCGAGACCCAGATGAAAACAGGCCAAATCGATAAAAATCTCGCGTTTGAATTGTTTGTCTTGCGGTATGCCGGGCAAGCATAAGCGGGTGGCGCCTCGGATTATTCGAGGCGCTTTTTGCGTCCAAGTCATTCTTGCGTTAACCTGAAACCATTAATTTGTTGGGGGAATTCTGGTGGGGCTATTTTGGAATACGTTATTCTGGGCATTTTTCTTCATGATGGGCTTTGTCGCCACCGTTGAATTGATTGCTGATGTTGGCCCACAGCTGGTCAAGCGTTACACGGGTGCCACTGTCCGCGCGGTGTGGCTAGTTGTCGTGTACGCGGGCGGGTTGATGGTGATGATTCGCATGCTGCGGCTATTTGGCTCGACTTACACTTGGACGGCTAACGCCTTGCGCAACGCCATGATGATCTACCTCGCAGTCAAACTCAAGGATTGCCGAGCGTATGCGGCATTCTTGCTGGTCACGTTCATCAGTTATTGGCCATTTTGGAATTGGAATGCCTGGGCGACTGCCGGGTTTGCGGCGACGTTGTTGGTTGCGGTCGTTGTGAATCGCCATCAGTCTTGGTGGACTGGCCATCCATGGCGCTTGCATGCGGTGAGCTTTAGCATGACAGTGTTGTTCTGGTTATTCGACATGGCCAGCTATGCCTATCCCGCCAGTGAAACCGGGCTCGTGATTGGGTGTGGGTATTTGGTGTTACTTGCCGCGCACGGCTACGATAATTTGTTGGCCTATCGGCGAAGGCGCTTGCGGGACTTGGTCTACGATACACAGCATGATGTGTTGACCCACGCGTTCAGCCGGACAAAGTTTAACGCTGATCTAGCCCGGTGGCTGCCATTGCGAGTCAGCGGTCAGGCCCCGGCCATCCACCTCGTCATGGTGGACTTGGATCATTTTAAGTCGGTGAATGATACCTATGGGCACCTCGCAGGGGATACGGTACTACAACAGTTCACGGCGTTGTGGCAGAACTATCTCGAAACGGTGGCATTCCCGTGTGACTTCTATCGGACAGGCGGGGAAGAGTTTAGTCTCATTGTCGCAGGCGGTGCTAGAAGTCATCAAGTCGAAGCGTTGGTAGCAGCCTTTATGAGCCAACTTCGCCAGTATGAATTTGATTCCGATGGGCAAACTATCGTAATTGCAATGTCGGCAGGGATCACTTCGGTTCGGTGCAATGATAAGACCATTGATGATGTGATTGCCCGGGCCGATGCGCAGTTATATGCTGCGAAACGAGCAGGACGAGATCGATTACACAGTGATGGTTGAACGTAATGGAATATTTTTGTATTTTCAGAGCGATGTTGTTAAATATAGAATATTCGGATAATTGATTAAACCTAAATAAATGATAAATGGCAGATGCGACGCAATCAAATACGTGGCATCTGCCATTATTTTTGCTTGGAATATAATCGCATATACATCCTCACTTTCCGCTCAATTAATTGACGAATTCTGCGTCATAAATGAGCATTTTTCTGCAGTTTATACGCAAAAGGTGTAGGCTTCATCGTAGTGCATGCTTAACATGTCGAAGACTCATTCAGGGGATGATTTTGATGATATTCAAAAATAAGGACCAAGCGTCTGTAAAAGAACGGGTCAAAATGTGGAAATCTGGCAAGCAGTGGGTTTTCGGGACCATTTTCTTTTTCGGTCTGGGCCTTGGAGTAGCTAGTCAGGCCCATCCCGTTGCAGCTGCGACCGCTGGTGAAGACGACGAACCCGTCGTCACAACTGAATCGCCAGCTTCAACCCTTGCTGGGAAAAGTGTGACGTTGTCAGCAGACGGTCAGAAAGACTCGGGTGCTGTGGCGACATCGACGGCTCCCGCTGTGAATGCAGACAAGACCGCAACAGACTCTGACAAGTCAGAAGAAGCGCCAGTCGCTGCTGCAACGGATTCGACTGATTCCGATGTTGCTTCAGATTCTGCCGGTCAAGGCGACAAGCAACAAGCCACGGGTGAGACGACTTCAGCAGATACCGCTGGTGCCCAGTATCAGCCCGCGACCAAGACAAGTCAGCCGGTAAATTCGGCTAAAGTTTCATATTACGCAGAGGACAACACAGCGAAGATCACCGTTGACTCTAGTTCAGCCTCATCTTTGTTTGTGTCTTCTGGTGTTGCGCATAACTACGATGATAATGGCCAAGCCCAGATTACTTCTGAAAACGTTCCAAACGACGGGTATAGTGGTCCTCAAAATACGGCTGGGCAATTGACTTTGGCCAACCGGATTAATATGGATCAAGACTTTACGTTAACTGGCAAGGTGAAAGTCTCCGGTGGTAGTGGTTCTGGCGACGGCATCGGGATTGGTTTTAAAACTGGCGACATGAGCAAGTTAGGCGAGACCGGTGGTGCGATGGGGATTGGCGGTTTGGCCGGTGCTTTCGGTTTTAAGATTGATACGAATTACAATACAGACAGCGCTAGCGGCAATGGTCTAAATTATCGCTCGGATACCAACAGTTTTGTATCCAACGGTTCCTTTGGGTCGTTTATGTCCACCAGTACTGATGGCTCTGCGGCTGAAACGACTTATGTCCCTAGCAGTGCGGATGGGTCGCAACCACAAGCCATTACATTGCCATCGCAATACGCACCAATCGAATTGGATTACACGGGTTCCAAGCATTTATTAACTGTTAAGTTTGATGGCAAAGTTTGGACAAAAGATATCTCTGATTGGATTAACGGCAATGAGTTTATGAACTTGTTCATCAGCGCGTCGACTGGTGCGTCATATGCGAACCAGAATTTTGAACTGGACTCACTTGTGTTTACACCTCAGTTCTTCGCTAATGTTCATGCTGTTGACCAGGATGGCAAGGTATTACCGACTGATCCTGCAACCTATACGATTAATGCCCAGGATGCCGGGAATATCGACTATCATGTCGTCAAGCAACAGATTGATGGTTACGCTTTTCAGTCATTTGCTGACAATGGTGATCCTGCCACTGGTACGTTGACCGTCGACAATCCTACTGCGACGATCACGTTAAATTATGCCAAAGTCGGTAGCTACGAAATAACGCCAGCGTCTGGACAGACGCTACCTGCGGGAGTGGCTGCGACCACAGAGTATCAAGTTTCTCCGATTACAGATGAGAATGAATCTAGCACAGATCCGCAGACAGTATCAAATCCAACGGGTTTCACCATTCCCGGGTTTGTGAACTTTAATGTTCAGGCACAAGAGGTGAAATCAGATGGCACCGTTGTCAGTTCGATTACATTGACGCCGATTGACACTACCGATCGTTCCAAAGGTTATGTAGCGCCTGATTTGTCCAAACTTGCAAGCATCAGTGACAACATTGTGATCAGTTATACGCCGGTGATTGCTGTGGTCACGGTTAAATTTGTTGACCAAGATGGTAATGAGATTGCTGGTCATTCCGCTGAAGAATTTGATGGAACACCCGGCGATGCTATTGATTACAACAAAGACAAAACTGGGGTCGCAATACACAAAGCTATTTCTGGTTATGTGCTGACTGACGACGGGACGACTAAGCCTGAAAATCAGACGTATGATGCGGATGAATCTAAGGCCCAGGTAGTCACGCTGATTTACAGTACGAACGGCAGTTACACGATTACCCCTGCGGGCAGTGACAAGCCAGGTGAGCCACAGACTTATACGACGGATCCAAAGGATCCGGGTAAAGCAGCCGGGACCGTGCCATATACCGAAGGCTATACGCCAACGGCGGTTGGTGGTACGTTGACGCCGATTACGGATAAGGCGACTGGGAAGACTACTGGCTATACGTTGGTACCAAATGATCCAACCCAGCCAGCAACGGTGACCTATACCGCGGATAGCGGTCAGAAGGTCATGGTTGAGTTCGTTGGGCCTGATAACCAGCAGCTCCACGACACTCAAGAAATTGATGGGGTTACTGGAGCCGAAATCGACTACAGCAAGGATATTAAAGGTGCAGCGATCAACAAAGTTATTACTGGTTATGTACTGACTGACGATCAGACGACTGAGCCTGAAAATCAAACGTATGATGCGGATGAATCTAAGGCCCAAGTCGTCACCCTGACATACAGTAAGAA
>NZ_AZDJ01000007.1 GCF_001434705.1 Lacticaseibacillus nasuensis JCM 17158
GTGAACGTGCCTTCTGCATCGGCATCACCAAGCTTAGCGCTTGGCTTAAAGGCATCTACGGCCACAGTTGAGCCAACCGTCGCAGTGGTTTCTTCAGCACTCAGCGTTGGCTTGGCCACGGTGTAAATCACCGTCGTCGTTGCGTCTGTTGGTGCAGTTGCCATGTACCCGTCTGCATCCACAGCCGGGTTCTTAGCCGCAATCTTGCTGCCGACGGCAACGCTAGTCCCGTCGATCGTTGGGTTGGTGGCGAACTGCTTACTGAAGTCTTCAACGGTTTCATCCGTGAAGGCCTTATCGGCCTTGTAACTTACCGCGCCAGTGACGGCATCGGTATACGCATGACCAGTAGCGGTTTGCGTCTTGTCAGAACCAAGAGCCGTTCCATCAACAGTTTGGGCCTCAATCGTCCAAGTTGCCGTGTAAGTATCGCCTTCAGTCAGCACGTGCTTGACGTATACATCGATTGTCTTGCCATCAAACGTGCCATCTGGCACTTGAGTGGCATCGGTCGGTTCACCGTCAGCCGTGACGTAGTCCGTCGTGGCTTCGGTGTACTTGCTACCGTCTACGCCATCAGCTGCCGTCATCTGGTCGATGGTGGCAGTAAAGCCGTCGTAATTTGTGCCTTCGCCGCCTTCGAGCGTCTTCGAGCCAATGACTTCGCCAGTGGTTTGGTCATGGTAGGTCACAGTCAAACTAGACTGGGCGACAACGTTCAAGGTCGCAGTCTTCGTTACTGTCTTCCCACCGTCGGTGTAGGCAAAGCTCAGTGTGTATGTCCCTACGGTCCCAGTGGCAGTGGCCAGGTCAGTCGTTGCCCCCGATGCATCCGTAACCGTCAGGGTTGGTGTTGCGGTACCCTTTTCACCCTTCGCATT
>NZ_AZDJ01000008.1 GCF_001434705.1 Lacticaseibacillus nasuensis JCM 17158
GATGCCTTTAAGCCAAGCGCTAAGCTTGGTGATGCCGATGCAGAAGGCACGTTCACGATTACTGGCCTGGAAAAGACCAAGGATCAGGATGCCGATTCTTCCGCAGAAGCACAGCTTAAGGATGGGACCATTGATACGACTGGCGCAACTGCCGGCACGTATACTGTCACGTTGACCTTCACGAACGCCGATGGCGCGACTGAAACCACGACCGCGACGCTGACCGTTACTGACGGTACGGCTCTGGAAACTACAAGCAAGACGATCACGGTCGACGACAAGGCAGCGGCAGCTGACTTCATCAAGAGCAAGACTAATGCGAAGGGTGAAAAGGGTACCGCAACACCAACCCTGACGGTTACGGATGCATC
>NZ_AZDJ01000009.1 GCF_001434705.1 Lacticaseibacillus nasuensis JCM 17158
ACACTTTTCTGAGCTGAGCGCTTTATATGGGTGTAGGGCAAATGATCCAACACAAGCGATTTGACCTACTCACCGGAGCCGGCGAATCTGTGGCTGATCCAAGCTTGTGGGCCGCAGGTTTTAACGCTTTGGTGAGCTCCACCCTCCTCAATTAGGCTGCGCCACATGTGCTACTGGCTCGTGCTGCTTCGGCGGCGTGTCACCCGTACCACGCCAGGTCTTTGGCCGTTTCCCGAGGAGGC
>NZ_AZDJ01000010.1 GCF_001434705.1 Lacticaseibacillus nasuensis JCM 17158
TTACCGTTAACCGTGTGACCGCCCTTGCCGTCAGAAGTTACTGGCGTAGTTGTATCATCGCCATTCTTAATCGGTGTGGTGGTGACATGGCTAGTCACTTCGCCCTTCGGGTTAATGGTCGTATCAGTAGTCGTGCCGTCGCCATTATCATGGTGCAGCTGGATCCCACCGTCATCCGTCGGTGTCGCTGTGGTGCCATTGCCGACATCAGTTGGCGTGGTGGTGCCTGTTGGCACATCCGTGCCATTGACTGTGTGACCGCCCTTGCCGTCAGTAACAACAGTA
>NZ_AZDJ01000011.1 GCF_001434705.1 Lacticaseibacillus nasuensis JCM 17158
CACGATGTTGGTGACAACACCACTGCGACGACCACGCCTGACGGTAATGTGACAGTCGATCACGACAATGGTGACGGAACGCATACGGTTACTGATGTTGATAAGGACGGGAAGATTACCGGTCAGACAACATCTCATAAGACTTCTGTACCAGAACCTGATGGCACAACCGATACTGTTGTTACTGATGGCAAGGGTGGTCACACAGTCAATGGCACGGATGTGCCAGCTGGTACCACTAAGCCAACTGATGTTGGTAAGGGCACCACGGCGACACCGAC
>NZ_AZDJ01000012.1 GCF_001434705.1 Lacticaseibacillus nasuensis JCM 17158
CGCGTCTAACGTTTGCGCGTTGCCTAGGCCGGAACCGTGACTCGCCCGTGCCACTCCGCTTCGCGAAGGTGGCTTGCCACCTGCCGGCGACGGGAGTAACTGTAATGACGTGAATGGACTGAGGAAGGGCGAGTCTGCCCGGAATCAGGAAAAGTGAACAAACCGCAACTCGGACCAAGCCAATAGCCAACGTGGTAGAGATCCGGCTGGCTTAGTTGCGGGCACCATGGCGGTGTGAGGAAGTGTCGCGACTT
>NZ_AZDJ01000013.1:0-43596 GCF_001434705.1 Lacticaseibacillus nasuensis JCM 17158
ATGTCTAAAACCGGAAACAAAATAATTTCTATGCAATCTACTGTTATTAATAATAGCGATAGTGGATCGGATAATGCTTATTATGAAGAATATGGAGCGATTAATATGTCCTCTGAAAAGACCGCAGCAGAACAAAAAACAGATGATTTAGAAAAATATGTTGACAGACTGAGCAAAAGCATGGACAGCTCACGTAAAGAACTATTGCAAGCCATTAAGGACGGAGACTCTAGTATAGAAGATAAAATTAATGCCTTGCCTACGAAAGAATGGGTCAAAAAGAACAGTGGAAATCTTGAAATTAAGGGTCTTGAAAAATCCATTGATGGTTTAAAAGAAGCCCGAGATAGACATGATCGATGGAATGTAGTAATAGTCACTGTTGGCGCACCTATAGTTTACAGTCTGTTAAAAATTGCTTTTAGGTTTTAGAAACAGAATCATAGGAAAACTTATAGCACTCCGCCAAACGGTGAGGTGCTATTTTTGTGCAAACAAATAGCCGGCAAATGCCGGCCAAGAGACTAATCTTTATCAAGTTTTTCTTTCACATCATCAACGGTATCTTTAACGGCATCTTTGGCATCGTCTAATTTTTCTTTTACTTTGCCAAGCACGCCTTCAGCCTTACCTTGTGCTTCACGGGCCTTATCACCAGTAACTTTACCTTCAACTTCTTTAGCTTTACCGGAGATTTTGTCCTTAGTGCTGTCAATTTTACCATCTAAGCTCATAGATATTACCTCCTTTTGGTGTACCATCATTGTCCTATATTTGGAGTTATATTGCAAACAACTTATTTTTGGAGGCGAACGGATTGCAATGGACAGATGAACAGATCGGAACGATGCGCAAGCTCGCCTCTGAAGGCTTTACCAGACGTGAGACAGCAGACGAGCTAGGAATTAGCTACGATGCAGTCCAGAAGAAATCGCGGCGGCTTGGAATTGAGTTCCAGCCACCCATGACGAACGAGTACGATTCAGATGGTACACAGTCTAGCGATACGATCCTGAAGGTCGTCAGGGGCCACAAAATGACGCCTAGAGAGGTTTTGGAAGCTCACGGGTATGATTACACTAAGTGGGAGCTTCTACGCGCTACAAGCAATTACTGGAAGCAGAAGCCTGAAGCAACGCTCTTCCAGAGCAAGATACAAATTAGGCCGTTAGTTGATGCTGAACAATACGAATCGTTGATGAATGACATCATCACACACAAGGAGCCATACCAAGCTAAGGCTCCTATTTTTGTGGAATCAGATCGCTATCTGGTCATTCCTGCTTTTGATACACATTTCAACGGTCACACGTTTGATGTCTATGCCGAATCATTGAAGCGGCAGCTAGATATCATTCAACGCGGCCACTACGCCAAAATATTGCTCATTCTTGGCGGTGATCTTGCTCATGTGGATAATATCAACTCAACCACAGCAAAGGGCACACAGCTAGAAACAACTGACTTAGGCGAGACTGTGAACGAAATGGAGCAATACTTCGAGACATTGATTGAAGCAATCATTAAGAACGCCAATGAGTGTGAGGTCATGTATGCGCCAGGCAATCACGACCCGTCAGTTGGATATATGTTCGCTCGTCTATTGAAACGCGCCTACAGCAACCAAACAAACATCACTTGGGACATATCACTGAAGCATTACAAGGGAGCGATGTTAGGCCACAACTTCATTGGTGCCACTCACGGAGATAAGGGCAAGAACAACTATCTTGCAAAGTATCTCGATGAGTTCGGTTTCATGTTGGGTACAGCGCAGAACCGCGAGCTGTTTACGGGGCATCTCCATTCAGAGATGAGTAAAGACCTAGGCGGATTCGTTCAGCGTCAAGTATCGACACGCAAGCCAACAGACCGCTGGACTGATGATATTGGCGTGGTTGCTCACAAAACGTTTGAGCTGGTAGAATACAGCGATCATGATACCCGTGCCATTTACTATGTGTGAGGTGATTTCATGGCTCAAATGGTGATGACCAAGTTCGGATACATGTCGAAGGCTGAGGCCTCAATCATCGGGAAACTCGCAAAAGAGGAAGCTCAGAAGAAAGCTCAGGAAGACAAGAAAAAGCGCGGGAGGTGTGGTGATATGTGATGGCAAAGCGAAAACTAACGGCCAAGCAGCGCAAGTTCGTCGACAAGTACGTCGAGACCGGGAACGCCAAAGAGGCCGCCATTGAAGCAGGTTACAGCATTAACACCGCCAAACAGATGGGGACTGAAAACCTGTCTAAACCTGTCCTGAAAGAGGCCATCGAGGCCCGCATGGCAGAAATGGCAAGTAACACGATTGCCAGCGCCAAAGAGGTGCTCGAGTACTACACGAAGGTCATACGGGGCACCGCTCGCGAAACAGTGGTCGTTGACGGCATCAATGGGCCTAAGCAGGTGGACAATCCACCGACAATCAAGGACAGACTGGCGGCGGGTAAAGAGCTGCTCAAGCGCTACCCAGATAATGACCAGATGCTCAAGGCACAGATTGCCAAGCTGAAAGCGGATGCCCGCAAATCGAAGGCCGAGGCTGACATCATGGAAGCTAAAGCCAAACGTGAGACTAGCGAAGATACAAGTAATATCACAATCAACATCAAGCCAATTCAGCAAGACGGAGGCGATGACAGTGCAAATCAACATTGATCTGAATTCAATCGTCCCCAAAGCTTACGCACCACTTTACAATGACAGAACACGCTACCTAACATACAAGGGCAGTCGTGGATCGCGCAAGTCATTCTCTGTTGCCGAGGATGTGATCATGCAGATTATCTTGCATCCCTACGTCAATTGGATTGTGCTTCGCCAATACGCTTATACGAACAAGGATTCGACATATTCAACCATCCAGCAAGCAGCATTCAGGCTGGGCGTTTACGACCTGTTCAAGTTCACACTGTCACCACTAGAAATCACCTTTAAGCCAACTGGCCAGAAGGTGTTTTTTCGTGGAATGGACAAGCCACTGGCCGTTACTTCATTGCAGCCGACAACTGGCGTGCTTGCTCGTGCATGGTGGGAGGAAGCCTATGAGCTGAAATCACTGGACGCATTCAAGACCGTTGAAGAAACCATGCGTGGCGAGATCAACGATCCGGATGGCTATTACCAGTCAATAATCACATTCAACCCGTGGAGTGATCAGCATTGGCTTAAGAGTGAGTTCTTCGATGCAGACACAAAGAACCCACGTTCGAAGTCGTTCACGACCACATATGAGGACAATCCATATCTAGATGATGATTACATTGAAAGTCTACAAGACATGGTTAAGCGCAATCCCAATCGTGCTCGTGTTGCCGTATACGGTGACTGGGGCATTGCAGAAGGGCTTGTGTTTGATGGACTGTTCGAGCAGCGTGATTTCAGCATGGAAGATATTGCCGCATTGCCAAAAGCGGTTGGCCTTGACTTCGGGTTCAAGCACGATCCAACGGCAGGCGAGTTCATTGCAATCGATCAGCAGAACCGTGTCGTGTACGTCTACGACGAGTTTTACCAGCAAGGCATGCTCACACAGCAGATTGCACAGGCGCTGGGCCAGCACAAGGCGTATGGGTTGCCTATCACAGCCGACTCAGCCGAGCAGAGGCTCATTGCCGAGCTGTCCCGGGTGTTTGGCGTGCCCAACATCACAGGCGCTGGGAAAGGCAAAGACAGCGTCTCACAGGGTATTCAGTACATGCAGTCCTACCGCTACATCGTCCACCCGAGGGTGAAGGGCCTCCTGGAGGAGTTCAACACATACGTGTACGCCAAGGACAAGTTCGACAACTGGACCAACCAGCCAGAGGACGCAAACAACCACGGTGTGGACGCGCTCAGGTATGCCATGGAGCAATTCATGTTCCGGGTGGCCAGGCGCTACATGACCAATCAGGAACGCATTCAGGCAGTCAAAAATTCAGGTTTGAGGTGACATCATGGAGAATTTCCAACAAGAAAATATGATCTATCAGGAGGACTTGAGCCAGCTCACCCCAGACCGGGTGATGAAGTTCATCGTCCACCATTCGCAGTACCAGCGGCCGCGACTGGCCACGCTAGACGGCTACTATGAAGGCCACAACGAGGGCATCTTGAAGCCAAATTCGCGGCGGGTTGAGACCGGGAAGTCCGACCATCGCGCCGTGCACTCCTTCGGTAAGTACATTGCTGACTTCCAAACTGCCTACTCGGTTGGGAACCCAATCAATGTGAAGCTAGATAAGGACGATGCAAGGTTCGACCAGATTACCCGCGTGAACGACATGGACGCCCTCAACTACGACCTATTCCTAGACATGACACGCTATGGACGAGCATTCGAATACATCTATCACGGCGAAGATGGGCTGGAGCACTGTGTACGGCTGGACCCACTCGACACCTTTGTCATCTACTCATTGGACGTTGACCCGAAGCCAATCATGGCGGTGCGGTATCACTCGGTGGAGCTAGTCGACAAAGATGAGCACATCAACATCCGTATTGTGCCGGAGACGTGGACGGCTGACGAGTACTGCAAGTACAAGCCGACTGACGCAAACGGCACCATGGACTTATATTTCAAGCAACGGCTGACTACCTTCCCCGTTGTCGAGTATGACAACAACAGGTTCCGTACCGGCGACTTCGAGCATGTCATCTCGCTCATTGACCTGTACGACTCGGCGCAGTCAGATACGGCCAACTACATGACCGACCTCAACGATGCGCTGCTAGTCATCAGTGGCGACATCGATGCGCTATTTAACGGTAGTACGCTTCTAAGCGGTGTCGACCCCAATGATCCTGATGCAATGAAAAAGCTCGCACAAGATAAGCTAGAAATTGCCAAGGAACAAAAAGACGCCAACATGCTACTGCTCAAGTCGGGCATCACAGGCACAGGTCAGCAGACCAGCGTAGACGCCAAGTACATCAACAAAGAGTACGACGTGAGCGGCACCGAGGCATACAAGAAACGCATTGCCGAAGACATTCACAAGTTCAGCCATACACCAGACCTGACCGACAGCAACTTTGCCAGCAACGTCTCTGGCGTGGCGATGAAGTACAAGTTACTCGGAACTGTGGAGTTGGCAGCCATCAAGCGGCGCATGTTTGAGAAGTCGCTCTACCAGCGTTACACGATTATCGCAGCGCTTGAGCACGCGGCTCACACACCGTGGAAGACTGACCCGGACACGCTTAAATTCACATTCCGCGACAACCTGCCAAGCGATGACCTTAGCCAAATCAAAGACCTAGAGGCTGCTGGTGCGACGTTGCCGCAGAAGTACCTCTACCAATTCCTGCCAGGCATCACAGACCCGGCGGAAATCGAGAAGATGATGGACGACCAGCGCGGAGCAGCCGACTACAACGAGGGCTTAGACAATGACGAAGACACCGAAGGAACGCATCAAGGCGTTCGCGGACAAGCAGGACAAGAAGCACCGGCAGATAGCGAAGACAATAACTAAGTACACGGCCGCGTTCATGGCATTCTGGTACGCGTTCAACGAGAAGCACGAAGACTACACACACGCAGACGACTCACGTCCAGCAGACGCCAAACTCAAGAAGCAGGTCGACACTGACGCACGCGAGGCTGGTCTGAAAACACGCCCAGTGGCGAACAATGATGAATTGTTGAGCTACGCCGCTGCCATCTACGCGGGGGCATTAGCGGCCGCTCTGGTGGCATATACGGGTGAGACGCTAAACGGTATAGTGAGTGGTATGGCGGAGCTTGGCGGCCACGTATACGGCGGAAAGATGAAGCCCGACACCACGCTAGTTAACCAGTTACTTGATGGAGCATTGTGGAGCGACCGTATCTGGTCAAATCAAGACGCATTGCGCAGTGATCTAACCAAGCTCATGAAGAATGCGCTGCTAACGCACCACAATCCAATCACCGAGAGCGCCAAGCTTCGGAAGCGGTTCAAGGTGATGCAGTATCAATCTGACCGCATCATCAGAACCGAGAGCTCGCGGGTCATGTCGCAACAGGCGATTGTGAACGCCAAGCAGGCCGGGTTCAAGAAGGTGGTTTGGGTGGCCAACTCTGGAGCGTGTTCCATCTGCGCACCACATGATGGCGATGTATACACCATGGCGCAGGCCGAGGGGCTGATACCAGCGCACCCAAACTGCCTATGTTCATGGGCCGGATATGATGAAGAAGACGAATAACACGAATAACACCGTGACCTGAGCAAGTCCCTAAACTGCTACATCGCAGCGTGAAGGAGAAAGACGTGTGACCGTGGTTGGGCCGAAAGGCGTGGCTGGGGCCGAGTACACGTCTTTTTGTTTTGGGCTGACAAATCAGGAGGAACCACCAATGGCAGAAGAAGCACTCAACAACGACGTAACCGAAGCAAACGACACCACCACCGAGACCACGACTCAGGCCCCACAGACATACAGCCAATCCGAACTCGACAGCACCGCGGACAAGCGGGCAGCCAAAGCGGTCGAAGCGGCTCGTGCGAAGTGGGAGGCCGAGCAGGCCCAGGCACTCGAAGCAGCCAAGAGCGAAAGCGCACGGCTGGCCAAGATGTCGGCAGACGAGAAGGCGAAGGAGCTGGAGAAGCAGCGCCAGGCTGACCTCGACAAGCGCGAGGCAGAAATCAACGCCCGTGAGTTGGCAGCCAGCACCAAGTCACTGCTCGTGGACAAGGGCCTACCGTCAGACCTTGCGGGGTCACTGGTGGCACTAGGCGACGCTGACAAAATCAAGGCCACAGTGGAAACGCTGGGCTCATCGCTTGAGAAGGCTGTCAACGAGCGGGTGGAGAAGCAACTCCAAACCACGCCGCCGAAGAATGGGGCTTCTGCCCTTGGCGATGCCGATGATCCATTCAACAAGATTATCAACTCATACAAGAAAAAATAGGAGGTAGCTAACATGGCTACAGATGCAAACAACAACCTGCCAGTGCGGGTTTATCAGAAACAATTCATCGCTTTGATGCAAACGGTCTTCGGAGTGCAGAGCACTTTCGGGCCAACCTTTGGCGCTTTGCAGACCATTGACGGTGTGCAGAACAACGCCATTGCCTTCTCCGTGAAGGCCAACGATGTTCCAGTCGCAGTGGGCGAATACTCCACCGACAAGGACACCGCATTCGCTGACGGCACCAGCAACTCCAACCGTTTCGGTAAGATGCAAGAAGTCGTCTACGGCGACATCGATGTGCCATACAGCTTTGGCTGGAGCTTCAACGAAGGCATCGACCAATTCACTGTTAACAACGACCTGCCCTCCGCCGTGGCTGACCGTCTGAACCTGCAAGCACAGGCTAAGACCCGTCTTTTCAACACGAAGCTGGGTGCTTATCTGGTGGCAAGCGCCGCCGAAGACCTGGGCGCGGCTGATGACGTGAACGCAATCTTCGAAACGGCTTCCGCGAAGTACACCGACCTCGAAGTTGTTGTGCCAATTCGCGCCTATGTAACCGCCGATGTATACAACGCCATCATCGACCACCAGCTTGTTAGCGGCCTCAAGGGTTCCGCTGTCAATATCGATGACAACGGCATTCTGCGGTTCCGCGACATTGCTGTCACCAAGACCCCGTCCAAGTACATGGGCGGCAAGGCAATCATCTTCACGCCAGACAACATCGGCCGCGCCTTCACCGGGATCAACGTTGTTCGGACCATTCAGTCTGAGAACTTCGCCGGTGTAGCACTGCAAGGTGCTGGCTTGGCTGGCCAGTGGATCAGCACGGACAACAAGAAGGCAATCTTCACCGCCAGCGCGGCCGCTGCGCCTTCTACGTCCACCACTACGACCACCAGCACCAACGCTGCGGGCTAATCAATGACAACTGTCGCCGCAGAAATCAACAATACGGGCAACCGGGCGGCATTTAAGGGGGAAACGAAATGAAGCTAATTCTTTGTCAACCTGCAATCGTGCGGTTCGAATGGGAGCTGGAGGTGTGCCTGACCAACCTCAAGAAGGTGGGGTTTGACCTCGGCGATGTGGTTCTGCTGTTCACGCGGCACGACCCAACCATTCCGGACTACCTCGCCGAGAAATACGGCGTGGAGGTGAACGAGTACGCAGACACACGCGGAGACAAGAGTTACATTCCCTCAGTCAAGCCGTGGCTCTGGTGGCAATACCTGGCGGAAGACTCCAGCCGAGAAGCGGAGGACTACTTCTACTTCGACAGTGACGTCATCTTTCGCCGCAAACCTGACATGCGAAAGCTCAAAGCTAAGCCTGACCGCTGGCTGTGTAGCAATACTAACCACTACCTCAATCTCGACTACATTCGCAGTCGGGACAATGGGGAGGCGGTTCTGCGCGGTATGGCAAGCATAGTCGGGGTCACAGTTGAGTCATTGGAAACCATCAACACGAACTCTGGCGGGGCTCAATGGGTCATCAGCAAGCCGACAGCGGCCTACTGGCGCAAAGTCTATTTTGATTGCAATCGCCTCTGGCACTATCTTGAGGTCACCAACACCAACCTGCAGAAATGGACGGCGGAGATGTGGGCGCAACTTTGGAACATGATGTACTTCAACATCGGGCCCGCCGTTACTGACGAGCTCGATTTCTGTTGGGCTACTGACCCCATCGAGCGCTGGAAGCAGACCAAAATCATGCACAACGCCGGGGTGACACGTGAGGACACAAGCCTGTTCTTCAAAGGCCAGTACACCGAACGCACCCCATTTGATGATGATTTGAGCTTTGTAGACAAGTCAAAGTGCTCATCCGAGTACGTGAAGGCAATTAAGGCGGTGAAATGATGGCCGAAGAAGAACCGAAAGAAAATGCACTGTTGACCAGCATCAAGCTGCGCATCGGCATCGAGGACACCAAACAGGACGCGCTCCTGCTTGATTTGATTGAAGATGCTAGTTCGCGTGTGTTGGCCTACATCAATCAAGATGGCCCCACTACTGATGACCTGCCTAGTTCGCTAGGTTGGGTGGTCAAGGCGGTGGCGATTGAGATGTACAACCGCATCGGTGATGAGGGCAAGGCCAGCGGCACCGAGGGTAGCGTGTCCAATACATGGGCCGCTATTGATCTTTCACAGTACGCTGATGCACTCGACCAGTACCGCAGTTCAAGCCAGCGGCGGCGGCCAGGAATGAGGTTTGTGTGATGAGATACAACAACCGAATTACCTTAATCATGATGATCGGCTCAGCAGACGACCTGCACGGCGCGCCAACGCCAACTGAGGTAGAAGTCCCGTGCCTGACGATTCCTATCACTGACACGCAGGAGCTGGCCGCCTATGGCCTGATGAAGAAGACGGCCTTCGAGGTTCACCTCAAGAATAGTGGGCTGGTGCCAAATCGCGTCAAGCTGGACGGCATTGAGTACACCGTCAACAAGACGTACCTCAATCGCAAGTCCACGGTGCTCATTATCTCTGGGGGTGCTTAGCATGGCGAATAGCGATTTTCACATCGACTTCAAAGGCTTGCCGGAATTGCTCCAGCAGTTTCAAGTTGCCGGGGCAAAGGCTCAACAAGTCACCGAAGACACCATGCGAACAACGTTGGGCAAAGCTCAACAGAGGTCTAAACAACTAGCCCCAGTACGCACCGGGTTTATGCAAAACAGCATTGAGGTCTACATCACTGAGTCCACCAAGGACCGGGTGATGGGCGAAATCAATGCAGAAGCTGACTACTCCAGCTTCAACGAGTTTGGCACGTATAAGATGCCCGCGCGTCCGTTTGTGGCGCCGGCAGTCAAGGCGTCTGCTGACTGGTTCTATACGACGATGCGGCAGAAGCTGGAAGGGCTGGTGAAGTGATGCGAGTAAGTGAATGGTATGAACAGCTTCAAGCCCAGCTCACTAGTGACGGTTTCACCGTGACGTTCATGCAGCCACAGCCGGGCGCAGTCTTGCCTCTGGTTCACGTTGCCGGTCACACAGACGGCGATGTATCGAGTCACAACGGCACGCTCAGCTCCATTGACCAGCAAATTGATCTGTACGGCGAAGTCACCATGTCGCGTGCGGAGTTTGAGATGCTGACCGAGAAGCTCAAGTGGTCGCTTAGCCGGGCCGGTGGCTGGGAGAGTCTGACAACTCAACAAATGATTGACACAAGCACGGGGCGTGATTTATATCGCGCCCTTTTGCTTATCACAAAAACGATTTAGGAGGAATTATCATGCCTGATACACCAATCAACAATGGCGTTCAAATGGTCAAGGACACTCCGGTTCTTGGCAAAGACGTCATGTATTTCATTCAGTCTACCAATCCAGAAGTAGCTCCAGTAGGCGCACCGGCCATTGCACCGGCCCACGTAACCTCAGGCGACACGTCCATCGAAGGCGACCTGACCGATGAACAGACCCACATGGGCCGCATTCTCGGCTACTCTGCCAACGAGGACAGCGTCGAGCTGACCCACTACCTGGTGCCTGGCGACAAGGCCAAGGACATCATCATTGATGCCAAACACAACCACCGCCAGGTCAAGGTTTGGCGGGTCGAGGTAGACCCACGCCTGGCCACCCCAGAAGGCGATGACACCAAGGCATACCCAGCAATGTTCGGGTACGCCGTCGTTGAGTCCGTCGACATCTCAGACGAAGACGGGTTCAGCGAAATCGACTTCACCTTGGACATCATCGGCAAGCTGGTGGACAAGTACGAAGACGGCACCCCGGGAACGTTCCCACTGTCCGACAAGCAGGTCGCCCTGCTGCAGGAGCTGTACGGCTTCGAACGTCCTGGCGAAAAGGCCGGCGAGTTCACCTCTGCTGGCGACAGCGCCACCTCTTCCACTTCAACCACGACCACGACGACCACCGCGTAGTAATAGTCACGCAAACAGAGACGAGTAGGCCACTAGCCGAGCTGAGACGCTAATCAGGAGGAAAAATCATGCTAGGAATCAAAATCAAAGGCACAGACATGCCACTCAAATTCAACTTTGCCGCACTCTACCGGGCGAACAAGCTGTTCAGCTCCGAGCCAGGCAAGGACGATGGCGGCACCACCATTTGGCTGGGGTTTGTCACCGGCGAGACCATGGTGCTCTTCAAGGCAATCAAGTCGATGCTGCCGGACAATAAGTTCAGCGATGATGACATCATCGAAGCAATCGACGACCTGCCGGACCCGGACGCGTTCTACGAAGAAACCGTTGAGGAGCTTCACAAGTCGGCTTTTTTCCGTCGCGAGATGAAACAATGGCTCAAATTGACCGAGAACTACGGAAAAACCTACACCGACAAGAAGAACATGACGGACGAGGAGAAGGTCCAAAAGAAAGGGTTCGAGGATATGCTGGCCGGAGTCAAGAAGAGTCTCTCCTGATTAACTTTGCGCGGCGGGGCATCTTCGACCCTCAGCTTCCGCCGACTCTCTATTTCTGGGAGGCGCGGGGACTACTCGACGGCGCAGCCTTGCGTGAGGTTGACTTGCGGCGTGACCTGCTGGAGCAGGCCGTCAACATTGCCAACATCAGCAATGGCAAGAACCCGAAGAAGGCCGTGCGCAACGGCATGCGGGCCATCGAGAAAGAGGAACGAAGCGTGCTCAATCGTGATGATCGTCAGGTCGGCAAACGGCCGAACATGAAGCTAATTCAACAGGTCAATGAAGCGTTTGGAGGTGACGCGAATGGCTAACGTAGCGGCGACTTTCACCGCAAACATCAGCGGTTACACAAATGCGATGAAGGCAATGCAAGACAGCACGGGGAAAGCAACCTCGGGCATCAAGTCCAAGCTGTCGAGCAGCGGCGGCGGCATTCTCAAGCTGGGGGCACTCTTCGGCGTGGCTGCCAAGGTGGGCTCAGCGGCAATGTCTGCAATCGGCAACGGCATTCGCGGCATGTACACCGAACTGAACGAATCGAGCGCTGCTTGGCAGACGTTCGAGGGCAACATGAAGTTCCTCGGCAAGACGCCGGGGCAGATCAAGACGGTGGAGAAGTCGTTGCAGAAATACGCGCAGCAAACCGTCTACTCAGCTTCCGACATGGCTTCTTCCTACTCGCAGTTTGCTGCGGTTGGGGTGAAGGGTGTCGACGGCTTAGTCAAAGGCATGGGTGGGCTGGCAGCAGCCACTGACAACCCGCAGCAGGCCATGAAGACCCTGATGCAGCAGAGCGTACAAGCGGCGGCCAAGCCAACGATTCAGTGGCAAGACTTCCGCCTCATGCTCGAACAGACGCCAGCCGGTATGGCAGCCGTCGCAAAGCAGATGGGCATGAGCGTCGGCGACCTCATCAAGAAGATTCAGGACGGCAAGGTGAAGACCACCGACTTCTTCGATGCGGTCTCCAAGGCCGGCAACGGTAAGGCCTTCCAGAATATGGCCACCAGCTACAAGACGGTGGGCCAGGCTATGGACGGACTCAAGGAAACCCTGGCGAACAAGCTCCAGCCTGCATGGCAGAAGCTGTCCGCGGTGGCAATCAAGGCAATCAATTCACTCATTGACTGGATCTCGAAGATTGACTTCGACACCCTGGCTGACAAGGCCATCGCCTTCGCCACGGTTGCGGCTAACGCAATCAAGAAGGTAATCGCCGTTGTGAAGCAGGTCTTAGATTTTGTCAACCAAAACAAGGACTGGCTGCTTCCGCTGGTCGCCGGCATCGTCACCTTTGTTGGGGCGGTGAAGGGCATTCTGACCGTCATCACTGTATTCAACAAAATCAAGACCGCCGTCACGGTTGTAAAGAATCTGGGCGGCGTTTTTGGTGCTCTGAAAACTGCCATGGGCTTCCTGTCGCCTGGCGGTTGGATCGTTTCAGGTATCGCCGCGGTGGTCGCGGGGCTAGTCATCTTCTTCACCAAGACGAAGACCGGTCGCAAGATGTGGGCTGGGTTCGTCTCCTTCCTCAAGAGTGCATGGTCTGGGCTCAAGACAACCGCCACCAACGTCTGGAACAGCATCACTGATGCGGTCAGCGGCGCGGTGGAGGGCGTGCAGAACGCCTGGAGCGGCATCACGGAATTCTTCTCCGGTCTCTGGAACAGCATCAAGACCACAGCGGAAAGCGTATGGACCAGCATCACCACGTTCTTTGCTGGCATCTGGCAGGGCATCGTGGACACCGCCATGGGGGTCTGGAACACCTTCGGGCCTGGCCTGACTGAGATATGGAACGGCATCGTTTCAATCGCCACCGGCGTTTGGAACATGCTCAAGGCCGTTATCATGGGGCCAATCCTGCTGGTGCTCGACTTCCTGACTGGGAGCTGGACGCAGATGGGCGCGGACTTGTCGATGATTTGGACTTCAATCAAAGATGCTGCGGCTTCAATCTGGAACGGCCTTGTGAGCTATTTCAGCGGCATTCTAGATGTAATCAAGGCCTATTTCTCAACCGTGTGGAATGCAATCAAGGGCGTTGCCACAAGCGTCTGGAATGGCATCAAGTCCTTCCTGGTCAACCTGTGGAACGGAATTGTCAGCACCGCCCAGAGTGTCTGGAACGGGCTCAAGTCCTTCATGTCTGGCCTGTGGAATGGCATCAAGTCGACCGCAATCAACGCCTGGAACGCCCTCAAGAACGGCGTGGTGTCCATTGCGAAAGGCATCTTCGAGGGTGCCAAGTCGGCCTGGTCCGGCTTCACCGGCATGGTCAGCCGCATCGTCGAAGGTGTGAAGGGCGCGTTTGACGCCCTCAAGCACATCGACCTGCTGGCAGCCGGGAAGGCAATCATCGAGGGCTTCATTCACGGCTTGACTGCCGCCTGGGACGCCGGCAAGAAGTTCGTTGGTGGCATCGCTGACTGGATCCGCAAGCACAAAGGGCCAATCAGCTACGACGCCAAGCTCCTGATTCCCGCCGGGTCTGCTATCATGGCCGGCTTGAATCAAGGCTTGCAAGCGTCCTTCGGGAACGTGCAGAAGACTGTTTCTGGCATGGCTTCCAACATCAGCGCTTCCGTGGCTTCGGTTGCGGGGTCGATGAGCGTTGGGGACATGGCATTTGCCGCGCCTGACGTTAACCAAGGCGATACGGTGCAGTCAATCGACAATTCCGAGCGCGTGCAGCCGACCTTCTACGTGTACAACGAGCTAGTGGGAGACAAGATTCGCACCTCAGTCAAGAAGGGCGACAAGGAACAGCAAATCAACGAAGAGTTTTTCCGGTAAAGGAGGGAGCGCATGGACGCGCTGATTGAAAAGTTAGACGGCTCGCGCTACCTGCTGAGCCAGTACGATGTGCAGGTTACCCAATTCGAGGACGAGCCCATTGAAGGCGCGCGGAACAGCACGCAGCTAGACGCCCGCAATGGGTCAATTGACTTCGGCGGGTGGCACAAGAGCAAGACGGTCGACGTCTCGGGCTACATACACGCTGAGAACATGCTGGCCGCAGACTACGACACCGAGCGGATCAAGGCGCTATTTGCGACGCCTGAGGGCTTCTATATCACACGGCGCATGCCAATGAGCCAGCCGGGGTTTGAACGTCCCGGTGAGCACGTTGGCGGCGCGTATGATCGCGATGAAGACGTGCCAGACCATAAGCGGTTCTTGGTCTACTGCAACTCTCTCGACTTGGAGTTTTTCGGGTCGAACGGTGAAAAGCAAGTGTACAAGCTGACTGCCGAACTCAAGACGCTGGCTCTACCATACGGGGAGAGCATACCGGAGGACATCACAGTGAAAGGCCGTGTGCCCTATGCCGGTACGGTGCCATGCAGTCAGCTTGAGCAGCAGTTTGTGGTTGTATTTACGGCTTCAGCCGCTGCTGACAAGTTAAGCCTCACAATCGGAGCAACAACGCTTGAATTTACGGGCAAGGTGGCCGCTGGTGACGTTTTCCGCTTCACTGGGTTCAGTTATACGCAGAACAGTCTAAACGTTGTAAACGCCACGAATAAGGCGTATTTCACTCTCATTCCTAGCGATGAGAACAAGGTCTCGGCGAGCGTGGCGGGTACGATCCGTGTGCTGCATCACCAAGACCTTTTTGCGTAAAGGAGGCTAATATTTGATTACATTTCAGGATGTGCAGAACGTTGGCCACCAGGCTCAGGCAACCGTGCAGCGGGTCGATGGCGTCAACGGTGAGAAGTCACTGACCGCGATCATCTACTTCGGCGATGAGGTGAAGCAGAACATCTCGCGTGGCTGGTCGCTTGAGTTTCAGGACGAAGAGTACGTGGTCACGACCGATCAGCGGAACGACAAGGACAACACGGTCAGCATCGCGGCGGTGCAGCGGTTCTTCTGGGACATGAAGAAGAAAGGCTTCTACGAGGAATGGGACGGGTCACACCCGTTCAGTTCATACCTAGATGCCATCTTCACTGACTCCGGTTACACCTATGACTCGACTGCCAACGTGGCCGCGTTTGAAAAGGAAAGCTGGGGCCTCAAAGACCGGCTGACCCTTTTCAATGACATCATCGACCAAGCTGGGGTTGAGTTCTATGTTGACGGCAAGGTGGTTCACATCGTGGATCGCATCGGCTCCGACTTGTCTACTGTGGTGCGCAAGCATTTCAACCTAGACACCGCCGAGCTGGAAGCCGACAACGCCGGGTTCGCCACGTATGGCCGGGGCTTTGGTGCCTACACAGACGAAAACGACCACAGCAAAGGCCGGCTGGAGGTTGAGTACAAATCACCGCTCTATGATCTATACGCGCCAAAATTTGGTGCGATTGATCTTAGTCCAGTAGTCGATGAGCGCTACACCATCGCGGACAATCTACTGGCGGCGGTTAAGAAGGCCGTTGACGAAAGCTATGCGTACTCGCTGACCTTGAGCCTAGTCGACCTCCAGAGCGCCGGTTATCCGTACGCGATGGCCAATGCCGGTGACTCCATCACGGTCATAGATGAAAGTATCAACTTCGATGATGATGTGCGCATCGTTAAGGTTACCAGCGACTATGACATCAATGGCAATCGGGTGGACTGCAGCGTGGAGTGCGGCAACCTGTCCTTTGCTTCACAGCAAAAGACTAGCCAAGCAGCGATGGACAACATCATTGCGGGCAAAGCGCCAATTCCGAATGAATGGCTGACGACACAGGTTCAACTGGCCACGAACGACCTGCTGAGTGCCCGGACTGAGCTCCAGTTCACCGATCAGGGCATCATCGCCGTGCAAAAGGACGACCATAACAAAATGGTGATGCTCAACTCCTCTGGTGTTGGGGTGTCGACTGACGGCGGCAAGACCTTCAAGACCGCCATTACGGCAGATGGGGTCGTGGCTGACCGGTTGTACGGCAACTTGATTCAAGGTGTCACGTTCCAGACCACTGAAAAGGATTTCATCATGCAGCTCAGCGGCGGCAGCATGAACTTCTTTAACGGGCCATCAATGATGGGATCGCTTGGGACTACGTTTGACAGGGACACCGGCAAGCCTAACAGCATCACCATCACAAACCGGCCGGGCTATATCATCAGTCTCAATCAAGCGCGTGCAGATGGGTTAAGCGTTCCGGTTTTTCAAATACCGGCCGATTCTACGTATGACGATTCGAAGTACAAGCTATTTGGCAGTCTGATGAGTTCGATTGCAAGTAAGCAGAGTGGTGGCATGTGGATCACACACCCATCGTCAGTCAACATCAGCGGAAACGACGGCGGTGGTAACCAGCTATCCGTTTATGGTGACCATGTGAACGTTTCCGGAAACTTTAACGTATACAATGGCTCGAAGAACGCGGTACAGATGACGCGAGACGGCGCCCGTGCCACGCCTGCTTACGAAACGGCAGAAAACTACGTGGGCGACCTTGGAGAGGCCAAAACGGGCGATGATAGCGCCGTACAGGTGGCCATCGACCCGCTGATGTATGACCTTAGTAACACTGAAATGGGTTATCAGGTATTCATCACACCGTATGCTGACACACGTTTTTGGGTGTCCAAGCGCGAAGATTTGAGCTTCACTGTTCGCTCTGACCAACCGGGCGCCTCCTTTGGCTGGGAGATCAAGGTCCACCGGCGCGGTTTTGAAAAGCAGCGCCTCGTTGATACAAAGGACACTTACAAAGATTTGGAAAAAATGGAGGGACTGATACCCAATGGCAATCAGAACGTACAAAGTTACTCTTGATTCAAAAAATTCTATTGCGCCAGAGCCCGTGTTTTTGCGGCAGGGAGATAAAACTGGCGCCGTGGTGATTGATGCCACGCTGATGGACAATGGCTCTCCAGTGTCACTCAGTGGGCTTACACCAATGTTCAAGGCCAACACAGCTGATGGTCAAGCGGTAATTATTGACAGTACCGGATTTAATATCGTTAATGCCTCTGGTGGTGAATTCACTTATCAAGTACCAAATGCGCTTGCTGCTGTTCCTGGGAAGATCGTGACTGCATACTTTAGCTTTTCAGACGCATCGGGTACCGAATCGACATTTGATGTGGCCTTCATCATCAAGAAAGCAGTAGACGCAACTCAGGCACAAGCTGATGACTACATCACGATCATTGATGGGACGTTGCAATCGTTACAGCAGAAAATCGACGCAATGAGCACTGACGTTCAGACGATTATTAATGCATTTAACCAAGGCGATTTCTACAATCAAGCACAGACTGATAGTAAAGATGCTGCCACTTTGGCGGGTGCAAAGTCATATTCGGACAGCAATTTGGCTAAGGCAAAAGAATACACGGAAGATGCTAATGATTTTGTCCTCGGTGACGGGATGCATTTTGTTGCTCATCGCGGAAACAACGCCGAATGGCCAGAGAACTCTAAAGCGGCATTCCGAACGGTCACCCGCCACTGGGGGATCGAGACAGATATTTCGGTCACCAAGGACGGTTACTGGGTCATTATGCACGACGCTACGGTTGACCGGACGACCAATGGGAATGGGAATATCGCCGACATGACTTTCGCGCAAATCCAGGCGTTGAAAATAGATACCGGGACGAACGTCAGCTACCTCAGTGCGGACGACCTTAAGGTGCCAACAGTCGAAGACTACCTGGGCATTTGCAAGGCCAACAACAAAACTCCCTTCCTAGAAATCAAGCAGGCGACATACACAGACGCCAACTACGACAGCCTGGCTGCGGCTATCAACCAGTACGGCATGGCCAAGTCCATGGTGCTCATTAGCTTCTACTTCGAGGCGCTCCAGGCGATGAAGAAGCGGCTCCCGTGGCTTAACACGAGCTTCCTGACCAACACATACAGCGACACCGATGCCGACAAGGCAGCGACACTGGGACCGAATAGCGGCATCGATGCGGGCGGCTATGCCAACATCACAGCCGAGCAAGTCGCCTATGCGCATAGCAAAGGATTGAAGTTCGGCCTATGGACGCCGACCGATGACACCAACCGAGCCAGCTGGCAGGCAATGGGAGTCGATTACGTCACTACCAACTCAAAGTCCGGCGACCTGAGGTGGGGGGCAATCACTCTTACCGGTGGGTGGACCGCGAGCGCAAATGCAAGGCTTGCCAGACCGTTCGTCGAGCAAGTGAATTTACGTACCGCACACATCGTACTCAACATTACCGGCGGGGACGGCGCGAAGGGAAATTATGTAGGAAACTTACCTGATTGGGCAGTTCCACTCAATGATTACTGGAGCCCAGCTACAGTTCGGACGTCTTCCTCTGTTACCCTCGGGGGTATCGACATCCGCGGAGCTTCATCGGGCAGCGGGTTAGCCGGTGGATTGCAGGCCGGTTATAACTTAGATCAAATGCCCACCGGTTCTAATGGCTGGGTCAACTTCGACGTCACATATAGCTTATAGAAAGAGATGAAGTAAATTGCCACCACACGGAATTGGTGGACTGACCTGGGGGGAGTGGGTTTCGGTTATTGGGATTGTAACCTTCATCTGTACGCTAGTCAGTTTACTTTTCAAGTACGCGGTCTTCGGGCCGCTCCGGACAGACATCAAAGAGCTGTCTAAGTCGATTGTCGCGCTTAATGCTAACATCGCGGAGCTTCGGACAGATTATGCGAAGCTTGACGCGCGTGTTGATGAGCACGACCGTCGACTTGACCGGCACCATGAGCAGATTAAGACGCTGTACAACGAACGGAGGAACAAACAATGACTAAAATTAATTGGACGGTGCGGTTAAAGTCAGCGAAGTTTTGGCTGGCAGCTGTGCCTGCACTGCTACTGGTCGGCCAAGCCTTTGGGTCCGTCTTCGGCTACACCTGGGACTTCGCCGGACTGGGCGACAAGCTCACCGGACTCATCAACGCGGTGTTCGCGCTGTTGACAATCCTGGGGGTCGTTACCGACCCAACCACCGCCGGGCTGTCTGATAGCGAGCAGGCACTGACCTACGATAAGCCAAAGGAGGACGTAGAATGACTATGAAAGGCATCGACGTCGCCAGCTACCAAACGGCGGCTCAAGCCGGAATGTCCGGCATCGACTTCACCATCATTAAGGCCACGCAGGGCCGCAGTTATGTCAATCCACTGTGCAACGCGCAGTGGGACTCGGCGGGGAAGGCAGGCCATCTGCGGGGGCTCTACCACTACGCCAGCGGCGGCGACCCGGCGAAGGAAGCCGACTACTTCATCGCGCAAATCAAGAACTACGTCGGCAAGGGGATCCTGGCCCTGGACTGGGAGGCGGGCGAGAATGCGGCCTGGGGGAGCAAGACCTGGGCGCTGAGGTTCGTCAAGCGTATCCACAGCAAGACGGGCGTCTGGCCAGTAATCTACGTGCAGGCCTCAGCAATCGCCCAGGTCGCTTCCTGCGCGCCATACTGCGGTCTTTGGATTGCTGGCTACCCGACTAATGCGGCCAGCTGGACGGTGCCTAGCTTCAACTACGGTACTGGCGCCTGGAAAGCCGTCACTATCTGGCAGTTCAGCTCTGGCGGCGGCCTTGACCGCAATGTCGCCCACATCGACTCGAAAGACTGGAACGCTATCGCCAAAGCCAAGGCAACCACCAAGGCGGCGGCCAAGGTGACGACCGCTGTCAAGACTGCGGTCAAGAAGGCGAGTTACTCGACCAAGAGGAAGACGGTATGGCGCATGGCTACTGATACCGTCGCCGGGAAGACTGGCAACGGTAAGACGCGGGTCAAGACGCTTGGTAAGTATTATGCGGGTGTACAGGCTGCTGCAAATTATCTGATGCACGACAGCAAGAAGGCAGAGGCCATGAAGATTTTGGCTACTGAGACCAAGAAGGGCGTATTCGGGACGGGATCGACTCGAAAAGCAATCTTGGGCACTTGGTACGATGAAGTGCAAGCCATCATCAATGGCACGACTAAGGTAGCACCAGCGGCACGCACCTACACCGTCAAGTCTGGTGACACCTTATCTGGTATCGGCTCGAAGCTGGGAGTGGCGTGGGCAACGATTGCCAGCAAGAATGGCATCAAGAGTCCATATACGATTTATCCAGGGGAAAAGCTCAAATATTAGGCACCATCAAGGCCCACCCGCTCAGCGGGTGGGCCTTTTTTTCGTGGAATATTTTTTGTCACACAAGATATAGTGACGAGAGGTTCGAAATCATTATCAAGTTAGGAAAACCGACAGGCAATTATCTATATATTGTGGAACAACGTTAGCACTCGTGAAACATTTTCTTTGACAACGATGACGTTGCATAGTATAAAGATAGTACAGAAGCCAATCCCCTCGTTCCCGTTAAGTCGGCAGGTACGTCCTGAAGAACGGGGGTTTTTTTTGGAGAAAATAATATGAAACCTGAAAAGTTAACCCCTGAAGAACAGCGTTCACGCTTTGAGCGAAGGGGAATCTATTTTCCAACTAGAGATCACGAACGAGATGCCAATAAAATTCAAGAAATTGGTTACTATAAGCTAAAGGAGTTCGCTTACCCATTCAGTACTACCGATACCTCAGGCGAGATTAGCTACCATGGGCTCAAATTTAACCGCCTGCTGGTCAGGTATTACCAGGATAAAAATTTCCGCATATTTATGTTGCACGGAATCGAAGACATTGAGGTTCGGCTAAACAGCGTAGTTGCCTACCGGCTAGGGTATAAGTACGGCGGCTTCGGTTATCTTGATTTCAAGAACTGGGTAGATCGGAATAGGCCTAGGTTTGAGATTGAGAAAGAGCAGTTTTACTTCAAGAAAGGCTTGCTTAGTAAAGTGAAGAGGTCAAGCCTGCCGGATATTAAAAAACCATCTAATATTAACAGTGATGGTTTCCCAACAGTTTGGACCATGGTTGATGCTTTGACTTTTGGGGATACTTTGCACCTAATAGATTTGATGTCTCCGGGGAATCTCCGAGCCATTTCTGCAAAATTTGGCTGTACGTCAACGGAGTTTGTATCATGGATGGGCTGTATGAACTTCATTAGAAATGCCTGTGTTCACAACAGTGACTTGATTGATATCAAGCTCAAGACAAAGCCAACTCCTCCCGATGTTTACAAGGACTCAATTCAGACTGCACCCGGAGGTTATTCGAACGGAATTGCAATTGCCGTCTATATTTTGAAATACCTCATGCATTTCGTGAACCCAAACTACAATTTCCATAATATTAAAGAGACTTTAGGGAACATCATTGGTGGTGATGACTCTGTTGCGAATGCGCTTGGCTTCGCGAGCCACGAATCAACGGCACTTCTAAGAGAGCCATTATTGGATGATTAACTATCTGCAACGAGAAAAGCCAAGCTAGTAAATACCAGTCTGGCTTTTCCTATGCTGCCACCACCGCACCTGGCACAGCTAGTGTGATGGCAACCTGTTCTTCGATAGTTAGCTTGCGGCCAAGCACTCGTGGTAGGTCGTCAAGCACCTT
Source organism: Lacticaseibacillus nasuensis JCM 17158 (assembly GCF_001434705.1). Lineage (GTDB taxonomy): Bacteria > Bacillota > Bacilli > Lactobacillales > Lactobacillaceae > Lacticaseibacillus > Lacticaseibacillus nasuensis. The sequence goes on from NZ_AZDJ01000013.1 coordinate 21,718, forward strand.
ATTGGATTCGATGCGGCCAATTGATTCGCCGTGCTTGATTAACCGAACCATGCCGCGGCCAGCTTGCCTGCGAGTGATCTCGATGTCACCGATTGTAATGGGAAGCTTCATTTGAATCACCTCGGCCATCATTATACAAACGTGTGTTCGATAATTCAAGATGAAAGCGTGAGTTTCATTGAATTGCGGTACGAATGCGGGACCACCTCATTCAGTGACTCGCCGATGCTGAAATTGTCCTATTGCTGGTACGAAGAGCAATAAGCACCATCGAAAACGGGCAGCCGCCCGTTTTTTCGTGCCCGGGTCGCCGAGGGTGAGGACTTGATGAGAGTTGGTCACACTTTGTTGGGTATGGTACAATCACTGGGAAGTGTGTTCGCTTGGCGTTACACAGCCGCGGCGGTGGGGCCGCCATTAAAAAATTAAGGGAGTATTCACATGAGCCGGATTTTGATTATCGAAGACGAGAAGAACCTTGCGCGCTTCGTCGAATTGGAGCTGAAGCACGAAGGTTACGAGACTGCCGTGCATTTCAATGGCCGCACCGGGTTGGAGGCCGCCTTGGCCGAGGATTGGGACGCCATCCTGCTCGACTTGATGCTGCCCGAGCTCAACGGCCTAGAAGTATGCCGGCGCGTGCGCCAGGTGAAAAATACGCCGATCATCATGATGACCGCGCGTGATTCCGTCATCGACCGCGTCAGCGGCCTCGACCACGGCGCCGATGATTATATCGTCAAGCCGTTTGCCATTGAGGAGCTCCTGGCCCGCCTGCGCGCCTTGTTGCGCCGCATCAGCATTGAAGGCGAGCACAACGCCGCCAAGCAAACGACCATCACGTACCGCGATTTGACCATCGAAAAGGAAAACCGGGTGGTGCGCCGCGGCGACGACATCATCGAGTTGACCAAGCGCGAATACGAGTTGTTGTTGACCCTGATGGAAAACATCAACGTGGTCTTGGCCCGCGACGTCTTGCTGTCCAAGGTGTGGGGCTATAACAGCGACGTCGAAACCAATGTCGTCGACGTTTACGTCCGCTACATCCGCAACAAAATCGACAAGCCAGGGGAGCCGAGCTACATTCAAACGGTCCGCGGCACTGGCTATGTCATGCGGTCGTAATGCGCAGGCCGGAAGCAAAAACTGAACACAAGAAGCGGCGGCTGTCCTTAGGCTTCAAATGGACAGCCGTTGTTGGCGTGGGCATTTTTGCCACGTTCATCGTGCTGGCGGGGATCTTGTACACCACCACGCGCTCGACCTTGATTCAAACGGAGAAAAATAGCGTCAGCGACACGCTTGGCGCCGTGGAGCAGCGGCTGTCGCCGGTGGCCAAGCAACTGACCATTGCCACCGTGGTGCCGCGCATCGAAGGCACCGACACCACCGGCGACACCAGCGAAAACGCACCGGCGCAGGCACCCAGCCGCAGCAGCATTTTCTCCGACTCGGTGATTGAAAAACTGTCGCGCTCCGACATCAGCGTCACTGTGTTCGACCCCAGCGGCCAGGTCCTGTTCACCTCGCGGAACAACTTGTTGGCCCTGCATAAAACCGGCGAGGCCAGCATCAAGGAAGAAACGCTGGCCGGCCGCGCCGGCATTGTCGGCCGGACGCCGGTGCGCTCGCTGGTCAACGGCAAGCTCATCGGCTACGTCCAGGTCACCGACCGCATGACCAGTTTGCACCGCACCTTGGATCAAGTCGGCGAGTTGATCGTCGTGCTGTCGGTGGCGGCGCTGTTGATCGCGATTCTGCTCGGGTGGTTCATGGCCGAGCGCTTCTTGAGTCCAATCAAGGCCATCACCCACACCATCGACATCGTCAACAACGAGCCGCAAAGCAGCGCCCGGATTCCGGAGCTCAAGCGCAACGACGAGTTGGCAGACTTGATCAACGAGTTCAACGGCATGCTGGATCGCATTCAGCGCTTCATCGACCAGCAAGGAGATTTCGTCCAAGACGTGTCGCATGAGCTGCGCACGCCGGTGGCGATTCTCGAGGGCCACCTGCAGCTGTTGAACCGCTGGGGCAAAGACGATCCCGAGGTGCTGGCCGAATCCTTGAGCGCCAGCCTGCAGGAAGTCACCCGCATGAAGAGCCTGATTCAAGAAATGCTCGACTTGACCCGGGCGGATCAAGTCGACGTGCACTTCCCGAATGCGACCTGTGACGTCAACGAAACCGTCACCCAGGCGGTCAACGACTTCACGATGATTCATCCCGAGTTCCAGTTCACCTTCGACAACGACCTGCACGCGCCGACCTATGTGCAAATGTACCGCAACCACCTCGAGCAGGTGATGATCATCTTGCTGGACAACGCCGTGAAGTATTCGACGACGCGGCAAGAGATCCACATCAGCGTCAGCACCGATTCCGACGGCGTGGCCATTGCCGTGCAGGACTTCGGCGAAGGCATCGCCGCCGCCGACCGCGCCCGGGTGTTCAACCGGTTCTACCGGGTGGACAAGGCCCGCTCGCGGGAAAAAGGCGGCAACGGGCTGGGCCTGGCCATCGCCAAGCAGTTGGTCGAAGGCTACCGCGGCACCATCAGCGTCGATTCCGCCTTGGGCCACGGCTCGATTTTCCGCGTCGACTTGCCGGTGTTGTCGCCAGCTGAAGTGGCGCGGCTGGACGCGTTAAACGACGCGCAAGGCCCCGAAGCCAGTTTGCAGTAGCTTGTCCTTAGCAACCAAGAAAACGGAGGCGCAGCCCATGGCGACAGCCGATTTGCTCAACGAATACATCGAGGTTTACTTCACCGCGTTTAAAAACGTGGGGGACTTGGTGTCCGAACCGATGCACCAATACCACCTGTCCTTCGAGCAGTTCTTGATCATGCGCGATGTCGCGGCGGGCCACAAGGTGGCGCTGTCGGCGATTGCCGAACAGCGCCGCGTCTCCCGCGCAGCAATTTCGCGTCAAATCAAGACGTTATTGGACCGCGACTACCTGGTGCAAGAGCGCGACACCGACGACCGGCGGCGCCAATTTCTGCACCTGACGCCAACCGGCGAGCAGGTGACGGCCAAGCTCAACGTGGCTATCAGCGAGCGCTTCGGTGAGTGGGTCGACGTGCTCGGCGAAGCAGACGCGCGGGAATTGCTGCGCATCATGCGGCGCGTCGGGGAGTCGATCATTCAACGGTAAACAGGCGAAAGCCTGTTTTTTTTTGGCGACAGACGTGCCACCTGCACGATTGGGCCTTTTCCTCAGCGAGTCGGTCGCGTACAATGAACCAAGAATCTAGCTAATTGTGCACCCTCGGAGGTTAATGATGGACATCACAGCATTACAGCAAACTTACCCAATCGTGAAAGATTTGGTCGCAGAAAAAGAAACCGTCTGGGCGAATCCGGATTACGGCAAACCGGCGACGTTGGCGACGACGCGCGCCGATTTATTCGATGCGGCCGCGCGCCTGCGCCGTTTCGCCCCGTATTTCGTCAGCGCCTTTCCCGAAACCGCCGAGACCGACGGCATCCTCGAATCGCCGCTGATTCCCATAAAAATAATGCAAACCGCCTTGAATCGGCGCGATGACTACCAGCTGCCGGGCCGGCTGTACCTGAAAGCCGACAACGAACTGCCAATCAGCGGCTCAATCAAAAGCCGCGGCGGCATCTACGAGGTGCTGAAAATCGCCGAGGAAATCGCGTTAGCCAGTGGCCAATTAGTCTATATGGACGATTACGCCAAGCTAAATACACCGGCGTTTCATGACCTGTTCAGCCACTACGGCATCGCGGTGGGGTCGACCGGTAACTTGGGGCTGTCCATCGGCATCGTCGCCGCCAAGCTCGGCTTCCACGCCACGGTGCACATGTCGCGCGACGCCAAGCAATGGAAGAAAGACCTGCTTCGCGAAAAAGGCGTGACCGTGGTGGAATACGCCGGCAGCTTCACGACGGCGATCACCACCGGCCGCGAGCAAGCCGCCCAAGATCCGAGCGTCTTCTTCATCGATGATGAAGGGAGCAAGGACCTTTACCTCGGCTATGCCGTCGCGGCGATTCGGCTGCAAAAGCAGCTGGCGGACCAAGCAATCCGCGTCGATGCGACGCACCCGCTGTTCGTTTACTTACCGGCCGGGGTGGGTGGGTCACCTGCTGGTGTGACCTTCGGCTTGAAGATGATTTTTGGCGGCAACGCGCACGCGATTTTCGCCGAGCCGACGCACATTCCTTCCGTGCTGTTGGGCATGGCCACGGGCTTGAACGAAAAAATCTCGGTGTATGATATCGGCCTCGATGGCCTGACGGAAGCCGATGGGCTAGCCGTCGGGCGGCCGAGCCGGCTCGCCGGCCACGAAATGCGCACGCTGCTGGATGCCATCACCACCTTTGACGATGAGCGCATCATGGCGTACACGGCGCTGCTCAAAGACCGGGAGGACATCAAGGTCGAGCCGAGTGCCAGCGCCGGCTTTGCGGCGCTACACGATGCGCAGGCGGTGTTGGCCCAGCGTTACCCCATGCGACACGCCACCCATATCGTGTGGGCCACCGGCGGCATGCTGGTGCCGGCCGCCGAGTATGCGCGCGACTATGGAATCGGCGAAGAATTTCTGCACTGAACAATTCTGATGGCGTCGGCGAAAGCCGGCGCTATTTTGGTGAAAAAAAACACCGACGCGGGGTCGGTGTCTTTGGTTTAATGATGGCGTTGCTTGCCGGCGTTGCGACCGTGGCCTGAATGCGGCGTGGTCGGGCGCGCGGCGGTGGCGGGGCCGGCGGCAGGCGCGGCCTGGGCAATCACGCCTTGGTAAAAGGTGTGCTCGTCGACCACGATTACCGGTGGCTTGCCCTTGATTTCTTCGTCGATTTGCTTGCGGATGCGCGGCGTCATGACGTAGGTCACGATGACCTGCTGGATGACGATCATGATCCCGCCGGCCAAGAAGTACAGGCCCAGCCCGGCGTTATAAAACATACAGAAGAAGAAGGTCATGATTGGGCTCATCAGCGCCGTGGTTTGCATGGCCTTGCGCTGACTGGCGTCGACGCCTTGCACCATGATCCAGCTTTGCACCAGGTAGATCAAGGTGGCGACGATGGTGATGACCATGCTGTTTTGGCCCAAGGCGATGCCGAAGAACTTCGACGTCGAAATCTCAGGCGAATAGGCGACGGCTTGATACAGGCCGGAGAAAATTGGCAGCTGAATCAACAGGGTCAAGCAGCCCATCGACGGCAACATGCTGGTGCCGTTTTTCTTGTAGACGTCTTGCATGAGCTGGTTGAGCCGCAATGTCTCTTCTTGCGAGGAGGCTTTTTTCATCTGGGCTTGAATAATGTCCAGCTGCGGCTTCAACACCTTCATCTTCTCTTGGGAGATGGTCATGTTCTTCTGCTGGCGCAGCATGGCGGGCAACAGAATCAAGCGAACGGCTAAGGTGATGAGAATAATGGCGATGCCGTACCCGCTGGCCTTGCCGAACCACGGGGCGATCCAGTCCATCAGGTGCTGCAGCGGTAAGCCCACCCATTTGTAGAAAATGCCGAAAAAGCCAGTGGGCGGCTTCAAGGTTGTGGTCGTGGTGCGTTTGCAGGCCGTCAACACGACGGTGAGGAGAGGAATGGCCCCGAGCACGAGCCACCGTTTAAGTTTATGCATGTCGTCTGTCCCTTCTATGTCACTAGCCAATATCATACTTGTTGGGGCGGCGAAGTTCAATGCTACCTAAGGCTGATGTCACCCGGTGACGCGAAAATCGGTGAAGTGCGGCACCGGGTACAGCGTGTGCGCCTCGTAGGTGGCGACGCGGGCGTAAGGCGACGGGCCGGCCTTGATGCTGGCGGCAAACGCTTCTAGGTCGGCGGCTTCGCCCACCGCGATAATTTCGACGCTCCCGTCCGCCTGGTTGGCGACCGTGCCGACAATGTGGTGGCGTTGCGCCAGCTGCAGGGTAGTCCAGCGAAACCCGACGCCTTGAACGCGGCCGGCGACGCGAATTTGTTGCGCAATTTTTGGCATAGGCGACCTCCTTTAGTTCATCTAGATTAGTGTAGCAGATTCGCCGCTTGGGTGTGGTACACTACGCTCGGAGGAAAAAACATGACAGAATATATTGCATCACCGAAAAACGAGCGCATCAAGGCGGCCAAGAAGCTCACCACCAAGAAAGGCCAAAAGCAAGGCGACGCGTACTTGCTCGACGGCTGGCACCTGGTGGAAGAGGCCTTGGCCAGCGGCTTGACGCCCAAGACGATTTACGCCACCGAGAAGTTTCTCGACGAGCGCGCGTTGCGGCCGTTTTATGACCAGCTGATCGAAATCAGCCCCGAGGTGGCCAAGCACCTCAGCGACACCGAAACCCCGCAAGGCATCTTTGCGGTGATGCCGCGCGAATTGGCGAGCCTGCCGGCGCTAACCGGCCAATTCCTGCTGCTGGACGGCATTCAAGACCCCGGTAACGTCGGGACGCTGGTGCGCACCGCCGACGCGGCCGGCGTCGGCACCGTCGTTTTTGGCGCCGGCACGGCGGATCCGTTTAATCCCAAGGTGCTGCGCGCCATGCAAGGCAGCCAGTTCCATGTCCGCATCGTGATGGCGGACTTGGCGCCCTTGATTGCGCAGTTGCAAGCCGCCGGCATCGCCGTGTACGGCACGGAGCTCAACGTCAACGCGCAAAACTACCGGGAGCTGGCGCCTCAGGAACAATTCGCCTTGGTGGTCGGCAATGAAGGCAACGGCATGCAGGAAGCCTTGCTCACAGAAACAACCAAAAATCTTTACATTCCCATCAAAGGTCGCGCTGAATCGCTTAACGTCGCCATTGCCGCGGCGGTCATCTTGTTTCACCTCACCGCCTAGGGCTGTTATCGGCGGCTGGACCTGATATAATGAAGGTGTGTTGAACGCACCACACAAAAGGGGACATTGAATGAGTAACGATTTGCAATGGGCCAACGATCACGAGTATGTGGCGTTAGTGCAGGACCTCTTGGCAACACCCGAGGTCCAGCGCCTGGCGGAATATCCGCAACACCATTACTCCAATCGCTTGGAACATGTGATTAGCGTTTCTTACCGCAGTTACCTGTTTGGTAAGAAACACCATCTGAATGTTCGCGCACTGGCGCGAGCGGGGCTATTGCATGACTTGTTCTATTACGATTGGCGAACGACCAAGTTCAGTCTGGGCACGCATGCCTACATTCATCCGCGGATTGCCTTGCGCAACGCGGAGAAGCTGACCGACTTGACCCCGATGGAAAAAGACATCATCATCAAGCACATGTGGGGCGCCACCGTGGGCCTGCCGAAGTACAAAGAAAGCTTCGTGGTGTCGTTGGTGGATGATTACGCGGCGGTTGACGAGGTGGTCAAGCCGTGGCTGATGAAGCTCCGGCATCCCTTCGCCTATCACGTCGAACAAGTACGCAATTAAGCGGCCAGCCCGAGGTTTGGGTTGGTTTTTTCGTGCAATATTTCGCCGGTTTTCCCGGAATCTTGCGTAATCGTTGCATTCTGACGCCAAAGGGGTATACTAGCTATATAAATGTAAGCATTCGATGAGGTGAAGGAAATGACAACAACTACGACCACTGCGGCGGCGCCGTGTACTGCCGCCAAATACTCACTCTGCCCGAAGTTTTCGCAGACGTTCTCGATTCTCGGCAAGAAGTGGAACGGCATGATTCTCGAGACGCTGTTTCAAAACGGCCCGTCTCGCTTCAAGGACATTGCCGGCACCATCGAGAAGTGCTCCGACCGCGTTTTGGTTGAGCGCTTAAAGGAGATGGAAGGCGAAGGCTTGATTGACCGCCTGACCCATCCGAACTCTTCGTTGATTCAATACGCGTTGACGGCCAAGGGCGCAGCCCTGGGCCCGGTTCTGGATGCGGCCCACGTTTGGGGCGACCAATGGATCACGGACGCTGAGTGCGAATAAGGGAAGCGGCCGCGTGCCGCTTTTTTCGTGCCTGCCTTGCAATTTTTTCGCGCCTTGGCTACACTGAACATATTCGAATCACCTAAAGACGTTGACGAAAGCTCAACCGGGCGAACCAGATAGGGAACGGCACTCATAGACTGTAAGGTGCCGATGGCTCAAGCGGGTGTTTTCACTTTCCGAGTTGGTCGTTTCGGCGACCCGGTCCTGCCGTTATGCTGTTGAGTGCACCCAAGTTGGGTGAACAAGGGTGGTACCGCGATGCTTCGTCCCTCGGGAACGGGGCTTTTTTTATGCCCAAAATTTAGTACTGAAAGGAAGCCAACACCATGGATCTGAAATCACGCTTAGAGGCACTGCGCGATGAGAACCAGCAAAAGATTCACCATATCTCTGATCTCGACGAATTAAACCAGGTGCGCGTCAGCCTGCTTGGCAAGAAAGGCCCGATTACCGAGGTGTTGCGCGGCATGCGCGACTTAGCCCCGGAAGAGCGGCCGAAGGTGGGCGAGTTTGCCAACCAAATCAAGGCCGAACTCCAAGCCAACCTGCAAGAGCGCCGCGCCGCCTTGGAAGCGGCCATGATTCAAAAACGCCTCGAGCAGGAAACCATCGACGTCACCTTACCCGGCGATGAAGTGGTGGCCGGCACGCCGCACATCTTGCAGCAAATCATGGACGACGTGGAAGAATTCTTCATCGGCCAAGGCTATCAAGTCATCGACGGCCCCGAAGTCGAAGAGGACCACTACAACTTCGAGATGTTGAACATCCCAAAGGACCACCCGGCGCGCGACATGCAAGACACGTTTTACATCGATTCGCAGCTGTTGATGCGCTCGCAAACCAGCCCGGTGCAGGCGCGGACGTTAGAGAAGCACGACTTCAGCAAGGGCCCGCTGAAAATGATCAGCCCCGGCCGCGTCTACCGCCGCGATACCGACGACGCCACGCATAGTCACCAGTTTCACCAAATCGAAGGCCTCGTCATCGACCGCCACATCACCATGGCTGACTTGAAGGGGACGTTGTTGGCGCTGGCGCAGCACGTCTTTGGCGCCGAGCGCAAGATTCGCCTGCGCCCGAGCTTTTTCCCGTTCACCGAGCCGAGTGTTGAAGTCGACGTGTCGTGCTTCCGGTGCGGCGGCGTCGGCTGTGCCATTTGCAAGTACTCCGGCTGGATCGAAGTCCTTGGGGCCGGCATGGTGCACCCGAACGTCTTGACCGCCGCCGGGGTGGACGCCGATGTGTATGGCGGGTTCGCCTTTGGCCTTGGCCCGGATCGGTTTGCGATGCTGAAATACGGCATCGACGACATTCGCAGCTTCTACCAAGGCGATGTCCGCTTCTTGCGCCAATTCCAACAGGAGGGTTAACCCGTGAACGTCTCGTATGAATGGTTAAAAGAATTAGTTGATGTGTCGGTCAGCCCGGAAGAGTTGATGGACAAGGTGTCGCGCACCGGGATCGAAGTCGATAGCGTGACCCGGCTGGGCGAGGGCTTGAAAAAAGTCGTCGTCGGCAAGGTCGCATCCCTGCGCGATCACCCGGATTCCGATCACCTGAAGATTGCCATGGTGGACACCGGCGATGACGAATTGCGCCAAATCGTCTGCGGTGCGCCAAACATCGAAGCCGGTCAAACCGTGGTGGTGGCCTTACCAGGCGCCCGCATCGGCGGCAACGAAAAAATTAAGCGCGGCAAGATGCGCGGCGTCGTGTCCGATGGCATGATTTGCGCGCTGCAGGAACTCGGCTTCAGCGACGCCATTGCGCCGAAGTCCTTTGACGCCGGCATCTATGTTTTTGATGAGCCGTTGACCCCCGGTAGCGACGCCTTAGCCGCATTGGGGATGGACGACGCGGTGCTGGATTTTGAAATCACGCCAAACCGCGCGGATGCCCTGGGCATGCGCGGGGTGGCCTGGGAAGTCGGCGCCACTTATGGCAACAAGCCGCACTTCACCGACCAGCCCGTGACCGAAACCGGCAAGCCGGTGAGCGATTACCTCACCGCCACGGTGGCCGATCCCACCGACGCGCCGGCGTACCAAATGCGCGTCGTCGACAACATCACGATCAAGGACAGCCCGCTGTGGCTGCAGCGCCGGCTGTGGAACGCCGGGGTGCGGCCAATCAATAATATTGTCGACGTCACCAACTTGATCATGCTGGGTTACGGCCAGCCGCTGCACGCCTTTGACTACGCCAAGCTCGGCAGCCAGGAGATTCTCGTGCGCCGCGCCAAGGCCGGCGAAGCCTTGACGACGCTTGATGGCAACGACCACGAGCTTGATCCCGATGATATCGTCATCACCAACGGCCAGCAGCCGGTGGCCTTGGCCGGCGTCATGGGTGGGTTGAATTCCGAAATTACCGCGACGACGACCACCGTGGTCATCGAAAGCGCGATGTTTGCCCCGACCAACATCCGCAAAACCGCGCTGAAGTACAACCTGCGCTCGCAGGCCTCCAGCCGCTTTGAAAAAGGCGTGGACGTTGGCAGCATCAACTTGGCGTTGGACGAAGCCGCGCGGCTAATGGCCGAGCTCGGCGACGGCACCGTCGCCACCGGGACGCTGAGTGCCACGGCAGTCAAGCCGGAGCCGACGGTGGTGGATATTTCGCTGGATCGCATCAACCACGTGTTGGGCACCAGCCTGGATGCCGCCACGGTCACGGGGATTTTTGAGCAGCTGGGCTTTGGCGTCACCGAGGCGGACGGCCTGTTTGCCGTCGCCGTGCCGACGCGGCGCTGGGACATTCACATCGAGGCCGATTTGATCGAGGAAGTCGCCCGGATTTACGGCTACGACAATCTGCCGAATACCTTGCCGACCACCACGATGACCATCGGCGCCTTCACGCCGCAACAAGCGCGCCTGCGCCGCACGCGGCGCCTGCTGGAAGGCCTCGGCCTCACTCAGGCCATCACCTACAGTCTGGTCAGCGACGAGCAGGCCGGCTGGTTTGAGTTGACGCCAAGCGAGCAAACCGCCGTTGCCTTTCCGATGACCACCGACCATTCGGCCTTGCGCCGCAACTTGTTGGCCGGGTTGATCGACGCGGTGCAGTATAATCTCGCCCGCAAGCAAACCGACATCGCCTTGTACGAACAAGGGCGGGTCTTCCCGCGCTCGGCTGGCCACAGCCGGCCGGAGGAAAACGAGTACGTCGCCGGCGTGTTGACCGGCAACTTGCTGAGCAAAACCTGGCACCAAGCCGCCCAAGCCGTCGATTTTTACGCGGTGAAGGGGATTGTGGCGCATTTGCTGGCCGATTTTCGCCTGGCAACGCCGGTGCAATACCTGCCATTGACCACCGATGCGCACCTACACCCGGGGCAAAGCGCCAAGCTGATGCTGGGGGGCGAAACCATTGGCTTGATTGGCCGCTTGCACCCGGCGTTTGAACAAGCCGAAGGACTGCCGGCGACGTATGTTTTCGAGCTGAACCTCTCCGCGTTGATGAAAACCGACCGCGCTGAAGTGCTGGCGCAGCCCGCGCCGAAGTTCCCGGCGGTGACGCGCGATATTGCCATTCAGGTGGCCAAGACGGTGGATAACGCCACCATCGAGGCGACGATTCGCGCCGCGGGTGGCAAGTACCTGCAGTCCATCACCTTGTTTGACGTCTACGAAGGCGCGCATATCGCCCCTGGCCAAAAGAGTCTGGCCTACACGTTGACCTACCTAAACGAAGCGGCCACGCTGACGGACGAGCAGGTGACCACGGCCTTTGACAAGGTCGTCGCCGCCTTGCAGGAACACGTCGGCGCCAGCATCCGCTAGCCCGTAACACGAATGAAATAGTTCAGCCGTCGCAATTTGCGGCGGCTTTTTGTATACTGTTTCTAGTATTGGCACGAACGGAGGACGAGTGGGTGGACAGACAGTCGCACAATCAAGACACAAGAAAGCGCCGGACCAGGCGTCAGGAACAACGGGTGGTCACGCGCATCGTGCGCTGGATCGTCGGCATCGTCGTGGTGCTGCTCGTGATCATCGGCATTCTGGGCTATCGCTACATCAAGTCCGCTTTGGCGCCGGTGGATCCGAATTCCAAGGACCGCATTGCCGTGAAAATCGGCATCGGCAGCTCGACGAAGGCCATCGGCGCCGAGTTGCAGAAAAAAGGCATCATCAAAAGTGGCACGGTGTTCAACTATTACGTGAAGTTCCATAACGTGGCGGCGTTTAAGGCCGGCACGTACCACTTCAGCAAGGCCGAAACCCTCGACGACATCATTTCCGTCTTGCGGGACGGCGGCGCCCAGGCCGACGCGGTGGGCACCGTGCTGGTCAAGGAAGGCGCACAAATCAGCGACATCGCCACCACGGTGGATGGGCTGAAGGCCAAGAATCCCAACCTCACCAAGGCGAAGTTCTTGGCGGTGCTGAAGGACCAAGCCTTTTTCGACCAACTGGCCAAGCGCTACCCGAAGCTGTTGAGTAGCGCCGCGGCGGCTAAGGGGGTCCGCTATCGCCTGGAAGGCTACCTGTTCCCGGCGACCTACAGCGTGACGGCCAAGGAAACCGCGCAGGAGCTGGTCACCGAAATGGTGGTCAAAGCCGACAGCGTGATGCAAAGTTATTACACCAGCATCGCCCGGCAAGGCTACAGCGTCCAACAGGTGATGACCTTGGCCTCGCTGGTGGAACGCGAAGGGTCCACCACCGCGGATCGCCGCACCATCGCCGGCGTGTTCTTGAACCGCATCGCCGCTAAGATGCCGCTGCAATCCGACTTGTCCGTCATGTACGCGCTGAATACGCACAAGGCGCACTTGACCAACAAGGACACGGCGGTGGACTCGCCGTACAACTTGTACGTCCACACTGGCTACGGCCCGGGGCCATTCGACTCACCGAGCGAGAATTCGATCACGGCGGTGTTGAGCCCGACCAATCGCAACAAGAAGTACCTGTATTTCGTGGCCAACATGAAAACTGGGGAAATCTTGTACGCGACGACGCGCGCCCAACACGACGCCAACACGGCCAAGTTTGCCGCCGATAACGCGGCGGCGGCCAGCAGTAAATAAGCACACAACCAAAGCGCGACAGCCGTCGCGCTTTTTCATGGGGGCAACCATGCAAAAACCGATCGTCATCGGGGTGACCGGCGGCTCCGCTTCAGGCAAAACCAGCGTGAGCCGCGCCATCTTCGACCATTTCTCCGGACATTCCGTCGTGTTACTCGCCCAAGACAGCTACTACAAGCACAGCGACCTGCCGTTTGACCAGCGCCGGCTGATCAATTACGATCACCCCTTGGCCTTCGACACGCCGCTCTTGCTGGCGCAGCTGCAGGCACTCATTCGCGGCGAGGCCATCGACAAGCCGGTGTACGACTACGCCAACCACAACCGCGCCGCGCTCACCGAGCGCGTCGAGTCGCGCGCCGTGATCATCGTGGAAGGCATCTTGATTCTGGCCGATCCAAAGCTGCGCGACTTGATGGACATCAAGGTCTATGTCGATACCGACGACGACATTCGCATCATCCGCCGCATTCGCCGCGACATGGCCGAGCGCGGTCGGGACCTCGCCGACATCATCGACCAGTACCTGGCGACGGTGAAGCCGTCTTATCATCAGTTTATCGAACCGACTAAACGCTACGCCGATATCATCATTCCAGAAGGCGGGCAAAACCAGGTGGCCATCGACTTGTTGGTCACCAAGATCCGCGCCATTTTAGCCGCGCGCGGCCAAGGGGGCGGGGGATTGTAGTTGACAAAGCAGGCGAAACTGCTTATCCTCTACTTCTGAACGTTATCAATTGAATTGAGGGATAAATCATGGCAGATAAAACATACCCAATGACCGCCGCGGGCAAGCAAAAGCTTGAAGAAGAGCTGGAGAACTTGAAAACCGTGCGCCGGCCAGAGGTCATCGAACGGATCAAGGTCGCCCGCGGCTTCGGCGACTTGTCCGAAAACTCCGAATACGAAAGCGCCAAGGACGAGCAGTCGTCGTTAGAGACCCGCATCGCCCAGGTCGAAACCATGCTGCGCTTCGCCGAAATCATCGACGCCAACGCCGTGGCCGCCGACGAGGTGTCGTTGGGCCGCAAGGTGAGCTTCGTTGAAGACGGCGACGACGAGGAAGAAACCTACGAAATCGTCGGCGCGGCCGAGGCTGATGCCTTTGGCGGTAAAATCAGCAACGAATCGCCAATCGCCAAGGGCCTCATCGGCCACAAGGTTGGCGACAAGGTGAGCATCGCCACCCCAGGCGGCAACATGACCGTCAAGATTACCAAGGTTGAAGGATAGCGGCAGTCGCCGCTTTTTTCGTGGCCAGATTTCGGGCTAAAGCCGTAAGCCCAACTGACTAAGATTCGGTATACTAAAGAGAATCAGTGAAAGGGGGCGGTGTGGTGAGTCGCAGATGGCAAGTGTTTTGGCTGGTAGAACTGGCGCTGTTATTTGGTTTAGGCTTTGAAATCGTGACGAACCCGCCGATTTTCCTGACGCTGTTGCTGGGGCTACTCGCGGTGTGGCTGGGCACGCGGGTGCATCACGGCCGCGAAGTGTGGCTCACCGCCGGCACCATCGCGGTGATCGTGGCGGTGTTCATCAACCCTACCGTGTGGGTGATGCTGTTTCTCGGCGCCGTGGCGGTCTTGAAGTACGCCAACGGGGCGCACGGCTTTGGCCCCTGGGCGAAGAAACAATTCGTCGCCGTGGCCACCACCGAGCCGACGCCCAAAGCCGGCAAGAGCATTCGGCACCCGTGGGTCGGGGAGGCGCATATCGGCACCCAGTTGTTTGAATGGGACGACATTAACCTCACCGTGGCCGCCGGCGACACCATCATCGACCTGGGCAACACCATCTTGCCTAAAGGGGATAATCATGTCGTGATTCGCAAGGGCTGCGGGAAAACCCGGATCCTGGTGCCGGTGGGCGTCGGGGTCATGGTCAGCCACTCCGGCGCGTTTGGCACCTTGACGATGGCCAACCACGAGCTGCCGGTGCACATGGAAACCGTGACGCAGTACAGCGATGACTACGACACCGCCACCCGGCGCGTCCACATTCTCACCAACGTGGCGTTTGGTGATGTGGAGGTGCTGGCGGTATGAGGCGATTCAATTTATTGTGGCTGTTTATCGTGACGTGGTTGCTGGCGGCGATGCTTGAACTCACCGCCGTCTTCATGGTCACCTACGACACGCCGCGCACCACGGCGCAAGCGTTGATGCTGCCGGTGTACCACGCGCCGGTGGTGGCGTATCTCATCGCCGGGTCGGTGATTCTCGCCAGCATTGTCACGATTTGGGCGTATGCGGCCGCTCGTCGCCAGCGCAGCGCCTTGGCCAGCCGCCTGGCGCAACTGACGACCGGCCACGTCGACGCCCCGGTGCTGGCGCGTCAGCAGGTGGCCGCCGACTTACTCGGGCCGGACAACGCCCAGCTGCTGGAGCAATTGCGGCAAAAAATGATTCGCCTCCAGCGGGAAATCGAGCGCTACGCCAACGTGCCGGTTCGCGTGGCCGGTGAAAGCAAGGAAGAAATCCTGACGGCCGAGCGCCACCGCCTGGCGCGGGAGTTGCATGATTCTGTGTCCCAGCAATTGTTTGCCGCGATGATGATGCTGTCGGCGGTGCGCAGCGTGATGCCCAAGGATGACCCGCAGCTGAAAACGGTGGTTACCATCGAAGGCGTGATCAACGAGGCCCAAGCCGAAATGCGGGCGTTGCTGTTGCACCTGCGGCCGACCAACCTTGAAGGCAAATCGCTGAAGGCCGGCATCATCGGCTTGCTGCAGGAGCTGCAAACCAAGATTCACATCAAGATCACCTGGGAGCTCGACGACGTGCACCTCGGCAGCGCCATTGAGGACAACTTGTTCCGGATTGTTCAGGAGTTGCTGTCGAACACGCTGCGCCACGCCAAGGCGGACAGCCTTGAGGTATACTTGAAGGCGGTAGGCGGCAACGTGATTTTGCGCGTCGTCGATGATGGGGTCGGCTTCGACTTGAACGCCGAGCCGCACACCGGCGCCTATGGCCTCGCCAATATTCAAGAGCGCGCCACCAGCGTCGGCGGCACTGCGCGGGTAATTAGTTTTCCAAATCAAGGCACGACGGTTGAAGTCCGCGTGCCGATGCCAAAGGATGAGCCGAATGATTAAAGTATTGATTGTCGATGATCACGAAATGGTGCGGTTAGGGATCGCCACCTACCTCGGCGTGCAACCCGACTTAACCGTGGTGGGCCAAGCCACCGACGGCCAGGAAGGGCTCGACCTGGCGTTGCAGCTGCGGCCCGATGTCATCTTGATGGACTTGGTGATGCCGAACATGGATGGCATCACCGCCACCAAGAAGATTCTCGCCACCTGGCCGCAGGCGCGCATTATCATTTTGACCAGCTTCATCGACGACGAAAAGGTGTACCCGGCCATTGCCGCCGGCGCCGCGAGTTACATCTTGAAAACCGCGACGGCCGAAGAAATCGCCGACGCCATTCGCAAGACCGCGCAAGGTGAGGCGGTGCTCGAGCCGCAAGTCACCACCAAGATGATGAACCGGATGAGCAAGCGCGCCGAGATTCAGCGCTATGATGACCTGACCAACCGTGAGCGCGAGGTGTTACAACTCATCGCCCAAGGCAAGTCCAATCAAGAAATCGCCACGGAATTATTCATCACCTTGAAAACCGTGAAGACGCATGTGTCCAATATCTTGGCCAAGCTCGAAGTCGAGGACCGCACCCAGGCCGCCATCTACGCCTTCAAGCACCACCTGGTCGAAAAACAGGACTAACCAAAACTCGCGCCGCCATTGGCAAAATGGCGGCGCGAGTTTTTAGTGGCTTAGGAATGTTTGCGGTGGCGGCCGGTGGGGGTGCACCACCACCAGGCACCGACGAGTGCGGCACTGGCGAGGCTGATTGCGGCGCCGAGTCCTAGCGCCGGCGGCCGGTAGGTCATGGTCACGGTGTGCTGGCCGGGCTTGAGGCGAATGGCGATGAAATACTTCAGCGCCTTGCTGATGGTGGCTGGCTGACCGTCGACGGTGACGCGCCAGCCGGGCACGGCGGGAATCGTCGTCATCAACAGCTTGTGCTTGGCCTCTACCGTGACGGTGCCACGCAGGCTGGTGTCGCTACGGTGCGTGATGTGCCACGGATTTTGCCGCAGCGGCGTGAGCAGCGCGGTGGTCGCCGCGGCGTTCAGGCGATACAGCGCCACGTCGGTAAGGTTGGCCGTGCTTTTTTGCAGCGTCAGCGTCAGGGTTTGCTTTTCGCCGGGTGCGGTCGGCGTGACGTTTAGCAAGATGCTGCTGCGAAAACTATCGGGAATCGGTAAATCGGTGCCGTTTTGCGTGAGGGTGACGACATTATCGCTGAACGCCACGGGAAGCTGGAGGTAGTACGGATCGGTGGTGGGCGCCGTGAAGGTGTATGTGACCGTCGCCCCGTCGGTGACCTTGGTGACCACCTGGGTTTGCTTCTTGATGGTTGCGTCGTGCAGCTTCGGCCCCGTCATAGTCTGCAGGTCGAACAGCGAACGGTAGGGTTGGCCGGCCAGGTGGGTGAGAATCAGCTCTTGATTGAGCATCGCCAAGTTGGCGGCGCGTTTGGTTTTGAGAATATCGGTGCTGGCGACAAACCCCAGCCCCAAGGCGTTAGGGTTGCGCGACACGATTAAGTCGCCGGTGCGGCCGAGCTCGTCGTAGCGGCTGACGTCGGGCCGGGCGCCGCTGCTCGGTAAAAAGCCGGTGGCCACCGCCGGCGTTGGCCGCGGCGTCAGCCAATACTTGAGGTCCAGCAAGGCGTCGGTGATGACGGTGCCGTTGGTGTAGCCGACGAAGCCGTCGTTTTCGGATTGGCCGAGGTCTTCGAAGAGCTGCACGGTAGGCGGGGCCATCATCGAATTGAACTGGTCGGTGCCCATGTACCCCACCTGCATGGCGTCGTTTTTGGTGCGGGTGACGGTTTTGCCGATGCGGTAGGTGCCGCTGTCGGCCGCTTGAATGTGGGCGACGCCGGCGCGCAGGCTTTCCGTGTAGGTGTGATAGTCGGAGTGGGAAATGTAAGACAGCTGGTTCAAGGTCGTCACCATGTTGGCGGTGCTGTCGATCACCATAAACATCGCGAAAATGGCGGCGGTGGCGGCGCGGCCGTCGTGGCGAATCGTCAGGAGAATCACCGCGGCGATACCAAACAGCGCAGAGGCCCCGACTTGCCACTCGGTGAGGTAGCTAAAGTGCGCCAGATTCAGCCAGACGGTGGCAACCACCGCCAACACCAGGCCCAGCGTCAGCAACATTTGCCACCAAGTCAGGCCAGTCGGTTGGCCTTGCAAGGCGCGCCCGGCCAAGACCAGCAGCCAAAAGCAAATGACGAAGCTGAAGCGATACGGGTACCACGAGGGAAACTGTAAACCGTGCCACAGCAAGTCGAGCGGCTCCACCATTACCGACAGGGTCAAAAACAGGCTCCAGCCGGCGGCAAACAGCCGCTCGCGCACCGGAATCGTGCGCTGGGTGAAAAACAGCACCGCGCCTAACACCCCAATGGCGCCGATGAAGACGTTAGCCTGGCCGCTGGGCATCTGGTCGAAGTTAAACGCCCCGAGCATGAACTTCCCGAGCTGGCGGTACGGCGCGTATTCGAAGCGCCAATGAAAATCCGTCGTCGTGTAGGTGCCCTTGCCGAGCCGCAGCTGCACCAAGGTCGGGATCACGATCACCGCCGCCAGGCCCGCCGCGGCCATGCTGGCGGCGGCAAAGCGCGCGGTCTGGCGGGCGAACCAGCGCCAGCCGGCCCATTGCCGCACGACTTCGTAACCAAAGTAGCCAACCAGAAACAGGCACAGCATAAAGGCGATGTAGTAATTGACCACGATCGCCGCGGCCAGCCAGCCGATATAGGCAAACGGCCGCCGCCCGGCCACGAGGTTGGCCAGCGCCACGGCGATCAGCGGCAAGCAAATCGCGCCGTCGAACCACATCAAGTTGAGTTGGTTGGCCAGCATCCAGCCGGACAAGGCGTAGGCCGTGCCCCAAGCCGGCAGCCACCAGGAGCGCCAGCCGGTGGTTTTCAGATAATACGCCATTGCCAAGCCGGCGCTGCCGTATTTTAACAGCGTCATCACCGCCACGGCCACGTCGAGCATGGTCTTCGGGAAGAGGAGTAACACCAGGTTGTAGGGGCTCAACAAGTAGTAGGCAAAGGTGCCATACATGTCGCCGCCTAAGGCATTGCTGAAGCTATAGAAAAGTTGACCGGGGTGGCCGAACACGGTGCTGCGAAAGTAGGCGTAAAAATCGATGTACTGCTGGCCCATGTCCACGGTCAACACGCTGCTGTTGCCGAAGGGGTAGACGCCGCGGGCGATGAAGTAAACCGCCATGATCAGCATGGGAAGAACCGCGGCGCACACCAAGGGATGGGCCTTTAGCCAGTGATAGACTCGCATGTTGCCACCTCCCCGTAATTTGAATTCTACTATACCATAGGCGTTAAACTTGTGATAAGGGTGCGGGGAGATTCGCGATGGCCCCGGTTTTTTGCTACACTGGTGGGTAATCAGTGTCAGAATCAAAGGAGCCTGTCTCGTGAAATACGTTCGTACCCCCAAGCCCAAACGGCCGAAATCTCAAATTCCGTTCCGGTTGAATCTCCTCTTTTTCGTGGTGTTCTTGCTGCTGGCCGCCTTGATCGGGCAACTGGCTTATTTGCAGATCATCAACGGCAGCAAGTTCGCCGGGGAAGTCGACCGCACCGACCAAACCGTCGTTGCCGGCGCCGTGCCGCGGGGGTTGATGTACGACGTCAAGGGCCGGCCGCTGGTGACCAACACCGCCAACAACGCCATCACCTACACCAAAAGTGTCGGCACCAGTGCGGCGCAAATGTATGGCGTGGCTAACCGCCTCGCCAATTACCTGACCATCACGCCGACGAACTTGCAGCCGCGCGATTACGCCGACTATTATCTGGCCGACGCCGACCACGCCAAGGCCGTCACTGCCAAGTTGCCGAAAAGCCAGCAAACCCTGACCGATGCCAGCAAGCTGTACAAGCTACAAGCCGCCTATGTGCAGGCACACCTGCCGACCTTCACCAGCACGCAGCGCGAGGCGGTGATGCTGTTCAAGATCATGAACGGCGCCACGCAGCTGACGACCGTCCTGTTGAAAAGCAGCGGCGTCACGGTGGCCGAATCCAGTGCCGTTGGCGAGCACCTCACCAGCATGCCCGGGGTAAACCTCGGCACCGACTGGGAGCGCGAATATCCCAACGGGTCGTCCCTGACCAGCATTATCGGCACGGTGTCCAGCGCCAAGTCTGGGCTGCCTGCCTCCGGGTTGACCAGCTACTTGGCCAACGGTTACGCCCGCAACGACCGGGTGGGGACCAGTTACCTCGAGCAACAATACGAATCGATTTTAAAAGGGGCCAAGTCGCGGACCCAGGTGGATATCGGCAGCGATAACAGCATCATCAACCAAGTCCAAGAATTCAAGGGCAAGGCTGGCGAAAACCTCAACTTGACCATCGACTTGAATTATCAAAAGCAGGTGGAAAAGGTGCTGACTAGCACCTTCAAGTCGGCGTTGAGCAACGGGGCGGCGCGGTATTCCGACGGCGCCTACGCAATCGCGATGAATCCGCAAACCGGCGCGGTGCTTGCCGTGGCCGGCTTGGCGCATGACACCAAAACCAACGAGATCACCGACGACGCCTTGGGCAGCATCAACCGCTCGTTCGTCATGGGGTCGGCGGTCAAGGGGGCGATGGTGCTCGGCGCCTTGCAAGACGGCGTCATCACCGTCAAGAACAACACCCAAGTCGACACGCCGATTTACCTGCCGGCCACCGCGGTGAAGAAGTCCGTTTATCCCGCCGGCACGTTTGCCACGCTGACGGCCACCAAGGCGCTGGAAGTCTCCAGTAACATCTACATGATGCGCCTGGCGATGAAGGAAGGCCACGCCAGCTACGTCCCGAAGTCCTCGATGACCCTGGACGACGACATTTTCGAGAAAATGCGCGGTTACTTCGGGCAATATGGCTTGGGGCAAAAAACCGGCATCGACTTGCCCGGCGAAGTCAGCGGGTTGACCGGGGACGATTACGCCAACGGGTTGTTGAAGGTCGGCTCGGCGCTGGATTTGGCTTACGGGAACTACGATGGCTACACGCTCATGCAAATGGCGCAGTACATCAGCACCGTGGCCAACAACGGCTACCGCATGAAGCCGTACGTGGTGCAAAGCATCGCCGAAGCCAGCGGCACCGGCAAAAGCAACCGAATCGTGGAGACGACCACGCCGAGCGTCTTGGGTAAGACGGGCAACACCCAGGCGCAGCTAGACCTGGTCAAGCAAGGAATGTGGCAAGTGGTGCACGGCACCGATGGGTGGACCACCGCCACGAGCTTAAACACGCTGAACCCCGGCGTGGCCGGAAAAACCGGGACGGCGCAAACCTTTACCCGCCGCGATCCCACCAACTCCCAATCCGAGCTGCTGGAAACGACGACCCAAAGTTTTGTCGGCTTCGCCCCGGCGAAGAATCCGAAAATTGCCATTGCCGTCGTCTTCCCGAACCTGCGCGGGGATGACTTGGCGAACTACAACCTGACCGTGGCCAAGACGATGTTTAGTACCTATTACCAGCAGTACAACATCGCCAAGCAGTCCGGCTACTCGGCGCACGAAACCAAACTTCAATAAGGCTTACCGCTGCCAGCTGGCGGCGGTTTTTTTGTGCGCGGACACACAAAAAGCGGCGTGAGGAAGTCGCGACGCTTCCTCACACCGCCATGGTGCCCGCAACTAAGCCAGCCGGATCTCTACCACGTTGGCTATTGGCTTGGTCCGAGTTGCGGAATGTTTACTTTTCCTGATTCCGGGCAGACTCGCCCTTCCTCAGTCCATTCACGTCATTGAAGTTACTCCCGTCGCCGGCAGGTGGCAAGCCACCTTCGCGAAGCGGAGTGGCACGG